>NZ_JARXVD010000019.1 GCF_029892685.1 Mycobacterium sp. OTB74 | reverse complement strand
AACTCCTTGGGATACGGCTTGGACACGATGACATCCTTTCAGCCCAGCTCTGAAAACTAGGCAGATCAGGTGTCACCTATTCGTGCAGCAGACCCATCGCCGGAAAGAATCCCGCCATAGATTTCGGGATTGATCCGCGCGCCCGTCCGAACCAAACCCAGCATCAGCAGCGAGGCCCAAGCTGTCTTGAACGCGCCACCCGGGTACAGCCCCTCGGTCAATGAGTTCCAGGCCAGCCCCGGCACGATCGCGTCGATGCGCTTGTCCGCTGCGGCCGAAACCCATTGAATGCCACCGCCATAGGACACGCCGATCATGCCCATACGGGGATCAACCTTCTGAGCGTCATCCAGTTGCACGCTGGTTGACCGGCCGTCCAGCTGATGATCGCTGAAACGTCCTTGCCCTCATATGCCGGGTTATCCAGCTGAAGCACGCCGCCCGAGAAATATTCGCCGCGGGGGTCCCAGGTGACGACGTTATAGCCGGCGGATCGCATGGTGCCAACGCCGACAAACCCTTGCGCATACGGGTCGACGACGGCCGGTTGGGTCATACCTGGGCCATACAGGATGGTCGGGGCGAGCTTGTCCGGCAACTGCTGCAACCCGGATGCCGGGAAGAAGTTGACACTGATCTGCGTGCCGTCGAACGACGTGACCATGTCGGTGTACGCCACGGGGGTGCCAGTCGGCGCCAACTGAGCCAGGTCGACGGTCACCAGTACCCCCACCGAAGAGCCAATGATCGGCGTCAACAGCCCATTGATTGTTGGAATCTGACGCAGGTTCACCAGCATCTGCGGGACAGAGCCACCGATGAGCGGGATCGATTCCAGCGCTGTGTCGAACGCGGTCTGCTGTGCCACGAGCACACTGAACTTCTCGCTGTTGCCGGCGGCGACATCGGCCCGGTTCGGCAGGTATGTGAACGTGCCGGTCTGAGCGAGGTTCACCTTGCCACCGCCAGTCGGGCCTCTGACGACGGTGTAGGTCAGGTCCCCGGTGAACGGCGTCCCGATGGAGCCGTTGATGATGCCGTCGCTAAGTTGTACCACCGGGCTGCTGATGACGGACGGGGTCACACCAGCTGCAGGTTGGACTGCAGTCAGTCTGGTGGTGCCAGCACCGAATTCACGACGGGCCGCGGCCAGCAATGCCCACGCAGCTGGCGGCTCGACCGGCGTGTTGGGCGACGAACCTGCGAATGGCTTGAGCAGGTCTGTGAAGACCTGGGTAACCGGCAGCGCGGTAATCGTCGGCGCCGTAGCGGATGTCACCGCAGCGGCCGGTCGGGCGACGCTAACCAACTTCGCGACCGCGGCGGGAACCGCAGGCTTGGTCGCATTACGCGTCACCTGTTGTTTGATCGACGCACGAATCGTTGCTCCAGAGTCCTTGCCCGCCGGCGCTTTTGCTTCGCTGCCGGTCGAGGTCTCCCAATTCTTCTGGACCTTAGCCTTCAGACTTTTGGCCCGCTGGCCGCTGCTGTGCGAATCGTACGACCCACCCGGCGACCCTGACCCCGACCCCGACGACGTCGGCTCGGCAGTGGCCACTCCGCTGCCGAAAACAATCGCCGTTCCCACCCCGAGCGCGACGGCCAATCCACCAACTCGACCGATATAACGTGCTGCAGCCATCGATACCTCACCAGCGTCGGCCATTAATTGACTGGAAGGTACCTGAGAAGATGCCCTAAATTGACGCGATTATCCGAAAATTTCGGTTCGCGTGTGCCCAATCAGTGCTCGGGAACGTGCCGATCGATCTCGTCCAGCCAGATCCGGGCCGACATGTCCGATGGCGCCCGCCAGTCCCCGCGCGGCGACAACGCTCCCCCAGACGACACCTTCGGGCCGTTCGGCAGCGCCGACCGCTTGAACTGGCTGAAGGAGTAGAACCGTTGCACGAAAACCTTGAGCCACTTACGGATATCGCTCAACGAGTACGCCACACGTTCGTTTTCCGGGAACCCTGCCGGCCAGTCACCGGCCGTCGCATCGCGCCAGGCATGCCACGCCAGGAACGCCACCTTCGACGGACGGAACCCGTGGCGGACCACTTGGAACAAGGAGAAGTCCTGCAAGGCGTACGGCCCGACCTTGGCCTGGCTGCTCTGGACGTCGGCACCGGGCACCAATTCCGGGGTGATCTCGGTATCCAGCACCGACTGCAGCACATCGTTGACGTCGTCTCCGAATTGTCCCGAGGAGATCACCCACCGGATCAGGTGCTGGATCAGAGTTTTGGGCACCCCGCCGTTGACGTTGTAGTGCGACATCTGATCGCCCACGCCATACGTGGACCAGCCCAGGGCGAGCTCGGACAGGTCGCCGGTGCCCAGCACGATGCCGCCGCGCTGATTGGCCAACCGGAACAGGAAATCGGTGCGTAGCCCGGCCTGCACGTTCTCGAACGTGACGTCATAGACCTCTTCCCCGCGGGAAAAGGGATGGTCCATCTCGGCCAGCATCAACCGAGCTGTGCCGCGAATATCCAACTCGGAGAACGTCACTCCCAGCGCCTTGGCCAGCGCGGTGGCGTTGCCCTTGGTGCGCTCACCGGTGGCGAAGCCGGGCATGGTGAACGCCAGGATGTCGCTGCGCGGACGGCCTTCGCGGTCCATGGCCCGGGCCGCGACGATCAGCGCGTGGGTGGAATCCAGCCCACCGGATACCCCGATCACCACGGTCGGATAGTTCAGCGCCCGCAGCCGCTGCTCCAGCCCGGACACCTGAATGTTGTAGGCCTCGTAGCAATCCTGTTGCAGCCGTTGCGGATCCGCGGGGACGAACGGGAAGCGCTCGATCTCGCGAAGCAATCCGATGTCGCCGGTGGGCGGTGCAACCTCGAACTCGATGCGCCGGAACGACGCGGTCCGGTCGGCGAAATTGCGCCGGTTGTCATCGAAGGTGCCCATCCGAAGCCGTTCGGCGGCAAGCAGTTCGGTGTCCACATCGGCAACCGACCGCCGCTCCCCGCGCGGGAACCGCTCGGATTCGGCGAGCAGCTCGCCGTTCTCGTAGATCATGGTCTGACCGTCCCAGGCCAGGTCTGTGGTCGACTCGCCTTCTCCTGCTGCGGCATACACGTAGGCCGCGAGGCACCGAGAAGACGCCGATCGAGCCAGCAGCTTGCGCTCGTCGGCCCGGCCGATGGTGATCGGGCTGCCCGACAAGTTGGCCAACACCGTGGCCCCGGCCAGGGCCGCGGTGGCGCTCGGCGGCACCGGAACCCACATGTCCTCGCAAATCTCAACGTGCAGAACAAAATTCGGCAGATCTGTGGCGGCGAACAACAGATCGGCCCCGAACGGCACATCAACGCCGCCGACCCGGATGGTGGTGGCCCTATTGCTCCTCACGTCCGCGGCGGCAAGTTGCCGCTTTTCGTAGAACTCGCGATAGGTAGGAAGGTAGGACTTGGGCACCACGCCGAGCACCAATCCACGGTGAATCACCACTGCGGTGTTATAGATCCGGTGCCCATGCCGCAGCGGCGCGCCGACCACCAGCACCGGCAACAGGTCTGTGGAGGCGGCGACGATCGTGGCCAGCGCGTCGGTCACCGATTCCAGCAGAGTGTCCGACAGCAGGATGTCCTCGATGGAATACCCGGACAAGGTCAACTCGGGAAATACCGCCAGTGCCACCGAATCGTCATGGCAGGCGCGAGCCAGCGCCAGCACCGAATCGGCGTTGGCAGTGGGGTCGGCCAACGTGGTGTGGTGCGTGCACGCGGCCACCCGGACGAATCCATGCCGGTAGGCGGAGTAGAAGTCCACATCCCGATTGTCGCACCGCGCTCACCGCTATTCGGCCAAGCGGCCTACTCTCGACAGCGTGCAGGCACCTGAACTGGTCAATCTGCTGGCCGGCCGACGGCTGGCGGTGCTGACCGGTGCCGGTATCTCGACAGACTCCGGCATCCCCGACTACCGCGGCCCGGACTCGCCACCCAGCAATCCGATGACCATCCAGCAGTTCCGATCCGGCCCCGAATTCCGGCGGCGGTACTGGGCGCGTAACCACGTCGGGTGGCGGCACATGGCGGGACGGCAGCCCAATGCCGGCCACCGCGCGGTAGCCGAACTGGAGCGCATGGGGTTGGTCACCGGGGTGATTACCCAGAACGTCGATCTGCTGCACACCAAGGCCGGCAGTCGGGACGTCGTGAATCTGCATGGCTCCTACGACCGGGTGGTCTGCCTGGACTGCGGGTACACCATGACCCGGTCGGCACTGGCCGAGGAGCTGGAGCAGCTGAACCCCGGATTCACCGCACGGGCGACACGGGTAGGTAGCATTGCCGTGGCCCCGGACGCCGACGCGGTGGTCGAGGACACCACAGCATTCCGCTTTCTAGACTGCCCGCGATGCGGCGGCATTCTCAAACCAGACATCGTTTATTTCGGCGACAGTGTACCCAAAGACCGTGTACAGCAAGCATATTCGCTTGTCGACGCGGCCGAGGCGCTGTTGGTCGCGGGATCATCGCTCACCGTGTATTCCGGTTACCGTTTCGTCCGCCATGCGGCGGCGGCTGGCAAGGCAATCGGAATAATCAACCGCGGTCCAACCCGCGGCGACGAATTGGCCGCGATCAAGGTCGACGGCGGTTGTTCGGAACTGCTCGTGCTGTTGGCGGGCGAACTGAGTTCGCCGGCGGCGTAGCACTGAGTGTCGAAATCAGCTGTGATGCAACGCACATTGTGTGTTGACCGACACCCGCGGCACCGGTGACTCACACGAAGGAGAGGACATCACCGGCACCGGCGGGTTGATTCCGGTGCGGCCTGATGTCACGGAATCTTCAGGACCCAGTGAAAACTGCTGCACCACTAGCCCTTTCACAGCTTATTGCCAGCTTCGGCGGCCAGCTCGGTGTCATCAGGCACGGTGTTCAGCTCCCGGCCATATTGGGTATGAAACGTTTTAGATGGAGTGAGTGTCCGTAACCAAATTGCTGATGTGAGGCGCGGCACCCAAGACCGTCGCGAAGCAATCGACCGACTCAACGACAGCCCGTTCGAGGCCGCAGACCTGGACCGCGCGATCATCCGCGCAAAGGCCGCTGACCTGGACTTTTGCGTTGAATTGTACCCGCCGCGTTCCGTCCCCGTCGCCGACAGCAGCTTCGAGGGTGTGTTTGTTCAACCCGCCGCGGTGTTCTGGCCGTTGCGGTTGATTTACACCGACGCCGCAGAATTGGCGTTGGTCGTCCGGGTGGAAACGCCGGCGACACCCTCGAAACCATCGGAATGACTTCGCACCTGCGGTGAGCGGAGGCTCGGCAATTCGGGTAGTCCACTACGCAAGACAGGTTTACCGTGCGCTTTTAGCGTTATGGCATGACCCAAGTCATGGCAGGAATCGATGAAGGCGTCGTCGTCTTTCCGAAGACTGCGTGCCGGGACAATGCGGACAGCCTGAGCTCCGCAAGCATGCCGGCCGCTGGCCGAACGGTACTCAATGGCGCTTTCGCAGTGCTGGAGTCGCTGGCCGCAGCCGACCATGGATTAGGTCTGACCGATCTGGCTCGGACCAGTGGACTGGCCAAGAGCTCTGCCTATCGCCTCGCCGAACAGCTCGTCCATCTCGGGGCAGTCCAGCGCGTGGCACGTCGCTACTACGTAGGTCCCAAGGTGGGACACATAGGCCGCAGTTGGCATCCCGATCCACTACTGCGTCAGGCCGGCCAAGGGCCGGTCCACACGCTGGCCGTGCAATCGGGGGGCTGCGCAACACTACGCATCCTTCATCAAGATTGTCTGACCGTCATCTGCGCGACCACGCGCCAGGGCCACCTCTGCACGCTTGCTACCGACGGCCCCGTTTCCACTGCCCGCACCGCCACCGGGCGCGTGCTCTACGCCGCACGACGTCCGAACGACGGGGAACTACCTGACTGCTGGTCCTCGCGCGAATGGGAGAGCCTGCGCGCCGGTATCCGCGACCAGCGGGCCGTCGTCGTCGAGAAGGAGGAGGCGTATCCGGGAATCTGCTGTGTGGCAGCTCCGGTGTGGTGGCCTGACGGCAGATGCGCCGGAGCGGTCACCTCGGTCCTGCACGGTGCCCCGCCCAGCCGCAGAATCGAAGAACTAGTGCTGCGCGCGACCCGCTGCGTCGAGCAGGGACTGACGCCGGCCGACTGATCTCCCAGCGGCGAACCGTTACCAGGTGACCGGCATGCTGCGGACCGCATGGATGAAGTTGCCCGGCACCAGCGACAGATCGCCAGCCTGAATATCGGGCAGCATGGTCAACAGCTCACCAAAGATGACCCTCAACTGAGCCCGCGCCACATGCGCGCCAAGGCAGAAATGGCGCCCGCCGCCGCCGAATCCGACATGCGGGTTGGGACTCCGACTCAGGTCGAACCGCTCGGGTCGCTCGAAAGCCTCGGCGTCCCGATTGCCCGACTCGTAGAACATCACAACCTTGTCGCCTGCTGAGATCTGGCAGTCACCCAGCTCGAAATCGACTGCGGCAGTGCGGCGGAACGTCATCACCGGGCTGGCCCAGCGGATGAATTCCTCGACCGCGAGGCCGATTCGCGCATCGAAATCTGCTGTCAGCCAAGCCCGTTGATCGCCGAAGTCGCTGAGGGCCTTCATCGCATGGGTGGCCGTCTGACGGGTGGTGTCATTACCTGCGACGGACAGCAGCACAAAGAACGCCGCAACTTCCTGGTCGGTGAGCTTGGCGCCGTCGACCTCGGCCTGGACCAATGCGCTGAGCAGGTCGTCGCCGGGGTTGCGACGGCGCTGCTCGGCCAGCTCCAGTGCTACCTGATGCAGATACATCTGGCTGGCGAACAGCACCTCCAGCGGGTTGCGCCCGGCCAGAAAATCCGAGTCAGCCCAAGACACCAGCGCGTCGGCGGCATCGGTGACCTGCCGGCGCTGAGAGTCGGGGATGCCGACCATGTCCGAAAGCGTGCGCAGTGGAAGTTGTTTGGCGCAGTGTTCGACGAAATCGGCGCCGCTCCCGGCGTCGCGCAACTCCGCAACGATCTCTTTGGCGTTGACCTTGATCGAGTCTTCGATCCGGCGGACCTGTCGCGGCGTGAACGCCGCGTGGACGACCTTGCGGATCATGGTGTGCCGCGGCGCATCCATCGCCAGGATGGACTGCGACGCCTCGAGCAGCTCCTGCGGCACGCTCTCGAACATCACCCCCTGACCGGACAGAAAGACCTCGTTGTTGCGGCTGACCGCGACGATGTCGGCGTGCCGCGTCACCGCCCAGAACCCACGGTCGTTCGGGTCGGACATTAACGCGTCGTCGACCGGCCGGTGCCAACTGACCGGACGCCGCTCACGCAGCTGTGCGAACGACCGCTCGCGGTCAGCCGCCTTGCCTGCCCAGAAGGCCCGGGAGGACAAATCAACCGGGTCATAAACCCGCTCAACAGGTGTGATCGAGGACACAGTCATGCTGCTGACAATAAGTCTAGACATAGTGTCTAGTCAATACGTGCGACAGTCGGCTACCCTGCTGGTATGCCCTCGGTCACCCGAAAACCGCAGGCCAACCGCCAGGAGCGGCGCGAGCAGATGGAGCGGCGCCTGCTCGACGCCACCGGTCGGCTGATGGGCGACGGCGCCAGTTTCACCGAGCTGAGCGTGGACCGCCTGGCCACCGAGGCCGGCATCTCCCGCGCCAGCTTCTACGTCTACTTCGAAGACAAGGGCCACCTGCTGCGCCGACTGGCCGTGGAGGCGTTCGACGACCTCGCCGCCGCCGCCCGGCGCTGGTGGTCTGTGGAACACCCCACTTCACGGGACGTACACAACGCGATGACGGGCGTCATCGCCGCCTACCGCGTTCATCAGCCGGTGCTGGTCGCGCTCAATGAGATGTCGCCATACGATCCGCAGGTCGGCCAAGTCTACCGTGACCTGATGGCGGGCATGGCCGCGCAGTTGGTCACCACCATCACAGCCGGCCAGGCCGCCGGGCTCATACGCGCCGATCTCTCGGCCGCCCCCACCGCGGACGCGCTGAGCTGGATGGTGGAACGAACCCTGCAGCAGAATCTGCCGAACAAGCCGCCCGACTACGACAGCGAGCTTGCCGACGCACTCACCGAAATCGTCTGGGGTGCAATGTATCTCAAACCGACGACGGCCGACTAGAACAGGCTAGACGGCAACAAGGTCGTCGGCATGCACTGCGGGACGGCGCATCTCGGCCGGCAGTTCGCTGGTGGAGCGGCCGATCATGCCCACGAGCTCGGTGTCATCGAATGCCACGACACCCCGCGCCACCGTCGACCCGTCCGGGCCATGCAGCTCAACAACATCCCCACCGTGGAAACGCCCCGACAGACCGATGATCCCAGCGGGCAACAGCGACTTGCGCTGCTGCACCACGGCCCGCACCGCACCGGCATCCAGCACCAGCGCGCCGGTGGTCTCGGCCGCGTAGCGCACCCAGAACCGGCGCGCCGACATCCGTTCGGGGCGGGCGGCGAACACCGTGCCTACCGAAGCGTCGGTCAAGGCGGCAGCGGCGTCGTTGGCGCCCGCCAGCAGCACAGGCACGCCTGCGTCGGCCGCCAGCAGCGCCGAGGACAGCTTGGAGGCCATGCCGCCGGTCCCCAGCCGACTGCCGCCGGTGGCCTGCACGCCCTCCAGATCCCCGGACACCGCGACCTCTGAAATGAAGCGCGCGTTGCCTTTTCGCGGATCTGAGTCGTACAGCCCGTCGATGTCACTGAGCAGAATCAGCGCGTCGGCGCCGACCAGCTGGGCGACCAGAGCCGACAGTCGATCGTTGTCACCGAAGCGAATCTCATTGGTGGCCACCGTGTCGTTCTCGTTGACGATCGCCACCGCATGCAGCGCCCGCAGCCTATCCAGGGTGCGCTGGGCGTTGTTGTGCTGTACCCGCTGCGCGATGTCGTGAGCGGTCAGCAGCACCTGCCCGACAGTGCGGTCATAGCGGGCGAAGGCCGAACTCCAGGCGTTGACCAACGCCACCTGGCCGACGCTGGCCGCAGCCTGTTTGGTGGCCAGATCGGCGGGACGCTTGGTCAGACCCAGTGGCTCGATGCCCGCGGCGATGGCGCCCGAGGACACGATCACCACATCCGAACCGGCCTTCATCCGCTTCTCGATGGCGTCGGCGAGCTCGGCAAGCCGGCCGACGTCGAACACGCCGCTGGGCGTGGTCAGAGCGGTGGTGCCGATCTTGACGACCACGCTGCGCGCGGTCCGGATGGTCTCCCGATGCGCCGAGGGCTTGCTCACTCGTCGTCCCCGACAGGACGACCGTGCTCATCCGCGCCGGGGCGGCGGCGGTCCTTGCGCGCAGCCTTACGCTCGGCGGCACCCACCCGGTCGGTCTGCTCCAGCCGGACGTCGGTGCCGCGGCCCGACATCTGCACGTCAACACCGGCGGGCGTCTGCGGCTCCCAGTCAAAAGTGACATCGCCGATGGTGACCGCGCACCCGGCCCGGGCGCCCATCTTGAGCAACTCGTCCTCGACACCGAGGCGGGCCAGCCGGTCCCCCAGATAGCCGACCGCCTCGTCATTGTCGAACGCGGTCTGGGCAATCCACCGTTCGGGCCGCGAGCCGCGCACGATGAAGCCGCCATCGCCGTCCGATTCGACGGTGAAGCCGCTCTCGTCGATCGCGATGGGCCGGATGATGGGCCGCCGGGGCGCCACCACCGGTTGCGCAGCACGGTATGCCTCCACCAGGCCCCACAGCGCGAAAGTCAAGGGGCGCAAGCCGTCTCGGCTGACGGTAGAGATTTCGTAGACCGGCCACCCGTATTTGGTAGCCACTTCCTCTTTGACGAAGTCGGCCAGCTCGCGAGCGTCGGGCACGTCAATCTTGTTGAGCACCACCGCGCGGGGCCGTTCGGCCAGATCGCCCAGTGTCGAATCCCCTTGCAGGGTGGGCGTATACGCGGCGAGTTCAGCTTCCAGCGCTTCGATGTCCGAGATCGGGTCCCGGCCTGGTTCTAGCGTCGCGCAGTCGACCACGTGCACCAGAACCGCGCAGCGCTCTATGTGTCGCAGAAAGTCCAGGCCCAGGCCGCGGCCCTCGGACGCGCCGGGGATCAAACCCGGGACATCGGCCACGGTGAACGTGTTGTCGCCGGCCGAGACCACACCCAGGTTGGGCACCAACGTGGTGAACGGATAATCGGCGATCTTCGGCTTGGCCGCCGAAATGGCCGACACCAGCGAGGACTTGCCGGCCGACGGGAATCCGACGAGGCCGACGTCGGCAACGGTCTTCAGTTCCAGGGTGAGGTCGCGAGCCTGGCCCTTCTCACCCAGCAGCGCAAAGCCCGGGGCTTTGCGCGCCCGGGACGCCAGCGCTGCGTTGCCCAGGCCACCGCGGCCGCCGGCCGCTGCCTCGAAACGGGTCCCGGCACCAACCAGGTCGGCCAGCATCCGGCCCTGTTCATCGAGGACGACGGTGCCGTCCGGCACCTTCACTTCGAGATCGTTGCCTGCGGCACCATCGCGGTTGCTGCCTGCGCCCGGCTTGCCCGAGGGCGCGTCGACATGCGGGCGGAAATGGAAGTCAAGCAGGGTGTGTACCTGCGGGTCGACGACCAGGACGATGCTGCCGCCCTTGCCGCCGTTACCGCCGTCAGGGCCCCCGAGCGGCTTGAACTTCTCCCGGTGTACCGACGCACAGCCATTACCGCCGTTGCCGGCCCGCGCGTGGATCACCACACGATCAACGAACCGGGGTGCCATCTGACGTCCTCTCCATCAAACGAAAAACTGCCACGAGGCGAAACCTCGTGGCAGCTTCACACTCGTAGGAAAGGTTAAGCCTCTGCCGGGACGATGTTGACCGTCTTGCGGCCACGCTTGGTGCCGAACAGCACCGAACCGGCTGCAGTGGCGAACAGGGTGTCGTCGCCGCCACGGCCGACGTTCACGCCCGGGTGGAAGTGGGTGCCGCGCTGACGGACCAGAATCTCGCCGGCCTTGACGACCTGGCCGCCGAACCGCTTGACGCCGAGGCGCTGCGCGGCTGAATCGCGACCGTTGCGAGAGCTGGAAGCGCCCTTCTTATGTGCCATTTCGTTCGCTCCCCTTACTTACTTGATGCCCGTGACCTTGACGACCGTCAGCTGCTGACGGTGGCCCTGGCGCTTGTGGTAACCGGTCTTGTTCTTGAACTTGTGGATGCGGATCTTCGGACCCTTGGTGTGCTCGAGCACCTCACCGGTGACCGCGACCTTGGCCAGCGCCTCGGCGTTGGTGGTGACCTTCGCACCCTCGACCACGAGAGCCACCGGCAGCGAAACCGACGAGCCCGGCTCGGAGTCCAGCTTCTCGATCTTGACCACGTCACCGACGGCAACCTTGTACTGCTTGCCACCGGTCTTGACGATTGCGTACGTGGCGTTATCGGCTGCCATCGTTGGTGTTCCTCTGTTCTTCGTTCGTCTACTGCGGGGCGCGCGCCACCCGGGGGCTGCGTGCGCGGGTCATGGTGCGAGGGCCGCAAGGCATCCTCGCCGTCGCCGGTGTCGGCCAGACGACAACTGGTTAAGGGTACGTGACCAGTTAATCGAGGGTCAAACCGGCGACCGGCCTACCACCTCAGCCGGCAGCCGGTGGGCCGGCCGGACGGGCTGCGGCACGACGGCGCTGACGGCCGGCAGGAGCCGGCGCTACGACAGGTTCCGGCTCTAGAACCTCCGGCTCATCGTCCTCACCAGGCTCATCGTCCTCACCAGGCTCATCGTCCTCGTCAGGCTCATCGTCCTCGTCAGGCTCATCGTCCTCGTCAGGCTCATCGTCCTCGTCGTCCTCATCATCGAGGTCGTCGTCTGAGTCCTCGTCGGCGTCCTCGAAGTCCTCATCGAGTTCGACTTCGAGTTCGTCTCCCGCGTCGTCCTCGTCCTCGTCCTCGTCTTCGTCCTCGTCGGAGTCGTCCTCGTCGTCGGACTCGTCATCTTCGACATCCGAATCATCGAGGTCTTCGTCATCGAATTCGTCGCCCTGATCTGTGTCGACCTCGTCGGTGTCGACCTCAGAGACCAGGGTCTCGTCGTCGGCCGATTCATCGTCGCCGAGAGTGTCGTCGTCCAGGACGTCGTCGTGCTCGTGGTCGTGCTCGTGCTTGCCGTTGGCCGCAGCCATCGCCTTGAACATCGGATGCTCACCGGCCGGGTGCGACGGCACCTTCGCGACCGGCTGTTCTTCGGCCTTGACCGCGGCCGTGGCCTTCTTGCCACGCTTGCTGCGTCGGCCACCGCTGGCGTTGTTGCCGCCGCTCGGTTCGGCCTTGCGACCCGCAGCCGAGGCGGTGTCGACCGGGTCGCCGTGCAGCACGATGCCGCGGCCGGCGCAATGGGTGCAGGTGGTCGAGAACGCCTCGATCAGACCGGTACCCAGGCGTTTGCGGGTCAGCTGCACCAGGCCCAGCGAGGTCACCTCGGACACCTGGTGACGGGTACGGTCCCTGGCCAGCGCCTCGGTCAGTCGGCGCAGCACCAGGTCGCGGTTGGACTCCAGCACCATGTCGATGAAGTCGATGACCACGATGCCGCCGATGTCACGCAGCCGCAGCTGGCGCACGATCTCCTCGGCCGCCTCCAGGTTGTTGCGGGTGACGGTCTGTTCCAGATTGCCGCCCGACCCGGTGAACTTGCCGGTGTTGACGTCGACGACGGTCATGGCCTCGGTCCGGTCGATCACCAGGGTGCCGCCCGACGGCAGCCAGACCTTGCGGTCCATGGCCTTGGCCAGTTGCTCGTCGATGCGGTACACCGAGAACACATCCGGTCCGGTCGAGCCGCCCACCGGCTCGTACTGAGAAATACGCGAAAGCAGTTCCGGCGCAACGGAGTTGACATAGCCGTGGATGGTGTTCCAGGCATCGTCACCGGAGACCACCAGCTTGGAGAAGTCCTCGTTGAACAGGTCGCGGATGACCTTCACCAGGACGTCGGGCTCCTCGTACAGCGCCACCGCGGCACCCGCGGCCTTGGCCTTGGTTTCGGCAGCAGTGGTCTCGATCTCGGTCCACCGCTCCTGCAGCCGGTTGACGTCGGAGCGGATGTCCTCTTCCTTGACACCTTCGGAGGCGGTGCGGATGATCACGCCGGCATCGGACGGCACGACCTCTTTGAGGATTTCCTTGAGGCGCTGACGCTCGGTGTCGGGCAGCTTGCGGCTGATACCGGTCGACGAGGCTCCCGGCACGTAGACCAGGTAACGACCGGCCAGCGAGACCTGCGTGGTGAGCCGGGCGCCCTTGTGCCCGATCGGGTCCTTGCTGACCTGCACGACGACGTAGTCGCCGGGCTTGAGAGCCTGCTCGATCTTGCGGTTGGCGCCACCGAGGCCGGCGGCCTCCCAGTTGACCTCACCGGCGTACAGCACGCCGTTGCGACCGCGGCCGATGTCGACGAATGCCGCCTCCATCGACGGCAGCACGTTCTGCACGATGCCCAGGTAGATGTTGCCGACCAAGCTCGCCGACGCGGCCGAGGTGACGAAGTGCTCGACCACCACGCCGTCTTCCAGCACGGCGATCTGGGTGTAGCGGGCGCCTTCGTGCGGCGGTTCAGTGCGGATCTTGTCGCGCACCACCATGACGCGCTCGACAGCCTCGCGGCGGGCGAGGAATTCAGCCTCGCTCAGGATCGGCGGGCGCCGGCGGCCGGCATCACGGCCGTCACGACGGCGCTGACGCTTGGCCTCGAGCCGTGTCGAACCGCTGATCCCCTGGATTTCGTTGTTGTCGGACTTGGCGCGTGGCGCCCGCTCGTGCACGACGGTGTTCGGCGGGTCATCGGGCGAGCCGGCGTCGCCATCGGCTTCACCTCCGGACTTGCGCCGACGACGGCGACGGCGCCGACGGTTGCCACCTTCGCCCGTAGCGTCGTCGCCGGCATCCTCGTCAGATTCGGCCTCGTCCTCAGCGTCCTCGGCTGCCTCAGCGGCTGCCTCCGGAGCCTCTCCGTCGGCTTCGGCGGCGTCCTCAGGGCTCTGTTCCCCGCGTCCGCGGCCACGGCCACGACGACCGCGCCGGCGGCGACGGTTTGCCGGCCGCTCGCTGTCGTCATCGCCATCCTCGGTCGCCTCGTCGGCGCCCTCGTCGTCAGCTTCGTCGTCGGCTTCATTTCGCGGCTGGAACGTCACCGGCTGTGGTGCCACGAACAGTGGCAGGTAGTCGGCGGGCTCGGCGGCGACCCGCTGGACCGGCGCCGGCTCCAGCATCAGGCGGGATTCGGGCTCGTCACCATCGACAGCGGCCTCGGCGTCGAGCTCCTCAGTTTCGGGTTCCTGAGCTTCTGGCGCCTCAGCTTCGAGCGGCCCGGTTTCGGGTGTCTCGGCAGCAGGTGCCTCGGCTTCAGCTGCCTCAGCTTCAGATGCGGGGTCCTCGACTGCGACCACCTCAACGACCTCGACTGCGGCCACCTCGGCCATCGCCGACTCTGGCGCTTCAGGCTGCGCTGCGGCGGCTTCGGTTGCCCCCAGACCCAGCAGTTCGCGAACCTGCTCGGCTTCTGCGCGGGTCACCGTGGAAGCAGGGTTCCGAGGTCTGCCGTCGACTCCGGCCAGCGCTTCGGTGATTTTCTTGTTGGTGGTCCCGAGTATCCGGGCCAGCGAGAAAATCCTCAGCCGGTCGGGCAACTCCGCCAAGCGGTTCGCATTTTCGGATTGGGCTTCGTAGTTGGCATCGTCGGCCACGTATTCTCCTCAAGCCCCCGGGCGCGTCGTACGACGCGGCCACGCGAGGGCTTCCGCTATTGGCCCGGGGAACTTCTCCCGAGCTTGTTATGGTCTCGCACCTAGCGGCCCACGGGGAGCCCTCGGCGCCTGGCTGAATGATGGCTGGACGGTCGGCGCCGCACCCGGAAAAATCCGGGTGGTCGCGCTCGTCTAAGTCTTCATCCGGGTACCCGCTCCTGGTATGAAGCAGGTCACCCGTATGCCAGTATCCCACATCGTCGGCCAATCTCCGACGAGGTGCCGCCAGTAGCTCAGCTACGGGGTCCCATTGGTAGCTCAGCTAGCGGGAAACCACAGAGCGATTTCGCGGGCCGCAGACTCGGGCGAATCGGAGCCGTGGACCAGGTTGTCCTGGGTCACCAGGGCCAGGTCACCGCGGATGGTGCCGGTGGCGGCCTTCTCAACCGGGTCGGTGCCGCCGGCGATCTGCCGAAACGCGGCAATGGCGCGCGGGCCCTCGACGATGGCGGCCACGACCGGGCCGGAAGTGATGAATTCCAGCAGGTCACCGAAGAAGGGCTTGCCCTCGTGCTCGGCGTAATGCTTGGTGGCCAGCTCGACGCTGACGTTCTTCAGCTCGAGAGCAGCGAGGGTCAGGCCCTTGCGCTCGATCCGGCCGATAATTTCGCCGATCAGGTGTCGCTTGACGCCGTCGGGCTTGATCAAAACCAGGGTCCGCTCAGTCACGGCGGACAGCGTACCGGCCGGTAACCAAATCCAGCGATTTGTGCACGATTTTCCGCGCTGAGCGCGGGTTTTCGTGCACAAATCGCGAAGCAGTTACACCAAACCGGCGATGAAACCGGCTGCCTGGCCGGGGAACGGGGCGAATTCGTATCCGTTGTGCGCTGCTCGGCTGCGGCCGCCGGGTTCGCAGATCGGGTCACCGGCAGCGCACAGATCGATCGTGCGTCCGGCGAACAGTCCCGTGGTTGAGAGCGGGGTCCCGAACCGTGCGGACGGACCGCCGAACACCGCAACGGCATTGACCCGAGCGGCCAGATCGGGCGGCAACGGCGGCGCCGACCCGAGGTTGCCGACGGTGTCGCCCAGTGGGTTGACGCCGGCGAGCATGGCCACAACCGCGGCCCCCTGCGAGAAGCCGCCCAGAACGATCCTGGTGCCCGGGCATTGCGCCGCGGTGGCCGCGATGTGCGCGGTCGCGTCGTTGGCACCGTCGGCAGTGGTCAGGAAGTTGATGCTGGCCGGATAGTTCACCCCATAGGTGGTCATGGTGCGGCCACCGAGTCGCGGCGCCAGCTCACCAGCCAGTGCCTGACCGACGCGTCCGAGACCCGGCGGTTCGGCGGTGCCACGGGCGAAGACCAGTTCGACATCAGCGCAATCATCAGCGCGAACCACACCCGGCGACGGCCCGATGGTCGCGACCACCACGCACATCAGGACGCTGGACACTGACCACAACCAACGCAGGATCACCGCCCGATCGTGGCACAACCGGCGTGTCCGGTCAGTCCGATTCCCGTTGTTGCCCCGGCAGCAGTCCACGGTCCTGGCGGCACTTGACCTCGGTCCGCAGGTAGAGGATCAACAGCCAGACCACCAGGAAAATGACCCCGACGATGCCGATGGTCACGTCGATCAAGGCCCCAGCGATCAGCACCACCTGAAGCCCGACGTTGGCGCCGAGCGCCCACGACCGGCCCTGCATCCCGGACATCAGAATCAGTACGACCGCCATGCCGATCAGGAAGCCACTGCTCAGCGGTGTCAGACCACCGTGGAACACCGACACCACCGGCAGCGCCAGCAGCACCACGATGGCTTCCAGGATCAGGGTGCCGGCCATCACGCCGCGGAAGCTCTTCCAGGGGTCTGGCGGCTGCGGATCTGTTGGCTCCGCGGGGGCGCTCATGCCGGGTCCTTTCCGAACAGGGTGCGGGCCGCACCCGCGGTAACCACCGAACCGGTGATCACCATGCCGGCGCCGGATAAGCCATCGCTGGAGCCGTATTCATTGCCGGACTCTTCGACCAGCGCGGTGGCGGCTTCAATCGCGTCGGGCAGTGTGGCGGCCGTGATCACCCGTTCCGGGCCAAAGCGATCCTGTGCCAGGGATGCCAAAGTTTCGATGTCCATGGCGCGAGGCGAGCCGTTGTGCGTCACTACCACCAAATCAAATGCCGGTTCCAGCGCGGCGAGAATGCCGACCACGTCCTTGTCTGCCATCACCGAGATGACGCCGACGAGGAACCTGAACTCGAACTCGGATTCCAGTGCGTCGGCGAGCGCCGCAGCGCCGGCCGGGTTGTGCGCGGCGTCGATGAAAACCGTTGGGGCGCTGCGCATCCGTTCCAGACGCCCGGGGTTTGTCACCGACGCAAAGCCGGCCCGCACAGTGTCGACGTCGAGCTGCCGGTCCGCGCCGGCACCGAAGAAGGCCTCCACCGCTGCCAGCGCCAGCACCGCGTTGTGCGCCTGATGCTCACCGTGCAGCGGCAGGAAGATGTCGGTATACACCCCACCCAGGCCCTGCAGTTCCAGTACTTGTCCCCCGACCGCGATCTGCCTACCGCGCACGGCGAACTCCGCGTCCTCGCGGGCCACCGCAGCGTCCGCGGTAACTGCTTGCGCCATCAGTACTTCCATGGCCTCGGCAGGTTGACGACCGATCACCGCAACAGTGCTCGGGTCGGTGCCGGCCGGCACCAGATCGGGTTCCTGACGGGCAATGATGCCGGCCTTCTCCCCCGCGATCTCCGCGATGGTCTCGCCTAGAAAGTCAGTGTGGTCCAAGCCGATCGGGGTGATGACGGCAACCGGAGCGTCGACCACATTGGTGGCGTCCCAACGTCCACCCAGGCCGGTTTCGATGACCGCTACGTCCACCGGCGCGTCGGCGAACGCCGCGAAGGCCATGGCGGTGAGGACCTCGAACTTGCTCATCTTGGGACCCGGCTTGCCCAGCTCGCCCGCCTCGGACTGCCGGTCGACGATCTCCACGAAGGGCTCGATCTCGGTGTAGGTGGCCACGTATTGCGCTGGGCTGATGGGCTTTCCGTCGATGGCGATGCGCTCGGTGGCAGCCTGCAGGTGCGGGCTGGTGGTTCGGCCCGTGCGCCGGGAGAACGCCGTCAGCAGCGCGTCGATCATCCGGGTCACCGAAGTCTTGCCGTTGGTACCGGCCACATGAATGCTCGGGTAGCCACGCTGCGGCGACCCGAGCATCTCCAGCAGCGCGACGATTCGCACGGTGCTGGGCTCGATCTTGGTTTCCGGCCAGCGCTGATCCAGCAGGTACTCGACCTGCAGCAACTCCGCGATCTCGTCGGGCGTGGGCGCGCTCATGCGGACGGCAGGCCCGCCAGTCGTGCGGTGATCCGGTCGACCTCATCGGTGGCCAGCTGCTGACGGCCCCGAATCTTGGCGACCACGTCGTCAGGAGCCTTGGCCAGGAACGCCTCATTGCCCAATTTACCTGCGGTCTGGGCGAGTTCCTTCTGCGCGGCGGCCAGATCCTTCTCCAAGCGACGCCTTTCGGCGGCCACGTCGACCGTGCCGGAAGTGTCCACCTCGACCAGGACAGTGCCCTGCGAAAGCCGGACCTCAACTGCCGCAGACGGATTGAAGCCGTCGGCCGGTTCGGTGAGCCAGGCCAGCGAGGTCACCGCCGCAACCTGAGCGTCCAGGTCGGCTTCACTGATGCCCACCAGCCGGGCGGGAACCTTCTGCCGGTCGTTGAGGCCCTGGTCGCTGCGGAATCGGCGCACCTCGGTGATCAGCTTCTGCATGTCGTTGATGCGTTGCGCGGCAACCTGATCGAGCTCGATGCCCGACGGTGCCGGCCAATCCGCGATGACCACCGACTCGCCGCCGGTCAAGGACTTCCACAACGCCTCGGTGACGAATGGCATCACCGGATGCAGCAGCTTGAGCAGCGCGTCGAGCACCGCCGCCAGCACGGCCTTGGTGTGCTCGCCTCGCGAACCGCCTTCGAACAGTTGAGCTTTGGCAAGTTCGACGTACCAGTCACAGAACTCGTCCCAAGCGAAGTGGTACAGCGCCTCGCAGGACCGGCTGAACTCATAACGGTCCAGCGCGGCGTCTACCTCGCCGCGCACCTCTTCCAGGCGGCCCAGTATCCAGCGGTCGGCGTCGGTCAATTCGGCCGACGCCGGCAGCGCCGCGGGAGCCGCACCGTTCATCAACGCGAATCGCGTTGCGTTGAAAAGCTTTGTAGCGAAGTTGCGGGACGCCCGGGCATGGTCCTCACCGATGGACAGGTCGCCGCCCGGGCTGGCGCCTCGCGCCAGGGTGAACCGCAGCGCATCGGCGCCGAAGGACTCCACCCAGTCCAGCGGGTCGATGCCGTTGCCCTTGGACTTGCTCATCTTGCGGCCGAACTCGTCGCGAATCAGGCCGTGCAGGAACACGTTTTTAAACGGCACCTGCGATTCGCGCGCACCGTCAAGCGTGATGGTCTCATCGCCACCGACGAAGGTGCCGAACATCATCATCCGGGCCACCCAAAAGAACAGGATGTCGTAGCCGGTGACCAGAACCGTTGTCGGATAGAACTTTTCCAGCTCCGGGGTACGGTCCGGCCAACCCATGGTCGAGAACGGCCACAGCGCCGACGAGAACCAGGTGTCCAGCACATCGGGGTCCTGTTGCCAGCCGGCCGGCGGCTCCTCGTCCGGGCCGACGCAGACGGTTTCACCGTTCGGTCCGTGCCAGATCGGGATGCGGTGACCCCACCACAGCTGACGCGAGATGCACCAGTCGTGCATGTCGTCGACCCAGGCGAACCATCGCGGCTCCAGGCTGGTCGGGTGAATCACGGTGTCGCCGCCTCGAACTGCATCGCCTGCAGCCTTGGCCAGGGACTCCACCTTGACCCACCACTGCAGCGAAAGCCGTGGTTCGATGGACTCACCACTGCGCTCGGAGTGTCCGACGCTGTGCAGGTACGGACGCTTCTCGGCCACGATCCGGCCCTGTTCGGCCAGTGCCTCGCGGACTTTGACCCGGGCCTCGAACCGGTCCATGCCGTCGAATTGGGTTCCGGTGTCTGCGATCCGGCCCTTGGTGTCCAGGATTGTCGGCATCGGCAGGTTGTGACGCAGGCCGATCTCGAAGTCGTTCGGGTCGTGCGCGGGGGTGACTTTGACGGCGCCCGTGCCGAATTCGGGGTCGACGTGAGTGTCGGCGACGATCACCATCCCGTGGTCGACGAACGGGTGCGGCAGCGTCGTGCCGACCAGGTGGCGGTAACGGTCGTCGTCGGGATGCACCGCGATCGCGGTGTCGCCGAGCATGGTCTCGACGCGCGTGGTGGCCACGATGATGTGGGGCTCGCCGTCGTTCATGGAGCCGTAGCGGAACGAGACCAACTCGCCCTCGACGTCCTCGTATTTGACCTCGAGATCGCTGATCGCGGTCTCCAGCACCGGCGACCAGTTGACCAGCCGCTCGGCCTGATAGATCAGACCGGCGTCGAAGAGCCGTTTGAAGATGGTCCGCACCGCACGGGACAGGCCGTCATCCATGGTGAACCTGTCACGGCTCCAGTCCACGCCGTCACCGAGACGGCGCATCTGGCCGCCGATGGTTCCGCCAGACTCGTGCTTCCAGTCCCACACCTTGTCGACGAACAGTTCGCGGCCGAAGTCCTCTTTGGTCTTGCCGTCGACGGCGAGTTGTTTCTCAACCACCGTCTGGGTGGCGATGCCGGCATGGTCCAAGCCGGGCAGCCACAGCACCTCGTAGCCCTGCATGCGCTTGCGCCGTGTCAACGCGTCCATCAGGGTGTGGTCGAGGGCGTGGCCCATGTGCAGGCTACCCGTCACGTTCGGCGGCGGCAGCACGATGGAGTACGGCGGCTTGTCGCTGGTCGGGTCAGCGGTGAAGTACCCCGCATCGACCCAGCCCTGGTACATGTCGGCTTCTACCGCGCTCGGATCCCACGACTTGGGTAGGCTATCGGCCGAATTCATGGCGGCGGGATCAGGGGTATCGCTGGCAGTCACCGGCCAATTCTAGGTAAGTCCCGCGAGCAGTCGTGAAAGTGCCCTTGATTGACTGCCCGCGGGGTCGGTTACACCTATGCCGCTACTTGCGGCCACCCAGCAGGCCGCCCAGGATCTCGCCGAGCGGATTGTTGCCTGTGCCACTCGCACCGCCGCCGAGCGCGCCGCCCAGCACGTTGCCCAGGATGCTGCCGAGGGGGTTGTTGTTGCCGCCGGCGGCACCTCCACCGAGCGCCCCACCCAGAATGTTGCCCAGCACGTCACCGAGCCCGCCGCCACCGGCTTGCGCCGGCGCCTGAGCCTGCGGCTGGGCTTGGGCCTGGCCCAGCCCGCCGCCGAGCTGCTTGCCGATGTACGCGAGCACGATGGGCGCCAGAATGGGCAGCAATTTCTGGATCAGGCCGCTGTTGCCTACTCCGCCGCCCGCCAGAGCCGCAGCCACCTGATCGGTGCTGTTGCCGCCGAAAATCTTGGAGATGGCGTTGGCCCCGTCCTCCTGGTTGACCTGATCGACGCTGACCCCGCCGTCGAGCAGACCACTGGCCGCCTGGTTGTTGGCGGCGTTCTCAATATCGGCGGCATGATCCGGGTTCTGCGCGTTGTGCTGCAGGCCGCCGACCAACAGCGGAACCAGCGTCTGGATGGCGCTGTTCACCTCACCTTCGTCCGCACCAAGTTGGTTGGCAATCTGTTGCGTCGGAATCTCATTGAGCAAATCATCGAGACCAGCCATGGCATGTCCACCTTCGTCGCCGTGATGTGAAAAACCTCCCTATCGACACTAGTCGCGAAGGAGCCGATGCACGGCGGTTCCGCGCGCCGTGCATGAATTCAGCCCAGCGATTCAACCTCCAGGGTGACACCGGCGGCAGGCAGTCGAGTCAGCAGCACATCGCCCATTGCCGCGGCCGGGGTCAGCACGCCACGCTGGTCGGACAGTCGGTCGCGGTCGAAGGCCAAAGCCAGCCCGCACTCACCCAGCAGCAACGAGGTGGCCTTGTAACCGGGGTCGCCCTGCTGTGCCATGATCGCCCGGTATCGGGCACCTGTGGTGGTACGGGTGTACGTCTCGACCCGGTAATAGCCGTTGTCCCGGGCTTTTTCGCTGGGCCCGGTGCCCGGAGCCGGGGCAAGACGCTCCACCAGGCCGCGGGGCACCTTGTCGAAGAATCGCGTGCCCAGGCCCATGATCGTTGCGTTGGCCGCGGTTCCCATGGCGGAGGCGATGGGCGCGATCGGCGAGGACCCCAGGCTCATGTTCTCCGAGTACCGGAAGCGTCGGCCATATGCCCAGTCCAGCAGGGCGTTGCTGCGCCGCACGATGCGCACGTTGGGTGGACCCATTACGAACGCTCCGGTCCAGATCCCGTCGAGTTCTGGCGCGATGTCGCGACCACGGCGCCATGGTGCATCGGACTGATGACCCAGCTCGGGCTCAGCGGCGCGGTCGGTGCTCAGCGTGTACGGGTCGGTCAGGGCACGCCGCACCTGGGGATCGGCCGAAGCCGCGGACATGAACTCGAACATCGACGCGACGGTGCCGCCGGACACCCCAGCCGAGAAACCGCGCAGCACGAAGTCGGTGTCGGTCAGTTCGCCTGCCGCGTCCTGCTGCGCCCGCTTGTACAGTGCGTAAGCGGTGAGATCCGAAGGGATGGAATCGAATCCACAGGCGTGCACGATGCGGGCGCCGGTGTCGACGGCTTCCTTGTGAAACTGATCGATACTGTCCCGGACGAACATGGTCTCGCCGGTCAGGTCGGCGTAATCGGTTCCCGCTTTCGCGCACGCCGCGACCATGGGTAAGCCGTACTTGGTGTAGGGGCCGACGGTGGTGACGACGACCTGGGTGCGCTCCGCCATGGCATCGAGCGTCGCTTGCGCCGATGCGTTGGCCTCGATCAGCGCCCAGTCCTTTGCGGCCGGCCCCAGTGAATCGCGCACGCCTTTCAGCTTTTCCACCGATCGCCCGGCCAGGGCAATCCGCGCCGCCCCCGCGGTCGTGGCCAAATACTTCGCGGTGAGCTCTCCGGCGAAGCCGGTTGCTCCGTAAAGAACGATGTCAAATTCGCGCTGCGGTCCGGTCATGATTGCAAACCTAACCAAGAGTCTCGGGGAGGTCGACCGTCTGCCCCAGCACGTGTTGAGCCAGAAATGCGATGACCACCTGGTACCAAATCTTGGCGTGCCCCGGCGCGGCGATCCAGTGCCCCTCGGACGGGTAATACAGGTACCGATGCACCGTGGCACCGGTGCCGTCGGCGGGCAACCCGGAGCGGGTCAGCAGGTCGTACCAGAGCCGTAAGCCTTCCCCGATGGGGACCCGATAGTCCTTGTCGCCGTGGATCACCAGCATCGGAGTGCTAATGTTCTCGACGTGCAGGTGTGGCGAATTACGTTCGGCCATATCGGAACTCATCTCCCGAGCCCACCAGTAAGCGCTGTCGGTGGTGGGCCCGAACTGGTCCAGCGCCCACAGGCTGGCGTGGGTGACAATGGCATGAAAGCGGTCAGTGTGCCCGGCGATCCAGTTGGCCATGTAACCGCCGAACGAGCCCCCCATCGCCGCGATCCGGGTGGTGTCGACGCGGGGATGCTCAAGCGCCGCATCGACGGCCGCCATCAGGTCGGTATAGGTCGCGAAACCCCATGCACCCCAGCCACGTTGGATGAAGTCCTGGCCATAGCCGGTGGAGAGTGCCGGGTCCGGAAGCAGCACCGCGTAGCCCTGTGCGGCGAGCAACCATGGGTTCCATCGCCAGTGCCAGGTGTTCCAGCTGCCCAATGGGCCTCCGTGCACCCACAGCAGCAGCGGTGCCCGTTCGTCGCCGGCCGGCAGGGCCAGCCAGGATCGCACTGGGACCCCGTCCGGCGCATCGGCGGTAAGATCGACCAATTCTCCTGGTATTTCTGGGAATTCGACGCATTGCAGCACTGTGACAGTGCCATCTGTGCCAATGCCGACCGGGTGTGGCGGGGTCAGGTAATTGCTGCGAAGGGCGAACACCACACCACCGGGGGCAGGCCGCACGTCGCTGTAGCTGAAATCATCACGGGTCAGCTGGGTTACCGTCCCAGTGCTCGGATCGACGCCGAAAATCGGTCCACGGCCATTGTCGTCGGCGGTGACCAACAGTGTGGCGCCGTCGGCCGACCAAGCCACCGAGGTCGGCCAGCGGTCCCAGGCCGCGGTAAGTTCGGTCAGCTCGGCTCCGAACTTCATGCAGCACAAGGTGATCCGCGGTGCCTGCTGCGGCGTGGAATGGGTTTCCCGGGTAAAGGCGACCGCAGTACCGTCAGGTGAAATGGCCGGATGGCCAAAGTCGGCGGCCGAATCCTCGGCGATGACGACTCGTTCACCGGATGCGACATCGATGCGTACGAGCACACCACGCTGCGAGGTGCCCGGACCAGGCTGCTGCCAAGAGGCAACCACGAAGCTTCCGTCGGCACTGACGTCGACGGCGGCCTCGCGCAGCCCATCGCCGGGTTGCGGGGTGACGTCACGGGCCTTGCCGTCGCCGACAGCCAGGAGATGGGGTTCGTCCGGGCCAAGGTCATGGTCCCAGTAGCGAACCGGATAGCCAGTGTGCAGGATTGCCGAGATGGCGTGGTCCTTGCGCAACGAGCGCAATCGCTTGTCGTCATCGGTGGTGCCCGCCGACGGGAGCATCGGTGCGGTCACCAACACGACGTCGGCTCCGCTAGCCGGATGCACCTCGCTGACCCCACCCGGGAGGCTCAAAAGCTGTTGTGCTTCACCACCATCCGACGGTAGCGACCACAGCGCAGCGGGTGGTTCATCTTCGCCGTCCGTAGCACGGGACGCCACGAACAGAAGATCACCGGCCACGGTAAAGGCCGGCTTGGACTCCCCCCTGGCCCCGCGGGTCAGCCGTCGAGCCGACCGCACGCCGTTCGGATCGAGTTCCCAAGCAGCGGTGACGTATTCGGTGCCTTTGCTGTTCAGCTCGCTGATCATCGTGACTACGCGGGTGCCGTCGGGCGACACTGCAAGCCCGGACACCCGAGGCAATGCGAAGTAGGCGTCCAGGTCGTGGAATAAAGTTCCGGCCATGTCCCGTTGGTAGCACATGACCGGCGGACCGACAGAGCATCGGTCGACGTTAGGGTCATCACGTGACGGAACGCCCCTTGTAGTCGGTGCAGGCATCGCCGGCTTGGCTACCGCGGTCGGGCTGCAGCAGATCGGATGTCAGGTCACGGTTGTCGAAGCCAGACCCGGCACTGCGGACTCGCCGGTGAGCGCCGAAGGCGCCGGTATCAGCATCTGGCCCAATGCGCTGGCCGCACTCGATGAACTGGGGCTCGGCGACGCGGCCCGGGTGGCCGGTGGGCAAGTTACCGCCGGTGCGGTGCGCTGGCGCGATGGCACGTGGCTGCGTCGGCCGGCGGGCAATCGGATTGTCAACGCCCTGGGTGAGCCCGCGCTGGTGATCACCAGGGCGACGCTGACCAACCTGCTGGCTTCTGCCCTGATCCCGGGCACCATCAGGTCAGGCGCCATGGTCAGCGAGTTGACCATGACCAGCGACGGGGTGCGGGTCCGATTCTCCGACGGCGACGTCTGCGATGCAGCGGCCGCGATCGGTGCCGATGGCATCGGGTCCACGGTGGCTCACCACCTCAACGGTGCATTGCCCCGCAAGTACGCGGGGTACACAGCCTGGCGCGGCATTGCCGAGCGCGCCCTGCCTGCCGAGTTGGCCGGAGAAACGCTGGGACCGGCAGTGTCGTTCGGACATGTGCAACTGGGTCCCGATAAGACGTACTGGTTCGCCACCGATGTCTGCCCGGCTGACGGCCGAGCTCCACAGGGCGAGCTGGTCTATGTACAGCGCAAGTTCGCATCCTGGGCCGATCCGATCCCCGATCTGCTCGCCGCGACCCAGCCCGAGGCGGTGCTGCGCAATGACATCGAGGACCGCGTTCTGGCCCGGACCTGGTCGCGCGGGCCGATCGTGCTGGTCGGGGGATGCCGCGCACCCGATGCGCCCGCATCTGGGTCAGGGCGGTTGCCAGGGCCTCGAGGACGCCGCGATCCTGGCGCGGTGCGTCGCCGCAGACGCCAACCTGCCCCGGGCGTTCTCGGAGTTCGTCGCGCTGCGGCGCTCACGGGTACGCAGGGTGGCGCGTCAGGCCGAGTTGATCGGCCGGGCCGTAAACCTGCAGCCGAACGTTCTGAGCGTGCTCGCCTCTCATGCGACCACACTGATCCCGGAGAAGCTGCTGATGCAGCAGATGGCTGTCATCGCCGCCAGTAGCGCCTTCCGGCCGCCGACACTCTGATCCGGTAACGACGAACGGTGCCGGACCGTAAGGTCCGACACCGTTGCGTCGTTTTTGGGGCTTGTCAGCGCCTGAAGGCGTGATCTAGCCGCGGCCGCCACACACGGGCCATGCGCCCATGCCCTGGCTGTGCGCAATGTTCTCGGCGACCCGGATCTGCTCCGACTTGCTGGCCTGGTGCGGCATGCCTGAGCCGCCGTTGGCCCGCCAGGTGCTCAGGGTGAACTGCAGGCCACCGTAGTAACCGTTGCCGGTGTTAATGGCCCAGTTGCCACCCGATTCACAAGCCGCAACTGCATCCCAGTTGTGGCTGTCCGCATTAGCGGTACCGGCCCCGATGGCCATCGGCGCTGCAACGAGCGCCCCAGCAACGGCGGCCAGCCCAAACGTCTTGCGGATGTTCTTCACGTGATTCCTCTCGCCGAGCGCGCGCCACCCACGCCCGCACATAGGCGGCGCGAAACTTCTGTCTGCCGAGCAGACGAAAGGGGAACTGGATCGTGCCGTCTCTGTCGGGCACGACAGCGGGGAAGCTTTACGTCACGCTGGCGTGAGGCCAGACGGACCAAATGGACGAGAGGCAGTCTGCCTAGGTCCCACCGCAACCCCGCTCACACGCAGGTTCATGGTTTTGCAATTGTTTGCTCTTGTGGAGCAGTACGACGACCGTAGCAAGAACCCGAAGTGCTATGTCGAATCTGTTGCGGTCAGATAACAAGATGGTTACGACCGAAATTTTGATGAATAAAAGCAGGTCACAGGGTAAACACCGGGGCACTTGCCCAATAGTTCGGCCACAAATTTTGTGACCGACGTCACTATGAAATTGTGGTCTGGCGCACAATATTGCATTCACAGCTGTCACAATTGTCGCAGATCATGACTATATTTTCGGACCAGGCGCAGGTCAGAACCGGCGTGTCGACGTCAACAACCGCGTTACAAGGCCCCGTTCAGCACAATCACAAGATGGTCTCAACCCGGCAAATCCGAGCGACGGGAATTGCGTCCCGACCCGCTAAATAACCACATAGCGAGCCGGCGCCTCGCTGACCGTCCATGCAGGCATAATTCCCTTATCTCTATTCAAATATGTTGCGCCACAACATATTTCAAATTTCCCAAAAGTAGGCGCAGTCAGTCCGCACCCAATTTCTGGCGGCATTTGGTCGTCGACCACACGCCACACCAGTCACAAAGAATGCGAATTACGTGTTTTCGGCCTAATTGAGCCGCGAATCAATGAGCCGAAGAATTTGCTAGATCTGCTCAAGCCAGATCAAACGGGGTGTTCACGTTGCGCAGCGCCAGCTGCGGCTCCAGCACCACGCGCTGCGTGTCGGCAGTCTCGACCAGCGACCTCATGCTGCGTCGTCCGGCTGCCACCAACTCGTCGGCACGCGCTGCAAGCGCGGTCCGGTAGATGCCGGCCAGGTAGTGATCACGGCCATCCCAGGGCAACACGACATCAGCACCGCACCCGGCTGCAGATCGAACCAGCGCATCGATCAGATCGGCGCTCAAGTACGGCATGTCCACTGCGCAAACGAACGCCCAGGCGCGTCCTGCCGCCGCGGCGGCGCGCAGCCCACGCGCAGTCGCCAGTAATGGGCCCACTCCGCGCACCTCGTCGCGCAGCACCTCGGCGTCCAGTGCGGGCAACGCCTGCCCCGGCGCAGCCATCACGAACACCGGCGCACATCGACTGCGCACGGTCGACACCACGTGCTCGACAAACGTGGTCTCCCCCGAGGATCCGCGGAACCGTACGACAGCCTTGTCCCGCCCCATACGACGAGAAGCCCCGCCGGCCAAGACAATTGCGGCCAGCGGGGCGTCTTCGGTCAATGCGTCGGAACTAGTCGACAGTCCAGGTGTCCTTGCCACGCAGCAAGGATTGCAGAGCGGCGGTGTCATGCGCCTTGGATTCGCGCGCCGAGGTGATCTGCTGACGCGCCTGGTCGTCATAGGTGGGCTTGGCGACCTGACGGAAGATACCGGTCACCATGTGATCGAGGTTCTGCTCGGACAGCCGCGACAGCGCGAAGGCGTACGCCGGGTCATCGGAGTGCGCGTTGTGCACCACGATCTGGTCGGCGGAGACGTCGGCAGTCTTGGCGACCTCCAGCCCAAACCCGGACTTGACCACGCAGTACCCGCCGTCAGCGCCGAAGGTGATGGGCTCACCATCGGAAACGTGGATGAGCCGGTCCTCGGCACCTTCCTTGCGCAGCGCATCGAAGGAACCGTCGTTGAAGATCGGGCAGTCCTGCATGATCTCGACGAGAGCGGCACCGCGGTGCGCCGCGGCGGCGCGCAGCACCTCGGTCAGACCGGCGCGATCGGAGTCCAGAGCCCGGCCGACGAACGTGGCCTCGGCACCCAGCGCCAGCGACACCGGGTTGAACGGGTAGTCCAGCGAGCCCATCGGGGTCGACTTGGTGACCTTGCCAACCTCGGAGGTCGGCGAGTACTGGCCCTTGGTCAGACCGTAGATCCGGTTGTTGAACAGCAGGATCGTGATGTTGACGTTGCGGCGCAGCGCGTGAATCAGGTGATTGCCACCGATTGACAGCGAGTCGCCGTCACCGGTGACGACCCACACCGACAGGTCCGGACGGGCCAGCGCGAGGCCGGTCGCGATGGTCGGCGCGCGGCCGTGGATGGAGTGGAAACCGTAGGTCTCCAAGTAGTACGGGAACCGGCTGGAGCAACCGATGCCACTGACGAACGCGATGTTCTCGCGGCGCAGGCCCAGCTCCGGCAGGAAGTTACGGATGGTGTTGAGGATGACGTAGTCACCGCAACCGGGGCACCAGCGCACCTCCTGGTCGCTGGTGAAGTCCTTACCCTTCTGCGGCTGGTCCGTGGTCGGAACCAAAGCCGTCTTGCTGAGGGCTTCGGTCAGGCCCAGATCAGCACCGATCAGGTCAGTCATGCGTTGGCTCCCACACCTTCCACGGTGGCCGCAGCCAGCCGCGCGAACTTCGCCTTGTCAGTTTCCTTGTCGCTCAACGATCCGTCGAGCGCGCTGTCGATGATTTCCTCGACCTCATCGGCCAGGAACGCCATGCCTTCCACCTTGGTCACCGACTGCACGTCGACCATGAACTTGCCGCGCAGCAGCAACGCCAGCTGACCGAGGTTCATCTCCGGCACCACGACCTTCGGGTACTTGCGCAGCACCGCTTCGAGGTTGGCCGGGAACGGGTTGAGGTGCCGCAACTGGGCGTGCGCGACCTTGATGCCCTTGCGCCGCGCGCGCCGGCAGGCCTCGCCGATGGGACCATATGAGCTGCCCCAACCGAGCATCAGCAGATCCGCGTCACCGGTGGGATCATCGACCTCGAGGTCCGGGACCGAGATGCCGTCGATCTTGAGCTGGCGCAACCGCACCATCAGATCGTGGTTCTTGGGCTCGTAGGAGATGTTGCCCGAACCGTTCGCCGCCTCCAGGCCACCGATGCGGTGCTCCAGACCCGGCGTGCCGGGCACGGCGAACTGGCGGGCCAGCGTCTCGGGGTCACGGGCGTACGGCTGGAAAGGCTCACCGGACTTGGCGAACGTGTGCTCGATGGCCGGATAGCTGGAGATATCCGGAATCCGCCACGGCTCAGAGCCGTTGGCGATTGCGCCATCGGACAGGATGATCACCGGGGTGTGGTAGCCGATGGCGATGCGAGCTGCCTCGACGGCGATGTCGAAGCAATCCGACGGAGAGCACGGCGCCAGGACCGCGACCGGGGACTCGCCGTTGCGGCCGTAGAGGGCCTGAAGCAGGTCGGCCTGCTCGGTCTTCGTGGGCAGGCCGGTCGACGGCCCGCCGCGCTGTACGTCGATGACGACCAGCGGCAGCTCGGTCATCACGGCCAGGCCGATGGCCTCGGACTTCAGCGAGATACCGGGGCCCGACGTGCTGGTGACACCCAGCGCACCACCGTAGGACGCGCCGATGGCCGCACCGATGCCGGCGATCTCGTCCTCAGCCTGGAAGGTCAGGACGTTGAAGTTCTTGTGCTTGGACAGCTCGTGCAGGATGTCCGACGCCGGGGTGATGGGGTAGGTACCCAGCACAACCTGGACGTCACCGAGTTGCCCTGCGGTCACGAGGCCGTAGGCCAAGGCCGTGTTACCGGAAATCTGGCGGTACTCGCCCGAACGCAACTTGGCCGGCGACACCTCGTAGGTGGTACCGAACGCCTCGGTGGTCTCGCCGTAGTTCCAGCCGGCCTTGAGCGCCAGCACGTTGGCCTCGGCGATCTCGGGCTTACGGGCGAACTTCTCCCGAATGAAGGCCTCGCTGTGCTCCAGTTCGCGGCCGTACATCCAGGACAACAGGCCCAGCGCGAACATGTTCTTGGCGCGCTGCCCGTCCTTCTTGGTCGCGCCGATGGCCTCGACCGCGGTCAGCGTCAGGGTGGTCATCGCCACCGGCGTCACCACGTACTCGGACAGCTCGTCGGTCTCCAGCGGGTTGGCGTCGTATCCGACCTTGGCCAGGTTGCGCTTGGTGAACTCGTCAGAGTTGGCGATGATCAGGCCGCCGCGCGGGAGGTCAGCAACGTTGGCCTTGAGCGCGGCCGGGTTCATGGCCACCAGCACATCCGGACGGTCGCCGGCGGTGAGGATGTCGTAGTCGGCGATCTGAATCTGGAACGACGACACACCCGGCAAGGTGCCCTGTGGTGCGCGGATCTCGGCCGGGTAGTTCGGTTGGGTGGCAAGGTCGTTGCCGAACAGGGCGGCTTCGGAGGTGAACCGGTCACCCGTCAGCTGCATACCGTCACCGGAGTCACCCGCGAACCGGATGACGACCTTCTCAAGCTTCTGCCGCGGGGCTGTGCCAGTCCCGGCGTCGGTGCCGTTGTCGGTGCCGTCGAGACCCACGACGCCCGCCTTTCACACTCTGTTTCACGGCCCGTCGCACTGGTCTGCGGTCGCCGCTTCACGGTGTCCACGCCCGCCAGCCCGGGGTCGTCAAAATTTTGATGTCACTACTAGTACCGATTATTGCACTTCTCTTAGGTTGGGCTTGGTGCGGCATGCCGGTGACGGGCAAGTTTCCAACCGGTGAATGCCCTGGTCAGGGCATCGGAATTCCGTGACGCGCGTCAAATATGTGGTCTTCGTCACGTAACGAGAACGCGATTCTCCTAAGAATTCCGGTTACTGATCAGTAGCCCGTGCCCCACTCCCCGATCGACCATTTCTGGGCCACTGGGCCGACCGGAAAAGCCAGGTGGCGCAATCCAATTAGGCGTCAGTCCGACTGCCCGTCTGGACGGGTGTCCAGTCGGCGTCCGTGCCAGCGCAGACGCAGCAGCATCAGCTGCCGGTGCGCTTGGAACGACAGCGCCAGCGGGTCGGGCCAGGTGCGGCGGCCCGCTGACTGGCTGCCGTTATCCGTACCGATGTCCATGACTCCATTGTCCAGAGATAAGAGCGCTGTGCACGGGCGGCGACACTGCGACAACGTGTATGTCCGGTGAAGTTCACGGGCCGACAAGCGCCCGGTGACTGCGATCGGACCGCGGCGGGCAGTATCGACACCATGGCACGCGACGAAGGTGGCCGGCTCCCTACCGGGGCGGATGTGGACGCCAGTTACGACGAGCATGCGGTCGTCAGCACTGGAGCCGAGCACGAGGTGGCCGGGGTCAAGGCCGTCGTCGTCGCCCTGCAGCGCGGAGTCCAGCAGATGGGACCAGTGCGCACCGCCGCCACCCTGAGCAGGCTGAATCAGCGGCACGGCTTCGATTGCCCCGGGTGCGCCTGGCCCGAGGAACACGGCGGACGCAAGCTGGCCGAGTTCTGCGAAAACGGTGCCAAAGCGGTCGCTGAGGAGGCGACCCGCCGACGCGTCACACCCGAGTTCTTCGCCCGCCATTCAGTCGCCGAACTGTCCGCGCAGCCCGAATACTGGCTGTCCCAGCAGGGTCGACTGACCCATCCGATGGCGCTGGCGCCCGGTGACACGCACTATCGCCCGATCGACTGGGATGACGCCTACCGGCTGATCGCCGATGAGCTCAGGGCGCTGGACTCCCCCGACCGGGCGCTGTTCTACACCTCGGGCCGCACCAGCAATGAGGCCGCGTTCCTGTACCAGCTGCTGGTGCGTAGCTTCGGCACCAACAACCTGCCCGACTGCTCGAACATGTGCCACGAATCATCAGGCACCGCACTGGTCGATGCGATCGGTATCGGCAAGGGCTCGGTCACCGTCGACGACCTCGTACACGCCGACTGCATCGTGGTCGCCGGACAGAACCCGGGCACCAACCACCCGCGCATGCTGTCGGTGCTGGAGAAAGCAAAAGCCAACGGCGCCAAGATCATTGCAGTCAATCCGCTGCCCGAGGCCGGGCTGATGCGGTTCAAGGACCCGCAGAAGGTGCACGGTGTCGTCGGCCACGGCGTGCCCATTGCCGACGAGTTCGTGCAGATTCGGATCGGCGGCGACATGGCGCTGTTCGCCGGCCTGGGCCGCCTACTCCTTGAAGCCGACGACGCAGCCCCGGGCACGGTACTGGACCACGAATTCATTGAAGCGCACTGCGCCGGATTCGATGACTACCAAAGACGCACGCGGACAATCGAACTGGACACCGTGGCCGAAGCCACCGGAATAGGCCAAGAACAGCTGCGACGAGTTTCGGACCTACTGGCCACGTCGCAGCGCATCGTCATCTGCTGGGCGATGGGACTGACCCAACACCGGCACGCCGTCGCCACCATCGGCGAGGCCACCAACCTGCTGCTGATGCGCGGCATGATCGGCAAGCCAGGCGCCGGAGTCTGCCCCGTGCGCGGACATTCCAACGTGCAGGGTGACCGCACCATGGGCATCTGGGAGAAGATGCCCGAATCGTTCCTGGCCGGACTGGATTCGCGATTCGGCATCACCAGCCCACGCCGGCACGGCCTGGACACCGTCGACGGCATCCGGGCGATGCGCGACGGGCAGGCCAGCGTGTTCATCGGGATGGGCGGCAACTTCGCCTCGGCCACCCCGGACACCGATGTCACCGAGGCCGCACTGCGCAATTGTGCTCTGACGGTGCAGATTTCGACGAAGCTCAACCGCAGCCACCTGGTGCACGGCCGTACCGCATTGATCCTGCCCACCCTGGGCCGCACCGACAAGGACATCCAATCCAGCGGTAAACAGCTGGTCTCCGTTGAGGATTCGATGTCCATGGTGCATCTGTCGCGCGGCAGCTTGCGACCACCGAGCGACTGTGTGCGCAGTGAGGTCGCGATCGTGTGCCAATTGGCGCGCGCCGTACTGGGCCCCGACCATCCGGTGGAATGGGACGCGTTCATCGCCGACTACGACCGCATCCGCGACGCCATTGGCGAAGTGGTACCGGGCTGCGACGACTACAACCGCCGAGTCCGCTCGCCCGACGGCTTCCAGTTACCCCACCCGCCTCGGGACTCCCGCGAATTCCCCACGCACACCGGCAAAGCCAACTTCTCGGTGCAGGCACTGGAGTGGGTGCCGGTGCCGCCAGGGCGGCTGGTGCTGCAGACGCTGCGCAGCCACGATCAGTACAACACCACCATCTACGGCCTCGACGACCGCTACCGCGGCGTCAAAGGCGGACGGCGGGTGGTGTTCGTCAACTCGGACGACATCCGAACGCTAGGTCTGCACGAAGGTGCACGCGTCGACCTGGTGTCGGAGTTCAACGGCCAGGAGCGCCGCGCGAAAGACTTTCTGGTGGTGCCGTATTCGACACCGGTCGGCAATGCCGCCGGCTACTACCCGGAGACCAATCCGCTGATCCCACTGGACCACACCGCCGATCGGTCCAATACCCCGGCGTCGAAGGCCATCGTGATTAGGCTTGAGCCATGGGCCGAGTGACCGCACGACGTCCCGCCAGTCGACTGAGCTCGGCCGGCTCGGTCGCACGACCGGAGACCCTGGTTGTCGAGGAGCCGCTGGAAATCCGCGTCAACGGCACCGCGGTCACCGTCACCATGCGCACACCCGGTGCTGATGTTGAACTGGCGCAAGGGTTTCTGCTCACCGAGGGCCTGATCACCGGCCGCGACGACGTGACAATGGCCCGGTACTGCCGAGACGCGACATCGAACCCCGATGACTCGGACGGCGACGGCGGCAACTCCTACAACGTGCTGGATGTGACGCTGGCGGCCGGGATCGCGCTCCCCGAATTGGGCGTAGCGCGCAACTTCTACACCAGTTCTTCGTGCGGGGTGTGCGGCAAGGCCTCACTGGACGCGGTGCGGCTGACCAGCCGGCACTCCCCCGGCGACGACCCGACGGTGATCAGTGAACAGACGCTGTACCGGTTACCGGGGCGACTGCGCGAGTCACAGAAGGTCTTCGCCACCACAGGCGGACTGCACGCGGCCGCATTGTTCGACATGTCGGGCACTGCACTGGTGGTCCGCGAGGACATCGGCCGTCATAACGCGGTCGACAAGGTGATCGGCTGGGCATTGCAACAGGGGCGAATCCCGTTGTCCGGCACCGTGCTTCTGGTCAGTGGGCGGGTGTCATTCGAGATCGCGCAGAAGGCGGTGATGGCCGGCATCCCGATCCTGGCGGCAGTGTCGGCACCGTCATCGCTTGCGGTCGACCTGGCCGCGCAGGCCGGGCTCACACTGATCGCCTTCCTTCGGGGCGAGTCCATGAACATCTATACCCGGCCGGATCGGGTCGTTCGGTCATAGCGGCGACCGCCCGCAGGCCGGCCAAGCACAATGCAGGCATGACCGATCCTGCCTTTCCGCGCGGCGACTGGGGACGCGAAAGCCTGTCCCCACTGTTCAAACCGGTGTTCGCGTTTGCCGCGTCGCCATACGGTTCGCGGGTGATCCGAACGATGGTGCCACTTGACCGGCGGGTCGTGGCCCGAACCAAAGGACGGTTCTCGTTATTCGGGCCGACCTCGATGCCCGAACTGCTGCTGACGAGCGCAGGGCGCAAATCGCGTCTGCCACGGACCACGGTGCTGAGCTACGTGCACGACGGCGACCGATTGTTGGTGCTGGGCAGCAACTTTGGCCAACAGTATCATCCCGCTTGGTCGAGCAACCTGGTCGCAACGCCGGAAGCCTCGGTGGCGATGGTCGGCCAGGACATCCCGGTGACGGCGACCCTGCTGACCGGCGATGACCGGGGCAATGCGCTGCAACGTTTCCTGGTATATCCGATGTACCGCGCGTACCAGACCCGCACCGACCGCGAACTTCGGATCTTCGCGCTCACCCGCCGCTGACCGACCTACATAAGAAAATGCCCCCGCCGCAGCGGGGGCATTCTCACTGACGATCTAGGCGCTCTTGTCGCGACGCTCGGACCGCGCCGCCTTGCGCGGCACGATGGTCGGCAGCACGTTGTCCTCGACGGTCTCCTTGGTGACGACCACCTTGGCGACGTCGTCCCGGCTCGGGATGTCGAACATCACAGGCTGCAGCACCTCTTCCATGATGGCCCGCAGGCCACGGGCCCCGGTGCCGCGATGGATGGCCTGCTCGGCGATGGCGTCGAGGGCGTCGTCGGTGAACTCCAACTCCACGCCGTCCATCTCGAACAGCCGGACGTACTGCTTGACCAACGCGTTCTTCGGCTTGGACAGGATGGAGACCAACGATTCCTTGTCCAGGTTGGTCACCGAGGCGACGACCGGCAGGCGACCGATGAACTCAGGGATGAGACCGAACTTGATCAGGTCCTCCGGCAGCACCTCGGCGAAGTGGTCCTGGGTGTCGATCTCGGCCTTGGAATGAACCTCAGCACCAAAGCCCAGACCACGCTTGCCGACCCGGTCGGAGACGATCTTCTCCAGCCCGGCGAATGCACCGGCCACGATGAACAGCACGTTGGTGGTGTCGATCTGGATGAACTCCTGGTGCGGGTGCTTGCGGCCACCCTGCGGCGGCACCGAAGCCTGCGTACCCTCGAGGATTTTCAGCAGCGCCTGCTGCACGCCTTCACCGGAGACGTCGCGCGTGATCGACGGGTTCTCGCTCTTACGGGCGATCTTATCGACCTCGTCGATGTAGATGATGCCGGTCTCGGCGCGCTTGACGTCATAGTCGGCTGCCTGAATCAGCTTGAGCAGGATGTTCTCGACATCCTCACCGACGTACCCGGCTTCGGTAAGTGCCGTCGCATCAGCGATCGCGAACGGGACATTGAGCATCTTGGCCAGGGTCTGCGCCAGATAGGTCTTGCCGCAGCCGGTCGGCCCGAGCATCAGGATGTTCGACTTGGCCAGTTCTACCGGCTCCGAGCGCGAGTCCCGTGACTTCTCGCCGGCCTGGATGCGCTTGTAATGGTTGTAGACCGCAACGGCCAGCGTCTTCTTGGCGTTGTCTTGACCGATGACGTAGCCCTCGAGGAAGTCCCGGATCTCCTGAGGCTTGGGTAGCTCGTCGAGTTTGACGTCGTCGGCGTCGGCGAGCTCCTCTTCGATGATCTCGTTGCAGAGGTCTATGCACTCATCACAGATGTAGACACCAGGCCCAGCGATGAGCTTCTTGACCTGCTTTTGGCTCTTTCCACAAAACGAGCACTTCAGCAGGTCACCGCCGTCTCCGATGCGCGCCATGAGGTGGGCCCCTACTTTCCTGTCCGCCGTCAGTCGTTACACCGCTTGGAGGGTTGCTCCGATTGTGCTATCGACGCTACCCGTTCGCTCCGTTGTGATGCGACCGATAGGCCGAATCGCAGCGGTGCTATTTATCCGCGTGGAGGAGAACATAGCCCGCCCGGTGGCTTGCCACCCGTCGGCGCGCTGACCGTGACCTTGGCGTGTCTTTCCGATACCGATTGACACTGGTTCGACGACTCGCCGATCAGGGCTGTTCACCTCGGCCAACCCTACAGTGTGACTGCCCAAGCTGCCTCCGCATTTCGCGTCCAGCTCAAGTGGGGTTGACGACGCGACAAACAATCTGGCGGATTCTTGTAGAACCAAAACAGCCAGCTCCCCCGGAGGTGGAGCCGACTGTCTCGGCAAGAATTAGGTCAGGCCTTCTGCGAGGACAGCTTGCGGTACTCCAGGACTGTGTCGATGATCCCGTATTCCTTGGCGTCGGCCGCGGTGAGGATCTTGTCGCGGTCGGTGTCCTTGCGGATGGTCGCGGCGTCCTTGCCGGTGTGCCGCGCCAGGGTTCCCTCCATGAGGGTGCGCATGCGCTCGATCTCTGCGGCCTGGATTTCCAGGTCCGAGAACTGTCCCTGGATGACCCCGCCGAGCGACGGCTGGTGGATCAGCACTCGGGCGTTGGGCAGCGCCATCCGCTTACCGGGGGTACCGGCGGCCAGCAGCACCGCGGCGGCCGAGGCGGCCTGACCGAGGCAGACCGTCTGGATATCGGCGCGCACGTACTGCATGGTGTCGTAGATGGCCATCAACGATGTGAACGAGCCACCCGGCGAATTGATGTACATGGTGATGTCGCGGTCCGGGTCCTGGGACTCCAGCACCAGCAGCTGCGCCATAACGTCGTTGGCCGAGACGTCGTCCACCTGGGCACCCAGGAAGATGATGCGCTCGTCGAACAGCTTGGCGTAGGGATCGACGATGCGTTCGCCGGTGTGCGTCCGCTCCGTGAACTGCGGCAGGATGTAGCGCGCCTGCGGGGCCAGCTCGGGATTCAGGTGCTTGGAGATCACTTCGAGGCTCCCTTACCGACGTTGAGGTTGGCACGAGTGATGATGTGGTCGACGAAGCCGTACTCCAGCGCCTCCTGGGCGGTGAACCAGCGGTCGCGGTCCGAATCAGCTTCGATCTGCTCGATGCTCTTGCCGGTGAACTCCGCGTTCAGCCGGAACATTTCCTTCTTAATGACGTGGAACTGCTCGGCCTGGATGGCGATGTCCGACGCGCTGCCGGTGACGCCACCGAGCGGCTGGTGCATCAGGACCCGGGCGTGCGGCAGCGCGTGACGCTTGCCCTTGGCGCCGGCCGCCAGCAGGAACTCCCCCATCGATGCGGCCATGCCCATGGCGTAGGTCGCGATGTCGCAGTCCGACAGTTGCATGGTGTCGAAGATCGCCATGCCGGCGCTGATCGAACCGCCGGGCGAGTTGATGTACATGTGAATGTCTTTGGTCGGATCCTCGGCCGTCAGCAGCAGGATCTGCGCGCACAGCCGGTTGGCGATGTCGTCGTCGACCTGCGAACCCAGGAAGATGATGCGCTCGGCAAGCAAACGCTCATAGACCGAGTCGGTGAGGTTGAGCCCTGGTGCGCTTGAACGCATGTCAGTCACGACTGGATACCTGCTTTCTCGAGTTCGTCCACACGACACTAACCAACGCGGCACGGCCAGGAGTCCCCGACTCGGCCACGTTCGCTCAGAGCGTCACAACCGATCTGAGAGACAGGTGCCGCAGGCGTCACCCGGACACCTGCGGCATCTGCCGGTCAGACTTCGACGCCCTGGGCGTCCCCTAGTCCTTGGCGGCCTTCTTCGCCTTCTTTTCCTTGGCCGGCTTCTCGTCCTTGGCCTCATCCTTGACTTCGGCGGACTTAGCCTTCTTGGCCTTGGCGGGCTTCTCGTCCTTGGCTTCGTCGGTGGGAGCCTCGTCAGCGGTCGGAGCCTCAGCCTCGTCGGTAACCTCAGCCTCGGTTTCGCCGGCCGGCACGCCGAAGAATTCGGCGGTATCGACCTCGTTGCCGTCGGTGTCGGTGACCTTTGCACCGTTCACTACCGCTGCGATGGTCATGCCGCGACGGATGTCGGCGAACATGGCCGGCAGCTGGTTGTTCTGCGACAACATCTGGATCAGCTGCTGCGGCTCGATGCCGTACTGGCGGGCCATGAGCATGACCCGCTCCATCAGGTCGCCCTGACCGACCTCGACCTTGAGCTCGTCGGCGATGGCGTCCATCAGCAGCTGGGTCTTGACGGCCTTCTCGGCATTGGTGCGCGTGTCGGCGTCGAACTCCTCGCGGCTGCTGCCCTGCTCCTTGAGCTGCTCGGCGAGCTTCTCCTCGTCGTGATCGAGGCCGTGGACGGCGTTGTGCACGGTCTCGTCGACTGTGGCCTGCACGATGGACTCGGGCAGCGGGACCTCGACCTGCTCCAGCAGCGCCTCGACGGCCTTGTCGCGGATCTGCTCGGCCTGACCGATTTGCTTGACCCGGCGAACCTGGCTGACCAGGCTCTCCTTGAGCTCGTCGATGGTGTCGAATTCGCTTGCCAGCTGGGCGAAGTCGTCGTCCGGCTCGGGCAGCTCGCGCTCCTTGACCGACTTGACGGTGACGCTCACCTGGGCGTCCTTACCGGCGTGCTCACCCGCGGCCAGGGTGGTGGGGAACTCGGTGCTCTCCCCCTCCTTGAGCCCGATGATCGCGGCGTCGAGGCCCTCGATCAGCTGACCGGAGCCGATCTGGTGCGACAGGCCCTCGGTCTTGGCCTCCGGAACCTCAGCGCCGTCAACGGTGGCCGACAGGTCGATGGAGACGAAGTCACCGTCGGCTGCGGCGCGCTCGACGCCCTTGAGGGTGCCGAACCGGGCCCGCAGATTCTGCAGTTCGGCGTCGACCTCGTCATCGGAAACCTCGATGGGGTCGACGGTGATGGCCAGTGCCGACAGGTCCGGAAGCGTGATCTCGGGGCGCACGTCCACCTCAGCGGTGAACACCAGCTCCTGGCCGTCCTCAATCTTGGTGATGTCGATCTCGGGCTGGCCCAGCGGCTTGACGTCCTGGGTGGTGACGGCCTCGCCGTAGCGGGCCGGGATGGCGCTGTTGACGACCTGCTCGAGCACCGCGCCACGGCCCACGCGGGCCTCCAGCAGCTTGGCCGGAGCCTTGCCCGGGCGGAAGCCGGGCAGCCGGACCTGCTTGGCCAGGTCCTTGTAGGCGCGATCGAAATCGGGCTGAAGCTCGGTGAAGGGCACCTCCACATTGATACGAACCCGGGTGGGGCTCAAGTGCTCCACGGTGCTCTTCACAGCGTCACTCCTTGCATGTTCTTGTCGTGCTGTCAGTTGCCGGTCGGGGTGACAGGATTTGAACCTGCGGCCTTCCGCTCCCAAAGCGGATGCGCTACCAAGCTGCGCTACACCCCGTGTCTCATCGCGGTCGAAATACCGCGGTCGAGATACTACGTCCTAGACACGCGAGATCATCAATTGGATTTGACGGCGCTTGTCCCGGTACCCTCTGCCAGTACTGTGAAGCACGGCAGTGCACGCGGGCGTAGCTCAATGGTAGAGCCTCAGTCTTCCAAACTGATTACGCGGGTTCGATTCCCGTCGCCCGCTCCAAACGTGATGAGCCAAGCCATCGCATCGACCCGTCGCGGCGGTCCCTAGGTGCGTCCGGGTCGCGCCCTGGTGACCTACGACAACAACACGAGTAGCGAGCAGTCCTACCTGCGCTACTTGCAGCCTCGCCCCTCCGGGCCCCACTCCTGCCGCCGGCGAGCGTTGGAACTCCTGGCACGTCTGGACCACATTGGATATACCGCGCACCAATAACCACACCAACACCAATGGTCCCAGTCGACCGCTGCGGAATTGCGTGCTTCTCAATCAGAGGACTTCATCGAATCAGGTAGTCGACTACTCGTGATTCCTCGATCATAGAAGGCAACGCTCGAGAAGTACCGGCGCTGCGATCGTGACCGAAGGCAGGTGAGCCATGGCGAACACCGAATCGGTACTGGCGCGCGAAGAAATCGTCGTTCGTTGCCGTCGCCGTGATCTGACAGTGACCATGGCCCGGACCGCCAATAGCTACTTGGACCATGGGACCGACGATGTCGGGCCGCCACGGAGCGAGCCTCAGACTGACCACAAATTCGATTCAGCGGACCTGACGAAAGAGGCGGGGAGATGAACAGGCGGAATGTAGTGGTAGCGATGCCTTTCGGTAAGTCTGGGGCAGAATACCGGAAATCAATCCTGAACTTCAGGCGCCTCAAATACATCATTGAAGAGAAGTGCGAGGTGGTCCCCACTGGCCGATACGCAACCGGAAATCGCCTAGCGTACGACGTGAAGGTGGCGAAGACCTCGACGGATCAGATCCCCAGGGACGCACTATCAAAGATTTCTAGCGCCGATATTCTGATCGCACTATTGTCGGAGCGCAACCCTACGGTGACCTACGAACTCGGATATCGCCGGGCTCTCGAGAGCGATACTCCTGTGATTCTGCTGGTTGACTCAAGAGATGATCTTCCGATCTACGAGTCCGCAGTGGCTTACCAGGAATGGCCACAAGACGATGTCTTAGGGCAAATCAACTCCATCGCGGGCAAAGATTTCCCCGCGCTAGATGGCTTTGAAGCCGACATGCCCGGCGCTTTGAAGGATGTGATCGATGCTAGAGACTCGGGACTTATCAAGAACTTATCACTAGCTCTTCAAGAAATCGAAAGCAAGTTTGAACCGCCGGCGCCCCAAAAGCTCCGCGCCATGCTATCTAGTTCGATTACTCGATTCTATCCGTTTTCAGTCGTCGAGGTCGCATTTACGGCACGCGGCGAGTTCGAAGACCCGAACGTCCCGGCAATGGTTATTGACTTTGACGATGAATTCAGCCGCCTCTACGACTACGTGGACAAGACCGCAGCCAAGAGTGACACACCGTTTACGCTGAACAAATTACTGGAACGGATCGAGCGCTACGTAGACAGCGACGACTGGAACGAGTTCTTACGGGAGCAGGTTGAGCTGACCGAAACCGTGGTTAAGAATTATGGGTTTGCCCGAGCTCGTGTTCCGTTAAGATTTAATAGCTCTCACCCACATCCTCAATTCAACTCCAAGTCTTTCCTGCCCTGCATGGCCGCTCAAGTGATCGACGGAGATCGAACCGGACCACATCGAATGTACCTGCTGATCGTATACGTAGAAGTCGGTAACGGCGTGGGGTGCAGCCCTACTCGAGAACGAACAAATGATGGCTAGACAAATCAATGCGGTAGCCGACCCCCTCTTCGGCACCCATAAAACAGACATCCAGGGAATCTGGGACCAGATGCAGCGGCTCCAGACTGACTTCACAATCGCGCAAGAACTCAGCTTCTACTACACGTCAACCCGGTGGCATGAGGCTCGGACCGTGCTTGATATCGGAACCGGAAACGGCTACTACCTCAACCGCATCGTAGATCGGTTCCCAAATAAGCACTACACCGGAATTGATAGCTCAGCCGAGCTTATCGACATTGCCAACCGCACAGCATGCAGAAGCAATGTATCATTCCAAGAAGGTTGTCTATTCGATCACAACGGTGCGTACGACTTCGTGCTGATGCGCCTTTTGCTTCAGCACCTTGACGATATTCCGGCAGCACTCGATCACATCGCCCATCTGACTCGGCCCGGTGGAACAGCACTGATAATCGATGCGAACGACTCAGTGCGCTTCTTTTACCCGAAGCTTCCACAATTCACAGAGTTTTTCGCCGCATACACGGAACATGAGCGCCGCGCCGGACGTGATCGAAGAGTCGCCGACCGCATCACGGATGCAATTTCCACGAGCACTGCCTGGAGTCACGGTGACACGCTGTCGCTATTGATACCTTCGACAATCGACCGGAATCTGGAACTATTTACGCAAACCTACACACTGCTAGTAGACCTCGTGAGCGCGGCGGGCGAACTCGAATACGACTTTGAAAGTGTTAAAAGCGCCTGGCGACGGTGGTCTGCCCTGCCGAACGCATACACGCAGGTAGGCCTAAATTTGATCCGCATAGACCGGGCCTAGGCAATCTCGGCCATCTGCACTATCGCGGCTTCTGTGCGGGTCCCGCTGTCGACGGGCCAGGACGAGCGCCGGTTCCTCGCCTGGAGTGATCGCCAGTACGTCCACACTGACCCAAGTGGCAAACGGGTTCATCCATCGCTGCCCGCCTCCCGGGCGGCACGCGCCGTCCACTCACGTCGCACGGTAGCGCGCACTTGTGATAGCGACACCGGGTTCGGGATCACACCGTCGACGTGCATCGCCCAACCAAGCGGATACAGCTAATCGCGTCCATTTCTATTGCCAGGTTGCCGGTAGGCTGCTCTGCATGGAGTTTCTGCTCGTTGTGATCGTGCTGGTGGCCATCGGCTTCTTTCTGTACAGCCGACAGAACAAGGCCGCCCAGACGGCCAGCCTCGCCAACGCGAAGGCCGACGCGCGCCGCGTCATCGAGATGCTCGGCGGGCAGGTGTTCAATCTGACCGGCACCGATGACGCGTCGAAGCAGGCCCTGGCCGACGCGTCGGAGCGCTATACGGCTGCGTCGTCACAGATCGACCAGGCCACCACTGCCCAGCAGGCCGCACTGGCCAAGCAAAGCGCCGTCGAGGGCCTGTACTACGTGCGTGCCGCACGGACCGCGATGGGCATCGACCCCGGCCCGCCGCTGGAGGTACTGACTGGCCAGCGGTCGGCCGGTGAGGTCACCGAGGATCGTCAGATCCAGTTCCAGGGCAGGAACATCGAGGCTTCGCCGACACCTTCGTCGACCACGCCGAACTACTACCCGGGCGGTCGCGTGGCGGGGCGTCCGGTCCCCGCCGGCTGGTATTCGGAGCCGTGGTGGAAGCCCGCCCTGGTCGCGGGCGCGTGGGGTGTGGGGTCAGCGCTGTTGTTCGATTCTCTGTTCCACGGCATGCACGGGGTCAGTTACGGCGCACAGGGTTTCGAGAACGGCTTCGGGTCGGGATACGACTCCGGGTTCGACCAGGGCTACCAGCAGGGCCTGGACCAGGGACAGGACTCGTCGCAGTTCGCCGATAGCGGCCAGGACGTCGGCTGGAACGACAACAACAACGGCTGGGACTCAGGTGGCGGTTGGGACTCCGGCGGCTTCGACGGCGGCGGTTTCGACGGCGGCAGCTTCGACTTCTAGCGTCACACCTGACAACCGGGGCACCAGAACAGGTTTCGGCCTTCCATCTCCTCGGTGCGGATAGTGCTGCCGCATACCCGGCAGGCCTCCCCCGCGCGCCGGTACACATAGGTACGCGGCCGATCCGGTGCGTAGGACGGTGCGCCGTGATCGTCCTCGCGACGCACCACGACGATCTTCCCGTGCCGCGCGCCAACTTTCATCAGCGCAACCAGGTCGGTCCACAGTTCGGCGAACTCGGCCTCGCTCAGGTGCTCGCCAGGCCGGTGCGGGTCGATCCGATGTCGATAGAGCAACTCGCTGCGATACACGTTGCCCATCCCGGCGATCACCGACTGATCCATCAGCAGCGAGCCAATTGACCTGCGGGACTTGCCGATTCGCGCCCAGGCTCGCGCCGGGTCAGCGTCGCGGCGCAACGGATCGGGTCCCAACCGGGCCACCACGTCGTCAACGCCGGCCTCATCGATCAGCTCACAAACGGTCGGCCCGCGCAAATCGGTACCGACCTCGGCACCGACCATGCGCATGCGCACCTGCCCTACCGGCACCGGCATCGGCAGCGGCAGTTCGGTGAACGTGCCGTACAGCCCGAGGTGGATGTGTACCACCGAACCACCCGCGTAATGGTGGAACAAGTGCTTGCCCCAGGCATCAGCCTTGCACAGCACCCGGCCACTGACAGCGGCGGCCGAATCGGCGAACCGGCCCTGCGGGCTGCTGATGACTACCGGCGCCCGCCCGAATCGCTGTTGGTGCAGGCGGGCCAACCGGTGCAGGGTGTGCCCCTCCGGCACGCGTCAGGCCGGAACGCCGGGCACCGCCGGCGCGACGTGAGTCTTCTCGTACTCGGCCAGGATGTCGATGCGGCGCTGGTGCCGCGGCGCCTCCGACCACGCGGCGGCCAGGAAGGCATCCACGATGGCCAGCGCATCCTCAGTGCTGTGCATGCGGCCGCCGATGCCCATCACCTGCGCGTTGTTGTGTTCGCGGGCAAGCTGCGCGGTCTCCACGCTCCACGCCAGTGCGCAGCGCACACCGGGCACCTTGTTGGCCGCGATCTGCTCGCCATTGCCCGAGCCACCGATCACGATGCCCAAGCTGCCCGGGTCCTCGACGGTGCGCTGAGCGGCGGCGATGCAGAACGCCGGGTAGTCGTCTTCGGCGTCGTAGGTGAATGCACCGCAGTCGACGGCCTCGTGACCGCTCGCGATGAGGTGTTCCAGCAGAGCCTGCTTCAGTTCGTAGCCGGCATGGTCTGCTCCGAGGTATACGCGCATGGCGTCATTCTCGCAGAGGGCCAGCGCCACTCGGCTATCAACCTTCGGTGATCTTCGTGTCCCTGTCGATCGCCTCGGTGATGCGCGTGATGATGTCGGACTGGTCGGCCAAACCGTCGATGTTGATCTGCATGACGTACAGCCCCGTCGGATCCTGGATGATCACGGTGCGCTGAACGATCATCTTGGCGATCCCGTTGAGGTTCCACGTACCAGCCACCTGGAACGCCTGATGTCCGGCGAATGTGGTGGTGCTACCAGCATCGGTCGGGCTGAATCCCGAGAGGTTGTAGAGCTCGCCGGCCGCGAAGTCGATGATCTTGTCGGCCTCGGCATTGGGCCCCAGTCGGAATATCAAGGCAGTAGCACTCGGCCGGTAATTTCCCGCCGCCGGACCGGTGTAAATGATGGACTGGTAAGCGAACTGCGGGGTCTGGTTGCCGGCGTCGACCCAACCGGCAGGCATCGGCAGGATGACACCCGGCGTCCCTGGATCGCCACGGTGAACCGGCGTCTCGACGATGTTGTTGCTCTTGAGGTAGGTCGCGATCGTCTGGTAATTGCCGGGCGTTCCGACCAGGACTGGCGATGTTTTATTGGCCGTCGGCGAAGCTGAAGGCTTGGCCGACGCGGAAGTCTGGGTACCCGGCGTTGATTTGTCGTCATTGCCGGTCAACAGGATCCCGGCGACTACCACGGCGACGACGACCACGACAGCGCCGCCGATGATCGCCACCATCGGGGCCTTGTTACCCGTCGCTGTTCCCCTCGCCGGACGACCGAAGTCGGCGGACGAGGGGAACAGCGACGGGTACGCGGATCCGGTGTCGGTACCGCCCGGTCCTGGCGCCCCCATAAATGGCCTCGACTGCGCGAGAGATGGGACCTGAGGCGGCGCTGAATGCGGATAACCGGAGCGCGTTGCCGGTGAATCCGTGGGGATAGCCGGCAGCACCACGGTCGGCGAGCCCCGCTCGGGAACCGGCGGCACCGTGCGCGGAGGCAGTCTGTTGGGCGGCTGCACCGGCGGTGTCGATACCGGCCGGAAACTGGGTGCCGAAGGTGTCGACGGGGCCGAAGGAGCTGACGGTTCCGACGTCGCTGACGGCTCCGAGGGCGAATCAATCTCTGGCGCAGCAGGTTTGGGGTTAATCGCGCTCGGCGCTGACACCTCCGGTCCAGACACCATGTGCCCGGACGGCGATTCGTCAAGTTCCGACGGAACATCCGGCGCCGGCGCGACCTCGCGGGGCGGCACAACCGAAACCGGCGGCACCACCCGGGCAGGCGGTATCACCGGTGCAGGTGGGACAACGGGAGCGGGCGGCAGGAGCCGGACCGGTGGTGGCACGGAAGCCGGCGGCACGACCCGAGCGGGCGGCATCACCGGAGCCGGGGGCACCACGGGGGTGGCACGCGGCGGCACCACCGGGGCCGCGGGCACCTGGGTCGCCGGCATCGGCGACTCCGTCACCGTCTCGGCTTGCCGCCCGAATGCCCGCGCGAACTGGCTACAGGTGTCGAATCGTTCGTCGCTGGTCTTGGCCATCGCCTTGATCAGCACGTCGTCCAGCGGACGCAGCCAGGGCCGTAGTTCGCTGAGCCGCGGCGGCGGGGCACTCAGGTGCTGGCTGATCACCGCAACCTGGTTGGTGTCCTGGTACGGCGTCTGACCGGTCAGCAGGCGGTAGGCAGTCGCGGCGAGAGCGTATTGGTCAGCGCGCCCATCGACCTCACCACCCATCAACTGTTCGGGAGCCGAGTACGACACCGTGCCGATCGCCAGATTCGCTGACGTCAGCCCGGTCACCTCACCCATCTGGCGGGCAATACCGAAGTCGCTCAACAGGATTCGACGATCATCGCCATCGACATCACTGAGCAGAATATTGGCGGGCTTGATATCTCGGTGTAGCAGTCCGCGCTGATGTGCGTAGTCCAGCGCAGAGCCGACGGCCTTGACGATCGCGGCTACCAGCTCCAGCGGCATGCCATTCGGGTACTGCTTCTTGAGAAGTTGCGCCGCGTCGGTGCCGTCGACGTAGTCCATGGTGATCCACAGCCGACCCTCGAACTCACCACGGTCGTGCAAGCCCACGATGTGCGGATGCCACAACCCCGCAGCAATGTTGGCTTCACGTTCGAAACGGGTACGGAACTCTTCGTTGGCAGTGGCGCTTTCCTTGAGCACCTTCATGGCATCGAGACGAGGCAGCCGAGGATGGTCGACGAGATAAACGTCGCCCATCCCCCCTGATCCAAGCAACCGACGCACGGTATACCCGGCGAAGATTGCGCCGTTCTCCAGCGGCATCAGCGCATCCTACTCAAGCCCGCACCCCCGGCGGGCCATCTGCAAACCAGTCGCTTCATGGTGAGGTTGTCAGGCCACCGTGATCGCGTCCAGGCGTTCTTTGATGAACGCCGACGACGTCACCGGTGCTAACCCTGCCATCTTCCCCAACGGGGGCTCCAACGGGGTCACCACTGCGTCGTGGTTGGCTTCGTAGAAGTAGATCAGCGACACCAAATCCTCCTCGGGCGCATGCGGTTGCGGCGGCAGCACCTGGTGCCGGCCCGACGGCCAACGCCGACCACTCCAGTACTCCAGCAGATCACCGATGTTTACCGTCAGCGCGCCGGGTTCCCAGGGTGCGTCCTCCCAGCCCGCGTCATCGGAAAACACAGCAGGTGGATCGGCTTGTCGTGGCGGTCCTCTTCAGCGATGAATTCGTTGCCACCGGGCTCGACAGCCACGATGCGATCGCCGTATGTCCCCTCGGTGGTGGACTCGGCCGCGGTCACGAGTAAGCCAATGTCATGCGCTTACCGTGGTCTGCGCGACGCGGGTACGCGAGCGGAAACGCTCAATCAAACGATGGCGACTCACTACGGGACCGTTTGAGCTCCCAGAAGTGCGGATACGACGCGAAGGTCACCGACGCGTCCCACAATTTGCCGGCCTCTTCGCCGCGCGGAATGCGGGACAGTACTGGACCGAAGAACGCCACACCGTTGACATGAATGGTCGGGGTGCCAACATCCGGCCCGACGGCGTCCATTCCGGCGTGATGACTTTTGCGCAGTGCTTCGTCATAGTGCTCGGTGGTGGCAGCCTCGGCGAGTTCGGCCGGTAGTCCGACCTCCTCCAGCGCCTGCGGGATCACCTCGGACAGGTCTTTGTTGCCCTGGTTGTGAATCCGGGTACCAAAGGCGGTGTACAGCGGCGCCAGGATCTGCTCACCGTTGGCCTGCTCGGCGGCGATGGCAACCCGCACCGGGCCCCAGGCGCTCTTCATCAGTTCCTGATAGTGCTCAGGCAGGTCCCGCCCCTCGTTGAGCACGGCCAGGCTCATCACGTGGAACTGCACGTCGATGTCACGAACCTTCTGGACTTCCAGAATCCAGCGTGAGCTGATCCAGGCCCACGGGCACAGCGGGTCGAACCAGAATCCTGCGATGGCTTTTTCGTAGGCTGCGTCAGGCATTTCTCATCCTCTTCGGTCGGGCTGTTCGGTCTGGGCACAGAACTGTTGGCAACAACTATGCGCGCGCGGCCTGTGTTCCCGGTTGGTGCCATGAGTTGTCGCCTAAGTTGGTCACGTGGCACTTCCCAATCTCACTCGCGATCAGGCCATCGAGCGCGCAGCTCTGGTCACCGTCGACAATTACCACGTCTCGCTCGACCTCACCGACGGCAGCGGCAAGCCCGGTGAACGCACCTTCAGGTCCATCACCACGGTGACGTTCAGTGCGCTGGCCGGGGCCGATACCTACATCGACATCGCGGCCGACACCGTCCGCAGCGCCACCCTCAACGGGCGGCCGATCGACGTGTCCGGCTACGACGAAGCAACCGGCGTTTCGCTGATCGGCCTGGCCGCACAGAACGTGCTCGAGGTCGACGCCGACTGCCTGTACTCCAACACCGGCGAAGGCCTGCACCGCTTCGTCGACCCGGTCGACGGCGAGGTGTACCTGTACTCGCAGTTCGAGACCGCCGACGCCAAGCGGATGTTCGCCTGCTTCGATCAGCCCGACCTGAAGGCCACCTTCGACGTCGAAGTCATCGCGCCGGCGCACTGGCAGGTGATCTCCAACGGGGCCACGGTGACCGCCGGAGCCGCTACGGCGGCGACATCAGGCGCCGACCAGGGCAAGCACACCTTCGTCACCACGCCGAAGATGAGCACCTACCTGGCGGCGTTGATCGCCGGCCCGTATTCGCGTTGGGACGACGTGTATTCCGACGACCACGGCGACATCCCGCTGGGCATCTTCTGCCGGGCATCGCTGGCCCAGTACATGGATGCCGATCGGCTGTTCACCGAAACCAAACAGGGATTTTCCTTCTACCACAAGAACTTTGGCATTCCGTACGCCTTCGGCAAGTACGACCAGCTGTTCGTGCCGGAGTTCAACGCCGGGGCTATGGAGAATGCCGGCGCGGTGACGTTCCTGGAGGACTACGTCTTCCGGTCCAAGGTCACCCGGTACTCGTACGAGCGGCGCGCCGAGACCGTGCTGCACGAGATGGCCCACATGTGGTTCGGCGACCTGGTGACCATGCGCTGGTGGGATGACCTGTGGCTCAACGAGTCTTTCGCCACCTTCGCCTCGGTGCTGTGCCAGGCCGAGGCCACCGAGTACAAGCAGGCATGGACCACCTTCGCCAACGTCGAGAAGTCCTGGGCCTACCGGCAAGACCAGTTGCCGTCCACCCATCCGGTGGCCGCCGACATCCCCGACCTGGCCGCCGTGGAGGTGAACTTCGACGGCATCACCTACGCCAAGGGCGCCAGCGTGCTCAAGCAACTGGTGGCTTACGTGGGATTGGAGGCGTTCCTGTCCGGGCTGCGCGACTACTTCCGCGACCATGCCTACGACAACGCCACATTCGGGGATCTGCTTGGCGCGCTGGAGAAGTCGTCCGGACGCGATCTTTCCGGTTGGGGCCAGCAGTGGCTCAAGACCACCGGCTTGAACACGCTGCGCGCCGATTTCGAGGTCGATGGTGACGGGAAATTCAGTCGGTTCGGCGTCACGCAGTCCGGTGCCGCGCCCGGCGCCGGCGAGACCCGGGTGCACCGCCTGGCCGTCGGCGTGTACGACAACGATCCGGTCACGGGCAAGCTGGTCCGGGTACACCGCGAGGAGCTGGACGTCGAGGGCGACCGCACGGATGTGCCTGCCCTGGTTGGGGTTCCGCGCGGCAAGTTCATCTTGGTCAACGACGACGACCTGACGTACTGCTCGCTGCGACTGGACCCGGTGTCGCTGCAAACCGTGTTGAGCCGCATCGCCGATTTCGCTGATCCACTCCCCCGCACACTGGCTTGGTCGGCCGCCTGGGAGATGACCCGCGAGGCCGAGATGAAGGCACGCGACTTTGTCGCCCTGGTGATCAGCGGTGTGCATGCCGAGACTGAAGTCGGTGTAGCGCAACGACTCCTGCTGCAGGCGCAGACGGCACTGAACTCCTACGCCGACCCCGTTTGGGCAGCGGAGATCGGCTGGCCGGCATTCGGCGACGCGTTGCTGGACCTGGCCCGCGACTCATCGCCGGGCTCAGACCACCAACTGGCGTTCGTGAACGCGCTGTGCACATCGGTGTTGGCGCCCAACCACATTGCGGTGCTGTCGACGCTGCTGGACAACGAACCGGCCGCAGTGAACCTGGCCGGCCTGCTGGTCGACACCGATCTGCGGTGGCGGATCGTCACGGCGCTCGCTGGCAACGGTGTCATCGATGCCGGCGGCACCGACACCACGTTCATCGACGCCGAAGCGAGCAACGATCCGACTGCGGCCGGCAAACGCAGCGCCGCCGCGGCGTCAGCCGCACGTCCGCAGTCGGCAGTCAAGGACGGCGCGTGGCTGCAGGTCATCGAGGACGACACGCTGGCCAACATCACCACGCGCGCCATCGTCACCGGGCTGGTGCAGCCGGGCCAGGCCGAGCTGATGGCGCCGTTCCGGGACCGCTACTTCGCCGCCATCTCGGGCGTGTGGGACCGACGTTCGAGCGAGGTCGCCCAGACCGTGGTGATCGGGCTGTACCCGTCATGGGACATCAGCCAGGCGGGCCTCGACGCGGCCGACCGGTTCCTGTCCGACCCCGAGCTGCCGGCCGCGCTGCGCCGCCTGGTGCTGGAGGGCCGGGCAGGCGTGGAACGGTCACTGCGGGCCCGCACGGCAGACGCCGGCTGATCGTGATCCTGCGGTGAGGGCTCATTCGTCCGAGTAACGAGGGCCCTCACCGCGACGTCAGCGGTCGACTCGCCGCAAGACAGCACAATGCCGGGTGCGAACCAGTTGGTTCGCACCCGCATTCGTTTCGTTCTGGGTCCGCCCGATCAGGAGGGTGAGACGCCGGCGCTCAGCACGCGCACTGCGCTCAGCAGGCCGTCCATCAGGTTGCCCTGCTTGAAGGACGCCGCGGCGGCCGAGACGCCCAACGGTGCCGCCTCTTCGATGCCGCGACCACGGACCTCCGAGCCGTAGACGACCTCGATGGCCTTCTGGTTCGGGGAAACCGCAAGCAGCACCGCATTGTTCGGCGTCGGCACCTTGGCCAGCACCTCACGTGCCGTCGCTGCCGTGTCGGCGCCGAGATCGCCGATGTAAACCGCAAAGCGGGCTCCGGCGGCACGCGAGCCGTACTTCAGTGCGTTGTCGAGGAACACCAGATCCTTGACCGGGAACGGGTAGTGCACCGAAACCTCGCCGGGCTCGGTGACCCCGGAGATACGGCCGCTGTAGGTCTGGGCGAAGCCGTACGGCAGGTGGGCCGGATCAATATTGGCGACCTCGGTCTGGTTACCAGTTGCCACTTGCGCCGCCTCCCACAGTCAGGTGCGAATCGTGGCCGCCGTGGCCGTGATCCGCCGGTTCGTCAGCCGCCCACAGAATCGGGTCATGGGTCCACTTATCGGACAGCTTGTACGTCGCCGGGTGCGGGCCCTTGCGCAAAAGGAACACCGCGGCCAGCACCAGCAACAGCGCCAGCGGCACCCCGCCGAGCAGCGAATGAGTAAGTGCAATGCTCACGCGCAAACCGTATCAGCACGGCCCCGCTCCTGCTGGCGACAGGGCCATTCCGACGGGTTCACGCTCAGGCAGCGCCCTCGCCCAGATATCGCACCCAGGCCGGGTCGAGTTCTTTGACCGTCGCAAGCAGCCGCCAGTGCTGTCCTTTGGGCGGCAATGGAGCCGACCGCAGCGACCAGCCCAGTTCGGCCAGCAGCCGGTCGGCTTTACGGTGGTTACACGGACCGCACGCCGCCACGCAGTTCTCCCAGGAATGCTCGCCGCCGCGGCTCCGGGGCACGACGTGGTCGACAGTGTCGGCCTTGGCCCCGCAGTACGCGCAGCGAAACCGATCCCGATGCATCAGCGCCGCCCGGGTCATCGGGATGCGCGCCCGGTACGGAACCCGCACAAAGCTGCGCAACCGGATCACCGAGGGCACCACCACCGTGCGCGTGGCGGAGTGGATCACCGGTCCGGCTGGATCGTCGTGCACAACATCGGCCTTGCCGCACATCAGCATGATCACGGCCCGCCGCATGGGCAGTGCGGTCAGCGGTTCGTAGGTCGAGTTGAGCAACAGAACCCGGCGACGCCCCCAGATCGAAACATCGGCCGGACCCGAGTCGACGGCGTGCAGGATCGCTGGCGGTGCTTGGCTCGGAACAGGCCCGAGCGTACCTGCCGCGGTGCCGTGAAGTCTGTGGCCGCGGCTTTTCCTCCGTTGCGACATACGCCCTCCGTGAGGACAGTCCACCATGGATCGGCACATAGCGCACGGAAATTTCCGCAGAGGTAGCTGGACGAGCCGGTGAACAACGGGTGTCTGAGGTGGCGTTTCGTGCCGGCCGGCCCCCGGCCGCGCGGGCCCCACCCACCGCCGTATGAGCACACCTGCCGGCGATGTGGACAATGGGAGCGTGACGGAAGCGCAGTTGTCGTTCTACGACGAAGTCGGTGGAGCGGAAACGTTCCACACCCTGGTCTCGCGGTTCTACCAATTGGTCCGCGATGACGAAATCCTGCGCCCGTTGTACCCGGAGCACGATCTCGACGACGCCGAGGAACGGCTGCGCATGTTCCTCGAGCAGTACTGGGGCGGCCCGCGCACCTACTCCGACCAGCGGGGGCACCCACGACTGCGGATGCGCCACGCCCCGTTCCGCATCGGATTCCGCGAGCGCGACGCGTGGCTGCGCTGCATGCACACCGCCGTGGCCTCCATCGACTCCGACACCATCGATGACGCGCACCGCCAGGCGCTGCTCGACTACTTCGATATGGCCGCCCAGCACATGGTGAACTCGGCGTTCTGAGATCAGATGAGTTGGTGGTCGCGCGCCGTCTTTTACCAGGTCTATCCGCGGTCCTTCGCCGACGCCAACTGTGACGGCGTCGGCGATCTGGACGGGGTGATCGCGCAGCTGCATCACCTGCAAGCGCTCGGCGTCGACGCGCTGTGGCTCAACCCGGTCATGGTGTCGCCGATGGTCGATCACGGGTACGACGTCGCCGACCCCCGCGATGTCGACCCAATGTTCGGAGGTCTTGAGGCACTAGATCGGCTGCTTGCCGCCGCGCACGCCGCCGGCATTCGAGTGACCATGGACCTGGTGCCCAACCACACCAGCTCGAAGCACCCCTGGTTCGTCGCAGCCTTGGCCGCCGCCGCCGGTAGCCCGGAGCGGGCCCGGTACATCTTCCGCGACGGCCGCGGTGCCGATGGCTCCAAGCCACCCAACAACTGGGTATCGATCTTCGGCGGTCCGGCCTGGACCCGGGTCAGCGAGCCGGACGGCACTGCCGGCCAGTGGTACCTGCACCTGTTCGACCCAGAGCAGCCGGACCTCAATTGGGACAACGACGAAGTGGCCGCCGATCTGGACCAAACGCTGCGGTTCTGGCTGGACCGCGGGGTCGACGGGTTTCGCATCGATGTCGCGCATGGAATGGCTAAGCCCGCGGACCTGCCCGACATGGCCGAGCGACATATCGCGATGCTGACTGACGGGGCGCACGATCCGCGGTTCAACAACGACGGCGTGCACACCATCCACCGCGGTATCCGCGCGGTGCTCGACGACTACCCCGACGCCGTGTCGGTCGGCGAGATCTGGGTTTTCGACAACGCCGATTTCGCCAAGTACCTGCGCCACGACGAACTGCACCTGGGCTTCAATTTCCGTTTGGTACGAGCCGATTTCGATGCTGCCGAAATTCGCGAGGCTATCGAGAATTCGTTGGCAGCTGCCGAACTCGCCGATTCCCCGCCCACCTGGACCCTGTCCAACCACGACGTCGAGCGTGAGGTCACCCGATACGGTGGTGGCGCACCGGGATTGGCGCGGGCTCGCGCGGTGGCGTTGGTGATGTTGGCGTTGCCGGGCGCGGTGTTCATCTACAACGGCGAGGAACTCGGGCTGCCGAACGTCGACCTGCCTGACGCTGTTCTGCAAGACCCGGTGTGGGAGCGCTCTGGCCAAACCGAACGTGGGCGCGACGGCTGCCGGGTTCCGCTGCCGTGGTCAGGCGACACCCCACCGTACGGGTTCTCCAGCACCGCCGAGACCTGGTTGCCGATGCCGCCCGACTGGGGACCGCTGACGGTACAGACCCAGGCCGACGATCCGGACTCGACACTGACGCTGTTCCGCAGAGCAATCGAATTACGCCAGGGCCGAACGCAATTGGGCAAATCGGTGCATTGGCTACCGGCGGCACGGAACGTCCTGGGCTTTGCAGGCGAGGACGGACTGGTATGCCTGCTCAATACCGGGACCACAGCGACCAAGTTGCCCGCCGGTGCGGTTCTGGTCGCCAGTGGACCACTGCCCGGCGGCAAGTTGCCGCCCGACACCGCGGTCTGGCTGGCACGGCACACCCGCTGAGCCCGCGCCGAGATCGACGAAATGGCCGCCTGCACTGCCACAAACCGGCCCAAATGTCCGTTTGGGCGGTATCAGGGCAGCAAGAGAATCGGACTACCACGACGCCGGTAGACCGAGCCGAACCGGGCGTCGATTCGAAGCCAGGCAGCGTGCGCCCGCACCCGGACCACCTCATCATCGGGAAGCGGGTCGGGGATGAAACCCATTGCAGTCAAAGCGAATACGCAGCGCATCGGCACGCCGGCAGTGATATCGCCGGCACTGACCGAAATCACATCCTGATCGAGCAGCGACGGTGGTGGTCCCTGCGCCCCACTGTGTTCACGCGCCAGGTCCGCCCCACGCTGGGCCAAATCCAGCATTGCGCGGGCCGGGACATCATCGAGGTGCACGAAGCCCGAGTCCGGAGGCAGCGCCCCCCGCCACGCCGAGTCCATCGAGAAACCAGGGTCCACCCTGCCCCTGCCGACCAGGGAGCGGCTCAGCGTGTCGGCCCCTGCACACAGATCGGCCGGGCTCACCCGCCCGGCCACCACCCGGGCAGCCAGGACATCGAAACCCGTTGCCGCCCAAGCAACAACGACACGGTCCTCACGAGCGCGCAACCGCACCACAGCGGCGTCATCAAGCCGCAATACACGATCGACGAATGTGGCCAGGTTCTCCCGCTGGGCGGTGTCGGCGAGCCAGATGCCGCGCTCAGCTTCGCCGTTCACCGGGCGAAGCGCTGCAGATAATCACGCTGATGCGGCGCGATCCGGACCAGCACCTGCTGCTCGATGTTGAAGGTGGCCAACTGGGTCTCGGCGATCACCGCGGGCTTGGATTCCGGATCGGCCAGCGCCGACCGCACCTCGTAACCCAGGGTGAAATCACACGCGCGCAGGCGGTTGGTCCAAATGGTCACCTGCAGAGGCGAATCCACCAACCGCAGCTGACCCTTGTACTTCACGTTGACCTCGGCGATCAGCAACCCGGTGGTCGTGACATCCTCGGCGAACGGCTCGGTCAGAAACGGAACCCGCGCCTCCTCCAAGATGGTCACCATGGTCGCGTGATTGACGTGCTGATACATGTCGATATCCGACCACCGCACTGGCACCGGCGTCGTGAATCGCTCTGTCACCCTTGTAATCCCGTTCCACTCGTCCTCGTGGTCATGCTACGCAGCTGCCGAGCGGCCACCGACAAGGTCGCCAGGTCGCGCTCGCTGTCCCCGAGGATTTCGGAGAGGGTACGGCGAGCCCGCGTCACTCGGGAACTGTTGGTCGCCTCCCACTCCTGAATCTTCTGCTCGCCGGTTTCGTCAGCCTCCCCGACGGCCAGCACATCAAAGCACAGTGCCCGCACGGCACCGTAAATGTCATCACGAATCGCCAGCCGTGCCAGCGAATGCCACCGATCGTCGCGCCGCAGCTCCGACACCGCGGTGAGCAGGCTGTCAGTGCCCAGGTGATCCATCAAGGCAAAGTAAGTGTCGGCCACCTCGACCGGGTCGTGCTCGGTGATGTCTGCGATATCGATCACGTCGAGCAGGCTGTACTGGTACAGCCCGGTGGCCACCATGTACGCCAGGTCCGCCGACACCCCGGCGTCGGTGAACTGCCGGGCGTCATGCTCGACAATGGCCTTGTCGTCGCCGCGCAACCACTTCGACATCTGCGGGGTCAGCGCCGCCACTTGGTCGGCGAACCGGTTGGCCTCGGCTCCCACCGCCAGCGGCTGCGGCCGGTAGTTGAGCAGCCAGCGGCCGGCGCGGTCGATCAACCGGCGCAGGTCCAGCGTCATTCGGTCGGTGACCGCCACCGGCACGCCCGCGTCCCCGGCCGCCCGAATCTGCCGCCACACCTCACCTACCCGGAAAATCTTGTCCACCGCGACGTAACCGCGAACCGCATCGACCGAACCCACTCCGACGTCCTGGGTGAGCCGGTACGCATAGGTGATGCCGCCGGTGTCCACCAGGTCGTTGACCAGCATGGTGGCGACGATCTCGCGGCGCAGTTGGTGATTGCGGATGTCAGCGGCGAACCGACCCCGCAGCTCCATCGGGAAATATTCGGGCAGCCGGGCGGCGAACACCTCCTGATCGGGTAGCTCGCTGCCCAGTACGTCCTCTTTGAGCGCGAGCTTCACGTGCGCCATCAATGTGGCCAATTCGGGTGAGGTCAGTCCCAGGCCTGTCTCTCGGCGTCGCCGGACTTCCTTGTCCGACGGCAACGCCTCCAGTTCGCGGTTCAGGCCCCGCTCGGCCACCATTTCGCGAATCTGACTGGCCTGCACCGGAAGCATGCTCGCTGCGTTGGCGCGGCTGGTGCCCAGCAGGTCGTTCTGCGCGGCGTTGTCGGCCAGTACCAGTCGGCCCACCTCGTCGGTCATGGACATCAGCAGGCCCGTGCGCTCGTCCGCGTCGACCTTCCCCGCGGTGACCAGCGAGTCGACCAGAATCTTGATGTTGACTTCATGGTCCGAGCAGTCCACACCGGCCGAGTTGTCTACTGCGTCGGTGTTCACCCGCCCGCCCGTGAGGTCGTATTCGATGCGGCCGAGCGGCGTCACACCGAGGTTGCCGCCTTCACCGATCACCTTGGCGCGCACTTGATTTCCGTTGATCCTGATGGCGTCGTTGGCCCGGTCACCGACGTCGGCATCAGACTCGGTCTCGGCCTTGACGTAGGTGCCGATACCGCCGTTCCAGAACAAGTCGACCGGCGCCAGCAGAATGGCCTTCAGCAACGCCGGCGGGGTCAGCTCGGTCACCTCGGTCGCCAGCCCCAGCGCCTCCCGAACCTGAGCGCTGATCGGGATCGACTTCTGGTCGCGGCGGTATACCCCACCGCCCTCGCTGATCAGCGTCTTGTCGTAGTCATCCCAGCTGGAACGGGGCAGCTTGAACATCCTCTGGCGCTCGGTCCATGACGTAGCCGAATCCGGATTGGGATCCAGGAAGATATGCCTGTGGTCGAACGCGGCGACCAACCGGATGTGCGTGGACAGCAGCATGCCGTTGCCGAACACATCGCCGCTCATGTCGCCGACGCCGATGACGGTGAAGTCCTGGCTCTGGGTGTCGTGCCCCATTTCGCGGAAGTGCCGCTTGACCGACTCCCAGGCACCCCTGGCGGTGATACCCATGGCCTTGTGGTCGTAGCCCACCGAACCACCCGAGGCAAAGGCGTCCCCCAGCCAGAACCCGTAGGACTTGGCCACATCGTTGGCGATGTCGGAGAAGGTGGCGGTGCCCTTGTCGGCCGCGACGACCAGATATGAATCGTCGCCGTCCCGACGCACCACCTGCGGCGGCGGCACGATGGCACCGGTGGCGGTGTCGACGTTGTCGGTGACGTCGAGCAACCCGGCAATGAACAGCCGGTAGCAGGCCACGCCTTCATTGCGCTGGGCATCACGGTCGGCGGCGGGATCACCGGTCGGTGCCGGCGGATTCTTCAAGACGAAACCGCCCTTGGCTCCCACCGGCACTATGACAGCGTTCTTCACCGCTTGCGCCTTGACCAGACCCAGGATTTCGGTGCGGAAGTCCTCGCGGCGGTCGGACCAGCGCAGCCCACCGCGGGCCACATTGCCGAACCGCAGGTGCACACCCTCGACCCGTGGCGAGTACACGAAAATCTCGTATTTCGGCCTGGGCAAAGGCAATTCATCGATGAGTTGCGGATTCAGCTTGAACGACAAGACATTTTGGTGCCGTGCCGAGCATTCGGCGGTGACGAAGTAGTTGGTGCGCAGGGTGGCCTGCACCAACGACGCGAAGGCCCGCAGCACCCGGTCGGTGTCCAGGCTGACCAATGCGTCGATGTCAGCTGTGACTGCGGCCGCGGCCGCTTGCGCCCGAGCAGCGGTATCGCGCGCGGTACCGCTTTCCGGGGGGTCGAACATCGCCTCGAACAACTCGACCAGGGACCTCGCAGTGCCGGGGTTGTCGCCCAGCACCGCCTCGATGTGTGACTGACTGTACGGAAAGCCGGCCTGCCGAAGGTATTTGGCATAAGCCCGCAGAATCATGACTTGCTGCCAGGTCAGCCCGGCGCCCAGTACCAACTCGTTGAACCGGTCGATCTCCACCGACCCGTGCCAGATGGCGGTCACCGCGTCGGCGAATCGGGTGGCGACAGTGGCGCGTTCGGGCGCCTCCGCTTCCAGGGTGGACTGGTGCAGGGCGATCTTGAACTGGTAGATCCACACGCACATGCCGTCCGGCCGCGTGACAGTGAACGGCCGCTCCTCCAGCACCACCACACCCATGGACTGCAACATGGGCAGCAACTGACTCAGTGAGGCCGAGCGCCCACCCAAGTACCAGGTGAGTTGCGCTGCGCGATGGGCGTCGTCCATGTTTTCGGGGTAGCGCAGCACCAGCTTGACGGTGTTGTCCTGCAGGTGCCCGATGATGCCGATGTCGGTGATGGCCTCGGCCGGGGTGAATGCCTGCTTGTACACCTCGGGAAATGCCGTCGCGTAGTGCTCGGCGTCGGCACGAATGGCGGAATCCGGTGGCACCGAGCCGATCAGCCGATCAGCCCAGGTTCGGGCAGCCTCGGTCAACAGGGCTTGGATGCGGTCCTGGTTCTCCGCCGACGTGTCGACGCCGGCGGGGGTGGCACCGTCCTTCAGCCGAACGGTGAAATGTACTACCGCCCAAGGTGATTCACTGACCCGCGCGGTGTATTCGATGCTCTCGCCACCGAGTTCGCGCACCAGGATGTCCTGCATCTCGAGCCGGACGGCCGTGGTGTAGCGATCGCGCGGCAGGTACACCAGGCAGGAAGCGAAGTGTGCCAACGGATCTACCCGAAGGAACATCAGCGTGCGCCGCCGAGAACCCAGGTCCATGACGGCCTTGCCCATGTCCGCCAGATCGCGTGCCGTCAAGGCGAAGAGCTCCGAACGTGGCACGGTCTGGATGATGTCCAGCATCAACTGACCCGGCCGGCTCGGATCGCCGTTGGACAACGCCAGCGCCTCGGCGGCCCGTCTCGAAATCAGTGGTATTTCAAGCACGTTCGCATTGGCCGCGGCCACGGTGAACTGCCCGATGAAGCGGTGCTCGGTAGCTGGGTCGCTCGGGCTTGCTCCCAATTCGCGGACCACCACGATGTATGGATAGGCCCCGTAACGGAGGAAGCTGGGCATGGTGGCCTGTGCCAGGGTCAGCAGTTCGTCGTCACCTGCCAACTGGGGCAACACGTCGGTGCGCAATTTGGTCACGCCCAACCTGGTTGCGGGATCCACCTTGGCCTTCCCGCCGTCGATAGTGCACTGCTGGTAGCCCAGCAGGACGAAGTGGCCGTCGGCCAGCCAGCGCAGCAGCGCCGCGACATCGCGCCTGTCATACCCCGGGAAGCGGCCACCGTGATCGGCGTCCAGTGCGTTGGCCAGCCCGACCAGCGCGGCGTTCATGGCTGCGGTGTCCGATTCGACGGTGCGGGTGTCAGTCAGCGCGGCGGGTAGCAGTGCCGCTGCATCGGCGACTGCGGTGCCGTCGCCGGTGGAAGCCAACTGCACATGGATCCAGGTCTCATCGACGCCGTCCGCGGGTGCACTCGGGTCACCGACCGGGCCCATCTCGACGATCTCACCCGAGTGGTCACGACGCACCCGGAACTCCGGGCTCATGATCGCGGTGTAGCTGACTCCGGTGCGGTTCAGCAAAACCGACACCGAGTCCATCAGCAACGCGCTGTGGTCCGTGACGATCTGTAGCGCGGGACCGAACCCGCCGGGCTCATCGGCGGGATAGACCGCGGTCAATGTCTCGCCGGGCGATCGCCGCAACCCCAGCCGGCGGTGGGCTGCCAGCAAGTCCGGCGAGACCCGGGCTGCCAGCGTGCGGTCGGCCGGCGCGCTGCTCCCGCCACTGGCAGCCGAGCCGTCGTTGGGCCCGCGGTAGGTCAGCAGGTACGCCCGGGCGAACCCGGCATTGGAACCCCCACCGCCGGCCGCGGGTGCTGTCCGACTGCCCTTACCACCTGGGATCACCGTCATTCGACCGCTCCTGATGTCGCGCCTTCGTGCCGCCCGCGACACGTAGGTGCGACGTTAGTCGCGCGTCAGCTTGCGGTGGGTCACTCTGTGCGGACGGGCGGCTTCGATGCCAAGTCGTTCCACTTTGTTCTCTTCATAGGCGCCGAAGTTGCCTTCGAACCAGAACCACTTGGCTTCGTTGTCGTCGTCACCCTCCCAGGCCAGGATGTGGGTGCAGGTGCGGTCCAGGAACCACCGGTCGTGGCTGATCACCACAGCGCAGCCGGGGAACTGCTCGAGTGCGTTCTCCAGCGAAGACAGAGTCTCGACGTCCAGGTCGTTGGTCGGCTCGTCGAGCAGGATCAGGTTGCCGCCCTCTTTGAGGGTCAGCGCCAGGTTCAGCCGGTTGCGCTCACCACCGGACAGCACCCCGGCCGGCTTCTGCTGGTCGGGGCCCTTGAAACCGAACGCGCTGACGTAGGCGCGGGACGGGATCTCGTTCTGGCCGACCTCGATGTAGTCCAGCTTGTCCGAGACGACCTCCCAGACCGTCTTCTTCGGGTCGATGCCGGCGCGGCTCTGGTCGACGTAGGACAGCTTGACGGTGTCGCCGACCTTGACCGTGCCGCTGTCGGGTTCCTCCAGGCCGACGATGGTCTTGAACAGCGTGGTCTTGCCGACGCCGTTGGGCCCGATGACGCCGACGATGCCGTTGCGCGGCAGCGTGAACGACAGGTCCTTGATCAGGGGCCGGCCGTTGAAGCCCTTGTCCAGGTGGTCGACCTCGACCACGACATTGCCCAGTCGCGGCGGGGTCGGGATCTGGATCTCCTCGAAGTCGAGCTTCCGAGTCTTCTCGGCCTCTGCGACCATCTCCTCGTAGCGACCGAGGCGGGCCTTGTTCTTGGCCTGCCGCGCCTTGGCGCCGGAGCGCACCCAGGCGAGCTCGTCCTTGAGGCGCTTCTGCAGCTTCTGGTCCTTCTTGCCTTGGACCTCGAGTCGCTCGGCCTTCTTCTCCAGGTAGGTCGAGTAGTTGCCCTCGTACGGGTAGGCGCGACCGCGGTCGAGCTCGAGGATCCACTCGGCAACGTTGTCCAGGAAGTAGCGGTCGTGGGTGACGGCCAGGATGGCGCCCTTGTACTCGGCGAGGTGCTGCTCGAGCCACAGCACGCTCTCAGCGTCCAGGTGGTTGGTGGGCTCGTCGAGCAACAGCAGGTCAGGCTTGCTCAGCAGCAGCTTGCACAGCGCGACGCGGCGGCGCTCACCACCGGAAAGGTTTGTGACTGGATCGTCCGGCGGCGGGCAGCGCAGCGCGTCCATGGCCTGCTCCAGCTGAGAGTCGATGTCCCAGGCGTCGGCGGCGTCGAGCTCCTCCTGGAGCTTGCCCATCTCCTCCATGAGCTCATCGGAGTAATCGGTCGCCATCAGCTCGGCGACCTCGTTGTACCGGTTGAGCTTGGCCTTGATCGGCACACCGTCTTCGACGTTCTCCCGGACGGTCTTGGTCTCGTCGAGGTGCGGCTCCTGCATCAGGATGCCGACGCTGGCGCCGGGCGCCAGGAACGCGTCGCCGTTGTTGGCCTGGTCGATGCCGGCCATGATCTTCAGCACACTCGACTTACCGGCACCGTTGGGACCGACGACGCCGATCTTGGCGCCGGGCAGGAAGTTCAGCGTGACATCGTCGAGGATGACCTTGTCGCCGTGCGCCTTACGAACCTTGCGCATCGTGTAGATGAATTCGGCCATGCCGTCGTCGTCCTTTTCCTTGGCTGGTGCTCTGGGCTGCTGGTCGGGCGCGGACCCGCGAAACGGTCGGAGTGTGCACCCGCGAAAAACTCGCTAACCATCCTAGGCAAGGAACAAAATCGCCCGGCCATGGTGTCCCGAGCCGACAGCTCGACGTCGGGGCGCCGTGATCGAGCGCCCCGACCACGCCGCTACGCCGAAAGTGCCAGATCACCGGAATCCGAGTGCTCTGACTGCTGGTCCTGAGGCGAAACCTCCGCCTCGGGCTGAGGCTCAGCCGCCGGTTCTGGCCGCCGCGGCACCTCTACCTTGACCCGACAGCGGGTCATATCGGGGCCGACCGACGTCGCCCGGACCTCCATCGAGGACCGGCGATTGCCCTCTTTGTCCAGGTACTCGTTGGTGTGGATGTAACCGACGACCACCACCGGGTCGCCCTTGAACAACCTGCCGGCCACCCCGTCGGCGACCCGACCCCAGCAGTTGACCGTGACGTAGAGCGAGTTACCTGGTTCCCAGGTGCCGTCGGCGGTGCGCCTGCGCGAATTGCTGGCCACCCGGAAGCGGACGAAATTCTGCTCACCCACCCGGCGCGGGACCACCTCGGTCACGACATTGCCGACCACGGTGAAGGGCGTCTCAAACATGTGCTTCTCCATTCATTTCCTCGGTGCCGGCGACTTTGATTCAGCGGATGCCGGCCTGTGGGTCCATTGACCCGTCGGGCACCGACAAAGCCGGTGCGCATGGCTCAGCGGCAGTTGAAGCTGTGGATGAAACGCGCACTGTGGATAAGCAGTCCGTAGGTTGTTACGCCATGACCGTCTGGATCACCCTCCGCACCGAGGCCGATATCGACGCCGACCTGATGCGTAGCCGCACCGAGGCGGGTTCGCTCGCCGGAATCCGCCTGGCCGTCAAGGACAACGTGGATGCCGCGGGCCTGCCCACCACCGCCGCGTGCCCGGAGTACGCCTACCAGCCCGCCGCCGACGCGGCCGCCGTGGCTGCCCTCAAGTCGGCAGGCGCGGTGGTGGTCGGCAAGACCAACCTCGACCAGTTCGCCACTGGGCTCGTCGGCACGCGCTCGCCCTACGGCGCGGTATCCGACAGCCGCCGACCCGAATACATCAGCGGCGGTTCGAGCTCTGGTTCGGCCGTCGCGGTAGCCACCGGGGATGCCGACATCGCCATCGGTACCGACACCGCCGGCTCGGGCCGGGTGCCGGCCGGCTTGCAGGGCATCGTCGGAATCAAGCCGACCGTGGGGGTCATCAGTACCCAGGGCGTGGTCCCGGCGTGCGAATCCTATGACTGTGTAACGATTTTCGCCCGCGATCTGGAACTGGCCAACCGCGCCATGGCCGCCATGGCGGCCGCCGGCGACCGCCGGTGGCCGGCAGACACCCGGCTCGCCGCCCCGCCTAACCCAGTGGTTGCGGTGCCGTCGTCACTGCCCGAACTAGACGAGCACTTCCAAGCCGCGTTCCACGCCGCCGTCGACACCCTGGTCGCCGACGGGGTGCGCATCGTGACGGTGGACATCGAACCGTTCCTGACTGCCGCCAAGTTGCTCTACAACGGCGGTCTGGTCAGCGAAAGATACGCCGCGGTAGGCGAATTCATCGACGGCAACCCCGATGCCGCCCTGGATCCGACGGTGGCACGCATCGTCACAGCGGCCCGGGACGTGCCTGCCCACCAACTGATCGCCGACCGCCGCGAGGTCCAGCGGCTGCGTTCGATCGCCATGGCGCAACTCGACGGCGTCGACGCCCTGCTGGTGCCCACCGCACCGTTCCACCCACTCATAGATGAGGTCAACGCCGACCCGGTGGGGGTCAACTCCCGGATGGGCACGTACACGAACTTCTGCAACCTATTCGACATGTGCGCCGTCGCCGTACCCACTGGGACGGCGGGCGACTCGCAGTTCGGCGTCACCGTGCTGGCTCGGGCATTCGAGGATGCGGTGGCCCTCGACATCGCAGCCATTGCCGCCAAAACTGAAGCACCGCAACAGGCTTGGCCGCTGGCTGCCGCCGATACCACCGAGCTGGTGGTGTTCGGCGCGCACCTGCGCGGCGGCGCGCTGGTACATCAGCTGACTGATGTGGGTGCCCGGTGGGGCGGCGAGATCACCACCGCACCGCACTACCGGATGACCCGACTGACCTCGTCGCCGCCGAAGCCGATCGTCAGCCGGGTCGCCGACGGCACCGAGGGCGTCGGGCTCAAAGGTCAGATTTGGCAGTTGTCCCCGGCGGCGCTGGGCCGATTCCTGGCTGCGCTGCCTGCACCGATGCAGTTGGGCAAGGTCGAGTTCGACGACGGTAGCTGGCGTACGGCGTTCGGTGGCGGCATCGCGCCCGCTGACAGCGGCGTTGACATCAGCGGATACGGCGGCTGGGAGGCCGCTATCGCGGCGGGCGCCGTCTAGCAGTGATTTCGGCGCGCTCCGTATCGGTCAGCGAGACGGAACGCGCCCAAATCACGAGCCCTTGAGCGCCTTGGCGCGCTCACGTTCGCGTTGCCTGAACTCCTGACGGCCGATCGTGTCGACGGTGTCCATATCGGCCAGAATGCCGCGCAATTCAGCGAGAAATGCCTCACGGCGGGCAGCCAGGTCCGGGGCGGGCTCCAACAGCTTCTGATCAGCGACCACCTGGCGAGCGGTGGCAAACAGCAGCGCCGACACCGACTCATTACTGCGAATCCGGCCCTGTGCGACGTATTGCTGGCCCACGCCGAGGGCGAGCTTGGTCAGTTCCTTCTCACCGATTTCGGCTGGTGCACCACGCAATACGTCTGCCACTAGCTCGTACGCCTCGAAGAAGGGGCGCAACATGGCCCCACAGATCAGTGGTCGCTTGAGCCGCAGCATGGCGTAGATCGCTTCGCCGCCCTCGGCCAGCTTCTGCTCCCAATCGTCCTGCCACGACATCTCTTCGGCAATGTGCTCACGGAATGCCGACGAGTCGGCGAAGTAGAAGTCGAACTTGAGCAGATCACGCAGCCGCATCGCCTGGCACCAAAAGGCCTCCACCGGGTCGGTTTTCGCCTTGGCGGCATGCCCCAGCGCCAACTCCACGATCGATGTCTCCAGGAACGCATCAATCGTCGTGTTCCGGTAGAACGCCGCCTCGTGTTCATTCTGCGGCGCGATGTACCACACCGGTTCCCGGCCGCCGTCCACCCTCGTGACCGGGTGCCCGCCGGACATGGCATCGACCGCCGCACGTACTCCATCTGCGGTGCGCAACCGCAGCGCACTGTTGGTCATCGGAGTCTGTTTGCGCTCAAGGTAATCCAGTGCATCCTGCAGATTGCTGTGCAGCTGGGCCAACGTCAGCGCCAAGCCCCGCGTGGTCAGCAGCAACGCCGACACCAACGCCGTCGCATTGACCGGGGTGGCCCGCAGAATGCGCCAGGCCACCTCGAACGCAGTCTTCTGCAGCGCAAGACGTTTGACGGCTGGATCGGTAACGATGTCGCCGTGCGGCGGCCCCAGGTACTCGCGCATCGAGACCGCCTCGGGGAACCGGACGTAGATCTTGCCGAAGTTGCGCTCGCCCTGGGCCTTGATGAAGTTGTACAGCCAAGTCAAGCCCTCGGGCGTCTTCTCCCCGCCACGGGCGTACGCCGCGTACTCGGCCGTCTCGTGCAACTGATCGAAGCTGATCGAAACCGGTTGCAATAGGATGTCGTCACTGCGGCCGTCGAGGTAGGCATCGGCGACATAGGACAGCAGACCGAGCTTGGGCGGCAACATCTTTCCGGTTCGCGACCGGGTTCCCTCAATGGACCAGTTCAGGTTGAACCGCTTCTGCACGATGTAGCCGACGTACTCCTTGAGCACGTACTTGTACAGCGGGTCTCCGCTGATGTTGCGCCGGATGAAGATGACCCCGGAGTGCCGAAACAGCGGACCCATCAGACCAAATGACAGGTTGATGCCGGCGAAGGTGTAGACGGGCGGCAGTCGGTTCTCCTGCATGGCCACCGGCACGATCACCCCGTCGAGGTACGACCGATGCGAGAACAGCAGCACCGCCGGATGCGTTTCCAATGCATGCCGCATGGTCTCGACCTGCTCGCGGTTGTAGTCCACGTTCGGGTCGAACCCCCGGCTGAAGATCGCGCGGCCGAAAGTGGGGATCAGGTCAACCGAGAAGCGACTCCATCCGGTGGACAGCTCATCGAGCATCTCCCCGGCCTTCTCGACCGTTGCGCCCGGAATCTTCGCCAGCCCTTCACGGAACCGCGCCGATGCCAGCACCTCGGGTTTGACCAGCCGCGGCGACTTGTACTCCGGACCGAGCAGACGCAACTCCACCCGTTCGATCGCCAGGATCGCGCGACGAACCACGAATCTGGCGAATTCCCGGGGATTTTCGGCAACCGTGGTCTCCTGCCATTGATGCCGCAACTGTGCGACGGTGGCCGGCTCACCGGCCACCACGCGGGCCCGGGTCGGGTCCTTTTGCAGGATGCGACGCTGCAGAAATTCCGGCGGACGGTAGGTGTCACGACCGGAGACCAGCGACACCACCTTGAAGCGGTTCTGCAGACCGCCGGGGACCCAGAACACCCGTACCGGCACGACTGAGCGCTGCTCGTCGGCGCCCAGTAGTTCGACCAGGCGAGCCAATGTCCCTACCGACGGCGGACCCTCGGTGGGTAGCCGCAGCACCTCCAGCCGGGTATCGGGATGCTCTCGCCGCTGGGTCTGCAGCCAGTCGTTGAGCAGTTCCCACTCCGCGGGTGAACCGACCGCCGCGAGCACCAGGGCGTCGTCGGTGGGGTTGAAGCTGGCCAGATCGTCCGCCGGGTGCTTCACCGCCGCCCCTTTACACCGTGCGTCACGCCGCCGCTGGCCTCTGGTGAATCATCTTTGGTCGCTCGATGTTTCGCCGTTCGGCGCCGAGGCTTGGGGTGGGCGGCATATAGCGGATGCTCGGGCAGCTCGCCGTGGGGCCAATCTCGCAACGTGTCGAGGAACAATTGGCGCACTTGCTCGATATGGTCGGGCAGATCCTCCAGCGTCCAGTCCTCCACGGAGATCGGCGGAAACACCGCCACATCGACCGTGCCGGGATGGAAGGTCGACGACTCACGCGCGGCGATCACCTCGGCGTTACGAATGACGATGGGCACGATGGGGACTCCGGTGGCCATCGCCATGCGGAACGCCCCCTTCTTGAACGGACCCACCTCGGTGGTATCCAGCCGGGTTCCCTCGGGGGCTATCACGATCGAAAGGCCTTTGCGGGCAAGTTCTTCCATCTTGTGCAGCCCCTCGATGGCGGCCTCGGGATCATCCCGGTCGATGAACGCCGCGTCCATTACCTTGCCGATGGTGCCGAGTATCAGATTGCTCTCCAACTCTTTCTTGCCCACCGAGGTGAAGTTGTCACCGACCAGCGCCGCGGCAATCATTGGGTCCGCCTGGTTGCGGTGGTTGAAGATGAATACCGCCGGTCGTTGCGCCCGAAGGTTTTCCGCGCCGATGACGTTGAGTTTGATACCCAACGTCGCCATCAACACCTTGCCGTACATCGAGGTGAAGAAGTTGACGCCGGTGCGTCGGTTCCTGGTGAGCAGGCCGACACCGAGGGACGTGGCAGCCACCGGCGCGAAGGTGGCGATGCCGGCGATGGTCCGTAGTTGGGCGATCGGGCTGCTGCCGCTGCGGCTGGAGAATTTCAACACCGGCCAACCACGTTTGGCCGCAACCGATTCCAGCTTTCCTGCGGGGTTGGTGGGGCGCGGGTTGCCCACCAGGTACATCAACGCGACATCCTCGTCGCCGTCAGCGTAGAAGTAGCTCTTGGAGAGGCCAACGCTATTTTGAGCGGCGAAAGCCTGTGCGGCGTTCGCCTTTCCGGGCCCCCAAAGGATCGGCTTGGCCACCTCGCCGGTGATCAGGCCGTCCTCGTCGGTCTCGAACTTGTTGCACAGCACGTTCTCGATGCCCAGGAATCTGGCGACCGGCTCTACCTGCACGGTCAGCGCCGAAGAGCTCAGTACGACGGTGTGCCCGCGCGACATGTGGGCCCGAACCAGCTCGCGCATCTCCGGGTAGATCCGCTTCTGAATGTGCTGGTTGAAAAGGCGCTCCCCCAGTTCGTCCAGATCGCTGAGCGAATTGCCCCGCAGCATCCGGGCGCCGCTGCCGATCAGATCCTCGAACTCCGAACGCCCCAACTGATGGTTGAGGCCGGCTTGCACCATGCCGATGAACTCACCGACGCTCATCTGGCCGCGGCGCAGTCGGTCCGAGGTCATGATCACGCCGGTAAAGCCGGCCACCAGCGTGCCGTCCATGTCGAAGAAGGCTCCGATCTGCGGCCCCTTGGGGCAGGCCAGGATTTCGGCCACCGATCCGGGCAGCCGGGCGTTGCGGAATTCTTCGTCCGAGTCCTCTGAACTCATTGTGTGACACCCCCATTGGCGGCAGCTTCGGTCTCAGCCTCGAAGGTCACCGGGATTGCCCGACCAGGACCGCCGAGCGCCAGAATCTCGTTGAAACCGTCCAGCAGGCAACGCGCCCAAAGCTCCTCGTCGTCGATCGCCGCCCGGTCATAGCGCGTACTTACGGTCACCCAACCACCACGGGAGATCAGCACAGCCATCATCGCCACCCCGGGTAGCGGCCCGATTCCGTAGTGCCGCAACACTTTCGCTCCGGCGATATACGTGTCACCAGGGTAACCGGGAACATTGCTGGCCTGGACGTCGGAGTTCACCACCGACCCGGCCATCGATTCCAGCACATTGTCAGGCACCAGGGTCAGCAACGGAGCGACGACACCGACCACCTCGATGGCGCGTTCCTCACGCTTACGAGTCATCTGGGCTCGCACCCTGTGCATCCGCTTGACCGGGTCGACCACTCCAATCGGTGCGGCAATGTTGACCCCCGCAAACCTGTTGCCGCCGGCCGGATCTGAGTCGGAACGAACATTGACCGGTACCGCCATCGGTAGTGTCGCCACGGGAATGCCCTTGGCCTCGTGGTAGCGGCGCAACGCCCCGCAGACCGCTGCCAGATAGGCGTCGTTGATCGAGCCTTCGCCAGCCTTTGACGCCTTGTGCAGGTCACTGAACTTGATGTCGATCGCCTCGCTGCGCGATGCGAGGCTGCGCCGCCGTAGCACCGGTGAGGCCGGCGCTGCCGGAGTCATCACCCGGCGGCTCGACAAGGCGTAGTCGATAACCCCGCTGACCGTGCTGAGCGGATCGCGCACTGCACGGCCGACCAACCCGGCAGCCCCGACCGCGGCACCGAGCAGATTGTTTGCGATGCCTTGCGGCAGGCGACTGATCCCTTGGCGCATAAGCTCATCCGGCGAGAGATCCTCGGGGATCGGCAGCGGCGCCTCGGCCCGCGGTTCCGGATCCCGCTCCAAGTCATAGAGATGGGCGAACATCTCTATGCTGCCGACGCCGTCGGTGACGGCGTGGCTCATGTGCAACATGGTCGCCGCCTTGCCGTCGGCCAGACCTTCCACCAGGGTCGCGGTCCACAGCGGCCGGGAGATGTCCAGCGGCGATTGCAGTGCCAGTTCGGCAAGATCGAGCACCTCGCGCAGGGTTCCGGCACCGGGTGCCCGTACCCGGCGGACGTGAAAGTCGAGGTTGAAGTCGGGGTCGACCACCCAGCGCGGCGCCGCCGTCGGCAAGGTGGGCATGACGACCTTCTGCCGCAGCCGGATTGCCTTGCGCGATGCCTGTTCGAACTGGGCGCGGAACCGCTCCCAATCCGGGGTGGTGTCCAGCAACTCGATGCCCATGATGCCCGACCGGGTTCGCGGATTGGCTTCGCCCCGGTGCATCAATTGATCGAAGGCACTCAGTTCCTCGGGCAACCCGGATGTCTCAAAGTCCGGCACATCGCTCATCGCCTGTCGATCTCCTCACCGTGGTCGCCAAGTTCAGATTCCCCACGCTAGTCCGCAGACCGTGCCCACGGGGCGCAAAACACCTGTTGCCGTGACCACTGTGAGTTTGCGCCGGGAGGCGGCAGGTGCACCCGTTTACGGCGAAGTTCCATCTCTGCTGTCGGGGTGAATCTCGGGCGGCAGGATTCTGAATTCGGCGGCATCCAGCACTCCCCACCTCTGGCCGTTCTTGCTGGAGTGACTCGGAGGGTCCGGTTACGACTTCAGTTAGGGTGAGTGCGCTGCCCCCGTAGCTCAGCGGATAGAGCAACCGCCTTCTAAGCGGTTGGTCGCAGGTTCGATCCCTGCCGGGGGCGCCAGGTTGACGGCAATGTTTGTCGGGCTGCGGCGCTACCCTGATTGATGTGTTGCTGGCCGCTGTTGTGATAGGTCTCGTGATGCTCACGTTCATGCGCGACGACTATCCCGAGGGTTTGTGGTGGTCGGACTACTATCACCGCGAGGATTGAAATAGCCCACAGACAGTCATAACTGCTGCTGCTGCTTCTCGTTTGGTGATGGCCACGTCCCTGAGACTCGCTGGTTGACGGTCGTTCGAGCGTGCGCCGCGACCGGCGAATTGAGTACCCGGCTACTCGTGCCCTGACAGCCGATTTGTGGCCATTCTGAGGCATGGTGAAGTCGATCCAGGCGCGTGCTGATGCGCCAACCGGTATCAGGCGCGGTCGCGGTGGGGCGTCGGCTGGGCGAATGCGAACTCGGATGCTCAGAGCAGCGGTATGTGTCGGACTCGTGTTTTTCGCAACTGGGTGTGGAACCGACAATGCGTCGGCGCCGTCAAGGTCTCCGCTATCAACGGTTACGGCCTCGGCCAGCCCCACCACAGCTGAACCAATCCCACCCGCGGCACCGGTTCAGCCACTTGGTCCGACTGCCGACGGGCGTCTCGACGCGCCGGTGATCACCCGTCAACATCCGGCATCAAAAGACGCCAGGCTTCCAGTCCCGGCAGATAGAGGGCCTGGTGGCCCACCTTCAAGCGGCTGGCCTGGCGCGCCCGCGGATTCGGGCGCGGCGGATGCGGTCAACTGGGGCCGGATTCAGCAGCAACAGGCGGGTCTTATTGCCGCGAAGGCAGAGTGGCATCGACCTGATGAGTTGGCCGTAGAACGAACAGATCTCATCGGTTTGACGATTGGCGATACCCCAGAACTGAATCAGAGCGTAAACGCAGTGCTGCCGGGCACAATCACGACACCTGCCGGAACGATTCACGTCGGCCCGACTACGACAGCAGAACTCTCGGCAAGCTCTGACGATGCCATCGTGACGCCCAATATCGCTCGCAACGCCTCCACCGACCGCGACATCGCTCTGCTCTGGAGTTGGCAGATCACCCCGAAGAGGCCGATCGATGAACTTGTCTTGACCGCTCATGTACAGGTTCCACTCGACGGCGGTGGATCGTTGAACACCGATATTCCGCTGCGGATTCATGTGAAGCGGACGTTCGGTTACACGGTCGGGCAAATCTTCCACAGCTGGGCGACATGGTCTGCGATCGTTACCGCCGCTGCCGCAGGTGTGGGTTGGTTGGTCCGTAGGCGAAGGCGAGATCAAAGCCCTGGCGCCCACCCCGAATCAGCGCAGGCGCCGGCACACCATGGCAATGAGGACACTCAGCCCGCTCGGGCTGAAGATGCAAAGGTACCGCCCGAATCGAACTGAAATACTTGCTGATCTGAGGATCGAACGCCACTGCGAGTTAAGGTCCGGAATATGATTGACAAGCCCGAAGCTCCTGAGGTGGCTGAAGGGACGGACTTCCACCTCGAAGCACTCGAGCTGGCCCGCGAGGCCGGCTCGTTCTCGTTCAAAGTGTTCGAATATCGCGGTAAGAATTAGGGTTGCACGCCGAAAGCGAACGGTGCAATTTGCAGCAACTGTTCCGCGGAAACACGATAATTCGGAGCTGCCAATACGCCGAGGCCGTTTAAAGGAAGTGACCCCGGACCTGTATTCAGGTCCGGGGTCATCCAGTCGGGGGAACATCGCGGCGGTCATGCCGCGGCGGCGGCAAGGCACGTGGCCTCACAGTCGGCTCATCTCCCGCGCCATGCGCGCATCCTCCAGGTAGCCGTGTTCACGGCGCGGCCCGGGTGACCCGGCAACTGCATCAAAGAATTGGCCAACGATGTCGAGGTGCATTGCGTGCAACCACCGGTGGTGTGGCTGCACCTCGGCGACGCTGGGCTCGGCGGGAGTCGACGGCACCGGAACCGGCTGGACGACCGTCCGCGGGTTGCGCAGCGGCACCAGCCCGGGAATCTCCACCCGCACCCACGGGGTTTGCGGCCCGGCATACACTCGGTCCGATTCGTCCGGGTCCGGCGTGTATAACGTCGAAGTTTCTGGGATGTAACGAGTTTCGCCCTGTGGCGAATCGAACTTCAGAGTTTTCATAACCGTTCCTTTCCAGTTGAGTGGGCATCACTGCCATCAGATATGTTGTGTTGCAACAAATTCCGGCGATCTGCTCTGGCTTGTTCCGGTTAACCATCAACCGACACCACAATCTTCTGAAAACGGGCCAGCAGTCGACAGCCTGCGAACACCACAGTTCGTGGTAGTGCCTGCACCCCCGCCACCACAGAGGCGCCGAACCACCGAGACAGACGCCGCCGAAAACGACATCGGCGCGAACGAAACATGGCCTGCAGGTTGATGATTCGAGATTTGCTAGTGCTACGACCCGACAGCGTCAGCCGGCGTCGGCACCGACCACAGCATGCACCCGAGTGCCATGCCCGAGCGCGGAGTCGATGCTCAGCTGCCCACCGATGGCGGACAGCCGATCGCTCATATTGGTCAAGCCCATCCCCGATGTCACCGAACCGAATCCACCTCCGGTGTCAGTAACCGTCAGTGTGAGCACACCGGCATCAGCACGACAGTCAACGGTGACCTCGGTTTCCGGACCACCGTGCTTGGCGGCGTTCTGGACAGCCTCACTGCAGCAGAAGTACAGCGCTGCCTCCACCGGCGCCGGGTATCGCTCGACGCCATCCAAATTCACCTGCACCGGAATCGGAGCGCGTGAAGCGATCGCTGGCAGTGCACCGGCCAGCCCGCCGCTTACCAGCAGCGGTGGGTACAAACCGTGCGCCAGCCGGCGCATCTCCGCTATCGCGGCGTCTATCAACCCAGACGCCTCGACCAGCAGGGACTGACTATGCGCAGGTTCGGCCCGGCGCGCGAGTTGGATGTGCACCGCCAGCGCGACAAGATGCTGCTGGGCTCCGTCATGCAAGTCGCGCTCGAACCGGCGCCGCTCCTCGTCGGCTGCGGTGATAACCCGATTCCGCGACGCTTCCAGCTGTTCGGCACGTTCGGCCAATTGCGCCTCCGAGGTGCGCAGCGCGGCGGCGTTGTTCCACACGATCACCAGAATGTGCAGGGCGTTGACCGGCACGGCCGAGATGATGAAAGCCGTTTCGATCCAGGCAGGTACGTGACCCATTCCGTTCGTCACACTCACAAACCGGGCCAGCGCAACCAGCACCAGTACACAGCTGGCGGTGATCAGTGCGAAGGCGAAGCCGTGTCGCAATCGGATGTACGGCTCAGCGAAGACGACCGGCACCAGGGCAACCAGCACCATCACGGGCAGCAGATTGGGAGCGATCGGCGTGATCAACGAGACGGCGACCCAGTTGCCCACGCAGACCAGGATGATCGATGTTTGGTACCGCTGTCGTCGGGCCAGCCGTAAGGCGACGACGAGCACGACACATTGACCAGCGCACACCGCGATCAGCGCGAGCAGCCACGGCGATCGCCAATAGGTGAGGTACTCCCAAGCCGGCAGTACGACGCCGGAGCCGAAGTACATGGCCAGGTGTCCGGACAGAAACAGTTGGAATCGTTCAGTGGCCAGGCTGTAGATGAGGTCGTGCCCGAGCACCGACGACGACCGCGACGCCGCGGACAGCAGCACCGTGGGCGCTCGCCAGAATGGGAGCGGTTTGACTGGGGCCTGGGTCAGCCGACTGCTTGCCATAGCCGGGCCAACAGATCGGGGCTGAGGTATTCCTTGTGTAGGTAGGCGATGGCGCCACAGTTGGCGGCCGTCGGAGGCAGGTCTTCGAACGGGTAGGTCGACATCAGCACCACCAGCAGGCCCGGATGCCCCACGCAGAGCCGGCGAGCGGCCTCGATACCGCCTATCCCCGGCATGTGAATGTCCATCAGCACAATGCCGGCCTCATAGTCGGGAATCCGCTCGATCGCCGATTCACCGGTCTCGAACTCCCCGGCCATCACGAATCCCTCGGAGGCAGATAACGTCGCCGCAGTCGCGAGGCGGAACGCAGGTTGATCATCAACCACCCAGACCCGCACCCAGTCCGGATCCGGCTCACCGTCGGTGATTTCGGAGCTGGACCCATCATCGCGAACCCCTAAGGTCCCCACCGTCAGACCGAAGCTGCGTCGTTGAGAAACATCAACACGGCCTTGACTCGCCGGTCCACGGAGTCATCGGCGGTCAGCTCCAGCTTGGCGAAAATCGAGTTGATGTGCTTCTCGACCGCTCGTTGAGACAACACCAGTCGTTCAGCCACCACACGGTTGCTGAAGCCGGTGGCCAACTCCGCCAACACTTCCTGCTCGCGTGCCGTCAATCGATTGCTGGGTGCCACGCCACGGGGCTGGTTCAGCAGTGCCTCCACGACCAACGGATCGAGGACGGTGCCGCCTGCCGCAACCTGATGAACAGCGGCGCTGAGTTCGTCGAAGTGTGACACCCGCTCCTTCAACAGATAGCCGCGGCCGCCGGTGCCACTCTCGAGCAGCCCCGCCGCATAGTGCGGGTCGGCATACTGCGACAACACGATCACGCCCGTGTCTGGATGCGCCACACGCATCCACTGCGCCAGGCGAATCCCCTCGTCAGTCGCCGTCGGCGGCATCCGCACATCGGTCACCAGCATGGTCGGCCGGTGCTGGTCAACCAGCCTGACTGTGGAGTCGAAGTCCTCGGCAACCCCGACGACGCTCACGTCGCGGTCGGCCGACAATGCCCGGCACACGCTGTCGCGCACCAACAGGCAATCCTCTGCGACGAGGACCGAAACGCGACCCGTCTCCATGATGAACTCCGTCCCCGGCGCCGTCCGCCACCACCGCTGAATGTCGATTTGCTGACATTTCGCAGTATCTACTGACGGGCACCACGAGGGCCTGAGTAATCCACTACGCAATCTTGCCGAGGGCAGGTGCGGCCCGGCTAAGTAATCCTGGCCGGCTCCACTCAGACGCTCTTGGTGACGCCGTAGTAGGCGACGATGTCGTCGGTGTCGCTGGTCGAACTGGTCAACGTTGCGTAGGACCGCAGGAACGACTGGCCGACGCAGCCGTCGATCTTGACGTGTACGTCCTTGAGCGTCACGCGCACGGGGGCGGATTTGAACGACTTCTTGTCCACTGGGACCTGGATCACCTGACCTGGTTTGGGGTGAGTCTCGATCGATCCTTGGATCGGCATGGTGAGGCCGGTGGGGATCGGCGCGGTCACGGTAGAGGCTGAAGTAGCGATGCCGACCGATCCAACCAGGCGGATCTGGCCCAGTTCGATTCCGCAACCGATCTGGTACCCGGCCTCCAAGGTGCCGCCGGCCAATGTGGTCTTGCCCTTGCCTGTGACCGTGCCGGCGAAGGTGCCGCCGACGAGGTACTCGCGTGAGCTGACCGCGGTGGTCAGCGGAGCAACCGGTAATTCGGTTTCGTTGGTCGCGACAACGGTGAGTGTCCAGCCGTCGGGGGTCGTCACGGTGCTCGGTTCGGCTGATGCCACAGCTCCGGTGTCCGGCGGCGGCCCTTGCTCACCGGCCGGCGCGGGCTCGACCGGGGCCGGATCTGCCTGCGCGACACCGCAAGCCAGCACGCTGCCGGGCAGCACTAAGGACGCGGCGGCCAGCGCCGCGAGACGGTTCAAGACCCTCGTTCCAACTCCTCGCATGGGCGGTTACACAAGCACACACACAGGTTTCTCGCAGCCACGGTGCAGCGGCGTTGCAGAATGTCGAAGCTCGCCAGTCGGGTGCCCGCGACGAGCCGATTTGGGCCGGAATTCTGCGCATCGCCGACGTCACAGCCTTGCGGCCGCGGACGTGCGATGACCTCGAAGGTCGTGTCAGCAGACCCGCAAGGGCAGCTCTCCGAGATCGAATCACGGCGAACCGAACTTGCTCGAGCCGCGGTCGGTCAGGCCATCCGGTTCGGTGGTCCGACCCGCCGTTCTAGGCTGACCCTCGTGACCGATCTTGTACTGATGCAGGTGGTCGACCGCATCGCACTCATCACCGTCAACGATCCCGATCGCCGCAATGCGGTGACTGCGGAGATGTCCGCGGGCCTGCGCGCCGCGGTCGAGTCCGCCCAGTCCAATCCCGATGTGCATGCGGTCGTGGTCACCGGGGCCGGAAAGGCGTTCTGTGCCGGCGCTGATCTGACTGCCCTCGGCGAAGCAACCGAAGAAGGGCTGCGGGTCATCTACGACGGATTCCTGGCGGTCGCCGATTGCACGCTGCCGACCATCGCGGCGGTCAACGGTCCCGCTGTCGGGGCCGGGCTGAACCTTGCGCTGGCTGCCGATGTCCGCATCGCCGGCCCGGGCGCGGTGTTCGATCCACGGTTCCAGAAGCTCGGGATACACCCCGGCGGCGGCGCAACGTGGATGCTGCAGCGGGCCATCGGGCCGCAGGCGGCGCGGGCGGCGTTGTTGTTCGGCATGAAGTTCGACGCCGAAGCTGCGGTGCGGCACGGCCTGGCGCTGGACGTCGCCGACGAACCGGTGGCCGCTGCACTGGCGCTCGCAGCGGGCCCGGCCGGCGCACCCCGTGAGGTGGTCCTGGCCACGAAGGCATCGATGCGAGCCACTGATCATCCCGGTGTGTTGGACAACGAGCAGCATCGGCTGGCTGTGGATATCGAGATCGTGCCGCAGGCCGCGTCCATCGAATCACCCGAATTCGCAGCACGTTTGGCTGCCGCGAAGCGGCGGTAGCCGGCCGGTCAGGCGTCGAGCAGGGCGAGTTCGGGCGCTTCGATCAGTGCCCGCAACTCGCCGAGGAACGCCGCGACGGCGGCCCCGTCGGCAATCCGGTGGTCGAACGCGCAGGTCAACGTCATGGTCGGCCGGGCCACGATCGCACCTTCGACCACCACCGCACGTGGTTTGAGTGAGCCGATCCCCAGGATCGCCGCCTCGGGGTAGTTGATGACTGGCACGCCCTCGTCCAAACCCAACGCACCGAAGTTCGACACCGTGAATGTCGAACCTTGCAGCTCAATAGGTTTCACGGTGCCAGCCCGGGCGGACTGCACCAGCCGGGATACCTCCTGAGCCAACTGCCGGGTGGGTAGCCGTTCGGCATCACGCACAACCGGCACCAGTAGGCCGCGGGGTGTGGCTACGCCGACGCCGAGGTGGACCGATTCATGCAGGTGCACGCTGGGCCCGTGGTCAGTCGACACCCAGGTCGAATTGAATACCCGATGGTGCCGGAGCGTAACGGCCAGCAGCCGCAGGATGAGCGCGAACGGTGTGACCGCCTCGTCCACGCCGGACAACATGCCCTGCACCCGAAGCAGTTCGGTGCAGTCAACCTGAACGGAAGCATGGGCGTCGGGAATCTCGTTGCGCGACACGGCCATCCGACGCGCCATCTCCGCTTGCACGCCGTGCACTGCGACGGTGTCGGCACGTGGCGCTGCGGCGAGCACGTCCTCACGGGTAACGATGCCCTCGGGACCTGATGGCGTCACGCCAGTCAGATCCACGTGCAGCTCGGAGGCCAGCTTGCGCACCGGTGGTTTGGCCCGGGCGCGCCGGCGGCTGGAATCCATCTCGTCATCGGTGCCGTACCCGACCAGTACCGGGTTGCGTTTGGGTGGCGTCGGCTGCGTCGGCGGGGCTGGCACGGCCGCGCCGTTATTGGCATCGACCGTGGCCTCAGCTGAAATGTCGGTCGCGATGCGGATCAGGACCGCCCCCACCGCCAACGTCTGCCCTTCTGCCCCACCGAGTTCGGTGACCGTGCCGGAGTACGGGCTGGGAATTTCGACAGCGGCCTTGTTGGTTTCGACAGTGCAGATCACCTGGTTGAGATCGACGGTATCGCCGACGGCCACCGCCCACGCGGTAATGGTGGCGTCCTCCAAGCCCTCACCGAGATCGGGTACCAGGAACTCGCGGACCGTGCTCACGGCCGGCTCATTGCTTTGTGCACGCAATCCAGCAGCCGATCTACACCCGGCAGCCACAGCTTCTCCATCCGCGCCGGCGGGTTTGGGGTGTCGAATCCGGTGGCACGCAACACCGGTGACTCCAAGTCGTAGAACAACTCCTCAGAAATCCGCGCCGCCAACTCGGCGCCGAAGCCGAGGGTCCGCGGGCCTTCGTGCATGATCACCGCGCGGCCGGTCTTGCGTACCGATGCGGCAATGGTGTCGAAGTCCAGTGGGTTGAGCGATCTGAGGTCAATGACTTCCAATCGGTGGGTATCGGCCACCAAATCGGCTGCGGCCAGGGCGGTGTCGACCAGCGAGCCATAGGTGATCACCGTGACGTCGCCGCCGGTGCGGCGCACCGCCGCACGGCCGATCGGGAGCGCCGGGGTATCGGTGTCCAGCGTCCCCCGCGTCCAGTACCGGCGTTTAGGCTCCAGGTACACCACCGGGTCACGAGCCGAAATCGCATGCCGCAGCAACCAATAGGCATCCGACGGAGTGGACGGCACCACCACCTTGAGGCCGGCGGTGTGCAGCCAGTACGACTCGGTGGATTCCGAATGATGTTCCACCGCACCGATTCCACCGAACGACGGGATCCGGATGGTCACCGCCATGTCGATGTCACCACGGGTGCGCATGCGGTATTTGGCCAGGTGACTGACGATCTGGTCGAACGCCGGTGCGGCGAAGCCGTCGAACTGGATTTCCGGAACCGGCACAAGCCCGCGGATGGCCATGCCGATCGCGATGCCGATGATCGCTGATTCGGCCACCGGGGTGTCGAAACACCTTGCCGCACCGTAGGTTTCCTGCAGTCCTTCGGTGACGCGGAAGACCCCGCCCAGTTTGCCGACGTCCTCGCCGAAGACCAGTACCCGGTCGTCGACGGCCATGGCATCGTGCAACGCTCGGTTGATCGCCTGGGCCATGGTGACCGTGGACGGCGCCACCGGGCCGCCCTGCTCAGGTAGCTCATCGCCGGAGTCACCGGACATCGGCGGTCGTTCGACGATCTGAGTCATCTCGGGCCCTCCCACTCCAGTTCGGCGATCAGCTCTTCGCGTTGGCGAGCCAGCTCCGGGGTGATCTCGGCGTACACGGTGTCGAAAACCTCCGCGATGCCGATATCCGGTGTGGTCAGTACCGCCTCGCGCAACTCGTCGCGCAGGCGATGCGACCGCGCCTGCACTCGTTCGTCCAGGCGCGGGGTCAGTATCCCGATGCTCCACAGATAGGTGCGGTAGCGGGCGATGGGATCGCGGGCTTCCCAATACTTCAGCTCCTCCTCCGAGCGGTACCGGGTCGGGTCATCTGAGGTGGTGTGTGGGCCCATCCGGTAGGTCACGGCCTCGATCAGCGTCGGCCCGCCGCCGTCTCGGGCACGCTGTACTGCCTGGTCCATCACCGCATAACAGGCCAGCACATCGTTGCCGTCGACCCGGACCCCCGGCATGCCGTAACCGATGGCGCGGTGCGCAATCGACGGCCCCGCCTGCTGATGACTCACCGGCACCGAGATGGCCCACTGGTTGTTCTGGATGAAGAACACGCACGGTGCCGCGGTCACCGCCGCGATGTTGAACGCCTCATGGGCATCGCCCTCGGAGGTGGCACCGTCGCCCAGAAACGCCACCGTGACCGAGTCCTCTCCCAGTCGCTGCGCGGCCATGGCAGCCCCGACAGCGTGCAGGCCGTGCGTACCGATCGGAATAGAGATTGGGGCACAATGCTTTTCGGTGAATCCGAGACCGCCGTGCCAGCGGCCGCGCCATACCGCGCTCACCTGTGCTGCCGTGATCCCACGGGTCAGGAAGACACCGAGTTCGCGGTACTGCGGGAAAACCCAGTCGGCCTTGCGCAGGCAGGCTGTCGCGCCGATCTGGGCAGCCTCCTGGCCGCGGCACGACGCGAACAGTGCCAGTTCTCCCTGCCGCTGCAGGTTGATGAACTCGCCGTCCACATCCCGGGTCACGACCATCAGTTCGTAGAGCCAGGCGAGGGTTTCCGGCGGTAGGTCGCGGCGATATCGCTCGTCGAGAGTGGGCGTTCCGTCGGGCGCGATGAGTTGCACTGGTGCCAGGGCCAGTTCCGCAGCACGTTGCGCGGCCACTGTCTCAGCCATACCGCCTCCTATCGGTGACGGCATGTTCGGCCGCCAGTCCGCGAGGTGCTCAGCGCGGTGGCGGTCAGAGCAAACCCTGGTTAGGGGCCGCTGGGCCGGTGCCGGGGTGTGGCGCCGCCCGATGATCCGCTCTACTCGCCGCAGTGCTGGGGCATCACTGCCATTATGCGCCGGAATCGGACACAGCCGCGTTCATCGCCAGTCATGGAATGGGTTCGTGTCGCGAGCCGACGCACCGGCGAGCAAGCTCGCCAGCACCCCAGCCACCGGCACGATCAGCAGACCAACGCGTAACCCCGCCGCGTCGGCAATGAAGCCCACCAGCAGCGGGGCACCGAGAAACCCCACCCGCATCAACCACGTGACCACCGTCAGACCGGTACCTGGCCGCAGTCCCGGCAATTGGTCAGCGGTGTGCATCGCGGCCGGGATCAGCGTCGCCACCCCCAAACCCGCGGCCGCGAAACCGGCGATGGTTCCAGCGACGGTCGGAAACGCCAGCGCAGCGCCCATTCCTGCAGCTGTGAGCAGACCGCCGGCCTTCACCACCGACCGCTCGCCAAACCGATCGACCAGTCGGTCGCCGAACAGCCGCCCCACAAACATGAATCCGACCAACGCGATATAGCCGAACACCGCAATCGCCGGGGGCGCGTGCAGGGTGTCCTGCAGGTAGAGCGTGGCCCAGGAACTGCCGGAATCCTCGACGGTCGCACCCGCGATGCCGATCACCACCAGAGCGAGCAGCGTCAACCAGACGCCACGGCCAGGCCCGGCGCTGACCGCTCTGCGCGCGGCCGGATGGTCCTCGTGCTCCGGCCCACCCAGTAGGAAGCGGTCTGCCGTCAGCGCCAACGCGCACGCCACCAGCGCGACCACAGTCAGATGGACACCACGCGGTATGTCCAGGGCGATCACGGCCGCACCGGTCAGTCCGCCGAAGATTGCGCCGACCGCCCAAACCGCATGGAACGAGTTGATAATGGACCGCCCGTAGTCGCGCTGCACGCGCAGTCCGTGGGCATTTTGGGCCACATCGGCCATCGCGTCACAAGCCCCGGCCAGAAACAGCGCTGCGGCCAGCACTATGGCGCCGCGCGCCACGGCGGCGATGACCACGAATACCGCCAGCCCGACCGTGGCAATCACCGCAACCCGCGCTGACCGGTAACGCCGGATCAGCACACCTGCGGCCACACCGGCCACCAGTGCGCCAGCGGAGAAGGCCGCGACGGTCGCACCGTAGACGGCGTTGCTCAGGTGCAGGTCGTCCTTGATCTCCGGATAGTGCGGCACCAGATTGGCGAAGATCGCCCCGTTGGTCAGGAACAGTGTTGCGACAGCGACGCGGGCCCGCTGCAGTGCGGCCGGATCAAGCTGGCCTGAAACCACTTCGGCGACGATACCCCCTGACTACCCCGGCGGCGAAACGGCATTCCAGCAGGCCTGTTGTCGAACTTTCCCTGCCGGAACACCGTTTCGGCCAGAGAAAAACAACTAGGGAGCCAGCGCGACGATCCGCTCAGCCCGGCGCAGCACCGGCATGTCCACCATTAGGCCGTCGTACTGGAACACCCCGCGCTCGCGGGTCGCCGCATCGAGTACCGCACGCGCCCAAGTGATTTCCTTCTCGGTCGGCGTGTAGCCAGCTCGGATCACCGCAACCTGGGTCGGGTGGATGGCCACCTTGGCGTCGAATCCGACCGCCACCGCATCATCGACCTCGGTGCGCAGCCCGTCGAGGTTCTTGATGTCCAGGTACACCGAATCCAGCGCGAGCTTGCCAAAAGCCTTGGCGGCCAACAGCGATTGCGACCGCACGTGCTTGGCGACATCACGGTAGCTGTCATCGGGCCAGCGGTTGGCGGTGCCGCCCAGAACCGCAAACAGGTCCTCAGCGCCCCACATGACGGCGAACGCATTTTCGACGCGGGCGGTCTCGGTGACTGCCAGTGCTCCCAGCGGGGTTTCCACCAGCACCACCACATCCAGTGGCGCCAATGCCCGAACCTGCTCGGCAGATTCGGTTTTGGCCAGCATCACCGTGGTGTACGGCGTGCGGGCCAGCGCCTCCAAGTCCAACTTGTGGTCGGCCGTATCGGTCGGATTCACCCGCACGACTGTGCGGGCCGGGTCCAGCGGGGTGTCGACCAGCGCCTGCCGGGCAGCCGGACGGTCCTTTGCCGCGCAGCCATCCTCCAGGTCAAGAATGACGACATCGGCTGCTGCCGCGGCTTTTTCGAACCGTTCGGGACGGTCGGCCGGGCAGAACAGCCAGCCGGGACCGGGATTGTGCAGCGCCATCAGGCCTCCCCCGCCGATTCCGAGGGACGCATCCGCACCATGGTCTTGCGCGTCGCGGTCGCCACGATGACGCCGTGCTGGTTGCGGCCGGTGTGGGCGAAGGTGACGATGCCCTCGCCCGGACGGCTCTTGGACTCACGCTTCTCGATCACCTCGGACTCGGCGTACAGGGTGTCGCCGTGGAACATCGGCTTGGGGAAGGCGATGTCAGAGAAGCCGAGGTTGCCCACAATGGTGCCCTGAGTCAGTTGGGCGACGGACAGGCCGACCAGCGTGGACAGCGTGAACATCGAGTTCACCAGGCGTGCATTGAACGGCGGCAGCGCATCCGAGAATGCCGCATCCAGATGAAGCGCCTGGGTGTTCATGGTCAACGTGGTGAACAGCACGTTGTCGGCCTCGGTGATGGTGCGGCCCGGCCGGTGCAGATACAACACCCCGGTCTCGAACTCCTCGAACCAGAGCCCGCGCTGCTCGACGACCTTTTTGGGCGCATCTTCTCCCGTCACAGCCCGGCCTCCCGTGCGATCAGCATCAGCTGCACTTCCGTTGTCCCTTCGCCGATTTCGAGGATCTTGCTGTCCCGGTAATGGCGCGCAACCGGGTACTCGTTCATGAACCCGTAGCCGCCGAAGATCTGAGTGGCGTCGCGGGCGTTGTCCATGGCGGCCTCGCTGGCCACCAGCTTGGCCACGCACGCCGCCTTCTTGAACGGCTTGCCGGCCAACATCAGTGCCGCGGCATCGTAGTACGCGGTCCGCGCGGCGTGGGCCCGGGCTTCCATCCGGGCGATCTTGAATGCGATGGCCTGGTAGCCACCGATCTTGCGACCGAAGGCTTCCCGCTCCTTGGAGTACTTGACGCATTCGTCGGCGCAGCCCTGCGCCGCACCGACCGACAACGCGGCAATAGCGATGCGGCCCTCGTCCAGGATGCGCAGGAAGTTGGCGTAGCCACGGCCGCGCTCACCGAGCAGATTCTCTGCGGGCACCCGCACGTCGTCGAAGCTCAACGGGTGCGTGTCAGAGGCATTCCAGCCGACCTTGTCGTATGCAGGCTCAGCGGTGAAGCCCGGGGTGGGGACCGGCACCAGGATCGACGAAATCTCTTTGCGGCCATCGGTTTCCCCGGTCACCGCGGTAACTGTCACCAGCTTGGTGATGTCAGTACCGGAGTTGGTGATGAACTGCTTGGAGCCGTTGATCACCCAGGTGTCGCCGTCCAACTTTGCCGTCGTCTTGGTGGCACCGGCGTCGCTACCGCCGCCGGCCTCGGTCAAACCGAAGGCGCCCAACGCTTTTCCGCTCGCCAACAGCGGCAGCCACTGCTGCTTCTGCTCTTCGGTGCCGAAGCGGTATACGGGCATTGCGCCCAGCGACACTCCGGCTTCCAGGGTGATTGCGACGCTCTGGTCGACCTTGCCGAGCTCCTCCAGCGCCAGACACAGCGCGAAGTAGTCGCCGCCCATGCCGCCGTGCTCCTCGGGGAACGGCAGACCGAACAGGCCCATGTCGGCCATACCGTCGATGACCTCATAGGGGAACGAATGTTCCTTGTCGTGCTTGGCGGCAACAGGCGCAACGACCGTCTGCGCGAAGTCGCGCACCGTCTTGGCCAATTCGGCGTAATGATCCGGCAGGTTGCCGGTAGACATAAAGTCGCTCATTCCTGAGTCTCCTTGATTGCAGCGGTGATCCGAGCCAGCGGCTGACCCACCTTGACCTGATCGCCAACGGCGACAAGCAATTCCACCGTGCCGTCCACTGGCGTGGACAGCGCGTGCTCCATCTTCATGGCCTCGACGGTGACAACGACGTCACCACTCCTCACCGTCGACCCATCTTCGATGCCAACGGCGACAACCGATCCGGGCATCGGGCTGACGATCTCGGCGTCACCGCTGTGCTCGTCGTCGGGGCGCACCGGCGCCTCACGGACCTCCTCGACGACGATCGTCCGGCCGGCGCCGGCCAGCCAGAGCCTGTGGTCTTCGACGGCGGTCAGGTACTCGGTGCGCAGCCCATCGACGGTGACTGTCAACCGAACGCCGTCCAACTCTGCTGTGACACAGTGTGATTGACCATCTTCGACACGTGCGGTCGCGTGGTCCGGACAGCCGGTGAAATGCACGTGATCGGTACGGTCGCCGGCGCGCAATCGTGCGGTGACGGCAGCGTGCTCCCCCACCCGCCAACCGGACGGGGTGGCCCAAAGGTCGCCGTCGGCAGGCCAACTGTGCAGCCAGCGATAGGCCGCCGCGGCGATCAGTTGATCGTCCCCGGCGCGGGCTGCGGCATAGTCGCCGGTGCGGCGGTCCAGCAGTCCGGTGTCCAGTCGACCCGCTTGCACATCCTCATCGGCGAGTAAGAAGCGCAGGAATTCGATGTTGGTGCCGACGCCCAGCACCGCGGTGTCTGCCAGCGCGCGATCCAGCCCGCTCAGCGCCGAAGCTCGATCTGGGCCATAGGCAATGATTTTCGAGAGCATCGGGTCGTAATCGCTGCCGATCACCGACCCCGCCCGGATACCGGAATCCACTCGCGCCCCTGCCGGTTCGGCCAACGCCAGCACGGTCCCGCCGGTCGGCAGGAAACCGTTGGCCGGATCCTCGGCGTACACGCGGGCCTCGATGGCATGGCCGGTCAGGGTCATGTCGTCCTGGGCCACCGGCAGCGCCTCGCCCGCGGCCACTCGGAGCTGCCACTCGACCAGGTCCACTCCGGTGACCATCTCAGTCACCGGATGTTCCACCTGCAGACGGGTATTCATCTCCATGAAGAAGAACTCATCGGGCTTGTCGGCCGAGACGATGAATTCCACCGTACCCGCGCCGCGGTAGTCGACGCTACGGGCGGTGTCGCAGGCCGCAGCACCGATCCTGGCTCGGGTCGCCTGGTCTAGTAGTGGCGACGGCGCCTCTTCGATGACCTTCTGATGGCGCCTCTGCAGGCTGCATTCGCGCTCACCCAGATGGACGACATTGCCGTGGCCGTCGGCGACGATCTGCACCTCGATGTGCCTGGGGTTCAACACGAACCGTTCCAGGAACAGGGTGTCGTCGCCGAACGCAGCAGCAGCCTCGCGGCGCGCTGAGGCCAGCGCGGCCGGCAGCTCACTGGCAGCATGCACCACCCGCATACCCTTGCCGCCGCCACCGGCAGACGGCTTCACCAGGACCGGGAAGCCGACTTCAGGGGCGCCGGCGATCAGATCGTCATCAGTCAGCCCGGGACGTGAGATGCCAGGTACCACCGGAACACCGAATGCAGACACCGCGGCCTTCGCGGTGATCTTGTCTCCCATGGTGGCGATGGCCTTGGCACCGGGACCGACGAACACGATTCCGGCATCCTGCAGCGCGGCGGCGAATTCGGCGTTCTCGGAAAGGAATCCGTAGCCCGGGTGTACCGCCTGCGCGCCGGTGCGGCGGGCAGCGTCGACAATCGCCTCGATGTTCAGGTAGCTCTGCCGCGCCGGGGCCGGGCCCAGTCTGACAGCAGTATCAGCTTCCAAGACGTGCCGGGCGCCGGCATCGGCATCGCTGAACACCGCCACCGAGCGAACACCCCTGGCGCGCAACGTGCGGATGACTCGGACCGCGATCTCGCCGCGGTTGGCCACCAAGACTGTATGGAATGTGCTCATCTCACATCCTGAAAACGCCGTAGGAGACAGGCTCCAGCGGAGCCTGTGCGACAACCGAAAGGGCCAGCCCGACAACGGTTCTGGTGTCAGCGGGGTCGATGACGCCGTCGTCCCAGAGGCGCGCGGTCGAATAATAGGGATTGCCCTGGTCTTCGTACTGCTGCCGGATCGGGGCCTTGAGCGCCTCTTCTTCCTCGGGAGTCAGATCGCCGCGCACCGTGGCCAGCACCGATGCAGCCTGCTCGCCACCCATCACAGAGATGCGAGCGTTGGGCCACATCCAGAGGAACCGCGGCGAATACGCGCGGCCGCACATCGAATAGTTGCCCGCGCCGTACGATCCGCCGATCACCACAGTCAGTTTCGGCACCCGGGCACACGCCACCGCCGTCACCATCTTGGCGCCGTGCTTGGCGATACCGCCCGCCTCGTAGTCACGGCCCACCATGAAGCCGGAGATGTTCTGCAAGAACAGCAGCGGTGTCGACCGCTTGTCACAGAGCTCGATGAAATGCGCACCCTTCTGGGCGGATTCGCCGAACAGCACGCCGTTGTTGGCGATGATGCCCACCGGGTGGCCGTGGATGCGGGCGAACCCGGTGACCAGGGTGGTGCCGTATTCCGCTTTGAATTCAGTGAATTCGCCACCGTCGACGATGCGGCTGACCACCTCGTGTACGTCGTAGGGCACCTTCGAGTCGATAGGTACGACGTCGTACAACTCGGTCTGGTCGCAGATCGCATCGACCGTCGGAGCCACGTCCCACGGAATGGGTGTGCGCGGACCGAACGTCGAGACGATCCGGCGGACGATGCGCAGCGCGTCGCGGTCGTCGTGGGCCAGGTGGTCGGTGACGCCGGAGACCTTGGAATGCAGATCGCCACCGCCGAGCTCCTCGGCCGTGACCACCTCACCGGTAGCGGCCTTCACCAGCGGCGGGCCGCCCAGGAAGATGGTGCCCTGGTTCCGGACGATCACCGCTTCATCGCTCATCGCGGGGACGTAGGCGCCGCCCGCGGTGCAGGAACCGAGCACCGCGGCGATCTGCGGGATGCCCTGGGCGGACAGGTTGGCCTGGTTGAAGAAGATCCGGCCGAAGTGCTCGCGGTCCGGGAACACCTCGTCCTGGCGCGGCAGGAACGCTCCCCCGGAGTCCACCAGGTAGATGCAGGGCAGCCGATTCTGGCCGGCGATCTCCTGGGCCCGCAGGTGCTTCTTGACCGTGATCGGGTAGTACGTGCCACCTTTCACAGTGGCGTCGTTGGCGACGATCATGCACTCGCGACCAGACACCCGGCCGATGCCGGCAATCATCCCGGCGCCCGGGCACTCGTCGTCGTACATGCCGTTGGCAGCCAGTGGTGCGATCTCCAAGAACGGACTGCCCGGATCGAGCAGGCCGTCCACCCGGTCGCGCGGCAGTAGCTTGCCGCGGCTGACGTGCCGTTCCCGGGACTTCTCCGACCCGCCGAGCGCGGCGGTCGCCAGTTTTTCCCGCAATTGATCCACCAGCACCAGGTGCTGTTCGCGATGAGAAACCCGATGGGTAACGCTGGGCGCCATCATCGCTCCGTTTCAGTTGAGTTAATGGCGAATAACCGGACGCGATGTTAGTCTCGATTAACTGAGATGTCCAGACCCGGTTGGAGGTGCAGATGCCGGCGCCCACACCCATGTCGCAGCCCGATGCCGAAACATCGCGGAGCAGGGCAAAATCCGACCGCCGCTCGCAGCTGATCGCGGCCGCCGAACGCCTTGTCGCCGAACGCGGCTACTTGGCCGTGCGGTTGGAGGACATCGGCGCGGCCGCCGGGATCAGCGGCCCGGCCATCTACCGCCACTTCCCCAACAAAGAGGCCCTGCTGGTCGAGTTGCTGGTCGGCATCAGCACCCGGTTGTTGGCCGGGGCGCGCGCCGTGGTCGCGGACACCCAAACCCCGACCGAAGCGCTGGACGGCCTGATCGACTTTCACCTGGACTTCGCACTGAACGAGTCAGACCTGATCCGAATCCAGGACCGGGACCTGAACAACCTGCCCGATCCCGCCAAGCGCCAGGTCCGCAGGGCTCAGCGGCAGTACGTCGAAATCTGGGTCGAGACGCTGCGCCGGATGGACCCAGCCCGCACCGAGCCCGACGCCCGCATCATGGCCCACGCCGCGTTCGGATTGTTGAACTCGACCCCGCACAGTGTGAAGGCGGGCGCACGCAAGCCTGACAACGCCTCACGCGCAGTGCTGCGAACCATGACCTTTGCCGCGCTCGGACCGTCGAACGGGTCCTGACCAGCGTGTTACCTCGCCAGACAGGCCCGCGCAGAGCCGCGGGTACCCTGCAGTCATGAGGTGGGCATGACCGGATCGCATCGCGACGGGTTGGACCCCACCAAGAAACTGCCCGCAGTCACTCCAGATGGGGAGCCCTACACACATCTGACGGGCGCAACAACCGATCCGTTCACCGCCCGCTACTCCTCCCCTTACGGACCGCCCGCGCAACCCTGGACTCGCCGCCACCGCTGGGTCTGGCCCGTGGCCGGTGCCGTCGGCATTCTGGTCGCGTGCATGCTCATCGCGCTGGTGATCGTCGACAGCTCCGAGCAACAGACCATGGTCGCGCCGCCGCTGCCACCGCTGCCGGACACCACCGACACGGCGGTGGCGAACGCCCCGACAACCGCTCCCTCAGGTGCGCCCGCCGCCCCGCCAACGCCGTCCGCCGATGCCGAAGCCACCATGCCCGGCGATACCGAGACCGTGCAGTACAGCGTCATCGGCACCGGCCGGGCCATGAGCATCACCTTTGTCGACACCGGCAATGTGCTCCAGACCGAATTCAACGTGCCTCTGCCATGGACCAGGGAGGTCCAGCTGAACCGTCCGGCCAAGCGCTCGGCCAGCGTCAGCATCGTCAACGCCGGACATCCGGTCGCGTGCGCAATATCGGTCGACGGCAACCAGATTCAGCAACACCAGGGCATCGGGCTGACGATCTGCCGGACCGTCAAGCGCGGGCATCCCTACTGACGAGCTGGTACCCGCACTGCCAGCATGCCGGCCAAACCGACGGCCAGCACCACGCACAACCCACCGAGGCCGGCGCGGTTGGAGCCGAACACATCGATGAAGGTGAAGAACAACCAGGGCGCCAGGAACGATGCCGCCCGGCCGGTCGTCGTGTAGAGACCGAAGGCCACGCCTTCTTTGCCCTCGGCCGAAATCTGGAGCATCACGTTGCGCGCGGCCGACTGGGTGGGCCCGATGAACAGGCACAACAGTAGGCCGCAGACCCAGAACGCCGCCGGCCCGGACAACGCCAGCATGATGAGACCGATGGCCACCAGCGCCGCCAGCGACCCGATGATGACCGGCTTGGAGCCGACCCGGTCGTCGAGCAGGCCACCGGCGATGGCACCCACTGCCGCGACGATGCACGCGCACACCCCGAACAGCAGCACATCGGACTGCGACACCCCGTACACATTGACCCCGAGCACCGCACCGAACGTGAAGATGCCGGTCAGCCCGTCACGGAAGATCGCGCTGGCAAGCAGGAAGTAGACGACGTTGTGGTCTCGGCGCCACTGTTCGACGATCTCGGACCACAGTCGCCGGTAGGCACCGATGAAGCCGACCGTCGCCGGTGGTTCTGACATGGCCTGCGGTGGTGACTTCACGGTGAGCAGAGGCGTCGCGAAAACGGCGAACCACGCCGCGGCGAGCAGCACGGCGTATCGGACCGGTTGGCCGTCAGTGGCCGAGATACCGAGCGCACCGCGAGTGTCGCCGGTGCCGGCGATGAACCCGACGTACACCGCCAGCAGCAGCACGACACTTCCGAAATAGCCTGCGGCCAAACCAAATCCGGAAATGCGTCCGGAGGTGGACGGAGAGGACAGGTCGCGCAGCATCGCGTTGTACGGGACGGTGGCCAGGTCGCTGCACGCCGCGGTGCACGCCAGCAGCGCCAGACCCGCCCACAGGTAGCGGTAATCGGCATGGATCAGGCTCATCGACGCGGTCAGCGCCACCACCGCACCGGTGAGCATGGTCAGCGCTGCACGCCTGCGATGAGCACCATCCACCAGTACGCCGGTTGCCGGGGCCAGCACCGCGACCACCAGTCCCGCCGCGGTCAGCACCCGGCCCAGCCAGCTCGCCGGCGTGGTCGGCCCGGGCAGACCCGCCCCGACGGTCGAGGTCAGATAGACCGAGAACACGAATGTCGTGACAATCGCGTTCACACCCGTCGCGCCGGTATCCCAAAGTGCCCAGGCGACAACCTGGCTCCTGGGTGCGGTGACGGTTCGGTCCCGATCAGTGAGCGGCGTCTCCGCCTCGGGGCTGCTCATGCGGCCACTCTATTGGTCCCTACGATTGGGGTCATGCCGTTACCCGCTCCCAGCCCCGATGCCCGCGCCGTCGTCACCGGCGCCTCCCAGAACATCGGCGAGGCACTGGCCACCGAACTCGCGGCGCGGGGACACCACCTCATTGTCACCGCGCGCCGCGCCGACGTGTTGAGCTCACTGGCTGAACGGTTGTCACAGCAGTACGGCGTGACGGTTGAGGTCCGCGCGTGCGACTTGACCGACCCCGCCGACCGCGACAAGCTGTGTGCCGAGTTGGCGCAAAGCAACATCTCGATCCTGTGCGCCAATGCCGGCACCGCCACTTTCGGTACCGTCGCCAGCCTGTCGGCCGAGGGTGAGAAGGCCCAGGTTCAGCTGAACGTGCAAGGCGTACACGACCTGGTGCTCGCGGTGTTGCCCGGCATGGTCTCGCGCGGCGCGGGTGGCATCCTGATCTCCGGCTCGGTGGCCGGCAACTCGCCGATTCCGAACAACGCGACGTACGCGGCCTCCAAAGCGTTCGCCAATACCTTCAGCGAGTCGCTACGCGGCGAGCTGAAGCCGCACGGTGTCCATGTCACCCTGCTGGCGCCCGGGCCGGTGCGCACCGAGCTGCCGGACCCGTCCGAGCAGTCGCTGGTGGAACGGCTGATCCCGGACTTCCTGTGGATTGACACCGAGTACACGGCCAAGATCTCCCTGGATGGCCTGGCGCAGAACAAGATGCGCGTGGTGCCGGGTCTGACGTCCAAGGCCATGTCGGTGGCCAGTGGGTATGGCCCTCGGGCAATCGTGGCGCCCATCGTGGGTGCGGTCTACAAGAAGCTCGGCGGGCAGTAAGCGGCCGCGCACGCCCCACTTCCCGCGCGCGGCGCCGCATCTAGAGGTGCGACTGTTTGCCCGCGTCTGTGCGACAGAGTTGTTGTCGAGCAGACGCGGACACACCGACGGTTTGTGTTTCCCAGGGGCCGGTGGTGCAACCACCCGCCCGGCGCCTACCGCCGCTTGTTGGCGGTGCCCAGGATGCTGCGGGTGATCTCCCGCCCGGCCACGGTCGCCGCCGACCGCAGGAAGCTCTTGAACGCCGAGCTCGCCAACACCTCCTGGACCACACCTGGGCCTTCGGTCGCCACCTCGGCCGTACCGGAGGCGTGAATTTCCTCGGGCTCGGCAGGCGGCGCGTCGGCAGGCGCGCCGGTCGACGCATCAGCGGGCGCCGCACCGACCGGCGGCAGACCGAGCTTGGCTGCCAGTCGCTCGTACGCCGAGTCCGGATCGATGGTCTGGCCGTACTCGGCCTGCAGCGGACTGGCCTGCGCAGCAGCCTTGATGGCGTCGTCACCTATGGCGCTCATCAGCGAGCGCGGCGGACGCAACCGGGTCCACGCGACCGGAGTGGGAGCGCCTACCTCCGAGAGCACCGTCACGATGGCCTCGCCGATGCCCAACGACGTCAGAGCGGTCTCCAGGTCGTAGACCGTGGATTTGGGGTACGTCTTGGCGGTCTTGGTCAGGGCCTTCTGATCGTCGGCGGTAAATGCCCGGATGGCGTGCTGGATGCGCGCACCCAACTGACTGAGCACGTTGTTGGGCACATCGGTGGGCAGCTGGGTGCAGAAGAACACGCCGACGCCTTTGGAGCGGATCAACTTGACGGTCTGCTCGACCTGCTCCAGGAACGCCTTCGACGCATCCGTGAACAGCAGGTGCGCCTCGTCGAAGAAGAACACCAGCTTGGGCTTGTCGACGTCACCGATCTCGGGCAGCTCGGTGAACAAGTCAGCCAATACCCACATCAGGAACGTCGAGAACATCACCGGGCGGGCAGCCTGATCGCCCAGTTCCAGCAGTGTGATGATCCCGTGGTCCTGGCTGTCGAGGCGCATCAGGTCCGAGGGCTTGAGCTCGGGCTCGCCGAAGAAGGTGTCGGCGCCATCGGCTTCCAGGTTGATCAGCGCGCGCAGGATTACCCCGGCCGTGGCCGGCGACACGGCCCCGAGCGTCTTGAGCTCAGCTTTGCCTTCGTCGCCGACCAGGTACTGGATCACCGACCGAAGGTCCTTCAGATCCAGCAGCGGCAGGCCCTTCTGGTCAGCCCAGTGAAAGATCAACCCGAGTGTCGACTCCTGAGTCTGGTTGAGCCCCAACACCTTTGACAGCAAGATCGGCCCGAAGCTGGTTACCGTTGCACGTACCGGGACACCCACGCCGCTGGTCCCCAGCGAAAGAAACTCAACCGGGAACGCCGTCGGCGTCCAGTCATCGCCGGTGTCGGTGGCCCGCTGGGTCACCTTGTCGTTGCTTTCCCCTGGGCGGGACAGGCCGGACAGATCGCCTTTGACGTCGGCCATCACCACCGGAACCCCGGCTGTCGAAAGCTGCTCCGCAATGACCTGCAGAGTCTTGGTCTTACCGGTGCCGGTAGCGCCCGCGATCAAACCGTGCCGGTTGACGGTCGCCAGCGGAATCCGCACCTCGGCCGACGAATCGACGGTGCCGTCCACAACAATGGAGCCCAAATTCAACGCCTGGCCCGTGGCCGCGTAACCGGCGGCGATCTGCTGGGCCGCGGCGGCATTTGAGTCTGTGGTCATGAAGCCTGACAGTACTTGTTCAATCGCCTCATCGGCGGGTGTAAACACCCGCGATTCGACCTGCGAATACTGTTGAACGCTGTGCGTGACGAACTGGTATGGATCGACTGCGAGATGACCGGCCTTGACCTCAAGTCCGACAAGCTGATCGAGATCGCAGCATTGGTCACCGACAGCGACTTGAACGTGCTCGGCGACGGCGTCGACGTGGTGATCCACGCCGACGACGATGCACTGAGCGGAATGGTCGACGTGGTGATGAAAATGCACACCCGCTCCGGGCTGATCGAGGAGGTTCGCACCTCGACCACCACCATGGCCCAGGCCGAGCAGATGGTGCTCGACTACATCACCACGCATGTGAAAGCGGCCAAAACGGCACCGCTATGCGGCAATTCGATCGCCACCGACCGCGGCTTCATCGCCCGCGACATGCCGACGCTCGATGACTACCTGCATTACCGGATGATCGACGTCAGCTCGATCAAGGAGCTGTGCCGCCGCTGGTACCCGCGCATCTACTTCGGTCAGCCCGACAAGGGGCTGGCGCACCGCGCGCTGGCCGACATTCACGAATCCATCCGAGAATTGCAGTACTACCGCGGCACCGCGTTCGTGCCCGCCCCCGGCCCTTCTACCAGCGAAATTGCTGCGGTAGCCGGTGAACTGCGGCCTCCGACGGACGACGCGACGGAAACCGATTCGGCTTAGCGCGCCGGAGCCGCTAATATCTACGACGCCGCTTCGCGCGGCAATGGTGGCTGTAGTTCAGCTGGTAGAGCACCAGGTTGTGATCCTGGGTGTCGCGGGTTCGAGTCCCGTCAGCCACCCCTGACAGGTCAGGGGGCGATTTCGCCCCCTGACCTTTTTCATTCTCAGAGACCCTTGCACCCTTAGCGCAACATAAGGTCCGCTCCGTAGTGGACAGTCGCACCCCCGGGCTATCAAGGTGCATCGTAGTTGCACATCACCGGGAAACGCGTCCGCGAGTTGACGGGAATTTCGGGGCGCTCGTCGCAGCGGGCCGGATTGCCCGTGAACAACTCGCCACGCAAGCGCTGGAGTGGCCTGACGTAACCGCCCAGGTGATGGCATGAGCGCTTACCACACCCTGAGCGACCTTGCGCCCCTTGCCCGTTCCGGTGGGTATGAATCCAGCCGACCCTTACACACCTTCGGTGCCGACAGACGTTTGGGTCCGACCGACATCTTCGCAGCCTGGCCGTCCATTACAGGCACAATCGTCCATGGCCAGTGACGCTCCGCACCTGACTCATGAAGCGCCGCTACCACCTCTATAGCTGGCACCACCATCCCCGACTGCGTACTGCTTCAACCGTTCAGGGTGCCTGGGCGCCGTCGTCAGTCAGCCACGGGAACGGCGGGAAACCATCCCGCAGGGCGTCCAGAACTTCCAGGTGGCCCCGCATGGCCTGCTCTTCGGTCAAGTTACCGGCGCCGCTCCTCGTTCCAGCGCGGGCCGGACACCACGGTCTCGAAGATCATCGGGCCGCTCCCCGGAAGGTTGACCGGGCCACCGCCCTGCAATCCCCTGTGGTCAATGCCCAGCAGCCAGACCGTCGAGACGACGTGGGCGCCGACTTCGTGGCGGGCCACCCGCTGGTCACAGGCCATCCGGTCATTCGGGTACTGGCTTAGGTTGAACTGGTACTCGATCGGAATCTTCCGGCCATCTCGGTCATAGAGATTCACGTGGCCCAGTTAAGCCCAGAGATCGCATCGGCGGGGCGTTTGCCGTTGTATCCGTTCGGCCTGGCACCGAAAGTCTTTGCGTGCAACTGCAATTGATCGAGCGAATGTGTTGTGCCACAGAGCATTTTCGCTGCGGCTGCCACGGGGAGATAGACCAAGACCCACCGCTAGCGCGACTCAGTCTTGCGAGCGAATTTGGTCGACAACATCTTGCTCGTGATACGTAACATCGGCGGTGGGGCCAGGCCCAGCGACCTCAGGCTGTCGCGGTTGCGTTAGACCGCAGCCTCGCCCGGTCAGTTGTCGGTCGAACGGTCGATTCTCAAGGCGTGGTGGTCCTGTAATGCTCTCAACGGTCAGACAGAAGCCGACGTCGTGAAAACCCGCCGCCGACCGATGAAAGGGTGGTCATGTCCCCTAGTGAGTTCACCACAACGACGTCAGGTCGTGCAGCCGACAGCCTGTCACGACGGCTCGCCACGACGGCGATGGCTTTGCTGACCGGTGCCGCAGCCTGTGTTGCGCTCGCTGGCACCGCATCGGCTGATCCTGTCGCCACAGTCAAGGCCAGGACACAACGCATGTCCGAACCGAACCTGAACTCCCATCAGAGCGGCTGGTACAACCCCGGTGAGAAGCTGACCCTGCTCTGTTCGAAACGGGGCCAGGCGGTCAAAGGCTTTTTCAGCTTCAACATCCCGGGTGGCTGGGACACCCTCTGGTACAAGACGTCTGACAACAACTTCGTTGCCGACGTCGACATTGAGACCGGCACGCTCAAGGACGTCACTAAGGACTGCGACGGCGGAGGGGACGTGTCGGCACCGGCCGCCGAGGCGGCACCTGCGTCACCTGCAGGCCGGACCAAGGGGGCTACCACCGAACACAATCCGTTCGACACGCCCGATCTGATCGGTTATTGCACCTACGGCGCCCAGGAGCAGGTGCACGGTCACGCCGGCTACTACATCTCGGCTCTTACCGGCCCCGCAGCGGACTGGGCCGGGCAAGCCAGAGGCGCCGGCTGGACGGTCGTCTCCGACCCTCAGCCCCGTGCACTCGTCGTGTTTGACGCCGCGGCCGCAGGCAACCCATATGGACACGTCGCCTGGGTCGATGCTGTTAACGGCAACGATCTCACTATCACCGAAATGAACTACGGCCGAGGCGGCACCAAAGACAACGGATATCACACCGTCGGCTTCCGCCAGTTTGACACCCGACACATAAAAAGCGGCCCGGGTCTGAGCTACATCCTCGTTCCCTGATGTCTGTTCGACGACCAGGACGATTGTGACATACGGCACCTCAATGAGGAGACATGGTGATGTCAGTGAACACTGACATCGTTATTGACACCGCTCCGCAAAAGAGAAGTCAGGTGGTATCCAGCCGAACACCGTCAGCCACCCCTGACAGGTCAGGGGGCGATTTCGCCCCCTGACCTTTTTGTTTACCTATGTCGCTCGGCTCCGTACCGCTTGCCCGCGCCCCGTCAGCTCGGCACCTGGTCCAAGAATCCGTGCACCGTCCGGATGCGACCGTCGGCGTCGGTTGCCAGCACATCGAACCCGACGACCGGCGGCTGCTCCCCCTTCGGTCCCAGCCCCCACTGAAAGCGGGCCTGGTTGTGGTGACTGTCCGGACCGCTGACGAGCGAGAAGACGAATCCGGGGAACTGGGTGTGCACCGCGCCGATCATCTCGGAGATGGCGCCATGACCGCTCACGTCGGCCGTGGGATCGGTATAGGTGGCCCCGGGCGCCCAATGCTCGCCGAGGAGTGCGCGCACCTGCTCCGGATCGGTGGCATTCCACGTCTGCAGATATGCCGTGACGATGTCGTTCATGCTGACCTTCTTTCGTATCGGGTGGTCAGCTCAAAGCTTGCCGGTCGAAGCGCAGCACGTCGATTACGTCAGAGGTAAAGATGCTCTGCCGCTTGGGTTTTCGTTCTCGATGACGCGAAAGTCCGTCACAGACGCCGACGGACTGCGTAGATCACGACGCCCAACGCGATCACGCCGGCTCCGACGACGACCGACGCCCATGGCAACGAGACCGCCAAGCTCAGACACCCGACGATGCCGACAACAGGCGTCCAGCGCGGCGGCCTGCCCTCGTCGGTGGTCAAGGTGAACGCCGAAGCATTGGCGACGGCGTAGTAGACCAACACCGCAAACGATGAAAAGCCAATGGCACCACGAACATCGGTCGTCGCCGCCAACACCGCCACGATGACGCCCACCACAATCTCTGCTCGGTGCGGGACTCGGTATCGCTGATGCACGGCACCGAGTTGATGCGGCAGGTGCCCGTCGCGCGCCATGGCCAGCGACGTGCGCGACACCCCGAGGATCAGCGCCAGTAGCGATCCCAGAGCGGCGACAGCAGCACCCACACGCACCACCGGAACAAGCCACCCCACCCCGACGACGCGTACTGCGTCGACCAACGGTGCCGAAGAAGCCGCAAGCCTGTCCGGGCCGAGGACAGCAATCACCGCTACGGCGACCACCAGATACACGACCAGCGCGATGCCCAATGCCAGCAGAATGGCCCGAGGGATAGTGCGTTCCGGGTCCTTGACTTCCTCACCGAGCGTGGCGATCCGGGCGTATCCCGCGAAGGCGAAGAACAGCAATCCAGCTGCTTCCAGAACGCCGCGGGCGGACGCCGACGAATCGATGGCCAACCGATCTGCCGCGGCGCCCCCTGAGGTGAATACCGCCACGACCACAGCCGCCAAGACCGACAGCACGACGACAACGATCATCCGCGTCAGCCACGCCGATTTCTGCACACCGAAGTAGTTCACCGCCGTCAGCGCCACGACAGCCGCAACGGCGATTTCGTGGGCGTACGCCGGCCACACGTAGAAACCCACGGTCAACGCAATGGCAGCACAGGAGGCCGTCTTGCCGACGACGAAGCCCCATCCCGCAAGATAACCCCAGAACTCGCCCAGGCGCCGCTGACCGTAGATGTAGGTACCGCCGGACTCGGGGTACAGCGCAGCCAATCGCGCCGACGATGTCGCGTTGCAATAGGCCACCGCCGCCGCAATCGCCAACCCCAGCAACAGCCCCGATCCCGCGGCGCGGGCAGCCGGGCCGAGAACTGCGAATATGCCGGCGCCGATCATCGACCCGAGGCCGACGACGACCGCGTCGAAAACCCCTAAGCTGCGCCGAAGTTCGTCGGATGAGCCGTTCACGGTCATGCCCGAAGCCTCCGCACGGCGCCTACGTTAGAGCAATCGCCGCGTCACCAGATGACGCGTAAACCATTGAGTCGGCCGAACAATGCGTCAGACGACACCAGCGCCAGTCCCTCAACCATTGCCGTCGCCGCAATCACCCGGTCAAAAGGATCGCGATGTCCCCAACCGATCGCCCCGCCAAGGATCGCATGCTCCGATGACACATCGATGGTTTCAACGTCGGCCCGACGCAGGTGCTGTGCGTAGCCCATGGTGACGCTGTCCGCCAAGGGCAGCTTGCCCAGCCGGGTCTTGGTTGCGATCTCCCATGCGGAGGCCGCAGAGACGTAGAGCCGGTTCGACGGATCTTCAAGCAACTGCCTTGCTGGGTCGGACAATCGGGCAGGTTCGGTCAGCAGCCACAACAGGACGTGGGTGTCCAGGAGGTAGCCCTCTTTCAGCTCTCCCACGCCCCGAGTTCCTCGTCTGGCAACTGGTCGAAGAAGCTCTCCGGGACGCGATACCCAAGGAATCCCATCACGCGCGGACCTGGCTTGTTCACTGGCACCAAACGCGCCACGGGAACGTCGCCGCGGGCGATCACGATGTCCGCGCCGGCCTCGACCTCTGCGAGCAGGGCGGACAGCCGCGTCTTGGCCTCCTGAACTTTCACGATCGTCGCCACCCAATCAGACTAGGTTGACCAACCTGGTTGGTCAACCACTTTGGCGAGCACAAAGGAGCACCTCGACACTTAGCACTGAGAAACAGAAGAGGCCCTCACCGAAGTGAGGGCCTCTGTGTTGTGCGCCGTCAGGGTTTCGAACCCCGGACCCGCTGATTAAGAGTCAGCTGCTCTACCAACTGAGCTAACGGCGCGCGTGAAAGACCCTAACAGCCCCATGGCCGCAAGGTGAAATCGTGAGGTCAGAGGCGCCGGCCGATGATCCGAACGCCATCGCAATCCCCGCTCCGCGGTCCGTCGTCTATGGCCCGTCTTTGGCCATCCCGAAGTCCCGACCTGCACGACATCCAGAACACCCAGCAAAAATTCCGAATGTGCTGGCGACACCGTATACAACACCGGGTAGCCTCCACGCAAATGTCAAATGTTGGTCGCCCGTGACTGAGCGAACACAGCGACTAGCTGCGAAAATCAGGGAAAGCACAGTAAGCTATAGTTAGCTGCGAAGTTGTGAAGGTCCGCTTTGTGAATGTTGTCGACGACGAGGATGGGTTAGCTGATGTCAAGCGGAGCAGGCTCCCCGCACGAAGCCTCAGACGCCGGCACCATCGACGAAGAAATCGTCGCAGTTCACAACTGCAGCCGCATCGGCCTGCAAGCCTCCCCGCCGCGCAGTTGGTTGCCGGGCTGGCTGACCCCGCGCCGCGGTAATTGAAACCCGGGTTCAGTTCCGGATTCTGCGAACCACCAGCACAAGCACAACCGTGCCCAGCCCGGCGGCCGACACGATCACCGCAGGCTTGGACACAAATGCCAGCACACGGGCTTTTAGGTCATCTGCCAGCTTCTGGGGGTTCGCCCGCTCAGCGAGTGCATCCACCGTGGACGCCAACTGATCCCGCGCCCGATCGATGTCCTGCTTGATGTCGTCAGGATTCCGGTCCGCCACTTCAGCCCTCCAACTCGCGTTGCTCCTTGGCGCACTACCCTAGTTCAGCCGGATCGATAATCTGCGCGCTGGCCAACAGAAGGGACACGACGGTGGCACCGACCCCCCGACTCGAAGTGGGCGCCAAGGCTCCCGCGTTCAGCCTGCCCGACGCCGACGGCAACACCGTCAAACTGTCCGACTACGCGGGCCGCAAGGTGATCGTGTACTTCTACCCAGCCGCATCCACCCCGGGCTGCACCAAACAGGCCTGCGATTTCCGCGACAGCCTCGCCGAACTCAACGACGCCGGACTGGACGTCATCGGCATCTCCCCCGACAAGCCGGCGAAGCTGGCCAAGTTCCGCGATGCCGAGGGGCTGGCCTTCCCGCTGCTGTCCGACCCAGAGCGCAAGGTGCTCACCGAATGGGGCGCCTTCGGCGAAAAGACCATGTACGGCAAGACCGTTCAGGGCGTCATCCGCTCGACGTTCCTAGTCGATGAGAACGGCAAGATCGCTGTGGCACAGTACAACGTGCGGGCCACCGGACACGTCGCCAAGCTGCGCCGAGACCTGTCGGTCTAACCGCCTATACATCGCAGCCGGGTCTGGCACACTCGACCCGTGGTTGCGATCGCGGGTTCACCCGCTTTCACCGCCGATGAAGCGGCGCACTACCGCGCCGTGGGCTGGTGGTCAGATACGACGTTGTCCGACGCGGTTCGGGCGAATGCCGCCGGCACTCCGGATCGTGTTGCGTATTGCGACCACCCCGCCTCGCCGCTGACCTGGCGTGAATTCGATGCTGCCGCAGATACTTTGGCGCAGGAATTGACCGGCGTTGGCGTCACCCGCGGCGACCGGGTCGCGGTGTGGCACGGTGACACCGCCGCCATCCACGTGCTGTTCGTGGCCATCGAACGGTGCGGCGCCGTAGTCGTCGGCATCGGCGCCCGCGCCGGGACCCGCGAAGTGACGGCCATCCTGCGCGGCGCCGAGCCGCAGCTGGTGATCAGCGACCCGCAACGCGCTGAGGCCACACGGTTGGTAGCGATCGAGCTCGGTTGCCCGTCGCTGACTTTGTCGCAGCTGTCACTGGGCGCTGGGCACCGGGCGGTACCCGCGCAATCGCAACTCGGCCCCGACGACGTCTTCCTGATCAACTCGACCTCCGGCACCACCGGTCTGCCCAAATGCGTTGTGCACACCCAAAACCGTTGGTACTACTTCCATCAGCAGGCGGTCGCCAATGGGTTGTTGACCTCCGACGACGTATTCCTCCCGGTCATTCCCACCCCGTTCGGTTTCGGCCTGTGGACCAGCCACACCACCCCGATCTTCCTGGGCACCACCGCAATACTGTTGGAGCGCTTCAGCGCGGCCGCGGCCTGTGCGGCAATCGAGAAGCACCGAGTCACCGTGTTGTGTTGTGTCAGTACTCAATTAACCATGATCATGGCCGACCCGGCAGCCCGAGAGTATGACCTGAGCTCACTGCGCGTGGTGTTCACCGGCGGCGAGGCCCTGCCCTACCGCCCAGCCGATGAGTTCGAAAAGCTCACCGGTGCAAAGATTTTGCAGTTCTACGGGTCCAACGAGACCGGTCTGCTCAGTGGCACCACGGTGGAGGATTCGCTGGAACACCGGCTGCGCACCGGTGGCCGCATCGTTCCTGACATGGCGGTCCGACTGTTCGAGGGCGACGACGACGTCACCTCCATGGGGCGGGGTCAGCCGGCCTGCCGTGGCCCGGCCACCAGCCTGGGCTACCTCGGCGGCACCGATCACGACAAGCTGTTCACCCAGGACGGGTGGATGCGGATGGGCGACATCTGCGAGATCGATTCCGAAGGCTATCTGCGGGTCACCGGCCGGACGTCCGACTTCATTGTGCGCGGCGGCAAGAACATCAGCGCCAATCAGGTCGAGGACTACGTCACCACCCATCCCGCAGTTGCGGTGGTGGCCGCGGTCGCCATGCCTGATCCGGTGTTCGGCGAAAAGGTCTGTGTCTATGCCGAACTCGTCGGGTCGACCACGCTGGATCTGGTGGAGCTGTGCGCACATCTGCTGGCACAAGGGGTTTCAAAGGAGCTTTTGCCGGAGCGGCTCATCGTGCTCGACGAGCTGCCCCGGTCGTCGGGAGGAAAGGTCGCCAAAGGCGAACTCCGCGAGGATATTAGAGCCCGGATGGGAGACGGAAATGACCGCTGCTGAACCGCGCCGTGGCGGATTAGAAGTGTGGGCTCCGTCGGTGACCCCGCCCATCGGCGTCGACCTGTCCGACGAACAGGCCATGGCCATCGCGTTCCGGCACCTTGCCACAATCGGTTTCGCCGAAAACCTGGCAGGCCACATCACCTGGCAGCCTGACGGCCGCACCGAGATGTACGTCAACCCATGGGGTTTGTGGTGGCAGGAGGTCAGCGCCTCCGACGTCTGCGTGGTCGACGAGGACGCCAGCGTGGTGCGCGGCAAGTGGGACGTCACTCCGGCCATCCATATTCACACCGAGCTGCACCGAGCCCGGCCCGATGCGCGAGTGGTCATCCACAATCACCCGTATTACGTGTGCGTGGTGGCGGCGCTCGGACGGCTACCCGAGTTCGTGCACCAGACCGGTTCATTGTTCCTCGATGACCTCTGCCTGGTCGACGAGTACGACGGTGAGGTCGACAGCCGCTCGCGCGCAGCAGAATTGGCTGCGCGGATCGGCTCGGCCAACGTGACAATCCTGGCCAACCACGGCGTCATCGCCACCGGTCGCAACCTGGCTGAAGCGGTGTACCGGGCGGCCTCCATCGAGCGTGTGTGCAAGCTGGCCTACGACGTACTGCTCACCGGCCTCAAACCCACCGAGATGAAGTGGTCGGACATGGTGGGCATGAAGTCCTCGCTGATCGAGCGGGCGGCCGACGTGTACTGGGCCGGCGCAGCGCGGATGACCATCAAGGCCGACCCGGCCGTTCTTCAGTAAGGCACTGCAATGAAATCTATTGACGAGCTGGCCACCAACCTCGATTTTACGACGGCCAAAACGGGCGCGGACCGGACCGTCACACTACTGCCGGACCCACCGCGCGCCAAGCGTCGGTACACAGTGATTTCGGTGGACGACCACATCGTCGAGCCGCCAGACACATTCATCGGGCGGTTGCCGGCCAAATTCGCGGACCGGGCGCCGCGGGTCGTCGACACTGACACCGGCGGGCAGACCTGGGTATACGACGGCAAAGAGCTGCCGAATGTCGGGTTCAACGCGGTGGTCGGCCGGCCGGTGTCCGAATATGGCTTCGAGCCGGTGCGGTTCGACGAAATGCGCAGGGGCGCTTGGGATATCCACGCCCGGGTGCGGGACATGGACCTCAACGGGGTCTACGCGTCACTGAACTTCCCGTCATTTCTTCCCGGGTTCGCCGGTCAGCGACTGCAGCAGGTCACCACTGATCGCGACCTGGCCCTGGCATCGGTGCGGGCATGGAACGACTGGCATCTGGAAGTGTGGGCCGGCTCCTACCCGGACCGGATCATCCCCTGCCAACTGCCATGGCTGCTGGACCCGCAGCTCGGCGCCAAGATGATCTACGAGAACGCCGAACGCGGCTTCCACGCAATGACTTTCAGTGAGAACCCGGCCATGCTGGGACTACCGAGCATCCATTCCGGGTATTGGGATCCGATGATGGCTGCCTGCGCCGACACCGGAACGGTGGTGAATCTGCACATCGGTTCGTCGGGGTCGTCGCCGTCCACCACCCCGGACGCTCCCCCAGACGTCCAAGGTGTGTTGTTCTTCGCCTATGCGATTTCAGCAGCAGTGGACTGGTTGTATTCCGGTCTGCCGAGCCGGTTTCCGGACCTGAAAATCTGCCTGTCCGAAGGCGGCATCGGCTGGGTGGCCGGGCTTCTCGACCGCCTCGATCACATGCTCAGCTATCACGCCATGTACGGCACCTGGGAACGTCTCGGCGAGAAGCTCACCCCGGCAGAAGTTTTCGTGCGCAACTTCTGGTTCTGTGCGGTAGAGGATCAGTCGTCGTTCGTCCAGCGGGATCGGATCGGGCTGGACAACATCATGTTGGAAGCCGACTACCCGCACTGCGACTCGACGTGGCCACATACCCAGCAGACCATTCACGACGAGATCGGTGACCTACCGTCCGACGCGATCCGAAAGATCACCTGGGAGAACGCTTCCCGGCTGTATCAGCACCCGGTTCCCGCGGCAGTTCGGGAAGACCCGGAGGCGTTCTGACCCAGGGCCCCGAGTAGCCCCTAGCGCGCGAGCGCGTCTAAGAGCAACGCCTCAGCCGTCGCCGCTTTCTCGAACACGCCGAGATGCAGGCTCTCGTTGATGCTGTGCGCCTGGGTGCCCGGATCCTCGACGCCGGTCACCAGGATGGTGGCCTGCGGGAACGCTGCGGCGAATTCGGCGATGAACGGGATAGACCCGCCCATCCCCATGTCGACCGGGGCCACTCCCCAGGCCTGGGTGAATGCCGCCCGCGCCGCGTCGTACACCGGACCGCTGGCATCGAGGGCATAGGGCTGTCCGACCTCACCCGGGGTCACCGTGACCTTGGCACCCCACGGTGCATGGCTTTCCAGGTGCCGGGTCAGTGCTTGCAGATGCGCGGCCGCATCGCAGCCCGGCGCAACCCGCAGGCTGATCTTGGCGCGGGCACTGGGGATCAGCGTGTTGGACGCTTTGTCGATCGGCGTGGTGTCGATCCCGATGACAGTGATCGCCGGCTTGGCCCAAAGTCGCTGTGCCACTGAACCGGAACCGATCTGCTGCACACCGTCGAGCGTGCCGGCCTCGGCAGCGACCCAGTCCGGCCCGCGGTCCACGTCAGCGGCGGTCCCCTCGTGCAACCCCGCAACTGCGACATTGCCGTCGTCGTCGTGCAGGCTGGCCAGCAGTCGCACCAGAACGCTCAGCGCGTCGGGCACCACCCCACCCCAGATACCCGAGTGCAGGCCGTGCTCGAGAGTGGCCACCTCCACCACGCAGTCAGCCAAACCACGCAGAGACACCGTCAACGCCGGAATCTCGGTGCTCCAGTTATCCGAGTCGGCGATCACGATGACATCGGCCGCCAGTGCGTCCTTGTGCGCGGCCAACAACGCGCCCAGCGAGGGTGAACCGGACTCCTCTTCACCCTCGACGAAGACCGTCACCCCGACCGGCGGATTGCCACCGTGCGCCCGGAAGGCCGCCAAATGTGTTGCGATACCGGCCTTGTCGTCGGCGCTGCCGCGGCCATACAGGCGCCCGTCCCGTTCGGTGGGTTCGAAAGGCTCTGAAGCCCACTGCGACTGATTACCTTCGGGTTGCACGTCGTGATGGGCGTAGAGCAGCACAGTCGGCGCGCCTGGCGGGGCTGGGTGATGCGCAATGACCGCCGGCGCACCGCCTTCTTGAACGATCCGCACGTCGCCGAAACCCGCATCCGACAACAGCTTCGCGGTCAGTTCGGCGCTGCGCTGCACCTCGGGCCGACGGGCCGGGTCGGCCCACACCGACTGAATGCGAACCAGGTCCTCCAGATCGGCTCGCACCGAGGGCAGCACATCACGAACGGCACCGATGAGATCACTCACGCAGGCAGGTTACCTGGCGCCGAGGTTGCGGTTTCTGATGAATGCCAGTCGAAATCCGTCATAAACGGCCATCTCTGCGCAGTGACAACTAGGCCTCTTCGAGAATCGCCACGGCCGCGGCGGTATCGCCCTCATGGGTCAGCGACACGTGAATGGCCACGCCCTTGAGATGCTCAGCGATCTCGCCGGACAGCCGCACGCGCGGACGGCCCCACATGTCGGTCACCACCTCGATGTCGCGGTGAATGCCCTCGGGCAGCACGGGCTTCTTGGAGAACCGCGACCCGGACCACGCCTTGATCACGGCCTCCTTGGCCGCCCACCTCGCCGCCAGGTGCCGCGCCGCCGACGAACTCTTGTCCGCGGCGTCGCGGCGCTCACCCGGGGTGAACGTCTCGGCAAAGACGGTGCCGGGTTGGTCGACCTGCTCGGCGAAGTCCGGAATCGAGACCAGGTCGATGCCCACACCTAAGATGCCCATGGGCACCAACCTAGTCGACCGAATTCCGGTACTCCGCAAGGGCTCACGGTCGGCGGTACCAGCCGTCCTCGCCGAGGCGCGACTGCGGATCGAGCAGCATGTCAGCCTCTTGACGCTTCTCCGGCGAATCGTGGTTGAAGCGCCGGTCGGCGGGCCGCTCGTACAGCGGACGACCGCCGGCGATCGCCGATGCCAACCGGTGCTGACCGGCCAGTACGCGCTCGCCCGCCCGCCGCAGGTAGTCGTCCCGCTCGGCCGGATCGAGTGCGGCCACCAGCGCCTGCGGGTGCACCAGCGCGATCATGCCCGACACGTGACCGAACCCGAGGCTGGTCACCAGACCGGCCTTGAGCGGCAGCTTCTCACCGAAGCGCAGCGGCTCACGCACCCAGACGAAGTGGGACGCATGTGCCAGTTCGTCGTCGACGCAATCCAGGCTGCGGTTCGGCGGGATGATGCCGTCGCGCAGCACCTGGCACAGGCCCAGCATCTGGAACGCGGCCGCGCCACCCTTGCTGTGCCCGGTCAGGCTCTTCTGGCTGACGATGAACAGCGGGTTGCCCGCCGACCGGCCCATCGCCGCGGCCAAGCGCTCGTGCAGCTCGGTCTCGTTCGGGTCGTTGGCCAACGTCGAGGTGTCGTGCTTGGAGATCACCGCGATGTCATCCGGCGTCACACCCAGCTTGGCCAGATCGCGCACCAACTGCGACTCGCGGCCGCCGCGGCCGGCACTCAACGCACCAAGGCCGGGGGCCGGGATCGAGGTGTGCACACCGTCACCGAACGACGAAACATAGCCCACCACAGCCTGAATCGGCAGACCCATCTGCACCGCGAGGTCGCCGCGCGCCAACAGAACCGTGCCACCGCCCTGGCCTTCGACGAACCCCAGGCGACGGCGGTCGTTGGCCCGGGAGAACTTCGAGTCGCTGATGCCCTTGGCGCGCATCATCTCGGTGTCGGCGGTGGCCGCCATGTCACCGAAGCCGATGATGGCCTCCAGCGTCAGGTCGTCGTAGCCACCGGCGACCACGAAATCGGCCTTGCCCAAACGGATCTTGTCGACGCCTTCTTCGACCGACACCGCGGCCGTGGCGCAGGCGCCCACCGGGTGGATCATGGCGCCGTAGCTGCCGATGTAGGACTGCACCACGTGACCGGCGATGACGTTCGGCAGGACTTCCTGCAGGATGTCGTTCGGCTTGTTCTTGCCCAGCAGGTTGCCGTGGTACATGGTCTGCATCGAGGTCATGCCACCCATGCCAGTGCCCTGCGTGCAGGCCACCATGCTCGGGTGCACCCAGCGCATCAGTTCGTCCGGGCTGAAGCCCGCCGACAGGAACGCATCGACGGTGGTGACCAGGTTCCACAACGCCAGTCGGTCGATGCTGCTGACCATGTCCTGCGTGACGCCATAGACCTTGGGGTCGAACCCGGTCGGCACCTGCGCACCGACGGTCCGCGACAGCTTCACCTTGCGCGGAACCCGGATCTCGGTGCCGGCCTGACGGGTGACCTGCCAGTCGGCGCTGTTTGGTACCGACGCAATGACGGTGTGCTCGGGGTCGAACTGAACGAAGGCTCGGGCGTCGGCCTCGGACGACACTACGAAGGTGAAGTCCTTGTCCAGGAACACCGAAACCATCAGTGGCGACGCATGATCGGGATCGATCGCGCCGTCATCGACGAACTCGCGGATGCCGATTCGCTCCAGCAGCGTGTCCTGGTAGCGCTCGACCAACTCGGACTCGTCGACCATGTCACCGGTCGCGGTGTCGTACCAGCCCGGCTTCGGGTCGTCCTCCCACTTCACCAGCCCGGTGGTCCAGGCCAGCTCCAGGACGCCCGCGGCCGACAGCTCACCGGAGACCTCCATCTCGAAGCGAGTGCGCGACGAGCCGTACGGGCCGAGCTCGGCACCGGAGACCAGCACCACCATGTCGGCCGGGTCGATGTCCAGATCGGCCCACTCCGGCGCCGGTGCGGCCTGGTAGCCACGCGGCGGTGACGGCAGCGCCGAGATGGTCCCTTCGACATCGTCTTCGACCGCCGAAGCCGACTCGGCCACCATGTCTTTGCGAGCATTGGCAGCCAGCTCGGCCATGTCCAGTTCGATGTCGCCCAGCCCACCGGTCAGGTCGACCTGGATCGGCTCGCGGGCGGCGGCCACCTTCGATTCGATGTTGCACAGATCCAGCAGCATGGCCGCCATCTCGTCGGTGCTGTAGGTGGTGACGCCGGCTTCCTCAACGGCTGCCACGATCGCATCGTTGTGGCCCATCAGGCCGGTGCCCTTGGTCCAGCCGATCAGTGCGTGTGCCAGCGAAACCCGTTGCGACCAAGAGGTTTCGGCCTTCCAGCGAGCGACCACCGCGTCCAGCGCCGCCTTCGCCTCGCCGTAGGCGCCGTCACCGCCGAACATGCCGCGGTTGGGCGAACCCGGCAGCACGACGTGCAGTCGCGAGGCGATGTCGCGCTCGGAACCGAGATGCGACAGCCCGCCGATGAGCCGTTGCACGGCCCACAGCAGCACCTTCATCTCCATCTCGGCACGCGCACCGGCCTCCGACAGGTCGCCGGCCACGCGCGGTGCAGCGAACGGGAACAGCAGCGTCGGGGTCTGCGCGTCCTTCAGGTGAATCGATTGCGGCCCAAGGCTTTCGGACTGCTCATTGCCGACCCACTCGACCAGCGCATCGATGTCGCTGTAGGAGGCCATGTTGGCCGGGATCACCCACAGCTGCGCGCCGAAGCGGGCATGGTCGCGGTACAGCGTCCGGTAGAACGCCAGCCGATCGTCGTCCAGCTTGGAGGTGGTCGCGATGACCGACCCACCGCCGCGCAGCAGCTGACCGACCACCGATGCAGCGATCGAGCCCTTGGAGGCACCGGTGACAACAGCCACCTCGTTGGAGTAACGACCCGGCTCCGGGTTCTCCGCACCGGCGGCGGCCCGCCCGTACAGCGCCGCATGGATGGTGCGGCCCGCGGCCAGGGCCTTGCCCTGCCACCAATTCGCCTGGGTCGCAACGATGTGTCCGGCACCCTCGAAGCTTGCGGACAAGCGTGCCCAGTCGCCATCGATCTCGTCCTCGCCGAGCAACCAGATGCGCGCGAGATCCTCACGGGCACTTGCCCACCGGTCGTCGAACAGGACCGCCTTGCGGCCGTCGAAGACCGGTGCGACGACCCGCTGCCAGTCCGAACCCAATTCGGCGGTGACCAGATCGACCAGCTCCGAATCGGTCGCCTCCGGCAGGCTGACCGGGGCGTTGAGACCCAGCTCGCCCAGGATCAGGCGGGCAGCCGAGGCCAGCACACCGTCAGGTCCGGTGACCTGCTCGGCGAATTCGTTCAGCGCCGCCGAGTCCACGACACCGCCACCGGCACCGCCGGCCGACGGCAGCGACACCGCGATACCGCGGCGTGCGGCGACAGCCGAGACCGCAGCGTCGATGACCCGATCGACCGAAGCCGCGTCGCCGAGCGCGCCGTCATGCAGCCCGCCGAGATCGCCGCCACGGACACTGGAGCCCTCGCGGGTACCCAGGGCCAGTTCGACGGTGGCGTGCTTGGCCCAACCCTCACCCAGCTCCCAGGTCTTGGTGACCCGCTCGGTGATGTAGGCCGGACGCTTGCCCGACGGGCCGAGCACGCTGCGCAGCTGGTCGTTGATCGCGTCGGAAAGCACTGGGCCGAAAGGCTTGTAGGTGCGAGCCAGCTTGGTGACCTGCCCCTTGAGGCCGGCCAGGTCGGCTTCGGCGGCACCGTCGATGGCACCCAGGTTCAGCTCCGAACCCAGGTCCACCAGCAGCTGGTTACGCCGCGACGACGCACCGTCGGTGATCGACTCGATGGAATCCAGCGGCTCGATCTGGTCGAGACGCATCTTGGCCGACAGCGCGATCAGCGCCATGGTGGCGTCCGAAGCGTCGTAGCCGATGTCCTCCGGCCGGGGTCCGCCAGAAGGAGCGGCCGGCGCGGCGGCCGGAACCGGTGCTGAGGCAACGGCTTCCACCGGAGTCGTGTCGGCTTCCGGAGCGGCAGAAGCGATGTCGTCCTCAGGTTCCGGGTCGGTGTCCGTGGCGAACAGCACGGCGGCGTCCCGCTCGGCATTGAGCACCTCGGTGGTGCTGTGCGAGTACTCGGGCAGCTTGAGGGTGTTGGTGGCCAGGCCGGCAACCGTCGGGGCGGCCTTCACACCGATCTCGACGAACCGCTCGACACCCAGACCACCGGCGGCCTCTTCGATGAACAGCAGGTCCTGGGTCTCGATCCAGCGCACCGGGCTGGCGAACTGCCAGGCCAGCAGCTCAATGACGACCGTGCGGCACAGGTCGCTCGGCTTCTCGTTGATCCAGGTGTCGTAGTCGGCCAGGATCTCGTCGAGCGGCTCGGCCGGCACCAGGTCGCGGATCTCCTGGATGAAGTCCCGGTCCAAGGTGAACAGCCTCGGCACCAGGTTCGGGATGTACTTGCCGACGATCAGCGCCGGGTCCTGACCGCGCGGCATGACGCGCTCCAGCGAGCGCCGGAAGTCGGCGACACCGACCCGCAGCACCTCGGAGTGGAACGGCACGTCGATGCCGGGGACCATGATGAACGACCGCTTGCCGCCACTGATCTCGCGACGGCGCTCGATCTCTTCCTCCAGCGCCTCCAGGCCGCGCACCGTGCCGGCGATCGCGTACTGCGAGCCGCGCAGGTTGAAGTTCACGATCTGCAGGAACTCGCCGGTCTGCTCGGCGATGGCGGCGACGAAGTCGGTGACATCGGCGTCGTCGAGGTCGATCTGCGACGGCCGGATTGCCGCCAGTCGGTAGTCGGACCGGCCGCGCTCGTCACGCGGCACGATGTCGTGCATCTTGCTGCCGCGGTGGAACACCACCTCCAGCAACGCATCCAGTTCGTACACGCCGGACACGCAGGCCAGTGCGGTGTATTCGCCGACCGAGTGACCGCAAGCGATTGCGTCCTCGACGAACGCGCCCTGCTCGCGCATCTCGGCGACCTGGGCCGCGGCCACAGTGGCCATGGCGACCTGGGTGAACTGGGTCAGGAACAGCACGCCGTCCGGGTGGTGGTAGTGCACGCCGCTGGCGATGATGCTGGTCGGGTTGTCCCGGACCACATGCAGCACCGAGAAGCCCAGGGTGTCGCGGGTGAACTTGTCGGCGGTGTCCCACACCTTGCGGGCGGCCTTGGAGCGGGCACGGACCTCCATGCCCATGCCCTTGTGCTGGATGCCTTGGCCCGGGAACGCGTAAACCGTTTTGGGAGCCGCCAATTGGGCGGTCGCCGCCATCACCAGCTCGCCGCCGACCTTGGCGGTGACCTCGATGATCTCGGCGCCGCGGTCGATACCGACGCGGTCCACCCGGAAGTCGATCTCGTCGCCCGGCAGCACCATGCCCAGGAAGCGCGCGGTCCAGCCGATCAGGCGCGCAGGCGGGGTGGCCCTGCCGTCGGTCGCGGTGACCACGTGCTGGGCCGCGGCCGAGAGCCACATGCCGTGCACGATGGGCGATTTCAGCCCGGCCAGCAGTGCGGCAGCCCGGTCGGTGTGGATCGGGTTGTGATCACCGGACACGACGGCGAAAGCACTCATGTCGGTCGGCGCGGCGATGGTGACGTCGCGACGGCGACGGCGCGGGGTGTCGGTGGCGTTGTCGGTGATAGCGCCGCCGGCCCGCACCGGGTCGGTCAGCTCAACAGCCCCGGTACGACCGCGGATGGCGAAGCGCTCTTCGAGCGTGGCCAGAATCGTGCCGTCGCCGGGATCACCGGAGCTGATGGTGACCGAGACCGGGACGACCCGGCCCACCTCGGTATCCACCGCGGCCGAAGCCGTTGCGGTGACGGTCAATTCAGCACGCTCGGCGGGCATCGGCGCCAGCAGATGTGCGGCGTGGTCCAGGTGGACCAGGCTCAGCAGGCCTTCCACGACCGGGAAGCCGTCTTCGGTGACAGCCGATCCGATGACCGAGAACACCGCCGGCCAGCAGCGGCCGACCAATGCATCGGGCACCAGGGTCAGGCCCGGAGCCAGCGGCGCACCGAACGTCGCGGTGACGCCGGTGTGGTCGGCGACCTCCTCGGGGTCCCAGTCGACCGTCAGCGTCGAGGTGTTGTCGACAACCTGCGGCAGCGCATCCACGCTGTCGGCACCCGCGGCGATGGCCAGCACGGCACGCATCGCGGCGGTGGCGTCCTCGGTGGTCACCACCGGCATACCGCCGTCGACGGTGGCCGACGGCAGGGTGAAGCGGATGGTGATCCAGATGTCCGACAGTGGAACGTTCAGCACCACGTCAGCACCGTCGAGCTCAAGGCGCGCACCCGTGGAAGGGTGTGTGGCCGAACGGTTTTCGTTGACCTGCCACTCCGACGGCGCGCCGATGCGGTGGACCGGGTTGATGGCGGTGCGGCCGGCCCACAGCACGTCGGGTGAGTCCAGCACCACGGCTAGCGGACCGGTGCCGCCGGCACGAGCCTGACGGCGGGAAACCACGGAGACCGGCGCCTCACCCTTCGCCACCAGAGCAGCTACGACCTCTTCGATGCAGGCCTGCTCGAAGCGGTCCAGCAGTTCACCGACCGGCTCATCGACCCGGGTGATACCGGCAACGGCCTGGGTACCCGGGATGATGCACACCTGGTCCGCGGTGTAGCGGGCATCGTGGGCCTGCCACAGCGAGTCGCTGCGCCACCAGCGGCGCACGTCCTTGTCGATCACCGGGACGAAGTTGACCGGCTTGCCCAGGGTCTTGCACAGCGTGACGAAGAACGGGGCGTCGGCCGGGTGCAGCCGCAGCGTCTCGGCCTCCGGGTAACGGGCCAGCAGTTCGGCGATGGAGCGCTGCGGATCCTCAAGCAGCGCTTCGCCTTCCGCGTTGGCGCCGAACAGGGTGTCGATGGGGCCGGTGTCGGCGGCATTCAGCCGGGACTCGGCACGCTGCAGCATCTCCTGGAAGCGGTCCCGCCAGGTGATGTCCACCCACGGCGAGTGGTCCTTCTTGGTGTCGGCGGTCGAATCACCGTCGCCGATGGCCAGTTCCACATAACGCTGCAGCCACTGCAGGTAGGTCATGTCGGCCACGTCGCCGAAGTACGGCTTGGCGGTGTTGGCCATCGCGGCGATGATCTCGTCACGGCGCTCCGCGACGGCATCGGCGTCACCGGCAACCTCGTCCAGCAACCGGCCGCACCGCGATGCGGTGTTGTCGATCTCGTGAATGTCGGCACCCAACTGGCTACGGCCAGAAGCCATGCCGCCCTGGGCTTTTCCGGCGCCGACCCACTGATCGGTGCCCTTGGTCTCAACCAGCAGCTGCTTGACCGCCGGGGAGGTGGTGGCCTCCAGGGTGGCCATGGCGGCGGTGCCGACAAGGATGCCGTCCACCGGCATCAGAGGGAAGCCGTAAGCCAAGGCCCAACGGCCGGAAAGGTATTCGGCTGCCCGCTCCGGGGTACCGATACCGCCACCGACGCAGATGGTCAGGTTGGACTGCTTGCGCAGGTCCGAGTAGGTGCTGACCAACAGGTCGTCGAGGTCCTCCCACGAGTGGTGACCGCCGGCGCGGCCACCCTCGACGTGGACGATGATCTCCTTGCCCGGGACCTCGGCGGCGATCTTGATGACCGACTTGATCTGGTCCACGGTGCCCGGCTTGAACACCACGTTGGTGATGCCGATCTCGTGCAGCTCTTCGATCAGCGCGACGGCTTCTTCGAGCTCCGGGATGCCGGCGGTGACGACGACACCATCGATCGGCGCGCCGGACTGACGGGCCTTCTGCACCAAGCGCTTTCCGCCCACCTGCAGCTTCCACAGGTACGGGTCGAGGAACAGCGAGTTGAACTGGATGGCCCGGCCCGGCTCGAGCAGCTGGGTGAGCTCGGCGATGCGGTCGTCGAAGACCTGCTCGGTGACCTGACCGCCACCGGCCAGCTCGGCCCAGTGTCCGGCGTTGGCGGCGGCGGCGACGATCTTGGCGTCGACGGTGGTCGGGGTCATGCCCGCCAGCAGGATCGGCGAGCGGCCGGTCAGGCGGGTGAACTTGGTGGACAGCTTGACGGAGCCGTCGGGCAACTTGACCGCGGACGGCACGTAGCTGGACCACGCGGGCGCCACCTCGGGCGCCGCGCCGACGGTGAACAGCGAGCGCTGACCGGCGCGGGTGGCCGCGGGCACGATGCCGACGCCGAGGCCGCGGATGATCGGCGAGGTGAGCCTGGTGACGGTGTCACTGGGACCCAGATCGATGATCCAGCGGGCGCCGGCCTCGTGCAGCCGCTCGATCTCGGAGACCCAGTCGATGGGCTTGATGAAGATGGACTCGGTCATGTGGTGCGCCAGCTCGGTGTCGATACCGATCTTGGCTGCCCAGCGGTCGACGACCTCGATGCCGTCGATCAGCCGCGGGGTGTGGAAGCCCACCTCCACCTGAACCTGGTTGAACACCGGCTCGAACACGCTGCCGCCGCGCAGCTTGTTCTTGCGCTCGGCTTCGTCCTTCTCGGTGATCTTGTTGCAGTACAGCTCGAACCGGGCGAGCTGTTCGGGGGTTCCGGTGATGACGACGCTGCGGCGGCCGTTACGGATGGACAGGACCGGCGGCAGGACGGTCCGCACGTCCTGGGAGAACTCCTCCAGCAGTTCGGCGATGCGTTCCGGATCGGCGTTGGTGACCGACACCATCGGTGACTTGTCGCCCCGGCCGACCATCCCACGGCGGCGCGACACCAGAGAACCGGCTGCGCCGATCAGCTGCAGCAGCGCCAGCAGCTCGGCGTCGCGGGTACCGCCCGCCTTCAGCGACTCGGCGGCGATGATGCCCTGGGAATGTCCGGCGACGGCAACCGGCGGGGTGCCGGTCAGGTCCAGGCCCTGGCGCTGCACGGCGCGGATGGCGGCCATCTGGGCCAGCAGGATGCCCGGTCCGGAGATCGCGGCGGTGGTCAGTTGCTTGGCCGACGGCAGCGGCTCGTCAGCGGCCAGCGAGCGCACCCACTGCATCGGCTCGAAGCCGATCGGCCGCACCACCACCAACTCCCGGGCGACGGGCTCCAGCAGCAGAGCCGCCTCGCCGGCGATTTCGTTGAGTTCGGATTCGATGCCGGCCGAGCTGACGAGCTCTTCGAGGTTCTCCAGCCACGAGGCGCCCTGGCCCCCGAATGCGATCGCGTAGGGCTCTCCTGCGTTGAGTTGGTCGACGAGGGCGCGGGAGCCGCTCAGGGCGGCGCTGGGAGCCCCCTGTGCGTTGGTTCGGCCGCTGGTCACCCGGTGGTGTTCGTTGATCGTCACGTCATCTTCTCCCTCGCTACCGCGCGAACCGCTCGCCTGTACTAGCTGTGTCTGGGTAGTCGGCCCCGGGCCACGCGATGCGGCGTCGAATCGCGTCAGGCCCGTGCCGCTCGGTGCGCCGCGTCATCGCAGAGGCACCCGGCAGGCCGGGCCGACTGCAATAAGAGTGTCATAAGATTCGACCTCTCCTTGAGCCCGGATTCGGTTACTGGTGGGTTCTACGGACTGGTAACCACCACGTTGGGTAACACGGCATCACAAATCGGTCTCCGGCATGCAGAACAAATGTCCTGCATGCAGGTGGTTACGGTCGAGTAGCAACAACCTCGCAGATCAAAGCGGTATTGTTATCAAATCGTTATCATCGATGTGGCGCCGGAGCGACCCTACTTGCGGGTAATAAATAAATCGACGTCGAACGGCGACAGGGCCGCAGAAAGTGTCTATACGGCCGGTAAGTTCGGTATACAAATGTTTGCCGAACCAACGGCCACCGTCCGCCCGTATCCGACCGCCAGCTAACTAGATGCGCGGTCAGTCCCACTGACCGAACTGTGGTTTGAGGATGTTGTTGAGGTCCACACCCACGCCACCCACGTGTTGCTTGTCAATCTCCACCTGGTACAGCGCCGCGGCCTGATGTGGAACCCCGCCAGGAGACCCCCAGTTGTGCTGCCAGAAGAACGAGCCCAAACCGTCCTGCAAGGCCCACTCAATGGTCTTGGAGTTAGCGTACACCCCGACTCGCTGGTGCCCCAGCACCGATTCCCAACCCTGCAGATACGGCGCGACCTGGGCTTTGTACTGCTCAGGGGTCGGATCGTCATCGATGGAGGCGTAGATCGGCGCACCCACCGGGCCACCTGCAGCCGTGTGCAACTGGAACCCCCGTTGGGCGTGCTGCACCCCCGCGGCCTGGCCACCGAGCCAGTCGGCGCTGGACGCCTTGCCGAACTGGTAGCACGAGACGATCTTCATGCCGTTCTGGTACAGGTCGCGCGCCTCGGGCAGCTGAATCGGCTTACCGAGCATCCACTCACCGCCCGGTCGGCGGTCCGAGACGTACCGGATGGCACCCACAGCACCCGCGGCTCGCAGATCAGCGGCCTTGATGACACCGGCGGCGTAGTCCAGCAACACTCCGTATGGCACTGCAGAGGCAGTCGCCGCGTCGATGATCGATTGCAATCCGGCACCCAGCCCCAGAGCTGCGGGCGCGGCAGCGGCATATTTCAGCACATCACGCCGGGAAATCGACACGTACCTCAGAATATGACAATTGCCCCTTACAAACCGTTAGCGCCACTGGTCACATGGGCCACAACTCCCCCAGCTGCTGGGACTCAGGCCTCCCGCTCATGTGCCACGGCAGCCGCGGCATGCCGGTGCCCGATCAACTCGAACCCCGCCACGCTCACCAGCGGAGCCAAGCTCGCCACCAGCAGACAGACCGCCATCGGCACTCCGGCTGACGCCAGCGCCACCGCCGCCACCAGCACCGCCGCGGTCAGCGTGAGAAGTAGCAGGTGGAGCTGGTCAGCCGACCTCAGCATCAACCGGTACAGCAGGTAGACCAACACGATGTAAATGCCGACCGGAATCACCACGGTCACCACGCTCGCTACCGAACCAAGCGCCGAGTGGTGCTGGATGAAGTAGGCGGCGGTGTGCAGACCGGCACCCGTCGCCACGATCGCCCCGTAGACCGGCATCTGCAGGTAGCCGAACCAGAACGAGCGCTCGCGGTGGGCGTGTAGGACGTCGGCGGCCGGCACCATGAAATACACCCACCACATGCCGAAGGTCAGCAGCGTGCCAGCGACCGCGAGCAGCACCGCATCAGCGGACCACCCGTGCTCGCCGATCACGGCAGACAGCGTGGCGACCGTGCCGACCACGCCTTCGCCGAGCGCGATGATCGCCAAAAGGCTGTACCGTTCGGCGATGTGGTGCGCGTGCCAGGGCGTGCCGCCGCAACGGGCCTCGGCCAGCCAGGGCCCGGTGAGTTCGATAGCAATCAACACGACCCAGATGGCCAGCGTCACCGGTACCGACGTCGGCAGGAACACCGTGCCGATCCAGCCAAGTTGCACCAGGGACACAATCGTGACGTAGGTCAGTGCCGCCGACCGACGGGTGGGGTCCTGCCGCGCCGCCCGTAACCACTGAGCTACCAAGGCAATTCGCATTACCACGTAGCCCGCCACCAGCACCGCATTGTCGACGTGCCGACCGGCTTCGACCGAGTCGTAGAACGCCGGCAGACTCAAGGCCAGGATCAGCACGCCGACCATCTCGACCATGGTCATCACCCGGAACACCCAGTCGTCGGTGTCATACGCCGAGGCGAACCAGGTGAAGTTGATCCATGCCCAACAGACCGCAAAGGTCGCGAACAGGAAAGCGGTGATGCCGGCACCGACGTGGCCGGCCGCCAGCATGTGGGCCAGTTCCGATGCCGCGACACCGAAGGCGACGGTGAAGGTCAGGTCGAACAGCAGCTCCAGCGGTGTCGACACCCGGTGCTTCTCATGCGGATCACGGCCACTCATCGGCCGCAGCCGATGGGCCGCCACCGTCGGGCGAGGATCAGGCGCACTCATGTTGTTGTGTCCCTTCGGGTACCACGTGTCCGGCGGCTCAACGGTAAGCCTCCCGCACCCGAGACCCGACCGCCCACTACCGTGAACGCGTGTCCGACATCCCGACTGCCGTGGGCGTGGTGCTTGCTGCCGGAATCGGCTCACGGGTGGGCGCCGACGGCAACAAGGCGTATCTGAAGTTGGCAGGGCGCAGCATGGTCAGCTGGTCGGTGGCAGCGGTGTCCGCGACGCCGGAGATCGCCCGCACAGTCCTGGTTTTCCGCCGCGGCGAACAACAGCAAGTTGAGCTTCTGCTGGCCGACGAACTTCCTTTCGCTGCAGTCGAATTCGTCGAAGGCGGCGACACCCGGCACGGCTCCGAGCTGAATGTGCTGGACCACCTTGCCGAAGATATCGAATCCGGATCGGTCGATGTGGTGCTGATCCACGATGCCGCACGACCGCTGGCCGACCCGGCGCTGATGACCGCTGCCGTCGCCGCTGCCCGGACCCACGGCGGAGCGATTCCGGTACTGCAATCCGGCGACGTGGTGCGCACAGCGCCCGACGGTCGATTAACTCCGATCAGCGAATCTCTGGTCCGCGTGCAGACGCCCCAGGCATTTCGGGCTGCGCCGCTGCTGCAGGCCTATCGCGCTGCGGAAGCTGTTGGGTTCGATGGCACCGACACCTCGTCGTGCGTGGAGCGTTTCACCGACGTCCGGGTCCACGCGATCGCCGGCTCTGCACAGAACTTCAAGGTGACCTTCGCCCACGACGTGCAGGTGGCCGAGCAGTTGCTCAGCCGGCGCGGCCCATAAGCCGGCTCAGCCGGCGGTCACAATCGCTTCGATGAGCCCCCGGTCGTGCGCCAGATCGACGACGAACGCATTCGGATCGCCGTCGACCGTGCCCACCCGCAGATCCGTCGGCACCACCTCGACCGTCGGGGCGGCGAGCATCTTGCTAAGCGCCGCTACCGTGTAGCCGCGTGGGTACTGCACCACGGCCAGCTCGGAACGATCCACATTGCCCAACACAACACCGTGTGCGGCAACGGTTTTCACGCTGTCGGTCATCGGCAGCGTCGGCAGCACGACATCCCACTGCTGGAGTCCGCCCACCACCCGGCCCGCCACCGCGGCCGGAGCCAACGGATACCGGACATCGTGAATCAGTATTTCGTCGGCGCAAATCGGTTCCCGCGCAACATATTCCACAGCGGCGGCCAGACAATCGCGAAGGGTACCCACGGGGACGGCCAGCACTGTGACGTTGCCGAGGCCATTGGCCGCAAGACAGTCCCGGGCCGCGGCAACCAGTAATTCCGCAGCCGCAACAACGACAGGGGCGATGTCGCCGACGGCTCGCACGACGCGCACCAAAGCCGCTGCACCGGCGATGGGGGCGCTGAAGTCGGCTGCGTCGAGGTCTGCCGGCAGCGCGACGATCGCCGAAGATGTCACCACGTCACCCTATCGGGACGCAGAGCGCGACAAGTGCCTGCCGCGCATCGACCTACACCGGATCGAACGCCGAGATCAGCCAGTTCCCGTCGACCTTCGTCATGGTGATTTTCACCGCGCTCTGCGCGAAGGATCCGTCCGGGTTTTCCTTGCTGACGGTGGTCTGGTTGATGAACGCGAGCACCAGCGCCGAATCGGGATGCAGGTCCGACACCGCTGCCTTTGCGACGGTGGCCTGTGTCTTGACCGACTTTTCCTTCACTGCCCGGGTCACCACATCGTTGGTGAACTTCGTGTAATAGTTCAGGAAATCGCCGGTCAGATGAGACTTCGCGGTGGCGAAGTCCTTGTCCATGGTTTGCGGAGCGTACGAGAGCATCGCCACCGCGCCGTCGGACGCGGCCTTGACCACAGTGCTGGACACCGCGGCGTCAGTCTGCTGGTCCGGTCGGTACTGGGCGAAGTACACCCACGCCGCAAAACCGGCCGAAGCCACCAGCAACACAGCCATCAAGACTGGGACCAACCAGCGTGGCAGCCTGCCACCCGACTGATCGCCGGCGATGGCCGAATCCTCGTCACTGGCGGCCGTGTCTGAATCTTCACCGTCGGCGGCCGTGCCGGAATCCTCGCCCTCAACGAGCGCGGTCGAATCCTCGCCGCCCGATGAATCGGTCAGTTCTTGCGCGGTCGATTCCTCATCGACAACCACGGCGTCTTTCTCGGAGGTCACGGCACGAACTCGACTTTCGCTAGCTTGATCTGGCCGCCGTCACGCGCCACGTCGACGCTCAGGCGCCAGGACCGCGGCTGCTGATCCTTACTGGCCGCATTGGACACCTTCGTCGTCACCGCCACCAGCACATTCGCGGTGTCCTGCGTCATCGACTGAACTGCCGTGGCATTCACAGTGGCCTCGGTGATGGACTTCGACGATTCGGCGACCTTGATGAAATCGCCGGCCTGCGACTCGAAGTCCTTCTTGAAGTCTCCAGTGGTGTCGTCGATGATCCGCTGCACGTCTCGCTTGGCGTGGTTGAAGTCCAGCGACATCAGGTTCACGACGCCCTGCGCGGCGGCCGCCGCGAACTCGGCCCGGTGCTGCTTGTCGGCGGCAGTCTTCTGATGCTGCCACATCATCCAACCGCCGGCACTGATCAGCCCCAGGGACAGCACGACGACAAGCGTGGCGCCGATGACGGGCAGAATGCCACGCAACCGAGACTGTCCCGGCCGGTCGGTAGCCCAGTTCTCGGGAGCCTCGACTTCGTCTACAGCCGCGGTCTCATCGACTGCTTCGGTACTGTCGTCGGGTTCAGTCGTCGATTGGGACTCGGACTCAGCGGCAGTCGCTTCGGACTCCGTCGGGGCGGGTTCGACCGTCGGCTCAGCAACCGCTTCAGCGGCGGCCCGTCGTAGCCGGATGGCCTTGGCCCGGGCACGCGCGGCGGCAGCCATCGCCTCGGCTTCGGCGGCCTCCGCCTCTGCCTCATCGGCGGCGAAGACCAGCGCATCGGCCGAATCCGGTGCCAGCGTTCGCTCGTTCTGCAAATCCACGTCTTCTACATCCAATGTGGGCGTCGCCTTATCGCGGGACGGCATCGAAACCTCCTATCCGTTCAGCAAGGCGCTTAGTGAGAATGACATTATCACTTTTGCGATATGCGGCCGAACATACTCCATGTTACTGGACCACAAAAGGTCAGCTGTCCAGCGGAAATGATGTTTACATGCTGTTCGAACGCTCAGCCAGTGGTCTCCCAGCGGCTAACGCAGCAGGTCCTTCATCACCTTGCCGGTCGCATTAAGCGGCAACTCGCTCCGGAACTCTACAAACCTCGGCACCTTATAGCCAGCCATTCGCTCGCGGCTCCAGTCGATGAGCTCATCAGCACCGATGCCGCCGTTCTTGCAGACTACGAACGCCTTGCCGACCTGGCCCATCCGCTCGTCAGGCACCCCGATGACCGCGGCCTGCGCGACCGCCGGATGCTCCAGGAGGAATCCCTCGATCTCGGCCGGGTACGCGTTGAACCCGCCGACGATGAACATGTCCTTCTTGCGCCCCACGATCTTGAGCCGCCCCGACGCAGTGAACTCACCCAGATCGCCCGTGTGCAACCAACCGTCGGCGTCGATGGCAGCGGCAGTGGCGTCCGGGTCGTCCAGGTAGCCCTGCATAATGCTGTAGCCGCGGGCCAGCACCTCTCCGTCGTCGGCAACACGGACCTCGACGCCCTCGCACGGCACGCCGGCCGTGGTGGCCACGTCCTCGAAGGAGTCGCCGCGCAGCGACAACGTGACATTGCCGGCCTCGGTCAGCCCGTATCCGGTCATCAAAGTCTGGAACGGCAGCTCATCGTGGATCCGGCGGACCAGTTCCACCGGAATATCGGCGGCACCGGTGACGCCCGCCCGCAAGGAGGCCAGTCGGGACTTGTCAGCCACCGTCAGCAGCGAGTGATACAGCGTCGGCGGGCCGGGAAGCATCGTAATACGTTCGGCCTCAATGAGATTCACGACCTGATCGATGTCGAAAACCGCGACCGGCAGCATCGTGGCACCGCGTAGCAGCGAAGCCACCAAACCCGCCTTCAGCCCGAAGGTGTGGAAGTACGGATTGATCATCAGGTACCGGTCACCCTGGCGCAGGTCCGCCAGCGTCGCCCATTCCTCATACATCCGCAGGGTCTGGCCGTGGTTCATCATGGCGCCCTTGGGGCGGCCGGTGGTACCCGAGGTGTAGATGACATCCGAGATGTCGTCGGTGCTCAACCACTCCGCGGGCTCCTGGTCGAAGGGTGCCGCACTGGTCAGGAAGCCCGACTTCAGGTCGATGGTGGGCACGCCCGGAAGCTCGTAATCGGTACCCAGGAAGCCCTTTTGCACCAGGAGTGCTTTCGCGCCGCTGCGAGACACCACATCAGCGGCCTCGTCGGCCTTGAATCGGGTGTTCACCGGCACCAGCACGCCGCCTGCGGTCATGATGCCGAACGCGGCAATGATCCATTCAGCCGAGTTGGGCGCCCATAGCGCGACCCGGTCGCCCTTCTCGATGCCCAACCCGGCGAACGCGCCCGCTGCGAGGCGGACGCGTTCGGCGAGTTGATTGAAAGACAAGCGCAGCGGACCGTCGACTACAGCTTCAGCGTCACCGAACCGATCCGCCGCGCTCAAGACCATCTCAGGGATGGTCTGCCAGGTTTGTTGCAACGACACCCTTAGACGGTGACCAGGCGGCCCAGGTTGCCACCCATGATCTTGGCCTGGTCCTCGATGGCGAGGTGCTCAAGCGCGGTGATGTAGTGGGTCGGCTCGGCCAAGCCCTCCGGGTGCGGCCAGTCAGAGCCGTACAGCACCTGGTCGACGCCGATCAGATTGATCAGGTCGTCGATGCCCTCCTCGTAGAACGGGCTGACGTAGATGCGGTTCTTGATCTCCTCCATCGGGTTGCCCAAGAACGCCTCGGGCGCCTTCTTGTAGACCTCGGACATGGAGTCCAGCAGCGGGAACATCCACTTGGAACCGGCCTCGACGACACCGACCTTCAGCTTCGGGTGCCGGAACAGCGCACCGTGGATGACCCACGAGGCCACTGCGTCCTGGATGGGGCGCCACTCGTTGAGGATGCCCATGGCGTTGGTCTGGAACGGCAGCATCTCTTCCACCGAGCCGTCCCACTCCGACGTGTAACGGGAGTAGCCGCTGTCCGAGGAGTGCATGCCGACAAAGACGTCGTGATGTACGCAGCGCTCCCAGAAGGGGTCGAACTCGGGCAGCGCGAACGAGCGCGGGCCGCGGAAGCCGGGCACCGGTGCCGGACGGACCAGGATGGCGCGGGCGCCACGCTTGACGGCCCACTCCAGTTCTTCGATGGCCTTGTCGACGATCGGCAGGGTGATGACCGGGGTGGTGAAGATGCGGTTCTGGTAGTTGAAGCCCCAGACGTCGTCCAGCCACTGGTTCAGCGAGTGGATCAGGACGTGGATGGTGACCGGATCGTCGCGCAGCCGCTCCTCGATGAGGCTGGCCAGGGTCGGGAACATCAGGGTGCGGTCGATGCCCAGCTCGTTCATCAGCTCCAGGCGCGGGCCGGGCTCGAAGAAGGCGGGGATGGACTTCATGGGCTCACCGAACAGCTCACGCTTGCTCTTGCCGTCGGGGTTACCGAACTTGAAGTACTCCTCCCAGGCGCCAGGCTTGGCGACAACCGAGAAGGTGGGGTTCGGGATGTAGTTGCTGATCTGACCGCGGATGGCGATCTTGGTGCGGCCGTTGACCTCGACGTACTGGACGACGTCCTTGTACTCCTTGGGCAGGTAGGTCAGCAGCGCCTCCGGCGGCTCGTACAGGTGGTTGTCCGCGTCGAACAGCGGGAATGGAATGTCGACCCGGTGTGACAGTTGACCCATGAGATGCTCCTTTTCGGTTCGTGAGAATCATATTCTCATTCGGGTGTAGTGGCAACACGCCGGGTCCCGTTTTACGGCTATTTCGACCGTGTTTTCACCCAGTTGGTACGAGCATTACCGCAGGTTCAGGCCGGATTTGCGGCGAATTCCTGTCGTACTTTGAATTTCTGCACTTTGCCGCTGGCGGTGCGCGGGTAGTCCTGGCCCTCCGGAACCTCGCGAAGTTCCTCCGGCCACTTCTGCCGCGCCGCCCCGACCTGCTCGAAATGCTCGCGCACCCGCTGCAACGTCGGCATCGTCTCCCCCGCCCTCACCCGAAGCACCGCCGCCACCCGCTCGCCGAGCCGGTCGTCGGGTGCAGCCACCACCACCGCCTCGGCCACCTCGGGCATGGCCAGTAGAACTTCCTCGACCTCCAGCGCGCTGACGTTCTCGCCGCCCCGGATGATCAGGTCGGTGGTGCGGTCGGTAATGGTCAGGTAGCCGTCGGCGTCCAGCACCCCGATATCGCCGGTGTGGTACCAGCCCTCGTCGTCAAAAGCCTTGGCCGTCAACGCCGGATCGGTGTAGCCGAGACACAAGTCGGGTCCTCGGGACAGGATCTCGCCGTCCTCGGTCAGTTTGATCTCCACACCCGTACGCGCATTGCCGTCGGTGTAGAGCCGTTTGGATTCGGGCGCGGTGGGTCCCGATCCGGTGATCGACGGGTGTTCGGTGCTGCCGTACGAGCGGAAGACGAACACGCCCATGTCGTTCAGTCGGCGGGTCACAGCAACGGGCACCGTCGAACCACCCAGGCCGGCAGTGGTGATCAGCTTGCGATGGCTGTCGGTGCAGTCCGGATGGTCCAGCAGGCTGGTGACGAAATACGGCGGGCCGCCACCGATCGAGACACCGTCGGAGGCCATCAGCGCCAGCACCTTGGCGGGGTCGAAGACGTCGGCCAGATCGATGGGCGCCCCTTCGAGCACCGGGATCAGGAAGGCGCCGATCATCCCGATGAAGTGGCCGATCGGTGTGGCAGTCAGCTGCCGACCACGGCCCGGCGGATAGTTGGCCAGCAGCTGGCGGGTTTCGAACGTCAGCGTCTGGTGACTGTGGATGACGCCCTTGGGGTCGCGCGTCGTACCGGAAGTGAAAGCGATCAGCGCCGGACCGGCCGGGTCGGCGGGCAGCGTGCCGGCCATAGGTTCATCGGCCAGCACGTCGGTGAAGTCCAGTTCAGGACCTTCCCCCGCGGCGCCGACCAAGACCACGATCGGGACCTCCGCACATAGGTCGCGGTGGAATTCCATCCGGCCGAAGCGCTCGGTGGTCACGAGCACCCGCGGTGCCGCCACCTTCAGGATGTGGCCGACTTCCTTGCGGCCGTAGAAATGCACGATCGGCACCACGATGGCGCCCAGCAACGCGGCCGCCCAGAACGTGGCCGCGGCCTCCATCCAGTTGGGCAGTTGCATGGCCACCACGTCGCCGGCGCCGACGCCGCGGGCCCGCAGTCCGGCGGCCAGTCGGCGAGCCACCAGCTCGACGTCGGCGAAGGTGCCCGCGTAGGGGCGCACCTCCGAATGCACCCAGAATCCGGTATCCGGCGCTGCCTCCAGACCGCGCGCAAGCAACTGACCCAGTGTCTCGGGGACCCACCAGCCCTCGGCGACGTACCGTTCGGTGAGTTCAGCGGGAACATGGCGTACCGGTGCAACGACGCCCGGTGCCATCAGATGTGGGGTTGGACCAGGATTTTGCATGGACTGCCGACCACCTCCGAGCTTGCCGACGACCGCCGGACTTATCGACCGATGATGCTATTCTCCGGCTGCGAGAATGCCAATACCGAAGATGGAGAACCACCCTTGTCCGACGTCCGGGTGACCCACGAAGCCGACGGTGCGCTCGCCGTCATCACCATTGACCGCCCGCAGGCTCGCAACGCGATATCGCTGGGCACCATGGATCAGTTGAATACCGCGTTGGACACGGTGTTCGCATCGGGAGCCAAGGCCCTGGTGGTCACCGGCGCCGGTGACAAGGCCTTTGTTTCCGGCGGGGATCTCAAAGAACTGGCCGCGCTGCGCACCGCAGACGAGGCCGCCGACATGGCTCGCCGGATGCGCGGCATCTGCGACCGCATCGCCGGTTTCCCCGGACCGGTGGTCGCCGCCCTGAACGGCCACGCCCTGGGCGGTGGCGCTGAGTTCGCGGTGGCCGCGGACATCCGGGTGGCCTGCGACGACATCCGGATCGGCTTCAACCAGGTGACGCTGGCGATCATGCCGGCCTGGGGCGGTGCCGAGCGCCTGGCCGCACTGGTCGGCCGGGGCCGGGCCCTGATGCTGGCCGGCAGCGGGACCATCCTGGGGGCCGCCGAGGCGCTACAGGTGGGTTTGGTCGACATGGTGGTGCCACGCGCCTCGTTCGAAGCCGAATGGCGTTCGCTGGCAACCAAACTCGCCAGCGACGCCGCTGACGAGATCAAGCGGGTCATCGCGGGCGTCACACCCGAGGAGGCCATCTCGGCATTCGCCACGCTGTGGGTACACGAAGACCACTGGGCCGCCGCCGACAAGGTGATGGCCCGCGTCAGCAAGGGCTAGCTGTACTCGGCGGTCAGGTTGGTGACAGTCGGCTGATCGGAGGTTGGTCTCCGATGGCTGAGTGGCGGCGTTGATTGTTGTAGTACTCGA
>NZ_JARXVD010000018.1 GCF_029892685.1 Mycobacterium sp. OTB74 | reverse complement strand
TTCGCCGGCGCACAAGACCTCGTACCACAAACCCTCGACGAGCAGACGGTGCTGTCATACACAGCTCAGGTTCCCGCTTCGTTGATGAGAGAGTTCTTTCTCACCGGCACACCGCAGGAGGTTGTCGATCAAGCCGCCCAATGGCGCGATCACGGACTGCGCTATCTGGTCGTGATGAACCTCAGCATCCTGCAGCCCAGCCTACGCAACGGTCTGACCTCCAACGCACCTTTCCTGAGGCTTCTCCGCGGGCTCAAGAAGTTATGAAGCGGAGTCGAACTACTCGGCTCTCTCGTACATCGAACCTCGTACGGCGTCGTTCTCCCACCGACGAGTTGAACCCTCCATATCGGTGAACAAAAACGTCACCACCCCTGAAGCGACAGCCACAGCGTCGTGGTCAGGCCCAGCACCGCCCCGTCATGGCATCGCCTCGGCCCACGCGATATGGCCTTCGAAGCCAAGCCTTTTCGCCATCTCACGGTAGCGATCGCGAAAGTCGCGATAGCTGGTGTCATCGCCGTGGGCACGGGCTAGCAGTGCGCGCAGGCGCAGCAGCCAGATCTCACGTATCGCCATACCCTCTTCGGCTCGCGCGGCCGCTAGCCGCTCGATCGCGGCCTGGGCTTCGGCCAGGTCACCGTCAGCCCCGCGGTCCAGCAGGGTGTCCACCAGCACACCTGTCGAAGAAACACTCCACAGCAGCAGTCGCCCCCCGCGGAACACATAGTCGACGGCCGAGCGCATGAGAGGTATCGCCTCATCGTGCTCTCCGTGCCGGGCTCTCTCCCGCGCCAAATACACGTTGACGATCGGTAACTCGGCCTGGACGTATCCCCCGCGCACGAACTCGTCGCGGACCTCCGCCAGCAGTTTTTGTCCGCGTTCGCGCTCGGGATCGGTCGGACGGTGCACCAGCGCAATGCCCAGCGTCAGCCCCCGCGCGAGAGCCACCGCGAGGTCATCACTGGATCGTTCGGCAATCCGGGCTGCATCCTCGACCTCGCGCATGGCGGAATCCTCGGGCTCCAGCACGCCAGCGGGTATTCCACAGAAATAGACCCAGCTGACAGCCGTGGCGTAGCACATGGGGTCGGCGCTGCGGGCCATGACCAGGCTGTGCCGCAGGTCGTCCTGCCACCCGGAACGACCCAGGCTATAACGGGCCATACCCCGCGAAGTGAAGGCCATCGCCAACGGAGACCCAATCATGAAGTTGCCTTTCGACGGGTCTCCGTTGGCCAGGTCTATCACTGCCTGTGAATACCGCGCGACGTCACTCCACTCGGCGGACTCCCCCTTGGCGTAGGTGCCCGGGTAGGCCAGCCCCACCGTCAAGGTCGGATCGCCGAGCGACTCGAGGAGCGCCATGGCTTCCGATGCCAACTGCGACGCCTCGCGCATCCGGTCCCGAAAGGCGTGATCCATCACCAGCCCCGCCATCGCGATCGCCAGTGACGCCTTGTCCTCGGCGGCGGCGCACAACTCCCGCAATTCATCAAAGTGGTCACCGGCAACATCCATATGGGTTCGCCAGGCAATCGCGCACAACATGGTGCGAGGGGCAATGCGCATGGCTGGTCGGTTGGGGTCATCGGCGGGTAGGGCGTCGGCGATCAGTTGGGCGCGCTCCCAGCTCAGCCGCGCAGCGGCGATGTCGCGGTGGGCCGCCCACGTTGCGGCACGCATGTGCCAGCCGTAGGCGGCATGCAGATCACCGGCGGCCTCCAAATGTTCGGCGATCAGCGCCGCATTTTCATCAGCTGTGGCCGGGTTACGGGCTTCAATTGCGGCGGCCAGCCGCCGGTGCCGCTCGGCACGATCCGACTTAAGTTGTGATTCGTAGGCCACCATGCGGATCAGCGGATGGTGGAACACGTACTCGGGCTGTCGGGTAAACCTGATCTGATCGATCAGCTCGCCTCCCACCAGGTCCTCCAGGGCAGGATCAACCTCCAGCGTTTCCAGTAGGTCCCGGCTGAACTTCGCGCCGATCACCGCCGCAGCGTTCAGGTTGCGTTTCGCTTTAGGGTTCAGCCGGTCGACGCGGGCGGCGATAGTGGCGTGGACAGTGGCGGGCACGGTGACCTCGGCAGCGTCGACGGTGGAGACGTAAGCGCTGCGGTTGCCGCGCAACACAGCACGCTCAGCCAAATCCCGCACCATCTCCTCGGCGAAAAACGGGTTACCCGCGGCCCGCTCGGCGATCCTCTGGCCCAGCTCGCCAACAGTGGGGTCGTGACCGAGCAGCTGCGAGACCAGCGCCATGGTTTCTGAATCACTCAGTGGCGCAAGGGCTATGGTTTTGGCACCGGCCACCCGGCTCAACGCGCCCTGATATTCGGGGCGGTAGGTGACCAGCACCAGCGAGGACGACTGTGGGATCACTTTGATGAAGTCGGCCAGCATCGACTCGCTGACCGCATCGATCCAATGGGCATCCTCGATGACGTAGAGCACCGGGCTTTTTCGGGCCAACGAGGCGGCGTTCACCAGCCCGGTCAACCGCCGCCGCCGAGCATCCGGATCGATCTTGGGCAGTTGGACATCGGGATCGGCGACGCCCAGCAGGTCGTCAAAGAGCACCAAGTCCTCGGGCTCCGCGTCGGGAGCCTGAGCCCGTATCCGCGCTCGGGCGGCATGGGGGTCAAGACCCTTGATGCCGGTGACCGCACGCAGCAGCCGCGCCACCGCATGGAAGGGGACCTGGCTGGTGTGCGACTCGCAGAAGGCGGTGAACACGTCGACACCCCGGGCGGCGGCCACCACGGCGACCTCCCGCGCCAGCCGGCTCTTGCCGATGCCGGGTGAGCCCACCACGCCGACCACCGCGCCGTGGCCGTCGATGGCACGCTCCAACGAGCCCTCGACAGCGGACATCTCCCACCGCCGACCCACCAAACTCGACTCACCCCGCCAGGCAGCGCGATGTCGTTCTCCGATGCCCAACAGCCGCTGGGCCGCCACGGGCTCGTCGACACCTTTGATACGTAGCATCTCTGGTTTGCCGAGCGTTGCAGCGTCCTCGACAAGTCGTGCTGTGGACGCGCTCAGCATCACCCCACCCGGCGGTGCCACCGATTCCATGCGCTGAGCCATGCCGACTTGCTCACCGAAGGTGGTGTAACCGAAAGGCCCCGAGCCGATCTCACCGGCGATCACCTGGCCAGAGTTCAGCCCGACACGGACCTGGAGGTTCACACCGTCGCGCTCTCGGGTCTCGATGGCAAGGCGCTTCGCCTCCTCCTGAACGCCCAAGGCAGCTAGACAGGCTCGAACGGCATGGTCCTCCAACGCGACCGGCGCGCCGAACACCGCCATGACCCCATCACCGGTGAACTGATTCACCCTGCCGCCGTAGCGTTTCACCACGACCGTCGCACGATCCACCAGCCCGGCCATGATCTCGCGCAGCCGCTCCGCCCCGACGGTCGCAGCGATGTCCATGGAATGCACAACATCGGCGAACAGAACCGTCGCCTGCTTGTACTCCGCGCCGATACTGGCGTCTTCGACCGGTGCACCGCAGTCGTGGCAAAACCGGGCATCCTCTGAGAGTTCGGTGCCACACCTCCGGCACGCTGTCATGGCCGCCACCGACCCTCCACCGATCCACACTGCGCTCAAGAGCGTCCCCTAAAGATAGCCGGGGCCCAGCACATTGGCCGCCCGAAAGCTCTAGACCCAAAGGAACGCCGCCCCGCCCGACGCAGGCCGCCGCTCAGCAGTACTTCACACCATGCCCGGTCGAAGCTGGTCGCCGTCTTTCGCCGCCAGCACAGCCAGCAACGGTGGACACGTCGCCTGCCACGGATCAGTGACCACATCGCCGATATCGACCTTCTCCGCAGCGATGAGGGGCCGGAACCGACAACCCGGCACATCGGTGGTCGTGGTGACCTGTGCCGGCTTGTTGTATCGATTCTTTCGGGTCGGGTCCTCGGTGACGGAGACGAACGGCAGAGTCTGATTCCCCGCTCTCACGCCGCACCCCGCCAACGCCGGTACAGCTCAACCATCGCCACGAACGTGGCCCACACCGCGATCAGGCACCTGAGTTTTAGCATGCCAAGCCCAGAAAACCCGTTTTTGGATACAGGCCCCCGCTAAATGGAATTTCTCCCACTATCGCTGCTGAGGTATTCCGCTTTTTGGCGCCCCGCCTGCGGTTGTGCCAAAATTGATTTACACATGTGACACAACGCCTACCGGAACATCGCTGAGACATTCCGGTCGGCGTCAGGGGTTTCCAGGCTTTCAGACGCGCTCGCCGTACATCAGATTCATAATTTGGGCGATGAGGTGGTCGGCAACGCCCTTCTCGGTTAGCTGTTCCCACCCCTGCTCTCGCCCCTCGTCGCTCACGACGATGACATGCTTCCCCTGCATTGCGGCCTGCAGGTCGAAAGGACAACCGCACGGCGCAATGACCTCTTCCGGCGTATCGGTGTGGGCGCGGTAACCGCACTGGGTGCACCACTCGTAACGGCGTACCCGACCGGGCTGATCAGGGTTGACTCCCGCAAACATCAGAATGCTCACTGGGCACTCCAATCAGCTAGGGCCTCACGCGCTTTGGCGAACGCTTCGACGTCACTCACCGCCGATAGTGGTACCACTACCCAGTTGCCTGACCGTTGCTTGGGCGGCACCCGCAGAACCCACCCGCCAATACGCTCGGGATTTTCTGCGTCGCGCCATGACTGGAATTGGACTACCGGCAGCAGCTCGGGGTTGTTGTACTCCCGGTTCCACTGCTCGAAATCGTCACCGATGTAGGGCCTCGGGAACATGTCAGGCCTGTGGTTCATGCATTCACCGCCCAGGCCCACAGTGCTACGAAGTCGCTCCCGAAGCCGAGCCCCCAGGCAATATCGTCAGTGGGCCTGTCATCTCGGCGCAGAATCTCGCAGACGAAATCGACAGTCCGATACTCAGTCATGAGTGCGCCGGCTGGCGTTGGCAGGGTTGGGGTTTCGAGCGGGTTGGTCACTGTGGCCCTTCCGGTTGGCTCCGAGTCGACATGGGCAGCATGAACCAAATTTTCGCGCCCGTCAATACCCGAATATTGTTCAGGCAGTTGGCTTTTCGCCCTTACTCGCCAGGTTATTCCTCCGGCATTTGCCGCCCCTTCGAGCTGCCTTATGCCCGCCCATTCCTAGCCGCGCGACTGAGGCATTCCCCCTTTTTCCGGCTTTGGTCGACCGACTAATACTTCTTCCGGCATTGGTCGACCGACTAATATTTTCCGGGCACTGGTCGACCGACTAATAGGCATAAGCAATGCGGTCATCGCGCACCAACCGGAGTGGTCATCTTCTCCAGACTGGCCAGATCAACCCGAATCAACCGGGGTCCGACGCGCATCGCCGCGAGCCGGCCCGTGGCGATGTACCGGCGAATAGTGCGGGTGGAAGCTTCGAGTTCTTCGGCAGCCTGCTCAGTCCTATCGGCTGATTCCTCAACGATATTGACGTCTACGGAAATTATCTGTTACGACTCTCCCAGCGAGTTGTCGGGGTATCGACACCGCGGTCACAGACGAACAGGGGGGGGTTGTGGCGGATAGCCGTCGTTCCGGTCAGCGTGCTCAGGGTTCGGCGCAGCGTAGGGGTGCTGCTCAGCTGGCTGATGGTCGTCGCCGTGGGCCGTATCGCTGGCTGGGTGCCGGTGCGGTCATGCTGGGTGTGGGTGTGGCCTTGGCCAGTGGGGCTGGGATTGCCCAGGCCGACAACGCATCTGCCGGCGGTGCCGGCTCGTCACCTGCTGCGGCCAGCGACGCCTCTAGAGCAGCAGGGTTGGGTTCGAGCGCGGCTAGTGCCCGCCGGGCTAAAGCCAAGGACACCGCGTCCGCGACGGCCACCGATCTGACCGGCAGGCCGGTCGGCTCCAGGGCCGACCATGCATCGCCGGGCGCCACATCATCGGCGACGGTGGCGCCGGGCAAGCACTCCACCGGGAGTTCGCGGCGCCCCGCGAACGCCAACCACCCTGCGGCTTCGGTGATCACGGCCACGGCGGGCTCGGCCTCGACGGGGTCGATCGGTTCGGATTCGACAGTCGCACATCGGGATTGGCGGGTGGCACGGCCGGCACCAGCGGTGGCGACGGCGGTGGCGGCCACCTCCGCGGTGGTCGCGGTGCCGCAGGGGTCGACCGTTTCAGCACCGGTCGCCACCGCTGCTGCTGTGGCGGCACCGCGCACTTCCGTGCCGACGGTGCGGTCGGTGCTGGCGGCGACGTTGTCGGCGCTGACGGGAAACCCGGTGGCACCGGCGGGTTCTCCGGGGGCCTGGGTGCTCGCGGCCGCGGTGCGGCGGGAGATCGATGACATCGTCGCCGCGCTCGGCGGCACCGCACGCGCACAGAGCACCGGCCAAACCGGACAGACGGTGGCGCTGATGACAGCATCGGCGGTGGCTACCCCCGCGGCGGCCACCGCACCCGTCGGGGCCCTGGATGTGTGTGCCGCCGGCAACAACTGCTCGTATGTGAACCTGAGCGGGGCGAATCTGGCTGGCCAAGACCTGTCCGGATATAACTTCACCGGGGCGAACCTGTCCGGGGCCAACCTGACCGGAGCCACCCTCACCGGGACAACCCTGTCCGGGGCCACCCTGACCGGAGCCACCCTGACCGGGGTGACCCTGACCGGGGCCAACCTGAGCTGGGCGAACCTGACCGGGCAGGACCTGCAGGGCGTCAACCTGGCCGGGACGAACCTGGCCAACGCGTACCTGACCAACACCAACCTCACCGGACAAAACCTGCAGGGCCTCAACCTGTCCGGGGCCAACCTGACCGGAGCCACCCTGACCGGAGCCACCCTGACGGGGGCCAACCTGAGCTGGGCGAACCTGACCGGGCAGGACCTGCAGGGCCTCAACCTCGCCGGGACGAACCTGGCCAACGCGTACCTGACCAACACCAACGTCACCGGACAAAACCTGACCGGGGCGTACCTGACCGGGGCCAACCTGACCGGAGCCACCCTGACCGAGGTGAATCTGTCTGGGGCGGACTTGAGCTGGGTGAACCTGTCCGGGGCGAACCTCACCGGGGCGAACCTGAGCGGGGCGAACCTGACCAACGCGTACCTGACCAACGTCAACCTGACCAACGCCAACCTGACCGGGCAGAACCTGCAAGTTTACGACCTCACGGGGACCACCCTCAGCGGGGCGAACCTGACCAACGCCAACCTCACCGGACAGAACCTGCAGGGCTACAACCTCACCGGGACCACCCTCACCGGGGCGAACCTGACCAACACCAACCTGACCGGACAGAACCTGCAGGGCCTGAACCTGTCCGGGGCGAACCTGACCGGGGCGAACCTGAGCTGGGCGAACCTGACCGGGCAGGACCTGCAGGGCCTCAACCTGGCCGGGACGAACCTGGCCGGGGCGTACCTGACCAACACCAACCTCACCGGACAAAACCTGCAGGGCCTCAACCTGGCCGGGGCCAACCTGACCGGGGCCACCCTGACCGGGGTGACCCTGACCGGGGCGGACCTGAGTTGGGTGAACCTGTCCGGGCAGGACCTGCAGGGCCTCAACCTGGCCGGGACGAACCTGGCCAACGCGTACCTGACCAACGCCAACCTGACCGGACAGAACCTGCAGAACCTCAACCTGGCCGGGGCCAACCTGACCGGAGCCAACCTCACCGGGGCCAACCTGAGCTCGGCGAACCTGAGCTGGGCGAACCTGTCCGGGGCGAACCTCGCCGGGGCGAACCTGGCCAACGCCAACCTGACCAACGCCAACCTGACCGGGTAGAACCTGCAGGGCTTCACCCCCACCCCTGGAAGGTCCATCGCCTGCGCTGGTCGAACGGTTCCTGGACGTCCTGGACCCACGACTAGCCGTCGACCATCAACGACCCCGCTGGACAACCAGCGGGGTCGCTTCGTGTGTGCGCCAACATCCGCCGACATTTCGCTCCATCTCGCGTTCCTCGTTGGAGGCGAATCATTCATTGGGGCGTTGTTAGTCGGTGCCGGTGAGTCCTGTCGCGAGCGTGACGACCCACTTGCCGTCCTGTGACAGGCAACATCTCTCGGGCGCTTCCGCGTGGCAGCTCATGTGGCCGTAGCTGTTGGTGTCGCATTGCCACGTGTAATCAGGCGTGGGTGGCGGTGCTGGCGTTTGGGTCGGCCTGTGCGACCGGGGCTGCGATCAGCGCCGATTCTTCAGCGCGTGGTTGATGGCGAACACCAGCCAGATCACGGTCCACATGCCGCCCCACACGAACCATCCGACGACCATGACACCAGCGATGCGCCCGGCGTTGGAGTCCTGCCTGGCCACCTCCGCGGCGGCGGACATCATCGCGTACCCCGGGATCGTGGTGCCCAGCAGCGACAGGATGGCCAGCAGCGCGAAGCCGTAGTGAGTGGTGATCCGTGCTGGTTCTTTGTGTTGTTGACTTGCCATGTGGCGAACCTTCCCGCCCTGGCCTGTGCCCGAGCGTGCGGCTACTTTGCCAGAGTTGGGCGGAGTTGTTCGGCTCAATTAAGGAAAAAACCGGAAACAGTAGGAAATTAGTTCAGCTCACTGATCACGCCTGCGCATTCCCCTCAGTGCGGCGGCGATGAAACTCGCGACATGACAGGCGTGGATACCTTTGCGCCTGCGAGTCCCGTCGCCCTTTTCATCCTCCGGACGCCTCGGCTGGAGGCGGGCTTGGTGGGGTTACTTCTTGGTGCTCTTGGTCTCGGCCAGCGTCGGTGCGGCGGTCGGCAGGCCGGCCCTATGCCAGAGGAACCAGAGCATATTGTGACCGACTTCGATTGGCCGCTATGGGTTGAGGCCTCTGAGATCCCGCCGTTCACGCGGACGCTGGTGAACACTGAAATAAGAGCTAAAGACCAGGCAGTGATACGGAACCACGAGCACGCGAAGACCGTCGACAGTATCGTAGCGGGCGACTTCCCCAGTGTTGGAATCCCTTTCGCCCGGCGGCCAGACGATGAACGCCGTCTGCCCTTCCGCGATTTCCAGGGGCCGTTTTTGTCCGTCGCCTTTGATTTCGAAAGCTAGTTCACGAACGTCGAACTGACCGCGTGCCAACTGCATCTCAAAACTACTAAAGAATTGAGACGGTGATTCCGGTACTTGCAGCATCGAATCGAACCCGACACCGTCGCCTCCTGCTTAGACTTCCTTGCCATGAAGTACCTCGGTGCTCTGACCGTCGTTTCTGTGGCCGTCGTTGTCGCGCCAGTTGCGCACGCTGACAGCGAATCAACGTTTCGACAGCACCTCGATGCCCATGGCATCACGTACACCGGCACCATTGACGGGATGGCGCACAACGCTTGCACCGCCCTGGACGCGAACCCGTCGGCATGGAAATCGGTGACGCGCGGCGTGGTGCGCTCTGGTTTGTCAGAGGAAAACGCGATTGAAGTTGTTGGCGCTGGTGTCGTGTCATTCTGCCCACAACATATGGGCGACATTCCTAATGATCCGTGGGTGGCTGCCCAGGAATTGGACAGCTAGTAGTGGCTGCCCGAGACTGAATTCTGCAGTTGCTCGCCCAATTCCACGATGCGAGCACTGATGGGGGGATCCGACATGCCAATCCCTCAACCGGCCAACACAACTGGTTGTAACGCTAGCATCGGTCGGTTATCACCAGTCTTCAAAATAGCCTTGAACTGCTGTGATGCCGTTCCCGGCGGTGATAGCGCAGGTCACAAAATGCCTTCAAATAGTTCCATTTCAACGTGTGAGTACCGTGAGTCGTCATGCTCTGGCGGAAAGCGCCGGTTCAGCACATCGATGAGTCGGTGCTTTGAATCACCGCTTCCCAGACCCACAACTGAACCATGACGATGATGCACAATTCGATGCACCATCGAACAAATACTAATTCGAATAAGTGACGCCATAAAATTCGGATGGCTGATTGCAATTACATGCGGTTCTCGGCCATTTCCCATCAATCCCAGCAAGCTCATTCGACCCGGGACGGGTCTGAACTTTCCAGGGACGGTGACCGCCGCGACCCTGGTCAGGGATCGCCCCGTTCGATTTCTCAAGTAAAAGCACAGGTCAAGCCCGCGACCTGTCTGTGCCTTCTACCTGCGGCGCTTCCCCCCATTGATTCCTGAATCCGCCCTACACACACATGTCTGAGGCCGGGTCAAGAGGGCAACAGGGGTGGGTCTGGCTCCTCAATCGAGTAGTGCACTACTGACTTCAAAGGGGTATGGGCGGTTTTACGCTCACCCCAGCCGCGGATAAACGCGGGTGAACCGCCCACGAGGGGGCCATGGCATGCCCGAGCTTCTGGATGAACTTTCAACGACGTGCCGGTTATGTGGTCGTTTGCACATCGACTGCGATACCTGTCCGTGCGTTCGTTCCCTTGGACATTGGGTCATCGATGGATGCGATCACTGCAACACCCGGGACGACGACGCTACCGGGACCGACACCGCAATGGTTACTTGTTGACTGAAACGCCTGATCATCCAGAGAAGATTCCGCCGCCGAGGTTTCCGGACGTGGCCGTGGCCGCTGATTGCGTTGAATTTGCGCGTTCTCTTCCGCCGCCCGAGCGGTTAGTGCTTCTTTCCGTGGCCCGCGGCGGGCTTGACCGTCGCGGTGCTGGTGACCGCCGTCCGTGGGGTGGGTTTGCTGGCCACCGCGGTGGCAAGTTTGCTCCCGCCAGTCGACGCCGTGCGGACCTGGGTGGTGAGCGATGAGATGGCCGTGCGAACCGGGATGGTGACCGGTGAGACCGCTTTATGGAGCACTGACTGCGCTTGGGTGCTAGCCGTGTGCAGGTTGCCTTCTGTTGTGGTCAATACCGACGCTCCAGTGCTCGATGACTGAAGCAGCGGATAGTTCAGATGGGGGTCCAGCACCGGGGTGGCCGGGTAGCCGGTCGGCGAGTCGGTCGCCGGGAGCACACCCAAGTCGACCAGCGCTCCCTGCACACCCTGGACCGTCCCGGTGGCCAGGTCGCGGAGAATGGTAGACGGGTCGGGCAACTCGACCAGCGACGCCGGCGTCGGAATGTTGGCGTACTCGCCGCTGCCGTAGCCCATGTCTACGATCACCCGCAGGTCGGGCTGCAGCAGGTCGGCCAGTGCGTTTCCATAAGGGGCGGGCAGGTAGGTCCGCAAGGGCGACACCAACGGCAGGTTCTTGGTCAGCGACATGTAGTACGTGGTGTTGCCGGTGTAACCGGGTGAAGTGGGCAGTTGCACATAGCTGAGGGGGAACCACGGCACATAGTCGTGCTGGCCGCTGACGAGGAACCCCATGAGTGCGTTGATGTCGGACACCACGTTCAGCGGGTATTGCGGAAAGTCCCCTACCCCGTCGTACTGGTTGGTGTAGATCGCGGTGGGGTACGGCGAGTCGGGTGGCGTTGCACCGTTGAACGTCGCGTCTATCAGTGGCACGTGGAGACCGTTGAATCTCTCGAATACGCCGCCGTTGGGATTGTTCGGGTCGCCGGTCAACACGAAGCTGAGCTGGCCCTGAAAGGGAGAACCCTGCGCCATCAGGTTGCGGATCTCGTCCGTGATCACCGTGGAACCCTGCGATGTACCCCACACGGTCACATGATTGCCAGCACCGAGCTGCGGCAGCAGTGCACTGTTGAGGTCACTGACACCCGAGGCCACCGACTGGTCCAGGGTCAGGCTGCCCAGGGTGGGCGTGAGCGGCCACAACTGCTCCGGAGTGAAAATACTGACCGGGTTGGGCAGCCCGTAAAGATTGCTGATCATGCTGTCCAACGCTGGCGAGACCAACGCGTAGTCGGTCCCTCCCACGACGAACGTCTGGTTCGCAAGGTTAGGGATGACGGGTTGGGTACCGGTCTGGACGTTGGCACCCAAGAAGCTACTGACCAACTGGCCGATCCCGACCTGGTTCTCTAGCGAGGTGACCACTTCCCGCAGCGCGTCCCCCGCTTGCTGGCCGGACGTCTCCGCTGCCGCGGACGCGGTAGGCGCGACGGCGATCAGGGCGGCGGTGCCCATTGCAGCAGCTGCGGCGATTGCCCGCGCGTGGACGTTGATCCTCATGGCCACCAGCCTCACCTCCGCGCGCTTCGCTTCCCGCAATCATAGGAATCAAACGGAAGTGAACTGCAGTTTTTTCAGCAATCCGTAGACCGCTCTCGACACCGATCGTCGATCAGACGGCGAGCGGCGCAGGCGCGGCGAAGAAACAGTTATGTAGGCAGATCTACCCGCAGCGCCAGGTGCTCATCGAGAATCCGACGCAGCGCGGCATCCATCGGATGCGCAGACGCAAGGTCACGGCCGCACCGACTGTCCACCACGACTACCGCGCCCTCACGCAATTCGGCGGTGTCGACTTGATCGACGAACGGATCGAACAAGGCCGGCGGCGTGGCCAGGTAATACAGCGCCCGGCGCGACTCGTTCAACCTGGCCGCATAAATCAGACCCTGTTGGGTGATCACGAAGAGTTCCGAGGTGATCCTGGCGTGCGGAATCTCGGTTTCGGCCCATGCCGTTGCGACGTGCCGGGTCTGTGCCAACTTATCGGGGACCTCATCAGTGAGCGTGAACAACCTTTCGACGAGTGCTCCACCCGTTCGCGGATAGGTGTCGATGGCGGGCCTGAAGTACCGCTGGAATATCTCGCCGAGAAAGTCGTACTTTTGCTCGCTCATCGCGGCTCCCAAGTTTCAGACGGACACCTCAATTGTGCGCCTGCGCCGTCAGATGTGGGCACGATGGAAGTTGGCTGGTTCCTATGAGTTTGACGAGCCGATGATGCGGTGGTGCCGGCCAGTTTGTGAGCTGCGCTAGGCGCGGGCCGGCAGCGTTGACGCACTAGACCACGATGTCATCGGATGCGCCCGAGACGCCGAGGACACTCCGATCGTCGGCCCCTTGTGAGCGTCCTGATTGCGGCACCAACACCAACCCCGGATTATCGCGAATGTCATTGCATTGCTAGAAGGGCTAAACTTCGACGTCATGAAGTCGAAAACCCCACTGGCCGCCGCGGCACTGGCCGTTGTCAGCTGGGCCGCATCGGCAACGATCGCGACCGCCGACCCGGACCAGCCGCCGGCACCAGACCCGGGTACCGCGCACACGCCTGGTCCCGCGGCCCCAGGCCCAGCTCCGGACCCAGCCGCGCCGGCAGCCGCCGGCCCGAAGAACACCATCGACAAGGACGGCATCTACGTCGTCGGCACCGACATCGTGCCCGGCACCTACGCCACCGCTGGCCCGGTCGGCAACGGCCGCTGCTACTGGCGCCGGATGAACAACCCGGACCCCATGGTCAAGGGCAACGTCATCGACAGTGCCTTGAGCGCCAAGCCGCAGGTGGTGGCGATCGACCCCGCGGACAAGGCGTTCAAGACCAGCGGCTGTCAGCCGTGGCATCCCACCGACCAGCCGGCTGACGCGCCAGGAACCACCATCTCGCCGCAGATGAAGATCGCCCTCGATGTGTTGGGCGGCCTGGCCAGTCAAGGCGGCGGCAGCGCGCCCGCGCCCAAACCTGGTTCCTGACGCCGTCTGATGTGATGAAACCCGCCCCGACCGGGGCGGGTTTCATGCGTGAATACCCGCCTCCACATGGTTTACTGAGTTGCATAAGTCGGCCATCGATTGGAGGTCACCGTGGCCAGCCAACAACCACTGGCGCCCATGGTTCCCGCGGAATCGTTGCCCGGTGCCGTCCGCTCACCGAAAACCGCCGAGTTGGTTGCGCGCACGCTGCGCCGCATGGTGGTGGACGGCCAGCTCGCCGACGGTGACTTCCTACCGCACGAATCAGCGCTCATGGAGCACTTCCAGGTCAGTCGCCCCACCCTCCGCGAAGCGGTGCGGGTGCTCGAATCCGAGCGCCTGGTGGAGGTCCGACGCGGTTCGCGCACCGGTGCCCGCGTCCGGGTACCCGGAGCTGAGATTGTCGCCCGTCCGGCCGGGCTGCTGCTGGAACTTTCCGGCGCAACTCTGACCGACGTCATCGATGCGCGCATCGCTTTCGAGCCCGCCGCCGCGCGACTGCTCGCCGAGCACGGCACGCCGGAGGCCAAGGCCGAATTCGACCGTCTGGTCAACGAGCTACCGACCGAGTGGGACGGCGCCAACCTGGCCCACACCACCGCCAACCTGCATCGCCGGATGGTGGAGCTGTCAGGCAACCCGATCCTGGCCATGATCGCCGGCATGCTCTACGAAATCACCGTGCGGCACACCATCACCGCTATAGACCAGACACCGAACTCGCTGTCCAAGGTCGACTACACCCGGATGGTCAAGTCCTACCGTCGACTCAACGACATGGTTGCGGCCGGCAAAGGTGCTGAGGCCGAGGCACATTGGCGCAAGCACATGGAGATCGCCACGGTGGCGCTGGTGCGAGGTCACGAGAAGACCAAGGTCCGCGACATCATGGACTGAGCCGCGCCGCTCACCCCCGCTTCACCGACCGAGAGGAACCCCGTGCCCGTCGACCGCCTGCTGCCCAACGAAGAGGCCCGGGAACTGATCGCGCTCACGCGCGACATTGCCGACAAGGTGCTGGACCCGATCGTCGACCAGCACGAGAAGGACGAAACCTACCCGGCCGGCGTGTTCACCGCGCTTGGCCAAGCCGGCCTGCTCAGCCTGCCCTACCCCATCGAGTGGGGCGGCGGCGGTCAGCCATACGAGGTCTACCTGCAGGTGCTCGAGGAACTCGCCGCCCGCTGGGCCGCGGTGGCCGTCGCGGTCAGCGTGCACAGCCTGTCGTGCCACCCGCTGATGGTCTACGGCACCGACGAGCAGCGCCAGGAGTGGCTGCCAGAGATGTTGAGCGGCAACGTCATTGGCGCATACAGCCTGTCCGAGCCCCAGGCGGGTTCGGACGCCGCTGCACTGAACTGCAAGGCCTCCCCCAGTGACGGCGGATACCGGATCACCGGATCAAAAGCGTGGATCACGCACGGCGGAATCGCGGACTTCTACACGTTGTTCGCCCGCACCGGTGAAGGCTCCCAAGGCATTTCGTGCTTCTTGGTACCCGGCGACACCGAGGGACTGACGTTCGGGCGGCCCGAGGAGAAGATGGGCCTGCACGCGGTACCCACCACCACCGCGCACTACGACGACGCATTCCTGCCGGTTGAACGCCGCATCGGTGCCGAAGGCCAGGGTCTGCCCATCGCGTTCAGCGCCTTGGACTCGGGCCGACTCGGCATCGCCGCGGTGGCCGTTGGCCTGGCGCAGGCCGCGTTGGACCAGGCCGTCAACTACGCCCAGGAACGAACCACCTTCGGCCGCAAGATCATCGATCACCAGGGCCTGGGCTTCCTGCTGGCCGACATGGCTGCCGCGGTCGATTCGGCGCGGGCCACCTATCTGGACGCGGCTCGCCGGCGCGATGCCCGCCTGCCCTACTCACGCAACGCATCGGTGGCCAAACTCGTCGCTACCGATGCAGCCATGAAGGTCACCACCGACGCGGTCCAGGTATTCGGCGGCGCCGGCTACACCCGGGACTACCGCGTCGAGCGGTATATGCGCGAAGCGAAGATCACGCAGATCTTTGAGGGCACCAACCAGATTCAGCGCCTGGTGATCAGCCGCAGCCTGGCCAGATGATCCAAAGCCTTCCAGTAAGGCATCCTTAGCAACGTGGATGTGAACACGCTGCTGCAATCGATTCCGCCACTTGCGGTGTACCTCGTCGTCGGGGGCGTCATCGGCCTCGAGAGCCTGGGTATCCCCCTACCCGGTGAGATCATCCTGGTCACCGCGGCCGTGTTGGCCACCCGGCAGACGCTGGACATCAACCCGGTCGCTGTCGGTGGGTCGGCTGCGATCGGAGCGATCATCGGCGACTCGATCGGGTACAGCATCGGCCACCGCTACGGAATGTCCCTGTTCGAGCGGCTGGGCCGGCGATTCCCGAAGCACTTCGGCCCTGGCCACGTCGCCCTGGCCCGGCAGGTTTTCAGCCGCTGGGGCGCATGGGCGGTGTTCTTCGGACGGTTCATCGCACTATTGCGGATCTTCGCCGGACCCCTGGCCGGAGCGCTGAAGATGCGGTATTCGCACTTCCTGGCCGCCAACGCTTCCGGCGCCATCGTCTGGGCCGGCGGCACCACCGCCGTCATCTACTACCTGGGCCTGGCCGCCGAGAAGTGGCTGGCGCGGTTCTCGTGGGTCGCGCTCGTGGTGGGTGCGCTGGTCGGCCTGGGTGTCACGCTGCTGCTGCGCGAGCGCACTTCCAAGGCCATCGCCGCCCTGGAGGCCGAACACGACTGGGACACCTTGCGTAATTCCTGAAAACGTCGATTTCGGCGCACTCGATGCGTCAACCGAGGATTGACGATCACACCCCGTCAACCTACGGTTGACGCATGACTGAATCGGCACACACCAACTCCCCCAACCCGGTCACCGGCACCATACGTCTGGACGACCTGATCACCGCGATCAAGATGGTGCACAGCGAACCGCTCGACCAACTCACCGACGCCATGCTCGCCGCCGAACACCTCGGCGATATTGCCGATCATCTGATCGGGCACTTCGTCGACCAAGCCCGCCGATCGGGCGCCTCATGGACCGACATCGGCACCAGCATGGGCGTGACCAAGCAGGCCGCCCAGAAGCGTTTCGTCCCCAAACCGATGGACGACGCCAGCGGGTTCAGTCGGTTCACCCCACGCGCCCGCAACGTCGTGGTGGCATCCCAGGAAGCCGCCCGCGCGTCCGGCAGCGCCGAGATCACCCCCCGCCATCTGACGCTGGGCCTGCTCACCGATCCCGAATCGTTGGCGATGGTGCTCTTGACCAACCAGGGTGTCACCGCCGACGCACTCCGCGCCGCAGTGACCACCCCTGTCACCGAAGGTGAATCCCCACAACTGATCCCCTACGACAACGCCGCGAAGAAGGTGCTTGAGCTGACCTTCCGCGAGGCATTGCGCCTGGGGCACAACTACGTTGGCACCGAGCACATCCTGTTGGCATTGCTCGAATCCGAGGAATCCGGCGGACCGCTGCACAGCCTTGGCGTCGATAAGGCCCGAGCCGAATCCGAGCTCGGCGACATTCTCAACGCGATAGTCGCCCAACGGCAGCCGGACGCACATCCAGAGTGAGTGTCCACTGACAGGGACACCACGCTCCATCCAGATCGACGAAATGGCCAGATCTACTCGAACTTTGTGGCCCGAACTGACGTTTGGGCGAGACCCACGAAGCGGTGTGCCATCATGCGAGGCAGCTATTACGGGAGAGGACGCGATGAGCACGGGCGTGAACGGCAGTACGACGGTCCGGAGCCGCTGGCTCGCCGGCATCCTGAGCGCGCTGGCATTGCTGGGCGCCACGCTGGCACCGCCGGTGCTGGCCGAAACGGCCATCGGCAACCTGGGTGACACCCTGCGGGTGAGCTACGAGGGCGTGGTCGCCGACGTGACCGTCCACGACGTCGTCCCGTCCGACGTGCCGCCGGGCTGGGGCTGGAACGGCACCCCACGCTGGCGCGCCCAAGGCGGCCCCTGGAAGGCCGACGTGACCGTCCACGTCATCTCCACGCCCAACCCCTACAAGATGGCAACGGCATTCACTTTCGACGGTGTCACGCCGTACGCCGACGCTTACGTCTCCAAGCACACCGACGATCCCAATGCCCTGGAGACCCAACTGCTCAACGCACCGGCCGGGTCGACCGTCAATGGGGTGGTCTACTGGGACGTCTATCGCGGGCTGGTGACCAACGTCGTGTTGTTCAACCCGGTTTCGGGAACCCACCTGGCCCAGTGGAACATGTGGCAGCCGGGCTCACCGCTGCCCTGATGCCGGTTCAGATCCGCAGAGCCGACGCCGACGATCTACCCGAGCTTGCCGCGGTCGCGGCGGCGGCCTTCCCATTGGCCTGCCCACCGTCGTCGACACCGGAGAACATTGCCGACTTCATTGCCGGCAACCTGACCGAAAAGCACTTCGCCGAATACCTCGACGACCCGGCGCGTGCCGTGTTCGTCGCCGTCAATGGACGAATCCTGGGTTACACCATGCTGATTCGCGGCGTCCCCGACGACGTTGCGGGTGCGGTCCCATTGCGGCCCGCGGTGGAGCTGTCCAAGTGTTATGTGCTGGCCGATGCCCACGGCACCGGTGCTGCTACCGCGCTGATGACAGCGACGCTTGATTACGCCAGCGCGGAGGCCCGCTGCGTGTGGCTAGGTGTCAACCAGGAAAACCAACGCGCCCAACGGTTTTACGGCAAGCACGGGTTCGTCGTGGCCGGTACCAGGACTTTCCGGTTGGGGTCGGGAGTCGAACACGACTACGTGATGGTGCGCCCGCTGCCGTGAGCCGCGCTAGGCGTGTAGCTGAGTGCCCTCGTGGGTCAGCGCCAGCAACCGCGATGTGGCCCGCAGATATTTCTTGCGGAAACCGCCGGCCAACATCTCGTCGCTGAACACCGTGTTCATCTTCTCCCCCGACGCCGCCACCGGAATGCCCGCGTCGTAGAGCCGGTCGATCAGCGACACCAGCCGCAGTGCCACGCTCTGATCGTGCACCACGTGCACGCCGGTGATGAAAACTTCCTGCACGCCCTCGATCAGCGCGTGATAACGCGACGGGTGCATGGTGGCCAGATGCGCGCACAACGCGTCGAAATCGTCCAGCGTGGCGCCGGGCACGCCGACCGCCCAACTACGCACCTCGTCGTCCGACGGCGGCACCGGCGCGGACGGCAGCGCCCGCTGGCGATAATCCGGCCCCTCCACTCGAACAGTGGTGAAAATGCTTGACAGCGTGTTGATTTCACGCATGAAGTCCTGCGCGGCGAACCGGCCCTCACCCAACTGCTCGGGCAGCGTGTTCGAGGTGGCCGCGATCGACACGCCCCGCTCGACCAGCGCCGACAGCAGCCGGGAGATCAGCGTGGTGTTGCCTGGGTCGTCCAGCTCGAACTCGTCGATGCAGACCACCACGTAGTCGGCCAACAGGTCGATGCACTCGGTGAAGCCGAAAACCCCGGCCAGCTGGGTCAGCTCACCGAAGGTCGCGAACGCGGCCGGTCCGGCTTCGGCCGCAGTCAGCGTGTAGTACGTCGAAGCCAACAGGTGGGTCTTGCCGACACCAAAGCCGCCGTCGAGGTACATCCCCACCCCGGGCAGCACCTCGCGCTTACCGAACAGCTTCTTCTTGCCTGCCCGACGACGCCCCGCATCCTGGCAGAACGTGTGGGCCGAAACCACCGCGGCGGCCTGCGACGGCTCAGCCGGATCAGGTCGGTAGGAATCGAAGCTGACGTCGGCGAATGTCGGTGGCGGGACAAGCTCTGCGATCAACCGTTCCGGTGTCACAGTCGGATGGCGATCGGTCAGATGTGCGACTTCGCTGGCCCCAGGCATGCAGGCACCATAGCGACGTGCTGGAATTATCCACGTGTCCGATCCTGACGCTGCGACGCAGCTCACAGCGCTGAGCGCGGTCGGTGCGGCGTTCGACGGCGACGACGACGCTGCGCTGGCCCCGCTGTACACCTACCCCGACCAACTGCGCAGACCCTGGGTCCGGGCAAACATGATCTCCAGCCTGGACGGCGGTGCCACCGACGACGGCCGCTCCGGCGGCCTGGCCGGCCCCGGCGATCGGGCGCTGTTTGCCCTGATGCGCCAGGAGGCCGACGTCATCCTGGTCGGCGCAGCCACGGTCCGCATCGAGAACTACTCCGGGGCCCAGATGTCGGCCGCCCAGCGCCAGCTGCGTCAGCATCGCGGCCAGGCCGAAGTGCCGCCCATTGCGGTGGTCACCCACTCCGCGGATTTTGCGCACGACGCGAAGCTGTTCACCCGCGCCGAGGTCCAGCCACTGATCCTGACCTGCCGCGACAACATCGAGGACACCTGCCGCCGGTTCGCCGGGCTGGCCGAGGTCATCGACGCCTCGGACACCGCCTCCTACCGGGTCGACCCGCACGCGATGCTGCGCGTCTTCGCCGAACGTGGACTGTTGCGGGTGCTGACCGAGGGCGGACCGTCGCTGCTGAGCATGCTGATCGAGGACGATCTGATCGACGAGATGTGCGTGACGATCGCGCCCGTTCTGGTCGGCGGCCGGGCCCGGCGAATCGCCACCGGTTCCGGGGAGGCGCACACCCGGCTGAGCCGCAGCCACGTCCTCACCGACGACCAGGGCTACCTGTACACGCGCTACGTCCGCTCGACGGGCTGACGACCCGCGATCGCTACTGTGGTGACCATGCGTCGTCAGCTGCTCCCGGCCTTGAGCGTGTCAACCGTGGTGCTGTCGACTGTCGTGGCGGGGTGCGCTCCCGTGCTGGCCGCCAATCCCCGCTATGCCACCAACTCCGGGGCACACCCGCAGGGTGCTGTCACGACGACCAAGGCACCCGAGGGACCGCCGCCGATCGCAGCCCCCAAGAAGGACCTGACCTGGCACGACTGCACGGCGCAGGTGTTCGGTGACGCGGCCACACCGCCGGCGCCCGGCGTCAAGCTGGACTGCGCCACCTACGACGCCGACCTCGACGCGCTCAACGGTGCGGCCGGCACGGTCAACATGGGCGTGGTACGGGCCCGCCTCGACAGCACCCCGCAGGACGCCGGCCCCATCGTCATGACCACCGGCACCGACCTGCCGTCGTCGCGGCAGTTGCCCGTGTGGCTGACCCATTCGGGCACCGACGTGCTCAAGGTGCACCCGGTGGTTGCCGTCGACCGGCGCGGAATGGGCATGTCGTCACCGATCAACTGCCGTGACGTCAACGATCGCCAGGACATGCTGGACCAGGCCCAGTTCCAGTCCGGCGACGACCCGGTGGCCAATCTGGCCGCGGTCGCCCAGTCGGCCACCACCAGTTGCACCGACACCATCGCCCCGGCATCGTCGGACTACGACAACGCCCACAGTGCCGACGATCTGGAGCGGCTGCGCAGCACCTGGGACGTCCCGACGTTGGCGGTGCTCGGGATCGGCAACGGCGCGCAGGTTGCGCTGGCCTACGCCTCCTCGCACCCGACGAAGGTTTCCCGGCTGGTTCTCGATTCGCCGTTGCCCCTTGGCATTACCGCCGAGGCCACAGCCGAGCAGCGGGTCAAGGGCGAGCAGGCTGCACTGGACGCCTTCGCCGCACAGTGCGTGGCAACCAACTGCCCGCTGGGTCCGGACCCCAAGGGCGCCGTCGACGGCATGCTCGCCGAGACCCGAGCGGGCCGGGGTGCCGGCGGGACGTCCACCTCCCAGCTGACCGGAGCCATCACCACCGCACTGGGCTACCCGCGCGGCACCGGTCCGGCCGGCAACGCCGCACTGGGTGACGCACTCGCAGCCGCCCGCGGCGGCGACGCCACCGCGTTGACCGCATTGAGCGACGCCGCGGCCGCAATGCGCCAAACCGACGGACAGTTCGTCAACGTCTGCAACGACTCCTTGAACCGGCCCACCCCGGACCGGGTGCGCGAGCTCGTGGTCGCCTGGCCGAAGTTGTATCCGCAGTTCGGCAACACCGGCGCACTGAGCCTGGCCAAATGCCTCAGCTGGCCGAACAGCCCGACACCACCGGCGCCCAAGCAACTGAAGGTGCCGATCCTGCTGCTCGGCGTACAGAACGACCCCATCGTGGGCAACGAGGGAGTCGCGGCGGTCTCTGCGATGGCGATCAATGCCGGCACCAACAGTCGACGGGTGATGTGGCAGGGCACCGGCCACGGCGCCATCGTCTACACGCCGTGCGCGCTGCCGCCGGTTCAGGCATATCTGAACAGCGGCAAACTTCCTGACACAGACACATACTGCCCGGCCTAGCTTGTCGGTATGACCCCTCGTTATAGGGTTCGGTGGTGACGCGCCCCGCTTCGCTTCTGAGCGTCTTCAGCCCCCGTACCTCGGCACCCAGCACCTCTGATGTGGTGCGGTCCGCCCTGTGGCCGCTGGCGATCATGGCGATCTTCCATCGCAGCTACGTGCTGACCACCAACGGCTACATCACCGACGACTTCGGCCCCGTGTACCGCGCGGTGTCGAACTTCCGGCGGCACTGGGCCATCTACAACGAGCACTTCAACTACGTCGACCCGCACTACCTGTACCCGCCGGGCGGCACACTGTTGCTGGCTCCGTTCGGCTATCTGCCGGAGTTTGCTTCGCGATTCTGGTTTGTGGCGTTCAACACGGTGGCCATCATCATCGCCGCCTGCCTTCTGGTACGGCTGTTCAAGTTCTCGCTGACCTCGGTGGCGCTGCCGGCCCTGCTATTGGCCATGTTCTGCACCGAATCGGTCACCAACACACTGGTTTTCACCAATGTCAACGGCTGCATCCTGCTGGCCGAGGTGCTGTTCTTCCGCTGGCTGCTGGACGGCAAGCAGAGCCACCAGTGGCTGGCCGGTGCCGCCATCGGGCTGACGCTGGTGGTCAAGCCGCTGCTGGGCGTACTACTGCTGCTGCCGCTGCTGAACCGACAGTGGCGGGCGTTGGTGACGGCGTTCGCGGTGCCCATCGTGTTCAACGCCGTGGCCTGGCCGCTTTCGGCGGACCCCACGGGCTTCGTGCGCAACACGCTGCCGTACATCATGCAGACCCGCGACTACTTCAACTCCGCCATCCTGGGCAACGGAATCTATTACGGGCTACCCATGTGGCTCATCATGGCGCTGCGGGTCGCATTCGTGATGCTTGCGGCGGCCAGCCTATGGCTGCTGTACCGCTACTACCGCGAGCGCGACCAGCTGTTCTGGATGCTGACCTCCTCGGGCGTGCTGCTGATCACCTCGTGGCTCGTGCTGTCGCTGGCCCAGGGCTACTACTCCATGATGCTGTTCCCATTCCTGATGACGGTGGTGCTGCCGCGGTCGGTGATCCGCAACTGGCCGGCCTGGCTCGGCGTGTACGGCTTCCTCACCATGGACCGCTATCTGATGTGGCGCTGGCCCACCACAGGCCGATTCCTGGAGTACGCCAAGATCACCTACGGCTGGTCCCTGATGCTCATCGTGGTGTTCTGCGCGCTGTACTACCGCTATCTCGACGCCAAGAAGGACGGTCGCCTGGATCAGGGCATCGACCCACTATGGCTGTCTGATGACCGGCCTGACGCTAACCTGGCCTCATGAGCATCCCGCCACCCAAAGTCGAACTCAGCGACGACCAGTGGCACGCGAAGCTGAGTCCCGAAGAATTCCATGTGCTGCGCCAAGCCGGCACCGAGCGGCCGTTCACCGGCGAGTACACCGACACCAAGACCGAAGGCGTCTATCAGTGCCGGGCGTGCGGCGCCGAACTGTTCCGCAGCACCGAGAAATTCGAATCCCATTGCGGCTGGCCGTCATTCTTCGACCCGGCCGATTCGGACGCGGTGATCCTGCGGGTCGACAACAGCCTGGGTATGCGCCGGGTCGAGGTGCTGTGCGCCAACTGCCACAGCCACCTCGGACATGTCTTCGAGGGCGAGGGCTACCCCACCCCGACCGATCAGCGCTACTGCATCAACTCGATCTCACTGCGCCTGGTGCCGACCGAGAGCTGAGAGAGCGCTTCCGAAATGGCGGCTCCGCAGCCCACCGCGTCGCAGCTGCGGCGGTGGCGACAGTACCTCGCCAATGAGCGCGCCGAGGCAGCCGTCTACCGGGATCTCGCGCAGCGGCGGCAGGGCACCGAGCGCGAAATCCTGCTGGAGTTGGCAGCCGCCGAAGGCAGACATGAGCAGCATTGGCTGACCTTGCTCGGCGATCAGGTGGGGACGCCCCGGCGCCCCGACATTCGCACCCGCGCATTGGGTTTCATGGCCCGGCACCTCGGTTCGGTCTTCACGCTGGCCCTGGCACAGCGTGCCGAAGCCCGTTCGGCCTATGAGAGTGATGTCGACGCCACGCCCACCATGGCGGCCGACGAGCGCATCCACATGGAGGTGGTCCGTGCGCTCGCCAGCCGGGGTCGCGACCAGCTGTCGGGCAGCTTCCGCGCCGCCGTGTTCGGTGCGAATGACGGACTGGTCAGCAACCTGGCACTGGTTCTCGGAATCAGTGCCACGGGCGTTTCCAATCAGACGATTCTGGCCACCGGGCTGGCCGGATTGATCGCCGGCGCACTGTCCATGGGTGCCGGTGAGTACGTCTCGGTCAACTCTCAGCTCGAGCTCTTGGAGGCGTCGACCCCCAGTGCAGCGGCCGGTACCGCAGTGCAGGCGCTCGACGTCGACGCCAACGAACTCGAGCTTGTATATCGCGCCCGCGGCATGACCCCGCAAGATGCCGCCGACCGGGCCGCCGAGGTGTTCGCCAATCTTCAATCCGGGACCGTCGGGGAGGCACCACTCGGCGAGGCCGCCACCGCGAAGCACGAAGCCGTGGGAACCGGATGGCGGGCCGCCGTGTCGAGTTTCCTGTTCTTCGCATCCGGTGCGCTGATTCCGGTGTTGCCCTACCTATTTGGGGCCACTGGGTTAGTCGCGGTGGTGACCTCCGCAGTGCTCGTGGGGATCGCACTACTGTCGACCGGGCTGATCGTGGGCCTGCTGTCCGGTGGCCCACCGCTACGACGTGCGTTGCGCCAGTTGGTGATCGGCTACGGTGCCGCGACGGTCACCTATCTGCTGGGCCTGCTGTTCGGCACCGCGGCCGGTTAGCCCACCGCGGCACTGGTTAACCAGCATGACTTTGCCTGGGCGAGCGCAGGACCAGGATCGATCGCGGCCCGACCTCAACCGGACCGGTCACCGCACCAAGGTGAGCCGGGTTGAAGCTGTCGCATGCGACCTCCCAGCGACCGGCCGCGTGGTCCCCTGGCAGCTGGAACGTCAGCGGCTCCCACCAGCCGTTGACCAGCACCAGGAAATCGTCATCGATCAACGGCTCACCGCTGGCCGAAACATCGGGATCGGTTGCGCCGTCGATGAATAACGTGACGCTGCGGGCTTCGAGGTCCGCCCAGTTCGCCTGTGCCATCTCGGTACCGGCCGGGGTGAACCAGCGCAGGTCGACAGCGGCCGAGCCGGTCGCATACCGCCGGCGCCGGAACACCGGGTGCGAATGCCGGAGCGCGATAACGTCTTTGGTGAACCGCAGCAGCTCGTGGTCGGGCGCCGACCAGTCGAACCAGGTGATCGCGTTGTCCTGGCAGTAGGCGTTGTTGTTGCCCTGCTGGGTACGACCCAGTTCGTCCCCGCCGAGCAGCAACGGCACACCGGCCGAAAGCAGCAGTGTCACAAGGAAAGCCCGCCGCTGACGGGCGCGCAGGGCCAGCACGTCGGGATCGGTCGTCGGCCCCTCCACCCCGCAGTTCCAGGACCGGTTGTCATCGGTGCCGTCCCGATTGTCCTCGCCGTTGGCCTCATTGTGTTTACCGTTGTAGGACACCAGATCTGACAGTGTGAAGCCGTCGTGGATAGTAATGAAGTTCACCGACGCGCTGGGACGACGGCCGTCCTCGGGCCGGTCGTAGATGTCTGCCGACCCGCAGAGCCGGGTGGCGAACTCCGACAGCAGCCCGTCGTGACTGCGCCACCAGTCGCGCATCAGGTCGCGGTACCGGCCGTTCCATTCGCTCCACAGCGGCGGGAACCGACCGACGTCGTAACTGTCGTAGCGGCCGACATCCCACGGTTCGGCGATCAACTTGACCTGGGAGATGACCGGATCCTGGCCGACCACCTCGAAGAAGGACGAGAACGGGTCGAACTGGTCGTTTGCCTCGCGGCCTAGCGTGGGCGCCAGATCGAAGCGGTAACCGTCGACACCCATCTCGGTGACCCAGTAGCGCAGCGAATCCGTCACCAACCGCAGCGTCGCCGGATCGGCGGTGTTCACCGAGTTGCCGGTGCCGGTCGTATCGAGGTAGCGGCTGGGGTCTGCCGGATCGAGCCGGTAATATGCCGCGTTGTCCAGCCCGCGGAAGCTAAGCGTGGGCCCACCGGGACCGCCCTCGGCGGTGTGGTTGAACACGACGTCGAGAATCACCTCGATGCCGGCGGCGTGCAGGGCCTCGACCATCGCACGGAACTCGCCGACCTGCCCGCCGGGCCGGCCCGCCCGAACCTCTGCCGAGTAGGCAGCGTGCGGGGCGAAGAAGCCAATTGTGTTGTAACCCCAGTAATTGGTCAGCCCGCGCTCGACGAGGAACGACTCTGGCACGTTGTGGTGCACGGGCAGCAATTCGACCGTGGTGACCCCCAAGTCGACAAGATGCGCGATGGCCGCCTCATGCGCCAACCCGGCGTAGGTACCGCGCAACGGCTCCGGGATGCCCGGGTGGGTTGCGGTGAACCCGCGCACGTGCAGTTCGTAGATGACCATGTCGGAGAGGGCATGCCCCGGCCCGGATCGCACCGGCGTAGCGGCCCGCGCGGTCACCAGGCTGCGCGGAACGAACGACGCTGAATCGACAGTGCTTGGGGCACTGGGGTTTTCGACGGTGTAGCCGAGTACCTCCGGCCCGAACCGCACGTCGCCGTGGATCGCCCGGGCGTACGGGTCGAGCAGCAGCTTGGCCGAGTTGTAGCAGAGCCCGCGAGACCGGTCGAAGGGTCCGTCGACGCGGAATCCGTAGGCCTGCCCCGGACCGACGCCTAGAACGTAGCCATGGTGGATGTCGCCGTCGCGCTCGGGCAGCACCAGCTGGGTCTCGGTGCCCGCGGCGTCGAAAAGACAGAGGGTGACCTTGTCACCATTGGAGGACACCGCGAAGTTGGTGCCACGCTCGTCGGGGACGGCTCCGAGCGGTGCGGCGCGTCCGGGCAGGATGCTGGCAGTCATGGAATCTGTTCTTCCCCTTGCTCGATCGGTTGTGCCAGCCGCCCGATGACGGCCGATACCGACGGATAGGCGCGGTGCCGGCGCCGGATTACGTCGGCCACCAAACCGGTCCAACCGGTCTGATGGGATGCCCCGAGGCCGGAGCCGTTGTCGCCGTGGAAGTACTCGTGGAACAACAGGTTGTCCCGCCAGCGCGGGTCGGTCTGCATGCGTTCGGTTCCGCCGAAGCACGGACGCCGGCCGTTACCGTCGCGCAGGAACAGCGATACCAGCCGCGCCCACAGATCGTCTGCGACGACATCCAGCGTGACTTCGGTCCCCGATCCAGTCGGATACTCGACGGTGAAATCGTCGCCAAAGAATTCGTGATAGCGCTCCAGGGTGGCTGCCACCAGGTAGTTGAGCGGAAACCACACTGGGCCACGCCAATTGGAGTTGCCGCCGAACATCGTAGTGGTCGATTCGGCCGGTTCGTAGTCCACCCCGGCCCGCACGCCGGCGACATCCAGCACGTACGGATGGGGCCGGTGGTAGGCGGACAGCGAACGCAGCCCATGCGGCGACAGGAATTCTGTGGGGTCGAACAGGGTCGCGCACAACCGCCGCACCTTGTCCACACCGGTCACACCGACCAAGAGCCGCCGACACCCAGGTGTCCCCCGCAGGATCCCGGCGTCGGCCATCTCCTTGGTCCCTCCCAGCCCGTGGCGTCGCAGATAATCAGCGAACATCTTGTCAGTCACAAGCGTCCGGTCAATGACCTCTTCATTAACAACCGCTGCCGCCAGCGGAGGGATCATCGCCACCATGGACCGAACCCGGACCGACACCGCGCTGCCGTCACCCAGCAACAGACGGTCGTAGAACAATCCATCTTTCTCATCCCAAAGACCCAGTGTTTCAAGGGCTTCGGAAATGCCGGCGAAGTGCTCGAGAAACTTCTGGACCAGGTCCAGCGCCGGCCGGTGACCGGACCCGTGCAAGATTGCCGCGATGGTCGCCATGGACAGCGCGTAGGTTGCCATCCAACCGGTGGCGTCGGACTGTTCGAGGACTCCATGTACCGGCAGGTGGGACCGGTCGATCGGGCCGATGTTGTCCAGCCCCATGAACCCGCCCTCGAAGAGGTTGGATCCATTGGCGTCTTCGCGATTCACCCACCAGGTGAAGTTCACCAGGAGTTTGTCAAAGACGCGGCTGAGGAAATCGAAGTCACGCCCACCGTCGATGGCGAACACCTCAAGAGCGGCCCACGCCTGCACCGGCGGGTTGACGTCTCCGAAGTCCCATTCGTAAGCAGGTAACGCACCGTTGGGATGCTGGAACCATTCCCGGCACAACAGCGATAGTTGGTATTTGGCGAACGCCGGGTCGACGTGCACCAGCGCGACGCAGTGAAACGCCAAATCCCATGCAGCGAACCATGGATACTCCCAGGTGTCCGGCATCGACATGACATCGAATGCTTCGAAATTGCGCCATCGGGAGTTCCTACCGGCGCGGCGCTGCGGCGGTGGCGACGGCTGGGCTGGATCGCCGTCGAGCCAGCGGGTCACGTCGTAGTAGTAGAACTGCTTGCTCCACAGCATACCCGCGAAGGCCTGGCGCATCACTGACGCTTCGTCGGAAGACGCTGCGGTAGGAGTGATTTCGGCGTAGAACTCGTCGGCCTCGGCACGGCGCTGGGCACAGACCTGAGTGAAGTCCGTACCGAGCGCAGCCGACGAATTCACCGCAGGCGTCGCCGGACGCAACCGCAACCGCAACTCGACCGTCCCGCCGGCGGGCACGTCGAGCCGGTACCACGCCGCACATTTTGTGCCCAACCGTTGCGGGTTCACGGTGGCGGCACCCGCGACAACGTGGTCGTTGATGCCGTCCTTAGGCCATTGCGGGCCAGACGCTGCACCGAACAGCCGCCGGATGTTCGTCTCGTTGTCGCAGAACAACAGCTCCGGCAGACGGCTGTCCGGTCCAGGCCCGCACAGCAATTCGAGGGCGCCGAGGAACGGATGCTCGACGGCGACGGTGCCGTCATCGCGGGCGGCCAACCTTGGCGGGCTCTGGTTCACCTCCCAGGACCAGGTGTTGCGGTACCACAGTGTGGGCAGCACATGCAGCTGTTCGGTCTGTGGCCCGGCGTTGGTCACCGCGACCGTCATCAGCACATCGGTCGGCGACGCCTTGGCGTACCGGACGTCGACCACCCAGTACCGGTCGTCATCGAACACACCGGTGTCGAGCAACTCGTATTCCGGGTCGGTCCGGCTTCGCCGCCTATTCTCTTGCAGCAGATCGAGATACGGGAATTCCCCCTGCGGGTAGTGGTAACGCCAGGAATTCCACGCGTGGCTGGGCACAGCGTCGAGGTTCCACCAGTACTCTTTGACGTCCTCGCCGTGGTTGGCTTCGGTGCCGGTCAGCCCGAACGCGCGTTCTTTGAGGATCGGGTCCCGACCGTTCCACAACGCCAGCGCCAAGCACAGCCGTTGCTCGATATCGCAGAACCCGGCCAGCCCATCCTCGCCCCACCGATATGCGCGCGAACGCGCTTGATCATGTGGCAAGTAGTCCCACGCGTCACCGTCTGCGCTGTAGTCCTCTCGGACTGTGCCCCATTGCCGTTCGCTCAGGTACGGCCCCCACAGGTACCACTCACTGGCTTGGCGAAGGCCGAGATCCAATCGGCCGAACCCCTCGACTCGGCGCCGCTCCGCACCTGCATCGGCCGTCACTGAACACCTCCGGACGCGTCCGGCGCCGGGTGTCGCCGGTCAGGAACTGAGTGCGACGGCGTTGGCGCGTGCGTACATTGCGTCGAGGACGGCCGCCTGGGCCTCGTCGATTGCGGCGAGGGCGAAATCAATCGCATCCACAGCGTAGTCCTCGGCGTGCTTGGCGTCGTGCTCTGCGCGTTTCGCGTCGCGTTCGGCTTCCTTCCGGTCGATATCGGCATGCGCCTTGGCCACGTGCGTCTGCCAATTCAGCCGAACCTCATGCCAGCGTGACGCCGCCTTGTCATGCGCGGCATCGGCCTTCTGTGACAACCGGTCGGCGCTCGCGACGGCGTGGTCATGGGCACTCTGGGCATCGGCCGCGAGGCGGTCCTTGGCGTTTTCCGCGGAATCCTTCAACTTGTCGGAAGCTTCGTGTGCGCGGTCAGAAATCTTGTCGAACTGCTCGCTGAGTTTGCTGGGCATGGGTCGCTCCTTCGGCAGTGTGATGGCTACCGGAAAATGCTAAGCCCGTGCTCCGGCCCGGTCGTTGTCCTCGTAAACAACGATCAGACGAAAATCGTGTCTCGGATTACACGAGCATTCCCGCGGTGGTGAGTTACCAGCTGTTCCAACGGATCTCGAAAGCCAGACACAGTTCGGCGAGTTCGTTTGGCACCGAAAGAGATCGACCGGTGCGCTCTTCGATCCGATGCAATCGGTATCGCACCGTGTTGGGGTGGCAGTACATCTGCTCGGCGGTGGCAGACATGGATCCCTTGTTCTGCACCCATCGACGAAAAGTGTCGAGCAGGACCTCGCGTTCCTCGGGACTCAGATCGTCGAACGTGCCGAGAACGATCTGCGCCACCTTGGTCGTCACCTCGGGCGCGCTGACCGCGGCGACTGCCAGCACGGAATCCTCGAACACGGTGACGCCCGCCGGGCGGCCGGCGTAGGCAGCCACCCGGGCGTACCGCAGCGATTGGGCGGTGTCGGCCAAGTCTTCGAATTGCGGGCTCACCCCGATGCGGTCGACGGCAACCTTGTTCAGTAGGTCCAGCATCGCCGTATGTTCGGTTTTCGACGGCACGTGGGCGATGCCGGTCTGCATATCGGGCAGCAATCGCCACGCCGAGCGAACATCCAGGCTGCGGAGCCTGGCGGCGACACCCGGCAACGCCTGCTTCCCGATCTCCGGACAGACCGCCGCGATGACTACGAACGGGCCCCGCTGCGGAATGCGCAACAGCTGCGCAACCTCCCACAGACTGCGGTCGTCGCTGAGCCGCGATTGCAGCAGCGCCTCCGTCAGCGCCGAACGTTCGGCTGAGTCGTCGGTGGCCATCTGGACCGCCTTGTGGCGGTACGCATCGGCCATCGCGTCGGTGTAGAGGTCCTGCGCCTGCCACATCAGCTCGGTCGCCTGCAGCACCGCGTCGCGGCTGATCTCCGGATGCGCGTTGGCAATCTCGACCATGGTGTCCCACATCGTGTGTGAGGCCACCCGGAAGGCCGCCATCACCGCGGGGAGCGGGACGCCGGCGGCAGCACGCCTGGTTCCCGTGTCGGCGGCCGGCGAGGTGTCGAACGGCTGCCCGGTGGTCACGCTGGTGAACAGGAAGCCGATGTTGTCGCAAGTACTCTTGAGCAGTTCAGCTTCGGGGACCAGGCTGTTGGCCTTGTAGAACTCCACGTTCGACCGTATCGACGCGGTCACATTGCGCCCGATCTCATCGAGTCGGTGTACCAACATCGACCCGAGTTTCTTGATCTGAGCTTCGGTTCCCACCACCACGGTAACCGAGCCTAAGCGCAAAAATGGCGGTCACGTTGGCTATTCGAACATCGGTCTGCGCTGATCTTTGTCTCCGGTTCCATCGACACTCGCTGCACCGCAGGCGCAATATCAAACCATCCGAGCGGAAGGTGACAGTCATGTATCAGTCGGTGCAAGAACACCACGACGCAGGTAAAGCCGCCCGTTCAGAGTTACCCCGGGCAGCATTGGGCGAGCTGCACTGCCCAAGTGACCGGGCGGATCCGGTGGAACTACTCCAATCTCAGGCCACGTCCCGGATCGCCGAGCTCATTCCAATCCGATACGGGCGCATGCTCACCTCACCGCTGGCGTTCTTCCGGGGCGCGGCACTGATCATGGCAGCCGATCTTGCCGCAGGACCGCATACCGGATTGAGCGCTCAGCTGTGCGGCGATGCCCACCTGTCCAACTTCGGTCTGTTCGCTTCTCCCGAACGCAACCTGGTCTTCGACGTGAACGACTTCGACGAAACGTTGCCCGGGCCGTGGGAATGGGACGTCAAGCGGTTGGTCGCCAGCCTGGCAATTGCCGCACGTACCAATGGATTCCACACTGCCGACCGCGACCACGTGGTGCGCAGTTGCGCCGGCGCTTACCGCTCACACATGCAAGAACTCGCCGCGATGCGGGAACTCGACGTCTGGTACAGCCAAATCACCATCGACGACGAACTGCAGGCCAGTGTCAACACCAAGTTCGGGCGGGCCATCGAGCAGACGGCGGCCAAGGCCCGTACGCACGACAGTTTGGAGGCCGTTTCGAAACTGACCGAAACGGTCGACGGACAGATCAAGCTGGTCAGCCATCCACCGCTGGTGGTACCCATCGCCGAACTGGTCGGCGCCGACCGGGCACACCAATACGAGGAGCACATGGGCGCATTCATGGAGAAGTACATCGACAGCCTGGAAGCCAGCCGCCGCCCGCTCATCGAACGCTTCCAGTACCTGAGCATGGCGCGCAAGGTTGTCGGGGTGGGCAGCGTGGGTCTGCGCGCCTGGGTGGTGTTGCTGGTCGGCCGCGACAATGACGACCCCTTGCTGCTGCAGGTAAAGGAGGCTCAGCCATCGGTGCTGGCACAATTCATCGGCGCCAGCGAATATTCCGATGCCGGACAACGGGTTTCGGTCGGACAACGACTTATGCAGGCCAGCAGCGACATCCTTTTGGGATGGTTGCACGCCGTCGGCCCCGACGGCCATGAGGCTGACTATTACGTGCGCCAGCTGCACGACTGGAAGGGAGCGGTCGCCGTGCAGACCTCGAGCCCGAAACTGCTCGCGGACTACGGACGGTCCTGTGGTTACGCGCTGGCCCGAGCTCACGCTCGCACCGGCGATCGCGTCGCGATCGCCGGTTATCTCGGCACCAGTGACGCCGTCGACACCGCGTTCGTCCAATTCGCCGAGGCCTATGCCGACCAGAACGATCGCGACTACGCCGCGCTGCGCGCGGCAGTCGATGCCGGGCGGGTGACTGCCGAATCAGACCTGTAGTCGGGTGGCAGCCGTCATGGGTAAAGCATGATGACGTCGGCGACACAAGCGGGACGGGAATCGCCGTCGATTTCGAAAGTCAGCGCAAACATGGCTTCCACGCCGGAAATCTTCTGTTGGACGCTGAGCACCCTGACTTCGGCCCGAATCTGCGCACCCACCGGAATCGGGGCCGGAAACCGTACTCGGTTCAGCCCGTAGTTCAACGTGGTGGTCAACTCACGGATTTGCACAACTTCTGAAATCACCACGGGCGCAAGCGAAAGCGCGAGGTAACAATGCGCGATACGGCCCCTGAACGGCCCCGTCGCCGCCCGCTTCGGATCGGTGTGTATCCACTGACGATCGCCGGTGGCCTCGGCAAAAAGATCGACCTGACGCTGGGTGACAGTCATCCACGAAGTTGTGCCGACCACCTGGCCGACAAATTTGAGCAGATCCGCGGGTTCCTCGAGAACGGTAGTCATGCCAGACCTCCCCCTCAATGGTGCGGATTGGTGGCCCGAAAGTCGTTGTGATGCAGAACAACAACGGGGCTGCGATGCTGTAGCCGCGAACAGTGGTGGCCACCGTCCGGCCGAGAGACGCCCGCGAATGCCCATTGCCGCCTGCTGACCGTCAAGCGGCATCGACAATGTGCTGACAAACACCAACATCGCGTCAAATTTGTACTCAGGAACAATACCCGGTGTATTGCGAAGCGCGACAATATATTCGCAAGCGATCCCGATATTCACCACCAATCCCGGGAGAAACCATGACCACAGCAACCCGTCCCCGTTCCGCGAAACCATTCGGATTGTTCGACGAGGCACTCGACGATCTCGCCGCCCAAACCAAACACTGGTGGCTACTACTGATCACCGGCACCGCTTGGATAGTCATCGCAATCGTGATACTTCGTTTCGACTACACCACCATCGCCGCAATTGCGGTGCTGTTCGGTGTCTTCTGCTTTGCCGCGGCCGCGAACGAAGTGATGATCACCGCGGTGACGCCGTCGCGCGGCTGGCGAATCCTGCACGGACTACTCGCAGTGCTGTTCGTCGTCGTCGGCGTAATGGCATTCATCAGGCCCGATGACACGTTCGTCGGGTTGGCCGCGGTGATGAGTTTCTACTTCATCTTCCGCGGCGTGTTCGACGTCGCCTCTGCGTTCACCGCCAGCAAGGCGCCCGGCTGGTGGGTGCTGCTGCTCGTCGGTATTGCCGAGATCGGCATCGGATTCTGGGCGGCCGGTTCTTGGGACGTCTCTGTTGTGGTACTGGTGTCATGGGTAGCCGCGGGTGCCCTCATTCACGGTGTGGGACAGATCAGTTCCGCATTTCTGGTCCTCAAAGTCGGCAAGGGCGTGACGGCCGTAGCCGATCTTCGAGGCGATACCGCCGTCGCGTGATCCGATGAACGAGAAGAGCGATCGCCAGCGCTCAATTGCGCATTCGCTGAGGAACTCAGACGCCAGCCATCACCCGGCGGTGATCCAGGAAGCCATCAAACGCAACCAGAGCCTGCAGCTGCGACTGGCCGACCGGATCACCGCCTTCGCGGGCTCGATGAGCTTCGTTTACATCCATGCCGTGCTGTTCGCTGTATGGATGTTGTACTTCGAACGCAGTCCGTGGCCCACGCTGACTCTGGTGGTCTCACTGGAGGCCATCTTTCTGTCGACGTTCGTCATGATCGGGCAGAACCGCCAAGCCGAGTTCCAACAAAACAAGGCCGATCACGACTTCCAGACACAGGAGCTCGAACTCAAGACCAACACCGATCTGACACGTGAAATCCATTTACTCACAACGGAATTGCACAGACGATTGTTGGACGGCACCGCTCCTGATACCGCTTGAGCAACCGCCGGGCGGTTACGGCAGGTTGGCAACCAGCTGCTCGATGCCGACGCGGGGGCCGACGAAGAACGGCGTCTCCTCCCGCACATGGCGGCGGGCATCGGTGTAGCGCAGCTTCCACATCAGCTCGACGATGCGCGCCAGATCGGGGCCCTCGAAAGCCAGGATCCATTCGTAGTCGCCGAGCGCGAAGGCCGGCACGGTATTGGCCCGCACGTCGGGGTATTCGCGGCCGGCCATGCCGTGCTCGACGAGCATGCGGCGCCGGTCCTCGTCGGGCAGCAGGTACCAGTCCAGCGACCGCACGAACGGGTAGACGCAGACGTAGTCGCCGGGGTCTTCACCGGCGATGAACGCGGGCACGTGGCTCTTGTTGAACTCGGCCGGGCGGTGCAGCGCCACCACGCTCCATACCGGGTCGCTGGCCACGCCCAAGGCAGTGCGACGGAAACCCCGATAGGTGGCCTGCAAGTCCTCGACCCGCTCGGCGTGGGTCCAGATCATGAAGTCGGCGTCCGCCCGGAGCCCGGCCACGTCGTACAGGCCGCGCACCACGACACCTTTGTCCTCTTGCTGCTTGAGGAAGGTCGCCGTTTCCTCGGCGACCTTGGCCCGGGTCGCCTCGTCCGCGGGCAGCGCCTCAGGTTGCACGGCAAAAACTGAGATCATCATGTACCGGGTCATGGAATTCAACGCGTCATAGTCGAGCTTGGCCATGCTTCTATGGTGCCCTATCGCCGTGAACCGGCCGCGACCAACTCCGTGACCGCCCGGGTGGCGGCCGCCACGCAGGCCGGCACGCCGATACCGTCGAGATAACCGCCGGCCACCACTAGCCCGTCCGGCAGGCCTGCGCGCAGTTCGGTGGCCAGCTCGGGGTGGCCCGGGCCGTACTGCGGCATGGCGTCGATCCAGCGCTGCACCCGGTAGTCAACCGGTTCAGCCTTGATGCCGAAAAGCGCCCGCAGATCCTCCATAGCCCACTCCAGCAACCGGTCATCACCAACATTGCGGGCGACGTCGTCACCGAAACGGCCGAACGACAGCCGCACCAACTCGACGTTGCCGCCTCGACCCCACTTCCGCGAAGTGAGGGTAATTGCCTTGGTGTGCAAGCGTTCTCCGGCCGCGACCAACACCCCGGACTGCTTCGGCAGCGGCGTTCCGCCGGGCAGCGCCAGGGCCACCAACGCGGCCGAGGCCACCGGAATCATCCGCGCCACCGCGGCACTTCCGGGTGCGACGTCGGCCAGCAACCGGACTACCCGCGGTGCTGGGACGGCCAGCACCACGGCATCGGCGGGCCAGTCGCGGCCCTCGTCGTCGGTGAGCTGCCAGCCATTCTGCGTCGGCTCGAGCTTGTCGATCCCGACCTGGGCCCAGTGCGCGTGGGCGTGCTGGCTCAGCGCGTCGACCAGCACGCTGTAGCCGCCGTCGACCGCGCCGAACACCGATCCGGTGACCGGGGGTATGGCCGCCAGCACCGAGCCGACCGCGTCGGTCAAGCTGCGCGCGCCACGATCCAGCGCAGCCGCCAGCACGGGAGCCGCCGAACGCAGTCCGATGGTGGCCGCCGACCCGGCATACACCCCGGCCAGCAGCGGATCGACCGAACGGGTCACCACCTGCTCACCGAACCGGTCACCGACCAGCTTCGCCACGGTCGGGTCGGCACCGTACTGCCAGCTCAGGGGCTGGGACGCCTCGGCAGTGACTCGCTCGAGTGTCGCGTCGTCGACCAGTCCACGCAGAACGGTCGACGGTCCCGGGATTCCCTGCAATGTGCCCAATGGCATCTGGTGCAACCGACCGCCACTGCAGATCAACGGACGGGCCCCGGTGGTCCCGATCTGCCGGATGCCGAGCTCGGCCAGCAACGCCGTGACCTCGGGACGGCGCGCCACGAACGCCTCCGCACCCAGGTCCATCGGCTGGCCGGCCAGCCGTTCAGTGCGCAGGGTGCCACCGAGCCGGTCGGCGGGATCGAAAAGGGTGATGCGGGCCGCCGGATCGGACTGGCGCAGCCGGTAAGCGGCGACCAGTCCCGAAATACCGCCGCCGACAACGCAATACGTTCTGGCCGCCCGTGCGTTCACAAGGAATGCACCAGAGCAACAGCCTCGGTGATCACACCCGGATCAGTGGCCGGCAGCACGCCGTGTCCCAGGTTGAAGATGTGCCCGGTGACACCGGCCGCAAGGGCTCGCCGGCCATCCTCGACCACTCGCCGCACCTCGTGCTCGACCACAGGCCAGCCAGCCAGCAGCACCACCGGATCGAGGTTGCCCTGCAGCGCCTTGCCCTTAGGTACCCGGGTCGCCGCATCGGCCAGGTTGGTGCGCCAGTCCACGCCCACGACAGTCGCGCCGGCCTCCCCCATGGCACCCAGCAGCTCAGCGGTGCCGACGCCGAAGTGCGTCATCGGCACGCCTTCATCGTTGAGTGTCGCGAACACCCGGGAGCTGTGCGGCAGCACGTGGCTCCGGTAGTCGGCCAGCGACAAGGTGCCGGCCCAGGAGTCGAAAAGCTGGATGGCGTCGACACCGGCCGCTAGCTGGGCACGTAGGAATTCAATGGTCAGGTCGGTGAGCTTGTCCATCAGCGCGTGCCAGGTGGCTGATTCGCCGAGCATCATGGCCTTGGTCTTTTCGTGGTTGCGGCTGGGACCGCCCTCCACCAAGTAGGAGGCCAGGGTGAACGGCGCGCCGGCGAAGCCGATCAGCGGCACCTGGTCCAGCTCCGCGGTGAGTAGCTTGACCGCCTGCGCGACGGGTTCAACCTGCTGGGGTTCAAGGGGTTTCACCGCCTGGACATCGGCGGCGGTACGGATCGGGTGAGCGATTACCGGACCGACGTCGGGCACGATGTCCAGGTCGATGCCCGCTGCCTTGAGCGGGACGACGATGTCGGAAAACAGGATTGCTGCGTCCACATCATGGCGGCGCACCGGTTGCATGGTGATCTCACATACCAGCTCCGGGTTGAAGCATGCCGACAACATGGTGTGGGTGGCGCGCAGTGCCCGGTATTCGGGCAGGGATCGGCCGGCTTGGCGCATCATCCACACCGGAATCCGGGCAGGTTCACGACCACTGGCGGCGGCCAGGTAGGGCGATTGCGGCAGTTCACGACGGGTGCTCATCGTCATCAATGCTGCCATGCCCCGATCTGCGACCTATATTCTGCCGGACTGGCCCAAATATATGCCTATCGGCGCGCCTGCTTCCGCCTCCCGTCATATCAGCTAGCGTCCACAAGGTGACCTCCGCCGAACCGGCCCAGTTCCGAACCGCTGTGGCGGCGATGAACGCTGCCACGGTGCGCCAGGAGATCGAACTCGGCCCGATCCGTCCACCGCAGCGACTGGCGCCCTTCAGCTACGCACTGGGCGCCGAAGTACGCCATCCCGATGCCGAAGTCGTCCCGGAGCGCTCCGACGGTGACGCCTTCGGGCGGCTGATCCTGCTGCACGACCCCGAGGGCGCCGACGCGTGGGATGGCACTATGCGCCTGGTGGCCTACATCCAGGCCGATTTGGACGCCACCGAAGCCGTCGACCCGCTGCTGCCCGAGGTGGCCTGGAGCTGGCTGGTCGAGGCGCTGGATTCGCATGCTGACGGCCTTACCGCGCTCGGCGGCACCGTTACCGCCACCACCTCGGTGCGCTACGGCGATATTTCCGGCCCGCCTCGGGCGCACCAGCTGGAGTTGCGGGCGTCGTGGACCGCCACCTCGCTAGAACTGGGTCCGCACGTGCAGGCGTTCTGTGAGGTGCTCGAGCATGCCGCCGGGCTGCCGCCGGCCGGGGTGACGGATCTGAGTTCGCGCACTCGCGCATAACCGCATGACTGACGTTGATTCCGACGGGACCGCCGAGACCGACCCCGAGGTGACTCCCCTGCCGGCGCCTGCCGAAGGTGTGCCTGCAGTCTCGGTGTATGCCAGCGAAATCATCAGTGCTGCAGAGCTTCTAGCCTCCGGGCACGGGGCGTTCGCGATCGATGCGGAGCGCGCGTCGGGTTTCCGGTACTCAAACCGGGCCTACCTGGTGCAAATTCGCCGGGCCGGCGCAGGCACAGTGCTGATCGATCCGGTCAGTCACGGCATCGATCCCCTTACCGCACTTGCGCCGGTGGCCGCGGTACTTGGCTCTGCTGAGTGGATCCTGCATGCCGCGGATCAGGATCTGCCGTGCTTGGCCGAGCTGGGTATGACACCGCCTTCTCTCTACGACACCGAACTGGCCGGGCGGCTGGCCGGTTTTGACCGCGTGAACCTGGCCGCCATGGTGCAACGACTGCTCGGGCTGGGCCTGAAAAAGGGCCATGGGGCGGCGGACTGGTCCAAACGGCCGCTGCCGGAGGATTGGCTGAATTACGCCGCGCTGGATGTCGAAGTGCTGCTGGAACTGCGGGCGGCGGTCGCCGCCGAGCTGGAGTCACAGGGCAAAAGCGATTGGGCGGCGCAGGAATTCGAGCACCTACGCACATATGTTGCGCCACCGACCCGACGGGATCGGTGGCGGCGCACCTCCGGTATTCACAAGGTACGCGACGGTCGGGCGTTGGCCGCGGTACGCGAACTGTGGCAGACCCGTGACGTGATCGCGCAGCGCCGAGACATCGCTCCGGGGCGCATTCTGCCCGACTCGGCCATCATTGCGGCGGCGGTAGCCAACCCCTATACCATCGAAAAGCTCACGGCACTACCGGTTTTCGGCGGATCGCGACAAAAACGCAGCGCTCAGGTGTGGCTCGATGCACTGGCCAGGGCCCGGGTCGCCGAGCCGCCGGCGAACGAACCGTCCAACGGGCTACCGCCACCTGCACGTTGGTCACGGCGCAAGCCCGAGGCCTTTGAGCGGCTGGAAGCATGCCGCGGCGGGCTCGCCGAACTGTCCGAACGGGTTTCGGTGCCGACGGAGAATCTGGTGACGCCGGACACCGTGCGGCGGTTGTGCTGGGACTGGCAACCGGTTTCTGATGTCGCGGCGAGCGTCGATTCATTTCTGGAGTCCTCTGGCGCCCGCCCTTGGCAGCGGGAGTTGTGCGATCCGGTGCTGTCCGAGGCACTCGAGGAACACTGACCACGAGTCACAGCAGCGGCGTCACGAACTCCTCGAACGCCGCCAGCACCGCTTCGGGCACCTCGATCTGTGGCCAGTGCGCGATGTCGTCGGCCAGCATCACCACGTCCGGGTTCGGAATGACCTCGCGGTAGCGGGCCGCCATGTGTGCACCGGAGTTCGGGTCGGACGGGCCGTCGATCAACCGCATGGGAATCGTGGTTTCCCGCATGGCCCGCACCCAGCGATTGCGAAAGATGTAGCGGTCGTTGATGAATTCGCCGACCTTGTGCATTATCCGCTTGCCGTCGTTGTAGTCCAGGATCTGATGGAACTTGTCCATCATGGCCTGCGACGGTTTGGTGTTGACGCCGAACAACTCGTTGATGGTCGGGTCCGCCAGGCGGCGCGCCAGCGTGCCGCCCTGCAGCGGACTCATGATCGTGCCCAACGGAGTTCGTGACATCACCTTCTGCAGCAGCCGCGGGGTGTAGGCCTCGTTGAACATGCCGCCGTTGAGCCAGGTGATCGACTCGATCTGGAGCTTGCCGTACGACGGATCGCCGAATTGGTTGCGGGCCAACAGTTCCTGGCCGACTGAGTCACCAAGGTCATGGGCCAGGATGTGCGTCTTCTCAACTCCGAGGTGGGCTACCAGCGCCTCGTGCATGTCGGCGTGGTCGGGCACCGAGTACTGGTAGACAACCGGCTTATCCGAGAACCCCATGCCGATCATGTCGGGGGCGATCACGGTGAACCGCTGCGTGATGGTCTGCCAGATCAACGCCCAGTCCCATGAATTGAACGGATAACCGTGGATCAGCAGCAGGACCGGTGCGGTTCCCAGGGGAGGGCCGTCCTGGCGGTAGAAGATCTGGAATCCGAGGTAGTCGAAGTACTGGCCAGCGGACTTCCATGCCTCGAGTTCGGCGTGCATGGGCCCAAGCCTATTCCGAAGGCGGTCACCCTGCGCCTACAGCGCGAAACTGCCAGTGACCCAAGCCGCCGCGGCAGAGTCAGCGCGGCCGGGCTTTCGGTGCCGGCGCGCGGCCATCATTCTGCGGTCGCTGCGAAGCATTCTAGGGAGAAACCTCGACCGTGCTGCCCAGCGCGGCCACCCAGCCGGTCACCTGCCGGGCCACGTCCTGATCTGTCAGGCCGATGGACGCCAACACCTCGCCGCGGGTGGCGTGCCCCTGAAACTCTTGCGGCACACCGACATCGCGGCACGGTACGTCAATCTCGTTGCCGCGCAGCGATGCCGACACCGCAGAACCGATACCGCCGGCTACCCCGTTGTCCTCCAGCGTGACCACCAACTTGTGGGCACGGGCCAGATCGGCAAGGGCCGCCGGAACGGGCAGCACCCACCGCGGGTCCACCACCGTCACGCCGATGCCCTGCTTGCACAACCGCTCGGCCACCGCTAGGCCCATCGTGGCGAACGACCCGACTGCCACCAGCAGCACATCGTCAGGCAGGCTGTCCCCGGGCACCGCCAGGATATCGATGTCACCCACCCGTCGCAAAGCCGGAATATCTTCGCCGACAGCGCCTTTCGGGAACCGGACAGCGGTCGGTCCCTCAGTGACGGCCAGGGCCTCGCCGAGTTCCTCACGCAGCCGCGACGCGTCACGCGGTGCCGCCACCCGAATACCCGGCACGATGCCCAGCATCGACATGTCCCACACACCGTTGTGGCTGGCGCCGTCGTTACCGGTTACACCAGCCCGGTCCAGCACCATGGTGACCGGCAGCTTGTGCAGCGCCACGTCCATCATGATCTGGTCGAATGCGCGGTTCAGGAACGTCGAGTAGATGGCGACCACCGGGTGCATGCCACCCATGGCAAGGCCGGCCGCCGAGGTCATCGCATGCTGCTCGGCGATACCGACATCGAAGAACCGGTCCGGGAACCGCTGCCGGAATGCCGACAAACCGGTCGGGCCCGGCATGGCGGCGGTGATCGCGACGATGTCCCGTCGCGTCTCAGCCTGCTTGATCAGCTCGTCAGAGAACACCGACGTCCAGCCCGGGGCGGACTTGGAGGTGGCCCGCCCGGTGTGCGGGTCGATGATGCCGGTCGAATGCATCTGCTCGGCTTCGTCGTTCTCCGCCGGACCGTAGCCCATGCCCTTGCGGGTGACCACGTGGACGATCACCGGCGCATTGAAGCCACGGGCGTGCCGCAACGCCGCCTCCACCGCATGCTCGTCGTGGCCGTCGATGGGCCCGACGTACTTCAGGCCCAGGTCTGTGAAAAGCGCCTGCGGAGCCAGCGCGTCCTTGATGCCCGCCTTGATGCTGTGCACGCAGTGGTAGCAGAACTCGCCGACGACCGGCATGCCGCGCAGGGCGTTCTTGCCGCGTTCGAGGGCCTTCTCGTAGGCAGGCTGTAGGCGCAGTGCCGCGAAATGGTCGGCCAGCCCGCCGATGGTCGGCGCGTAGCTGCGGCCGTTGTCGTTGACCACGATGACGATGGGCCTGTTGGCGGCGGCGATGTTGTTCAGCGCCTCCCAGCACATGCCGCCGGTCAGCGCACCGTCGCCGACGACCGCCACCACGTGCCGGTTGCGGTAACCCGACAGCTCAAAAGCCTTGGCCAGCCCGTCGGCGTAGGACAGCGCGGTGCTGGCATGGCTGGACTCGACCCAGTCGTGCTCACTCTCCGCACGCGACGGGTAGCCCGACAGCCCGTCCTTCATGCGCAAGTTGTCGAAGTCCGAGCACCGGCCGGTCAGCATCTTGTGCACATAGGCCTGATGCCCGGTATCGAAGATGATCGGATCGTGCGGTGAGTCGAAGACGCGGTGCAGCGCAAGCGTCAGTTCGACGACCCCCAGGTTGGGGCCCAGATGCCCACCCGTAGCGGCGACCTTGTGGACCAGGAACTCCCGGATTTCGGCGGCGAGTTCGGTCAGCTGTGGCTGCGATAGGTGCGCCAGATCAGCGGGGCCGCGGACCTGTTCAAGCATCCTGACAGTCTACGCACCCGTTAAGGGGGCCACCGCTCACGGCTGAAAGATGTCCGGCACACCGTCGTCGTCGGCGTCGAGCGTCTCGCGCTGATGAATGCGGCGGTACGCAGCGTTGCGCGTCGCCAGCACCACGGCCGCCAGCACGCCAGCAACCACGGAACCGGTCAGCACACCGACCTTGGTGTCGACGCTGTCCGCAGCGCCAATGCCGAATGCGAGCTCACCGATCAACAGCGAGACGGTGAAGCCGATGCCGGCCAGCAACGCCACGCCCGCCACGTCCAGCCAGCTGAGGTCCTCGTCGAGCTCGGCGCCGGTGAACCGGGCCAGCAGGAATGTGGTGCTGAACACACCGACCGGCTTGCCCAACACCAGCCCGGCCACAATCCCGGCGGTAACCGGATGGGCCAGTGTGGAGACCAGGCCCGACCAGCCGCCCACACCGACACCGGCGGCGAAGAACGCGAATACCGGTACCGCCACGCCGGCGGACAACGGCCGCAGCGCATGCTCGAAGGCCTCTGCCGACGCATGCTTCCCCAGCACCGGCACCCCGAAACCCAACAAAACCCCGGCCACCGTCGCGTGCACACCACTGGCGTGCACCAACGCCCACGTAGTCGCCGCCAGAGGCAGCAGCAGCCACCAGTGCCCTACGCCGCGCTGGACCGCTAGCACGAACAGTGCCCCGGGAATTACCGCCAACGCCAACATGATCGGGTTGAGGTGGTCGGTGTAGAAGACGGCGATGACGATGATCGCCAGCAGGTCGTCCACCACTGCGAGGGTCAGCAGGAAGGTCCGCAGCGCGGTAGGCAGATGCGTGGACAGCACGGCCAGCACTGCCAGCGCGAACGCGATGTCTGTGGCGATCGGCACCGCCCAGCCGTCGAGGTTCTCGGGGTGACCGGCCGCCAGGTTCACCCCTACGAAAATCGCAGCCGGTACCACCATGCCGCCGACAGCCGCGGCGATCGGCAGCGCCGCCCGCGCTGGGTCACGCAGGTCGCCGGCGACGAATTCGCGCTTGAGTTCGAGGCCCACCACGAAGAAGAAGATGGCCAGCAATCCGTCAGCCGACCATTGGGACAGGCTCAATTTCAGATGCCACGCCTGCGGGCCGACGGCGAACTCGGACAGCGCCTCATAGATGTGGGCGGCAGGCGAATTGGCCCAGACCATGGCAATACCGGCGGCCAGCAGTAGCAGCACGCCGCCGACGGTCTCCTTGCGCAGGATCTCGGCGAACCGCTGGGTTTCAGGCCAGGTGCCGCGGGTCAGCAGCCGCCGGCGCTGCCGGTCGTTGCGGCTGTTCATCTTCGACTCCCGACGCTGACGGGCCCGACTCTGAGCCGGGCAGGTAGTGCGATCTTGTCATCCGCGGCGCGCGGACACACGACCCCGAGCGCTCAGGGGTGGGTCAGCAGCGCAACGCACTCGACATGGTGGGTCAGTGGGAACGAGTCGAACACCCGCAACTGCTGCACCTGGTATCCGTGCCCGCGATACAACCCGATGTCCCGTGCGAAAGATGCGGCTTCACAGCCGATGTGGATTACGCGCGGGACGCCCGCGGCCGCCAGCTGATCGATCACCTCGCGTCCGGCGCCGGTGCGCGGCGGGTCCAACACGGCCACCTGCGCCGGTGCCCGCTGCGCCGCCAGCGCCCGGCGTACCGAATCGGTGATCACGTCGACGCAGGCCAGATCGGCCAGGGCGGCCCGCGCGGCACGTGAGGATCCCCGCGAGGTGTCCACCGTCAGCACCCGACCCGACTCTCCCACCGAGCCCGCCAATGCCGCGGCGAAAACGCCTGCGCCACCGTACAAATCCCACGCAGTTTGGCCTTCGGACAGCTCTGCCCAGTCGGCGACCAATGCGCTGTAGGTCACCGCGGCATCGCGATGGGCTTGCCAGAATGCGGTCACCGGGATCAGCCACTCCCGTGACCCGACCCGCTGTACCGACTCGTACTCGCCGGACACCACTTGGGTCGGGGCTTTGGAGGTCCCCCGCTTCCCCGACTTGCCGCCTGTGGCGCGCGGCCCGGAGCGCACTACGTGGCGGCGTCCATCGTCGTCGAGCACCACGTGCAGCTCGGCACCCGGCGGCTGGGTCGGCAGGTCGGCCAGCATGCCGGCGGGCACCTGCGCACACGACAGGTCGGTCACCAACTCGGCGCTGTGATAGCGGTGAAACCCCGCTCGGCCGTCGGCCCCGACCGCCAACCGCACCCGGGTGCGCCAACCGCGCACCCCCACAGTGCCGACTTCCTCGGCGGCGCCGCCATCCCACTGGTACCCGCCCAGGCGGGCCAGTTGGTTGGCCACCACCTCACCCTTGAGCCTGCGGCCGGCCGTCGGTTCGACGAAAGCCAAGTCACAGCAACCAGATCCGTGCACCCCGGCGATCGGGCACAGCGAATCCACGCGATCCGGCGATGGCTGCAACACCTCGACAACGTCTGCGTGCCAGTACGATCCGCGCTCTGATACCACCTCCGCACGGACCACCTCGCCGGGCAGCGCGTGGCGCACGAAGATCACCCGGCCGTCGTGGCGGGCGACGCAACTGCCGCCGTTGGCGGGCGCGTCGATCGTCAGCGTCAACGTGGTCAATCGAGGATCCCCCGTCGGGTGTCACCGGGAGCCGACCCCGGCGACAGGGTCATCTTCACCCGTTCAGACGAACTCAGTTGCCACGGAACCGAAGTCACCATCACATTCGGGATGAACAGCAGCCGGCCCTTGAGCCGCAGCGCGCTCTGGTTGTGCAGAATGTGTTCCCACCAGTGCCCGACCACGTACTCCGGGATGAACACCGTCACCACGGTGCGGGCCGAGTCGGTGGTGATGCGTTTGACGTAATCCAAGATGGGCCGGGTGATTTCGCGGTACGGCGAGGCGAGCACCTTCAGTGGCACCGTGACCTCGCTGTGCTCCCACTTGTACACCAGCTCCCGCGTCTCGGCGTCGTCGACGCTGACCGTGAGCGCCTCCAGCACGTCGGGCCGCGTGGCCCGGGCGTACGCGAGCGCACGCAGGGTGGGCAGGTGCAGATTGGAGATCAACACAATCGCGTGGTTGCGGCTGGGCAACACCACGTCCTCGTCCGGCGCAGTGTCGGCCCGCAGTTCACGCGCCACCGTGTCGTAGTGCTTGTGGATCATCTTCATCAGCACGAACAGGATGCTCATGGCCAAAATCGCGATCCACGCACCGGCCAGGAACTTGGTCACGATGACCACCAACAGCACCGCGCCGGTGCACAGGAAGCCGATGGTGTTGATCACCCGGGAGCGCTGCATGTGCCGACGCTCGGCGGCGCCAGTCTCGGTGCGCAGCAACCGGGTCCAGTGCCGCACCATGCCGATCTGGCTGAGCGTGAACGATACGAACACCCCGACGATGTACAGCTGGATCAGCGCGGTGACCTCGGCATTGAACGCGACGATGAATGCGATCGCGGCGAACGCCAGGAACAGGATTCCGTTGGAGAAGGCCAGCCGGTCGCCACGCGTGTGCAGCTGGCGCGGCAGGTAGCGGTCCTGGGCCAGAATCGATCCCAGCACCGGGAAGCCGTTGAACGCGGTGTTGGCCGCCAGCACCAGAATCAGCGCGGTGACACCGGCGATGGCGTACAAGCCGACCGGAAACTCTTTGAACACCGCTTCAGCCAGCTGGGTCACGACGGTCTTCTGGTGATAGTCCGCGGGTGCGCCCACCAATTGGTCGACGCTGTCGGCCATTTTCACGCCGAGCTGCTTGGCCAGCACGATGATGCCCATGAACAGGGACACCGCGATGACGCCGAGCATCAGCAGTGTGGTTGCGGCGTTGCGGGACTTGGGTTTCCGGAATGCCGGGACGCCGTTGCTGATCGCCTCCACACCGGTCAGCGCCGCACAACCCGACGAAAACGCACGCGCGACAAGGAACACCATGGCGAAGCCCATGACCTCACCGTGTTCGGATTTGAGCTTGAAACCGGCCGACTCGGCACGCAATGGGTGGCCGAGCACCAAGATCTGGATGAATCCCCAAATCAGCATGATGTACATGCCGATCATGAAGGCGTAGGTGGGAATTGCGAATGCGGTGCCAGACTCCCGGATCCCGCGCAGGTTCAGCGACGCCAGCAGCAGGATCGCGGCGACCGAAAGCAGCACCTTGTGCTGGGCGATGAACGGCACGGCCGAACCGATGTTGGACATCGCCGAGGCCGTGGACACCGCCACCGTGAGCACGTAGTCGACCATCAGCGCACTGGCGACCGTCAACCCCGCCGTGTGGCCGAGGTTGGTGGTGACCACCTCGTAATCGCCACCGCCAGACGGATACGCGTGCACGTTCTGCCGGTAGCTGGCGATGACGATGAGCATCACCGCCGCAACCGCGAGGCCGATCCACGGCGCAACCGAGTACGCGCTCAGCCCCGCCACCGACAGCACCAGGAAGATTTCCTCCGGCGCATAGGCGACCGACGACAACGCATCCGAGGCGAATACCGGAAGTGCGATGCGTTTGGGTAGCAGCGTGTGGGCGAGCTTGTCACTTCGGAACGGCTGGCCGAGAACCAGGCGTCGCGTCGCAGTCGAAAGCTTGGACACGAGAGCCAAGGGTAAGCCCCTTACGCTCTGGCTGTAGCGTTCGGACTGCGCGAGTACGTTTCAATTCAATTCCGGGTTTCTTCCCCGCAGAAAGGACTCCGCTGGTGCGAGTAGTGGTGATGGGCTGCGGACGGGTTGGCGCATCGCTGGCGGATGGCCTGGCCAGAATTGGCCATGAGGTTGCCGTCATCGACCGCGATTCGACCGCATTTCACCGGCTGTCGCCCGAATTTCCGGGTGAACGTGTGCTGGGCATGGGATTTGACCGCGACGTGCTGCAGCGCGCCGGCATAGAGGAGGCCGGCGCCTTCGCCGCCGTGTCATCCGGCGACAACTCCAACATCATCTCGGCCCGCGTGGCCCGGGAGACCTTCGGCGTGCAGCGCGTGGTGGCCCGTATCTACGACGCCAAACGTGCCGCGGTCTATGAGCGCCTGGGCATCCCGACCATCGCAACGGTGCCGTGGACCACCGATCGGTTGCTGAATCTGCTGACCCGGGAAACCGAACCCACCAAGTGGCGGGATCCGTCGGGCAACGTGGGTGTCACCGAGCTGTCTCTACACGAGGACTGGGTGGGCCACCGCGTCACCGCGCTGGAAGGTGCCACCGGCGGCCGCGTGGCATTCATGATTCGGTTCGGCAGCGGACTGCTTCCGGACGCCAAGACCGTAATCCAGGCCGGCGACCAGGTGTACCTGGCCGCGGTTTCCGGCCGTGTCGCCGAGGCCATCGCCATCGCGGCGCTGCCCCCGGGCGAAGACGTCGACAGCCACTAGAGGAGCCCAGATGAAGGTCGCTATCGCAGGTGCAGGTGCCGTCGGCCGTTCCATCGCACGGGAACTCGTCGACCATCATCAGGTGACCCTGCTCGAACGTAATCCGGAACACATCGATGTCGACGCCGTGCCCGCTGCGCACTGGCGCCTTGGTGACGCCTGCGAACTCAGCCTGCTGGAGTCGGTCAAGCTCGAAGAGTTCGACGTGGTCATCGCCGCCACCGGCGACGACAAGGCCAACGTGGTGGTCTCTCTGCTGGCCAAGACCGAATTCGCGGTGCCGCGGGTGGTGGCCCGGGTCAACGACCCGCGCAACGAGTGGCTGTTCGACGAGAACTGGGGCGTCGACGTAGCTGTGTCCACACCGCGGATGCTGGCCTCGCTGGTGGAGGAAGCGGTCTCGGTGGGCGATCTGGTGCGGCTGATGAGCTTCCGCAAGGGCCAGGCCAATCTCGTCGAGATCACCCTGCCTGACGACACGCCCTGGGGCGGCAAGGCCGTCAAGCGACTGGGACTGCCACGCGACGCCACGCTGGTGACCATCCTGCGCGGCCCGCGGGTGATCGTGCCGGAAGCCGACGAGCCGCTGGAGGGCGGCGATGAGCTGCTGTTCGTGGCGATCGCCGAGGTTGAGCAGGAGCTGCGCGAACAGGTGCTGCACCCGAACTAGTCCGCTTCGGGGCGCTCCGCTTCGGCATGTTCAGCAGCATGCTCAGCTTCGTGAATGGCACGCTGCGCAGCCCGAATCGCCAGCAGCGTGGCAACCGCGGCGACGGCCGTCAGCGGCCAGCCCATCGCGATACGGGCCACACCCAGCCAGCGGGTCTGGTCATGCGCGTAGAGGTGGTTCTGCACCAGGAACCGCGCCCCGAACACCAACACCCACACGACGGTGGCGACGTCGAACGCCAACACCGCGCGGCGCACGTCACGCCAGGTGTGGCCGTGGCCGGTGACCCAGCTCCAGCCATATCCCACCAACGGGCGGCGCACCAGCACCGACACCAAGAACAGGCCTGCATAGGCCAGTGATGACCAAATGCCAAGCAGGAAATAGCCTTTCGAGGCCCCGACCACGTAGGCGATCAGGGCGCTGATGCCGACGCCGATGAAGCCGGACACCGCCGGCTGCACCGACTCGCGGCGCGCCAGGCGCCACACCAGGATCAATGCGGCCACTGCCAGGGCTGCACAGATGGCTGCGGTCAGTCCGTAGAAGCTCGATACGGGGACAAATACGATGACGGGCAGCGATGAATAGATAAGCCCGCTGACGCCGCCCATCTGTTCCAGGAGGGCATGCGCTGTCAGTTTGGCGTCCGCGCTGTCCTGCTCGGCGTCGATGGCCGCCTCCAGGTCGGCTTCGGCCTGCTCGCTGTCTGCGGTCCCCTTGTCGGGGAGGGTCACTTCTGAATCTCGTAATGCGGGTTGTAGATCGCCTTTGCTCCGCTGTCCAACTTGCCCAACCGACCGTGCACTCGCAGCGTGCGCCCGGACTCGATACCGGGGATGCGGCGCTGACCCAGCCACACCAGGGTGACAGTGTCGGTGCCGTCGAACAGCTCGGCGCGGACTCCTCCGCTACAGCCCTTGCCATTGGTCTCTACGCAGCGCAGGGTGCCAACCATGGTCACCTCCTGCCCGCGGGTGCAATCGACTGCCCGCATAGCGCCGGTGTTGAGGGCTTCGTCGTTGAGCTCCTGGACATCACGCTGTTCAGGATCCTCGGTGAGCCGACGAGTGAGCCGGCGCAGATAACCTTCGGCCGTAGCCATGGTCTCTCCTGAGACTTGGTGCGAATCCACCGTGGACCCGCTGTATAACCAACGTCACCGTAGACCTGTTGGTTCCGATTCGCCATTTCGGCGCGGTAGATAATTTTGGCAATCCCACTCAGTCGGCTGGACACCCGCTGTAGACCCGTCGTGAAGACCGTTTTCTCGGCCGGGCACGATCGAGGCATGACGGCCAATCTGCGCGGTGTGACGGCGGTGCTGCTGCCTGGCACCGGATCCGACGACGACTACATCCGCCGGGCATTCGGCGGTGCCCTGCGGGTCGCCGGGGCCGTTGTCGTCACCCCACCGCCGGTGCCTCTGCGTTTGATCGACGGGTACTTGCAGGCGCTCGACGACGCCGCCAGCAACGGGCCGATCGTGGTCGGCGGCGTCTCCCTCGGCGCGGCTGTGGCTACCAATTGGGCGCTGGCACACGCTGACCGCGCTGTTGGGGTGCTGGCCGCGCTGCCGGCCTGGACCGGCGTCGCCAACGGTGCTCCGGCCGCCCTGGCAGCCCGATATTCGGCCCAGCAATTGCGGGAAATCGGGTTGGACGCGGCAGTGGCCGGGATGCGCGCCGGCAGCCCACCGTGGCTTGCCGACGAACTGACCCGGTCCTGGAGCGCCCAGTGGCCCGCGCTGCCCGACGCTATGGAGGAAGCCGCCGGATATACCGCGCCGTCCGGCGCCGAACTGGCACGACTGACCGTGCCGATGGGCGTGGCCGGGGCCGTCGATGACGCGGTACATCCGGTCTCGGTTGCCACGGAGTGGGCTGCCACGGCACCGAGAGCGGCGCTGCGGACCGTCACACTCGCTGAGATGGGGCGCAACCCCGAGGTTCTCGGGGACGCCGCCGTGGAAGCCCTCGAGGAAGCCGTCAGCCGCCAGTGATGGTGCGCAGCTGCTGCATGGCCGAGCCCTGCTCGCTGCGGCGGGCCGCGCCTTCCGGCTGGACCTGCTGCTGCAACTGCTCGAGGGCTTGCTGTGCCTGCTGCACCTGCTGCAATGCCATCTGCTGAGCCGCCGCACGCAACTGCGCGAGCAGCGGTTCGGACAGCTGCACGGGCAGTGGGCTGCGCACCGGCAAGGGCGTGTCACCGCGTCGAACAACGGTGTCCGCCAAGGCGTTTCGCGCCTCCGCGCTGATTGCGTCGATGCTCTCGGCGGTACCGATGACCGCACAGCGCACCATCCAGCGGTAGCCGTCGGCGCCGATGAAGCGCATGACCACCTGGCCCTGACCCGGCTGCTGCGGCGGCAGCCCCACGACCTCGCGGCCCCAGGGGCCGTCCTCGATGCTGGCCTGAGCCGAATCCTTACGCAGCGAGTCGGCCAGCTCAGCGGCAACCTCTCGCCACAGCCCAGCGGTCTTGGGTGCGGCGTAAGCGGCGATGGAGAACCGGCCGTTGGGCGTCATCACCCAGACTGCGTTGGGGACTCCCTGCTCACTGACCTCGACGTTGAGCTGCGCTCCGTCGGGCACCGGCACCAGCACGCCACCCAGGTCGAGCCGGGCCACTTCGGCAGCTGCCGGGTCGTCGAAATCCTCGATGTCGAAGGGGCCATCTTCGCTGCTCTGCTCTGACTGATTCGACTGAGCAGCTGAGGCCACAACCTCTTGCGTCGCAGCTTCCTGCGGCGCAGCTTCTTCTTCATTGACCGGCTCGGCGGCCGGGGTGTCGTTGGATTTACGTCGTCCGAATGCCATCATAAACTCGCATGTCCGCCAGAGGAACCGTGGCCGCCCGCGCCACGTGAGGTGTCAGCCAGCCCGGCCTCGTCGAACGACGTGACCTCGACCAGCTCGGGCAATTCGACCCGTTGAACCAACAACTGGGCGATCCGGTCGCCGCGATGCACGGTGATCGGTTCTGACGGGTCGAGGTTTATCAGTGCCACCTTGATCTCTCCACGGTATCCGGCATCGATGGTGCCGGGCGCGTTCACGATCGAAAGCCCAACGCGGATGGCTAATCCGGAGCGCGGGTGCACCAGACCGACCATCCCGTGCGGGATGGCCACGGCAATTCCCGTGGGAACCAGCTGGCGCTGACCGGGGGTGAGTTCGATATCGACCGCGCTGTACAGATCGACGCCGGCGTCACCATCGTGAGCCCGGGCCGGAAGCGGCAGATCAGGATCGAGTCGAACGACCGCCAAAGAGGTGGACACGAGGCCAGAGACTACCCTTGGCCGCGTGTCAGACACGCGAGCAACCACCCAAACCGTGCGGTACCGAGAGCGCCTCACGGTGCCTTTGTGGTGGTGGCTGCCCGGATTCGGATTGGCCGGGCTGATCGCGCTGGAGGTTGTGCAAGGCGTGTCGGGCATTCCGACGTGGGTGCCGTTCGCGGTGCTGCTGCCGGTCGCAGCGGCGGTGCTGGTGTGGCTGGGCCGCGTCGAGGTGCGAGTGGTCAGCCGGGACGGCGAGAACGAACTGTGGGTAGGACCGGCGCACATTCCGACCAGCGTCATCGCGCGGTCCGCGGAGGTTCCGAAGTCGGCGAAGTCCGCGGCGCTGGGCCGACAGCTCGACCCGGCCGCGTACGTCGTGCACCGGGCCTGGATCGGCCCGCTGATCTTGGTGGTGTTGGACGATCCGGATGACCCAACGCCGTACTGGTTGGTCAGTACTCGTCGGCCGGAGCAGGTCCTGGCGGCGCTCCGCGGCTGAGCCGCGTATTGAGCACAGCGGCTGAGCCGCGTATTGAGCACAGCGGCTGAGCCGCGAACTTCATACAGCGGCTAAGCCGCTTAGACGCCGAGTGGCCAGTCAACGCACGCTATCCAGTTGGAAACGTGCGCAAACTGGCCACCCGACGGCCGGTTGCAGTGCTACGCAGCGCAATCGGTACAGATCATCACGCCGTTCTTCTCGCTGGCGAGACGGCTGCGATGGTGCACCAAAAAACAGCTGGAGCAGGTGAACTCGTCGGCCTGCTTCGGAACAACCCGGACCGACAGTTCCTCACCGGACAAGTCAGCACCGGGCAGTTCGAAGGACTCCGCCGACTCGGACTCATCAACGTCGACAACCGCGGATTGCGCCTCGTTGCGCCGCGCCTTCAGTTCTTCCAGCGAATCCTCGGAAACGTCGTCAGACTCGGTGCGCCGCGGGGCGTCGTAATCGGTAGCCATTGTCTTCCCCTCCGTATCCTTGCGACAGAGCTTTGTACCAGCGTCGAACGCTTCCACCAAATAATTCGTGCCCGAAATGCGGTCGGATCTTATGTGATTTGCGTCACATAAGCCAGGGGTGGCGAGGTCGAAGCGGGCGCCGACTGCATCTACAGTGCAGGGGTGGTCGCACAAATCACAGACGGCACAGCCTTCGACAAGCACGGTAGGCCGTTCCGCCGCCGCAACTACCGGCCGGCGGCAATCATGTTTGCCGTGCTGGCTGCCACCAGCTTGATCATCTGGCTGGTGGTAGCCAGCCAGCCCGCCGAGGTCCATCAGGCAATCACGTGCAATCAGCCGCCGGCGCCCACCGACCCGGGCCAGCCACGGCTCGGTAACGAAGTGTCCGCGGCCTCGATGGTCAACGTCGTCCCGGCCAAGCTCGCGGACACCAACATCCGGGTGCTCAACGCCAGCGGCCAGGGTGGCCAGGCCGGCGAGGTCGCCGGCGAACTACGCGACCTCGGGTTCAACCAGCCCGCCGCCGGCAACGATCCAATCTTCGGAGGCACGCGCATGGAGTGCCAAGGCCAAATCCGCTTCGGCCCGGCCGGTAAGGCCGCGGCGGCCGCGCTGTGGCTGGTGGCCCCGTGCACGCAGCTCTTCCAGGACCAAAGGCCTGACGACACAGTCGATCTGGCGATCGGCACTGAGTTCACCGAGCTGAGCCAGAACGACGACATCCAGGCCATGCTGACCAGCCTGAAGCCGGACGCCACTCAGCCTGCCGACCCGGCGCTGCTGCCCAAAATCCACAGCGGAACCTGCTGACCACTGTCGCTCAGCGGTATCCGGCGCGCTCGAGGTGGGCAGTCAGCGCGCCCGCGATGCCGGGTGCCGCGGCTATCACCAAGTCGTCGGAATACGGCAGCCGCAATACCGCACCCGCCTCCGCTGCGATCAATGCTCCTGCAGCCCAATCCCACAGGTGCACACCCGATTCGAAGTAGGCATCGAGCCGTCCGGCAGCGACCATGCACAAATCCAGCGCGCACGAACCCACCCGGCGAATGTCGCGAACCTCGGCCAGCAGATCGGTCAGCACGTCGGCCTGACGGCGCCGGTGCTCTCGGTCGTACGCGAAGCCGGTTCCCACCAGCGCCATCGGAAGCTCAGTTATCTCGTTGCAATGCAACGTGATACAGGAATCAGCATCGGTCAGCGTCGCGCCCTGACCGCGGGCCGCCGAGTACACCTCGCCGGTCGCGGCGTTGGCCACCGCACCAGCCACCGACACCCCGTCGATCTGCACGCCGACCGACACCGCATAGGCGCCAAGGCCGTAGACGAAGTTGACCGTGCCGTCGATCGGGTCGAGCACCCACACCGGCCGGCCCGCGGCGACCTGGGCCGTGCCGCCCTCCTCCTCCCCCAACACGGCATCGCCGGGGCGAAGCTGAGCCAGCCGGCCGCGCAAGAGACGTTCAGATTCGGTATCGACCACCGTCACGGGGTCGGTGGGAGTGGTCTTGGCGCGCACCACCGAACTGCCGGCCCGTCCGCCCGCCGGGAAGACCTCAGTTCGACGACGTCGAACGAAATCCGCGGCCTCGACGGCCAACTGCTCGGCCACCTTTCGCAATTCGGCTGGCTCGATACCGTCGTCGGGTGCGGTTCCGGTCATCACACCATCGCAGCACACCGGGCGGATATCTGCCGGTCCCGCCGCAAAACTCGTGCGCCCGCTAATGTGTGGGTCGCGCCTTACCGCCTACCCCGCATCGAGGAGTGCATATGACTCTCTCCCCCAACGCCGACACTGCGCAGCACAGGGGATTCGGGATCGATGTCGGCGGCACCGGTGTGAAAGGCGCCATCGTCGATCTGGACACCGGGCAGCTGCTCAGCGAGCGGTTCCGCCTGCCGACACCGCAGCCGGCGACACCCGCTGCCGTCGCAGAGACCGTCGCCACCGTGGTCCGCGAATTCGGCTGGACCGGACCACTGGGCGTCACCTACCCGGGGGTGGTGACCAACGGCATCGTGCGGACCGCGGCCAACGTCGACAAGAGCTGGATCGGCACCAATGTGCGCGAGATGTACAGCTCCCGGCTGGACGGCCAGGCCGTCACGGTGCTCAACGACGCAGACGCCGCCGGGCTGGGTGAGGAGAAATTCGGTGCCGGCCGCGACGTGCACGGTGTGGTCGTGTTGTTGACATTCGGCACTGGCATCGGCTCCGCGGTGATCCACAACGGCGTGCTGCTGCCCAACACCGAGTTCGGGCACATCGAAGTCGGCGGCAAGGAGGCCGAGCACCGTGCCGCGTCATCGGTGAAGGAACGTAAGGGCTGGTCCTACGAACGGTGGACCGAGGAAGTCACCAAGGTGCTGGTGGCGGTCGAGAACGTGATCTATCCCGACCTGTTCATCGCCGGTGGCGGGATCAGCAAGAAGGCCGACCATTGGGTGCCGCTGCTGAAGAACCGCACCCCTGTGGTCGCGGCCACCCTGCTGAATTCGGCAGGCATCGTCGGTGCGGCGATGGCCGGCGAGGCCGCGGCAAACCCGCAGTAGAGCATCCTCAACGCACCGATATCCGCCGCTGGTACGGCTAATGGCCACCTTGTCGTTACAATGGTCAACGGCGGCCGCGCAACCGGATAGCGGCGAGCATCCGATCGCAACGATCGACGCCAACATTCGACAGCCGACGCATTTCGGTGGCGCACGCCCACGCCTACCGGATTAACGCATGACCGAAAGGGTGGCCGTGGCAGCGACAAAGGCCAGCGAGACAACCGACGAGCCGGTAAAGCGCACAGCCAAGGCCCCCGCGAAGAAGGCCGCGGCCAAGGCCCCCGCCAAGAAGGCCGCCAAGGCCCCGGCGAAGAAGGCGGCTGCGAAGGCCCCGGCCAAGCGCGCCCCCCGCAAGGCGGCCGACTCGACCAAGAAGCCCGATGACGCCGTCGAGGCCACTGACGAGCTCACCGACGACGATGAACTCGTCGCCGAGCCCGGCGACGATCTGGACGTCGACGACGCCGACCTGGAACTCGACGACATCGACACCGACGACGATGACGCCGGTGACAGTAGTGATGACGACGAGGATGAGGACGAGGCCGAGGCGAGCGAGGCCAACGAGGACGGCACCAAAGCCGCGCCCAAGGCCGCCGAGGGCGACGCCGATGCCGATGCCCCCGACGAGCCCAGTGAGAAGGACAAGGCCTCCGGCGACTTCGTCTGGGACGAAGAGGAATCCGAGGCACTGCGGCAGGCTCGCAAGGACGCCGAACTCACCGCGTCGGCTGACTCGGTCCGCGCCTACCTCAAGCAGATCGGCAAGGTCGCGCTGCTCAATGCCGAGGAAGAGGTCGAGCTGGCCAAGCGCATCGAGGCCGGCCTGTACTGCACCCAGCTGATGCTCGAGTTCGCCGAGAAGGGCGAGAAGCTCACCACCGCGCAACGGCGCGATTACCAGTGGATCTGCCGCGACGGTGACCGCGCGAAGAACCACCTGCTCGAAGCCAACCTGCGTCTGGTGGTGTCGCTGGCCAAGCGCTACACCGGCCGCGGCATGGCGTTCCTGGACCTGATCCAGGAAGGCAACCTGGGCCTGATCCGCGCGGTCGAGAAGTTCGACTACACCAAGGGGTACAAATTCTCCACCTACGCGACGTGGTGGATCCGGCAGGCCATCACCCGCGCCATGGCCGACCAGGCCCGCACCATCCGTATCCCGGTGCACATGGTCGAGGTGATCAACAAGCTCGGCCGCATCCAGCGTGAGCTGCTCCAGGATCTGGGCCGCGAGCCCACACCTGAAGAGCTGGCCAAGGAGATGGACATCACGCCGGAGAAGGTGCTGGAGATCCAGCAGTACGCGCGTGAGCCCATCTCGCTCGACCAGACCATCGGCGACGAGGGCGACAGCCAGCTCGGTGACTTCATCGAGGACTCCGAAGCTGTTGTCGCCGTGGACGCGGTGTCCTTCACGCTGCTGCAGGATCAGCTGCAGTCGGTGCTGGAGACGCTGTCCGAGCGCGAGGCCGGCGTGGTCCGGCTGCGGTTCGGTCTGACTGACGGTCAGCCCCGTACCCTCGACGAGATCGGTCAGGTCTACGGCGTCACGCGTGAGCGCATCCGTCAGATCGAGTCGAAGACCATGAGCAAGCTGCGGCACCCGTCGCGCTCCCAGGTGCTGCGCGACTACCTCGACTAGCCGTGACTCACGTCGAAGGCCAGCATCCCCTCGCACAGGCGATGCTGGCAATTTCGGCCGAATGTTTCACAGCGATGGCTGACATCCTCACCGTCCTCGGCGACGACCTGGCCAATCTCCGGCCTGACCTGCCCGGCGCCAACAGTTGCTATGCCATCGTCAATCACTGCATTGGCGTGGTCGACTACTGGGCAGGCTCTTTCATTGCGGGCCAACGGATTCCGCGAGATCGATCGGCCGAGTTCACCGCCACCGGGACGGTCGATGAACTGTTGGGTCGGTTGACCGCCCTGCAACAACGGCTTCCCGGCTGGGTCGAGGTGGCGGTCACCGATGGCATCCGAGACCGCGAACTCGCCGACGGAATCCGAGGCGGCACCACCCGCGCCGCGGTACTCGCCACTGCCACGCCCGAATGGACCCTGTTGCACATCCTCCAAGACATCGCCCAGCATGTCGGGCATATGGAGATCACCCGGGATCTGTTGCTCCAGAGCAACACTGCCGTTTCGCCGTAGGCGACGGGTCCCTGCGAACGCAGTCGGAGATTCTTGCTACCAGCTTCGAGGATCTTGGTCGTGGCCGTTGTCCCGCAATCGCAATACGTTGTGTGTCAACGACGTTAGAGCAGGCAGGATATAAAGAAAGGTGGGCGGTCATGCCACTGTTGAACTTCACCGTCATCCGGGGCCGGACCCCCGAAGAGATCCGTCAGCTGCTCGACAGTGCGCACCAGGCTGTCGTAACAGCGTTCGACGTCCCCGAGGGTGACCGGTACCAGATCGTCGACGTCCGCGACCCCGATGAGGTTGTCGCGCTGGACACCGGACTGGGAATCGAGCGATCCGACAAGCTGGTGATCATCCAGATGGTCAGCCGTCGTCGCACCGCAGAGCAGAAACAACGGTTCTACGAATTGCTGGCCAAGAATCTGCATCGCGACTGTGGCCTGGATGCCGCGGACCTGATCGTGTCGATCACCGAAAACAGCGACGCTGATTGGTCTTTCGGCGAAGGACGCGCGCAGTTCCTCACAGGCGAACTGGTCTGAGGTTTCGATGATCACCACACGACTCACGTCGAGGTTCGGACTAACGGTGCCGATCCTGTTGGCACCCATGGACAAATTCGCCGATGCCCGCCTGGCCACCGCGGTCACCCGCGCCGGCGGCCTCGGAGTCCTGGGCGCCGGCTACGGCGACAGCGGGTGGCTCGATGCACAATTCGCCGCAGCGGCAGACACCCGCATCGGGGTCGGTTTCATCGCCTGGAAGCTGGCCGAGCGGCCCGAACTGCTGGACCTGGTTCTGGCCCGCAACCCTGCGGCTCTGATGTTGTCCTTCGGCGATCCGGCTCCTTTCGCCGACCGGATACATGCCGCGAAAATTCCGTTCATCAACCAGGTCAACGATCTGGAAGAGGCGCGCCGGGGTATCGACCTGGGCGCCGAGGTGCTGGTGGCTCAAGGTGGCGAAGCGGGCGGGCACGGTAAGGGCGTCCGTTCCACCTTCACGCTGGTTCCCGAGATCGCGGACCTGGTCACCGAGCGGGCCCCGGACACCCTGGTGCTCGCGGCCGGCGGCGTGGCCGATGGGCGCGGTCTGGCAGCGGCACTCTCGCTGGGCGCGGACGGCGCCGTCGTCGGATCGCGGCTGTGGGCGGCGCAGGAATCGCCCGTGTCAATGGTTGCGCGCGATCGCGCTCTTGCCGCGGGCTCGGATGACACGGTGCGTTCCATGGTGTACGACATCGTGCGCGGATATCCCTGGCCGCAGGGCTACGGTGGGCGCGCACTGCGCAACGACTTCGTCGGTCGCTGGTACGGCAACGAGGACGCGTTGCGGGCCAATCTGCTTGATGTTCAACGTGATTACCGCGCAGCGGTCGACACGGCGGACTTCGATACCGCCGACATCCACATCGGTGAAGGCATCGGCATCATCCACGACCACCCCGTCGCGGCCGCAGTTCTGGAACGAATGGAGCGCGAAGCGACCACCGTCCTAGGACGGATATCCGGGAGCTGTGCCAGGGCATGCGGATAATGTGTTGCAGCGGTTAGGCATTCCAGGTCGCGTCAGTTTTCGATCTCGATGATCAGGTCACCGTCGGTGTCTGCATGCGCGTTTTCGCCGGGGCCGAGGATCACCGTCGTGAACGGACTCACCACGGCTGCAGGCCCGCACACCGTGACGCCCGGGAGCACAGCAGCCATGTCATACACCGCGGCGTCATGCCAGTGGCCGCCGATGTGAATCCGGCGGTGGTCGAGCGGCTCGATGTCGGTGATGCTCGGCAATGTGATCGGGTTGGCCTGCTCCACCGCGCCCACCGCGGTCAATCGCAGACCACGCACCATGGGCTCCTGCGCGCGGGACTCGATGAGCCGCGCCTCGGAGTTGATGCGATGGAATTCCGCAACCGCGGCCTCGACATCGGTCGGGTCCTCGACGCTGATCGCCGTGTCGAAGGTCTGTCCCGGATACACCAGTAGCAGCGACCATTGCAGTTGGATTCGGCTCTCCGACACACCGGCGACCGCGAATTCGGCCCGGGCTTTGTCACCCAGTTCGCGCGCCAGTCGGCCGAGGTGTGCGCGGTCGGCTTCGGCCCACTGCGCGATGTAACCGCGCGACTCGTCGATCACGTGGTTGGCGGTCAGCAGGCCGAGTGCGGAGAGCCCGGCTGCCGCCCGGGGTATCACCACCCGTGTCATGCCCAGCTCGCGAGCCTGGGTGGTTGCATGCACGCCGCCCATCCCCCCGAATGCCACCAGTGACAACTTGCGTGGATCGGCCCCGGCCAGCGACAGAACCCGGCGTACCGCATCGGTCATGTTGGCGTCGACCAGACGCACGATGGCCGCAGCGGTGTCCTCGACGTCCAAACCCACTCGGCGGCCGAGCTTTTCGATCGCAGCTCGGGCGGCCTCGATGTCCAAGATCATCCGCCCGTTGTTGAAACCTGTTGGCGCCAAACGGCCTAGCACCAGATCGGCATCGGTGACCGTCGGTTCAGTGCCACCGCGGCCGTAGCACACCGGCCCGGGTTCGCTCTGTGCGGACTGCGGGCCGACGTGCAGGACTCCGCCTTCCTCCCAGGCGATCGACCCACCGCCGGCACCTACCGACGGTATGTCGATCATCGGCAGTCCGATGCAGTAGCGGTGGAACCAGTTCCAGTCCATCTTGATCTCGGGCTTGCCGCCCCTGATCAGGCAGACGTCGTAGCTGGTGCCACCCATGTCGACGCTGACAACGTCACCGATACCGGTCCGCTGTGCTGCCCGCGCAGCCGCACTGACCCCGCCCGTCGGCCCAGAGCCGACGGTGGCGACAGCGCGTCGGGCAGCGGCGTCGGCCGTCGCGATGCCGCCTGCTGAGGTGGCCACCAGCAACTGGTGCCGGTAGCCGACCTCGGCAAGTCTGGCGGTCAACCGCTGCAGGTAGCCGGCGATCGGCGGACCGACGTAGGCGTTCACCAGTGTGGTCGAGGTGCGCTCGAATTCCGGTGGCTTGGGCATGATCTCGTGGGACAGCGAGATCATCTCGACGTCCGGATATTCATCGAGGACGATCTCCCGGGCGCGCAGTTCATGATCCGGGTTGAGGTAGGAGTGCAGGAAACTGATCGCGATCGAGGTCACTCCGAACGCCCGCAAACGGGCTGCGGCCTTGCGCACCTGCTCGTCGTCGAGCGGTGTGTCCACCTGACCCTCGGCGGTCATCCGTTCATCGACCTCGAGGCGGACCCGGCGCCGTGCGATCGGTTCGGGCGCCGGCAGCGTCGGGTCCCAGATGTCTTCTTTGTAGCATCGCCGGAATTCGATCTCGTCACGAAAGCCTCGGGTGACGATCAGACCTGTTGGCGCACCGGTCATCTGGATCATCGCGTTGTCGGCTGTAGTCGTGCCGTGCACGATGGTGCGGGTGCGGCTCAGCAGCTCCTGCACCGAGATGTTCTCCGCGTCGGCCAGCCTGGTGATGCCTGCCAGTACTCCCTCACTCTGGTCGCGCGGCGTGGTCGGCACCTTGTCCATCACCACCGCACCGTCTGGACGGCGCAACACACAGTCGGTGAAGGTGCCGCCGACGTCGACGCCGATCCGGTAGTCGCCGGTAGATTCCGTCATGAGTTGCGTTGCTTCCGTTCGAGTTTGGTTGCCTCAAGGTCGACGGCCAGGGTCATGTCCGCCAGTGATCCGGTGATCACGACGCCGTAGTCGCGCAGGGCACCGCCGACAGAGACGTATTCGTCCCACACGTCATCGAGCACGGCCTGCGGGTCGCGCAGCAGTGGGTCACCCCAGCCGCCCCCGCCACCGAAGTCGTAGACGATGCGCTCACCGGCCTGCAGCGGCAGACCCGAAACCGCGGGGTCGACAACCTCTGTCCCGACCACACAGTGATCGGGGGCGCCGTTGTGCCCGCCGGCGATGCCCGGGTGGGTGTGCCGTTGGTTGACGACGTATTGGTTCACCTGCGTAGGGGTACGCACTTCTTTGACGAAGTGACTGCCGCACCCACCGCGCCACTGCCCCGGCCCACCGGAGTCGGTGCGGTAATTACGGCCACGAAGGATGTGCGGGAACAACTGTTCATTGATCTCGGCACTGGCCTTGATGAGGTTGCCATTGGACGCCGACAGCGCACCCCAGCCGTCGGTCCCGCGGGCAGCACTGACCCACCCCGCACTGACCTCACCGCCATGGTCGAAGAACGACTTGCCGGTGCGAGGGTCTTGGTCTCCCCACATCTGCCGGGGACTGCCGAATTTGTAGGCCTGCGGGCAGCACCGGTCCGGGATGATCTGGCTCATCGCTATCGCGATCGCGTCTCCCACCTCGACACCGGGATGGTGGGTACCACTGGAAACCGGTTTACCTTCAACAGGATTCAGGCAGCAGCCCTCCGGCACCCGCAGATCAATGCAGTTGAAGAAGCCCTCGTTCTTGGGTATCGACGGGTCGACCAGGGTGGCCAGCTGCGCGATCACGTTGCCGCGGGTGTTGCCGAACGTCGACCAACCGTTGATCTCCGGGCGGGTGTCGGAGCCTTCGAAATCAATCACCAGCCGATCTCCTTGAACGGTGATGGCAACGTGCACATGCAGATCCTGGTTGCCGGCCGGGTCGGAGTCGCAATAAGCGTCAGCCTCGTAGGTGCCGTCGGGCCACCGGGCGATCTCGGCGGAGAATCGTCGGGTGGCGTCATCGACCGACCATTTCACCGCTCCATCAACGGTTTTCACGCCGTATTCGGCGATCATGTCGGTCAGCCGCCGCGCACCGAGTTGCGCGGCCCCTACCTGCGAGCGCAGATCCCCGATGAAACCGGGCAGCCGGTTGTTGGCGCGCATGGTCAGCACGACATCGCGACGTTCCCTGCCGGCTTCGACGATCTTGAGCAACGGGTAGCGCACCCCCTCGCTCCAGATGTCCTTGGCGAACACGTTGTATCCGCCGGCCATCGCACCACCGGTGTCACCGTGGTGGCACTGGATGGAGGCGAACAGCACCAACTCCCCATCCGGTCCGAACACCGGTGAGAAGACGTTCACGTCGGGCAGGTGGCCGCCACCGTGATAGGGGTCGTTGGCCAGGATCACGTCGCCGGGATACAGCTCGCCCTCGAAGAACTCCGCTGCGAAACGCACTGGCAGCGTTGAGGACAACATGAACTGCGGGATGCCCACCGACAGCGCGGCGAGCTTGCCCGTCGCATCGAGGATGGTGGCATTGCGCTCATTGGACTGATTGAGGATGGGCGTGGTTGCGGTCCGTGAGACGTAGGTGGCCATCTCGAAGCAGATGGTCTCCATCGCCGACCGGATGACGCTGGCCGTCACGTTGTCCACGGTGTTCTCGGTCATTCGTGTCCCCCCTCGAGGTCCGGCAGTTTTCCCGCACTGACGACGGATTGCAGTTCGGTGTATTCGGCCAGGCCTTCCTCGCCGAACTCGCGGCCGATGCCCGATTGCTTGAAACCCCCAAAGGGACTGGAGATGTCGAGCATGTACATGTTGATGCCGAAGGTGCCGGTCCGTACCTGCCCGGACACCTCAAGCCCGTGTGCGACGTCACGGGTCCACACCGAGCCGGCCAGTCCGAACTCACTGTCGTTGGCGATACGGATGGCGTCGGCCTCGTCGGCGTACGGGATGACGGTCAGCACGGGGCCGAAGATCTCCTCGCGGGCGATGGCCATGTCGTTGTCCGCCCGGGCGAACAGCGTGGGGCGTACGTACCAGCCACGCCCGCAAGGGTTGTCGTCTCCGCCCAGCACAAGCTTGGCGCCATCGGCGCTACCGGAGCGGATGTAGTCGCAGACCCGCTGCTGCTGGCGCCGCGACACCAGTGGGCCGATGTCGGTAGCCGGTTCGGTGGGGTCACCGACCACAAGTTCGGACATCATCTGCTCCAGTGCGTCGACGAATTCGTCGTGGCGGCGTTCGCTGACCAGGATCCGGGTTTGCGCCACGCACGCCTGCCCGTTGTTCATCAGGCTGGCCATCTTGAGTCCGGCCACGGTCTTGTCGATGCGGGCATCGTCGAGCACGATGGCCGCCGACTTGCCGCCCAGTTCCAGGCTGTAGCGCTTGAGCTGCTCGCCGCACAGCGCGGCGATACGCCGGCCGGTGGCCGAATTGCCCGTGAAGGCGATCTTGTCGACGCCGGGATGGCGCACCAGCGCCTCGCCGACGTCTGCACCGCCCGGCACCACCGACACCACACCTTCTGGCAGGCCGATCTGCTCGCACATCTGCGCCACCCACAGCGTGTCCAACGGCGTCTCCGGCGCGGGCTTCACCACCACGGTGCAGCCGGCGATCAGTGCGGGAATCAGCTTGGGCATCAACAGGTTCTGCGGAACATTCCAGGGAATGATGATCCCGACCACGCCGACCGGCATACGACGCAGATGAGCCGGACCGAGCAACCCGGCGCGGCGCTGCTCCCACGGAAAGGTACGTGCGGTCTGTACCGCCAGCTGCATCATGGTGGCCGCACCTGAGGCCTGACCTAGTCGGCTGAAACTGGCGGGTGAGCCCATTTGCGCGGTGATCAGGTCGGCCATCTCGTCGATGTGGCTGCCGTAGACGGCGGCCAGCTTCTCCACTGCGGCGATGCGCTCCGCGACCTGCAGCCGCGGCCAGGGACCGTGGTCGAATGCGGTACGGGCCGCCCGCACCGCGGCGTCGACGTCCGCAACAGATCCCGCGGGGGCATGTGCAATGACCTCTTCGGTGTGCGGGGAGACCACGTCGATGCGTTGATCACTCGACGGGTCGCACCACTTGCCGCCGACGAAGATCTGTTCGTAGGAGCGCACAGGTACCGCCTTTTGGAGTTCTAACCTGGTCCAGCTATTGCGCAATCTTAGTAAAGATAACACTTTAAGTCTGATCTGTAACGGCATCAGCTCGGCGGATCGAACAGGATGGGCAACCGCACCGTCTCTCTCAGCAGCGTCGAGGCGCCCATTTCCGGCTGGCCGCACAGCCGGTAGTGCGGCCAGCGCCGCAACACCTCGGTGAACACAATGGCCGTCTCCAGTCGAGCCAGCTGAGCCCCGAGGCAGAAGTGCTCGCCAATGCCGAACGCCAGGTGTGGATTCGGCGATCGGGTGACGTCGAACCGGTCGGCGTCGGCACCGAACACCGCTTCGTCACGATTGGCCGCCGCGTACAGCATCACCAGGTACTCGTCGGGTCCCACCGACTCACCGGCGAGGTCCACCGGACAGGTCGTGGTGCGCGCCATCGCCACGATCGGTGTCACCCAGCGCAGCATCTCCTCGACCGCCTCGGGCACCAGTGACTCGTCCTCAGCCAGCCGTGCCCGCTGATCCGGATGCTCGGCCAGCGCCACCAATCCACCGCTGATCAGATGCCGGGTGGTCTCGTTGCCGGCAACCAGAAGGCTCATGCAGAACCCGAGTTGCTCGGCCCGGGTCAACTCGGCATCGGCGGTCAGGGCGGTCAGAATGTCCTCGGGCGGATTCGGATCCGCTGCACGCTGATCGAGTTTGTCGTTGAAGTAGACGACGAACCCGGCAGCTTCCATGGCTCTGGGATCGGTGTAATCCGTTGCCGCAATAGCGATTGCGTCCGTCCACCGACGGAAGACCGGAAGATCTGCAGCGGGCACCCCCAGCAGATGCGCGATGACAAGCAACGGCACCGGTGCGCAGAGGGCATCCACTGCATCGACAGGGGCACCCGGTTCGACGGCGTCGAGCACCTCGGTGACGATCTTCTTGATGACCGGCCGCAAAGCAGCCACTTGGCGCACGGTGAAGCCGCGGTTGATGACGCGCCGCAGTACGGCGTGCCGAGGCGGATCGACATAAAGCAGCGAGTCGGCCGCTGCCACCGCCCGGCCGCGGTCGACGATCAGCACACCACGTGCAGAGCTGAAACTCACTGGGTCCTTGCTGATCTCGGCGATCTGCTGATGCCCGGTCACCACCCAGTACTGCCCCTCGGGCTGGTGGACCACCGGGCAGCGCCGGCGCAGATCACCCAGTTCGGCATCGGGGCCCTGCTGCCAGAACTGCGGGTCGTCTACGTGTGGGACTCTCACTGGGTTCCCTTTCGTTCGATCTCCCAAGCGCGCTATTTTGTTAAGATAGCGCTTTAGGTGGCCGATCGTGGACGGATGGGACTTCTGATGACAACGACAGGTGTGGGCCGGGAGACCCGGCGAAGGCTGACCTCGCCGCGCATCGCTGAGACCGTCGCCGACGAGTTGCGCCGTCAGATCGTCGACGGCGAACTGGCCGACGGCGACCTGCTGCCGCCGCAGGCCGTGCTGGTCGAGCGGTTCAACGTCAGCCTGGTATCGCTGCGAGAAGCGCTGCGCATCTTGGAAACCGAAGGTCTGGTGTCGGTGCGCCGCGGTAATCAGGGTGGCGCCTTCGTGCATGCCCCCACCAAGAGCAGCGCCGCCTACATGCTCGGTCTGGTACTGCAAAGCGAGCACGTCGCCCTCGGCGACCTGGGCGCCGCGCTGCGTGACCTCGAGCCCAGCTGCGCGGCACTGGCCGCGCAGCGCGCCGACCGGGCCAGCACCGTGGTGCCGGAACTGCAACGGCTCAACCAGGCGATGGCGGACCAACTCGAGGACGGCCCGGCATTCGCCGACCTGGGCCGGCAGTTCCATGACGCCGTGGTGGCCGGCTGCGGTAACGCGACGGTTGTTGCGGTGGTCGGCAGCCTGGAGGCGCTGTGGAGCGGCCACGAACAGCGCCGGGCGGAGCACAATTCCGCCACCGGCGAGGGTCCTTCGGTGGCGCAGCGGCGCGCGGTGCTCAAGACCCACACCGCGCTCGCGGACGCGATCGAACTCGGCGACACCGAACGCGCCCGCAACATCGCCACCCGGCACCTGGCCGATGCGCAGACCTACGTCCTGTCCGAGAACGGCAACCAGCGCATCATCGCAACCTCACCGGCGATGCTCGCGCGCGCCCGGGACTGGAACACGCAGTGACCACACCGCACCGTAACGCCGTCATCACAGGCGGTAGCGGTGGAATCGGAAAGGCTTGCGGCACAGCGCTTGCCGAGCGGGGCTACGACGTCATCCTGACCGCACGTACCGAAGCGCCGCTGCGGGCGGCCGCCGAGCCCATGGCAGCGCGCTGGGTGGTGGCCGACGCTTCCGACCCAGAGTCCTTCGCCGCGGCGCTGGCCGGGTTGGACCGGGTCGATCTGCTCGTGCACGCCGCTGGTGTGCTCGACGGAACCTATGCCCGCAAACAGAGCTTCGAACAGTGGCGGGCCACCATGTCGGCCAATCTCGATTCGTGCTTCGTGGTCACCCAGGCCGTCCTGCCGCTGATGAAGCCCGGCTCGCGGCTGATCTTCGTGTCATCGTCGGCCGCGCACGAACCGATGCCGGGCCGGACCGCCTACTCGGCCTCGAAGGCGGGTATGAACGCATTCGCGCGGGCACTGGCGCTGGAGGTCGACCGCGACGGCATCAATGTCAATCTGGTGACACCCGGGCCGGTGGAAACCGAGATGCTGCAGGATGTTCCGTTCGAGATGTACGCGGTCACCACAGCCGACGTCGCCAACGCGGTTGCCTGGCTGGACACCGTGCCACCCTCGGTGGACCTGCCCGAGATCCGGTTGAACGCGATCACCCGGGGCCCGACCGCCCGGCCTCCCGTGGTTCCGCTGGAGGTCCAACGCCGCGCGGTGCGCAGCTGACCATGACTTCGTGCCCCGACGGCGTTCCCTTTGGCACGCAACTGACCGCCCGCGCGCAGGCAGATCCCGACGGGATCGCGCTGACTCTGGTGCGCACCGACGGGTCCGAACGGACCTTGACGTGGAACTCGCTGGAATGCAACGCAAATCAGTGGGCTCGGGCGCTCGCGGAGCGCGCCGTGGGCGTTGGCGATCTGGTCGCGTTGTCAGTGCCCAACTCGGTCGAGCTCATCCTCGGTGCGCTGGCGGCCTGGAAGGTCGGGGCCATCCCGATTCCGATGCGCTGGGACCTACCGGAGTGGGAACAGCAGCGGCTGCTGGCTGTCATCGACGCCAAATTGGTCATCGACTCCGGTACCGCTGACGCCGTGGCTCGAGAAGCCTCACGGCACGACGACGCGGCCCTGCCGGAGGTGACCTCCCCCGCGCTCAACGGCATCTGCAGCTCAGGATCCACTGGGCTGCCCAAGATCATCCTCAATACCTCACCGGCGCTCTGGTCGCCGGCCAAGAGCACGCCGTTCATGACGCACTGGGCGCCGGTGAGCACACCGCAGACCATCCTGGTGCCCGCGCCGATGTACCACACCAACGGGTTCAATCCGCTGACGTATCTGCTCGGTGGTGACCGCCTGGTGGTGCTCGAGAAGTTTGACGCCGCAACGGTACTCGACGTCATCGAGCGCCACCGGGTCACCCACTTCACCGCGACACCGACCATGCTGTCGCGTATCGCCGACCGGCCCGACGTCGACCAACGGGACCTGTCCAGCGTCGAGTGGATCATGCAGGGCGCCGCGGTCATGCCGCCCACCCTGTTGCGGCGGTGGTTCGATCTGCTCAGCCCGCAGAGGGTGGTGATGGCCTATGGCATGACCGAGAACCTCGGTTTGACCACGCTGCGCGGCGACGAGTGGCTCGACCACCCAGGAAGCGTGGGCCGCGGCTTCCGGGATACCGAGCTCCGAATCCTCGATCCCGACGGGAGTCCCTGTCCCCCTGGTGAAATCGGCGAGATCTATCTGCGGGCGGCGATGAGCGACGGCTATCGCTACCTCGGGGGCGCGCCGCCACTACCGACCACCGCAGACGGCTTCACCTCGGCCGGCGATCTGGGCCATCTCGATGCCGACGGGTTCCTCTATATCGCCGACCGGCGCACCGACATGATCGTCACCGGCGGTGCCAATGTGTTTCCCGCCGAGGTCGAGACGGCGCTGATTGACCACCCCGCGGTTGCCGACGTGGTGGTGATCGGTCTCGCCGATGCGCACTGGGGCCGGCGTGTGCACGCCGTCGTCCAACCGACCGAACCCGCCGATCCGCCCGATGCACAGGACGTCATCGCATTCGCCAAGGCTCGGCTGGCCGGCTACAAGGTGCCCAAGACCGTCGAATACATCGACGAAATCCCCCGCACCGCAGCAACGAAGGTGAACCGTTCGGCAATGGTGGCCGCCCGCGGCGGCTGACGCACAACAAGATTGGAGAATCCATGACGGAACATGGCGCCATTTTGCGCGGCATCGGCGAGCCGTTGAGCATCGAGGAGATCGAGCTCGCGCCGTTGGCCGCTGATCAGGTCCGGGTGCGAATCGCCGCCAGTGGGGTGTGCCACTCCGACCTGTCGCAGGCCACCGGTGTGCTGCCGGCCGGAACCCCTTGCGTGCTCGGTCACGAAGGTGCGGGCGTGGTTGCGGCGGTGGGCTCGGACGTCCACCATGTCAAGCCCGGCGACCATGTGGTGGTGGCCTGGGTGGCCGCGTGCGGGCACTGCTGGTTCTGCCAGCGCGGTGAAGTTCACCTGTGCCGCAACGCCATCCGTGACACATACTCCATGCCGTACGCCACTGACACCGGCGGCACACCGCTGTTCACCTCGATGGGCGTGTCCAGCTTTGCCACGGCCACCAATTGTCTGGCCCGCGCCGTGGTGCCGATCGATCCGGCGATCCCGTTGGAGATCGCGTCTCTGATCGGCTGCGGAGTCGCCACTGGTGCTGGAGCCGCGCTGAACACCACGCCGGTCCAACATGGCAGCACGGTCGCCGTCATCGGGCTCGGTGGCGTAGGGCTGGCCACCCTGATGGCGGCCAAGGTGCGCGGGGCCGCCGACATCATTGCCGTCGATCCGGTCGCCGAACGGCGCATGGCGGCAATCGAATTGGGCGCCACCCACGCGATCGACCCCAATGCGGGAGACGTTGTCGCGCAGATCCGGGCACTGACCGGGCGTCGCGGTGCAGACTATGTGTTCGAAGCGGTGGGTCGCGGATCGACCATCGCCACGGCGGTCGAGGCCACCCGCCGCGGCGGGACCATCTGCATCGTCGGGGCGGCTCCCCCTGAGGAGACCGTCACCCTGTCCGCCTACGACCTCTACATGCACGGCAAGACACTGGTCGGCTGTCAGTACGGTTCCGTGGTGCCGGGCCGGGACTTTCCCATGCTGCTGGATCTGTGGCGAGCCGGGCGGCTACCGCTGGAACGGTTGATCACCAGCCGGATCAAGCTCGAAGAGGTCAACACCGCGTTCGACGATCTGCGCGCCGGCAGCGGTATCCGGTCGGTGATCGTCAACGGGGAGTGACGAGAACGGAGATCAGCACATGACATCTGCCGGTGCCCTGCACGACGAACTGATAGCCGCACTGACTCTGGTCGAGCAACCCGACGGTGCGCTGCGCGCGCCGTACTTCACCGAGGGCCGCGGCGTCGTGTTCGGCGGACAACTGCTTGGCCAGGCGATCGTGGCGGCGAGCCGGCGGCTGCCGGACAAGCGGGTCAAGACGTTGCAGATGCTGTTTGCCCGTGGGGTCAGCCTCACCGAACCGGTCGACATCCTCGTCGACCCGATGCATGAGGGTCGCAACATCGGCAGTGCCACAGTGAGTTTCGTGCAGAACGAACAGGTCTGTGCGCGCGCACTGGTGCTGTTCGACGTGGCCGAGCCCGACCTGGTGCGCTATCAGGTCCCGATGCCCGACGTCGAGGCACCCGATCCGGCCAAGGCACAACCGCATCCGCTGACCGCGCCGCAGACCATCGTCGTCGGCGATGTCGACGTCAGGGATCCCGCGCTGACCGGCCCGGCGTCGCTGCGCTTGTGGGTGCGTTTTCCAGATGCCCCGGATGGCGCCGCCGTGCACCGCGCGCTGGTGGCGCACACCACCGATGGTTGGCTGATCGCCACCGCGATGCGGCCACATGCCGGCCTCGGCCAGTCGATGGCACACAAGGAGGTGTCCACCGGCGTCCTCACCCAGACGCTGTCCTTCCACGGCGAATTGGACGCGCGCGGTTGGCTGCTGATCGACCACGAGGTGGTCGTCAGCCGCGGTGGACGCAGCTACGGACGCGGCAACATCTTCGCCGAGGACGGCACCGTCGTCGCGTCCTTCGTGCAGGACGCACTGCTGCGCCGTTTCCCGCAGGGGCAGAACTCCGCGGGCCGGCAGAAGACCATCTTCTAGCCGGACATGATCGAAAGCGGGCCCAGCGCAAGCAGTTCCACCACCACACCGTCCGGGTCCACCACCGTGGCCACGCTCTTTCCGTTCGGCAGCGGCATGATCCGGGGCGGCCCACCGAGCCCCAGTTCGGCCAGCCGCTGCAGGGTCGCCTCGATGTCGACCTGAATTGCCAGCAGGAACACCCCGCGCGTGGGCGAGCCGGATTGTGCTGCGCCGTCAGTGATCTCGCGGACCCCGAGGTCCAACAGTTCCACAATGCCCGAGTCCGTGTTGGCCGGATCGCCCAGGAACACGGTGCGCGTCTCGGTGGTATGGACACCGAGCAGCGGCTCCATGTCGCCCGGCAGTACCTTGTCGACCAGCACGGTCAGGCCCAGTCCGTCGCGGTAGAACTGCAGCGACTGCTCCATGTCGCGCACGCACACACCCGCATGGTGAAGGATCGTCACAGGAATGAATTCTCCACTGTCAGACCGAGTTCGGGGAATGCGCCGAGCGCGAAAGTCTCCAGATCGCCCAGACCGACCCCACCGCCGACTGGGTCCTCTACCTTGACCAGCAGGTCCCGCAGTTGGTGCACCTGGCGGGCCACCTCAGGTTTGTCGCAGCCGGTGACGTGGTTGCCCTCGACCCGCAACTCCCCCACCCACTCGCCGTACACCCAGTCGTTCCAGCCGTAGTAGCCCGCCGGCCCCAGGTGATAACCGGTAGCACCGGCAGCCGTTACCGTCAGAGGCCGTTTGGTGCCGTCCTCCTGCACCAGCGTGATGGTGCCGTGCGTGAACCGCCGGTTGCCGTCCTCGAAGTGCAACTCCTGCTCGACGGCCGGGAACCTGAACGCCGTCCCGTCGTCGTTCTGCTGCTCGGCCTGGTAACGCAGTTGGCTGAAGCCAGGGCCCTTCTCCTCCTGGTAGAACAGGAAAATCGAGTACTTCGACCCATCGGGCCGGGTCAGCGTCATGGGCGCCCAGGTCATGAACATCTGCTCGATCTTGTGCCGACCGCGCCGCGGCAGCCCCGGAATCGGTTTGCCGACACCGGGCCGAAGCCCCCACGAGTGATCGCGCACGGAGATCCACTCGTCGCTGTTCACCTCGGTGTGCTCACCGTGCAGTTCCACCCAGCCGCTGGCCGTGCCAACCTGGTGATACCGCAACACGTTGTGGGTGACGCGATAACCGTCGGGGCTGCGGTCCGGCCACGGATCCTCCAGTGCCGCAGGGAAATCCCCGGTCAGCACGACGTCGAACGCGATGGGCGCGTGTTCGTTGGGGTCCAGGCTGATACGGACTGACTTCAGCGGTTCGACGACGCGGTAGTGGATCGGCCCGATATCAGCCGCCGACGGATCCGCCGACAGTCGGCGTCCGGCCCGCACTGTCCACTGTTCGGTACCCCGGCACACCCCGGCCGCGCCGTCGAACACCCCGCGGTTGGTGTACTTGCCGACGCCGAGCACCAACTGCAGGGAGTTGTCCCGCGCGTGCGCCATGCTCCAAATCTTCTCTGTCCATGACGGATCGGACTGGCTCACGGTGGCGAAAGTGTCGACGATCTGGTGGGTGAGGAACTCGTCCTCGGGAACCAGATCGCCGTAGTTGGTCGACAGCACTGTTGCGTACCCTCCTGTGGATCAGTTGGCGGCGGCGCCGAAAAAATCTGTCATGTCCGAGCCGTTCTCATAGGCGCGCATCCAGGTGTCCGCCCACTCGGGCAACGGCTGATCGGCCGGATCATGGTTCGGGGTCTGCGAAAGTACCAGCCGGTAAACCATTTTCACCAGATGCGAAGTGGGTACCGAACCGAACAAGGTGGGCGGACCGGCATGTCGGGCACGCCTGCCTCGGCTACCTGGGCCGCGGAAAAGCAACTCCCCGATGAGCAGCTTCGGCGACATCAACTCGACGGCCGAAGCACCGCCGCGGTCAGTCGGCGGGACGTGTTCGTCGAACGCCGCGGCGATGTCGGCCATCACGGCGGACACGTGGTTGAACGTCGCCCTGAATTGCTTGGTCCGGTACCAGGAGTTGTCGCAGAGATGGCGATAGAGGATCAGGCCGGAACTACGATGCTCGATCTCCTCCACGAAGTGCCACACCATCAATGAGGCGACGCGGCTGTCCCCGCCGCCGAACAGCGAATCACGGTTATCTAGAACAAGTTTGAACAGCGGCGTGAACGTCGCCTCCAGGTTGGCGACGTAGGCGGCGTGGTACTCCACCGGATGCTCTTCGATCAAACGGTCATACGACGCCACCGCACCCTGATACGCGCCCTCCAGTGCGGGATACCGCTCGATGAGCGCCAGCATGTGCTTGCGGTGCGCGGCGGCGTGCTGGGCCTCCTGGCGCAGGAATGCCTCCGCCTCGGCTGCGACCTCCGGGTCCTCGTCAAGCTTGTCCTGGGCCCGGCGCAGCGACGCAATGATGTACTTCTCGAACGGGACCGCAATGAACGTGAAGGCATTGCAGAAGATGCTGAAATTCGGATTGGCCGGCTGCCAGTTGAACGGCACGCTGGCGTCGAATTCCCATCGAATCTTGCGGACCACCAAGTCCGTCATCGATCGAGACCTCCCGGGACTGCCTTCGCGACTGTGGTTGACGTAGTAGAAGGCCGGTGTTTCACCGAACAGCGCAGCGAACCTCGCTACGAACGGCCTAAGTGTGACACCATGGGTCATACATGTAAAGCAATTGGCACAGCGGATCGGATGGCTGCGAATGAGTTCTGATGCCGAACAGTCCACCCGGCGACGCATCCTGGACGCCACCCGGGTGGTGCTGACGCGCAGCGGTATGCGCAATCTGCAGCTGTCCGAGGTGGCCGCCGAGGCCGGGGTGTCACGCCCCACCCTGTACCGCCACTTCGGCACCCGCGAGGGGCTGATGGACGAGTTCGCCGCCTATGAGCAGGACCGTTTCGACGCCGGTATCGCGACCGCGGTTGCGGGGCTTCGCGGCGACGACCGCCTCGACGCGGTGCTCGGTTTCATCGTCGAGTTCCAGAACTTCCACACCGCGTCGGCGGTGGTCGATATCGAGCCCGAGCACGTCCTCAACCAGATGCGCAAGGTGCTGCCGATCATCCGCAACCGGATCCGCCGCGAGCTACGCGGCCCCAACGCCGACACCGCCGCATCGGCGGTGGTCCGCATCGCCGTATGCCACTACCTCGTCCAAGGCGGCACCCCCGAACAGTTCCTGGCCGAGCTGCGGCTGGCCGCTGGGCTGGACCCCCGCCGCCGGCGCCTGGTTCATAACGCGGCAGGCTGAGCCAGCCAGCCGACAATCCTCTCTGCGACTGCATCCGGGGCCTCCAGATGCAGAAAGTGACCGACCCCCTCGAGCATTTCGAACGCCGATCCGGGCGCCGGCAGGCTGGTCAACGCGTCGTCGACGAGCTCTGCACCGATCGCGCCGTCCTGACGTCCGTGCAGGTAAAGCGTCGGAATCGATGGCAGATTCATTGCGGCCAGCGCTTCGACCTCGGCGACGGGGTCAGCGCAGTCGGGGTTGAACGACGCCCGGTACGGGTTGATCACCCCGCCGATGGTCTCGGCCGTGACGTGGCGGCGCAGCTCGGCCAGGTCGGCAGTCGCGTCGTACCCGGGCGACCAGTCGCGCCACAGCGACTCCCAGAACCCTTCGGCCAGCAGCGCCATCTCGGCCAGGCCCGGTTGCTGGATGAACCAGATGTAGAACGACCGACGCAGCTGCGCGTAACTGAACAGCCCCTGGCCTAGCACGGCGGTGGGCGGCACCGCCATGGTGACCAGCCGGGCGAACGCCGACGGGTCGGCGCTGACAGCGCCATACCCTGCGTTGGCGCCCCAGTCGTGACCGATCAGGACGGCGCGTTCGTCACCGCGGTAGGTGTCGCGGATGTCGAGGATGTACCGGACATAGGTGCCCACACTCACCGGGCCGGAATGCGGCGCACCGTAGCCGGGCAGCCACGGCGCCACCGCGCGGTAACCGCGCTCGGCCAACCGCGGTCCCAGATGTCGCCATGTGTACGGGGTGTCGGGGAATCCGTGGACCAGAACCGCCAGCGGGCGAGCCGGATCGTCGATGTCGCCGAAGGTCGGTGCAACAGGTTCGGTCATGCGCAAACGCTCCCTGGATCGTGTTACACGAAACGGTATCAACGTAATATCCAAATTGCTTTACATACACACCCTTCTGTGTAACAGTTTCGGCTATGGCGGGCATCACACTGCAGCAGCGCGACCTGGCTGAGACCCGAGAACAGCTGCGCGGCTGGTTCGCGCACCGGTTCGGCACCGATCTGGCGGTGTCGGAACTGCAGGCCGCCAACCGAGCCTCCGGATGGTCCAGCGAGACGTTGGCCTTCTCGGTCGACGGTGCCGGGGACTGCGGACCGGCCGGTGAGTACGTGATCCGAATTCCACCCGCCGGCGGTGGGCTGTTCCCCGAGTACGACCTTGCCGGGCAGACGCACACCCAGGAACTGCTGCGACCGCGCGGTGTGGCGACTCCGTCTCCCATCTACTACGAAGGCGATAGCAGCTGGCTTGGTTCGGCGTTCATGGTGATGCCACGCATCGTCGGGCGCACGCCGCCGGACATGACCTACAACATCCGCGGCTGGCTGCATGATGCTGGCCCGGAAGTGCAACGCCGCCTTCATGATTCGTTCCTCGATATCTTGGCCACCCTGCAACGGATACCAGAACAGGACGTGCCGTGGCTGCGCCGGCCGACCGGCGTCGGTGTCGGACCCGAGATCATCTGGTGGCGCGAGTATCTCGCCTGGTCTACCGATAACGACGTCCCGGCGCTGATGACGCAGGCGTTCGACTGGCTGGAGCGCAACCAGCCCGAGGACCCGGGGCCGCTCGGGCTCAGTTGGGGCGATGCGCGGTTGTCCAACACCATCTTTGACGACACCGGAACCATCGTCGGAGTGCTCGACTGGGAGCAGGCGTGTATTTGCCCGGCTGAGGCCGACTTCGGGTGGTGGCTGGCCACCCGTCGCCAGACGCTCGAAGTCCAGGGCTTGACGGCCGACCCTGAACTGCCCGGCTTCGACAGCCGTGAGCGCGTCATCGCGCGGTACCAGGAGATGATCGGCCGCCCGCTGCGTGACCTCGAGTTCTACGAGATGTTCTCGATGATCCGCATGGCGTGCTGCATCGTGCGCATCCAGGTGCTGCTGCGCAACCTCGGCCAGCACGAGCACGGTTTCATGCGAGCCCCACTACTGCCCCGGTGGGCAGTTGAGGCCCTGCGGTCGTGACGGATTGGGTATCGACATGCGACGTATCTCCCTGATGGCAGTGGTCGGCGGTATGGCCGCGGCGGTGGCGGACCTGGCCACCCGAGTCTCCAGATGGCCTTCGCCGGCCCGCCCCGACGGCACAGAACGAACCGGGCTGCGGGCCATCGAGGAATTCCTCAATGGGGCAGGCGCAGTCGACGATTTCGCTCCGATACAGGCCGAACGTGTCGCGACGGACATCGTGGAACTGGTGCAGCGCGAGGTCCGTGAAATCACAGGCCTGGCCGACCATCTCTACGGCATGGTCGATCTGGACTGCCGCGAGGCGGACCTGTCCGGGGAACTCTACGTGCGTCTCGACGACCTGCGCTGGCTGCTCGCTGGTTATGTGCTGCACGGCGACCGCATTCGGCACTTGGTCCAGCTGCCCGCACTGATAGCCGCGCTGGTCGAGAGCCTGGTCGCCGAAAGTGCTTACGCTGCAGCGCGATCGGCGGCTGTCGAGCTGCTGTCCAGGATCCGCGACACCAACTCTGCGGTGACCGACTGGCTGCTGATGCATCGGGTGGCACTGCCCGATCCCGACATGCTGGACTCCAATGCGCTGTTCAACCGCTACAGCCGGCTACAGACCGAGCCCTGCTGCGTGTCCGCCGATCCGCTGTACCTGTTGACCTGCCATCTGCATGACGTTTTGGAAACCGCCGACGCTGTCGATGATCCCGACCATCCGAGCCTGCGGGTCCTCGAGGCGCAACTCGGCAAGCCGCTGGCCGCCGTCGAAGACGAGATCGCGGCGGTGATGGCGTTCAATGCCGCGCTGGCAACCTTGGCCCGCACCTTGCGGCTTGCCCGGACCGACGCGTGAAACCCTTTCTGTCACTGGGCCTCAACTTCTACCACCGGGCTTCGTTGCGCTTGCCGTCGGTGGTGACGTTCACCGCCTGACCAACCAGTTCCCGCGCCTCGGCATCGCTCAGCAGATCGGCGTCGTGGACCCGGGCCAGCGCCCGGCCCTCGGCGGTGTCGAGCACCACCAGACCCTGCTGCGGTTGTCCGTCGCGGCCGTGGGCAACCGTATAGGCGCACACCGTCGCCGATCCCGAGTATTCGGTGAGCACCGGCAGGTGCGGCTGAGCCTTGTCCACCTCTGCCTGTAGACCGTTCAATTCCGGGGTATCGTTCGATTCCAGCACGGTGGCCACCCCAGGTGCACAGGACCACACGGCGGCAACGTGTTTGGCCATGTGCATGCCGACACCGGTGACCAGGGTGTGGCCAGGGCTCTTCGTGAACGCGGTGGCGAGCACGTGGGTCAGATAGCCACTGGCTGGCCCGCCCGCGTATGGCAGTCCACCGGTCAGGGTCAGCCCACGCGGGTCGTCCAGGGCCAATCCCAGTGCGTCACAGGCGAATCGCACCGACGACGGAAAACATGAGTACAGATCAAAGGCGTCGATCTCATCGAGGCCGACACCAGCGCGCCGCAGAGCGTGCCGGCTCGCGACAGCCATGGCCGCAGACTGCGACATGTCTGCCCGTGCGGCGACGGTGGCCGGATCCTCGGCGTAGGCCATGCCGGACAGGTAGAGCCTGCGGTCCTCGGCGACCCCGAGCGCGTCCGCCTTGGCCCGAGTGGCCATCAGCACCGCAGCCGACATGTCGACGTCCATGACTGCGACCTCGTGCTTGGTGTACGGCCAACCGACATAACGGTTCTCTGGCGTCGGCTTTCCGACGGTTGCCGCATCCAGCGCCACCGGGCGCCAGGCATACGGGTTCTGCGCGGCGGTGCTGCTCAGTCGCGCCATCACCGATGCAGCCTCAGCTGCATCGTCGGACAACGTCACGGCTCGGGCGGCCCGGCGGGCGGTGTCGAACAACGGGAAAGTCTCCCAGGCCTGCAGCACCTCGTGGTTGAGTTCGGACGGGTGCGGCGGGTCCCAGGGGAAGGGCGACGACTTTCGGTGACTCCATGGCAGTTTCACGCCGCCCTTCTTGGCGGCGCGCAGGGTGGCAAGCGCCTCGGCACTGCACAGCAGCGCCAGGTCCAGGTCGCCGTGGAACATCATCTGAGCGGTCTGGCCGACGAGCTGCTGCGGTGTGGTGCCACCGATCCCGGAGTAGTGCCGATGGCCTGGATCGGCGCCCAGCTCGGCGGCGAGTCGTCCCACCGGATCGTCGTAGGGCCAACTCTGGCAGTAGACCACCTGCAGCGAATCAATCTGCGGCAGAACGTGTTCAATACCGGCCTGGGCGGCCGCCTCGCGGCTGCGCTGCGCCCAGCTCACCAGTGGCTCAGGTGCGGCCGCGTCATGCACGGTGTGCTGGGCGGCCCCGATGATGCACAGCTGGCGCGGATCCTCGGCTCTCACCGGCCCGACCACTGCGGCGCACGTTTCTCGGCGAAAGCCCGCGGGCCTTCCTTGGCGTCTTCGGTGGTGAAAATCTCCTTGGCGATCCGCGCCTCGTTCCGGTACGCCTCACGCATGTCAACCTTGAGACCTTCCAGCACACTGCGTTTGGTGGCCTGCACGGCCAACGGCGCGTTGCGGGTGATCCGGGCGGCGTACTCGTACGCCTTGTCCAGCAGGGCGTCCTCGGGTACCACGGCGTTGAGTAGGCCCATCTCGAGGGCCCGCTGGGCATCGATCAGGTCGGCGCACAGCAGGAACTCCATGGCCTGGGCGAAGGGCACCTGGCGAGGCAAGCGAACCGTCGTGCCACCCCCGGCGAACAGACCGCGGGCGGGTTCGAGGACGCCGAAACTCGCGTGCTCACTGGCGATCCGGATGTCGACTCCACCCAGCATCTCCATCCCTCCGGCCACACACGGACCGTTGACGGCGGCGATGATCGGCTTGTAGATCTTGCTGCCCCGTAGGACCGCGTCAGTACCGTCGGACAGTGAGTAGCCATTGACCGAGTCGGCCGTGCCGGCCTTGATCTTCTCGGCCAGCGCGGTGATCTCCGGGACGTATGTCTTGAGATCGGCCCCCGACATGAAACTGCGTCCCACGCCGGTGAAGATCGCCACCCAGGCCTGCTCGTCGAGCTCGAAGCGCTTCCACGCCTGCGCAAGTTGGTGGAAATGCTCGAGGTCGCATGCGTTCTTGGCCTCGGGACGGTCCAAGGTGATCAGCGCGACGTGCTCGGCGCCGGGGCGGGCCGCAAGCTCGTAATGGACTGGCACGGTTCTCCTTACAGGTTCGGGTGGGCGTCGGGCCGGCCGTGGGCGGCGAACTCCGCGCGCAGTGCGTCGCGATCGACGCGCGTCATCGGCACGTACGTCTCGGTGCGGGGCGGGCGCCACCAGATCGGATCCGTGGTGAGCCACGCATCCCGGCGTAGGGGTTTCTTGTCGATCTTTCCGTGCCCCACAACGGGAATGCTCTCGGTGACCCGGACGAAGCGGGGTGCCCACTTGGTGCCCAGATCGGGCTGCGCTGCCAGGAACGAGGAGAATCGCTGAGGGTCGAAGTCGCGGCCGGCTATCGGTTCGAGGACTGCCAGAACCTGGTCACCGCCCTGCGGGTCGGGCACACCGACAACGGCGACAGCAGCGGCGTCGTCGAAGCGGGAAAGAATGCGTTCCACCGGTGCCGCAGCGAAGTTCTCCGAATCCACCCGCAACCAGTCCCCCACCCGGCCGGCGAACCAGAAGACCCCATCGGCGTCTCGGTAGGCCAAGTCCCCCGACCAGAACCAACCGCCACGCAGCCTGTCGGCATCTGCCTCGGGGTTGTCCCAATACCCTTCGAATGCGCCGGCGGTGTCCTTGCGCACCAACTCGCCGATGGCACGTCCGGCGTTGCACAACCGGCCGTCGGCGTCGAGTAGCGCTGTTTCGCAGTCATTTCCACCCTCGTCGACCACGGCGATCTGGGCGCCCGGTGGCGCGGTGCCCAGCGAGCCGGGCCGGGCCGGCATCAGCGCGATGCCGCCCTCGCTGGAGCCGTACCCACTGAAGACCCGCACGCCGAAGCGCTTGCCGAACTCGGCCATGTCCCGCGGCGAGGCTTCCGGCGCGAGGACGAACTTCAGTCGGTGGTCACGGTCGTGCGCCGAGGGCGGAGTCGCCAGGATATAACCGAGGGCACGACCGACGGTGTTGGTGAAGGTGACGCCGTAGGTACGCACGTCGTCAAGCCAGGCGGTGGCCGAGAATCTGTCGCGTAGTACCAGCCGAGCGCCACTTGCCAGCGCCGGAAAAAGCGTCGAGGACAACGCATTTCCATGGGCCAGCGGCATGGGGCAGTACAGTGCGTCGTCGCCACGGAAGCCCATTTGGGTGGCCACCGCGGCCAAGCGGCGCTGACTGCATCTGGCCGCCTTGGGAGCCGAAGTGGATCCCGAGGTGAAGATGAGGAACAACAGGGTGTCCGGCGACGGCTCGACGAGCAACTCGTCGGTGACGGCAAGGGCCGAATCCCGATGTGCCGACCAGGGTTCGTCATCAACCCGCAAGGCCCCGGGAACGAGATGGCCGAAGGTGTCGTCGGACAGCACCAACTGACACTGCGTGTGAGCGATGTCGCGGGCCAGTTCCTCGCCGCGACGGGTCGAGTTCAGGCCGACGACGCAGGTGCCCGCCAGAGCCGCGCCGAAGATCTGGAAGACGTACTCGGGCACGTTGGGCAGCAATAACCCGACGTGGGGCGGCCCAGCCGCACCGAGACTCTCCCGCAACCACGCCGCCCGCATCGCGGCCTCCGCGCAGACCTCCCGCCACGTCCACTCGCGGTCGCCGTGGACCAGACCTATGGCGTCGTCGTCGGCGCGGTTGCCGATAAGTGCAGCAACGGTCTCGGCCTGCAGAGTTGTCACATCACTTCCCCGGTGTCGGCCGAGCCCCATCTTTACTGTCAATCATACGATAATAGCAATATAGCGCGGCTAGCCTTTCCGTTTGGCGGGGCTCAGACGAAGTCACTGCCACCATCGACGTTCACCGTCGCACCGGTCACATACCCGTTTCGCCGGGATGCCAGGTACGTGGTGATCGACGCGATCTCCTCTGGCAAGCCCGCGCGGCCGAGGTCGCAGGGCTGGTGAAAGTTGTTGTCAATCCAGGTCATAACGTCGGTCGGGTTGGACGCATCCAGACCGTCGGCGGCCAGGATGTCCTTGAGGTTCTCGGTGAAACTCGCGGTGACGATGGTGCCCGGGCACACGCAGTTCACCAGGATGCCGTCCTTGGCGAGACTTTTGGACAAGTTCTTCGTGACACTGCTCAATGCCGCCTTCGACGCCGTGTAGGCCACCAGTCGCGGGTTCTGCCGCTGGATCGAATGCGCGGACAGCGTGACGATGCGGGCCCAATCGGCGGCACGCAGCATCGGCAGGGCAGCGCGGATCGACCGGACCGCGGCCATGGTACCCAGACTGAACGCGGCATCCCACTGCGCGTCATCCATGTCCTCAAAGTAACCGTCACCTGGGCCGATGGTGTGCACCAAAGTGTTGAGCGTCCCCCACCGCTGCTCAACCTCACCGAACCCGGCCACGATCGATTTCGCGTCGGTCATGTCCACACTGATACCGACGGCGTCCGGCGCACCGGCTGCCAGACAGGCTTCCACAGCCTCCTCGAGGGCCGCCTCGCCGCGCGCCATCAGCGCTACCCGGGCCCCCTCAGCGGCCAATGTCTCGGCGATCGCACGTCCCATCCCTTTGCTGCCACCGGTTACCACGGCGGTCGCGCCTGCCAGACCCAAGTCCATGTCGTCCTCTCATTGCCAGATCAATGGCGGATCGCAGCCGGAGCATCCGGCTAACGGGTTGCGTTGTCCTTCAACAGTTCCGGTCGTGGCGCTTCGGCAAGTGCCGCGTCGATCGTCTCTGCAGCGACTCCCAGACCGCGCAGACAGAACCGCTGCACCCGGGTGCGCAGTTCGGTAAGGTCGCCGTCGCCCATCGCCCACTGGCTCTGGACGTTGGCCCAGACGACACCGTTGATCGACCGGCCTTCGCTGTCGGGGTCGATGTCGTCGAACAGTCCCAGATCCTTTCCGCGCTCCAGGTATTCGATGAGGGGACGCAGCATCTCGCGGTAGGCCGGTGCGACCAGTTCCGGTGTGGCGAACATCTGCGACTGTGCCTCCAACGACACCCGGCGCAGGTCCGGCCGGATCCGGTCGTCGAATACGAGATCGAGTCGCCCATCGATCCACGCCATCACAGCGCGGACCGGATTGGAGGCCTGCTCCATGGGCTTGCGGAGTCGACGTACCTCGCGCCGGGCCATATCCAGGAATACCGCTGCCAGCAGTTGATCTTTGGAGTCGAAATGGCGGTAGAAGGCCCTGGTGCCCAGCTTCGTTCGTTCCAGCACTGCCGCGACGCTCAACGCCGGCACCCCCTCGGCCCGGATGATGCGGGCCGCGGCAGTCAGGATCACGGCTCGGACCCGCGGGTCGGGCTCGAGGCGCTTGCGTCCGGCCGTTGATGCAGAGTCCATAGCGGCCGCCACTAGGCACTCGCGTCGTAGGCGGCGAGATACTCGGAGAACGCCTCGCGCACCTGTCCTTCGGTGAGCCCGAAGTCGGCAAGTTCGTAGTCGTGGGTACCGCGGTGACCGGGCTGGTGCCCATCGGCCCACGCCTGCACCTTGTTTCGCGCTGCATCGGTCAACTCCAGCCCCAGCTTGGCATAGGCATCGGCCACGGTCTTGACCGAATCGTGCTGCAGGTCCGCGAACGAAACGTCCACAAAACGGTCGTCGCCCACCTTCTTTCGGAACTCCATGGCGCGCCCGACGCCCTTTGCCCACCACGCGAGCTGTTCGGCGCCGAGTTCATGGGGTTCCCTGCGGTCGCTACTCCAGCTACGCACGTAGCCGATCAGACTGCATACCGACCCGAGAACTTTTACCGGATCACGGTGGCTCCACAGGAATTTGGCGTTCGGATAGGCCTCGACGAAGGCGTCGATGGCGAACATGTGCACCGGTGTACGCAAGTGCCACAGGTTCGGTTTGCAGCGCCACTGCAACAACTTGAGCACCTGACGATGGAACGTGTAGGTCTCGCGCATGTCCGTGTCCATCAACCACGCCGTGTAACTGGGAACTCGGACGACACCATCGAAGTGGTACGTGCGAAAGCTCATTCCCATGAGGTCTTGGCATTCAGTCGCCGCCTCGGCATCCGAACTCATCATGGTGTTGAAGTCCGGAAACATGGTGTTGATCATGGCGATACCCTCGGCGGCCGCAGCGATCCGCGGGTCGGTATGCTGGGTTGCCGCCTCTGGCGGCGGTGTCGGCGCCTGCGATTCCCAGGTCCGCAACGAGCGGAATTGCGGGTCGTTGGCGATGAGCTGCCCTAGCGCGGTGGTACCGGTGCGTGGCAATCCGAGGATGACCACAGGCCCGCCGATCACTTCGTCGTCGATCTCGGGGTGCTGCTTATAGGTCTCGACAATCTTGAGTCGCTGGATCAGGGCGTTACTGATGGTGGCATGTTGGATCACCCGGCCCATGTCGTTGAGTTCGGCCTCGGTGTTCAGCCCGTCAACGGTTCGCTCGAGACCTTCCCGGTAGTAGTCGGATCCGAAGTCGGCCAACCCAGTGGCGATCTGTGCACCCTCTTCGAGTTCGTCGGCAACCATGGTCATCGGTAGAACCTTTCGTGAACGGCGCGCCGGCGCGCCGCGATCACGCGCGCGCGTTCGTCGGGCGAGGTGATCCTGGTGTGCGGCGGCAGAGCCGCGACCGCCTCGTCTATCTTGACGATCCGAGTGCTCGGGACCGGAGCGGATTCTGTTCGCACACAACGCAGCAACACCGCCCCGTTACTGTGCCCGGCGGTGTCGAGCCAGTTCGCCACCCCCGGATCGCGAGGCGAGAGCACGAATCGGACCATTCCGTCGGCGTCGACGACCGCCTGGTGTCCGTTGAGGCTGGACTGGTGCCTGCCGTAGTTGATGGTCTCCAGCCACGGGTTGCCGAGCGAGACGCTCCAATAGGCGCCAACGGGCGGCTCGAACTCCAGCACCAGCGCTTCGTCGCTTCCGAGCTCGAAACGCGCTATTACGGGCCGATTTTCGGTCGCAGCACCCATCGAACTCATATCCGCCGGCGGGAGGAAACCGTTGGCGGGTGCCATGGCTCCGAAGTCGAGGAAGAACTTCAAGTTGTCATAGACGAACTCCCCCAACGCATACAGCGCACTGGCGACCACAGCGTCGGCGTTGACCTCATGCTCCGGCGGCGTGCTCACCTGGCCGATACGCTCGATGTCAAGCGTCGCGGGAGTTTCAGTATCCCAGTCGTACAGGAAGTTTCGCACCGTGAGCACCGGTCGATCGCCGGACAGTCGAAGCCAGTTGCCGGGGTGCTCATCGGCCGACAGGATCACCTCGAAGTTGCCGTCGGCGTCCGTTTCGAGTTCGTCGACCAGCCGACTGTCGGTGGTGGCCATGCCGTCCAGGGTCTGCAGCCCCACATAGCGGGCCGTCCCCCTGTTACCGAACAGTCGGTAGGTCTCGCCCGAGGCCAGATTGGCGTTGAAGTACACGCAGTCCGGGCACTCCAGGCCCCATGTGACGACGTCGTCCATCTTCGCGCGAACGACCGCCAGCATCGGGTCGGGCTCCGCGCGCAGCGCCATGTCGATGCCGACCGCGAGCAACACCATCAGGTGGCGCATCCCGGCTGCACTGTCACGGCCGTTCCGGTTGACCGACGTTGTGGCCACCAGTCGTTCCGCCGCGGCCAGCCGCTCCTGCAGATGTGTCCACGCGCGCCCCATGTCGTTGTCCGGTCCGCTGCCGGAGAGCGCGGCGTCAGCAATCGACTGCGGAAGCCACGCCATCGGGTTCTTCCACGCCGGCGGCGACTGCTCATCGGTCACTGCTGCTCCGCCCTGAGTTCGCACTATTTCGAAAATGATGTTTTCGAATATCGCTGACTATCACAGCAGGTTGGAGTTACTGTCAACCCTGTCCGACACGATGACCGCTCGGGAGTCTCAGTGACCACATCGCAGGTAATTTTCGACCCGTTCTCAGACGACTACTTCAACGCGCCGTACGCCACCTACCGGCGGATGCGCGACGAGGCACCCGTCTACTACAGCCCGACTTATGACTTCTACGCGCTGACACGGCACGCCGATGTTTCCGCTGCGCTCAAGGACACCGAGACGTTTTCGTCGTCGCGCGGTGTCGATCTGCAGATGGTGCAGTCCGGCGAGCCCGTGCCACCGCTGATCATCATGATGGATCCGCCGGATCACCGGCGGATGCGCAGCCTGGTCAACAAGGTGTTCACGCCGCGGGCCATCGAGCGGCAGCGCCAGACTGTGATGACGCAGATCAACCGGTTCCTTGCCGCGGCGAATCCCGACGATTTCGATGTGGTGCAAGACTTTTCGGCACTGTTCCCGGTCGAGGTCATCACCCAGATGCTCGGCGTGCCACCTGAACTGCGTCAGCAGGTCCGGCTGCTGCTGGATAAATCGCTCGAACGCGAATACGGCAAGGTCGAGATGCCGGAGGCGGGCCTGCAGGCCAGCATTGAGACCGGGCTGATGTACTACAACATCATTCAGGACCGCCGGGCCGCGCCGCAGGACGACATGATCAGCGATCTGATCGCTGTCGAGCTCGAACGCGATGGCGAGATGACCAAGCTGGACGACATAGAGATCACCGCGTTCGCCTCCATGCTCGGCGGCGCCGGGGCCGAGACGGTGACCAAGTTGGTAGGCAATGCGGTGGTGACGTTCGCCGATCATCCGGATCAATGGCAACAACTGCACGACGATCGCAGTCTGATCCCAGCAGCCGTCGAGGAACTATTGCGCTGGGAAGCGCCCGCTCAGTACCTGGTTCGGTACACGCTCAAAGACGTTGAGCTGCATGGTGAAACCATCCCGTCCGGCAACCCGGTGCTGCTGTGCCTCGGCGCAGCCAACCGGGACGAGCGCGCCTTCCCGGGCGCCGACACGTTCGACATCACCCGCGACCGCAGCCAGGCCCAGAACCTCGGACTCGGCTACGGCACGCACAGTTGCCTCGGCGCCGCGCTGGCCCGCATGGAGAGCATTGCCGCACTCGACCGACTGCTGGACTTCATGCCGCGCTATGAGATCCGGCGGGACGGGCTCCAGCGGGTGGCCATGACCAACGTCATCGGCTGGCACAACGTCCCGGTGCGGGTACTGCGCTGAGCGCCCCGGCGGGAGGTCCGCCGGGGCGCTCAGTCCTGATGAAGTTGTCAGTCGAGCTTGGAAGCCTGGTAGTACGCGATCTGCCAGCGCTCGGTGGTCCGCTCGATCACCACGCCGAGGAATGCCCTGACTGTCGGGCGATCCGGGAAGTCGAAGTCGGCACGGACATATCCGAGCGTCCGATGGGGCGACAACACACGGCTTGGAGAATTTCGTACTCCACTGTCATCCCGGGCGACTGGCTGGCGTAATAGTCGAGAACCCCTTGGCGGCCGACGCTATACGGTCGCAGCCCCTGAAAGATGGCGCCCTCGGTGAACACGTCCCACAATTGGGTAGGCTGCTGCGCGTCGATGGCCGCCTTCCAAGCGTCCAGGACGCCCTTCATGGCGTCCTTCACGATGTCAGTGTCCGGCACTTTGACCACCGTCCAGATGCAGAACCTCGCCGGTGACGAAACGTGCGTTCTCCAAATACAGCACCGCGTCGACGACATCGTCGACACTGCCCATATGTCCGACCGGGTGCAGTTGCGCCAAGGCCTCGTAAGTCGACGGATCGTGCATCGGCGTCTGAATGATGCCCAACGCAACGGCATTCGACCGGATACCGCGCTGCGCAAATTCGATGGCCAGCGACTTGGTGACCGCATTCAGACCGCCCTTGGTCAGCGATGCCAGCGCCGAAGGCACGGAGGACAGTGCGTGGTCGACCAGGCTGGTGGAGATGTTGACCACGTGGCCGCCTTGCCCTTCGGCCAGCATCGCGGTCACCGCTGCGCGCGTCAGCTCGAAGAAGCCACGCAGATTGACTCCGGCGATCGCGGCGAAATCCTCATCGGTGTAGTCGGTGAACGGCTTGGCGATGAAGATGCCCGCGTTGTTGACCACCGTGTCGATCCGCCCGAACCGCTCCAGGGCCGCGTCAGCAAGACGCTGGCCTAGGCCCGGCTCGGCGATATCGCCGCGAATGGCCAACACCATGGGATCGTCGCTTTGATCGATGGTCCGCGAATTGGCCACCACGGCGTAGCCCAGCTTCCGGTAGCCCTCGACCAGGCCGGCGCCGATACCCTGCGAGGCACCGGTGATCACTGCAACAGGTTGAGTGTTCATTGTTCAAATCCTTTGATCGGGAACATCTGTACGGACGGTTGGGGTGTTCGTATGTCATCAACGCAGTGACATCGCCGCATACTTCACGTCGGTGCAACTTTCTTGCTCCTTGTTGATAGGCATCGCCTCGCACTGGCTTAGGCTGGCCGAATGGAGCTTCGGCAGCTGCGGTACTTCATGACTGTGGCCGAGGAACTCAATTTCAGCCGCGCGGCCGATCGTCTGCACATTGCCGGCCCGTCGCTGTCCCAGCAGATCAAGGTGCTCGAGCGCGACTTGAAGGTGCGCCTATTCGACCGCGACCGCCGTACCGTCACACTGACCGCGGCAGGTGCCGCACTGCTGCCCCACGTCCGTGCGCTGGTCGAGCAGTCGGACGAATTACGAAGGCGTGCACAGGGATTGGCCCGATCCGAGCCCATCAGGATCGGCTACGTCAACTGGCGCCCGAAAGACCTTGCCGAACGCTGTGCCGGCGTGGCCCAACTGCACGTCGACACCTGGATCATGCCGTCCCACGCCCATGCCGCTCGAGTCGCCGACAACAGCCTCGACCTGGCGATCTGCTGGGTACTGCAGGACGACCTGGACTCCCTGGAACTCGATGCGCGACTGATCGGCGTCGATCGACTGTATGCGCTGTGCACGGGAGGTGACCCGACGCCGGTCGCCGCCCAGGACACTGTCGTACTGATCGATGCCGATATCGGTAGTTGGTCGTCCTGGAACCGCTACGGCGAACAGTTCGCCGCCGAGACGGGTGCCAAGCTGATTCGCGTCGACGACGGCGGAGTCACAGGCCCAGCGTTCTTCGAGCATGTACGCCGGCTGCGCGTTCCGGTGTTGAACAATCCGAAAGGCCAGACGGCCGCGCTACCGGGTGATCTGATCCAGCGCGAGATTATCGCGCCAATGCCACTGTGGACATGGTCGCTGGTCTGGCGGCGCGATGACGACAACACAACACTGCACGCGGTGATCGACGCGCTGACCCATGACGTCACCGCGCTGCCGGCCGACCCGGAAACCTGGCTGCCCGCTTCGGATCCACATCGACCGCACTGACCGGTAGATTGCGACTGCCCCAGCGCCAGAACAACTTCGGTGGCACTTCAGGGTTTCCCGGACCCGGGTGCCGCGACCGAACTTCGGAGGAGACCATCATGTGCGATTCCCGAATCACGGTGTCCTCGGAGTCACCATTCGAAGACCAGGTGGGGTATGCCCGTGCGGTCCGGATCGGCCCCCTGATCGCGGTCTCCGGCACCACCGCACCGGGCGACACCATGGCAGAGCAGGCGCGGGAAGCATTGCGGCGCATCGAAATTGCGCTGCGCCAGGCCGGGGCGGAAATGTCCGATGTGATCCGCACCCGGATGTACGTCACCGACATCAGCCAATGGCGCGACCTGGGTGCAGTGCACGCAGAGGTGTTCGGTGATATCCGCCCCGCAGCCACGATGGTCGAGGTCTCGGCATTGATCGCACCGGACCTACTGATCGAAATCGAAGTCGACGCCTACCTACCCGGCCGATGACAAATCGGCCCCCATCAATCCGACGGGGGCCGATTCGCTTGCGTTGACCGCGAATTGTCAGCTGGCACTTCCGGCACCAGCAGCAGCATGCGCCGCAGCCTTGCCGGCCCGCTTGCCAGCCGGGCTCGAGGTACCGGAGTTCTGCGACTTCTTCGTGATGCTTGCACCGGAGTCGGCCGATTTGGTCGCCGCGGCAACACGATCGGCAGCCCCCTGCACGGCCTTGCGTAACTGCTGACGGGTGGCGTTCGCCTTGTCGCCGTTGGCCTTTGCACTCTTGGTCGCGTCAGCCTTGGCCGCATCAGCCGTTGCCGTGTCAGTGTTGGCCGCGTCAACCTTGGTCGCGTCCACAGTGGTCTCGACGGCCTTGGTCAGGTCAGTCTTCGTCTTCTCAACCTTGGTCGCGACTTCGGAGACCTGTTCCTGCATTTGAGACTTCACGGTGCCGGCAGAATCGGACGGCGTCTGCGCTGCCGCGACCGGAGCGCTCAATAGCTTGAGCATGCTGGTGGCCGGAGCCGCTGCGGCACTCACCTGGGTCGCCGCGGCACTGATCGACGAGGTGGCGGCCGGCGAAGTCGCGTCTGCGGTCTTCGGCGTCAGCGCGGTCTTGATGTTGTCAACGGCCTCGTTGACCTGCTTGATGACCTCGGCGTTCACGGCCCGATTGAATTTGGTGAACGAGAACGACGCATCGGCAACGCTGTGGTTGATAGCCGTCGCAATCTGGGTCAGGTCACCGGTGGCCAGCGCATCAGTCACCTGATGACCGGCGGCGGCCAACTGCCGGCTCAACGTGCGGACCTGCATCTCCACCACTGCACCGAACGTCTTCTCCGGGGAGATCTGCTTGCCGTCCCAGTTGACCAGCGTCCAGCCATCTTCGGGGTTGCCCGCGACCACCACGTAGCTGGTATTGGTCAACGGATGGGTGGCGAATAGCGCGAGCTTGTCGCTCAGGCTCAGATTGTCGACGTTCATCATGGTCCAGAACATGATGGTGCCGCCGTGCGAGAACACGATCGGGTTGCGATCGCCGTTGTCATAGATGGTCTGCAGCGCACCGTTGACCCGAGACTCGAACTCATTGCCATCGATGGACCCGGGGATCCGGGCGTTGATGCCCTGCCCCTGACCGGTCAGCCACTGGATCGGAGCGACCAAGTAGCCCTGGAGAGAGTTTGCCTCCGGGGTGCCTTCGTAGTTGCCGGCCTCGATCTCCTGCAGGCCCGGAAGAACCTGAATGGGCAGACCGAGGTACTGGGACATAGGCGTTGCCGTCTGCTGGGTGCGCACCATGGTCGAGGCGAAGATGGCGTCGTAGTTGTTGTCGCCCAGGACGCTGACGATGTTCCGTGCCTGTTGCTGACCCAGCGGGGTCAGCACCGGACCCGGCGTCGAGGTATCGATGAACCCTGACAAGTTGCCGTAGGACTGACCGTGACGCACAAACGTCATCGTCATCATCTCGGCGGCCCAGGCGGGCAGGGCCGACATGACAAAGAAGGCACCGGCGGTCAGTGCAACCCCAAGGCCCTTCCATTTCGTGGAGCGCCGACGCCGTGAACCGACCGCGCTGCCATTCTGTACGTGGTTGAACATGCCCTCACCATCTCCGGAGTATTTACGCGCGTGATGGTGTCAGCCGATTTGCTGTGATCCAGGTAACCTTCCCAGTCAGTGGAAAGTATATTCACAGAATATTGACTGGCTTTTCGCTGCGTTATGCACTAAGGGTGGCGTTCCGCCAGAGCCCGTCGCGATGCCATTCAGGCCCCGAAGTCAGCCGGCAGCTCAGCAAACCGACCGTCCGCACCCGGCAGATATGCGGTGATATTTCTCACGGCCGAAACAGGCAGGGCACCGTACAAATGCGGGAACAGCATGGCCGCGGAATCGTCGGGTACCCCAGGCTCCCAGCGAACAGGCGCCTCAAGCAACGCCGGATCGCACACCAACAGCACCAGGTCCCGACGTCCGGCGTACAGCCGGTTTGCGGGCAGGTGCACTTGCTGCGGAGCCGAAAGATGAACGAATCCAACATCATCCAGAGAATCCGGGCGACGTTCGCCGACGGCCAAAGCATCGCGCCAATCGTCGGCACTGCAGAGGTGCACCAGCACCGTCGGCGTCGGGCTCATACCAACAGCGTGCCGGGCCGCATAAGCGGCGCTGACACTGCCCTAGATACGGCCCCACGGCAAACGGAAGGTTGCGTGAGACACGACACACCCGTGAATGGCCCGGGAACAAGGCCGTTCTCGAAAACGTCTGAGAGAGTAGAGATGTGTAACTGGCACAGCGCCCACGGCGGCGACGAGCAGATACGGAGGAGCTCATGAGCGCAACTCTGACCAGCCCCACTTTGACCCGGGCTGACCGCTGCGATCGGTGCGGCGCTGCCGCCCGCGTCCGCGCCAAGCTGTCATCGGGCGCCGAACTTCTCTTCTGCCAACACCACGCCAACGAACACGAAGCCAAGCTGGTCGCGTTGGCGGCTGTGTTGGAGGTTAGCGCGGAGTCCTGAGGGACCCGCGGGGCGGTAATGCGCGACTAGTGGCGTCGTTTCGGTAATGCTGACTGGTCATGAGTGACCAGCCACAGCCGATCAAACCTTCACGCCACCACATTTGGCGCGTTTTCCGACGAACCCTGACCAAGAGCTGGGACGACTCGATATTCGCCGAGTCGGCCCAGGCGGCTTTCTGGTCGGCGTTGTCACTGCCGCCCCTCCTGTTGGGTTTGCTGGGCAGCCTTGCGTACGTGGCTCCGCTGTTCGGTCCGCAGACGCTGCCGGCCATCCAGGAACGGTTGATCCGGACGGCCAGCAGCTTCTTCTCGCCCAATGTGGTCACCGAGATCATCCAACCGACCATCGGCGATATCGCGGCCGGGGCGCGAGGCGAGGTGGTGTCGCTCGGCTTCGTCATCTCGCTGTGGGCGGGCTCGTCAGCGATCTCGTCGTTCGTCGATTCGGTCGTCGAAGCCCACGACCAGACGCTGTTGAGGCACCCGGTGCGTCAGCGGTTCTACGCGTTGGGTCTGTATGTGGTGATGCTCGGTTTCGTCATCGCGACCGCGCCACTGATTGCCATCGGCCCGGCGAAGGTGGCCGAGCACATCCCCCAAAGCTGGTCCAACGCACTGCAATACGCCTACTGGCCAATACTGGTGCTGGGCGTGACGCTCGCGGTGACCGCGCTCTACCGGGTGTCGCTGCCCGCGCCGCTGCCCACCCATCGACTGGTGCTCGGCGCCGTGCTGGCAACCGTGGTGTTCATGATCGCGACCGTCGGGCTGCGTATCTACCTCACCTGGATCACCGGGACGGGCTACACCTACGGCGCACTCGCGACACCGATCGCATTCCTGCTGTTCGCGTTCATGCTGGGCTTCTCGATCATGATCGGTGCAGAACTGAATGCCGCCATCCAGGAGGAGTGGCCAGCGCCGGACACCCATGCCAGGCGCCTACGCGAATGGATCGGAGAAAAGGCCGAATCGCTCAACGGCGCCCAGAGCGACACCGCGCCGCAGGACTCAGCGGTTATTTCTTGAGGCGGCTATTTCTTGAGCTGCTCGTAGATCCGCTTGCAGTCCGGGCAGACCGGCGACCCGGGCTTGGGCGACTTGGTCACCGGAAACACCTCACCGCAGAGCGCAACGACATGGGTCCCCATGACCGCGCTCTCGGCGATTTTGTCCTTTTTGACGTAGTGAAAATGCTTGGGGCGGTCGTCATCCGTACCGTCGTCGACCTGTTCATCGGAATCAGTGCGTTCGAGGGTGTCGGTCTGCATGACATCCATTGTGCGCCATGCTTCTGTAGATGTTCAGCTCGGCCGAGGTTGGCCGGCGCAGCACCCGGTCAGATGTGGGACAGTAGAAGTATGAAACACGGCCCCGAGCTGAGTTTCGACGACGACGGTCGGCCGGTGCTCATCACTCGTGCTGCACCCGCATACGAGGAGCAGCATCGCGCACGCGTCCGCAAGTATCTGACCATCATGTCGTTCCGGATTCCGGCGTTGATCCTGGCCGCTGGGGCCTACGGCCTCTGGCACAACGGGCTGATCTCGCTGGCCATCTTGGTGGCCTCCATCCCCCTGCCCTGGATCGCTGTCCTGATCGCCAATGACCGGCCGCCCCGCAGCGCCGAGGAACCGCGCCGATACGAGGCCGTCCGCCGCACACCGCTGTTCCCGACCGCCGACAGGCCGGCCCTGGAGGAACGGCACCCCGTCATCGACAGCGATCCCGAACCCTGAGCGTCATTCTTTTGCCTTTCTAAGGACATTCTCAGGTCAGTTCGGCAAAACCGCAGGTCAGACGGCATGGGCGTAAGGAACTTCGGGAACTTCCGCACCACCTTCGGCGTTGAACCAATTGACAGTTCGAGCCGAGCAGGAGGCCGCAATGGCAAATGCCACCACAAGCCGTATCGATACCGACCTTGACGCCCAGAGCCCAGCCGCCGACCTGGTGCGTGTGTATCTGAACGGTATTGGCAAGACCGCGTTGCTCAACGCCGAAGATGAAGTGGAGCTGGCCAAACGAATCGAAGCCGGGCTGTACGCCGCGCATCTGTTGGAGACCAAGAAGCGGCTCGGCGACAACCGTAAGCGTGATCTTGCTGCCGTGGTACGGGACGGCGAAGCCGCCCGGCGGCACCTGCTGGAAGCAAACCTGCGCCTTGTGGTGTCACTGGCCAAGCGCTACACCGGTCGCGGCATGCCGCTGCTAGACCTGATCCAGGAAGGCAACCTCGGCCTGATCCGCGCCATGGAGAAGTTCGACTACTCCAAGGGCTTCAAGTTCTCGACTTACGCCACCTGGTGGATCCGTCAGGCCATCACCCGCGGCATGGCAGACCAGAGCCGCACCATCCGTCTGCCCGTGCACCTGGTCGAACAGGTCAACAAGCTGGCCCGGATCAAGCGCGAGATGCACCAGAACCTGGGCCGCGAGGCCACGGACGAGGAACTGGCTGAAGAGTCGGGTATTCCGGTGGAGAAGATCAACGATCTGCTGGAGCACAGCCGCGATCCCGTGAGCCTGGACATGCCGGTCGGCACTGATGAGGAAGCCCCGCTGGGCGATTTCATCGAGGACTCCGAGGCGCTGTCCGCTGAGAACACCGTCATCTCCGAGTTGCTGCACACCGACATCCGGCACGTGCTGGCCACCCTGGACGAGCGTGAGCAACAGGTGATCCGCCTGCGCTTCGGGCTGGACGACGGCCAGCCGCGCACCCTCGATCAGATCGGCAAGCTGTTCGGCCTGTCCCGCGAGCGCGTTCGCCAGATCGAGCGCGAGGTGATGGTGAAGCTGCGTCACGGTGAGCGGGCCGAGCGCCTGCGGGCTTACGCGAGCTGAGCGAGCAGTCCGACACCGCGAGCTGAGCGAGTAGTCCGACACCGCGAGCTGAGCAACATCCAGAACTGACCCAACCGAACACGTAGTGCCCGCCGGTAGTTACCGGCGGGCACCGCGCATTTGTGGGTGCCGTGCGCGCCGCGCGAATCACACCGCGTACGGCGATGTTGGAACCCAGTTCAGGCGGTCAAACCGGTAAGCTGAGCCTTAGCAGAGGCCTGGAAGGTTTGGCATGAACGATCTGATCGACACGACTGAGATGTACCTGCGGACGATCTACGACCTCGAAGAAGAGGGCGTGGTGCCGCTGCGTGCGCGTATTGCCGAGCGGCTCGAGCAGAGCGGACCGACCGTGAGCCAGACCGTGTCGCGGATGGAACGCGACGGACTGCTGCACGTCGCCGGTGACCGGCACCTGGAATTGACCGAGAAGGGCCGCTCGCTGGCGGTATCGGTGATGCGTAAACACCGGCTGGCCGAACGCCTACTGGTCGACGTCATCGGCCTGCCGTGGGAGGAAGTGCACGCCGAGGCTTGCCGCTGGGAGCACGTGATGAGCGAGGACGTCGAGCGGCGTCTGGTGCAGGTCCTGGACAACCCGACCACCTCCCCCTTCGGCAATCCAATTCCGGGCCTGTCCGAACTCGGGGTGATGCCGTCGAGCGACGCAGACGTCAGCCTGATCCGGCTCACCGAACTGCCCGTCGGATTCCCGGTCGCGGTCCGGGTCCGACAGCTCACCGAACACGTTCAGGGCGACATCGAGCTGATCGCCCGGCTCAAGGATGCCGGCGTGGTGCCGAACGCGCGCGTCACCGTCCAGGTCACCGACCACGGCGGCGTCATGATCGTCATCCCCGGGCATGAGCAGGTCGAATTGCCGCACCATATGGCGCATGCCGTGAAGGTGGAGAAGGTCTAGCGCGCTCACGCCGACCGGCCGAACGTCCGTCGCGGCGGCATGTTCACACCGAGGCGATTGCCCAGCCGATAACCGGTGAGCCCCAGTTGGCGTATCTGGTCAGGGCGCATCCCGGTTTGCAGGGCTGTGTCGAGCATGCTTGCCATTCGATGCTTGGGGTCGATCCCGAGTGCCGCCTCAAGGGACACTCCGGCGAGTGGCCCGTCACCGCGCGCGTACGCCGAAAACGCCAGCAGCACAAGCGCTTCGATGCGCCACAGTTCTGGAAGCGTGCGGCTCAGCAGCGCCCATAGTGACTCTGCGGCACCGGCGTCCTCACCAACCGCCAACCCGTACAACGTGTCGCGTACCCGGGTGTCCCGCACGGTGCATGCCAGCCGCACCAGGTTCGTGCCGGTCAGGTTGCCCCCTGCACCGACCCGCTCCGCGCACGCCATGGCATGCTCGACGTCCGCGCGCACCTCTGCATCGTCGCGATCAACATAATTCATTGTCTCCGAATACTTTTCGATCGGGCCACGCAGCGATTCAGTGCGGTTCACGTCGGTGGTGGTGATCACCTCCACCAACTCGGAACGGCGCGCATACAGCCGTCGGCCATCGAGGACAGCTGCCATGGTCACCGGTGATGAGGCCGGATCTTCGACGATTCCGGCATTGCCACAAGTGTCAGCGCACTGCCACCGACCGCCGGCTTCGACGCGGTCCACCACGTGCATGCCGTACAACTCGATGCCTTGATCGCCCAATGACGCCCCGAGTTCACGGCTCAGCGTGCGGTAGGCATCCACACACATCGAGCAATCGATCCCGTCCTTGTCGACGACCACTGCGATGACCGCATCCGCAGACCCTGCGGCCGCCATGTCGGCGAGATGGTCCAGACCATCGGTCAGGGATTCGGACAGGTCGACCCTCATCACTGCGCCCATCTCCCCCGCGATGACCGTGACGAGCACCAACGACTTCTCTGGAACGAAGCCGAGCACCGCCGGTATCGCGGCGATCAACGCGCCGGGTCGGTTGAGGTGGAAGTCGAAAGCTGAATTGGAAGTTGTCATGTACAGAACCTCGCAGTGGGTTCCGTCAGGTATCGGCGAGGAAACCGGCCGATCAGCCCGGCTGTGAATCAAGTTGGATCTGTGGATAACTCTCCGGTGCATCTATGCGTTTGCGTGTTGTTCGGCATGGTCGGGATGCGCGTGAGCCCGGGCCGTGTAAATCTGGCAGTCATGGGTTCCACGCAGGAGTACGACCTCGTCGTCATCGGTTCGGGTCCCGGCGGGCAACGTGCGGCGATCGCCGCTGCCAAGCTCGGTAAATCTGTCGCCGTCATCGAGCGCGGCAGGATGCTGGGCGGTGTCTGCGTCAACACCGGCACCATCCCGTCCAAGACGCTGCGCGAAGCGGTCGTGTACCTGACCGGGATGAGCCAGCGGGAGCTATACGGCGCCAGCTATCGCGTCAAGGACAAGATCACCCCGGCCGATCTGCTGGCACGCACCCAGCACGTCATCGGCAAGGAAATCGACGTGGTCCGCTCGCAACTCATGCGCAACCGCATCGAGCTGTACACCGGCCACGGCCGGTTCCAGGACGACCACACCATCGTCGTCGAGGACCCCAATCGAGCCGAACTCGTCACTGTCCGTGGCCATTTCATCGTGATTGCCACCGGCACCATTCCGGCCCGCCCCGCTGGAGTCGAGTTCGACGAAGAGCGGGTGCTGGACTCCGACGGCATCCTGGACCTCAAATCGCTGCCCACCTCGATGGTGGTGGTCGGCGCGGGTGTCATCGGCATCGAGTACGCATCGATGTTCGCCGCGCTGGGTACCAAGGTGACCGTGGTGGAAAAGCGTGACTCCATGCTGGATTTCTGCGATCCGGAGATCGTGGAGTCCCTCAAGTTCCACCTGCGCGACCTGGCGGTGACGTTCCGGTTCGGCGAGGAGGTCACCGGGGTCCATGTCGGTGCCGCCGGGACCGTCACGACGCTGGCCAGCGGCAAGCAGATCCCGGCCGAAACGGTGATGTACTCGGCAGGCCGCCAAGGCCAGACCGATCACCTCGACCTGCCCCGCGCAGGACTGGAGTCCGATAACCGGGGCCGGATCTTCGTCGACGACAACTTCTGTACCAAGGTCGATCACATCTATGCGGTCGGCGATGTCATCGGCTTCCCTGCCTTGGCAGCGACCTCGATGGAGCAGGGTCGGCTGGCGGCCTATCACGCGTTCGGCGAGCCCACCAAGGGCATGATGCAGCTGCAACCCATCGGCATCTACTCAATTCCCGAGGTGTCCTACGTCGGTGCCACCGAGGTCGAGCTGACCAAGGACTCGATCCCCTACGAGGTCGGCATCTCGCGGTACCGCGAACTGGCTCGCGGCCAGATCGCCGGCGACTCGTACGGCATGCTCAAGCTCCTGGTCTCCACCGAAGACCTAAAACTGCTGGGCGTTCACATCTTCGGCACCAATGCCACCGAGTTGGTGCACATCGGGCAGGCCGTGATGGGGTGCGGTGGGACGGTCGAGTACCTGGTGGACGCGGTGTTCAACTATCCGACGTTCTCCGAGGCCTACAAGGTGGCCGCGCTCGACGTGATGAACAAGCTCCGCGCGCTGAACCAGTTCAGGGCCTAGGCCCGACTACCGCCTCAACGCGCGGCTTGCGCCTCGCTGCTAGCCGCCGCAACCGTCGTCAGGTGCGCCGGTGGCCTGATCAGCCGCGCCGCCTTGCAGCGCCCGCTGGTACAGCACCCTGATCTGGATGTCGAACGGCGCCGAATAGGACAGGTCGTTGAAGGCGCATCCGCCGCTCTGGAAACCCCCGACCACCCCCCTGACCTCGGAGCCGGCGATCCACGGTGAGCCGCTGGTGCCGTCGACCAGACCCGGGCATCGAACTGAAGGGAACCCCTGCTCCGCCCGGGCCGTGGCACCGCTACATCGGACCGGAACGCCGCCGTCGCCCGACGGATAGCCCATGACCTGGATGGTCTCGTCCGGGCCGGGCGCAGCGCCCAGCACGAAGCCGCCGCCTGCGTGCTCTTCCAATGTGCCGATGGCCGGCGCTGAATCACCGTGGCCGACCCGTGCAATAGCGAAATCGGCCGCTGGGTCGTGCCGGTTCACCCACCGCGGGTCCAAATACACCGCGTCGACGTGCCAGAACTCAGCCGGGCTGCCGGAACCCGCGTAACCGGGCGCGAAGTACGAGTCCGCCGACGAGTCCAGGCAATGCGCCGCGGTGATGATCAGGTCACCGGCCAATGAGTCGAGAACCGCGCCGGTGCAGGTGTGCTCTGACTTGCTGTCGAGAAAGACCGCGCCGATCCGCGCGTCCGGCTTCACCGGTACCGCGGTCAGCGACCCCGCCTCGATGACCCCGCCGGCGGTCAGACGGGGTTCGGGGTGAATCGGCTGTGCGCTGCACGAAGTGGCCACGAGCGCCACCAATCCGGTGACCACAAGCCGACGACTGCGCATCCTCCGATCTTGCCCGATGGGTATATCGGCAGCAGCACTCGGCACGCCGCCGATTCCAAAGGGGCGGCACAGTCAAGACCGCGAGAATGCGCGACACTGGTAAAGAGACACGTCGTCGATGTGCCGCACAAGGCACCGGGCATTCCCCAACGGCTACGTGGCCCACCGCCAGGCAAGGAGTGTCAACGTGAGTGAGCACAACGGGACCGACGAACAGTTGCACCCGGAGAACCCGACCGAGCAGTCGCCGCGCGGCCGCCAGTACCAGCCCGAACAGAGCGGGATGTACGAGCTGGAGTTCCCCGCACCGCAGCTGTCCGCCGCAGATGGTCGCGGTCCGGTGATGATTCATGCGCTCGAAGGCTTCTCCGACGCAGGGCACGCCATTCGATTGGCCGCCGAACACCTGAAGAACACCCTGGACACCGAACTGGTCGCCTCGTTCGCCATTGACGAGTTGCTCGATTACCGGTCACGTCGTCCGCTGATGACCTTCACCACAGACCATTTCACCAAGTACGACGATCCCCAACTGAACCTCTACGCGCTGCACGACACTGCGGGCACACCGTTCCTGCTGCTCGCCGGCCTCGAGCCGGATCTGAAGTGGGAACGCTTCATCACCGCCGTGCGTCTGCTGGCAGAGCGGCTCGGTGTCCGTCAGGTCATCGGCCTCGGTGCGATCCCGATGGCGGTCCCCCACACCCGGCCGATCAGCATGACCGCGCACGCCAGCAACACAGAGTTGATCGCCGAGCATCAGCCGTGGGTGGGCGAGGTGCAGGTGCCGGCAAGTGTGTCCAACTTGCTGGAATACCGGCTCAGCCAGCACGGTCACGAAGCGTTGGGTTTCACCGTGCACGTCCCGCACTATCTGGCGCAGACCGCCTACCCGCAGGCCGCCGAGACATTGCTGGCCGAGGTGTCGCGAATTGCTGCACTGAGTATCCCGCTGCAGGCCTTGTCGGAGGCCGGCGCCGAGGTTTACAGCAAGATCAGTGACCAGGTGGAGGCGAGCTCGGAAGTCGCTCAAGTGGTGACGGCCCTGGAACAACAGTACGATGCGTTCGTCGCTGCTCAGGAGAACAGATCGTTGCTGGCACGTGACGAAGAACTGCCCAGTGGCGATGAACTCGGCGCCCAATTCGAGCAGTTCCTCGCTCAGCAGGCCGGTGATGGATCAACGGAATCCCCGGACGGCGATGACGGTATCGGCGGTGCACGCCCGTAGCAGTTGGGAGTTCCCGCTCGGCGGACTCAGCACCAGAGCCGTCATGGCACTGCTGGCGAGGAGTGGGGACCATGACCGACCGTAAGACCACCTTGCACAGCGTGCGAGAGACGACACCGACGCTTGAGTACCGCACCATCCACGGCTACCGGCGGGCATTCCGGGCAGCGGGATCCGGTCCGGCCATCCTGCTGATCCACGGTATCGGTGACAACTCCACGACGTGGAACACGATCCAGGAGCGTCTCGCGCAGCGATACACGGTCATCGCCCCCGATCTGCTCGGCCACGGCAAGTCCGACAAGCCGCGGGCTGACTATTCGGTGGCCGCCTACGCCAACGGCATGCGCGATTTGCTCAGTGTCCTGGACATCGAACGCGTGACCGTCATCGGTCACTCGCTCGGCGGCGGCGTAGCCATGCAATTCGCCTACCAGTTCCCACAATTGGTGGAGCGGCTGGTGTTGGTCGGCTCCGGCGGGGTCACCAAGGATGTCAATGTCGTGCTGCGGATCGCAGCCTTGCCGATGGGCACCGAGGCGCTGGCGTTGCTGCGAATTCCGTTGGTATTGCCCACTCTTCAGATGTTGGGCCGAATCGGCGGCGCGCTGCTCGGTTCGACCGGCATCGGGCGCGACCTGCCTGACATGTTGCGTGTTCTCAATGACCTTCCCGAGCCTCGCGCGTCATCAGCATTTGCCCGGACGCTGCGCGCGGTGGTCGACTGGCGAGGTCAGGTGGTGACCATGCTGGACCGATGTTATTTGACCGAATCCATTCCCGTGCAATTGATTTGGGGCTCACGTGATTCGGTAATCCCTGCCGCACATGGCGAGTTGGCCCATACTGCGATGCCCGGGTCACGGTTGGAGATCTTCAAAGGCTCCGGGCATTTCCCATTTCACGACGACCCAGCCCGCTTCGTTGAAGTGGTACAGGAATTCATCGATTCGACTCCGCCTGCGGTCTACGACCGAGATGCGATCCGCCAACTGTTGCAGACCGGCGTCAGCAAGAATTCACTCAGCGGACCGACGGACACCAAGGTCGCAGTCCTCGATGCGATAGACGCCGACACCCGCAGCGCCACCTGAGAACTGGCGAAAACCTAATTCCCGCTTGCTGACGAGCGGTGTTCACGCAGTGCCTCGATCTCACGCTCAAAATCGTCGGCCGACGAGAACGAACGGTAAACCGACGCGAAGCGTAGGTAAGCGACCTCGTCCAGATCGCGAAGTGGTCCGAGTATCGCCAGCCCGACCTCATGGCTGGGCACCTCCGGAGAACCGGTGGCCCGCACCGTGTCTTCAACCTTTTGCGCCAACAGATACAGCGCATCGTCGTCCACCTGCCGACCCTGGCACGCCCGCCGAACACCCTTGATGACCTTCTCGCGACTGAACGGTTCGGTCACACCGCTGCGTTTCACCACCGCCAGGACGGCGGTCTCGACTGTGGTGAACCGGCGTCCGCATTCAGGACAGGACCGGCGCCGCCGGATCGCCTGACCCTCGTCGGCTTCCCGGGAATCGACGACGCGCGAATTCGGATGCCGGCAGAACGGACAGTGCATCACCGCTCCTTCGCCGCACCGACAATCGACCGCATCGAACGGCTTTGAGCCTACCTGCGTCGTCCACGGACGCCCGGGTGCGGTGCCGATGGCGTTCACCGGGCGACCTCAGCCGACCGGGGCGATCAACGTCTGCCCGGCGTCCAACGCCACCGACGGCAACTTGTTCAACTCGCGAATACGCTCGACCACCGCGCCGACCGGCGCGTCGGGAGCCACCCGCCGGGCTACCTGCTGAATTGACTCACCGGACTGAACACGAACCACGGCCAGGTCACCGGGCACAGCCGCGGCAGGTTGGGCCGCCGAACCGAACTGCGCGATCAACCCCAGCCATACGGTGATGCCAGCCGCCAGCAACGCCAACATCACCGTGGTGAACGGCGTGATCGGCCGCGGGCGGTGCGAGGCGCGTGACATCAGGACGCCGGTCCCGCGGTGACGAAATGCCGTGCCGGGAGGCCGACCGGTGAGCGGGCGTTGTTGCCCCGAACGTCGACGCGAGCGCTGCGCGCGCAGCATGTCCTGGCGCTGCCGCACCGTGCGGACAACGACGTCGGTCGGGTATTCGCGGGTGATGATTGCCATGGCGGTTCCTTCCGTTCGAAGCGGTTCGCTCTTATGTTCGACTATATCGCTCATGCGTTCGATTGATAGAACATGTGATCGAACTGTTGTGAACGATACGACGCCCCACCGACAAGTTCGGTTTCGCGAGCCGCGGCCAAACCAGAAGGCCCGCCCTGCGCCGACACGCCGACGGGTCAAATCTCGAACACATGTTTGATCAATGGCGCAGGGTCGGTTAAATTCGACGTCATGAGCGACAGCAGCGATACTCCGGACGGCACCGCCCACCTTCCCGGCGCTCAGTCCGCCGGCCGGCTCGACACCACCCTGACCGAACGCCAGCGGACCATCCTCGACGTCATCCGCACCTCAGTCACGACCCGTGGCTATCCACCGAGCATCCGGGAAATCGGCGACGCGGTCGGCTTGACCTCCACGTCATCGGTCGCCCATCAGCTGCGCACGTTGGAAAAGAAGGGATACCTGCGTCGCGACCCCAATCGGCCCCGCGCCGTGGACGTGCGTGGCGCCGATGATTCGGTCGGGCACAACGTGATGACCGACGTCGCGGGCTCCGACGCACTGCCTGAGCCGACCTTCGTCCCGGTGCTCGGACGCATAGCTGCCGGCGGACCGATCCTGGCCGAGGAAGCGGTCGAGGATGTGTTCCCCCTGCCGCGCGAATTGGTCGGTGAGGGTTCGTTGTTCCTATTGAAGGTCGTCGGCGAATCAATGGTCGACGCGGCCATCTGCGACGGCGACTGGGTCGTGGTGCGTCAGCAGAACGTTGCCGACAATGGCGACATCGTCGCTGCGATGATCGACGGTGAAGCGACCGTCAAGACGTTCAAGCGCACGCGCGGACAAGTGTGGCTGATGCCGCACAACCCGGCCTTCGATCCCATCCCAGGCAACGACGCGGTCGTGCTCGGCAAGGTCGTCACGGTCATCCGCAAGCTCTGAGAAACGAGCTCCCGCTACGAGGGCCTGCGCCGAGGTTCAGGCCGTCGCATGCGAGAAGTTCAACCCAGCGAACGGCGCCGGGTCAGCCTTTGATAAAGCCGTTGGTCACCGCGAATTCCTCACTGGCAAACCAGATTTCGGCAGGTGCCGCGTCATAGCCAGGGGAATCCGGTGCCCAGTACTGACCGGTCTTGGTGTCAGCCTTGATCGCATAACCATCGGGCGCCTCATCGCCCTCATGCATAGCAACCCGGAATGACATCTGCGCCGTCGGCGGCTCCTCGGCACGCAACGCTGCGTGTCGGCCACTGGACGGACCGCTCGCAAACTGCGCCACGGGTTCGTCTTCCCGTTCGACCCCACGAGTTGGACCGTCGTCCACATGGGATGGCGCTTCACCCTCGTCCGGGTGGCTGGGCGGCGCGGGTTCACCGGCGTCGTGGTGCACATCCTGAGCGTCGGTATGCGATTCGACAGCGGCCCGCTGTCGATCCAAACCACCGGACCTGGCCGCAGCGAACCCAGCCGCGCCCAGTCCTGCGGCGCCGACGCCCGCCGCTCCCCACCCCGCGAGCCCAGGGTGACCGGTATCGCCGGCGGTATTGGGCCGCGTCACCTCGTCACTGTCGGCAGAGCGTCCGGGGATGGGCACCGACACTGTCGGTTCGTCCGCAGCGTCATCGTCGGCATCGTCATGGTGGGCATCGTCATGGTGGGCAACGCCACCGCCCACCGCGGCGGGACGCTCCCAGCCATGACCCCCTTCGGGGCTGGCGATCAGATTTGGCGCGGTATCCACCCGGTCGGGGTCGTCCTGGAACGGCTCCCGGACCGACTCGTCGTGGTCTGCGTAGTGCTCATCCTCGTCCGGGTGGTCGTCATCCCAGTAGCTCGCCCGGTACTGGTCGTCGGCATGCTCTTCACCGCCTGGCGACATGAGCCGCGGCGGGGCATACGGGTCGGCGGCGCCAGCCCTGTACTGCTGCCCTTCGTAGTCCTCACCATGACCGGAGGCGTCGTACCGGTCGTACCCGCCCGAGCTGACAAAGTCGTCATGGTCGCCGTACTCGTCGTGGTCGCCGTACTCGCCATGGTGGCCCGAGCTGTCGTACGAATCCTGCGCGGCGTTGCGCCTGCGCCGCAGCATGGCCGCGATAACGATCCCGACGAGCACCAGGAACAGCGGAACGATGGCCAACAGCCACCACCAGTGGAACTGGTACCACTTGCTGCCGGACTCACCTGTCTTGCCCTTCATCGACTTGGGCTGCTCCGGGACCTTGACCCCGGACAACTGCGATGCCAGATCGCCGGGCTGGGTGCTGAACGAGTGGCTCGACTTGTTCCAGGAGATCGATCCGCCGGTGAACTTCTGACTGATGACATCTCCGTTGGTCGTCTGATCGCTGGTGGGTGCACCGAGCTTGCCGGTGGCTCCTCCGAGCTTGGACCAGGCCGCGTTCATCGCGCCGCGAACGATGAAGGCACCGTGGTCGGGCGTCCAGAAGATGACCGGTTGGTCCCCGGCGCCAAAAGTGGCGACCCGACTCATCGGTGGCAATCCGCCGTCGGTCTCACTGCTGGTCGGGAACCCCAGATCGCCCTGCGGTCCGCCGGCGGCTTGATACTTTGCCAAAACCTGGCCGGTCAGCACGTTGGCGCCGGTCTCCGGGGAGTAGTAGATGGTGCCGCCGGCGAAATTCTGGCCAACTCCGGCATGGGGATCGGTTGCATCGCCGACCGAGTACTGCGCGCCCTGTTCGGCGCCGAGCGGACCGGAAGGCCCGCCGGCGGCGCGACGAGCGGCGGCGATGGCGGAGGTGGCATCCTCGGGTACCTGCAGGCCGGTCAGTCGGCCGGCCAAATCCGCAGGCGTCGTGGTGAATTCCTTGGTTTTGACGTTCCAGCTGATCTCGCCACCGGTGAAGCTCTGCGAGACAACATCTCCCTGCCACGTCTCGTCTGCGGTCGGCACCCCGAGGGTTCCCGCAGAGCCGCCGAGCTTGTCCCAGGCGGCATTGATGGCACCGCGAACCACCCACGCCCCGTTGTCCGGCGTCCAGAAGATGACCGGCTTATCCGAAGCGCTGAACGTGCTGTTCCGGCTGCCGGAGGCACGTCCTGCACCCTCATCGATGGTCGGAAAACCCAAGTCACTGTCAGCCGGACCGCCAAGCGCGGCGTATTTGTCCAGAATCGCGCCGACCATGAAGTGCGCACCCGTGCCCTGGGTGTAGTACACCTTGCCGCCGGCGAAATTCTGGGCATAGCCTGCGCCCACCTGATAGACGTCACCGTCCTTGGCGCCGAGTTCGCCGGATTCACCACCGTCGGCGCTCCAGGCCTGGGCGATCGCAGCGCCGGCGGCATCGCTGTCGGGCGTTGCCATGGCAACCGGAGGCACGGGCGCCGTCAGCAGTGCTACCGCCACCGCGAGCACTCCGACTCCACTGCGCCCGATTGTCCTGCCAGGACGGCTTCGCAGCCCGGTCATCGAATTCCTCCCGCGGTTGGCAAAACTCCGGACGCCATAATCCCGTCACACAAATCGCGCCAGGCTATTGTCGTCGTCAACTTTGCGACAGTTGACGACGATTATGCGGGATATACGGCCAACCGCCTACCGTGTGTCGCGATCGAATCCGTATCAATTACTGCACCGTCAGTTAGTTAGACACCCAAACTACGCCCGATGATCTCCTTCATGATCTCGGTGGTACCGCCGTAGATGGTCTGGATCCGCGAGTCGAGGAATGCCCGGGCCACCTCATATTCGCGCATGTAGCCGTAGCCGCCATGCAGTTGCAGACAACGGTCGACCAGTCGCACCTGCGCTTCGGTGGAATACCATTTGGCCATCGCGGCCTGATCAATGGTCAGCTTGCGATCAAGATGCAGACCAATGAACTCATCGACCATGATCCGCACGACCGTCGCCTCGGTGGCCAGTTCCGCCAACGTGAAACGACTGTTCTGGAAGCTGCCGATCGGCTTGCCGAATGCCTTGCGTTCCTTGGTGTACTGCAACGTCGATTCCAGGACTCCTTCCATCGCGGCCGCGGCCATCACGGCGATGGAAATGCGCTCCTGTGGCAGGTTTTGCATCAGGTAGATGAAACCCATGCCCTCTTGTCCGAGCAGGTTTTCCACCGGCACCTTGACATCGGTGAAGGACAATTCGGCGGTGTCCTGGGCATCCAACCCGATCTTGTCGAGATGGCGACCGCGTTCAAAGCCCTCCATCCCCCGCTCCACGACCAGCAAGCTGAATCCCTGAGCCCCCTTGTCCGGGTCGGTGCACGCCGCCACGATTACCAAGTCAGCGTGAATACCGTTGGTGATGAACGTCTTTGAACCGTTGAGCACATAATGGTCGCCCTGCTTGACGGCCCGGGTCTTGATGCCCTGCAGATCACTTCCGGTCCCGGGTTCGGTCATCGCGATCGCGGCGATCAATTCACCGCTGCAGAATCCTGGCAGCCAACGCTGTTTCTGCTCTTCGGTGGCGAGCTCGAGCAAGTACGGCGCGATCACGTCGTTCTGCAGCGTGAAGCCCAAACCGGTGTGCCGGCCGGCGGTGGTCTCCTCAGTGACGATCACGTTGTAGCGAAAGTCCGGATTTCCTCCGCCGCCGTATTCCTCGGGCACCGCCATGCCCAGGAAGCCTTGCTTGCCGGCCTCGCGCCATACCTCGCGGTCGACGATCTTGGCCTTCTCCCATTCCTCCCGGTATGGGGCGGCGTGCCGTTCCAAGAATGCACGGTACGACTCGCGGAACAGGTCGTGTTCGGGTTCGAACAGCGTGCGGTCGTACTTGATGACACCCATGAGACCTCCGGTACTGGATAAGTTGATGACAACTTATCCCAACCGGATGGTTGGTTGTGTCGCAACACCGAACTGGCGGGGCCTACCGGGGCTGGGGACGCCCGGCGCCCTGCTGGGAACGCCCCGGCGCCTGCTGGCTGCGCGGCCGACGGCGGCGACGCTGCCCCTGCCCCGCAGTGGCCGTCTTGGCCGGGCGGTTTCCGCCGCGTCCCGCAGGCACTTCCTTGGGTGCCGGAGCGCGGTACGGCGCGATCTCGCCGACCAAGGCCTGAACGGGAGCCGAGTCGGCGACGACCTCCTGCGGCCGGGCAGTGATGCCGGCCTTGCGCAGCAGCTGCTGGGCGTCTTTACGCTGTTCGGGGAGCACGACGGTGACCACGTCACCGGAGCTGCCGGCCCGCGCGGTGCGGCCGGAACGATGCAGATAGGCCTTGTGCTCGGCCGGCGGGTCGACGTGCACCACCAGTTCGACCTCATCGACATGCACGCCACGGGCGGCGATGTCGGTGGCTACCAGCACCCGCGCCTCCCCCGTGCTGAATGCCGCGAGGTTCCGGTCACGAGCCGGCTGAGACAGGTTGCCGTGCAGGTCGACCGACGGCACGCCGGCCTCGGTCAGCTGGCGGGCCAGCTTGCGGGCCTGGTGCTTTGTGCGCATGAACAGAATCCGCCGGCCGGTTCCCGACGCCAACCGGTGCACCAACTCGCGCTTCTCTGCGACGCCTGCCACGTGGAAGACGTGGTGCGTCATGGCCGGTGGCGGCGCATCGATCTCGTCGACCGAGTGGGTGACCGGATCGTTCAGGAAGCGCCGAACCAGCTTGTCGACGCCGTTGTCCAGGGTCGCCGAGAACAGCATCCGCTGCCCGCCGGCGGGCGTGGCGGCCAGGATCCGGGTGACTCCGGGCAGGAAGCCGAGGTCAGCCATGTGGTCGGCCTCGTCGAGCACGGTGACCTGCACGGAGTCCAGGCTGACCAGCTTCTGCTTCATCAGATCTTCGAGCCGGCCGGGGCACGCGATGACTATGTCGACACCGGCCTGCAGCGCCGCCACCTGACGGTTCTGCGAGACGCCGCCAAAGATGGTGGTGACCTTCAGGCCCACCGCGGCGGCCAGCGGCTCGACGGTGTCGGCGATCTGGGTGGCCAGTTCGCGGGTCGGCGCCAGCACCAGTCCGCTAGGACGCGACGACTGCCGCCGCACCCCGGCGAGCCGGGCCACCATCGGGATAGAAAACGCCAGCGTCTTGCCGCTGCCGGTGCGCCCACGGCCGAGCACATCGCGGCCGGCCAGGGTATCCGGCAGGGTGCGGGTCTGAATGGGGAACGGCGCGGTGATGCCGCGGGCGGTGAGTGCGGCGACGAGCTTGTCGTCGACGCCGAGCGCAGCAAAAGAAGGTTCAGTGGTCACGAGGAAACGGCAGCCTTTCGGAGCACGGTAGGGCGATAGTGCCGGCGGCAGTATCGTTCGCCGCGAGAAGTGCTGGTTCAGTTCAACTGACGGCCCTCAGCCGTTCCACGACGTAAATCGGCTGCGCCCAAAGGCGGTCACAGAACCGATGTTGGCGCTGAGTCTACTGCCGATGACCCCGCGCCCATTGATCCCCAACCTGAAGAACTCCTCCGCTGGCACGAAAGCTGTTGTCCCTCAAAAGCTTTTATGGTCTTGTGAGATGGCACACGGCACCGGCGGGGACTGGAGGTCCACCTGGCCGTTACCGGCCCTGATCAGGCCGTGACAAACCCACTCAGGCTGGCGGCCAACGGAATCGGCACCCAGCCCTTGATCCGGGTGCCATCGGCCGTGTGCTCAGTGGCCTCGACCCGACCCTCGGCGTGCACCCGGGCCACCAGATCACCGCGGTCGTACGGGATCGTCACATCGACAGCGGCATCGGTGGCCACCACCAAATCGCACATCGCGGCACGCAGCCGATCAAGGCCCTCGCCGGTGTGCGCGGACACGAATACCGCATCCGGTAGCGCCCGCCGCAGCTGCGCCAAGGCCAGATCACCGGCGACGTCAATCTTGTTGACCACCAACAATTCTCGTGGTGCAGCCACGTCGTACTCGGCGACCACCTCACCCACCACCTGACGCACCGCATTGATCTGCGCCATCGGGTCGGCATCGGAACCGTCGACCACATGCACCAGCAGGTCGGCGTCGACGACCTCCTCCAGCGTCGAGCGGAACGCCTCGACCAACTGCGTGGGCAGGTGCCGGACGAATCCGACGGTATCGGTCAGGGTAAATGGCCGGCCGTCGTCGAGTTGCCCTCGGCGCGTCGTGGGTTCGAGGGTGGCGAACAGGGCGTTCTGCACCAACACCCCAGCTCCGGTGAGCGCGTTGAGCAGACTGGACTTGCCGGCGTTGGTGTAGCCGACGATGGCCACCGACGGGGTGTCGCTGGCTCGCCGGCTGTGCCGTTGGGTGTCGCGGATCTTCTTCATGTCCTTGATCTCGCGCCGCAGCTTGGACATCCGCTCGCGGATGCGCCGCCGGTCGGTTTCGATCTTGGTTTCACCGGGACCGCGGGTGCCGACGCCGCCACCGGCGCCGCCCGCGCGACCACCGGCCTGCCGAGACATCGACTCACCCCAGCCGCGCAGCCGCGGCAGCATGTATTCCATCTGCGCCAGCGACACCTGCGCCTTGCCCTCGCGACTGGTGGCGTGCTGGGCGAAGATGTCCAAAATCAACGCGGTCCGGTCGATCACCTTGACCTTCACCACTTTTTCCAGCGAGTTGAGCTGCGCCGGGCTCAGCTCGCCGTCACAGATGACGGTGTCGGCGCCGGTGGCCAGCACGATCTCGCGCAGTTCCTGCGCCTTGCCCGAGCCGATGTAGGTCGATGCGTCCGGCTTGTCGCGGCGCTGGATCAGCCCTTCGAGCACTTCGGAGCCGGCAGTCTCGGCCAGGGCGGCCAACTCGGCCAGGCTGTTGTCTGCGTCAGCGGCGGTGCCGTCGGTCCAGACGCCGACGAGAACCACACGTTCCAGCCGTAGCTGGCGGTATTCGACTTCGGTGATGTCGGCCAGTTCGGTGGACAGACCGGCCACCCGGCGCAGTGCCGAGCGGTCCTCAAGTGCCAGCTCACCGGTGCTCGGTGTCGGGTGCAGGGGGGATTCGGGATATGTCATAGGCAGTTATCGATGGTGCCCGCAAATTCAGCGGACCGCACCTGAATTATCCCTCCACCATTGCTCGGCGAGCTCACCGTGGGCCAGCAGTACCGATGGGCCGCGCAGGAAACTGGTGGTGTCAGTAACGGTCACAACCACCTCGCCGCCGGGAATGTACACCCGCAGACTGCCGGTATCGGCCCCGGTGTGCCGCAGTGCCGCCAGGGTCGCAGCGACGGTTCCGGTTCCGCAGGAACGGGTTTCACCGACGCCACGCTCATGCACCCGCATCGCGACGGTCCCGTCGGCCGGTGCGGTGAGCACCTCGACATTGACGCCCTCAGGGAACTGTTCGGCGTCGAACGACACCGGCGCCCCGACATCCAGCGCCGACAGTCCGGCCACGTTCAGCGAGGCATCAACGCAGGCCAGGTGCGGGTTGCCGACGTCGACGGCCAGGCCCTCGAAGGTACGGCCGGCCACCACTGCCGAACCGGTGCCGAATGACTGGGCCTTGCCCATCTCGACGGTGACGTCGGCGTTGACGGCGTCGACGGCGTGCAGCACCACCGGCCGAGGCCCGGCCAGCGAGCCCACCACGAACGCGTCGCGGCTCTCCAGCCCGGAGGCTCGCAGGTAATGCGCGAATACCCGGACTCCGTTGCCGCACATCTGGGCGATGGTTCCGTCGGCGTTGCGGTAGTCCATGTACCAGTCGTCGGCGGCCACCCCCTCGGGCAGTGTCGCGAAAACTCCGGCGCGCTGCGCGGCGCCCGCGGTGGTGACCCGCAGCAGGCCGTCGGCCCCCAAACCACGACGCCGGTCACACAGCGCGGAGATGATGGACGGGGTCAGCGCCAACTCTGCATCGACGTCAGGCAGCACCACGAAGTCGTTCTGGGTGCCATGTCCCTTGCTAAAGCGCACGTGGTCAGGATACGTGGCGCCAAAGCCGGGCCACCTCAGCCGCATTTTCTGAGGCATCGCCGGGCAGCCAGGTGATCCGGTGGTCGCGGCGGAACCAGGACCGTTGCCGGCGCACGTAGCGGCGGGTGCCGATGAAAGTGCGTTCGCGGGCCTCGGCCATGGCGGCGTCGTCGCCACCCGCAGCCAGCGCGGTGAGCACCTGGGCGTAACCCAGCGCCCGCGCCGCCGTCACGCCGTCCCGCAAGCCCAGGGCCTGTAGTGCAATGACCTCGTCGACCAGGCCATAGGCGAACATCAGGTCCGTGCGACGGGCCAGCCGGTCGTCGAGAACCGTTGTGTCCCAATCCAATCCGACGATCAGCGTGTCCCAGCGCGGAGCACCGATCTGCGGCGCCGACGCCGCGAAAGGCTGCCCGGTCAGCTCGACGACCTCCAGTGCGCGCACGATCCGGCGGCCGTCGGTGTCCAGGATCGACGCGGCCGCCTCCGGGTCGACCCGGACCAGGTCCGCGTGCAGGGCGGCGACCCCGACCTCGGCCAGCCGGGCCTCCCAGCGCGCCCGCACGTTCGGGTCGGTGGCCGGAAAGGCCCATTCGTCCAACAGCGACTGGATGTACATCATCGATCCGCCGACGATCACCGGCACCGCCCCACGAGCGGCAATCGCTTCGACGTCAGCGGCCGCAGCCTGCTGATAGTTGGCGACCGTCGCCGTCTCCGTCACATCGAGCACGTCGAGTTGGTGGTGCGGAATGCCACGACGTTCGGCGACGGTGAGCTTGGCGGTACCGATGTCCATGCCGCGGTATAGCTGCATGGCATCGGCATTCACAACCTCAACGGCGATCTCCCCACTGAGCCTTTCAGCCAGGTCCAGCGCCAGCGCGGACTTGCCGGTGCCCGTGGGGCCGACGACGGCGATGGGTCTCACGCTCACGCGGAGGCCCGTCCCGGCAACCAGGTGCCGACGAAGTAGCCAACGCCGAAGGGCGCGCCGCGGTACAGCTCGCTGACCCGCGCTCCCGGGCCCGCCAGCCCGGCGAGTACCTGGTAGGCCACGCGGCCCAGCACGCCGTCCAGCCCGGCCAGCACTGCGACATCGCCGGCAGCCAGCGCGTCATCCCAATGTTTTTGCACTGCAACAGAATCAGGATCAAACCCGCCGGGCGCCGCAGGGGTGAGGGTATGTGCACCGTCGGCTACCACCAGCACGCCGACCGGCGCGGAAGATGCGTCGAGTTCAGCGCGCAGCGCGCGGCCGCAAGCCACCGCCGCATCGGAGCCGAGTTCCTCGTCGAACACCCGGACCTGCGCCGCCGCGGCAGGGTTGACCTGCCCGCGCAACCAGCCGGTGATCAAGGCGCACAGCGGCAGCTGCCGAGGCGGGCCGGATGCGGCGGGCGACAGCGACACCTGGACATCGGCGCCGTATCCGGCAAAGGTCCCGACCGAATCCGCGGGCACTTCACCGTCCAGTGGCCCACCCGCGACCGCAACCCAGTGCGCCGGCAGGGCCTGCGCGGCGCGCCTCGCGGCGCAGGTCAACCCGGCCGATTCCGCCGCAGCACCGGAGGCCAGTTCGGGCACCATGACAGGGGCCGACGGGACGATTGCAATGGCGCTGAGCACGGGTCAACGCTAACGAGTACCGCGAACGCGTGCGCATCCACCGCGCCGACCTGCTTGAATAGCTAGCGAGCAATCACCAAGGCGCCGCGTCGCGCGGCAGGAGCGTGGATGGATCCACGCACAGGGCACGAGGAGCACCATATGACAACCAGCGAATCCGGCGGAACCCCGAAACCGACTCCTCGGCCCGGCCCGCCTCGCCCCGGACCCCGCCCTGGCCCGGGCCCGGCCGCGAGTCACCCTCCCGCCGCAACCGCACCTCCGGCTTGCGACCCGCATCCGTTCGGGCGGGTGGACGCCGATGGCACGGTGTGGCTGATCACCGCCGCCGGGGAACGCAATATCGGCTCCTGGCAGGCCGGTGACGCCGAGTCCGCATACGCGCACTTCGGCCGCCGCTATGACGACCTGAACACCGAGGTGGCGCTGCTGGAGCATCGGTTGACCTCAGGCAGCGGCGATGCCCGCAAGATCAAGTCGGCGGCCGCGGTACTGCTCGAATCCATGCCCACCGCGGCCGTCCTGGGTGACGTCGACGCGCTCACCGCGCGCCTGGCTGTCGTCGTCGACCACGCCGACAGCACGGCGCAGGAGGAACGCGCCAAGCGCGACGAGCACCGCGCAGAGCAGACCACCCGCAAGGAGGCACTGGCCGCCGAAGCCGAGGAGATCGGCGCCAACTCCACCCAATGGAAGGCCAGCGGTGACCGGCTGCGCGCCATCCTCGACGAGTGGCGGACCATCACCGGACTGGATCGCAAGGTCGACGACGCACTGTGGAAGCGGTACTCGGCGGCCCGCGAGGCCTTCAACCGGCGGCGCGGCTCGCATTTCGCCGAGCTGGACCGGGAACGGGTCGGCGTGAAGCAGGCCAAGGAAACGCTGTGCGAAAAAGCCGAGGCGTTGTCCGGTTCGACCGACTGGGGCGCCACCGCAGCGACGTTCCGCGATCTGTTGACGCAGTGGAAGGCCGCCGGCCGGGCTGCCAAAGACGTCGACGACGCGTTGTGGAAGCGGTTCAAGGCGGCCCAGGACACGTTCTTCGGTGCCCGCAATGCGGTCAATGCCGAGAAGGACGCAGAATTCAACGCCAACGCCGACGCCAAGCAGCAGCTGCTGCTTGAAGCCGAGAAGATCGATGTCAGCGATGTCGATGGCGCGCGGGCGGCGTTCCGGGCGATCGGTGACAAGTGGGATGCCATTGGCAAAGCGTCACGCGATCGCACCGCCGAGTTGGAACGCCGGCTACGGGCGGTCGAGAAGAAGATCCGTGATGCCGCCCAGACCGGTTGGACCGACCCTGAGGCGCAGGCCCGGGCCGACCAGTTCCGCGAGCGCGCCGAGCAGTTCGAACGTCAGGCGCAGAAGGCCGAAGCGGCCGGCAAGACCAACGATGCCGAGCAGGCGCGGGCCAGTGCGGCGCAGTGGCGTGAATGGGCCGACGCTGCGGCAGCAGCAATCAAGAAGTAGTCGCGGCAGCAGCAATCAAGAAGTAGGTCAGTCGGCGTCCGGGCCGTCGAGCAACCCGCGCTTCTGTTGTTCGGCGGCCGACTGCCGGCGCTGCGCCTCGGCGGCCAACTGCACGGCGGTTCGCGACCACACCACGCGGGCCCAGTGGAACGTCAGCACGATCACCGCGATCCATGCCAGGTACAGGCCGAAGCCCGGCCCCGGGTAGGGATGCACGACGGTGTTGCGCGACCAGATGGCGAGCATTCCGATGAAGCAGGACACTGCTGAGCCGGCCAGCGCGATCAAGGCCATGCCCCAGCGCCGCGTCAGCAGTGCTGCCATCGAGAAGCCGACGCTGAACACCAGGATCAACCAGACGAACACCCGCGACGGGATCAGAATCTTGGCGGCCAGCGCCGCGTGATCGCCCAGCAGCACGTCAAGACCTTTGACGTCTCCGGTGTGTGGCAGCACGAACGACAGCAGGATCACGAACACGCAGATGGCGACCACCAGGGCGCGGGCGCCGGGGGCAATTTCCCGGGCGATGCGCCGCTCGGCGGCGTCGATATCACCCTTGAACTGGTCGAATTCGGCATCTGAGCCGGCCCCGGAGCCATTGCCGCGGGGTTTGGAGTCATTCATCGTGCACATCCCTGCTCTACGGGCGTGACGGGCGGCAGGCCGATCTTCGGCATGCCCAGCCCCACACCGGTGACTGGTTTGCGGCCTGCGGCGTGCGCGTCGCCGGCCCGGGTACGGCGGTGCTCGGCGATGGGCGCGTCGGCGACCAAATGGTGCGGCGCGGCGCCGGTGACGGTGGTGACGACGATGTCGCCGGGCCGGATGTCAGACGTTCCCGGCGTGAAGTGCACCAGGCGGCTGTCTCGGGCCCGCCCGGACATCCGGGCGGTCTCGGTGTCTTTGCGGCCCTCGCCGGTGGCCACCAGCAGCTCGACCTCTCGGCCGATCTGAGCCAGGTTTTCCTCCCAGGAAATCCGTTCCTGCAACTCGATCAAACGCTGATAGCGCTGTGAGACAACCTCTTTGGGCAACTGGTTGGGTAGCTCGGCGGCCGGGGTGCCTGGCCGCTTGGAGTACTGGAAGGTGAACGCGCTGGTGAAGCGCACACGTTCGACGACATCCAGGGTGGCCTGGAAATCCTCTTCGGTTTCGCCCGGGAAGCCGACGATGATGTCGGTGGTGATGGCGGCGTGCGGAATGGCGGCGCGCACCTTGCCGATGATGCCGAGGTATTTCTCGGCGCGGTACGACCGGCGCATCGCCTTGAGGATGCGGTCCGAGCCGGACTGCAGCGGCATGTGCAGGGTCGGGCAGATGTTGGGGGTGTCGGCCATCGCCTCGATGACGTCGTCGGTGAACTCAGCCGGATGCGGCGAGGTGAATCGGACGCGTTCCAGACCGTCGATGGTGCCGCAGGCGCGCAGCAGCTTGGCGAAAGCGCCGCGATCACGTTCGGTATCGGACGGTGTCATCGGCGACTCGCGCAAGCGCTCGTCGGCAACAAACGAGACGCCGTAAGCGTTGACGTTCTGGCCGAGCAGGGTGATCTCCAGGACGCCCTGGTCGACCAGAGACTGGATTTCGGCCAGGATGTCGCCGGGCCGTCGGTCCACCTCTTTGCCACGCAGCGATGGCACGATGCAGAAGGTGCAGGTGTTGTTGCAGCCCACCGAGATGGAAACCCAAGCGGCGTAGGCGGATTCCCGCGTCGCCGGCAGCGCCGACGGGAATTCCTGCAGCGCCTCGACGATTTCGACCTGAGCTTCGCGGTTGTGCCGGGCACGTTCCAACAGCACCGGCAGCGAACCGATGTTGTGGGTGCCGAACACCACGTCCACCCACGGCGCTTTGCTCAGCATCGCGTCGCGGTCCTTCTGCGCCAGACAGCCGCCGACCGCGATCTGCATGTCCGGGTCGGCCTGTTTGCGGGGTGCCAGGTGGCTGATGTTGCCGTACAACTTGTTATCGGCGTTTTCACGCACGGCGCAGGTGTTGAACACCACCACGTCGGCGTCTTCATTTTCTGAGGCCCGGCGGTACCCGGCTTCTTCCAACAGGCCGGAGAGTCGTTCGGAGTCGTGCACATTCATCTGGCACCCGTAGGTGCGGACCTGATAAGTACGCCCAGCCCCCGACCCGGCGACCTGGGTCGCTGTCGAAGTCACGTGCCAATGGTACGGGCGCGGCGGTGCATACCAAATTTCGCAACCTAATTCCCGGTTTCCGGCACAGACCCGCGCTCTGGCTGTCGCCTGGGTAAGGTCTGTGCGCATGGTCACCGGCGAGCCGTCACCTGCCAAACCGATGATCTCGATCAAGGGGGTCAACAAGCATTTTGGTGCGCTGCACGTCCTGAAGGACATCAATCTCGACATCCCTCGCGGCCAGGTGGTTGTGCTGCTGGGACCGTCGGGTTCGGGCAAGTCGACGTTGTGCCGCACCATCAATCGGCTGGAAACCGTCGATTCAGGGTCCATCAGCATCGACGGGGAACCGCTGCCCGCCGAGGGCCGCAAGCTGGCCGAGTTGCGCTCCGAAGTCGGCATGGTGTTTCAGTCGTTCAACCTGTTCGCGCACAAGACGATCCTGGAGAACGTCACGCTGGCGCCCATGAAGGTCCGCAAGAAGAGCAAGGAGCAGGCCCGCGCTCGGGCCATGGAGCTGCTCGAGCGGGTCGGGGTGGACAGCCAGGCCGACAAGTACCCGGCGCAGTTGTCCGGTGGCCAGCAGCAGCGGGTGGCCATCGCCCGGTCCCTGGCCATGGACCCCAAGGTGATGTTGTTCGACGAGCCGACCAGTGCCCTTGACCCCGAGATGGTCAACGAGGTGCTGTCGGTGATGACGTCGCTGGCGGCCGAGGGCATGACCATGATGGTGGTGACGCATGAGATGGGCTTCGCCCGTCGGGCGTCGAACCGGGTGGTGTTCATGTCCGATGGAGCGATCGTCGAGGACGCCGCACCCGATGAGTTCTTCGCCAATCCGAAGTCGAGCCGGGCCCGGGATTTTCTGGGCAAGATTCTGGATCACTGACCGTGGAACGGGCAATTGAACGTCTGACCATGCGTCGGGTATGGCGGCGGATTGCTGCAGTTGCGGTGCTGATCGTGGTCCTCGCCGCTCTCTCCGCGTGCGGTAGCAGCGACAAGAAGATCACCATCGGTACCAAGTTCGACCAGCCGGGACTGGCGATGAAGAAGCCGGACGGGACGTTGGCCGGCTTCGACGTCGATGTCGCGACTTATGTTGCCGGACAACTGGGTTACAAGCCTTCGGACATCGAGTGGAAGGAAGCGCCGTCGGGCCAGCGGGAGAATCTGATCCAGAACGGCCAGGTCGACTACATCGTGGCGACCTACTCGATCACCGATTCGCGCAAGCAGAAGGTGGCATTCGGCGGGCCGTACCTGGTGACCGGTCAGAGCCTGCTGGTGCGGTCCGACAACACCGAGATCACCGGTGTCGAGTCGCTGCAGAACCATAAAAAGTTGTGCTCGGTGGCGGGATCGACTCCGGCACAGCGGATCAAGGACAAATACCCCGGTGTCCAGTTGCAGCAGTACGACACCTACTCGGCGTGCCTGGAGGCGGTGAAGACAGGCGCCATCGATGCGCTGTCCACCGACGAGGTGATCCTGGCCGGCTACGCCGCCCAGACTCCCGGTGCCTTCAAACTGGTGGGCAAGCCGTTCTCGGTGGAGAAGTACGGCATCGGCCTGAGTAAGACCAACCACGAACTGCGCCAGCAGGTCAACGACGCGCTGGTGAAGATGCAGGAGACCGGGGCGTGGAAGGCCGCGTTCGACCGCAACCTGGGCCCGGCCGGCCTGAGCGCGCCGCCTCCCCCGCCGCTGGACACCTCGACCGGCCCTGGTGTCGTCGAGCGGGTCCACCTGGTGGGTACCTACGGCAGCAAGATCCTGGCTGCGTTCTGGACCACCATCGAGCTGACGGTGCTCGCCGCGGTGGGTGCACTGGTGCTGGGCACCATTTTGGCCGCCATGCGGTTGTCGCCGGTGCCGATCCTGAACTGGTTGGGCTCGGCATACGTCAACGTGGTCCGCAACACCCCGCTGACATTGATCATCCTGTTCTGCTCGTTCGGCATCGGAAACACCCTTCGAATCACCCTGGTGGACCCGGCGTCGCCAACAGCCGTGGTGGACAGCAATTTTCGACTCGCGGCACTCGGGTTGACGATGTACACCGCAACCTTCGTATGCGAAACGCTGCGCTCGGGCGTCAACACTGTGCCGCTGGGCCAGGCTGAGGCCGCCCGCTCCCTGGGATTGACGTTCGGTCAGAACCTGCGGATCATCTTGCTGCCGCAGGCTTTTCGTGCGGTGATCAATCCGCTGGGTTCGGTGCTGATCGCATTGGTGAAGAACACGACCATCGCCTCCGCGATCGGCGTCGCCGAGGCAGCGCTGTTGATGAAGGAAATGATCGAGAACACCGCGGCGCTACTCGCGGTGGGTTCGATTTTCGCTGCGGGTTTTGTGGTCCTGACATTGCCGCTGGGGTTGTTGTTCGGGTGGTTGGGTAGGCGATACGCGGTGGTGCGGTGATGAGCGCTTGCGCGAAGAACGCGAAGACACCGATGAGCGCTTGCGCGAAGACACCGATGAGCGCTTGCGCGGAGACACCGATGAGCGCTTGTGCGAAGAACAGAGGACGCTGATGGCTGAATCTTCCGTCCTCTACGACGCCCCCGGACCCCGCGCGGCAATGCGCAACCGACTGTTCGCATACATCATCGTCGCGCTGATCATCGCGATGGGCGCCTGGGTGCTGTCGCAGTTCGCCTCGAAAGACCAACTGGCCGCAGCGAAATGGCGTCCGTTCTTGACGGCGGACCTGTGGAAGACCTACGTGCTGCCCGGTGCGGTGGGCACGCTCACGGCGGCGGCAGTTTCCATCGTGCTGGCCTTGGTGCTGGGTATGGCGCTGGGCATGGGCCGACTTTCCGAGAGTCGGCCGGTGCGCTGGATCAGTTCGGTGCTCGTCGAGTTCCTCCGGGCCGTGCCGGTGCTGATCATGATGTTGTTCGCGTACTTTCTGTTCGCGCTCTACGGCGTCTTTCCGTCCAAACAGCTTGCGCTAGCTGGTGTCATCACCGGGTTGACGCTGTACAACAGCGCGGTGATCGCCGAGATCGTGCGCGCTGGTGTACACGCGCTGCCCCGTGGGCAGCGCGAAGCAGCTTCAGCGCTGGGGCTCAGGCCTGGCCAGACGCTCCGGCTCATCCTGCTCCCCCAAGCCGTCACCTCGATGTTGCCGGTGCTGGTGTCTCAGATGGTGGTGGTGCTCAAGGACACCGCGATCGGTTATCAGATCACTTTCGTCGAGATGGTCCGTGAAGGCACGAACATCGGCTCGGCGTACGGCAATTACATTCCCGCGCTGGTGGTGATCGCGGTGCTGATGATCAGCGTGAACTTCGGGCTTTCCGCATTCGCCACCTGGCTGGAGGCACGGCTGCGGCGGTCCCGCCGGGCGCCGGAACCGTTAGAAGTCCAGGTGGAGGTCCGGGAGGGGGCTCCGGGCGCCTAGCGCGGCGGGATCGCTCTTTTCTGACAGCTCCCGTCCCGAGCCGTCAACATGCCTTGACATGGTCAACCAAGGTTGATGGCCGCAAATCGCAGGTGCCACCAGACACGCCACCACGCCCATCCGAGCCCGACGGTGAATTGCGCGCCGGAACATCGTGTCCTGGTCAGTGGTTCGCTTCACCGCTCCGATTCGTTCCGGAGGCGTGATGAACGTCGAGGTTGGCCGCCGCCGTTCGCCTCAGGGCCCGGCGCACAGTTTGTGGCCACCAGCAGTAAGCAGGCCCTCAACGCGGTGCAGCAGTTCGCCGACAACGCGCTGCACACGCCACCGGCAATGAAGCTCGCCGCCCTACCAACGAAAACCACTGCACTCCAACAACATTCCGTCGTAACGCCGCCGCACGACACAACCGTGACGCACCCCACCAGCGGATTCACGAACGCCGTAACCCACCACGACGATCACCCTCACCCCGTCAGTGGAGTTCACGTCAATCAGTCAAGCCATGACAAGGGCACACACCGGCACTAAACCGCGCGGCGCTGACGCTCCAGTCCGAGCTCGGTACTGACCACATCGAAGGCCATGGACTGGTTGTAGCCACGGCGGGCCAACATGCCGACCAGCCGTCGGGTCACCTTCACCTCGTCCGCCGCGTCGCCGAGCCGTTCCCGGCGCAGCTTGTCACGGACCAGTTGCTCGGCCCGCTGCCGCTCAGCGCCCGAGTCGATATCGGCCAGCGCGGTGTTGATGACCTCGTCCTCAACACCCTTCTTGCGCAACTCGGCGACCAACGCCCGTTTTCCCTTGCCGGCGTTGACATGTCGGGACTGCATCCACTGTTCAGCGAAGTCCTCGTCGTCGATCAGCCCGACCTTGGCCAGCCGATCGAGCACCCGGGTACTGACGTCCTCGCAGTAGCCGCGCTTCTCCAGCTGGCCCGCCAACTCGGCCCGGGTGCGGGCCCGCACGGTGAGCAGGCGAAGACACACGGCCTTCGCCTGCTCATCGCGTTGCGGAGCCTCTGAGACAGACCCAGTAGCCGGCTCAGGAGCCAGCCCAGCCTCAGAAGTCAACCGGCGCCGGGAGGACGTCATTGCTCGCGGTGCTTGCGTTACTTGCGCTATCAGTCACGACAGCACCGATACCGAGCTTTTCCTTGATCTTCTTCTCGATCTCGTTGGCGACGTCGATGTTCTGCAACAGGTAGTTGCGGGCGTTCTCCTTGCCCTGGCCCAGCTGCTCACCCTCGTAGGTGAACCAGGACCCGGACTTACGGATGAAGCCGTGCTCGACGCCCATGTCGATGAGCGAGCCCTCTTTCGAAATGCCGCGGCCGTAGAGGATGTCGAATTCGGCCTGCTTGAACGGCGGTGCCATCTTGTTCTTGACGATCTTGACCCGGGTGCGGTTACCGACCGCGTCGGTGCCGTCCTTGAGTGTCTCGATCCGGCGAACATCCAGACGTACCGAGGCGTAGAACTTCAAAGCCTTACCGCCCGTGGTGGTTTCGGGGGAACCGAACATCACACCGATCTTTTCGCGGAGCTGGTTGATGAAGATGGCGGTGGTGCCCGAATTGTTCAGCGCTCCGGTCATCTTGCGCAGCGCCTGGCTCATCAGGCGGGCCTGCAGACCGACATGGCTGTCACCCATCTCGCCCTCGATCTCGGCGCGCGGCACCAACGCAGCCACCGAGTCGATGACCAGAATGTCGATGGCACCCGAGCGCACCAGCATGTCGGCGATCTCCAGGGCCTGCTCACCGGTGTCGGGCTGGGACACCAGCAGGGCGTCTGTGTCGACCCCGAGCTTCTTGGCGTACTCGGGATCCAACGCGTGCTCGGCGTCGATGAACGCCGCGATGCCACCGGCAGCCTGGGCGTTGGCCACTGCGTGCAGGGCCACGGTGGTCTTACCCGAGGATTCCGGGCCGTAGACCTCGACGACGCGGCCGCGCGGCAGACCACCGATACCGAGCGCCACGTCCAGCGCGATGGATCCGGTCGGGATGATCGAAATCGGTTGGCGCGACTCCTCTCCGAGCCGCATCACCGAGCCCTTGCCGAAGCTCTTGTCAATCTGCGCGAGAGCGAGCTCGAGTGCCTTCTCGCGATCCGGGGCCTGTGGCGCCATGGTGATCTCCGTCCTCGTTGATGTTCATTGATCGGGTTTCCGATCGGTTGGCCGTGACGCTAGACGGGGCCACCGACAAGTTCCGCGGTCGAACTGAAGATCAGACTAACGAACAAGTGTTCGAATGCAAGTAGACACGCCGATGGCGCGTCACCACTGATCGCGCGGGACGTCGAAGTCCGCGCACAGTGCCCGCCACACATCGCGGGGCTCGACGCCGGCCTCAATCGCCTCCGCGGCGGTGCGTCCACCCAGGGCCGCCAGCACATGGTCGACCACCAGCGAGGAACCGCGCGCAGCACCGAACTGGTCCTCGACCAGCAGGGAGAATTCGGTCAGTCGCACCGCACCAACCTACCCAGCCCCGACACCCAGCGCCGCACGGCACACAGCCACCGGGTCAGCGACGTCAGCCGCACTCAAACCGGCCCGTCCGGCAGCCTCCCGGTATGCCGGCCCAGCCAGCACCTGGCCCACGGCCGCAACCAACGATTCCTCGGTCAGCGGCCGCACCACCTCGGCGCTGCCTTGGCGCACAACACGATTGGCGATCTCCCACTGGTCTCCCCCACCGGGCACCAACACCATCGGCACCCCGGCGAGCAACGTCTTGGACACAATGCCGTGCCCGCTGCCACAGATCATCAGATCGGCGCACTTGAGCAGCTCATCCTGCCGGCCCAATCCGACCGCGGCCCACGTCGGCACCTCGCCGTCAGCGCCGCGCAACCGCGAGACCACCACCCGAGCTCCCGACGGCAACGTCCGCCCCGGGATCAGCGCCTGCAGGGCCAGGTCATCCAGTCCCTGCATGCCGGTCGTCGCCGTCGAGGGCGCGACCACCACCACCGGCCCTTCACCAGGCGGCACCTCCAGCACCGCCGCGGTCGGCTCGAAATGCAACGGCCCGACCACCACGGCCTCGTCGGGCCAGTCCGGGCGCGGCACCTCCAGCGCGGGAAGGGTGGCGATCAACCGTCGCAGCGGCCCAGGATCTGTTGCAGGCAGTCCGATTTCGACCCGCGCCGCCGACCGCTGAAGGTCTCCCTGCCGAACTGATCGGGCAGTCAGAAATCGCATCACCGAATCACGCAGCCGGCCCCGGAACCCGACGCCCGGCGCCAGCCCGCTGCCCAGCGGCGGCAACCCCTTCGACGGCAGATACAGCGGATGCGGCGCCAACTCGACCCATGGCAGGCCCAGCAGTTCGGCGGCCATGCCGCCGCACACCGTGATCACGTCGGAAACCACCAGGTCAGGCGAAAGTTCGCGCAGCACCGGCACGTTCAGGATCGCCATGCGAGCGGCGCGCTGATGGATCTTGGCGCCCGAGTCGGTGTCGTCGTCACCTTCTTCGGGATCGAGGCCGAGCAATTCCCGTGCGTCGACGCCCGCTGCCCGCGCGGTATCCAGCCACTGCCGTCCGGTGAACAGCACCGCCTCGTCACCAGCGGCCACGAATCGCAGGCACAGCGCAATGGCCGGGAAGGCATGACCGGGATCAGGACCGGCGACCATTGCGACACGCATCGGGTCACCCTGCCACACCGACACCGGAACCTGTCCGGCAGGAGCGTTAGGGTGGCTCTATGACGCAGAGCACACCCGCGCAGAACAGCCCGGACGCACCGTCCAACGCGCAGATCGTCGAGTCATTCCTATATGCGCTGCAGGCCGTGGACCTAGACACCGCCGGCAGCCTGCTCGACGACAATCTGGTGTATCAGAACGTCGGGTTCCCCACCGTCCGCGGCCGCGCCCGGACCATGAAGCTGTTCCGTTCCATGGAGGGCCGCGGTGGGTTCGAGGTGAAGTTCCACCGGGTCGCCGCCGACGGGTCTGCGGTGCTGACCGAGCGGACCGACGCCATCGTCATCGGGCCGCTGCGGCTGCAGTTCTGGGTGTGCGGGGTGTTCGAGGTGCATGGCGGCAAGATCACGCTGTGGCGGGACTACTTCGACATGTTCGACATGCTGAAGGCCACCGTGCGTGGGCTGATCGGAGTAGTCATCCCGGCACTTCGTCCTGCGCTCTAACGCGCGAGTAAAATCGGGAGCTGTGGCCAATCCGAATCGTCCAAAGCCCAACCCTTGGCAATACCTCAAGTACAGCTATGGCGGTCAGCTGCCCGAAACCATGCGTGATTGGGTCGCCGAGGACCTGACGGGCAAGGGCGCCACCATGCGGGTGGTCATCCGGATGTTCATCCCGGCATTCCTGTTGCTGCTGCCGTTCTGGTTCACCCCAGGTACGACGTACATCCATTTCAGCGAGACGGTGCCGATCCTGATTCCGTTCTTGTTCTTCTCCCACGCGTTGAACAAGATCTGGCGTCGGCACATGCTGCGCACCAATGGCATCGACCCCGGCCTGCTGGACCAGAAAGAACGCCAGAAGAACGCGCACATCCACGACGCCTACATCGCCAAATACGGACCTCGCGATTCGTCGACGCCGGGCACGCACGACATCTGAGCAAGGACGGCGCTAAAAGCCGCGCCCTTCAAGAGCCGGACCTCTCAAGCCGAACGAATCCGACCCAACTCGTCGAAGGCCTGCGCCCAGCCGGCCAGCCGGTCGGTGGCCGCGACCAGTTCGTCGCGGTAGTACTGCTCCGATGTCGATGACACGGCGGCCCCGGAACGCGACACCGGGCCGCCGTTCACCGCTGACACCAATTGTGCTGCGGCTGTGGCGATTTCACCGTACTGCCGCACGCCCGCATCCAGTTTGGCGGATAGCGATTGGATGGTCGGCACCAGATGCGCCCGAGACTGCGGCACCGACCGCGCCGCAAGTTCCATGGACACCACTTCGCTGGCGGTGGCCGACAGCGCCATTGCCGTGCGATTGGCGGCGGCGGTGACCTCGACTATCTCGTCGGCGGGCAGCATCTGCCCCCGTTGAATCACGCTCAGCAGCGAGAACAGACCACGCTCGGCCGCGACAAGGCTGGCCATGGATTGGCGCGCACCCGATCCGCGGGGCGGCAACCGCAGTACCGCGCGTTGGGGCGGTAGGGGTTCGGCCCGCAGCCAGCGGTAGCGCAGGAAGAACAACGTCGCCGGGAACGCGACCACGCCGGCGATCACACCCGTGATGATCAACACCCAGAACGGGGTGCTCCACACCGCGAGCAGGGCCGTCAGGCCGACCCAGAATGCGGTTGCCGCGGTGAACAACAGACCCAGCCGGAACGCCCACCGTCGCTTGCGCAGCAGCTTGGCCCGTGGATCGGCGGCCGCTCCCAGCTTCTGGGCCAGCAGGTCGGACAGTTCGGCCGCGGTGTCGATGCCGCGCTGCAGGACCGCCTGCCAGCCCCGGGGTGCCCCGGGGCCGACCGACTGCGAGTTGGTCACCATGATCACCGACTGCCTACTGGGACAACGGATTTTCCGGCGCCGCCGGGTTGGCCGCCGGGGCTGCTGGGTTGACAGCCGGCGCGGCCGGGGCACCGCCGGAAGGCAGCGCGTCGCCGCGCATCGAGGCGCGAATCTGCTCCAGGCGCGAATGCCCGGCCATCTCCACGCTGGCCTGCTGCACCTCCATCATCCGGCCCTGCACAGAGTTCTGCGCCAGCTCGGCCGCGCCCATCGCGTTGGCGTAACGGCGCTCGATCTTGTCGCGCACCTCGTCGAGATTCGGGGTGTTGCCGGGGGCGGCGATCTCGCTCATGGACCGCAACGAGTTGCTGACCTGCTCCTGCATCTTGGCCTGCTCCAGCTGGCTGAGCAGCTTGGTGCGCTCGGCGATCTTCTGCTGCAGCACCATGGCGTTCTGCTCGACGGCCTTCTTGGCCTGCGCGGCGGCCTGCAGCGACTGGTCGTGCAGCGACTTGAGGTCCTCGACACTTTGCTCGGAAGTCACCAACTGCGCCGCGAACGCCTCGGCGGCGTTGTTGTACTCGGTGGCCTTGGCGGCGTCACCGGCGGCGGTGGCTTGATCGGCCAGGGTCAGGGCTTGACGCACATTGGCCTGCAGCTTCTCGATGTCCGCGAGCTGGCGGTTCAGCCGCATCTCGAGTTGACGCTGGTTGCCGATCACCGATGCAGCCTGTTGGGTCAGGGCCTGGTGCTGACGTTGGGCTTCCTCGATCGCCTGCTGGATCTGCACCTTGGGGTCGGCATACTCATCCACCTTGGAGCTGAACAGCGCCATGATGTACTTCCACGCCTTGACAAACGGGTTGGCCATGATTTCGGTCCGCCTTCGTGTCGTTCGGTGATACAGGGTTGGTTCTCGGGCAGCTGACCACGCGGTGCCAGCGTGTCTACAGCCAACCTATCGGTTGCGCAGAGTCCGCCACAGCCCCGCCACGGTATTCAGAACGTGAATCCCGGTGCTCGTCGAACGTCAGGCGACGGCCATCACCAACGGCTGAGGAATGACCACCTTGGTGCTCACATCGATGTTGGCCGCGCCACGCGGAAGTTCGTTGGTACGCATCTGCTCGGCAGCATCAGTCAGGATCTGCGACAGCGGTACGTCCAGGGCACCGCAGATGGCCCCGAGCAGCTCACTGGACGGCTCTTTGCGGCCGCGTTCCACTTCGGACAAATACCCCAGGCTGACCCGGGCACCGTCGGACACCTCGCGCAGCGTGCGGCCCTGACCAGTACGCTCCCGGCGCAACACGTCACCGATCACTTCGCGCAGCAATGTCGTCATTACGCGTTCCCTTCGCCGTGTCTGCATCAAGCTTTGTTGCACCAACGCCCAGAGTTCCCGCTTGGTTCCCGGGAATGGTCCGATCTGGTTAATTCCGGGTGAACTCAACGACGCCGCAGCGCCGATACCGCGTAGTCGATGCCGGTGACGACGGTGAGGACCACAGCGGTCCACATGAACGCCCAGGCACAGATGAGCCAGGGCGAGGGCATGGCATGCAGCGGCAGGATGAACAGACCGATGGCCACTGCCTGCACCAACGTCTTGAGCTTGCCGCCACGACTGGCCGGGATGACGCCGCTGCGAATCACTGCGAGCCGCAACAATGTGACGGCAATCTCACGAATCAGGATCAGCACGGTCACCCACCAGGGCAGATCCCCCAGCATGGACAGCCCGATCAGCGCGGACCCGATGAGCGCTTTGTCCGCGATCGGATCGGCCAGCTTCCCGAATTCGGTGACCATGTCATAGCTGCGGGCGATCTCGCCGTCGAACCGGTCGGTGATGACGGCAACCGCGAATACCACGAAAGCGGTTATCCGCCATCGGAATTCATGGCCATCGCCGGCAAACAGCGCCGCCAGGAACACCGGCACCAGCACAATACGAAGGCCGGTCAGGAGGTTGGCGATGTTCGCCACTCCGGCGCGCGAAGCGCGCGGATCGGTGTCTGACTGCCCCGGCACGGCACCAGAATATCCGGTTAGCTGCGCAATGATCCGCAGCCGATACCCTCACACCTGTGATCGCCGCGCCAAAACCCGACACCGCAGGGCTGGTGGTTCGCCGTGCCCGGACCTCGGATGTACCGGCAATCAAGGCGCTGGTGGACGTCTACGCCGGAAAAATTCTGCTGGAAAAGAACCTGGTGACGCTGTACGAGGCCATGCAGGAATTCTGGGTCGCCGAACTCGACAACGAGATCGTCGGCTGCGGAGCGCTGCACGTGATGTGGGCCGATCTGGGTGAGGTTCGCACCGTCGCGGCGCACCCCAAAGTCCGCGGCAAGGGTGTCGGTCACGCGATCGTCGCTCGACTGCTGGAGGTCGCACGTGAACTGCAGTTGGAGCGGGTGTTCGTGCTGACCTTCGAGATCGACTTCTTTCGGCGGCACGGATTCGTCGAGATCGAGGGCACTCCGGTGACCGCCGACGTGTACGAGGAGATGTGCCGCTCGTATGACACCGGTGTGGCCGAGTTCCTGGACCTGTCGTTCGTGAAGCCCAATACCTTGGGCAACACCCGGATGCTGGTGACGTTGTAGGGCACAGGTTCGCCGCGAATGCTCCATCCCCCGAGCATTCGCGGCGAACCTTTCGAACAATGACTAGAAGGCCGGCTCCTCGGCCGAGGCGCCTGTGGCATCAGACCCGCCCTGGATCAGCATCAGGGTTCCGGCGAGCTCATCGGGCTTGACCAGCACCTCGCGCGCCTTGGACCCCTCGGACGGTCCGACGATGCCGCGGGTCTCCATGAGGTCCATCAGCCGGCCGGCTTTGGCGAACCCGACGCGCAGCTTGCGTTGCAGCATCGAAGTCGAACCGAACTGCGAGGACACCACCAGCTCGACGGCCTGCAGCAGGACGTCCATGTCGTCGCCGATGTCGCTGTCGATCTCACGCTTTTCGACAGTCTTGACGGTGACGCCGTCGACGAACTCCGGCTGCGCCTGCGCCTTGGTGAAGTCGACGACTGCCTGGATCTCTTCGTCACTAACGAAGGCACCCTGCACACGGATCGGCTTGGGCGCCTCCGACGGCTGGAACAGCCCGTCGCCCTTACCGGTGAGCTTCTCGGCGCCGATCTGGTCGAGGATGACGCGAGAGTTGGTCGCGTTGGTCACGCCGAAGGCCATGCGGGCGGGCACGTTGGCCTTGATCAGACCGGTGACCACTGACACCACCGGCTGCTGGGTGGCGATCACCAGGTGGATGCCCGCAGCCCGGGCCAACTGGGTGATGCGCACGATGGCGTCTTCGACGTCCCGCGGCGCGGTCATCATCAGGTCGGCGAGCTCGTCGATGACGCACAGGATGTATGGGTACGGCTTGTACACCCGCTCGCTGCCCAGCGGCGCGGTGATCTCTCCCGAGCGCACCTTTTTGTTGAAGTCGTCGATCTTGCGGACACCGCTGGCGCTCATGTCCTGGTAGCGCTGGTCCATCTCCTCGACCAGCCAGGCCAGTGCCGCCGCAGCCTTCTTCACATCGGTGATGACCGGCGTGATCAAGTGCGGAATCCCTTGGTACGGCGGGAATTCCACCTTCTTCGGGTCCACGAGGATCATCCGGACCTCATCGGGCGTGGCCCGCTGCAGAATCGACACCAGCATCGAGTTGATGAAGCTGGACTTACCCGAGCCGGTCTGGCCGGCGACCAAAAGGTGGGGCATCTTGGCCAGGTTGTAGCTGACGAAGTGACCTTCGACGTCCTTGCCGATACCGAACACCATCGGGTGGTGGTCCTTGCGCGTGGACGGCGCGCTGAGCACGTCCTTGAGCCGGACCATCTCGCGGTCGCTGTTGGGCACCTCGATACCGACCGCGGACTTGCCTGGGATCGGGGCAAGCAACCGGATGTTCTCGTTGGCGACGGCGTAGGCCAGGTTGCGCTGCAACTGGGTGAACCGCTCGACCCGCACGCCGGGCCCGAGTTCGATCTCATACCGCGTGACGGTCGGTCCGCGCTGGAAGCCGGTGACGTTGGCATCGACCTTGAACTGCTCGAGCACCTCGGAGATCGCCGCCACGATGCGGTCGTTGTCGCGGCCCACTCGCTGCGGCGGGTCGCCCTCGGCCAGCAGGTCCAGTGGAGGCAGGGTGTAGTCGCCGTCGATGACGCGGTCCAGCGTCAGGCCCTCATCTTTGGACTTTGGCGCCGGTGCCACGTTGGCAGCGGCGGTTTTCTTGCGGCGCGACGGCCGGGCCGCCGGCTCGGGCACCGTCGGCGCCTCATCGGCAGGCGGGTCCGCCTGCTCTTCGAGCGGGTAATTGTCCATCGGCGTCCGGCCCAGCGGTCGGGTCATGGCCGTGGTCGTCTGGTTGGGCCAATCGGCCGGCTCGTCGCCGAAAGACTGGTCGTCGTAGTAGCCGTCGGAGAAGTCGTCGGCGTAATCGTCGGCCTCGAACTCGCCGTCGTAGTCCTCGTGCTCCTCATGTCCGCCGAAGTGCCCGGCCGCCAGGTAGCGCAGGTCCTCGGACAGTTCGCGGATGGTGGTACCCGTCGCCAGCAGCAGTCCGAACAACACGCCCATCACCAGCAACGGCGTGGCGATCCACACGGTCAGGCCGTCGGACAACGGGCCACCGATCGCGTAACCGATGAAGCCCGCGGCCCCGCGGCGGTCACCGGCCTCAGCTGGGGCGCCGGCCCACAGATGCCACAACCCCAGCGTCGGCAGCGCGATCATCGCGGCACCCAGGATCAGGCGCGGCCGCGCGTCGGGGTTGGGGTGGGTCCGCATCAGCGTGACGGCCAGCGCCAACAACAGCACCGGCAGCACAAGGACGGCTGATCCGATGACGGTGCGCAGGCCGTAGTCGAGCCATGCGCCGACCGGACGGGCCGCGTCGAACCAGCAGCTGGCAGCGATCAGGAAGGCGAAGCCGAGCAGCGCGAGCGCAATGCCGTCGCGGCGGTGTCCCGGTTCGATGTCGTGGGCGCGGCCCACGCTGCGGGCGGTCGTGCCGGCACCCTTGGCGAGCATCAGCCAGCCGGCCCGGGCTCCGCGGCCGACTGCGGCACCTGCGGTGGCAACCGGAGAAGGCGCTGGTTTGCGCGCGGGTGACCTGGGGGCCGGCGGGCGGGCCGAACGACCAGCACCTGACCTCGATGAACGCGCCCCCGACCCGGCCGCGCCACGATTCGCCGACCCGGCCTTGGCACGGGCTGCAGAACTCGTTGCGGTCTTACTCGCCATGGGGGCAAGCCTAATCGCAATAACCTCACAAGCACCATCTGCCACACAGGCAACACATGCGTCTGACCAGGTAGAACGGCTGGCCGTGGCCTAATTGTTACGTCACCCGCGCCAAATGCGCAGGTGTGGCTGCGGCTAGTGTGGACACCTGTCCGGTCGATTTCCGGCCGGTATCGCTAAAGACTCAATGAGGAGTACCGCATGCCCGTCGTCGTTGTCGCCACGATGAAAGCCAAGCCCGAGTCCGTGGACCTGGTCCGCAATGCCTGCACCGACGCCATCGAGGCGGTGCACAGCGAGCCGGGTTGTCAGCTCTATTCACTGCATGAGGCCGATGGCACATTCGTCTTCGTCGAGCAGTGGGCCGACGCCGACGCGCTCAAGACCCACAGCACCGCACCGGCCATCGGCAAGCTGTTCGGCACTGTCGGAGAGCACCTCGACGGCGCACCCGACATCAAGATGCTCGCCCCGGTTGTTGCCGGCGACCCGGCCAAGGGTCAGCTGCGCGCATGACGAGCGAGCTGTCCGGGAAGGTCGCGTTCATCACCGGAGCCGCCCGCGGTCAGGGCCGCGCCCATGCGGCGAAGCTCTCATCGATGGGCGCCGACATCATCGCGGTGGACCTGTGCAAGGACATCGCCTCGGTCCCCTATCCCCTCGCCACCGCCGACGATCTGGCCGCCACGGTCAAGCTGGTCGAGGAGAACGGGAGCCGGATCGTCGCGCTGCAAGCCGATGTCCGGGACCGCGACGCTCTGAAGGCAGCACTGAGCGCGGGTGTCGAGAAGCTCGGCGGGCGACTGGACATCGTGGTGGCCAACGCCGGCATCGCCCCGATGGCCGGTGAGGATGCCTGGCAGGACGTCATCGACGTCAACCTCACCGGGGTGTATCACACCCTCGACGTGGCAATGCGCCCCATGATCAAGGCCGGCAACGGCGGATCGATCGTGCTGACCAGTTCGGTGGCGGGCCTGGTGGGCCTGGCCGCCCCGCAGGCCGGGTCCATCGGTTACGCGGCTGCCAAGCACGGCATCGTCGGGCTCATGCGTGTTTACGCGAATCTGCTTGCCTCGCAAAACATCCGGGTAAACTCAGTGCATCCGGCCGGGGTGAACACACCGATGATCGACAACGAGTTCACCCGCAAATGGCTGACCCAGTTGACCGACGAGACCAAGGCCGGCCCCGATATGTCCAACGCACTACCGGTCCAGACCCTGGACCCGGAGGACGTTGCCAACGCGGTGGCCTGGCTGGTGTCTGATGCGGGCCGGTACGTCACCGGGGTGACGCTGCCGTTGGACGCGGGATATGTGAACAAGAGGTAGATCGTGGCTCGAAACGCGGCGGCAATGACGGCATTCGGACCGATGGTGCTCACCGCGATAGAGCAGCAGGAGCCGCCAGGACGTCGTCTGGTCGACGACGACCTGGCGGCTTCATTTCTACCCAGCAGCCTTCGCGCCCTGGTCGCCGCCATGCGGTTTGCGCCGTTGCGACGGGCGATGATCGCCAGCTCGGAGCGCTCCGGCCGCGGCATGTGGGCCAACATGGCGTGCCGCAAGCGCTATGCCGACGACAACCTGCTGGCCGCGCTGGGCGATATCGACGCGGTGGTGGTGCTGGGTGCCGGGTTCGACACCCGCGGCACCCGGCTGGCCCGCCGCGGCGACATCCCGGTGTTCGAGGTGGACCAGCCGATCAACATCGAGCGCAAACGTGCTGTGCTGAACCGGGTCTTCAGTACTCCCCCACCATCGGTACACCTGGTCGCGGTCGACTTTGAGCAGGACGACCTGATGGCCACCCTGGCCGCCCACGGTTATCGCCGCGACGCCCGTACCTTCTTCATCTGGGAGGGCGTCACCCAGTACCTGATTCCCGAGGCGGTAGCCGCCACGCTCGAACAACTGCGATCGGTGCCCGCCGGCAGCCGGCTCGACCTCACCTATATCCAGCGCGATTTCATCGACGGAGTGGACATCTCCGGCGCGCCGTCGCTGTATCGCCGGTTCCGCGAGCGCAATCAGGTCTGGAAGTTCGGGCTACGACCGGATGAGGTGCCCGAATTCCTCGGCGGTTTCGGTTGGCGGGTGATCGACCAGATGGGACCGGATCAGGTGATTGAGCGCTACGTGCGCCCCGCCGGTCGAACGCTGCCGGCCTCTGATCTGGAATGGTCGGCGCTGGCTGAAAAGGTCTAGCCCTACTTGCCGAACTCTCCCCCGCAAGCGGGAGGTGCCCCCACATCGCGGCTTGTACCTCGCCGCTTGATCGTCTTCCGGCTAGATCTCGAGTACGGTCGGGACAATCATCGGCTGCCGCCGGTAGGTCTCGCCGACCCATTTACCGACTGCGCGCCGGACCGCCTGAGCTACCCGCGCCGGGTCGGTGACCTGTTCGGAGACCAGCGTCTCCAACGCGTCTTGCGCCTTCTCCGCGGCCGGCTCGAGCGCCTTCGGGTCCTCGGAGAAGCCGCGCGAATGCAGGTGCACCGGGGCCACCGGCTTGCCGGTCGCCCGATTGACGACGACGGTCACTGCGATGAAACCCGAAGACAGCGTGAGCCTTTCGCCCAGCGTGGCATCACCGACGTCACCAAGCACCAGGCCGTCGACGAACACCTTGCCCACCGGTACCGCGCCCGCGATCTTGGCCTGGCCATTGACCAAGTCGACGCTGACGCCGTTCTCGGCCAGCACGACGTTCTCCTCCGGCACCCCGGTCCGGACCGCCAGCTTTGCGTTGGCTCGCAGGTGCCGCCACGTGCCGTGCACCGGCATCACATTGCGCGGCCGCACCCCGCGGTACAGGAACAGCAGCTCGCCGGCATAGGCATGACCGGACACATGCACGCGCACTTGCGCATTGGTGACCACCCGCGCGCCGATCTTGGCCAGCGCGTCGATGACCCCGTATACCGCTTCCTCGTTGCCGGGGATCAGCGAGCTGGACAGGATGATCAGGTCGCCGGGGGTCAAAGTGATACTGCGATGCTCGCCGCGTGACATTCGCGACAGCGCGGCCATCGGTTCGCCCTGGGTCCCGGTGGTGATAAGCACCACCCGTTCCGGCGGCAGCAGCTCGGCGGCGCCGATGTCGATCACGTCATCGTCATCGACGTTGAGGAAACCGAGTTCCTTGGCGATACCCATGTTCCGCACCATGGACCGCCCGACGAAGGACACCTTGCGCCCCAACGCAACTGCGGCGTCGATGATCTGCTGTACCCGGTCGACGTTGGATGCGAAACACGCCACGATGACGCGGCCGTCGGCACCACGGATCAGCCGGTGCAGGTTCGGCCCCACCTCGCTCTCCGATGGCCCGACTCCGGGGATCTCGGAATTGGTTGAGTCACAGAGGAATAGGTCGACCCCGGCCTCACCGAGGCGGGACATGCCGGGCAGGTCGGTGGGCCGACCGTCAGGTGGCAACTGGTCGAGTTTGATATCCCCGGTGTGCAGCACGGTACCGGCGCCGGTGTGCACGGCAATGGCCAGCGCGTCGGGGATCGAGTGGTTCACCGCGAAGTACTGGCATTCAAAGACGCCGTGGGTACTGCGCTGACCCTCGGCGACGATCTGCACTTTGGGCTTGAGCCGATGCTCGCGGCATTTCGCGGCAACCAGCGCTAAGGTGAAACGCGAACCGACGATGGGGATGTCGGGCCGCATCTTCAGCAAATACGGAATGGCGCCGATGTGGTCCTCATGGGCGTGGGTGAGCACTAGCGCCTCGATGTCGGCCAGCCGGTCCTCGATGTGCCGGATGTCCGGCAGGATGAGATCGACCGCAGGCTCGTCATGTGTGGGGAACAACACTCCGCAGTCGATGATCAGCAGCCGGCCAAGATGCTCGAAAACGGTCATATTGCGGCCGATTTCGCCGATGCCGCCCAGTGCCGTGACACGTAACCCACCCGGCTCAAGTGGGCCGGGTGGGGCGAAGTCAGGTCTGGTCACGTAAGCACCGACGCGGCACGCAGGTCTGTTGCCAGCTCGGCCACCTGCTCCGGAGTGGCCGGCACCTGGGGCAGCCGTGGATTGCCAACCTCGAGGCCCTGCAGCCGCAGCGCCTCCTTCGCCATGGTGACCCCGCCCAGGCGGTTCTGCGCCTCCGCGAGCGGGTTCAGCCCCACGTGAATCTTGCGCGCGGTAGCGATGTCACCGGAGTTGAACGCGGACAACAGGTCTCGCAGCTGGCCCGCGGCCACATGGCCCCACACGCTGATGAATCCGGTGGCGCCCATGGCCAGCCAGGGCAGGTTCAGGGCGTCGTCACCGGAGTAGTAGGCCAGGCCGGTCTCGGCCATGATCACCGCGCCGCCGTTCAGGTCCCCCTTGGCATCCTTGACCGCGACGATGTTCGGGTGCTGCGCCAGCGCGCGGATGGTGTCCCATTCGATGGGCACCGACGATCGCGGCGGGATGTCGTAGAGGATCACGGGCGCGTCGGTCGCATCTGCGACGGCGGTGAAATGCGCGATCAGGCCCGCTTGCGATGGCTTGGAGTAGTACGGGGTCACCACCAACAGACCGTGCGCGCCGGCCTCGGCACTGGCCTTGGCCAGCCGCACGCTGTGCGCGGTGTCGTAGCTGCCGGCACCGGCGATGATGCGTGCCCGGTCGCCCACTTCCTCGAGTACCGCCTCGAGCAGCGCGATCTTTTCGTCATCGGTGGTGGTGGGTGACTCGCCGGTGGTGCCGGACAGCACCAAGCCGTCGCACCCAGAGTCGACCAGGTGCTTGGCTACCTTCTTCGCACCCACCAGATCAAGGGAGCCGTCGGGGCCGAACGGCGTCACCATGGCAGTCAGCACGGTGCCCAACCGTGCGCTGACGTCGATTCCGGTGGTGGTCACGGGCATTTAGGTTACCCGTTGGTACTCAAACCGCGGAAACGCGCCGTCGTAGCCGCCGCGTCACCCCGAGAGTGGGACACGCTGTGCCACGGATGGTCTCACTCCTTGAGGACACCAGCGCGGCGCATCGCCGTCGAGATGTTTTCGAAGTCAATGGCAACGTGTGCGCGGGCCAGTGCCTCGGCGTCATCGCCGCGACCGTCGATGATCGCGGCGATCAATTCGCCGTGCTCGGTCACTGCCCGTAATTCCATCTGCCGCATGGTTTCCGGCTCACCCCACACGTGCGCCGGCGCGCCGATACTCACCGACGCCTCCAACTCCAGCAGCACCTGTTTGAGCACAGTGTTGTGAGCGGCATCCATGATTGCCAGGTGTAGCGCGCTGTCGGCCTGCTGGGCAGGCAACCCGGACTCGGCCGACCGATAGGCCTCCAGCCGCCGACTCAGTTCGGCGACATCGTGATCCGTGCGGGTTTCGGCGGCAGCCCGGCAGATGGCCCCGTGTACCCGGCAGATGGCATCACACCGGTCACGCAACTCGTCGACCCGCATGGTCAGCGTCCGGCCGACGGCTTCAGTGGACGAATCGGGCCATTGCTGGAGCACGTAGCTACCACCGCCGCGACCGCGCCTGGTCTCCACCAGTCCCAGCTGGACAAGCCGGGCCAGCGCCGCGCGGACCGTCATCCGGCCTACCCGCAGTGCGGCGGCCAGTTCGCGCTCGGCGGGCAGCCGCGCACCGGACAGGTACTCGCCGATGGCGATCGCGGTGACCAGCCGATCGGTGATCTCGTCTACCCGAGAGGGGGACGTGAGCTCACGATCGAGCAACCCGGGCACTCCGGGACCACTGAGCTGCGTCATTGTCGGCCGCCTCTCCCTCGCATCTCACACAAAATCGACGCGATCGTTAACAATAGACGTCAATGGTCTTGTAAAGAGACCATTAATGTCTCATGCTGGCCATCATGCCACGCACGACCACCACCGTCAGGTTCGGCGACCACCAGACCTGGGTTCAGATCACCACGCCCGAAACGCCCCGGCCGGGCGCGCTTCCGCTGTTCGTCCTGCACGGTGGGCCTGGGATGGCGCACAACTACGTCGCCAACATCGCTGAGCTGGCACAGGAGACCGGACGCACTGTCATCCACTACGACCAGATCGGCTGTGGCAACAGCAGCCACTTGCCCGATGCCCCCGCCGGCTTCTGGACACCGCAGCTGTTCGTCGACGAGTTCCACACGGTTCGCGCGGCGCTGGGCATCGAGCAGTACCACGTTTTGGGCCAATCATGGGGCGGCATGCTGGGCGCCGAGATCGCCGTCCGCCGGCCCGTAGGGCTCACATCGCTGTCGATATGCAACTCCCCCGCCTCCATGCAGTTGTGGGTCGAGGGCGCCGCCGAACTGCGCGCTCAGCTGCCCGCCGACACCCAGGCCGCACTGCGACGTCACGAGACCGGCGGCACCGTCAAAGCCACCGAGTACCTGGCCGCGACCATGGAGTTCTATCGCCGACACGTGTGCCGCGTGGTGCCGACGCCGCAGGACTTCATCGACAGCGAAGCCCAGGTGGAGGCCGACCCCACCGTCTACCACACCATGAACGGCCCCAACGAGTTTCACGTGATCGGGTCGCTGCGCGACTGGACGATTGTCGAGCGGCTCTCCTCGATCACCGCACCGGTGCTGGTGGTTGCCGGCGAGTTCGACGAGGCCACCCCTGCCACGTGGCAGCCCTATGTCGACAACATCTCCGATGTTCGTAGTCACGTGTTCCCCGATACCAGTCACTGCACGCACCTGGAGAAGCCCCAGGAGTTCCGCGCCGTGATCGCAGATTTCCTCGCCCAGTACGATCCGGCCGTCGCCCGGGTCTGACCAGCCGACCTCACCTGACAGGACACCTATGGCCACCACTGCCACCCACCTCACCACCGGTGAGGGCCAGCGCAGCCTCGAATCATTCGGATACGCACAGGAACTCAACCGTTCCGTATCCACCGCCGATCTGGTCGTCTACGGCCTGGTCTTCATGGTGCCCATCGCACCGTGGACTATCTTCGGCACCGTCTACAACAGCGCCTCGGGCATGGTGCCGCTGGTCTACCTCATCGGCTTGATCGCCATGGTGTTCACCGCGCTGGCGTACTCCCAGATGGCCAAGTCGTTCCCGCTGGCCGGCTCGGTGTTTGCCTACGTGGGCCGCGGTATCCACCCCGGCCTCGGTTTCTTCGCCGGCTGGACCATCCTGCTGGACTATCTGCTGATCCCGACCCTGCTCTACGTGTTCGCCGCAGAGTCCATGGTCGGACTCTTCCCCGGTACCCCGCGTTGGTTGTGGGCCGTGGTGTTCGTGGTGGTCAACACCGTCATCAACCTGCTCGGGGTCGGATCGCTGAAGATCGTGAACCGGCTGTTCCTGGCCCTCGAGATGGTGTTCCTGGTGGTGTTCGTCGTCATCGCGGTGCGCGCCATCAACGGTCAGACCCTGCCGCACGTGGGCTGGAGCACCTTGCCGATCTGGAACCCCGACGTGGTCACCGCGCCGTTGATCGCATCCGCACTGTCCATCGCCGTGCTGAGTTTCCTTGGCTTCGATGGCATTTCGACCATGGCGGAGGAGTCCACCGGAAAGCGCAATCCCGCCGGGCGGGCCATGATCATCGCGCTGTTCACGGTCGCATCTCTGTTCATCGCCCAGACCTGGCTGGCCAGCCTGCTCGCCGGTGGCCGGGCCTCGTTCAACGATGACGAGGCTGGTAACGCATTCTTCGAACTTGTCCGTGCGGCATCGAGCACCGGATGGATGAACGCGTTCTTCGTGGTCAACGTGCTGGCCGTCGGCTTCGCCAACGCGATGGCCGCCCAGGCAGCCACCAGCCGGCTGCTGTATTCGATGAGCCGCGACCGCCAGTTGCCGGCATTCCTGTCCAAGATCAGCTCGCGCCAGGTGCCCATCGCGGCGATCCTGGTGGTCAGCGTGCTGAGTCTGGCGCTGGTCCTGTTCTTCGTGGGTCAGATCGGGTTGATCTCATCGCTGGTGAACTTCGGTGCCCTGTTCGGATTCTGCCTGCTGCACATCTCGGTGATCTGGTACTACCTGGTGCGGCAGAAGTCGAAGAATTACCTGCTGCACCTGGTGGTCCCGGTGATCGGCTTCCTGATCATCGGCTACGTGCTGATCCACGCCGACATGCTGGCCAAGATCGGCGGCATCGTGTGGTTGGTGATCGGTGCAATCGTGTTCGGCGTCAACGTGTTCCGGGGCCGCGGGACACCTCAGGTGACCGGGGTCTAGGGGCCGCGAAGCGTGCGATGTGCTCTGCGTACCGTGACAGCGATCAGTAGTGCAGACGTAAACCTTGCGCAGGGCCTGGGACTGAGGTCTCAGCCATCGCCGGACCCCTGGCCTGTCGACCGCGCAGCTTCAGCATGAGTGGGCGCCAGGAACTCCATCTGCTCCCGCGCCCAACGCTTCGATCGCCAGATGCGGACAGAGCGCCAGACCTCTCCGAGTCGTCCTTGCCAACCGCCTGGACAAATCTCCACCAAACATGGCAGTGCCGACGATTTCGCCAGCCGTTTGTCGGCAGTCCATAGCGCTGGTTCAGCGCTAGCGATGACAGCGGTCCCCCGATCGGCGGACATACGGTTCATCCCGGTAACGGCCGATCGGTGGACAGACTCCGGGCGCCCGTTCGGAGACGCTTGACCCGACGGGGAGACCCACCTCGAGCCCAGTTGCCTGACTTAGGAAGAACGAAATGAGCTATCGCGTAATAGATCTGGTGTACGAACGTGCGAACGAGAAGGACTGGGACCTGATCTTCGACAGCGGACCCAACGGCGATCTGCAAACCGTCATCTGGGAGCACCCGTTGTTGAGCGCGGCCGGGCTGGTGACCGAGCTCGAGATCGTGTTCAGCCCGGACGGCCGGATCATCTCCGCGGAAAAGCGCCATGGCGAGACCTCCTACCGGCGTATCAGTTCCCCTGACACCTTCACCTCAACCGACATCTGTGTCCGAACACTGCAGCTGATGGCGAGCCCGAGATCGCGGCGCGAACTGACCAAGTCGACGCGCGATGAGAGGTTGAATGCCGTTGTCGATCCATTCTGGGCGGCAATAAGTTAGCCGAGCCCTCGGCGCAGCGCGGCCGCAAGACCCCCGCGATCACCGACCGTCACACCGCCAACCCCCAGCCAGGCCGCCATCGACCGCAGCTCGACGGCAAGCGCCGCCGCTACCCGCGTCCGATTGTGACTGTCCTCACTGAACGCACCGACGACGTGCAGCGCGTCGTCGGTGCGCTTGAGGTCAACCCGGCCCACGAGTTGCCCGTCAAGCAGGAAAGGCCAGACGTAATAACCGAATTCGCGTTTGGGCGCCGGGGTGTAGATCTCGATGCGATAGCGGAAGCCGAACAGCCGTTCCACCCGCGGCCGGAAAAAGATCAACGGGTCGAACGGGCACAGCAGCGCTGTGCCCCGGTCGGTACGCGGAATCTTCTGTCCGGCTCGCAGATATGCCGCGGTGCCGTCGATCGTGACGGGTTCCAACTCCCCCTCCGCCACCAAGGTGGCGAGCGCCGGCTTGACCTGCTTGGCACCGAGCCGGAAGTAGTCCCGAATATCGGCCTCGGTACCCACGCCCAACGCCCCGGCGGCCTTGAGCACCAACTGCCGCACCGCCTCCTCGTCAGAGACCTCACGGGCCAGCACGTCGGCCGGGAGCACCCGCTCGACCAAGTCGTAATGCCGGGCGAACCCGACGCGGGTGGCGGTGGTCAGCGTCCCCGACGACCACAACGCCTCGGCCACCCATTTGGTGTCGCTGCGTCCCCACCAAGGACCTTTCGCGCCACGCGGCTCTGCCTCCAAGTGGGCCTCAATCTGGCCGGCCGTCGACGGCCCCAGTTCCGCCACTGCAGCGACGATCTTTTCCGCCAGTTCGCCGTTGCGCCGCACGATTTCGGTACCCCAGCGCCCATGGGTGTATTCCCGCATGCGCCATCGCAGCAGCGGCCAGTCATCGACCGGGAGCAATGCGGCCTCATGAGCCCAGTACTCGATGAACTGGCGCGGCGAACGGGTCGTATGGCTCCAGACCAGGCCGTCAAGCACGTCCCGGTCATAGACCCCGAGCCGGCTGAACACCGGCGCGTAATGGGCCCGAACCGCAACCGAAACCGAATCTAATTGCAGCACTTGTATTCTGGACATCAGCCGTTTCAGGTGCGACCGGGTGACCGGGCCGGACGGCTTGGGCTCGTGAAAACCCTGGGCGGCGACGGCGATGCGACGGGCCTGCGCTGTGGTGAGTGTTGCCACCCTTACATCGTGGCGCAGCCCACCGACAAACTGACGCCCAGATCGGCAACGGTGTCGGATCAGAGGCCTACCATTCCTGCGGCACACCCCGTATTGGGGCTACGGTCGTCCCGTCCCGGCGCTGATGGAAAGGACCAGCAGTGAGCTACAACGCTGCAGACATCACCGAACTCGACGATGTCCAGCACACCCGCCTGCGGCCGGCGGTGAACCTGGGCCTGGACGTGCTCAACACCGCATTGCGCGAGCTCGTGGACAATGCGGTCGAGGAGGTCGCCGACCCCAGCCACGGCGGGTCCACCGTGACGATCACCCTGCACGCCGACGGGTCGGTCAGCGTCGCGGACGACGGCCGCGGCCTGCCCATCGACTCCGACCCCGTCACCGGGAAGAACGGCATCGTCAAGACACTCGGCACCGCGCGTGCGGGTGGCAAGTTCTCGGCGCATTCCGATGCTGCCAGCACCGGCGCGGGCCTGAACGGCATTGGCGCCGCTGCCGCAGTGTTCATCTCCGCGCGCACCGATGTGACCGTGCGCCGCGTCGGAAAGACCTACCTGCAGAGTTTCGGTCATGGCTACCCCGGCACGTTCGAGGGCAAAGACTTCGACCCCGACGCCGAGTTCACCCGCGCCGACACGCAGAAATTGCGCGGCACGGGCAACCGCAAGCCCGATGCGCACGGCACCACAGTGCGCATCCTGTTCGACCCGGCCGTGGTGCCGGATTCCAGTGTCGACGTTGGCGAGGTCCTGCTACGGGCACACGCCGCAGCTCGGATGTCGCCGGGTGTGCAGCTGGTCGTGGTCGACGAAGGCTGGCCTGGCGAGGAAGTTCCACCCGCCGTGCTGGAACCGTTCAACGGCCCGTGGGGCACCGAGGCATTGCTGGACCTCATGTGTACCGCGGCCGGCACCCCCCTGCCCGCTGTCCGTGCCGTCGTCGAGGGCCGCGGTGAATACACCACCGGGCGCGGCCCTACCCCGTTCCGGTGGTCGTTGACCGCCGGGCCGGCCGAACCCACGACGGTGGCCGCCTTCTGCAACACCGTGCGCACCCCTGGCGGCGGATCACACCTGACGGCCGCGGTGAAGGGGTTGTCCGAAGCATTGGCCGATCGCGCGTCCCGGATCCGCGACCTGGGTCTGGCCAAAGGTGAGGACGGCCCGGAGCCACAGGATTTCGCCGCGGTCACCGCGCTGGCCGTGGACACCCGTGCACCAGACGTGGGATGGGACTCCCAGGCCAAGACCGCGGTGTCGTCGCGGTCACTGAATGTGGCCATGGCCCCGGATGTGGCACGCAGCGTCACCATCTGGGCGGCCAACCCCGCCAACACCGACACGGTCTCACTGTGGACCAAGCTGGCGCTGGAGGCGGCCCGGGCACGACGCAGCGCCGAGGGCGCCAAGGCCCGGTCCCGCGCGGCCTCGAAGGCGAAAGGGCTGGGCACCAATCTGTCGCTACCACCGAAGCTGCTGCCCAGCCGGGAAACCGGCCGCGGTTCAGGTGCCGAACTGTTCCTGTGTGAGGGCGATTCCGCCCTGGGCACCATCAAAGCGGCGCGCGATGCCACCTTCCAGGCAGCCTTCCCGCTGAAAGGTAAGCCGCCCAACGTCTATGGGTTCACCGTGAGCAAGGCACGGGTCAAGGACGAGTTCGATTCCATCGAACGCATCCTGGGCTGCGGGCTGCGCGACAGCTGCGACCCCGAGCTGTGCCGCTACGACCGGATTCTGTTCGCGTCCGACGCCGACCCCGACGGCGGCAACATCAACTCGAGCCTGATCTCGATGTTCCTGGACTTCTACCGGCCGCTGGTCGAAGCCGGCATGGTCTACGTGACGCTGCCGCCGCTGTTCGTCGTCAAGGACGGACAGGAGCGGATTTACTGTCAGGACGAGTCCGAGCGCGACGCCGCCGTGGCCGAGTTGAAGACCAGGTCCAAGCGCAAGGTCGAGGTGCAGCGCAACAAGGGTCTCGGTGAGATGGATGCCGACGACTTCTGGAACACCGTGCTGGATCCGCAGCGGCGCACCGTGATTCGCGTGCATCTCGATGACGCTGAGAAGAAGTTGCACCACACCCTGTTTGGCGGGCCACCCGAGGGCCGGCGTACGTGGATGGCAGATGTCGCCGCGCTCGTCGACACCTCCGCGCTGGACCTGGATTAGGAAGAATCAACTGTGACCGCCACCCTGGACGTACCTGAACAGAACGCCGACCTGGTGCTCGACCAGAGCGCCGACGACTACTGGAACCACTACCAGCTGACCTTCGCGCTCTACAGCGTCAGCGACCGCGCCATCCCGTCGGCGTTCGACGGGCTCAAGCCAGGCCAGCGCCGCCTGCTCTACCAGATGCACGACTCGAAACTGCTGCCCGGCAACAAGCCGCAGAAGTCGTCCAAGGTCTGCTCGGCCGTCACCGGCAACCTGCACCCGCACGGCGGCGCGTCGATGTACGGGGCCGCCGCACTGATGGCCGCCGATTTCCAGCGCGTGAAAGTCATTGACGGACAAGGGGCTTTCCCCCGTATTCAAGGCGACATCCCCGCCGCTGACCGTTACACCGAGATGCGGTTGTCCGCGCCCGGTGCGGCACTCACTGCCGAACTCGACAACCACGCGGTACCGATGGTGTCCACCTTCGACGGCGAGTGGATCGAGCCGACAATCCTGCCGGCGCAGTGGCCGGTGCTGCTGTGCAATGGCGCGGTGGGTATCGCGGAAGGCTGGGCCACCAAGGTGCCGGCACACAATCCGCGCGAGGTCATGGCCGCGTGTCGGGCGCTGCTGAAAACCCCGAACATGACCGACGACAGGTTGGCCAAACTCATCCCCGGCCCCGACTGGGGCTGCGGATCGACGGTGGTCGGCACGGCGGGTATGCGGGAGTACCTCACCACCGGGCGCGGTGCGTTCACCGTTCGCGGCACCTTGTCGGTCGACGGGAAGAATGTTGTCATCACCGAGCTGCCGCCCGGTGTCGCGAGTAACACTGTGCAGGAACGGATCCGGGCGCTGGTCGAGTCCGGCGAAATGTCCGGTGTCGCCGACATGTCCGACCTGACCGACCGCCGCAACGGACTACGCATCGTCGTCACCGCCAAGCGCGGCCACAGCGCCGAAACCATCCGCGACCAACTGCTCGCCCTGACCCCGCTGGAGTCGACGTTCGCCGCCAGCCTGGTCGCCCTTGATGAGGACCGGGTGCCGCGCTGGTGGTCGGTGCGCGAGCTGATCAGCGCGTTCCTGCATCTGCGCGATTCGGTGGTGGTGCGCCGCAGCGAGTACCGCTTGGAGAAGGTCACCGCGCGCCGCCATCTGGTGGCGGGCCTGATGAAAATCCACCTCGACATTGACACCGCCGTGGCGGTCATCAGAGGCTCCGACACCGTTGACGAGGCGCGTCAGGGACTGCAGGAACGGTTCGAGATCGACGCCGAACAAGCGGATTACGTTCTGGGACTGCAGCTTCGCCGGCTGACCCGGCTCGACGTCATCGAACTGCAGAAAGAAGCCGAAAAGCTCGACGCCGAATTCGCCGAACTGACCGAGCTGGTGTCCAATCCGGATGCCCGCCGGAAAGTGATCGACAACGAGCTCGTGGAGACCGCGAAACTCTTCAAAGGACCAGAGTTCGACCGTCGCACGGTGCTGGATTTCGAGGGCACGCCCACGGCATCGAGTTCCGACGAGGACGGCCCCAGGGAGCGAAAAGTCAACGCCTCCTGGCGTCTTGATGATCGCGGGGTGTTCTCCGACAGCCACGGCGAACTGCTCACCTCGGGGCTTGGATGGGCGGTGTGGACCGACGGACGGGTCAAGTTCACCACCGGCAACGGCCTGCCGTTCAAGACCCGCGACATCCCGGTGGCACCTGACATCACCGGGCTCCTGCGTTCCGGTGTGCTGCCATCCGGCTACCACCTGGCGCTGGTGACGCGGCGCGGCAAGATTCTGCGCATCGACCCCGCCGCGGTGAATCCGCAGGGCGCGGCGGGCAACGGTGTAGCCGGGGTGAAGCTGACGGCTGGTGACCCCGGTGACGAGGTCATCGCTGCGCTGCCGATCACCTGTGAAAACGGCGAAGCTATCCTGTCGACATCCGAAAGGGGTTGGAAAGTAACCGAAGTCGCCGATATCCCGGTTAAGGGCCGTGGTGGCGCGGGCGTCGGATTCCACCCGTTCGTTAATGGCGAGGACGCATTGCTGTCGGCGTCGATCTCCCCCACCGGCTTCGTACGAGGCAAGAGGGCAGTGCGGGCCGAGAAGCGCGCGAAGGCTTCGGTGAAGGGCTCGGGTTCGGATGTGACGCCAGCAGAAGCGGTGAGCTAGAGGGCGTGTCCCGATTAGGTGCGCTGACCTGACCGTCGGTCCGAACCCCGAATTGTTGGGGCCCATAACTTGTCGGACCCTTCTGCTTTGATGGTGTTATGTCCACCACCGCAACACCTTTGGCCACCGAGGCGTCCCCCGGTGAGCGCCTGGAGGCGTTGTTCGACGAGG
>NZ_JARXVD010000017.1 GCF_029892685.1 Mycobacterium sp. OTB74 | reverse complement strand
CACGCCCCACCCTGGACTACGACACACCAGCCCAACGCCTAACCGCCCTCATCGAGCACGCCGCCTAGACGTTGCACTAATCAGTTGACTTTGCCCACTACCCCACTACCTGCGCTATCCCTACGACAAGAATGGCCGCACACCGATGAAGGTCTTGCGGAGCGACAGTGACGTGATTCAGCGGTTCCGCAACCAGACTCGTACGACTGCCCTTCCAGAAGAACCCATTTTCCTGCGGATCTACAAAACTGAATTACAGTCATCGGCCAACACTGAGGACCGCTTCCATCGGCTTCTCGAAGCCGCAGACCAGCACCGTAGCGTTGCCAAGACGGCGGGCCGCGAGTGGTTCGTCATCAGTACCCGGTTCCTGGACGAGGTCGCGCAAACCCTCTCGCTACCAATAGAAGTCGTGAACGAGGTAGACATCACGGACGATGAACAGTCGAATCGCCAACAAAGAGCTCAGGCCCCGCAATCGTCGCTCGATAAGTCTGCAACCTGCGTTCTAAATTGGCGCGTCGGCAAGGGAGACGTCCACGCAAGTTCATCAGAGAGAGCGGGACGCTGGCGGTACGAGGCGTGCCCGGCGATGGCCCAAGGGACACCCCCCAACCCCCTACGCACCAGTCGTCGTTATCGCCCGGATGAAGTTGTCGGCGAACAGGTCGCAGAGCGCGTCTATGTCGGGAAGGGCCACACTAGAGACGTTTTCGGCCAAGGGCCGCATGAACATGTGAATCAGGATGGGACCCAACAGTTGTTGGAGGAGTACTAGTTCGGGAAGCTTCCGGATGTGTCCGGCGCGGGTTTCGGCGCCGAACCAACGTCCGAGTACGCCGAACATCCGAGGCCCGGTGTAACCGACGAGGGACTGAACGGCAGGGCTACTAGGCCGCGAGAAGACTTCGGCGAACATGGCGGGTGCGACCCGAGGCTCGCGATTCAATGCATGCGCGATGACCCTATATAGGCCGCGAACGGTTTCGGCGAAGTCGCCCCGTGGCTCGCGCAGGAACTCCTCCACGTCACCCACCGGGCTGTATCTCTCGAAGACTGCCCTGAGCATCTCGTCGCGGCCACCGAAGGCCGCATGCAGGCTAAAGACGGAGCATTGCGAATCCGCCGCAACGGCTTCCAATGTCGCTGCGGCCAGCCCCGATTGACTAATCAGATTCGCTGCTGCTTCGAGGGCACGGACGCGAACAGGAGGCCGACCTCCGGTGTCGATGCCCGCCGCACGGACAGCAGCGTCGAGGGCTGAACGTGAGCCACCGAAACGACGTAGCAGCGTGCTTCGCGAGATACCGGCTTCCACCGCGATGGCCGTCACCGGCACGTCGGCGACGTCCCTGCCGAGCTTCTGAGCTACCCGAACCGCCGCGTCGACCAATCCGGCGGACAGGTCGGCTTGCGTCGTTTCTCCTGCTCCACTCCTGTGATACGTTGCCTTACGCATGCTGGAATACTATTCCAAATCTAGTTCGACGCCCGCGTGCCGACCGCCCGTCATGGACAAGGAGACCGCGATGAGCACATCCGCAATAGACCTCTACCGCAAGAACTGGCCTCGGATCGGCGGCGTGCTCGGCATGGTCGTCGGTGGGGCAGTTGCACTGGCCAGCAGAAGCAAGGTCACCAATCTGCGTGCACTGTCGACGGTCAACTGGATTGCGCTGTTGGTGCATCAGTACGAGGAGTACGAAGACCCCGGATACTTTCCGGGACAGTTCAACCGAGGACTCTTCAAGAGCGATCAGCCGATGAACTACCCGTTGAACACGCACAACGCGATGTGCATCAACACCGCGATTGCCTACCCGTTCTACGTGCTCCCGGTGATCTTCCCGAAGGTCAAGTGGTTGGGTATCGCCCCGGTCGTGTTCGGGATGGGCCAGGCCGTCGGCCACGGTGTGATCTTCCCAGTGATGTCGCACTCCAAGTACAGCCCCGGCTTCCTGGCGTCGATCTTTTTGCACACTCCCATCGGATTGGCGTATCTGACCGCACTCAAGAGTCGGGGTCGAATCACGCGCGGCGACTGGACCAAGAGCATCGCCTACATGGTCGTGTTCGCCTTCTTCGGCGTAGCCAGCCCCAACCTGTTCTTCAAGAACCGCAACAGCCCGTTTGCCTTCACGGAAAAGCAGATGGGCCGGTTCGGGGCTCCTACGGCAATCGCCTCGGACTAACAACTCGCGCGTGGTCAGCCCGGCCGCTTACTCCGTGTCCTCAGCGAGCACTCGGTAGACGGTGGCCCTGCTGACGCCCAGGGTCGAGGCGATGGTGCTGGCCGATTCGCCGTTGGCGTGCATGCGTTGCGCGAGTGCGGCCTTCTTGTCGTCAAGCGCCTTGGGTGCGCTATCCAGGTCATTACCCGCGGATTCGCGATTTGTTAAAGTGCCGCACTACAGCGCCGCCAATGCGCGCGTGCATATGGGACGGCCAGAGATGTATCGACAGATCTGCCAGCAAGCGTTGGCTGCATACCTCTGATCTGTGTTTACGGCAACCGGCACCCGGTGACATCGCTATGGGCTACCAAGGGTGTTCACCGACCTGGCCCGGATGCCGTTCAAGGTGACCGTGATCTGCAAGCGGATCACCGCTTAGTCGCTCGCGCACGGCCCCGGAACCACAGGCTGATGCTCGTCCAGACGAACTTTGCTGTCTGCCATATGTATGAATTTGATTGCATAAGGAAAGCGATGAGGATGATCCACTGCAGCGCGGTGATCTCGCCTCGAAATCGGACCGGTGCGCCGTGCTGAAGCCAAAAATACAACCCCGAGCAGAACAGCAACAAAAAGGGCAGCGGTGCGGCGGTCGCAAGGACCGCGAGCAGCCGTTCGCGGAGTTCGTCGCGGGCGACGAGCTTCGCGATCGACGCATTGATGTGGCGTTCTAGCGGTTCCGCTTCCGGCGAATCCGCTTTGATCTTCTTAACGATGTCGATCTCGCGATCGATGTCCACGCGGAGGTCTTGCGCACTCTCCCGGTTGATCGTGTACGTCACCAGTTGCGCATAGATAACGCCGCCAAGGGCGACGAGCGCCGCGACGGCTTCCTTGGGCACCCAATGACTCTACGGCGTCCGACATGTACCGAAGGCGGTTGTCTGGCAGCGAATCACCGGCTAGATCGCTCAAAATCGGTCGGCGCTGCCGTATTTTGCTGGTCACGGGAGCCGCGGTTATTACTGCTATCGACAGCGTCGTGGTCGGCCTGCTGCCGTTCCTATCGCAACGTAAGTCGGCGCAGGATGAACTCAGCAATATTGCGCGGCAGGTGGACATCATCGCGAAGCTCAGCCACCCGGACGGCTGCGTCGGCTCGTTGCTCAGTGTGGGCTGACCGCAGCCGGTCGGCGGCGGTGCGCCTGTGTGGGCTAAATTGCCACCGCCTCGATGATGGCGAACGGTGACGCGGTTGGTACCACCCGCGTCATGCGAAAGCCGGCAGCGTCCAAGAGCCGGCCATATTCGGCGGCGGTGCGCTCACGCCCGGCATCGCAGGCGAACATTTCCAGGTCCAACCATTTGCCCGGAAACTCACGGTCGTGTTGGGGAATCACGAGTTCGACAAGCAGCACATGCTTGCCCGGTCCGGCCGACGCGTGCACGTTGCTCAGGATGCGGACAGCGCAGTCGTCGGACCAGTCGTGGATCACGTTCTTGAGCACATAAGCGTCGCCGCCGGTCGGTATCTCGTCGCCGAAGAAGCATCCTTTGATAACCTCGATCCGGTCCTGGACCTGGTGCCGGCGCAGTTCGGCAGGCGCTCCCGCCACGACGTGCGGCTGGTCGAACAGGACGCCCCGCGCATCCCGCGTCGCAGCCAGGATCGCGGCAAGCAGCCGGCCGTGTCCGCCTCCAACGTCGACGATTGTGGCGTAGGGGCTGAAGTCATAGGCGGCGATGAGCGGTGCGATCGCGAGTTCGGACCCGCTGGTCATTGCCTGGTTGTAGATCTCCTGCGGCTCCGGCTGCCCGGCCATGTAGTCGAAAAGGGGCAGGCCGTGCAGTTCGGTGGCGATGCCCCGGCCGCTGCGGATGCCCTCGGTCAGACGGGTCCAATAACCGCGATTCACAGGCGAACCCACCCATCTGGCCCCGGCCGCCACGGAGATCTTGGCGTCGCGACGAAGAGGTTCAGCCAGCGGTGTGAGGTCGTAGCGGTCGTCGCGGCGTTGGCGAAATATCCCGCGCGATATCAGGGCCCGCATCAGCCGGCTGAGCGCGTCGGCGTCGGCGTCGACCGCCTTCGCCAAGTCCTGCACCGACAACGGCTCCTGGGCAAGAGCGTCGGCAATGCCAAGGTCGGCAGCCGCCGCGATTGCCTGGGCGACCCAGGCGTTCATGACCATTTCCATCAACGCGAGCGGAGCGGGGACCATCCGGGAGTGCAGCCGGTGGAGGTAATGTCGCGCCACCTCTATTGCGCGTACGACTTTGGCGGGTGGGAGCTTCGCCGATGCCATTTAAGTCTCCTCACGCCGATTTGGCAGGACCCGGGGATGGGGTGACCTCACAGCACGTGAACCAATTCGGGATAAGGTTTGGGCACCGACACGGCTCCTTCGATTCGACGGAACCATGCGCAATCTTCAGACTCCACCCCGGGTCTCGTCAAGCGCCTGGTCCGCTGAGCGAACCGACCACCGGGGTTGGGGGTGGCTGTCAGAACGCCAGCCGCGCTAGGGCCGGACCGCTGGTCGACGACATCGGAAACTGCGACTACGCGGACGACGATTACGGCCCCGTGTAATCCACGCCGGCAGACGAGGACCGCTGGATTCCCTGTACGAGGAGTCTGACACTCCGCGGTTCACCGCATCAGCTCCGCAACATTGGCGTCGATCACGGTGGTGGCGGACGCGCCGACGATGGAGGAATCTTAGCTATAGGCCAGCTATGTGAGTGGCCAGCGTAATGACCGGAGAGGAGACAAGATGGCGAGGCACCGGCGTCAAATCTTTTGGGGGACGCTGTCATCGGACACCGAGGACTTTCTGCTTCAGCTGCCCCTGGGCAGTCCCGAGCTGGTCGACATCGGTGCAAACTCCATGAAAGTCGATCTCTTTGTTCAGCCGGGGATCGAAGAGGTCGTGGTTGACAGCGGGCTTGATCAGCACCAGGAAGTGTCGATACTGGGCCATCTGGGCGTGGACCCCAGACTGGGACCCGGTGACCATATCCTTGCCGAGCGAATCGCATCGCATGACGACATCGCGGCGCGTGCATTCGAGATCTACCAGTCGGGACGTGGGCAATCGGCCTTCGACAACTGGCTGTCTGCTGAGAGCCAGTTGCTGGGCGTCTAACGAGTCGCGTGCGACGCGGGTATAGCCGGACCGACCATTGGCCGGTGCGCTGACGGCGGCCGGACTGTGGTGTCGCAACTACTTCTTCTTCAGTCCTGTGTGCGCGGTCGGAAGTGGCTTGCCGCTGTTGGCCGCGCCGGTGGCGACTTGGTTGTTGGGGAGCTTCAGGACGTTGTGAGTGAGGGCGTTGTCGAGTCCGGTGGCTGGCTTGGTGATTTGGGGCTTGGGGGACTCCGTCACGGTTGCGGTCGGCGAGCTGCTCGACTTCGCAGCGACGGAGGTTGAGGTGACCACGCTGGTTGGCACCGTCGTTTGCTGTCCCGCCAGCTTCGCCACGAGAGGCGCCTGCCGGCTTGGCGCGGATGTCGGGCTAGTTTGCGGCTGCGCGGTCGGGAGGTTGGCAGTTAGCGTCGTGGTCTGACTAGCTGCCAACGGGAGGGGCGGAAGCGGCGGCAGCGGCGGAAGCCAGAAGTTCCATTGGTCAATTCCCAATTGGACGACTGCATTCCATTTATCCACGGCGTTGTTTATGTAGCCCTGGACGAAGGGAAGCGGGCCGAAGAGCCAATCATCGAGGTTGAACACGTCGCTTCGGGCGATGCGCTCCCCGAAGGAGTAGAAGATCATGATCTGCGGCGAGAGCCAGCCCACGTACGGAATCCAGCCGACCGCGTACGTGGCCAGTTCGAACCCGTACCGCACCCACGGCTCGATGGCGTTGTACGTGTTTTTGATGAAGCTGTTGATGTCGGTGGGCGTAGGAGTCGTGGTGGAGCTCGGAGGTGCAGGGAGGGCGGCCCCCAGACTCGGCGGGAGCACGACACGTGCCGCGTAGTCGAGCAGATAGGTCAGATCGATTTTCGGTAGGGCGAGTTGGGTGTTCGGCGTCAATGTGTTCAGGGTCGGCGCCGTTGCTTGGACGGCGGCCGTGAGTTGGATGGCTGCCACCGACGGCGGAGACGGTTGCGGGGGAGACGGTTGAATGGACGATGCGGTCGTGATCGCGCCGGCCATAACCACCGCGACCCCGGCAGTCAGGATTGAATGGACCGAAATCTTCATTTTCGTCTCCTGGACGGTCCCCGTGTGGTTGCGAAACTACGCCTGAAACGGAGAAGTCATGGGTCGAATACACCGATTGTTCTGGCATCGAGCTTTGTGGCCTCGGGTAGCCGAGTCCAAAGACCGGGCATCTCAAGCTCGGCACGCTCAGCCCCGAGTGCGGTGAGCATGCCGAATCGACCTTCGTTGTGCGTGGTTGCGACGACTCGGGCGCCCGCTGCGACGGCTAGTTCGACGCCGGCGCCTAGGGGTGAAGTCCGAGGCCGGCAACAAGGTCTGAGTGGCCGGGGCGGCTTCCCATACGCTGGCAGGCGTGGACGAGAACGACGACAGTCAGCTCCAAATACGCGGTTCGGTGCAACTTCGTCGCGAGCGTTGCGTGGCTACCACCGCCGATCAGCATCTGCTGGACAGGCATGACCACGCCGAGTGGCTGCACACCGACCCCTGGCGCGTGCTGCGGATCCAGGGCGAGTTCGTAGAGGGTTTCGATGCTCTCGCCGAAATGCCCAAGGCTGTCACGGTTTTCGGCTCTGCTCGGACGGAACCGCATTCTCCCGAGTACCGGTTGGGCGAGGAATTGGGCATCGCACTGGTGCGGGCGGGTTATGCGGTGATCACCGGGGGCGGCCCGGGTTCGATGGAGGCGGTTAACCGTGGCGCCAGCGAGTCCGGCGGCTACTCGGTCGGTCTGGGCATCGAGCTGCCGTTCGAACAGCGACTCAACCACTGGGTCGATCTCGGGATCAACTTCCGCTACTTCTTCGTACGCAAGACCATGTTCGTCAAATATGCGCAGGCGTTCGTGTGCCTGCCCGGCGGATTCGGCACCCTCGACGAACTGTTCGAAGCCTTGACCCTCGTGCAGACACACAAGGTGACAGCATTTCCGATCATCCTGCTGGGTGTCGACTACTGGTCTGGCCTGATCAACTGGATCCGCAACACAGTCCAGCCCGGAGGAAAGATCTCCGAATCCGACCTTGACCTCATCCACTGCACCGACAGTGTGGCAGAAGCCGTTGAGCTCATCGCCTCGTCAACGCGGTAGTCGGCCCGTCGCCCGGCCCAGCTCCGTCACTACAGGAGCGTTCGTGCGCTACTTCTGATCGAATTCTGACGCAAAGAGCGAACCGGTCCCTGCACCGGCGGCGGTCGGATGCCCGCGGCACCAGACGTTGCGTCGGCCAGCGCTCATCGGCATCGGTCGCGCCCGGGTGCCAGTTAGAGGCCGAATACGCGGGTCTGCCGGGAATATCCCGAATCCTCAGTGAGGGTTCGGGATATTCCCTTGCGGTGCAGGGCTATTCGCGGTCAGCGCGATCCTGCCACCAAGGTTTGGTCCGGTGTGGTAGGGACGGCAGGCTAGCCGTGACAAGCCCAATCAGGTTGTTTCCGCGGAGATTTCACCCGTCGCTGCCTGTCGCCGCATCCGCTACTCGGCAGGCTCGCGCCACCGCGCTAGCCTGGCGAACATGTCCAACAGGGTCTTCGACAACTCCGGTCGCACGCGCCTTGAACAAGTTGGCGGTCGGCCTCACTACAGTTCCCGTTCTCGGCGAAGTCGTCGGCCGCAACTTGGTCGAGGTCCGCTACACCGGCTGCAAATCGGGCCGCAGCTTCCAAACCCCGGTTGGCTATCGGCTATCCGGTGATGAGGTCACCATCAACGTGATGGCACCGGACGCCAAGAGTTGGTGGCGTAACTTCCTCGGTGACGGCGGACCCATCACCCTGCTCAACCTTCGCGGCACCGACCACACTGGGCACGCCGTCGCCACCCGCGATGACAAGGGCCGGGTCGCGGTGCAGGTCCGGTTGGACTAGAAGATGATCAGCCGCCGCTGGGCGCGTGAGCATCGGATCACGGCTGCGACCATCGCCTATATCTGCTACTCCGCGGTGATGCTCAGACTGGAGAACCGGATGCGCACGGCGGGCGGCCCGGGCATCATCCCGTTCGAGCTCGCCGGCAGCGCCGCCAAGGCCGACGACATCATGAGCCGGTGGGGCGAGGACGGCCAGCAGGCGGCCCGCCAGTCGATGTGGCTCGACTTCGGGTACATGACCACCTACGGAACGCTGCTGGCGCTGCTCATCGAGCGGCGCCGGAAGCAGCGGGAGCACCCGGGGTGGCTGCCGGCCCTGGCCGCGGGTGCGGTCGCGGCCGACGCCGTCGAGGGAGTCTCGCTGATTCGCGTGCTCGATCGGCGGGACGTCGGGGTGAACGCGCGGCGCGCCCAGGTCACCGCCCTGATCAAGTTCGGGTTAGCGGCGGTTGGTCTCGGCTACGCGATGGGTAGGCCGACGGCGCTCACTGCGCGTCGACAACGGCCGGAATAGGCCCTTTTGCGACAATCGTGTACGGCGATTTGGCAGGAAAGTCCTTGTCCATCGAACGGATTCGCGTAGACCGCACGATGGTGCGAGAACTGACAGCTAGGTGGATAGCAGCGACACCCAATTTGTGGGTTTCGGTGCGCATCCGACCATTCACATCTCACGGCGAATAGTGTTTATCCACTGGCCGATTCAGCGAGAGCAAGGAGCGTCATGCGGGGGAGACAGCTACATCGATTGATCGCCATCGCGGGTGTGGTGGGGTTGGCGGCGTGCGGCAACAGCACGACGAAACCTGCGGAGGGCAGTGAGACACCAGCAGGCGCACCGGCAATCACCAGCGAACCGTTCGGCCAGGTGGGCGGGACCCCGGTGAGTCGCTACACGCTCACCAGCGGGCACGGCATGCGCGTGCGGATCTTGACGTACGGCGGCATCATTCAGTCAATCGAGACCCCCGATCGCGGCGGCCATGCCGACAACGTGGTGCTCGGATTCCCGACTGTGGACGGCTACCTGAACAACACCGGCTCCGAAAAGACGTACTTCGGTGCGATCATCGGCCGCTACGGCAACCGGATCGCCAAAGGGACGTTCACGTTGAACGGCACCCAGTACCACCTGCCGATCAACAACAACGGCAACAGTCTGCACGGCGGCACTGTGGGATTCGACCAGAAAGTGTGGCAGGCCAGCCCTCAGAGCGGCAGCGACGGTGTGGGTTTGAAGCTCCGATACGTAAGCCCTGCGGGTGAAATGGGCTATCCGGGGACGCTCACGACAACGGTCACCTACACCGTCGACCAGAAGAACGAACTGCGAATCAACTACCAGGCGACGACGGACGCGCCGACCGTGGTGAACCTGACCAATCACAGCTACTTCAACCTGGCCGGCGAAAGCACGCTTGGCATCTACAACCAGAAGCTCACCCTCAACGCCGACCACTACACACCGACCGACTCCACCCAGATCCCGACGGGGCAGATCGTTCCGGTTAGGGGGACGCCATTCGATTTCACTTCTCCGACGGCAATCGGTGATCACATAACCGCGAACGATCCGCAGCTGCTGCTGGCCCATGGCTACGACCACAACTGGGCGATCAACAGGGGCAACAACACCGACATGGTGCAGGCGGCCAAAGTCGAGGACCCGCAGACCGGGCGCACCCTGACCGTTTCCACGACCGAACCGGGCGTGCAGTTCTACACATCGAACTTCATCGACGGCGCATTCACGGGAACCAGCGGGCATATCTACCGGCAAGGCGCGGGATTCACCATGGAAACCCAGCATTACCCGGATTCGCCGAATCAACCCAGCTTCCCGAGTACAACCCTCAACCCTGGTCAAACCTATGATTCCACAACGACATTCGGCTTCGGGACTGAATAGCACGCGCTATTCGGCCTGGAACCAGACCGCTGCCTCGTTTCCGCCAAGGCACGTAACTGAATCGCCGGACCTCACACAGGCCATCGTGTAGGTCTGCCCCGTTGTAGGGCTGAAGGCCTCGACCAGCGCCGAACCCCCTCCGGCCTGGGCCAGCCACTGCTCATGGACATTCAGCGCGAACGGGCACGACGTATTGCTGTTGACCCATACGCCACCACCACAGTCCGTTATGAACTGCCCGACGCCTGGGCTGCCCATGGCGACCTCCTCATGGCACAAACGATTTCTCGGAATATCCACCGGGCTCTGCAAGCAGGCAAGGCTTCGGTCCACTCAGTGGACCGAAGCCTATTGCCTGGAGAGCCACCCCGAGTATCCTGCGGCGAATTCTGTTGCACCGCATGCGCTCAGTTCTTGCGGAATCCGGGCAACGTTGCCGGGCAGCATGTTTGGGTACCTGCAGCCCGCCCGTTGCGCACATCCAATTAAGTACTTGACTACGCATGTGCGTCGCCGTCCGGTGGCGAAGCATGGTCGGGGTAGAACACGCACCGGGCCCACTGATCCGGTGCTCCGACTTGAAGGGGAAACCATGACCACCACAGCACCACAGACTGCTTCACCCGATCTGACTCCGAGTGGGTCACCCAATGTTTATCACCTGTCCGGCAACGGTATTCACATCACCTACTTCCCGGTGGGGTCTGGACCGATCAGCACCAACGGCCTGATCAAGCTGATCTATCAGGATTCGCACCAGACCAAGACGTTCCACGCCACAGAGGTCGCAGTGGCGGAGGTGGCGAATTTGGGCACCCTCGTCACCGCTGTCCTGCACTCCACTGTGGACGCCGGGTCGACGTCGGTGACAGTGCTCGTTCCGTTTGTGGTGATGGAGGGCGCGAAGTCGGTTCCGATCGAAACCGAGCTGATCACCACGACGCATTTTTCGCCACTGACCGGGATCGGACGTCCGCAGCGTGACGCCTACACCGTCACCAAGCTCTGCGGCACGGCGAACGTGGCGCTCCTGCCCGTCTGAGCACTACCGTCGCGTACCGGCCCCGGTCAGAACCGGGGCCGGACTCGCATGTGAAAGACGGCGCGGCGTCGGCCCGCGGCTGCGATACTCCGCCGTGAAAGTGGGGTGCATCTGATGCGATCGGTTTGGGCAACGTTGGTGGCAGGCGTGGCGGCCACAATGACCGTCGTCGCCACGGCGGCTTCACCCCCGGTGCAGATGACGTACGAACTGACCGCGACCTATGCAATCAAAGGGACCCAGATCATCGGGTTCAACATCACCAGTGACGCCCAGATCGAAGCTCAGGCGGCCCATTTCGTCGACGCGGTATATGGCACCGCGCCGGTACCTGTGGTGGCGGTGCAGTACCCAGCGAGCATTCCGCTGTTCTCGCCCGGCATCTTCGTTCCGGGTATCGATGAGTCGATTGCGACCGGAGTGTCGCAGCTGCAAACGGACACTGCGGCCGATCCGGCACCGGTTATCTTCGGGTACTCGCAGGGCGGTGCGGTGGTCAGTGAGTACAAGCGAGACTTCAACGCGCAGTACGCCGATGCAGGACCGGGTGCCACAGTCCCGCACCCCACATTCGTCATGATCGGTAACATCGAGCGGCCCAACGGTGGCTTCTATGAACGCTTCGCAGGGCTGCACGTGCCGTTCTTCGACATGACCGCCCTGGGCTCAACGCCCACACAGACCGCCGGCGCAACCGCCGGACAGGTCACCACGTACGACATTTCGGGGCAGTACGATCCGGTATCGGACTTCCCGACCTATCCGCTCAACGTGCTCGCCGACCTCAACTCAGTGTTCGGTTTCGTGTACGTGCATCTGAATTACTCCAACCTCGACATGTCCAGCGCGGTGCTGCAGGCACAGGTCGGCGACACCAATTACTACCTGATTCCCAGCACCCGGTTGCCACTCTTGTTGCCGCTGAAGGCGATTGGTGTGCCCGACCCGGTTCTCGCCGCGCTTGACGCTCCGCTTCGTGTTCTCGTCGAGGCTGGTTACAACCGAACGATCAGTCCTGGGCTGCCCACCACTGCTGGACTCGTCCCCACAGCCAAACCCGAAACAGTGCTGCAGAACTTCCTGACGGCGATTCCGACCGGCATCGATGATGGCCTGCAGGAGGCAGGGTTCGGCCGGCCCCTCAACACCAAACCTGCAGGCCCGTACGGGGTGGGTGGTCCTGCCGTGGTCCTGACAGCACAAGCACCGCAGGCTGTCGCGGCGTCGGCAGCATCATCCACCGTCGACCGGTCCAGCACCACGACGGTGAGCTCACAGCACCTCGCCAAGACCGCACCGTCGGTTGAAAAGCGCAGTCAGACACCGTCATCGACCGCGCCAAAACCTCCCGCATACGGGGTTAATACCAATCAGGTGTGGTCAAAGAAAGCGCGGTCAACGGCTGAGGATGCGAGTTTGGGTGCCATCCACGTGTCGTCGTCCTCTAGGCCATTGAACGGGCTCGGATCCTGGGTCAGGAACGCCCGCCAACGGTAGTGCTCGTAGGCGGAGATGATGTTGACGGTGTAAGCCTCAGCCAGTGCACGGTCTCCGGTGATCACGATGAAGTTTTCGTCGTTCTTCGCGCTGGCCGAGGTGGAGAAATTGTGGCTGCCGGTGACGACGGTCGCGTTGTCGGAGAACGGATCGATGACCAAGACCTTGCTGTGGATGATGGCGTACCCGATCTGGGACAGGAACTGCTTGCGGGTGACCTCGGCGGCAAAGTTGGCGAAGCTGTTCTCAATGCCTTCCGGCTGAATGATGTTCAGGGTCGACTGATTTGATTGTGCGCCGTTGACCAAATTCACGTCGACTTGCGATTCGTCGCCGAGCCCGTTGGGCAGTGACGAAACCACGCCGCGCACATACAGCCCCGGGTCATTCTGCCGCGCCTGCACGTAGGACAACACGCCTTTGGGTCCCGGCATGAACATCAAGAACAGGATTCCCTGGGTGGCGCTGTCGATGACAGTTTTCAGCGCGTCCAGATCGACCTCCTGGCGGGTACGGGTAAACCACACGGTCGCGCCGGAACCGTCGGGCCCCGGATGCGCGGAGCTGTTGGAATCCACCAGGCTCTTGGGGAAGCTGCTGGCGGCGTCGCGCAGTCGGTGCCATTGGTCGAGGTAGGTTTGGCCGATCTGCGGGTCGTCGATGAGCAGGCCGTTGTTCAGTTGTGTGCACAGTCCGGTCGGGGTCCAGTTGGTCGAGCCGGTCCAGGTGGCCAGTGGCGCGCCGTTGGCGTCGGTGCGGACCAGAAACTTGTTGTGCCCCAACGCCCCCGGTGCGATGAACCGATCGTGCTCGCCGACATCGACGCTTGCCGCCAGGAGCTTAGCCCGAGCATCGGCGTTTTCGTCTTGTTGACGGGCGTCTGCGGCGCTCATGCCCTTGGCATTGACGCTGCCGTTGGACAGCACTAGGTGAGCGCGGGGGCCCAGCGTGGTCAGTGCGTCCACCAACTCGTCGTCGGACAGCTCATATAGCGCGGCGTAGATCTCGTCGGTGCTGCTGGCCGCGGTGTGCAGCTGGTCGAGCATGGCCGGCCGCAGCCCGCCGGACAGGAAGGCGCGGATGGTCTCCTCGTCCTTGCTGTCGATGCCTTGTTTGAATTCCTTTGGGGTGAGCTTGTTTTCGGCCAGATAGCGGGCCATGAACTGGGAGATCACGAATCCCCGGTTGAAGAACGCCCGGTAACGGGCGCCCTCGGGTGCGGACAGGTTGCGCGGCGGGCTCCACTCGCTGGCTTGGTCCGTGAGCGCCACCAGTGCGCCGCTGGCGTCGCGCACCATCGGCACCACCTGATACGACAGCGTGTCGCCGGGGGCGGCGCCGTGATCGGTCCAGGAGAACCGCTGGAACGGCCATACGGTCGACGGTTCGGTCTGCGACGCCGCGTCCGGCGCCGGTGGCGTTGTGGATGCGAAACCCACCCTGTTGGGCAGGACCGCGTCGGTGACCGCGCCGGACGGGTCGGTGGTGCGGCGGTTGATTGCAAAACCCCGGCAGCCCGGGATCGGTGCCGGCACGCTCCAGAACAACAGTACATCGTCCTCGTTGGCGTACACCTGCAGTGTGGTGGTCATCGAATCCCTCCCCGGGCAGTGGAGACGGGCCGCGCGCTTCACGCGGCGTTCTTCTCGATCCTGCGGGACGGGGCGACAGAGGGCACGAGTAGTCGACTACCCAAATTAAACTGTGAAATTGCTGAAAGCGGTTGGCGCAGTGTGGTTCTGCATCGTCGGCCCCAGCGACATCGGCAGCTGTTGACGCTCAATGGATCTCGCTGGGCCGGGCGTATCGTCGATGCAATCCAGAGGAGGAAGTGCACGTGACCGAACCGGTTCGCTCCGCGGAAGACATCAATGTGTCCGGCCGCCAGCACGAACCTATCTCGTTACCGATCTCGGACGGACCCGCGACCGGTTATTCTTGGCGGCTCGAGCTGACCGACGGTGTGCGCCAGATAGAAGACGGGCCCCCACGTACGGTCGACCCTGCGTGGTCCGTTGGTGCTGACAGGTCGGGTTTTCTTCGCGTAGAGGCTGACCACCCCGGTGTTTTCGTTGTCACCGGCCGCTTGGAGCGGCCCTGGCAACCAGACCAGCCCGCCCGGGTCGTGCGGATCACCGTTACCGTGGCGTCGTAGGCCCGCGAAAACCACTACCGGCGCAAAGAAAACCAACACCGCGAACTTCAGCAGCGGTACTAGGGTCGTGCCTGCCGCATGTTCCGCGGTAAAGGCCGATCGAGAGGATTCACGGTTATGGCTGTTGTGGACGACAGGGACAAGGCGGCTTCTTTCCTATACCAGGCGATCCTTCGTGAAGCTACAGAGCTGGAATCCCTACAGCGAAATCAGGATTCGCGTCTGTCTCGACTGGAGACCATTGCCAGTTGCTACGCCTTGGTGACGGGTGGCCTGACGCCGTCGTAACGATCGGTGGACTAGCTCGCGTTACCAGTGCGTCGGCCACCACACGGCGGCTGCAAGTACGACAGCGGTGACAGCGAGTACGGCGGCGGGCACCGGATCACGCCAGGTCCGCGGGTGCCGCTGCTCCCACCACACCGCGGCCGACCCACTGATCATCAGGGGTAGCGAATGCGTGGCGACCATCGCCAGCATCACTGGGCCGCACAGCAACGCGCAACGCGGCCAAGCCTGCAGTCCACATTCCGCGGCGGTGCGTAGGCCGCGCCATCCGGCAGGCGCGACCACCCCGAGGCGCCCACAGGTTCGCAGTAGCCGAGCCCGCCATACCGACCGGGTCGCAGCCGCGGCGAGCACCAGCCAGGCCGCGGACCACAGCCGGGCCGGTGTCACGGGTTCGACCAAGTGGTAACCCGTCCGCGCCACGACGCCGACGGCCAGCCACAGCAGGGTGATGGCACCGACGTAGGCAGTCACGGTGGCAGGCCGCCAGCGCCGGAAGCTGGCCCGCGCTACGCCGGCCGCCGGCAGGGCGTACAGCGGCCACATCATCGCCACCACCATCAGCAACCAGTGCCCGCTCCAGACACTTAGATCGGCGATAAAGTGACTGGGCACCGGCTGGGCGGGTGCGTGAGAACCCATGTCCGACATGGTCATCCCGGACATGTCCATGCCGGGCATGGTCTTCGACGGGTCTGCCATCCGATCGTGTTCGTGGTTCGAACCGGTGACGGTGTCGGCGATCATCACGGCCCAGGCCAAGCCGGCCGCCGCGGTCAGCCACCAGCCGGGTCGGGTGCGGGCCAATGTCCGCGCCCGGGTCGTCACCGCCGCGGTGCTCATCGCTGCTGGTACACGGTGATCTGGCTGACGTGAAGCTCGCGTGCCGGATCTGGGGTGGCGCCCTGAGTGTCGGGTATCACGTGGACCACTAGTCGGTCGCCCGTCCAGCCGTCTGCGACAAGGTCATTGATCACCGCCGACGCATCTATCACGTAGTTGCGCGTCTCGTCCGGGGGTGTGCCGCACAGGCCGAACGTCGCGAACCGGCCGGCGCGGTGCGTGGGGGCGCCGGGGCTGGCGGCGACTTCGACGAAATAAACGTTGTAGCAGTCGACGGGTGCTCGCACTCCGCTCAGTTTGATGAGCAGTCCCGACGGGGGCGCTGCAGCCGGCTGAGCGAGGAGCCCGAGCTGACGCTGGTCGAATGTCAGGGTCTGTTGGGTTCCGGTGCCGGTGACCTTTGTGGTGGCCGGTGTTGCCGCGACCGGGTGCCACGGCTCGCTTGGAGGTGGGGGAGTCGCGGCGTCCTCGAATGCCATGATCGATGGTGCTTCCTGTCCTCGGTTTGCCTGCACTTGGGCCAGCAGCGACGGCGCAAGCGTGGTCACTTCGTAGCCGTAATTCAACGCCGTATTGGTCAGGTCGAGTAGCTGGTTGATCGAATACTTGACGTTGGCGTGCGGTCCGCCGTAGGCGAAGTCTGTGCTGGTCCACTCGGTCACGACGTCGGCCGGGATCCCGGTCTGGGCGGTCAGTTCGATCGATCCGCGCAGACCCCGCCAGACCTCCCACAGCCGATCGATGTTCGAGTGGTGCAGCCAGAAGATCGGATCGCGCGCCGCCAAGCTGGGAGTGCGCATCAGGCCGGTGTCACCGCCGATGTCGACGTGCACGAAGTCATGCGGCAGCTGTTCGAGCAGACCGTGGGTCGGCTCGGGTCCGGTGACGCCACCGAAGCCCTGCATCGGGTCGTCGACGTACAAGGTTTCCGCCAGCGCAGTGACGATGTCGACGTCCTCGACGGCGGGTTGGCCGGGCCGGTCGGTGGCGTCGAGGAAAAGCGAGTTGGCCACGGATACGCCGTTGACGACGCGGGTCGGCACAGTGAATTCGGGCGGGATCTGCGTGGCGTTCGGGTTGTTGGGGTCGGAGTAGTCCCAGTATGGCAGCGCCCAGGTGTCATCACCGATCTGCGCCTGGACGACTTTCTCGAACCAGCGCAGGTACCCGCGGTGCCACGGCAGAAAGAAGTGGCTGCCGTGCGCGCACTGGTCCCACCACGCGTTCGCCGGGGTCCCCGGCGGAATGCCGTGGATGTTGGCCGCCCACAGCCACGAATTCACTTGGCTGTCGGGCAGACTCTGCATCGCCGCGACCGCGCGGGCGTACCCGTCGAGGACTGGGTGCCACGACTGGGTCTGGGCGGCTTGCGCCGTCTTGACCGACAGGCCCCACACGTCTTGTCGTATCCGTCCGCTCGCCATGACCGTCACCTCTTCGTGCGCCGAGGGGCCGGGCGGGTAAGTCCACACCGGCATGGTGACCATCGTCATCCCGTCAGCCTTTGATGCGCGCGAGTAGGTGACTACTTGAATTCTGCTGGGGCAGCCCGGGACTGGTGCCGAGGATCACGCGGTGCCTGGAGACGGGAGAGTCGGAGGTTTATCAACACTTCGAACTCGAAAACAGGTAGTGCATTACTGACGATTCCCGCGCAGATCAACGCGACGATGAGTCCGTCGGAAAGCGGCTCCGCGACACGCCCGATAACGGGTCGCTGACTCCGGGGTCGCACGGGCAGGAGGAGTAAATGCCCAGCTATATCCATGAGTTCCCACACCCGCGACTGGTGCTGTGCTACGACCATCCGCCCGAATTCGGGCCCGATCTACTGCGGTGGTACAGCTGGGCAATGGACCACGGTGTGTCCTGCCTGGAGTTGCACCTGCGTTGGCGTGCGCAAGACCGTGCCGTCGTCAGCGCCCATGACGACGCCCAGGTCAGTGGGGCCAGCCCGACGTTCACGGAGGTAATGAACCTCATCTTGGCCCGCAAGGGCGACAAGCCGACTGTGTACGCCGACGGCAAGCAGTTCTTCGTCGTGCTGGAGATCATGGATCCGTCGGATCCAGTGGCGGACAACCTTTTTCCTCTGCTGCAGCAATTCCAAGATCACCTGAGCACGGCCGTCCACAGGGGCGGTGCCCCGCGCCCGGTGACTTTTCTACTCAGCGGCAGAACTGACCAGTTTTACGGCCGATTCAAGGACGCAGGTCTCGATTCGCTGGCGATCAAGGAGGACCTGCACTACGCCGACGGGCAGATCGTCAACCTCTCCGACCCCCCGGTGCCGTTTCGGTGGACGCTGTTTCACCATGATGACGGTGCGGAGAATGGTCAGGTCAACGCCCGCCACCACGATCCACAAGCCAACGTGCGGATCTGGTACCACAGCGACAATCTGGGCGACGATGACATCCGCGCGATCCTGTCGACTGGCACAGACGCGCAGAACACCCGCCATGACGACCTCGAGGCCACGCTCCGCGTGCTGGGCGACCAGCATCCGAGAGGGAGTTCACCGGCGCTGGCCGTGCGTGGATCGGCGGCGTTGATCACGTGGGCCTCCGCGCACAAGAACCTTTATGCGGCGACCGGCCGCCTCGGTCCCGTGCGACTGGAGTTCACCCGCCAGATCAACCTCACCGCCTTTCTCAGTGGTACGTCACGGGATCCCTTGCCGCGTCGGGGCAGATCGCCGACCCCCGCGAACACCGGCTGACTGAGGGCGACACGCGGCGCGGCTACTGGCCGTCGGTGGCGCTAAGCGACGACGGTCTGGTGGCGATCGCCTACGAGGGCACCACCCAGCCCAAGCTGTGTGGTACGTAACCGGTCGCCGAGATAGCTCGGGTGCCGTGCACGGCACGGAATTCGAACTGAGCCGGGCAGATCCGAGGACGGGGGCGTTGACGCGGATCGGGACCCGGCCCACCGTCGTGTTCGGCGAAGGCGACCGCGGCGCCATCCTGTATGCCGGCACCTCCGACGGCACGCTGTGGTACGTGTCGGGAGCCTGGTCGGACAAGGGCGAATTGGTCGGCGACGAAACAGCGTTGAACATGGCGCTGGATAAGAGTTGAGACTCGGGACGCCTAGTCCAACCGCCCGGCGTCGATCAACCGCAGCACCGCTGACCCAGCCTCATTAGAGGCCGCGAGATCCACCTCGACCTCGAACCCCCAGTCATGGTCCCCTGCCGGGTCGTCGAGGATCTGCCGTACTCGCCAGACGTCACACTGCCTGTCGAAGACCAGCATTGCCGGACCGCGGGCGTCCGCACCGATACCCATGTCGGAATGTTCGTCGAAGTAGCTGGCCCCCAATGCTTCCCAGCGTTGCGCGGTCCAACCGGAGATTCCGTCGAGCTCGCCGAGCTCGTCCCAACCCTCCGCGGCGAACAGCTCGACCCGCCTGAACAACGCGTTGCGCACCATCGCAGTGAAGGCGCGGGTGTTGGCGGTGAGCACTCGCACCGGCACCGCGACCGGAGCCTGGTGCGGCTCTGCGCCGCTGGTCAGCTCCTCCCACTCGTCCAGCAGACTCGAATCCACTTGGCGGACAAGCTCACCTAGCCATTCAACGATGTCGGTGACGTCTTCGGTGCGTGCAGCGGACGGCACGCCCGACCGCAGCGCCTTGTAGGCATCCGACAGGTAACGGAGCACCGCGCCCTCGGAGCGCGTCAACCCGTAGCCGCTGACGAACTCCCGGAATGTCATTGCGCGCTCCCACATTTCGCGCACGATCGATTTGGGGGACAAGCGGCCGTCCGCGGCCCACGGGTTGCTGCGCAGATACATCTCAAACGCGTGACTGAGCAGTTCATCAAGCGGCTTGGGATAGCTGATGTCGTCGAGCAACTCGATCCGCTCGTCGTACTCGATGCCGTCGGCCTTCATCTGCGCGACGGCTTCGCCCCTGGCCTTGTTCAACTGGGCGGCGAGAATCTGGCGCGGGTCCTCCAGCGTCGCTTCGATCACCGAAACTACATCCAGCGCATAGGTTTCGGCTTCCACGTCGAGCAGGTCGATTGCCGCCAGCGCGAACGTGGACAGCGGCTGGTTGAGCGCGAAGTCGGGTGGTAGGTCGACCGTAAGGCGATAACGCCTGCCGTCGGGAAGGGGCTCCGGCAGCCGTTCCAGTACACCGGCCTGCAGCAGTGAGCGGGCGATGCCGACCGCCTCGCGGATCAGCCTGAGCTGCTTCTTGCGCGGTTCATGGTTGTCGGTGAGTAATCGACGCATGGCCACGAACGGATCGCCGGGTCGGTCGACGACGTCGAGGATCATGGCCGTGGATACCCGCATGTTGCTGGTCAGTGCCTCTGGCGCAGCGTCGACCAGCCGGATCATGGTGGTCTCGCTCCACGGCACCATGCCTTCGGGAGCCTTGCGGCGCACCAGTTTTCGCCGCTTCTTCGGATCGTCGGCAACCTTGGCGAATTGTTTGAGGTTCTCCACCTCGTGTTCGGGTGCCTGTACGACGACGGTCCCCGCGGTGTCGTAGCCGGCGCGCCCCGCTCGGCCCGCGATCTGGTGGAACTCACGGGCGTTGAGCAGTCGAGTGCGGGTGCCGTCGTACTTCGACAGCGCCGAGAACACCACGGTGCGGATCGGCACGTTGATGCCGACGCCGAGGGTGTCGGTGCCACATATGACTTTAAGCAGGCCGGCCTGGGCGAGCTGTTCGACCAGTCGCCGGTATTTCGGCAGCATCCCGGCGTGGTGGACCCCGATGCCATGGCGGACCAGCCGCGACAGCGTCGACCCGAAAGCAGACGAAAAACGAAACGCACCAATGGTTTCGGCGATCGCCGCCTTCTCTTCCTTGGTGCTGACGTTGACGCTCATCAACGCCTGTGCGCGTTCCAGTGCTGAGGCCTGGGTGAAATGCACGACGTAGATCGGGGCCTGTTTGGTGTCGAGCAGATCCTGGATCGTCTCGTGCATCGGCGTTGTCGCGTAGGAGTAGAACAGCGGCACCGGACGCTGGGCGCCGGTGACCAGAGCTGTCGGCCGCCCGGTGCGGCGGGTGAGGTCTTCGCGCAGGAAAGTGACGTCACCGAGCGTCGCCGACATCAATAGGAACTGGGCGCGCGGCAACTCCAGCAGCGGCACTTGCCAGGCCCAGCCGCGGTCGGGGTCGCCGTAGAAGTGGAACTCGTCCATCACCACCAGGCCGATATCGGCCTGTGCGCCCTCACGCAGCGCAATGTTGGCCAGCACTTCGGCCGTGCAGGCGATGATCGGTGCAGCGGAGTTGACCGCGGCGTCGCCGGTGAGCATGCCGACGTTCACCGCGCCGAATATGTCGCACAGCGCGAAGAACTTCTCGCTGACGAGGGCTTTGATCGGCGCCGTGTAGTAGCTGCGGCCGACGCCTGTCTTGCTCCTCGCGTCCGCACCAGCCGCCAGCGTCGCATAGAGCGCTCCGGTGGCCACAAGTGACTTACCTGACCCGGTCGGTGTAGCCAGGATGACGTTGGCACCGCTGACCAACTCGATCAGCGCCTCTTCCTGTGCCGGGTACAGCACCGTGCCGTTGGCCTCGGCCCAGGCGGCGAAATCGGTGAACAGCGCGTCAGGATCCGCGCTGCGAGCGCGCAGCGCGGACAGGTCCTCTGGGTCGTCTAGGAGAGGGACTGGCGATGGGGGCGGCGGCACGGACATCGTCTACAAGCCTGCCTGACGCGCAGGAGTCGTTACTGACTGGGCTGCGGCCCCGTATTTGTTTGCGCCTTAATCGGTGCCGGTGATCCACTCGTGGGCCTGATCCACCTGGCCCGCCGGGAATTGACGAATCTGCGCTGCCACGAAATGTGAAACCAGGTGCTGGCCGACGCCGGCGACCGGAGAGTCGGTAACGACGGCGATCTTCTTCACATGTTTGTGGTGGTCGTGAACGAAGCGTAGGTGGGACACCAGCGCGTTGAAACTGTCCCACCCCGGAAAATGTGGGGCATCGATGATCAGACCGGCGAGGTCACCGCCTTGCTCGATCTTTGGATCGACTGCTTTCGTAAGCTCGGCGAAATCACTTGTTTCCAAGGGTGATTCCGGCCGTACCGTCAGGATCGAGGTGTCTGCGTCCCAGTGGAAATTAATCATGGTTGCTCCCGTGTGGTCGTGTCACTGCAGTACTCGGTCAGCCGCTGAGCAGCATAAGGTTCCCGCGCTGTGCGTGTACGCGGTTGCGGCACCAGTTAAACGATCTGGCGGCCCCATGATGGGCTACTCGCAGCTGGCAGTGGTCCAGGAGCGAAGGTCGTGCGGAGGTACTAGGTCAGATAGGTTTCGTGCCCGGTCGGGAATCCGCCACCGTTCGTTGCGATGTGAACGTGGTCGTAGTGATTGGCGGTGATCCCACCTCGGTCTGACATCCGTTTGTGCGAGTCGCCTTTGAAGTACATCTCCTGCCGGAAGATCACGTGATTCACATCGAATCGGTCCGCGTTGGCCAAGACGAACGCAACGATCTGATCGCCGAGCGCCTTACCCTCCGGAGTCGCGTAGTTCGGCAGCATCACGTCGATGGCCAAGCCATCCGGGTGCCACTTCAAAGAATCGGGCCGGACCCCGCCGATGGTAAGAATCTGCGGGAACCTGGCACTGACCGCACGCGCGGCCAGAATGGTTTCGACCTGCAACCCCCGCTCCGGCGCCACGCCGGCGGGCAATGGGTGCCGCACTTGTGGAGGAGGCACGGGGCGCGCAGCCGGTGCCGGCGGGATCATCTGCGGTGGCGCTGCGGCAACCGCCGCGCAGCACCGAGCGTGAGGCTCGATGACCGGTCGGTCGTCTGCGCCGACGAAGGCAACTGCGGTGGCAGGCACGATGATCGCAGCGACTGCTGCCGAAAGGTGGCGCCGACCCTTGGCTAACTGGTCTTTACCCATGACGACCGGACGCTACCGGCGGCTTGTCCGAACATTGGCATCGCGCGATATTCAATGCGGGGCCACCAGCAACATGATCGCAGATGGGCGCCAACCATAGTTTGACGCTGTCTGCTATTCGTCAAAACGATGCTCTACGTCTGCAGCCTTGCACAAATCAGCAGATCAAAAACAATTCCGAAGCCTTTGGCCCTCCGCTCTCTGCGGCGTGGAGCCTCCTCACAGGCACCATTGATTCAACTCATTTGCAGTGATCTGGAGCCGACTCGGCAAATTGTATGCCGTTGACCACATTTCGGGATATTGGCTGTAGAAAGTCAGGATTGACCACCATTGTCAATGGCGCGCCGGGGCTTGTACGAATTGCTAGCGGCGGCCCGTTCGGTGAGCAGGTCGTAGATCGGTCGCGATCGCAGAACGATGGCAACCAGGAGCGCGGTGGCGCATGCGCCGAGCATGGGCGGCAGTTGGTTGGTGGTGCCGGTGAGTTCGGTAGCAAGGATCAGGCCGGTGATAGGTGCCTGGACGCTGGCGCTGAAGAAGGCGGCCATTCCGATAAGTGCGAGTGCTGCGGCGTTGGGAGCCATATGCGGGGTGAGGTGGTTGGCCACCAGGCCGACGATGAGCCCGGCGTCGGCGCCCAGAACGAGCATCGGCGCGAACAGGCCGCCGGGAGTCGCTGCGGCGTATGACGCGACACCGAGAACGAACCGCAGCATCAGTGCTCCCGTGACGGTTCCGATGGCGCCCTGACCGAGGAGTGCTTGTTGGGTGAGATTATCGCCGCCGCCGGCCAGGTTCGGGGCAAGCCAGACGAGGATGCCGACGCCGGTGCCGATGACGGCGGCCCGCGCTTCGACTGGCCATCGGCTGGCGTCGGTCACCCGCAGCCCGAAAATGATTGCCTTGTTGTAGAGCACAGCGAGAATTCCGGTGACGATGCCCACCGCGAGCACCCAACCGGAGTTGGCCAGCTGGGGATTATCGAGGTGCGGTGTGTGTAGCTCGGTGCGCGAGTGGACAAATGGGTAGGCCGCCGCGAACCCGGAGGCGGATGCGACCAGGGTCGCGACCGTGGTTCGCGGGTCGAAACGTTTGACCAACTCCTCCAAAACGAACACCCCGCCCGCGATGGGAGCGTTGAACGCAGTCGCCAGGCCGGCAGCCGCCCCGCCGGCGGCCAGGATCCGTAGATCTGCTTGGGATCGGCGCGTTACCGAGGCGACGATCATCGCGATAGACCCGCCCATCTGTACCGACGGCCCCTCGCGTCCCAGGGCCAGGCCAGCGCCGATGGACAGCAGCCCACCGATGTACTTGATCGGCAGGACCCGGAACCGGTCCGGGTCGGAACGGCCCTCGACAATGGCTTCGATGCGTGGGATGCCGCTGCCCTCGGCGTTCGGTTCGACGCGCTTCACCAGTGCTGCGGCGGCCGTCGTGCATAGGGCGCAGACGGCAACGACGACAACCAGGCCCGACCAACTGTCGTGGGCCCAGGCGGACAGCGAGTCGCGCAATTCGTTTGCATGGTCCAAAAGGAGCCGAAAGCTGGCTGCGGCCAGGCCGGTCAGCGCGCCGACGATCGATGCTGCCAAGACGAACCCGACCACGCTCTCGGCGCCCTCACCGCTGTCATCGATCGGATGCGTTGTGGGCCGGTGCCACCCGGTGAACACGCTGCGCAGCCACTCGCGTGCGTAACCCTTTACGTCGCCCACGCTGTATCTCTATCGTCTCGCGTGCCGATTCCCAGTGGGTGGGCACATCTCCTGTGGTTGGTTCGAACTATCACAGTGCCAAACGCTTTCACCAGACCCGACATGGGGTCACGTAGCGCTCGCGCCGACAGGCATCCGCCTTCCCACCGTTTGGCCAGCGAATTGGTCGCCAGATCGCATGGTCACCTGAGATGCTGAAAAACGAGGAACCCCGGGGGTCGGAAGCACGGAGGTTCGGATGACCGCAGCGACCGCGTGTCGCACGTGTGGCAGAACGCCGCGCGAGGGTGCCAGATTCTGTGATGGCTGCGGTGCGCCGGTTGTGGCGCGCGACGCTCGTGCGGAGTACAAGCAGGTGACAGTGCTCTTTGCCGATGTGGTGCATTCGATGGACATCGCTGCGGTGGTGGGCGCTGAGCGGTTGCGCGAGATCATGGCGCAGTTGGTGGATCGGGCCGCTGCCGTGGTCATCCGGTACGGCGGCACGGTGAACCAGTTCACCGGTGACGGGATCATGGCGGTGTTCGGCGCCCCGGTGGCGTTGGAGGACCACGCGGTGCGCGCCTGTCTGGCGGCCCTGGGTATTCAGCAGCAGACGAAGCGGCTTGCCGTCCAAGTCCGGGAGCACGATGGCGTGGACCTCCGGCTGCGGGTGGGACTGAACTCCGGTGAGGTGATCACCGGTGAAATGGGTTCGGGACCTTTCGGTTACATCCCGGTTGGCGAGCAAGTGGGCGCGGCCCAGCGGATGGAATCGGTCGCCGAGGCAGGTGGGGTGATGCTCAGTCAGTCGACCGCACGGCTGGTTCAGGACGCGGCGACTCTTGACGAATCTGAGCTGGTGCACATCAAGGGCGCGGACGACGCTGTGACGGCCTATCGGTTGTTGGGCATGAAGGAACGCCGTTACGTCGTTGAGCACGTTGAGCCGAATCTTGTTGGCCGGCAATGGGAAATGTCGGCCGTTGAAGGTCTGCTGGCACGGGCCATCGATGGTGACGGCACGGTGGTCTGTGTGGTGGGGTCACCGGGAATCGGCAAGAGCCGGCTGGTGCGTGAGGTCGCCGCAAAGGCAACGGCCCGGGACGTGCAGGTGTTCACCGCATTCTGCGAATCACACGCCAGCGACATCGCTTTCCGCGTGGTGGCGCGGTTGCTCAGGGCCGCCCTCGAGGTGGCGGGTCTGGATGCCGCGGCCGCCCGCGCGGAAGTGCGGGCCCGGGTGCCCGATGCTGAGCCTGAGGATTTGGTGCTTGTCGATGACCTGCTGGGAATCGCTGATCCTGAGGTGCCGCTGCCCAAGATTGATCCCGATGCCCGCCGGCGGCGGTTGACCGCTCTGGTCAATGCGGCGTGGCTGTCCCGCCAAGCCCCGGCGGTCTTTGTTGTTGAGGACGTGCACTGGATCGATGCGGTCAGCGAATCCATGATCGCCGACTTCGTGGCAGTGATTAACCAGACGCGTTCGCTGATGCTGATCAGCTACCGTCCCGAGTATCAGGGCGTGTTGAGCCGGGTGCTCGGTGCGCACAGGATCGCGCTGGCGCCATTGAGTGATCCGGAGACCGCTGTACTGGTCACCGAGCTACTCGGCAGGGACCCGTCGGTCACGGGGTTGGCCACCATAATCGCCGAGCGCGCTGGGGGTAATCCGTTTTTCGCCGAGGAGATGGTGCGCGAATTGGCCGAGCGTCATGTACTGCACGGAAGCCGGGGTGCGTACATCTCGGCGGTCGGGGCGGCCGAGGTCAGTGTTCCGGCCACTGTGCAGGCGACCATTGCGGCGCGCATCGACCGGCTGGACTCAGCAGCCAAGCGGACCTTGAGAGCCGCGGCGGTCATCGGCGCTCGGTTTGATCCCAGCCTGCTCGAAACGCTGGGAGTCGACCCCCGGATCGAGGACCTTGTCGCGGCCGAACTGATCGATCAGGCAGGGGTAGCCCAAGCAGGGCAGTACGTATTCCGCCATCCGCTGATTCGCCAGGTGGCCTACGACTCCCAACTCAAATCCGATCGCTCCGAACTGCACCGGCGATTGGCCGCCGCCATCGAAGCCCGGGCCCGAAACGCGGCGGACGTTAATTCTGCACTGATCGCCGAGCATCTGGAGGCCGCCGGTGATGCGCACGCCGCCTACGGATGGCACATGCGCGCGGCAGCCTGGGCAACCAACCGCGACATCAATGCCGCAAGAGTCAGTTGGGAACGTGCCCGACGGATCGCCGACGCATTGCCCGCACGGGATCAGGGCCGGGCCCCGATGCGGATTGCGCCGCGCACCATGTTGTGCGGGATCGGCTGGCGCACACACGAAAACGTGATTGGCGACCGGTTCGAAGAATTGCGGCAGCTGTGCGGCGCGGCCGGGGACAAGGCGTCACTGGCCATCGGGACCGAGGGCTTGGTGATGGATCACGTTTTCCGGGCCCGCGTACGCGAAGCGTCGCAGTTGGCGTCGGAGGCCATGGCACTCATCGAGTCGATCGGCGATCCCACCTTGTTGGTGGCGCTGTCCACTGCCACCATCTTCGCCAAGATCGAGAACGCTGCGTGGAGTGACGCGCTGCGGTGGTCTCAGCAGGTTATCGACCTGGCAGACGGCGACCCGTACAAGGGCAATTTGATTTTCGGCTCGCCGTTGGCGATCGCCTTGGCGACCCGGGCCACCGCCGGCTATTGCCTGGGTCGCTCCGGATGGCAGGACGACCAGCAGCAGAGCCTGGCCATGGCCCGAAATGCCGACTCGACGTCCTACGCCATTGTCGTGACGTATGCCTACCTCGCGGGGATAGCTTTTGGCGTGCTCAGGCCTGACGATTCGGCGATGCGCGAGATCACGGCTGCATTGCACAAGGCCGAACGATCCGGTGATGATCTGGCGCTGGGTTTGGTCCGGGTGACGCTGGGTGTCGCGCTGGTCCAGAGCGAGGTGGCCGCCGAGCGGGACCGTGGACTGAAACTCCTGGCGAAGGTCAGGGAGATGTTCGTCCGTCAGGCACAAAACCTTGGCGAGTTACCGCTCATCGACGTCTACTCGGCGCGTGACATGGCTCGTCGTGGAGACCACAACGACGCCATCGCGCTGCTGCGTGCTGCCACCGACCAGCTGGCACACCAAGGACAGCTGCTGTCCTGGGGTGTTCCTGCGATAGGTGTTCTGGTGGAGACGCTGCTGGACCGCGGAGGCGACGGCGACGTAGCCGAGGCGGCGGGTGCGATCCAGCGATTGGCGACCGCTCAACCCGACGAGCCTCACGTGCCCCGCGACATCTGGCTGCTGCGGCTCCGGGCTCTGCTGGCACGGGCCCGCGGCGATGAGGCAACGTATGCGCAGTTGCGGGATTGCTATCGGGACATGGCGAAAGCCATTGACTTTCAAGCGCATATCGAGTGGTCCGACGTAATGCCGTGAGTGGCTATGCCGATTTGGGTCCTGGGGACAGCTGCGTGACGTGTGTCTGCCGTGTGTGAGGCGACATTGATCAGCTATTTGAGGTTTGAATCCGGGGTGAAGCCCGGGTCAGCAGGGACCGTTCCGTCGCTCAGGGGCGTTGGAAGTACGTCATCAACTTCAGTGCCCGCCACGGTCGCCGGCCACCGGCCATTCGCAGACCACGACCGATCGCGCTGAGCTGGCCGATGCGTTGGTAGAGCAACTGCGTCATGGTTGAAGCGGGGACCCGAACTATCGCATCGGGGCGGTCGGTGGGTCGGCGTTCACGCATCTCGGCCGCACCGTGATCGATTCGGAGTAGATATGGTCGCGCATCTGGAATCTCCACGGCGACACAAACTTCGACATTCGCCGGAATGTCCGCACGGAGGTACAGCGGAGCCATCTCTCGTGCGCCGCGCAGCACCAGAGCCATATCGCGTTCGGTCAACTCCCAGTTGGTGCCTGCCGTCTTCGCGATGTCTTCGCCATGGAGCAGGAATTCGCCGAGCCAGTTAGTCTGCGCGGTATTGCCGGACATCATGCCGAATCCATGGAATGGAAGCGTCGGCTGGTCGTTGGTGTTGGCGTCGAAGAAGCCTTCGAGTTCCCTTGAGAGCGTGAGGAGTTCGTCGGCAAGTTCGGGGATTGGTGCTATTGCCGCCTCGAGTTCCGACTGGTTGACGTTGGCAATGTCTGCAGGATCAACGGCGTGACGGTACTCGCCGCCGCGGGCCACTTGCTGATACCGACGCCCAAGGGTCACGACGTGGGCGACAGTCTGTTGGACCGTCCAGTGCGATCGTCTTGGTTGCAGTCTCGGGTCAGTGTCACGTACCAAGGTATCGAATCGGTTGCCCGCCAATGCAATGCGCTCCCGAAGTTCGTCGCGCGACGTGTCGACCAATGGGACGAATCCGTCATTGTCCATCTCGACTCCTTACTCCAGTTTGGAGTGATATTACTCCAAACTGGAGTAATATCAATGGGGTGATGTCACCACCAACCCCCACCTCGTTTGCAATCCTTGGCCTCCTGGGCATGCAGTCCTGGACGGCCTACGAATTGGTCGCGCAGTCGCGGCGCAGCTTGCACTGGTTCTGGCCCCGCTCGGAAGCCCACTTGTATGCCGAACTCAAGCGCATCGTCGCGCGCGGACACGCCGAAGCTGAAGTGGTAGAGGGCCGTAAGGGGCACAAACAACGCACCCGCTACACAATCACCGAGCAGGGCCGGGAGGCGCTGCAGGAGTGGCTCGGCACTGAACCCGCCCCCGTAACCCTGGAGGTCGAGGGCATGCTGCGCCTGCTGCTGGGCGACCAGGGCAACAGTGACGATCTTCGAACCGCATTACAAGCTGTTGCGCGGCAAGCGCACGAGGTTCGTGCAGCGGGGGTACCGCTCGTCGCCGACCTACTCGCGACGGGAGGGCCGTTTCCGGAGCGGCTGCACCTCATCGCCCCGCTCATTACCTTCTATGACGAGTTCAACCAGCTGATCATTCGGTGGTGCAATGACACATTGGCCGAGATCGACTCATGGCCCGACGTCCGGGACGTCGGACTGACGCCCCAGGGTCGACGGCGATTGCAGCAAATCATCGGAAACGACAAGCCCGGAGTATCGATGCGCGGACAGGTGACGCCCCCACGTAGTCATGAACGAGGACGTGCGGAGAAAAACGTCGAAATGTGAGTAGAGCACTACTCGCGCCCTTTGAACTCCACCGATTTACGTTCGAGTTCTGCAGCGTCGCAGTGGTAATTGGCCCGATGGTCGCCATCGGTCTCACGACGGCCTTGGAGGAAAAGTGACCTGCCCACTAGATGTGGCCGCATCATCGAATGCGGCGCCGCATCGGGAGTCGCTGTTGGTCAGACTCGCCGGACGCAAGGTGAACTCGATAAGCCTCAACATGGGTGGCGAGTCGATCCTGGTGTTGAACACCCCTGACTTCGCCCGGCACGTGCTGACCACGTCTGCCGTGAACTACACCAAAACCACTGCCACCCACCGTCACTTCCGTGACAACATCGCCGACGGCATCGTCACCGCGGCGGGACACGCGTGGGCCGATCAACGAGCCTTGCTGGCACCGCTGTTTCGCGACAGCAGCTACCTCAAGACCAGCGCAGTTGAATGCCTCGAACATGGGGCGGCCGTATTAGCCCGTCATGCGAAGTCCGGAGAGCCGGTCAACCTGCTGACGTTCACCGCCGAACTGACCCTGGCCATCGCAAACAAGGCGATGCTCAACCTGCCATCCGAACCGTTCGGTTCGCTGTGCAGTCGGCTGGGTCACCTTGTCAGCGAAGCGAATTCGTCATTACCACCCGAGTCGGCCGACCTCGCCGACACTCGTGCGGCGCTACTGGCCGCCATCACTGAGGCCGTCGGCCACCAGCACGCGCCCGGTCCGGTCTTGCAGGCATTGATTGGCGATCCCGCTCATGCGGACAGGACAGTCCTCGCCAACCAGATCACCACCCTGCTGATGGCAGGCTTTGAAACCACAGCTCACACGGTCAACTGGGCCTGGGTGCTGCTGATGCAGCACCCGGAGATCTATGCGCGCGTGGCGCACTCAGCCGACTTCGCCCGGGCGGTTGTGCAGGAGACCCTGCGGCTATATCCCACCGCGTGGATCATCAGCCGAGAGGCGGCTGTTGACGACCAGATCGGCGGCGTTGACATCGCCGCCGGCACCACGGTGGTGATCAGCCCATTTCTGCTGCACCGCCATCCCCAATGGTGGCCCAATCCAGACCGATTCGAGCCTGGGAGATTCGGGCTGAGGCGGCGGAGGTCGTTGCCGCACCGGTACGCCTACATCCCCTTCGGCGCGGGACCACGGTTCTGTATCGGCACCACCTATGCACTGGACGAGGCGCAGCTGATCCTGTCCCGTCTGGCCAGGCAATTCACGTTCAGGCCGGTCGCCGGCATCGACGACCTCTGCCCCGAATTCAAGTTCGTCCTTCGTCCACCGGACCCACTGCTGGTCACCGTTCACAATCGCGAGAGGTCTGTGAAATGACAAATGACATAGGGGATTTCGTCCGCACCGCAATCGCCTCGTACCTCAGGATGCCGGTCGGCGAGGTCACCGCGTCGCGTACCTTCGACGAACTCGGACTGGATTCACTTGGAGCGTTGGAGCTCATGCTGACTTGCGAGGAACGTTACGGGTTCGGTCTGAGCCTGGATGTCGGCATCGACATCGTCACCGTGGGTGATGCGATTGAGGACATCAGCCGCCGTATCGATCTGTCGGGCCAGGCCGCCGATGCACTGGTGTCATGACCGCCGGCCCAACAAGCAGGGGACTGCCGCGGCTCGTGTGCTTCCACGCTGCAGGTGGTGGCAGTGCATCGTTCGCTGCGCTGCAGCGCGCCCTGCCCGATGAAGTAAGGCTCACTTCCGTCACGCTGCCCGGCAGGGACTCTCGGGCTGCCGAGCAGCGGATTGTCGATGTCGATGAGTGTGTGCGGCTGCTGAGCGGCGAGTTGTGCGATGTTCTGGCTGAGCCACATGTCCTGCTGGGCCACAGTATGGGCGCCGTCGTGGCATATACCCTTGCCCGCCAACGCCTCTCGGAGGGTTTGTCGGTCCCTGAAGCGATGGTGGTGGCCGCGTGCCAGCCACCGCATCTGGGTGGGACAGCCGAAGGGATCGAGCAAATCGACGACGCCCAGCTGGCCCGCGAACTGGTGCGGCATGGCGGCATACCCGCCAAAGTGCTCAGCAAACCTGAGTGGGTTCGGTTGCTGGTGTCGGTAATTCGCGACGACTTACGTATCCAGTCCTCGTTCGGTGCCCGTGAAGTAATACCGGTGCCCTGCCGTCTACACATCTTCGGCGGGCTTGGCGACCAACTGGTACCACCGGACGTGATGACGCAGTGGTCGAGGTATTCGCAAGAGCCGCAAACACTTCAGATGTTCGAGGGCGGGCATTTCCTGTTCCGCCGCCCTGCGGCCACGCTGGTGACGGCGATCGTTGACGTACTGCATGAGCACGACTCGATGAAAGAGGTGAAGGCATCGTGAGCCTGTTGACCGAGCAAATGTTTGTCGCTGCATCGACGTCGCGACACGGACTGCGCTGCGGGCCCGCAAGGAACCTGATCCAGTGGAGTTGGAGCGATATTCACGCTCAGGCACGAACCATCGCCGGGGGATTGGCGCGCCGGGGCGTGGAAACAGGATCATCGGTGGCGGTCTTGGCAGGGGACGGCGGTGACGTGGCCGCATTGACGCAGGCGGCATGGATGCGTCGAGCCGGTGTGACCATGCTGCAGCAACCAACACCGCGCACCGATCTCGAAGCGTGGGTGGCCGATACCGTGCGCGCTGCCCGCACTGTGCAGGCCGATCTGTTGGTGCTCGGGGAGCCGTTCCTGTCCATGGTCGGCCACAGCGGTTTCGCGGCACTTTCGATCGCCACGGTCAACGAGTTGAGGACGGCGACTGCGGTGGCGCCAGATGATGCCGAGGAATCTGATATTGCATTGCGCCAGTTGACATCTGGTTCGACTGGTACTCCGAAGGCGATCGAGATCACGCACGGCAACTTTGCGGCTAACACCAGGGCCATGGTCGACGGTGTGGACCTCGACGCGGATCGCGACTCCATGGCGAGTTGGCTTCCGCTATCGCACGACATGGGCATGGTGGCGCTGCTGTGTCTCCCGATGCAGCTGGGAATGCAGGCACTTGTGGTGCGTCCCGAGGAATTCCTGACTCGGCCAATCGTGTGGGCTGAGCTGATCAGCGAGCACAGAGCCACTCTCACCTCTGGACCCAACTTTGGTTACGCGATTCTGGCCCGAGTGCTCGCTCGCGCCCAAGCCCGCTCGATCGACTTGTCGCGGCTGCGAGTGGCCATCAACGGGGCAGAGCCGATCGACCATCGCGATATCGACCGGTTCGTTTCTGCAGGAGCGCCATTCGGCTTGCGGCCGACCGCACCTACCCCGGCCTACGGCTTGGCCGAGGCAACGCTGATGGCGTCAACCAGCGCATGGGACCAAGCGGCGGTGGCAGACGCCGCTGGTGCGGTGTGCCTAGGGCTGCCCGCAACGGGTCTGCAACTGAGAATCGGGGTCGGCGGGGCCATCCACATTCGGGGCCCGCAGGTGGCCGGGCGCTATCTGACCCAGTCCGGGCCGTCGCCGATGGCCGGCCCCGACGGATGGTTCGATACCGGCGATATCGGTTACCTCGACGAATCCGGCCTGCTCTATGTCTGCGGCCGGACCAAAGACGTCATCATTGTTGCCGGACGAAACATATACCCCACCGACATTGAACGGGCTGCCGCCGACGTCGACGGCGTGCGTCGAGGGTGCGTCGCCGCAGTGCGAATGGACGCCGGTGCAGAAAGAGAAGGTTTCGCCGTTCTGGCTGAAGTGCGCTCACCGGACGCACACCGGCAACCGGCGATCACTCGCGAGATCGTGGCCCGAGTCAACAGCCGAGTCGGTCACCCTCCATGCCACGTGCGGTTACTTCCGCCCGGTGCGTTGCCCAAAACTGCGTCGGGCAAACTCCGGCGCAGCGACGCGCTGAAGTTACTGGAGACATTCTGAACGTTTGCTGTGGATGTTGGCGTTAATGAGGCGCCACGGAGAGGTCTCGAGTCCTATTCTGTAGCCCTAGCAACTCTGGGGGCCGAAAGCGCGGAGGGTCGGATGACCGCAGCGACCGCGTGTCGCACGTGTGGCACCTCGCCGCGCGAGGGTGCGAAGTTCTGCGACGGCTGCGGCACGCCGGTCGTGGCGCGCGATGCTCGTGCGGAGTACAAGCAGGTAACGGTGTTCTTCGCCGATGTGGTGCATTCGATGGACATTGCCGCTGCGGTCGGGGCGGAGCGCCTCCGAGAGATCATGACCGATCTCGCAGGACGTTGCGCGGCAGTGGTACGCCGGTACGGCGGCACGGTCGACAAGTTCACCGGTGACGGGATCATGGCGGTGTTCGGCGCGCCCGCCGCGTTGGAGGATCACGCCATTCGGGCGTGTCTGGCGGCCCTGGACGTCCAGACGGAAGCGAAGCGACTTGCCGTCCAGGTCCAAGAGCGCGATGGTGTGGACCTCCGGCTGCGGGTGGGACTCAACTCCGGGCAGGTGATCGTCGGCGAAATCGGTTCGGGTGCACTGGGCTATACCGCAGTTGGTGAGCAAGTCGGGATGGCGCAACGGATGGAGTCGGTCGCCGAGCCGGGCGGAGTGATGCTCAGTGAGTCAACCGCACGGCTGGTTGAGGGCGCCGCGAATCTCGGATCGTCAGAAGAGGTTCGAATCAAGGGCCTAGATGAGACCGTGACGGGCCATCGGCTGTTCGGCATGACCGATGGGCGTCGCGGTGCCGGGCGTGCCGAGTCGAATCTGGTCGGCCGCCGCTGGGAGATGTCGGCCGTTGAAGGTCTGTTGGAGCGGGCCATCGACGGCGACGGCGCGATGGTCGGAATTGTCGGATCACCAGGCATCGGCAAGAGCCGTCTGGTGCGTGAGGTCGCTACAAAGGCAACGGACCGGGGCGTGCAGGTGTTCACCGTGTTCTGCTCGTCGCACGCCAGCGACATCGCCTTCCGCGTGGTGGCGCGGTTGCTGCGGGCCGCGTTCGGGGTGACGGATATGGACGCTGCGGCCGCCCGCGAGCTGGTGCTGACCCGGGTGCCCGACGCTGAACCAGAGGACGTGCTGCTTTTCAACGATCTGCTGGGCATTGCCGATCCCGAGGCGGTGCTGCCCAAGATCGATCCGGACGCGCGCCGACGCCGGTTGACGGCTCTGGTCAATGCGGTGTCGCTGGCCCGCGAATTCCCGGCGGTTTACGTCGTCGAGGACGTGCACTGGATCGACGAGGTCAGCGAATCCATGATCGCCGACTTCGTGGCAGTGATTAACCAGACGCCCTCGTTGTTGCTGATCAGCTACCGTCCCGAATATCAGGGCGTGTTGAGCCGGGTGCCCGGAGCGCACACCATCGCGCTGGCGCCACTGAGTGACCCCGAGACAGAAGCACTAGTTAATGACCTGTTGGGGCACGACTCCTCGGTCACAGGGTTGGCCACCAGGATCGCCGACCGGGCTGCCGGTAACCCGTTCTTCGCTGAAGAGATGGTGCAAGAACTCGCCGAGCGCGGTGTGCTGCGGGGCAGCCGGGGCGCCTACACCTCGGCCGTCGAGGCTGCCGAGGTCAGCGTCCCGGCCACCGTGCAGGCGACTATCGCGGCGCGCATCGATCGGCTCAACGTGGAGGCCAAACAGACCTTGAATGCCGCCGCGGTCATCGGTTCACGGCTCGACGCGAGCCTGCTTCAGGACCTGGGCATTGAGCCCCGGATCACCGATCTTGTGGCGGCCGAGCTTGTTGATGAGGTCAGCGTGCCGACCGGACAGCGATATGTGTTTCACCATCCGCTGATTCGCACGGTCGCTTACGACACGCAGCTGAAATCCGATCGCGCCGAGCTGCACCGGCGACTGGCCGCGCTCATCGAGGCCCGCGCGGCCTCTAGTGAGGAGAATGCTGCACTGATCGCCGAGCACCTGGAGGCCGCCGGTGATGTGCATGCCGCATACGAGTGGCATGTGCGAGCCGGAGTCTGGGCGACCAACCGGGACATCAATGCGGCGCGAGTGAGCTGGGAGCGTGTCCGAAGGATCGCCGACGCGTTGCCCGCTGACGATCAACAGCGGGCAGCCATGCGTATTGCGCCACGAACCATGTTGTGCGGTATCGCTTGGCGCACACACGAAAGCGTGGCCGGCACCCGTTTTGATGAACTGCGCGAGCTCTGTACCGCGGCCGGGGACAACACAGCGCTCGCGATCGGCATGGTCGGGCTGGTGATGGACCTGACCTTCCAGGCTCATGTCCGCGAGGCGTCGCAGCTGGCGTCTGAAGCCATGGACATCATCGAGTCGGTGGGCGAGCCGACCTTGACGGTGGCGCTGTCCTTTGCGGCCGCCCACGCCAAGACCGAGAGCGGAGGGTGGCCTGACGTCCTGAAGTGGTCGCAAAAAGCTATCGAACTGGCTGATGGCGATCCGTCCATGGGCAACCTGATATTCGGGTCACCATTGGCGCTCAGTTTTGCCCAGCAAGGTCTTGCCCGTTACTGGCTCGGTCGACCCGGATGGTCAGACGACCTGCGGTCCGGGCTGGCCATAGCCCGCAGCGCTGACCCCACGTCCTACGCCACCGTCGTGACCTACGCCTACATCACGGGGATACCGCATGGGGTACTGGTGCCCGACGATCACGCCATGCGTGAGATCGAAGATGCCCTGAAGATCTCTGAACGATCCGGTGACGACCTCGCATTGGCCCTCGCTCGGATGACGGTGGCTCTTGCACTGGTGCACCGCCCAACGGATGCCGAGCACGAGCGTGGACACCAAATCCTCGCCGAGATCAGCGAGATGCTCCAACGCCAGGCTTACCTTCTGGGCGACTTGCCGATGGTCAACGTGTATTTGGGACGCGAGAGAGCTCGGTTTACGGACCGCGACGACGCCGTCGCGTTGATGCGGACGGCCGTCGACCAACTGGCACACCAAGGCCAGCTGCTGGGATGGGGTGTTCCTGCGACAGGGGTGTTCGTGGAGGCACTCCTCGATCGCGGGGACGACGGCGACTTGGCTGAAGCCGAGGCCGCGATCGACCGGTTGGCGAACGTCCCAGTCGACGAGGAGCTGGTGCTACGAGAAATCTGGCTGTTGCGGTTGCGTGCGCTGCTGGCACAGGCTCACGGAGACACCGCAAATTTTGCGCAGTTATGGGATTCGTACCGCAACAAAGCGAAAGCTCTCGGCTTTCAGGGGCACCTGGAGTGGGCTGCGACGGTGGGCTGACTGCTGGCGGTTCCGTCAGACCATGCATGTCAGCGCATCCTGACCAGACTACGATCACCTCATTACTGAGGTGAGAGAGTTTATGACAACGGAAACGGATGCCCCCGCGCTCCAAGAGCGGGTTGGCCATTACTACAAGGCGGACCGCGTCTACCGGGTCGGCCGCGAGAAGGTTCGCGAGTACGCCCGGGCGGTGCAGGACTACCACCCTGCACACTGGGACGAAGATGCCGCGGCCGCGTTGGGCTACTCGGGTCTCATTGCTCCGTTGACGTTCACCGCCACAATGGCCATGGCAGCCAATCAGAAGCTGCTGCAAGAGGTAGTGGTCGGATACGAGACCTTTGTGCAGACCGAGGAGGTCTTTGAGCAGCACCGGCCGATCGTGGTCGGCGACGAGCTTGTGACCGACGTCGAGTTGTCAGCGGTTCGGCGGGTCGCCGGCCGGGACATGATCACGATCACCAACACACTCACAGATGCCGCGGGCGAGACCGTGCACACCATGCACACCACCGTTGTCGGTATCACTGCGGACGAGGTCGATCCTGCCATCGCCGACGCCGTGCGGAAAGTTGTGGTGCACGACGTGGACGTCCTCTCGGTCGAAGCAGCCGCGAGCGATTACGTCAAGACGGTTCGCCCCGAAGGCCGACGACGGATCGCTGACGGCGGCCGGACCCGTATCCCGGGCTCGATGAACTTCGACAGCCTGTCGATCGGCGCTAAGCTGCCGGAGCGCGACATATTGGTCGCTCGCGGTGACCTCGTCAACTACGCGGGCGTCGCCGGCGACGCAAACCCGATTCACTGGGACGAAACCATCGCCAAGCTCGCGGGCCTGCCCGATGTGATTGCCCATGGCATGCTCGTGCTGGGTCTGGGCGCCGGGTTCGTCTCTTCGTGGTCGGGCGACCCCGGGGCGGTCTCGAAGTACACGGTGCGTTTTTCTGCGCCGGCGATCGTGCCGGCCACCGAGCGTGCCGATATCGAGTTCGGCGGGCGCATCAAGTCGCTTGATGCCGAGACCCGCGAGGGAACGGTCATCGTTACCGCGAAATCCGCAGGCAAGAAGATTTTCGGAATGGGCACCATGAATCTCCGCTTCGCGTAGCAGGTTTCGGGTCAGCTGGTCGGTCGCTTGATGATCGTCAACGACTGATCAGCTTTTTTGAACTTGGTGAAAGTGTCTGGGGGAACACCGAATACGACACCGAGCACATCGGCCGGCAGCTTGGTGATGGATGCGCCGATGCCGATGTCGTCTTTGCCTTCCTCGGTGCTGGCGTTGAACACGATCAACAGGTTGAGGTCGGTGTTGCCCTTGTTCTCGAAGTAGTGCAGCGAGCCCTGAGGGGCGAAGACGACGTCTCCGACGTGGGCCTCGAAGTGTTCCGAGTGCCCGAGCGGGTCGAGTAGGGTCCACGTTGCCACGCCGGCGGTGATGACGTTGATCTCCCAGGCACTGGGGTGCCAGTGTGGTTCGCGGATGCCGCCGGGTTGCAGCGTCACCATCACGACGCTGGCCTCCTGGCCCATCAGAATCGGCCAATTGCCTTCGTACGCTTGGCGAAGTGAGCCGCCCTGGAACTCGGTGGGTGCCAGCGCACCCAAGTGGAACATGTGCGGCTGTGCGGTATTGAGTTCGGCGGGGATGCGGGGATTGCCGAACCGGGCTGCGTCTTCGGTCATGTTCTTTTCCTGGATGTCGTCGCGAGGTGGGGGGGATGAGAATGCGCGGTCGGCGCCGGTACCGGCGATGGCCGCCACTCCCGCCACCCCTGCTCCGCTGAGCATCGTTCGTCGGTTGATAATCATGCGATCACGATATGACCGTGGATCTGCCGAGTGCATGGGCAAAAGCCCGATTTTCCAGCTAGCAGTAACAACAAACGGCTGTCAGCGGTAGCGTGACCAGTCTCAGATTTCCAATGGCTATGTGATCGAATTATCAAATAGGACAGTCACTTACGTTGAACGCTGGATCGCTCGAGATGAATGCACGTCTGGCCGTCTGTGATTGGCGCCAGATGTTCCGTCGAATCGGTGGGGCTCTGTCGCACCAACTAGATGCACCGATAGCGCGTTGGTCCGCGAGATCGTGAAAGGTGATGCTCGCCAACGGGGTTGATCGGCCTGCAGGTTCGAAATCAGTGTTGAAATATCAGAGCGCCGGCATTCCCGCCGAACGGCTCCTGCATCTGTGCTGCCTCCCGAGCGGCAGCACCAGGGGTCGCCACGATCTGTGCGTTGTCGGTGGTCTGTGTGACCTGTGAATCGGTGGCGAATGTCGCCGCGCCGGCCACCGGCGCGGCCACGAAGGCTGCCAAAGCGGCTGCCGCGGCGATTAACGGGACGATCCGACGTGGGGTGGTATGCATTGCACTGCCTCAACTTTCGGTGCTCTGACGAAGGTTCTGATGCCGGTTTTCGGCTACCTCCAGGATCGCCCAGGCCAGAGATGCTGTCGTCATGGTTGCCCACCACATGGCGCTTCCGGCTAACTGGAAGGTCCGGACCTACCCCCCTGCTAGCCGGTAGGGCAGAACGGGGGCCTGCCATAGCGACAAAGCTCCTGGTCAAAGCCGACGATGGAATCACCCAGCAACTGGACCACCAAGCCAACAAGGAGAACCGATCGTGAAGCACCCCATGAAGTACGCCGCCCCATTGATGGCCGCCGCCGCGATCGGCGGAGCCGTCCTACTGGCCCCGATCGCCAGCGCCGACACGAGCCCACTGGTACCCAACGGCACCAATCCGCATGTGCCTTACGTGCTCGGGTACTTCGTGTCCAACCAAGATGAACTTAACCAGACGGCCGGCGGTTTCGACACGCCCTTCTGAGTCCCCGTCCACGATCGGCCAGGCCTACGGCTCGTCAGTGTTGCTTCCTACCAACGGTTTCCATCTGAGAAGCCGGGCGTGGCGAGCAGCGGGCGAGAGGTTGGGCCGATCGTCATGCTGAGCCCGCGGCGCGGATGCCTGATCAGTTGGTGGTGGCGTCCAGGAACCTGATGACCGCCAGCACGCGTCGGTGCGCGTCATTGGTCTCGGGCAGGTCAAGTTTGGACAGGATGCTGCGCACGTGCTTTTCGACGGTTCCCTCGGTCACCCAGATCTTGTGGGCGATGCCAAGATTCGACAGGCCTTGCGCCATCAAAGCCAGGACATCGTGCTCGCGCGCTGTCAGTGTGGCCAGGGGATCGTTGCGTCGTCGCGCCGCTACCAGCTCTTGAACCAACGCCGGATCGACCACAGAGGCACCGCCCGCGACGCGTCGGAGAGTGTCGATGAAGTCGGCGACATCGGTGATTCGGCTTTTGAGCAGAAATCCGGTTCGCTCACCACTGGCGAGCAGTTCCATGGCAGCATCCACGTCGATCTCCGCCGACAGCAGCATTATTGCGGTGTCCGGCAGTTCATCACGAATGGTCCGCGCCGCGTCTAACCCTTCGTTGGTGTGAGTGGGTGGCATGCGGATATCGGTCAGAACCAGTTCCGGTGTCTTGTCCCGGACCAGCTTGAGAAGCTCAGCTGCGTCGGCAGCTTGGCCGACCACATCGAAACCGGATTGTTCCAGCAGACTGACCAGACCGCTGCGTAGTAGTACGTCGTCTTCGGCCATCACGACGCGTACAACCCCATGACCGGTCGCCGCGTCTCCCGTGTTCAGAACCATCCGTGCTTCGTCCCGTAGCCCACTGAGGCAGCCATGTGCTGTGAGCCTAATCTCACCGGGTTCACCTTACCGCCAAAACGGGCATTAGCTGGGGCTACGGGTGTGTCGCGGCGTTGTCGCCCGTTGCGGGATCGCCTCTTTTGCGCAGGCGGCAGAATTCCCGCCTGCTGACCTGGTGCATCCCAAATAGATTGTGGCGGTGAGGTTGTCGTCAACCTCACCGCCACACCAGCGATTCGTGGCCCCGCCACCCGGTGGCCCGTGGCTCAGGATCAGAACGCCTCGTCGATCTGGCCGGCAGGCGAGTTGTCGATGTGGTAGCCGGTTTCGTACTGGCTGTAGGGATTAGTTCCGAATGACACTGTTGGGTCGGTGTCGGCGCTGGCGATCGGGGCCAGTAGGACGGCTCCGCCGATCGCGGCGGCGGCCATCAATGGGGCGGCGTACTTCATGGGGTGCTTCACGATCGGTTCTCCTTGTTGGCTTGGTGGTCCAGTTGCTGGGTGATTCCATCGTCGGCTTTGACCAGGAGCTTTGTCGCTATGGCAGGCCCCCGTTCTGCTCTACCTGCTAGCAGGAATAAGAGCGTGTGGGCAGCTGGATATAGCAGTTAGTTCCTGCGGTTACCAAGATGTTTGGACTGCCGTTGCAGTGGTGCGGTCGACAGACACCGACTCGGAAACAACGGGTTCAGCTGGCCACTGGAAAAGGAATCTCCGCGCTGAGGGTGGTGCCCAGTTTCGCCGCGCTGCTGACGCGCAGATGTCCGCCCAGCGCCTCGACCCGGTCCTTCAAGCCCACCAATCCGGACCCGCCGTTGAGGTTGGCGCCGCCGATGCCGTCGTCGGATACCGACAGCCGTACCGCCGAATCGTCGGCATCAGCGCTGACCGTCACCAGGGACGCATTGGCATGTTTGGCGGCGTTCGTCAGTGCTTCGGCCACGACGTAGTAGGCGGCCACCTCAACCGACTCTGGCAGTCGCCGCTGGACGTTGATGGTCAAGCCGACCGGCATGGCCGCGCGGCGGCCGAGCGCCCGCAATGCGGGCCGCAGCCCACCCGAGGACAACACCGACGGGTGGATGCCATGTGAAATCTGGCGCAGTTCTTCACTGGCTGCGGTCAGACCGTCGCCGATCTTGGAGATTTGAAGGGTCACGGCGTCGGTGGGCAGCAGCGTGGCCTGCAACGTACGGAGCTGCAGGCCCAGCGCGACCAGTCGCTGCTGGGCACCGTCGTGTAGGTCGCGTTCGATGCGGCGCCGGGCCTCGTCGCCTGCCTCTACGATTCGGGCGCGGGAGGCCATCAGCTCGCGGCGGGCTTCGGCATTGGCGATCGCCATCCCGACCAACTCGGCGAAGTCAGCGAGGCGGCCCTCGGTATTGGACGGTAGGGGCGCGGACAGCGTCGACCCGACAATTACGGCACCCCACAGCCGGCCGTCGACGACAATCGGAGCGCCGACCCCGCAGTGCAGTCCGAGGTCGTGGATCAATGACGCGGCCGAACCAGCGGCGTGCTCATGGCTGTCCATCCGCGCCGTACCGCCCGTTCGTAGCACCATGGCCGCGACGTTGTCACCTTCCAGTGACAACCGGGCGCCGACTGGCATCTTACTGATGCCCGGATCACTGTGGGCGGCAACGAGTTCCGCTGAATTGTTATCGAGATACCGGAACAGAGCGGCGTTGCCGGTGCCGAGGGTGTTGGCCACTTCATCGACGACAGCGGTGAGCACCTCTGACGGCGAGACACCGCGGGCCACCAGCGTGGCGACCCTGCGCAGCGCGGCCTGTCGATCGGCCAACTCACTGATCCTTACCGCGGCGCGGCGTGCCTCGGCGGCGCGTTCCCTGGCTTGGCCGGCGAGCACGGTCGCCAGCAGTGCGATCGGCAAGAAGACAGCCAAGGCAATGGCGTCGTGTGGCGCCAGCGGCATGCCTGTGCGGTCAGAAGTTACGTGCATGTACAGGTAGACCGCCGTGCTGGCCAGCGTGGTCGCCACCGCCAGCCCCGACCTCCAACCTGCTGAGATGATCAGCACGCCGAGCAGGAACACGGCGCCAAAAACCATGTCGTGCGAGACACCTTCGAGCAGTGTCACGACTACCGCTTCGAGGGCGATGATGATCGCAGCCACCGTGACACCCAGCCAGACCGGCGGGCTGGGACGTGCAAGCCACCGTCCCAATCGTGGATGTGGGGACTCGTCGGTCGGTTCAGTTAACTCGTTATCCGGCGTCATTTTGTGCTGACCTCGCTCCTACGGTGCTGCGAACTGCAATTCTGCTATCAATTCGGAGCCTTCGGCAATGCACATGCCGAGCAAGCGCCGATCAAAGGGGCCGTCAGCGGTGACCGCCGTGGGCGCCTCCGGAGGCGCCCAAGCCGTCAACGGAACCAACGCCACCTCCGGCAGCGCTGACCGTGCCGCCACCGCCGGTCAGAAACGCCGCGCCGCCATAGGGGTAGAACTGAACCGCGGGCGGGGAGTCATTGATCTGGACATTGCCGGGGGACTGGCACACCGTGCCCGTGCCGCTGGCGGCACACGAATTCGTCGAGGCCGCCGAAATCGGTGCTGTCGCAACCATGAAAGCGGCCGCTCCAACGCCTAAAAGTGTTGTGGCATATATGGATTTGCTCCACATCGCGGTGCTCCTCGGGTGGTGTTGGGCAGGTACTTTCCAGGGTGCTGTGCGTCCTTCGCTGCTGTCGACACCGTTGACACCCGTATGTCTTCCCTGCTGCCCGGCAGGTGTATCTTCCCGGTAGCAGGGGTCCCGCAGGGGTGCCTGCGGTGCAGACACTTGTGTGTGGGTGACCGATTGTTGAATTGGCACAGCCACATACGACGTGAAGGGAAACCTCACCATGCGAGCCAAGACCAAATGCGTCGCAATGTTGCTGGCGACCATGTCGACTATCGCCGCGCCAATGGCTGCCACTGCCGCCGCGGCGAGCGGCCAATCGCAGGATCAGCAGTCCTGCGTGACCATGGGAGCCGGCCAGAGCCAGTGCGAGAGTCCCGGCAACGCCCAAATCAACGACGCGCCACCGCCGGTCGACTACTTTCCGTATGCCGGCGGAGCAACTTAACTACCCGCTCAAGCGCGGCGCCACAGCGTCGATGGTGGCGCGGGATGCCATGGCCGTGTCAACATCGGCTTACCCAGTCGTAGGAGGTCGCCGTGGCGAAACCTGATGCTCCAGACCCGCATCTGGCGGACATCCGTCCGGTCACACCGCAGTCCAAACTCGGCTGCCAGGAGTGCATCGAACTCGGCACCGTCTGGCTGCACCTGCGGCTGTGTCTGACTTGCGGACACGTCGGCTGCTGCGACTCATCACCGATGAAACACGCCAGTGCCCATGCCAAGTCGTGCAAACATCCCATCGTGCAGTCCTACGAACGGGGTGAATCGTGGCGCTGGTGCTACGTGCACAAGAACTACGTCTGACGACATCGTCATAGCCTGGTTGCATGGCCATCGACTATGCGCCGCAGAGCGACAATCGGCGACAGATATTCGACGTATTCGAGGAGATGCGCGAGCTCCCCGAAACCTCCGAATCCATGCTGACCGATGTCTACTTCAGCGACTTCCCTGAGGCCAGCAGTCGGATCTTCCGTATCTACCGGACATTACCGTTGCACTACCACAACGACTGCGATGAGTTTCTGTATGTCATCAGCGGCGAAGGCATATTCCACCTCAGCGGTGACGAATCCACCGCACGGCCGGGAACGTTTCTGTGGTTCGCCCGCCGGCAGGTTCACGGATTTCCACAGATCACCACACATCCGTTCGTGGTGCTGTCGGTCGACGTTCCGCGCCGACGTCCCGACGACATCGTGTTCGTCAACCCTGACGACGGCGACGCCAAACAGTTCATGGCCCGGAACAACCTCTAGCCGCGCCAAGCGCGGCGCTACCTGCCCCGAAGCGCCGCATTACCGATCATGTCTGGATTTATGGACTGATTGTCGCTTTCTCCACTGCCTGCTTGTGGGCCTTGGCGGCCAGAGTGGAACTTGTCCACTTAAGCCCTACACAGGAGGCACCCCGATGGCTGAAGTTATTGCCGGAGTGACAATTCCGGATACCGAACTGGTTCGAGAAGCGACTGCGATCGTCCGTAAGGCCGCCGACGACACGATCTACAACCATTCCCGCCGAGTCTATCTGTGGGGTTCGTTGAAGGCCGCCGCGCGCGGGCTCGACGTGGACCCGGAATTGGCCTATGTCGGCGGGATGTTCCACGATCTCGGTCTGACCTCGGTGTACCGCACCACCGGCCAGCGATTCGAAATCGATGGTGCCGATGCGGCACGAAACCTGTTGTTGGACTATGGTCGTTCGGAACAGGAGGCCACCAACGTCTGGCTGTCGATCGCGCTGCACACCACGCCAGAGGTCCCGCACCATCTTGCGCCGGAGGTCGCGGTGGTGAGCCTGGGAGTCGAATCCGACGTCCTGGGTTTCGATCTGGCCGAGATCACCGAGCAGCAGCGTGCGGAGGTCGTGGCGGCACATCCGCGGCCGGACTTCAAGAAGCGCATCTTGCAGGCGTTCTACGACGGCATGGCAGATCGGCCGGAGACGACGTTCGGGACTATGAACGCCGACGTGCTGGCGCACTTCGATCCGTCGTTCAAACGGGCGAATTTCGTTGACCTCATCCAGAACAATGCCTGGCCCGAATGACCGCGCAGCGTTACGCGGCGGATGCTTGCCGGGCACCCTCGGATTGGTTGTAGCTGCCGGCGCGTGGTGTACGCCGTAATTCACCGGTCTTGCGGTAACCGCTGGCTGATCTCGAAGGCCAAGCACAATTCAGCCACGTCCCGGGGTCGGGACAGGAGCCGTCCGGTGCGTTCCTCGATGCGGTGTAGCCGGTGTCGGACGGTATTGGGGTGACAGAACAGGGTGGCCGCCGCATCGTTGGCCGAGCCACCGGCATCCAGCCAGGCGGTGAAGGTGTCGACCAGCACGGACTTCTCCTCGGGAGGCAGACCGTGTAGGCCGCCCAGCACCGACATCTCAATCTGGCTCATCACGTTCGGTGCGCTGACTGCGGCGAAGGCCAGCGGCGCATCGTCGAAGGCAGACACCAGCCCTTTGCCGCTGGTCCTGCCGGCTACCGCGAGCCGCGCCAACCGCAGCCCGTCACGGGTCTCGGCCAAGCTGGCGAACGTGGGACTGAGCCCGACGCGCGCCGTGGCGGCCTTGCCCAGTACTTCGACCAAAGCGTCGTAGGTGGTCTTGCCCTGACGCAGATGGACGACGCCAACCTGCAGATCCGGTAGCAGGCGCCACGCGGACCGGACACCACGCGCCGCAAGTTTGTTCGCGATCTCCGGCAGCCCCAGCTTGCCGATCGACGGAATCTCTGCTGCCGCAATAACATAGGGCCCGCCGGTTGGCAGGCCGAGCAGATCAGCCGCCTCCCAGAGGCTTTGATGGTCGCTGATCCTGCCGAACAGGACAGCCTCCACCAGTGCCGAGCGTTCCTCTTCCCGGTCGACCAGCTGGCTGGTGACCTGCTCGCGGTAGGCGGTGGTCATCGCGTGGGTGAATTCGTCCTGGCTCAGGTAGATCTGTGCGCTGGCGGCCAGCATGGAATCAGTCGGGATTCCATGCTCGCGGGCCGTTGCGGCGGTCTGCTCCCACATGAACCGGAATCCGATTCGGTAGGCGGTCATCACCGCTGCCAATGGAACGCCCTCGATGGCGCGGGCCCGGCCGGTTTCGAACGCTGGTGACAGATCGGCGTCGCTGTCTCCGGACAACGATCGGTAGACGAAAGTCATGTTGGCTATGCAACTTTCGCGCACGTTGCTCTGTACTGCCGCCGGCGCCGACCGGTATCCGTCGATCTGTGCGCAAATCTGGTCCGCCAGCGTCGCGCAGAGGTCGGGAACGCGCTTCAGCATGATCTGGCTGAGCTCGACGATGTTCTGGTCAACCACGATGTTCTGGTCACCTGCAGGTAGGCGCGCCGTGCTCATTTCCCAACGATAGGGGAGCGTGGGGCCCGATTGTGGCCGATCACATCTGAAAAGGACCGGTGTTGTTCCGGCCACCATCGCTTCTTCGCTGGTTCCGGAGCACGCTCGATACATCACACCTCCACCAAGCGAAAGTGCCGACTGAAATGTCCACACGCACCACCCCTGACGAATTTGCCGCCCCGCTCGACCTCCTGTTGACCAGCTCCACCAAGCCGTTCATCCGCCGGATGACACCGAACCGCAGCTGGCTGCGGATGGGGGCCAGCTTGGCCAAGCAGCCTGGCACTGTGCTCGAACGTGGTACCGAATTGGCTCGCGAACTGGGCGAGATCGCCGTTGGCGACTGCGATCTGGCGCCCCAGCGCGGCGACAAGCGCTTCAGCGATCCGGCTTGGCAACATAACCCCGCGCTGCACCGGATCATGCAGGCCTACCTGGCCGCTTCGGACACCGCCGAGAAGCTGTTCGCCGATGCCGGCCTGGACTGGCGCGATGAGGCTCGGATGCGGTTTGTCCTGGACAATGTCGTGGAGGGCCTGGCTCCGACCAACAACCTGCTGATCAGCCCGTTGGGCTGGAAGGCCCTGATCGACACCGGCGGCCTGAGCGCGGTGCGCGGCTTACGGGCCTTCGCCCGGGACATGACGTCGCAGCCGCGGGTGCCCGCCATGGTCGAGCCCGACGCGTACGAGGTCGGCGAGACCCTCGCCGTCACAAAGGGCGCAGTGGTGCTGCAGACCCGGATGTTCGAACTCATCCAATACGCACCGCAGACCCCGAAGGTGCGCGCGGTGCCACTGCTGATGGTGCCGCCGGTGATCAACAAGTACTACGTCATGGATATCGCTCCCGGCCGCAGCATGATCGAGTACTTCGTCCAGCAGGGCCAGCAGGTATTCACCATCTCGTGGCGCAATCCGCAAGCACGGCACAAGGATTGGGGTCTGGACGCCTACGGCGAGGCGGTGGTCGAGGCGATCGACGCGGTGCGCGCAATCACCGGTTCGGACAGCACTCACCTGATGGCCAGCTGCTCCGGGGGCATTCTCACCGCGATGACGGTCGCACACCTGTCCGAGATCGGTCAGGGTGACAAGATCGCCGGGCTCACGCTGGCGGTGACGGTGCTGGACCAGGATCGGGCCGGGTTCGCGTCGGCCGCGATGAGCGACCGTGCCGCCCAGGCCGCGATTGCCACCTCTGCGCGCAAGGGTTACCTCGACGGTCGTGCAATGGCTGAGATGTTCGCCTGGCTCCGGCCCACCGACCTGGTATGGCGGTACTGGGTGAACAACTACGTGCAGGGCCGGTCACCGGCGCCATTCGACGTGCTGTTCTGGAATGCCGACACCACCCGGATGACCGCTGCGCTACACCGCGACATGGTGCTGATGGGCCTGCACAACTCGCTGGTGGTTCCCGGCGAGGCGAGCATGCTCGGCACCCCGGTCGACCTGTCCAAGATTACCTGCGATGCCTACGTCATCGGGGGCATCGCCGACCACATCTCGCCATGGCAGGCCACCTATCGCAGTGCCAAGCTGCTCGGTAGCAAGGACAACAGGTACGTGTTGTCCAGCAGTGGTCACATCGCTGCGCTGGTCAACCCCCCAGGCAACCCGAAGGCTTCGTACCGGACCGGGCAGGTCGAGGCGGAGACCGCCGAAGACTGGCTGGCGGCCGCCGAGAAGTCCAGCGATTCGTGGTGGCCGGACTACGTGCAGTGGTTGTCCGAGCGCAGCGGCGATGAGATCGACGCCCCGATTACGCTGGGCGCCGAGGGCTTCGCTGCAACGGGACCGGCTCCCGGAACCTACGTGCTGCAGAAGTGAGCGAACAACTCGAAATGACGAATAACACAGTGACACAAGAGCGTTACGTATCTGTCGGTGGTCAGCGGCTGCGGGTCAGGGTCGACCAGGGCACCGACAGTACGACCGTGCCGCTGGTGCTGTGCAACGGCATCGGCGCCAGCCTCGAGGTGTTCGACCCGTTCGTCGAGCAACTGCTGCCGCAGACCACGGTGATCAGATTCGATGTGCCGGGCACGGGTGGTTCACCAGTATCGTTCGCGCCCTATGGTTTTCCGTATCTGGCCTGGGTTCTCGGACGAATGCTCAATAAGCTCGGGTTCAGCGTAGTCGACGTCCTCGGATTGTCTTGGGGCGGCGCGCTTGCACAGCAATTCGCCTTCCAGAACCCTCGCCGCTGCCGCCGCTTGGTGCTGGTGGCCACAGGTACCGGTGCGGTGATGGTGCCCGGGCGTCCCCGGGTTCTGATGAAAATGCTTACACCCAAACGCTTTTCAGATACCGAGTATGCCGCGTCGATTGCCGGTGAGTTGTATGGCGGTTCGGTGCGACAGCACGGCGAGGACGTCGCCAAGCTGTTCCTCGCACAATTGCACGCCGGTTCCAAGGTCGGCTACCTGCACCAGTTGCTGGCAGGCGCGGTGTGGACCAGCCTGCACGCACTGCCGGCGATCCGCCAGGACACGCTGATCGTGGCCGGTACCGACGATCCGATCATTCCGGTGATCAACGCGCGCGTCATGAACTTCCTGCTGCCACACTCGCGAACGTATCTGCACGACGGCGGGCACGTCGACCTGATCACCAACGCCGCCTCGCTGGCGCCCGCGATCAGCAAGTTCCTCAACGAGCCGGGGGAGCGGCCGTAATCTGCGATGTTTAGAACCCTCCTGGCGGGATAACCGGTAGACGACGGCACACCCCTGTGTCTTCGTCATATCGATATCGAGGGGAGAAGTCCTTGAAGGACACAACGCACGCGAAACGAACCACCCGGTTGGCTGCAGTTGCTGGTGCGGCAGGTGCGCTGGCTCTGGGAGTTGTCGGAGTTGCTGTCGGCGCCCAGGGCGGGAATACCGGCAACGTCGCTGACCCGACGACCCCGGCGCCCGTCGCGCCGTCGACGAGCACATCCGCGGCGCAGGCACCGGCCGCGCAGGCCCCGCAGTCACCAGCGACCACCGTCCCAGGTATGGCGCCTGGTTCGGGTGGCTACTCCTCGGGCTCGGGCGGATCTTCGAGCGGCTCTCCCCACTAACAGTGTTATAGGGCAAAGGATTTCGTACTGCTGTCGTCCACCGCGGCTTGCGGTGGACGGCAGCAGTAACCCTCCATCCGTCAAAGTGCTTGAGAATATTGAATAACCGGAGGTCACCGGGGGTGTTGCTCCGGTTAATACGGCCACGGGCGCTGACACCTGCCGCAAATCTATGTAAGGTGGGTTGCACGTCCATCAAGGGAGTTGACTTCCACCATGTGCGGCATCGCAGGCGAAATCGCCTGGGGGCGTCCGGCTGATCTGGCGGCGGTGTCCGCTATGACAGATCGCCTGGCGCCGCGTGGGCCGGACAGCAGTGGCTCGTGGTCGCGCGATAACGTGGCATTCGGGCACCGGCGTCTGGCAATCATTGACCTGTCCAGTCATGGGCATCAACCCATGCATGACCCGGAACTCGGCCTCACCGTCGCGTTCAACGGTTGTATCTATAATTATCCCCAACTGCGCCAAGAGCTTTCGGCCAAGGGATATCGGTTCTTCTCACACAGCGACACCGAGGTGGTCCTCAAGGGCTACCACGCGTGGGGCGCCGGGGTTGTCGATCATCTGTATGGGATGTTCGCGTTCGCCATCGCCGAGACCGACTCCGGTCGGGTGCTGCTGGCCCGTGACCGCCTCGGAATCAAGCCATTGTATTGGTGCGATGCCCAAGGCGGGGCGTTGCGGTTCGCATCCTCGTTACCGGCGCTGGTGGCTGCGGGCGGCGTCGACACCGAGCTCGATCCTGTTGCGCTACAACACTATCTGAGTTTCCATTCGGTTGTGCCGGCACCTCGCACCGTGTTGCGCGGTGTTCGTAAGTTGGCGCCGGGCACCTTCATGTTCATCGAGCCTGACGGTGCGCACACCGAAACCACCTACTGGGAACCAGTTTTCGAACGATCACCGGAACGTTCCGGCTGGACGCAACGGGATTGGCAGGATGCTGTCCTGGAATCGCTGCGCACCGCGGTCGAGCGCCGCCTCGTCGCAGACGTGCCGGTGGGTTGCCTGCTTTCGGGCGGGCTGGATTCCAGCCTGATCGTCGGGTTGTTGGCTGAGGCCGGCCAACACGGATTGGCCACCTTCTCCATCGGTTTCGAGGCGGCCGGCGGCGAAGAAGGCGACGAGTTCAAGTATTCCGATGTCATCGCTCGTCATTTCGGCACCGACCACCACCAGATTCGGATCGACACCGCACGCATGCTGCCTGCATTGTCGGGAGCCATCGGCGCCATGAGTGAGCCGATGATGAGCCATGACTGCGTGGCGTTCTACCTGCTGTCCGAGGAGGTCAGCAAGCACGTCAAGGTGGTGCAGTCCGGGCAGGGCGCTGATGAGATCTTCGCCGGCTACCACTGGTACCCGCCGATGGCGCACGCTGCTGACGGCGATCCCGTCGATGCGTTAGGCCGATACCGGACAGCATTTTTCGACCGCGACCATGCGGCCATCAACCGGATGTTGCAGGCGCGCTGGCGGATTGATGCCGACGTCTCGGGTGATTTTGTGCTGCAAGAGTTTTCGTTGCCCGGGGCAGCGACCGCAACCGACCGGGCGCTGCGGCTGGACACCACGGTGATGCTCATCGACGACCCGGTGAAACGGGTGGACAACATGACCATGGCCTGGGGTCTTGAAGGCCGGGTTCCGTTCCTCGACCATGAACTGGTGGAACTTGCGGCGACCTGCCCGCCCGAGCTGAAAACCGCGCAGGACGGTAAGGGCGTGCTGAAAGATGCTGCACGCAAGGTTATCCCGCACGAGGTCATCGATCGGCCCAAAGGTTACTTTCCGGTGCCCGCACTCAAGCACCTGGGCGGGCCGTACCTCGACCTGGTCCGCGACGCGCTGAACAGCCGTGCCGCGCTGGATCGCGGATTGTTCACCCCCGGTGAGGTCACCACGATGCTCAACGACCCGAACGGCAACCTCACGCCGCTACGCGGAAACCCGTTGTGGCAGATCGGGCTATTGGAACTGTGGCTCGCACAACATGTGGACGGAGCGACCTTGCCATGACAACCGGACCGCGCGACGACGGATCAGCAGCAGAAGGCGTCGTTCAGGATCTCGGCTGGGGGCGGCTGGTTTTCGGCCAGACATTCAAGGACCCCGACGAATTCGGCACCGCGCTTCGCGAAGAAGCCACCGGACGGCGGGATATCGGGATGTATCTTGACGCGCCACACGTCTTCGTCGCCCTGCATCCGCAGGAGTTCTTCATCGACCCCAGTTTCACCTACCGCGTCGACTTGACCGAATCCCCGCAGTACCGGCCACCGGATGTCTGCGGGCTGTCGGTACGCCCGGTGACCTGGGTCGAGGATTGCGCCGCAATCAATCAGATTTACGTGCGCTGTCATATGGTTCCGGCCGATGGCGACCTGATGTGGAGCAACAGCCAGTCTGCGCCGCACGTGGTGTACCTGGTGGCCGTTGACGACGAGACCGGTCATATTGTGGGCACCGTTACCGGGATCGATCATGCCCAACTGTTTGGTGATGTGGAGAACGGATCGAGTTTGTGGTGTCTGGCGGTCGAGCCCACGGTGGCGCGTCCGGGCACCGGCGGCCTCCTGGTGCGTTCGCTGATCGAGGAGTTCAGCAGGCGCGGACGGTCGCAGATGGACCTGTCGGTGTTGCACGACAATGAGGGCGCCATCGCGCTGTACGAGCGCATCGGGTTCCAGCGGGTTCCGGCGGTCCTCGGAATCAAACGCAAGAACGCCATCAACGAACAGCTTTTCGCACCGGTCAAGCCCGAAGATGAACTGGCACAATTAAATCCGTACGCCCGGATAATTGCCGACGAGGCCATTCTGCGCGGCATCGCGGTCGAGGTGCTGGACGCCAAGGGCGGCTACATGCGGCTCACGCACGGTGGCACCAGCGTGGTGACGCGAGAATCGTTGTCCGAGTTGACCAATGCCGTTGCCATGAGTCGGTGTGACGACAAACGCGTGGCCCGAGCTGTGGTGGCCGAAGCCGGAATCCGGATACCCGAAGGTTGCACGGCGAGTTTCACTGACACCGATTATCGGTTCCTGGAGAAGGTGGGCTCGGCGGTGGTCAAGCCGGCCCGCGGCGAACAGGGCGCAGGCATCACGGTCGGCGTGACCCGTGCCGAGGAATTGGACCGCGCCATCGGGCTGGCCAGACAACATTGCCCGGACGTGCTGCTCGAAGAGCGCTGCATGGGCGAAGACCTGCGTGTCGTGGTCATCAACGGCAAGGTGATCGCGGCGGCCGTCCGCCGGCCCCCTGAGGTCATCGGAACCGGAGCACACACCATCAGCCAACTGATCGAGGCGCAGAGTCGTCGTCGGTCGGCGGCCACGCACGGCGAATCGGTGATTCCGCTGGACGCCGTCACCAACAGCGCGGTGAACGACGAAGGTTGGGCCTTGGATGATGTGCTCCCCGCCAACGAACATCTGATCGTGCGTCGCACCGCAAACCTGCACACCGGTGGAACCATCCATGACGTGACCGACGAACTCAATCCCGCGCTGGCGAGGGTGGCTGTAGAAGTCGCGGATTCGATCTGCATTCCGGTGACCGGAATCGATCTGATCGTGCCATCGGTCCAGGGGGAGGAGTACGTCTTCATCGAGGCCAACGAGCGTCCGGGGTTGGCCAATCACGAGCCGCGTCCCACCGCACAGGCTTTCATCGATCTGCTGTTCCCGCGGACAGCCGGCACGCCGTGGGCATGGCAGCCGGATCCGGTCGAGCAGGACTGACGCCATCAGTTCCTACAGGAGACATCCAGATGATTGACACCGTGGTCGAGCGGATGCCGGCTGATGACCGAAGCTGGCTGGTCGACACATTGCTGGCGTTGTTGCAGACCCCCAGCCCGGCTGGGCGCACCGATGCGGTGATGCACTTGATCGGTCACATTTTCACCGACCTCGACGTCCCGTTCACCCTGACCCGCCGCGGTGCCCTGATCGCTGACCTGCCAGGCAAATCGGCGACCACCGACCGCGCGATCGTCGTGCACGCCGACACCATCGGCTGCATGGTGCGCGAGCTCAAAGACAATGGGCGGCTCGCACTCGTGCCCGTGGGAACGTTCTCGGCCCGGTTCGCCACGGGTGCGCGGGTGCGGATTCTGCCCGATGACACCGACCGGTTCTTCACGGGAACAGTGATGCCGCTGAAGGCAAGCGGCCATGCCTTCGGCGACGAAATCGATACCCAGCCCACCACCTGGGACGACGTCGAGGTTCGAGTGGACCGGCAGGTCTCGTCGAAGGCCGATCTGGAGGAACTCGGACTGCATGTCGGCGACTTCGTGGCGCTGGTTGCCAGCCCCGAGCTGACTGAGGACGGTTATGTCGTCTCGCGTCACCTGGACGGCAAGGCCGGAGTGGCCGTCATGCTGGCCTTGGCCAAGGTGGTGGCCGAACGCAAGATCGTTTTGCCGCATCGCACAACGCTGATGGTGACCATCACCGAAGAAGTCGGCCACGGTGCCAGCCACGGGCTGCCGCCGGACGTTGCAGAACTGGTGTCGGTGGACAACGCGGTGTGTGCACCCGGTCAGCAATCCATCGAGAATGGGGTCACCATTCCGATGGCCGACCTGCACGGGCCGTTCGACTATCACCTGACGCGCAAGCTGTGCCGTCTGGCCCAGGAAAAGGGCATTCCGTACGTACGCGACATTTTCCGCTACTACCGGTCCGACGCCGCGGCCGCGATCGAAGCCGGGGCCGGAACCCGAGCAGCATTGGTGGGTTTCGGGCTCGACGGCAGCCACGGCTGGGAGCGGACGCACCTGGACTCCCTGGAAGCGACGTTTCTGTTGTTGTGCAGCTGGCTGCAGACCCCGCTCACATTCGAGAGCTGGGACGCGCAGCCATCCGGCGACCTCGAAGACTTTCCTTCCGAGCAGCCAGCCGCCAGCGAACAGTGGGTTCCCTTGTCCCGCGGTGACTTTCACGATCCCGGTGCGGTATCCAGTGGTCAGCACTGGCCGCCCTCGGAGGGCGTCACCGAACCTTCTTGACTCAGCGAACCCTGCTGCGGGCGGCGCACGCAGCAGGTCATCAATCGTTGCGGTCGTCGGTGTTTAGCGATCCGGCTCTCGGGTAGCAGTAGTGGATACACCTTGAGGCCAGGGGACGGGGCAGAGAAAGGGAGACCACATGACCGACATGCCGACGAGCGATGCCGACGGTGTCATCAATTACCTCAAAACCCAGCACACGACAATCAGGGTGCTGTTCTCCAAGACCCTCGACGCAGGAGACATCACCGAACGGCGGCAACATTTCACTCAGCTTCGTGCAGCGCTGACGGCCCATGAAGTATCGGAAGAACTGCTGGTCCACCCGCGGGTTCGAGGCGCGGTCGCCCGCACCGGGCAGGTTGTCGAGTCGCTACGTGCCGAGGTGGATGACACCAATGAGCAACTGAAATACATGACATGCCTTGACCCGGCGTCCGCCGAGTTCGAAGCGGCGCTCGTCGACCTTCAGCAGGCAATGCAGGACCATACCCAGCGCGTCGAGATCGAAGAGTTTCCGTTGATATCAGACGAATTCGAGGAGGGCGGGCAGCCACCGTGCGGTTGCAGCAACGACGGTCACCTCGCGGCAGCCTGTTCGACGAACTGCCCTGGTGCGCGTGGTGTTGTTGAGCCAGGTCCTGACGGCGTCACTGTGCCCGGCGCTGGCGAGCCTAGCTTTCCGACGACGAATTCTGCTGCCCGATCGGATATTCGGGCGTCGGAGTACTCCTCGTGGGCGCCGTTGTCGGTGCCGGCGGGGGCGCACACCGGATCCTGCGAAATGCACAGGTCCAGCGTCTTGGACGTGTACCGCGGACCCACGTTGATCGGCGGGGCGCCCGTGTAGACCATCTGCAGGAAGCCACTCGATGGCTTACCGAACAGGACCACTGCGGCAACGTGATTGGCGACTGAAGCGGGCATGGGCCCGGAGAAGCCGACCGGCATCGTCACACCTGATGGAACGGTGTCCTCGGTGATGTAAGCCGCCACCGCAGCGCCTTGCGAATATCCACCGAGCACAATCTTCGTGTCGGGGCAGGTGGCGACGGTGCGCTGGACCTTATTCGCAGCGTCCACAACACCATCGGCGGCTGTGGCGAAGTCAAGTGAGGCCGGGTAGTCGACCGCGTATACGTCAACAGTTCTGGTTCCGGTTCGCGCGGCCAGGGAATCGACGAAGGCCTGCCCGGCCTTGCCTACGCCGGGAGGCTCCATGGTTCCGCGCGCAAACACCACCTGAACGTTCGGACATCGGTCGGCAGAAGCCGGTTCCGCTGCCGCAGGTGCGGTCACAAAAGGGAAACCAGCCAGCGTCGATATCAAGGGCAGTACAGCGGTGATTGAACCTCTGACGACCTTCATCCCAAACCGCCGATCCTCGATTTGTCGTTCGGTTCGCTCCATTGCGCTCTCGACTGAACGGTCGGATACCCGCAACATTGAGCACTCAAACATCGAGGATCAGGGACTGAAACCTGGTCAGTCGCCGGCGGCCGACCCTAGCCCGAATTGCCAGCGCTCGGCTTTCACCGGACCCTTGCCGGCCTGCGCACAATGAGGGCAACAGTATGGGTAGCCATCGATTCGTACCGGATGGCCCAGGATTCGGCACCCGCAGTGTCGGCACATCGGCGAGACCATGGTCGCCATGCATTCGATGCAGTCGAATGTGGCGCTGCGTCCGTTCCAGTTGACTGTGAACGACTGATCGGAGTCGGTCCCGCAGGTCACGCATACCGCCATGGGCAAAACCGCTTCCTGTTCCGTTTTCCTCGGATATTGCTGCATACCCGTGCCGACCTCGACCAAACATGTTCCCGCACGTGGCATTTCTCGCAGGTCATAACCGCGGCCGGCGACGACTCGTCTCGCTAACGGTGGTGTGCCCGCTCGATCGGCGGTATGGTCGATAACAGCGCCGATGCGGCGCAGTTGCTTAGACCGAAGCGACGGCAGCTGTGAGTTGCTTGTCCGGTGTACGGTTGCGGTCCAGATCAGGGCCTGGCTGGGTGAAACACCGCAGGTTGCGACGCAGCGACGGCAGATCGCCGGTCCACCCGAGGGGTGGAGTACAACACGCACGATATGGCGCTGAGCTTGGTGTTCGCGCCAACCGACTGTGTCGGTGCGTGTTGTTGGCCTCTGGAGGCTAGTTCATGTCAACCTTGTTGCTGGATAAACGTTTACGCGATGCCGATGAATACGCAGATGTACCTGACATGGTGGCGCGGCTGCGCGCCATTCCCGCCGAATCAGCGGAATTTGCCCGCCAGCATGAACGCATCGTGCTGCGGTGTTGCCCGTTGGCGGATCGTCTGGCCCGTCGGTTCGACGGCAGGGGAGAGAGCCTGGAAGACCTGGTGCAAGTCGCCAGAGTGGGTCTGATCCAGGCCGTCAACCGATTCGATCCCGAGATGGGGTCCGGCTTTTTGGCCTTCGCCATCCCAACCATTACCGGAGAACTGCGCCGCCACTTTCGGGACTATGGCTGGAAGGTTCATGTACCGCGGAGCATCCGCGATATTCGACAGCAAATCAAAGGCGCCACAATCGAATTGACGCAGCGGTTGGGGCGGTCCCCGAACACCGGGGAACTCGCCGAAGCACTCAGCGTCGAACCCGAACAGATCGCCGAAGGGCTGATCGCGGCCAATGCGTACCAGCCGCAATCGCTGGACACACCGGTCGTTGACGGCGAGGAGAAGGAACAGCAGCCCCTCGCCGACCTGATCGGTGAGTTGGACGACGGCTACGAACGGATAACCGATCGCGAATCGGTCAAGCCGGCCTTGGAAGCGCTGCCGGCGCGGGAACAGCGGATTCTGTATCTTCGGTTCTTCGCTTCGAAGACGCAGAGGCAGATCGCCGACACGATCGGTGTTTCGCAGATGCATGTTTCACGAATTCTGGATCGGACACTTCGCGATATCCGTGAGCAGGTTGTGTAAGGCCGCAGCGGGTTAGGATATTGGGGGCTCGGGTCGACCGGGCCGGAGCCCCCATGTCCGATTGTCGAGGTCCGATTGTCGAGTGCCCGAGATGACCGATACGCCCGTTGACGGTCAGGAGTCTGTCGACAGCCAGGAGTCGTGGGAGGTCGCCGCGGTATTCAGCGGAGGCGAAACCCAGCGCGTCGGCAAGTTTCAGTATTTTGTGGCAGACCAGCGTTGGGTGTGGTCGGACCAGGTTGCCCGGATGCATGGATACGAACCGGGTGCGGTGCAACCCACGACCGAGCTGTTGTTGAACCACCAACATCCCGACGATCGCGCCAAGGTGGCCGAGATTCTGGACCGAGTCAAAACCGGCGGGCAGTTCAGCAGTCGGCACCGCATCGTCGATGCCTCGGGCAGCACCCGGTGGTTGGTCGCGGTCGGCGACCGGATGACCGATGAATCGGGCGACGTGATCGGCACCGAAGGTTTCTACGTCGACGTCACCGACAGTCTGCAATCCGACGTCACCAGGGCGATGTCCGGCGTCGTGGAGTCCCGCGCCCTGATCGAGCAGGCCAAAGGCGTGCTGATGGTGGCGTACAGCGTCGACGCCGACCGGGCATTCGACATCCTCAAATGGCGCTCGCAGACGACTCAGGTAAAACTGAAGACCGTAGCCGCCCAGTTTCTCGATGCACTGATGCGCCAAGGGCTTTCACCGGAAAGTACCAGCGCCATCGACCGTCTGCTGGTCGGTGACCAGCAGACGGTCGAGGACTGACGGACATTTAGCGATAAGCCGTACTACCCGTGGCCGCCGCCGCAGCCGACCCCGGGAAGACAACCGCTGCCGCCGGGAACACCACCGGGTCCAGCGTTGACTCCGCCGGAGCCGCAGGCCATTCCGTTGGCCGTCGGAATACATCCGGAGCCGCCCTGACCTCCGCCTGGACCACTGTTGGTCCCACCGGAGCCACACTGGCCGTTGATACAGCCGCCACCGCCCGGGTCGTCTTTGAAGTGGTCTGTGGGTCCCATCTGGTAATTAGTCAGGACCACATCCCGTCCAAATGCGTTCGGCGCCATGTCGACTGCCACGAACGACCCAGTAGCAAGCGCAGCGGCAAGTGTTCCAGCGGCGGCTATCTGTGTGAACTTGATTCTGATCATGTCTTGGGAATAGCCATGTTTGAGTGCGGTCAAACCTCGGTTGAGTTGAATTTGGTGGACATCGGGATTGCTCCGGTACTTGGGATGCTCTACTAGCTGTTGGACGAGCACGCAGTAGGCACGGTGGCCGTCGTGCATACCGACCTGGAAGGACATATCGAATGACTGCCGCAGCGGCGATTCAGATTGCTATCACCTTTGTCTGGCTGGGCATGGTGCTCGCCATCTCGTTCCTGGAGGCGCCACTGAAGTTCCGCGCTCCCAACGTGACATTGCAGATCGGGCTCGGCATCGGGCGCATGGTGTTCCGCGCCCTCAACACCGTCGAGTTGGTATTCGCGGCGGGCATCGTCGCGGCGGTCTCGGTCAGCCGTCCAAATACCTCGGTCATGGTCGCGTTCGCCGTTGCGGTTGCAGCACTGGCGCTGCAACTGATCGCGGTGCGACCCGGGTTGAATCGCCGCTCGGATGAGGTGCTGGCAGGTAGGGAAGGACCCCGCTCCAACGCCCATTACGCCTATGTGGGGTTGGAGCTCGTCAAAGTCATTGCATTGACCGCAGCCGGGGTACTACTGCTGTCGAGCTGAACGAGGCGCAGACCCGACCTACATCTTGATCGCCGGCAGCAACCGGATCAGGTTCCAGGTTCGGTTCCGCCTCGCGCACAGGCTCGAAATTCCCAGCGCACCAAGCCAAATACAAACCAGCACGATGATCGCGCGCCATAGGCGTTCATCGATCCCGCCCAGCACCAACTGACGAAGTCCGTCGACGCCGAACGTCATCGGATCGAATCGGTGCAGTGTCTGGAACGGCTTGGTGGTGGTCTCGACCGGATACATGCCGCCGGCGCTGACCATCTGCAACATCAGCAGCGCCATGATGAGTACCCGGCCCACTGCCGGGCCGACCAGAGCATTGATCGCTTGAGTCGCGGCGACGAACGCGAACGACACCAGGATCATGAAGGCCAACATCCCTACCGGATGAGCGACCTGCATGCCGAGAGCGAAACGCACCACGCAATACAGAATGACCGCCTGGAACAGCGCGATGGCCGCGGCAGGCAGGTAACTGGCCAGCACCACCCGGATTGCCAGCACCTCTGCCGCGATCGGACGATTCTGCAAGGGCCGCAACACCATCCACAACACCAGAGCACCGAAGAACAGGGCAAGGGTCAGGAAGAACGGCGCCATACCGGTGGCGAAGTTCGGCGCACTGTTCTCGTGCGACGAGTCCAGCTGCACCGGCCCGCCGATGGTGTCGGCGATCGCGGCCTTCTGCTGGGTGGTCCATTCCGGCACCTGCTTGGCGCCGTCACCGAGCTTGGTGGCCAACTCGTTGGCGCCGTCCTTGAGCCGGGTCGAGCCATCAACGAGCTGGGCGGTGCCGGACTTGAGCTGGCGTGCCCCGTCGTCGAGTTGCACTAGGCCACTTGCCAACTGGGCGTTACCGTTGGCCAGTTGCTCAGCGCCGTTGCGCAGCTGGTTCAGCTTGTCGGTCAGCTGCTGGCCGGTGCTGCCCACCTGATCCAGGGCCGACTGAAGTGGGCTGCCAGGGTTGCGCAACGTTTCGGTCAAAGAGATCGCGGCGTTGTGTGCGTCGGTCAGTTGCTGACGGATTTGCGGGGTGAACTGATGACCGGCCAATTGGTCCTGCACACCGTGCAGAGCATTGACCGCACCGACCGACACAGGGTCCTGATTCACCGAAAGTTGTTGGATCACCGAACCGATTGCAGCTGCGGCGGCGTCCTGGGCAGTGCCGATGGCCCCGACCTGGTCGGCGGCCTGCTCCAAAGCGGTTGCGCCCTGCTGCAATTGATCGGTGTTACCGCCGACCTGGGACAGCGCCTTGGTCAGTTTCAGCAGCGGGTCGGTGGCCTGGTTGATGCCGTTGGAAAGCTGTCGGGCACCGGTGGACAGCTTGGCCGAACCTGAACGCGCATCGCTCAGCCCGGACGCCAGACGGCCCGCCCCGTTGTCGGCCTGGATCAGGCCGGTGTTGAGCTGGGTGGCGCCATCGGCCAGCTGGTGCGCTCCGTCGGCGGCCTGCTTGATTCCGGCACCGGACGAAACCACCACGGACAGAATCTGATTGACCGCCTGGCCGGAGATTCGACTGGACACCGCATTGAGCACCTGGCTGGTGGCGGTGCGGCCGATGGTGGACGAGATGTAGTTGTTCGCATCGTTGTACAGCGCGATCAGCTGGGCTTTCTTGGGCGTCCCGCTGATCGGCGATGCGATGGCCTCGCTGAAATCCGGTGGCAGTTCCAGCATGAAGTAGTACTTCCCATGCTTGACGCCTTCGCGGGCTTCACTATCGCTGACCACATGCCAGTCCAGGCTGTGGTCGGCGGTCAGGCTCTTGGCGATCTCATCTCCGGCATTCACGTGCTGGCCCGACACCATCGCACCGCGGTCCGAATTCACCAGTGCCACCGGCATTTTGTTGACTTGGCCGAACGGGTCCCAGAACGCCCACAGGTACAGGGCGCCGTAGACCAGCGGCAGCAGCATCAGCACCACGATCGCCGCGCGGGTCATCCGGCTGCGGCCGAAGCGTTTGATCTCTGAACCGAATGCGAGTCCAGCGAGCATCGTCAGTCCTTTCCGGTCAGGACGCGGCGGTCATGGAGTATGTGGTGGGGTGCGTCATCTCCGAGCGGATTGGTCACCCCGACAACGATGGTCCGCTGTTCGGCCAGCGCGCCCAGGCGCTGGACAGCGGCCGCGCGTCGCTCGTTGTCACGTACCTGCTCCAGATCGCCGACCACCAGGATCGGCCGGTCGGACATGAGCGCCAGGGTGATCCGCAGCAGGAACAGCTCCAAATCGGACAACTCGATGATGAAGGTCCCGGGCGATGGTGCGGGGTCGTCGCCGAACACCGCCTCCATTTCGGTGGTGCCGGCCTCCTCGGGTACCAGAGAGAACCACGGTGCCAGCCAACGCCGCTGTTCGGAGAGCACGGTCCGCACCGTGACCATCTCCTCCAGATCGTCGATTTCGGAAAAGGCAGCGATGGCGCAGTGCCGCCGGATTGCACGTGGGCCGGAGTCGCCGTTGACGGTGACGGTGCCACTGGTGGGCTTGAGTCGACCGGCCAGGGTCAGCAGAAACGTATGTTGAGCCGGACCGCCGGGCATCTGGATGGCGTGAAAACCCGGCGTGATGTCTAGGTCGACGTCAGAGAAGAGTGGTCCGTGTTCGCCGGCGACGCTCAGCCCGCGAGCGACGATAAGTGGCGCACTATCCGCGGTCTCGTCGGGCTGCTGCGTCTCGCCACTGGTTGGCAGCGTCTCGTCGTCCATCTCTACTCATCTCCTGGTCAAAAGGAACGTTTGCCAGTAAATCAGTGCGACAGCGCAAAATTCGCCGCTAATCGTCAACAGGGGTGTGTGATGTCGTGCGGAATCTGTCCCGATATGCGCTGGGCGACACCCCGAGGTTCGCGACAAACGCCCGCCGCAGGGTTTCGGTGCTGCCGAAACCGGCCAGACGTGCGCTCGCGGATACCGAGCGCCCGGCATCCAATTCGGCTCGGGCCGTATCGATCCGGACCATCTCGACGTAACGGGCCGGCGTGGTGCCGAGCTCGGACTGGAACAACCGCGTCAATTGGCGGGTACTCAAAGCTGCTTGTGCAGCAAGCTCTTTCACACTGTGGCTGGCCGCGGGGTCGGCCGAGATGGCATCGGTCACGGCCCGTAGCGCCGACTGGGGCGGCAGACCCGCCTCCACCGAGGTGGAGAACTGCGACTGGCCACCGGCCCGCTTGAGGTACACCACCAGCGAGCGCGCCACGTTGCGGACCAGTTCCGCGCCGTAATCCTCCTCGACCAGAGACAGCGCCAGATCGATCCCGGCGGTCACCCCGGCCGAGGTCAGTACGTCTGCGTCCCGGACGAAGATCGCATCGGGCTCGACCGTGATCTGCGGAAACGCTCGGCCCAGCAGGCGGGCGTGTCGCCAATGCGTGGTGGCCCGACGGCCGTTCAACAGACCGGCCTGGGCCAGAACGAATGCGCCGGTGCAGACCGACGCCAGACGCCGGGTGCGGCCGGGGATAGCCGTCAGCGCGGCCACCAGTTCAGGGTCGATCGGTTGACCCACCAAACAGTCCCCGCCGGCCACCACGACAGTGTCCGCCGCATCGATGGCGTCGATGCGCTGCGTGGCGTCGAAACCGGTGCCGATCGACGTGCTGACCGCACGGCCGTTGATCGAGGCGAAGTGCAGTTCGTAGTTGGCGCCGAAACGGTTGGCTTCGGCGAAAACTTCGGCCGGACCCGCGACATCGAGCAGCTTGACCCCGTCGAACACGACGATCACCACAGCACGCGGATTCGGTGAGCCCTGCGGCATGCGGCCAGTCTGTCACCTTCTGCGTGTTGACAGTGTGGCCACAAAGACGTGCGTGGCAGCCCGGCAAATTCAGAGCGTCGAGACAGCGAAATCACCCGGGTCAACGACGAGAACATGGCTCTCAACACCAAGTATCCAAATTTCATAAATGAGAATCAGCTTGTTACTGTCCGGTTCGTGGATTGTTATGGGGGTGTTATGGCCGTCTTGTTGCTGGTCGGCGCGTTGTTTTCCGGGGTGGGCACGGCGAGCGCCGACGGCGATGAAGCGCAGTACGCCGCTTTCTATTTGCCACCCGATCCGCTGCCTCCGGGCAAGCCCGGCGATCTGATCCGGACCGAACCGACCCGGTTGGTGCTCGAGCCGTCCGGTCAACTCGGGGCGATCATGGCCACCGGGACGCGAATCATGTACCGCAGCACCGATGCTCGCGGAAATACGGTTGCAGTCACTGGAACCTACTTCGAGCCATATAACGACTGGCCGGGCAAGGGCCCGCGACCGCTGATCAGTTACGCCGTCGGTACTCAAGGCCAAGGCAACCAGTGCGCGCCCTCGCGCCAGTTCAACCAGGGCATCCACTATTCGGGTGGCTGGGACATCATGGTGAATTACGAAGAGGCCTTCATTGCCACCATGGTGGCCCGCGGCTTCGCAGTGGTGATGACCGACTACGAGGGGCTGGGTACCCCCGGTATGCACACGTACGTCAACCGGGTCGCCGAGGCCGCCGCAGTGCTCGATGCCGCCCGCGCGGCCAAGAAGCTTCCCGGCACGTCCTTGGATCCCAATGGGCCGGTTGCCTTTTGGGGCTACTCCCAGGGCGGCGGCGCGGCCGCGTCGGCGGCTGAGTTGGCGCAGTCCTACGCACCCGACCTACACGTCGTCGGCACCTACGCCGGCGCTCCGGTGGCCGACCTGAAAGAGCTGTTCCCGTACACCGATGGCAGTGCCCTGGTCGGCGTGGTGGGGTACGCGCTCAACGGCGAGATTTACGCCTATCCGGAATTCGCCGATTTGATCCGTTCCAAGCTCACCCAGCGGGGCAAGGACATGTTGGAAAGTGTGTCGCGCCAATGCGTCGGACAGACCATCGTCGACTTCATGTTCCGTCATTTGCAGCCGTATTTCACCGAGGACATCGGCCAACTGGTCAACGAAGAACCGTTCAAAACGCTGTTCGAGATGCAGAAGCTGGGGAAGTACAAGCCCAATGGGCCGGTGCTGATCAACAGCAACCGCTACGACCCGCTGGTGCCGTGGACTGCGGCCAACCAGCTCGGCCGGGACTGGTGCGACAAGGGCGCCGACGTGGAATTCCGCACCAACGAAGAGCCGCCGTTCTTGAACAAGTTGGTGATCAACCACGCGTTGCCGATGCTGGTCGACGGTGAACCGGCGATGCAGTGGATTGCCGCCCGGTTCAACGGCGAACCCACGACACCGAACTGCGGCCAGTTCTGATCGGACCCGGCACGGTGCAGGCACTGGACGCTTAGCGGCGCACGCCGCCGCGATTCAGCCATCCCGGCGGCGCTTTCGGGAGGCTTAGCATGGCAGACAATCATCCGCTCTACCCGGAGATGTCGTGGCGATAAGCGTCTTCGATCTGTTCTCCGCCGGTATCGGGCCGTCCAGCTCGCACACCGTCGGCCCGATGCGGGCTGCGCACCGGTTCAGCACGGAGTTGGCGACCGGCGGCGCTGACCAGGTCGTCGACGTCCAGGTGGACCTGTACGGGTCGCTGGCCGTCACCGGGGCCGGGCATGGCACCATGTCGGCGATGCTGCTCGGACTCGAGGGCTGCGCGCCCGAGACCATCGAGACCGCCGAGATGGAAGCCGGCTGGACCAGATTTGGGCTAACGGGCGAATCCGGTTGTGCGGCAACGTTACTGTGGTCCTGACCGAAGGTGACATGGTGCTTCATCCGCAGCAGGTTCTGGAACAGCACCTCAACGCCATGATGTTGACCGCAACTGCAGCCGACGGCACCGTGCTGTGTGAGCAGACGTACTACTCGGTGGGCGGCGGGTTCCATTCGGCCGCGCAATTGTGGATGTGGCTCAGCAGCAAGCGATCTCGGTCAGTGCGGTGATGCTGCAACAAGAACCGGGGTGCTGCTCAGGATGTTTCGCCGGCGATGGGCGACTCGATGGGTGAGTCCTCATCGATAGGCGACTCGATGGGTGAGTCCTCATCGCCCGGTGACTCGGCGGGCGGTTCCTTCTCGGCCGGTGACTCGATTAGTGATTCGTCGGGCAGCGGTAATCCACCGGCGACCGACGCCCGGATGACTCGGTCCCGGCCGCGACTTTTGGCTTCGTACATAGCTACGTCCGCCCGGTGGATGGCCGAGCGCAGCCCGGCCTTGTGCCCGATCTGAGCGACACCGATGCTCACGGTGCCGGTGAGTACGGCATCGTGATGGGTGAATTTCGAGGTGGAGTACGCGACCCGCAACCGGTCGGCGATCACCGCGGCCTGTAACTCGTCTGCGCCGGGCAGCGCGGCGCAGAACTCCTCACCGCCGACTCTGGCCAGCAGATCGCCGCCGCGCAGATTCGACCGTGCAACCAAGGCGAATTCAGCCAGCAGCCGATCGCCGGCATCGTGACCGAACAGATCATTGGTGGCTTTGAACTCGTCGAGGTCCATCACGATGATCGAACATCGGAGCTGGCGCGCAACGCAATCTTCAGCCAGTCGCTGAGCCTGAATCATGAAGCCGACGCGATTGAGCGTTCCGGTGAGCGAATCGAGCATGGCGGCGTCGGCGAGTTGGTCCTCCAGCCGTTCCCAGCCCATCAGCGACAGGCAGAGGTTGATCGCGATGACCGAGAAGGTGAAGATCAGAACCGAAATCGCGGCGAACGGCATCGACTCGACATCCTGTCCTGCAACGCCATGTAGATGCACACCGATGATGTGGGTGATGGTCGCCGACGTCGCGATGATGTAGACGCCCATCAGAAGTCGCCGCGAGACCAGTCGTTCCGTGCGCCCGGCTTTGATGGCGTCGATCACACTCAAAATGAAGTACCCGGCGAGCACCAGTCCGACCAGGGAGACCCGGGTTGCCGGATTCGCCGGCGAAAACGGCAGGGGAAGGGCGAACACCGCCCACAGGAAGGTTGGGCCCGCGACCAGGGCCGGCCAATGGATGGGTAGCCGGTCGAACGCGCGCTGCCCGGACCACATCAATCCCCATGCCGCTGCCACCATGCCGCTGGCCACCGTGATCGACATGGTGTCCGGCAAAAAGCCGCGCGCGCTGATCAACCCGGCGCCGACGAAGCCGCTGATGTTTCCGGCACTCCACAGGAGCACCGCAGAATTGCGGCGCTTGCCCACCGAGACAAGGAGATGCAGCATCCCGAACAACAGATGGGTCAGCGAGATGACCATCCACAGGGTGACGACGTCAGGGATCATGATGTGGTTAGGCGACGCGTCGTGGCCGTCGCGGAGGCATGTGGTGACCGAGCATGACGCAAACCTACTCGCCGACCTCGATTGTGTCGCAGGTACGGGCAATGCGGTGTTATTGCACCCGAGTGTTGAACAAGGCCTGTCGGCAGGATTGGGTAGGGTCCAGCCCGTGAATTCGAGCGCCACGTCTGTCATCAAATCCGTGAATGCCCGCCTGGCAGCAGAACTTGCCGTCGCGGAGGGGCAGATCGACGCCGCCGTACGGCTGCTGGACGAGGGCGCCACGGTGCCGTTCATCGCGAGGTACCGCAAGGAGGTCACCGGCAGCCTCGATGACGGTCAACTGCGTACTCTCGAAGAGCGGTTGCGGTATCTGCGCGAGCTGGACCAGCGGCGCGACGCGGTGCTCGCCTCGATCGAGGAACAGGGCAAGCTGACCGAGGATCTGAAATCCGCACTGCTGGCCGCGGATACCAAGGCCCGGGTCGAAGACATCTATCTGCCCTACAAGCCCAAGCGTCGTACCAAGGCGCAGATCGCCCGCGAGGCCGGATTGGAGCCGCTGGCCGACCGGCTGCTCGCGGACCCGTCGCTGAACCCCGAAGAGGTGGCGGCAGAGTTCCTCGGTGAAGCAGTCGCCGATGCCGCCGCGGCGTTGGAGGGGGCGCGGCACATCGTGGTCGAGCGGGCCTCCGAAGACGCCGAACTGGTTGGTGCGGTGCGCGAGAAGTTCTGGAATGACGGTTCGTTACAAACCAAGCCGTGGTCCGAGGACGCAGCCAAAAGCCCCGCGGCGCAGAAGTTCCGCGACTATTTCGAATACTCCGAGCCGCTTGAGGACATGCCTTCGCACCGGGTGCTGGCCGTGCTGCGCGGCGAGAAGGAGGAAGCGCTCTCGCTGAATTTCGACGGCGGCGAGGAGGAGATGTACCAGGCCATGATCGCCCGCTCCCTCGGCATCAACCTGGCCGCCGGTGGCGCGGCGACCCCGTGGCTGGCCGCCACCGTCGCCTGGGCCTGGCGTACGAAGCTGATGTTCTCGGCGTCCGTCGATGCCCGAATGCGGCTGCGCCAGCGTGCTGAAGAGGACGCCGTCGCGGTGTTCGCAAAGAACCTCAAGGACTTGTTGCTCGCGGCGCCGGCCGGCACGCGGGCCACCCTGGGCCTGGATCCCGGTTTTCGCACCGGCGTCAAGGTCGCGGTGGTCGACGGCACCGGCAAGGTGGTGGACACCTGCGCCATCTACCCGCATCAGCCGCAGAACAAGTGGAATGACGCCAAGGCGACGCTGGCGGCGCTCATCGCGCGCCACAACGTCGAGCTGGTCGCCATCGGTAACGGCACCGCGTCGCGCGAAACCGATGCGCTGGCGACCGAATTGATCGCGGACATGCGGGGCGCCGGCGCCAAAGTGCCGACCAAGGCGATGGTCAGTGAGGCCGGGGCGTCGGTGTACTCGGCGTCGGCCTATGCCGCGCACGAACTACCCGAACTCGACGTCACTCTGCGCGGCGCGGTCTCGATCGCCCGCCGGTTGCAGGACCCGCTGGCTGAGCTGGTCAAGATCGAGCCGAAGTCCATCGGGGTGGGGCAGTATCAGCACGACATCACACCCGGCACCCTGGCCCGCAGCCTCGACGCGGTGGTCGAAGATGCGGTGAATGCTGTTGGGGTGGACCTGAATACGGCATCGGTGCCGTTGCTTGCCAAGGTGTCCGGGGTGACCGAGTCGCTGGCCGAATCGATCGTCTCCTACCGCGACAAGACCGGTCCGTTCCGCAGCCGCACCGGCCTCCTGGATGTTCCACGCTTGGGCCCCAAGGCTTTTGAACAGTGCGCCGGGTTCCTGCGAATCCGCGATGGGGAGGACCCGCTGGATGCCTCGGGCGTGCACCCGGAGGCTTACCCGGTAGTGCGCCGAATCCTGGACCGCTCGAGCGTCACCCTGGCCGAGTTGATCGGCGACGAGCGCAAGCTCCGCTCGCTGAAACCGGCCGATTTCGCCGACGATCGCTTCGGCATCCCGACCGTCACCGACATCCTGGGCGAGCTGGAGAAGCCCGGCCGCGATCCGCGCCCGGCGTTTTCCACCGCGACCTTCGCCGCGGGCGTCGAGAAGGTATCCGACCTCAAGGTCGGCATGGTGCTGGAAGGCGTGGTGACCAACGTGGCTGCGTTCGGTGCGTTCGTCGACGTCGGCGTGCATCAGGACGGGCTGGTGCACGTCTCGGCCATGGCCGACCGGTTCGTCTCCGACCCGCACGAGGTGGTCAAGTCCGGGCAGGTGGTCCGGGTCAAGGTGCTCGAGGTTGACGTCGAACGTCAGCGCATCGGCCTGAGCCTGCGCCTCACCGACGACCCGCAGCGCGAGCGGGGTGCGCGCCCGGACCGTTCGGCGGGCGGACGCGGCGACGGCGGTGCCCGTAGCGACACGGGCAATCAGGGGCGCCGCGACGGGAATCAGGGTCGTGGACGCGACGGTGGTCAGCAGCAGCGGGGTGGCAACAGCGGGCGGCGGGAGTCGTCTGCGCCGTCCGGGTCGATGGCACAAGCGCTCCGGGACGCCGGTTTCGGCCGGTAATTCGGTTTCGGGCAGGGGCCGTAGGGCCGACCGTGGTGGGTCGGTGCTGCGGCCTTTGTCGTTGTCGGTTGGGCGCGACGGGCATCAAGCTCTGATACGTGTGCAAACGTTTGATTGTTTTGCCGATTTCGGGTGTACTGATGCCGGCGGCAGCGCGGTGCGCTCGCCGCGTTTCATGTTGATTCGGGGGTCGTACCGATGATCGATCCGCACCGGAATCCCGGGGCAGTACCTGAGACCAACACGTTCTCACAGGTAACTACACGGTTCCCGAAATCCATTAAGCCCCTAGTTCTTTACTCCATGTTCACGTTTGGCCCGTAGTTCTGTCCCCGGTCAGTCCCGGCTGCGCCGCACGGCGCAAACAAACGATCCGAAGGAGTCGCGATGCCTGACACGAATAGGCCCGACGATGATGCCGGGACGAGCGGCCCGCGGCTGCATTTCTCGGAGTTGCTGAAGGCCCCGGTGGTCTCGCGTTCGGGCGAAGCCGTGGGCAAGGTCGACGACGTCATCGTCCGGTTGCGTGGCTCCGACAGCTACCCGCTGGTGACCGGACTGGTCGTGGGGGTCGGCGGGCGCCAGGTGTTCGTGCCCGCGGAGAACGTCCGGAAATTGGGCACCGAGCGGGTCGAATTGACCAAGAACAAAGTCGATCTGCGGGCATTCGGCCGTCGCGACGGCGAGTACCTGCTCAAGGCGGACATACTCGATCACCGGTTCATCGACGTGCCGAATGCCGAACTGGTGCATGCTTACGATCTGGAACTGGAGGCCACCGCCGACGGCTGGATTCTGGCCAGCCTGGACACGCGCAAGCCGTCGCGCTTGTTCGGCTTGATCAAGTCGGCGGGCGGCCACGCCAGCCGCGACTGGCGGGCATTCGAGCCGCTGATCGGCCATGACAAATCCATGCTGGTACGGCGGGTGTCTGGCCGGGTGCACACCTTGAAGCCGGCCCAGATCGCCGACCTGTTGGAAGATGCCAACGAGGCCGAGGAAGACGAGATTCTCGAGCGCGTCCGGGAGAATCCCGAGTTGGAGGCCGACGTTTTCGAGGAGCTGGATCCGGAGAAGGCAAGCCAACTGTTCGATGACATGGAGGACGGCGATGTCGCCGCCGTGCTGGGCCGGATGCGCGCGGACGACGCTGCCGACGCGGTGTTCGACCTCCGTCAGGCGCGCCGCCGCAAGGTGCTCGACCTGCTGCCGGCCGGTCAGCGCACCAAGGTGATCACCCTGATGGGTTTCAACCGGGATTCGGCCGGTGGCTTGATGAACATCGACGTGGCCACGTGTGGGCCTGATGCCACCGCGAGTGACGCGCTCGGGGTGGTCGCCGGGGCGCGCACACTGCAGCCTGAGGTGCTGCTGAAGATGCAAGTGGTCAACTCTGACAATCAACTGCTGGGCGTCGTTTCGGTGATCCGCCTACTGCAGGCCGAGCCGGTATCGACGGTGATCACCGATCTCATGGATACCGATCCGGTGCGGGTCGCCCCGGAAGCGGACCTGACCGACGTCGCACTGCTGATGTCCGATTTCAACCTGGCTACCGTGCCCGTCGTCGACGACGAGGACCGGCTGCTGGGCGTGGTGACCTATGACGACATCCTTGAGGCGCTCATCCCCGAGGACTGGCGGCGCCGCGAGCCCGCACCGCGGCCCATCCGTGACATCGGCGCCACCGACGCGGCTCACTCGAGTGGTACTCGGCCGTGACTGCACCCGAATCACCTTCTCAGCCAACGGCTTCGGAGCCGTCGCCGCCGCGCAAGCGGGAGAGCGCAGTGCTCGATTCGGCGCACCTCGGCGACATCGAGGGTGCCTTCGGCAAGATCAGTGTCAGCGATCCGGACACCGGCTCGACGCTGAAGACCCGGCTGCTGACCCTGGCCGCAATCCTCGGCCCCGGCATCATCGTCATGGTCGGCGACAACGACGCCGGCGGCGTGGCCACCTATGTGCAGGCCGGACAGAACTACGGCTACAGCCTGCTGTGGACCTTGCTACTGCTGATCCCAGTGCTGATCGTCAACCAGGAGATGGTCGTTCGGCTGGGCGCGGTCACCGGCGTCGGGCACGCCCGGCTGATCAACGAGCGGTTCGGTCGCGGTTGGGGCTGGTTCTCGGTCGGTGACCTGTTCCTGCTGAACTTCTTGACCATCGTCACCGAGTTCATCGGAATAGCCTTGGCCGCAGACCATTTCGGGATCTCCCGGTACATCGTGGTGCCCACCGCGGCGGTGGCGCTGGTGGCGATCATGGCCACCGGCAGCTTCCAGCGTTGGGAGCGGGCGATGTTCGTGTTCATCGCGATCACCCTGCTGCAGATCCCGATGTTGTTCATGTCCCACCCGCGCTGGGGTGAGGCGGCGAAATCGTTTGTGGTACCGAGTATTTCCGGTGGCATCAGTTCGGACGCAGTGCTGCTGATCATCGCGATCGTGGGTACCACAGTGGCGCCCTGGCAGCTGTTCTTCCAGCAGTCCAACATCGTCGACAAGCGCATCACGCCGCGGTTCATCGGCTACGAGCGCGTCGATACCGTCCTCGGGGCCTTCGTCGTGGTCATCGGCGCCGCGGCGCTGGTGATGGTCGGCGACTGGGCCGCCACCTCGACCGGGACCGTCGGCGCTTTCAAAGACGCTGGGACCGTTGCGGACTTGCTGGGGCAGAACAGTCGCGCGCTGGGCAACATCTTCGCGATCGTGTTGCTGGACGCCGCGATCGTCGGCGCCGCGGCCGTCACGCTGGCCACCAGTTACGCCTTTGGTGACGTGTTCGGCATGAAGCACTCGCTGCACCGCGGGTTCAAGGACGCCAAGCAGTTCTACGTGTCGTACTGCTCCATGATCGTGCTGGCCGCGGCCATCGTGCTGATCCCGGGCGCGCCGCTGGGCCTGATCACCACCGCGGTGCAGGCCTTGGCCGGCCTGCTGCTGCCCAGCGCCAGCGTCTTTCTGTTACTGCTGTGCAACGACCGGGAAGTGTTGGGGCCGTGGGTGAATCGCCCCTGGCTGAACTGGGTTGCAGGGTTCATCGTGGCGGTGCTGCTGATGCTGTCTGGCATTTTGATGGCCACCACGCTGTTCCCGGACATCGACGTGGTGAAGGTGACGGAGTACCTCGCCATCGGTATCGCCGTAGCAGGGGTTCTCGCGTTCGCAGCGCTGCGCGTCATGACCAAAGGCCAACCGGCGCCCGTGCTGAAGAACATCGACGACCTGGATCGCAGCACCTGGCGGATGCCGCCGCTGGCACTGCTGGAGCCGGTCACCTGGAATCCGACGACCCGCCTGGGCATGATCGGGTTGCGCTCTTACCTGGTGATTGGTGCGATTCTGCTGGTAGTTAAGGCGATACAGCTCGGCAAGGGGGGCTGAGCGCAGTTCGATCAGGAATCGAGAAGCACGGCGCGTCACTGCGTGACTAGCGTGTGAGGTGAACCCCAGCCCGATCGGACGGAGCTCACCACTATGGCGAACAGGCAGCACCCCGCTGACAGTCACGACCTGATCCGCGTGCACGGCGCGCGAGAGAACAACCTCAAGGACGTCAGCGTCGACATCCCGAAACGACGCCTCACGGTGTTCACCGGGGTATCCGGGTCGGGCAAGAGCTCGTTGGTGTTCGACACCATCGCGGCCGAATCGCAGCGGCTGATCAACGAGACCTACAGCGCGTTCGTCCAGGGCTTCATGCCGTCGCAGGCTCGGCCTGACGTGGACGTGCTGGAAGGGCTGACGACCGCGATCATCGTCGACCAGGAGCGAATGGGCGCAGACCCACGCTCCACCGTTGGTACCGCCACCGACGCCGGCGCCATGCTGCGAATCCTGTTCAGCCAGCTGGGTGAGCCCAATATCGGCTCGGCGCAGGCATTCTCATTCAACGTCGCATCCATCAGCGGGGCCGGAGCGGTCACCATGGAACGTGCCGGGCGGACCGTCAAGGAGCGCCGCGAATTCAACGTCGTCGGCGGCATGTGCTTGCGCTGCGAGGGCCGTGGTGCGGTCAACGACATCGACCTGACGGCCCTGTACGACGACAGCAAGTCGATCAACGAGGGCGCGCTGACCATTCCTGGCTTCAGCATGGATGGCTGGTACGGCCGAATCTTCAACGGCTGCGGCTTCTTTGACCCGGACAAGCCGATCCACCGGTTCACCAAGAGGGAACTCGACGCGCTGCTCTACAAAGAAGCCACCAAGATCAAGGTCGACGGGGTCAACCTCACCTTCTTGGGGTTGATCCCGCAGATCAAGAAGTCGTTCCTGAGCAAGGACGTCGAGGCGATGCAGCCGCATATCCGCGCGTTCGTGGAGCGAGCGGTGACGTTCACCACCTGCCCGGAGTGCGGCGGAACGCGGCTGTCCGAGCTGGCTCTCTCGTCAAAGATCAAGGGCCTCAACATTGCCGAAGTCTGCGCCATGCAGATCACCGACCTGGCCGAATGGGTGTCCGGAATCGAAGACCACGGAACCGCACCGCTGCTGCGGGCGCTGCGGCACACCCTGGATTCGTTCGTCCGGATCGGCCTGGGCTACCTTTCGCTGACCCGGCCCGCCGGGACGCTGTCCGGAGGAGAAGCCCAGCGGGTCAAGATGATTCGCCATCTGGGATCGGCTCTCACCGACGTTACGTACGTCTTCGACGAGCCGACCATCGGGCTGCACCCGCACGATATCGCCCGGATGAACGACCTGCTGATTCAGTTGCGGGACAAGGGCAACACGGTGCTGGTGGTCGAGCACAAGCCCGAGGTGATCACGATTGCCGACCATGTCGTCGACCTGGGTCCGGCTGCCGGGGCGGCAGGCGGTCAGGTGGTGTTCGAAGGCAGCGTCGACAAATTGCGCGGCAGCGGTACCGTCACCGGCAACCATCTGGACGACCGCGCTGCCCTGAAGGATTCAGTGCGAAATGCCAAGGGCACCTTGGATATTCGGGGTGCCGATACCAACAATCTACAGACCGTCGACGTAGACATCCCGCTGGGCGTGCTGGCGGTCATCACGGGTGTGGCCGGCTCTGGCAAGAGTTCGCTGATCTCAGGGTCGGTCGCCGGGCTCGACGGCGTCGTCACCATTGATCAAGCGCCGATCCGGGGTTCCCGGCGCAGCAATCCGGCAACCTACACCGGACTGCTGGACCACATCCGAAAGGCCTTCGCGAAGGCGAACAATGTCAAACCCGCACTGTTCAGCTCGAATTCTGAAGGCGCCTGCCCGGCGTGCAACGGTGCCGGAGTCACCTACACGGACCTGGGCATGCTGGCCACGGTGGAATCACGTTGTACCGAGTGCGAGGGCCGCCGATTCGGCGCCTCGGTGCTCGAATACACGCTCGGTGGGGCGAACATCGCCGATGTGCTGGCCATGCCGGTGACCGAAGCGGAGCCGTTCTTTGCCGACGGTGAAGCGAAAATACCTGCCGCACAGAAGATTGCGGCGCAGATGGCGGATGTCGGACTCGGGTACCTGGCCCTAGGGCAGCCGCTGACCACCCTGTCCGGTGGCGAGCGACAACGGCTCAAGCTGGCCGCCCAGATGGGGGAGAAGGGCGATATCTACGTGCTCGACGAACCGACCACCGGCCTTCACCTTGCCGACGTGCAGCAGCTACTGGCCCTGTTGGACCGGATTGTGGACGGTGGAAAGTCGGTCATCGTCATCGAGCACCACCAGGCTGTGATGGCACATGCGGACTGGATCATCGACCTTGGCCCAGGGGCGGGCCACGACGGCGGCCAAGTGGTGTTCGAAGGCACGCCGTCGGACCTGGTTGCCGGTCGTGCGACTCTTACCGGCGAGTACCTGGCCGACTATGTCGGCAGCTGACCTACCAAGGCGGTGGGATCCAGGGTGCCCAGATCGGCGGCGGGGGAGGTCCACCCCAACCACCGCGGTCCCAACCGCGATCGTGGTCCCAACCGCCGCCATGGTCCCAACCGCCCCTGTGGCCCCAATCGCCACCCCAGCCGCCTCCGTGTCCACCGCCGCCATGACCGCCGCCCCAGCCCCAGTCGGCCGGGATCGGCCCGGTCGTGGAGCTGGGTGAGGCGCTGGCGGCTCCGGCGCCAACGCCCAGTGTGCCGGCGCAGAGACCACCGGCTATCGCGAAGCCAGCCATCACCCTTGCGGGTTTCATCGTGATCAACTCCGTTCGATGTGGAACGGACGTCCGGTCGCCCGTCGTGATCCGACAACCACTGGACCAGGCAGACGACGCCCGTTATAGCGGAGTGAAACCCGGTTGAATGGCGTGATAAAGATTTTCGTTACCCAATGTAAGTATCAGCTGGGTATGAGGTGGGGATCAGCTTCCGGTGCGGCGGACGGCCACCTGACGCCGCCGGAAGACACAATCAGGGCTGTGACCGGGGTCGGTCACAGCCCTGAAGGCAAAATCGTGCGTTAAATGTCGGACAAGTCCGCCGCCGTAGGTCAGACAGGCTGGCCGGGGGCGTCGGGGGCCGGGGCGTCCGGAGCCGGAGCCTCAGGCTCGGGCAGAGCCGGGGCCTCGGGTGCAGGCAGAGCCGGGGCCTCGGGTTCGGGGAGGACCGGAGCCTCGGGCGCGGGCTGGATATTGGCGGCCTCCACGATCATCGGGCCCGGCGGGGCGATGTCGGGTGCCGGCAGGTCGGCCGGGCCAGCGGCCTCGTCGACTGCGACGGGCAGGTACATGTGGTGGGTGAACTGGCGCTGGTATGCGCCGCCGCCACCGACGGCGACGCCCCGGCCGCCTTCGCCGCTGGACACCGGGGTGCCGTCGGGCAGGGTCACCGCGGTGTGGCCGCCGTTCCAGCCGATGTTCAGCGCGCCGGGTTGGGTGCCGTAGACAAAGCCACGGGCACGCAGTGCGGCCTCTTCGTTGCCGGTGTTGAACCGGTTGCCGTAGACGGGCAGGCCAGTGGCGGCGTTGGCAACCCAGGAGGCCAGTCCGGAGCAATCGGTGCCGTGGGCAGTGTCACCGCCAGTGATGTACGGGGTGCCCGAGACCTGATTGACCAGAGCGATCAGTGACGCGGTCGCAATAGCAAACATGCGGCGGAACGCTAGCAAGGAAAATTCGCGAGCGTCAAAATACTGTGTCAGCCGTCACGTTTCACGACTTTTGTGGTCTGCGTTACGTCACCGTTGGAACCGGCGTTGTTGGGGCGGAACCAGTTTCATGAATTCGCAGGTGAATGCGCAAAACATACCCCCATGCATAGCTTTTGCGCAAATGCAAGGTCGCGACCACTGTTGTGGGTCGGTGATCAGCTAACTTCGGATCTGTGCGTCGGCCGTGCTGACGTCGAATTTTCACCCAGGCTGGGGCCAGTGGGACGCGTATGAGTAGTGAAATCGGGGTGTCTGAAACGGTCAAGTAGGCACTTGAGCGACCCCGTCGGAGCACGGGAACCGCCCGTGTATCACCCCGGTGTATCCCGTGTATACCCCGGTATATAAGGAAGGCGAAAAGTCCGGATTCGAGCCGGCCGACCGCATCGCAGAACGTACGGTGAGCCCGTGTGGATCGTCCGAACCGAGCGTGAAGTCAGCAGCGACGTGCCGGCGGCGCCATCCGACGTCAGGGCCTTCTATACCGACCTGAATCAGCTGATGCGGGTGCATCCGCTGGTGGTATCGGTGGACTGTGTCGACGGTCGGCAGGACTCTCGCGGCGACTACCGCGACTATCGGGTCCGCGATCGCATCCCACTGGGCCCGCTGACGATGTCGATCAGCTACCGGGCCTCGGTTCTGGAGGCGCCCGACGGTCGGGTGTATACCGAAGCACGTCAGCAGCCGCAGGTCAGACTTTCCGCCACGGTGACCTTCGACCCCATTGAGGGCGGGACCAGAGTCACCGAGCACATTACGATCGCCGCGCCGCGGCCGTTGGCGGGATTCACGGTGACCCAGGCAGTGCAGGCCCACACCGAGATGCTGGCCGGCATCCGCTCACACTTCGAGGGCGCGACGGCCTGACTCGTACCGTCGTGTCAGGCTGTGTCAGCCCGGGAAGAACCCATTGCCGGTACGGACGCCGGGCTGCCAGCCCTGGGCGCCGAGGCACAACATCGGTCGGCCATCTGGGGACTGTGCTGCGGTCTGCGGACCCGGACACGGCGATCCGATCTGCTGAACACCCTGGATCGGGTACGAGTAAGTCCAGAACCCGGTGTCGACCGGCGGCCACTGGTTCGGAATCCAGCGGCAGGCCATGGACTGGCCACCGGGGCCGCGACCGAAGACGAACACATCGGTGTTGGTGCACGGGGCGCCGCTGACGGCCTCATAGTTCATGCCGGGGACATCGGTGGCGTAGCGGCCGGGATCGTCGTTGTAGGGCGGGGCCGGTTCGGCGCCGGCGATCGCGGACAGCCCGAGCCCGGTACCGGCGATCATGGCAGCCACCGTCAGTGCACGAAACATCCTGCTCATCTCCCCTCGAACGGCGACCCGCCCCATAATGTGGCAAAGCCTAGCCGCCAGCGGTCCACTACTTGCGGCGTTTGGCAGGCTACTCCGGCGCGTCGAGGACGCTGACGCCGATGCCGTATGGCAGGAATCGGACCTTGCGGGCCGGGTCGGTGTTGTTTTTGTTGGCCCGCAGCGCCTCGAGTTCGGTGGGGTACACCTCCTCTATATGTGCCCCACCGTCGGACGCCACGGTGTACACCGCCCACACTCCATCGCCGGTGTCGCCGGTGGTCTCGGGTCGGGTCGCCGGCCTCGCCGACCGGGTGAACTCGTCGATCAGTGACATCCAGCCGCCGCCTTGCCGACCGAGGCGGTCCATTGCGTCGCGGATGCTCCCGCCCGCTTCCCGGAAAATCCGGTCGAACTCTTCGGGGTCGATGCCGAACGGTCCGTTCTGGCTCATAAGGCCCTCCTGGTGTAACGCGTGGTCGCGCCGCCGGCGCCGCCGCATGACGAGATTCCGGCGCGACGCGCCGTCTGCTGACCAGTGTGCGCGCGATCGGCGATGTCCGCTACGACCATCGCCCGACCGCCATACCGACGTCGATGCCGAACTGCGGTGGAGGACGATGGAGAAATGCCCGCAGCACAACCACCGACCCGCGACGATCTGCTGGCCGCTGTCGAGCGCTCACCGTCGGCCACGTCTGCCCATGACCGGGCGGGCTGGGTGAGCTTGTTCAGCGCCGACGCTCGGATCGAGGATCCGGTGGGCTCCAGCGCTCATGTCGGTAGCCGTGCAATCGAGCGGTTCTACGACACCTTCATCGGCCCACGGACCATCGTGTTCCACCGGGACACCGACATCGTCGTCGGCAACACGGTGATCCGGGACCTCGAGCTCGAGGTGGTGATGGGCGGATCGGTGCGGCTGCACAACCCGGCGTATCTGCGTTATGACCTGGAGGAGGTCGGCGACTATCTGAAAATTGCTCGGCTGCAAGCTTTTTGGGAGCTCCCCGCGATGCTGATGCAGTTTGCGCGCAGCGGTATCGGTGCGTTGCCCGCGAGCTTCGCGCTGAGCGGTGCGCTGTTGCGGAACCAGGGACCCAGGGGTGCCGCAGGGTTCATGGCCGGCGTCCGCACCGGCGGCCGAAGCGCCAAGCGACTGGTGGGTGCACTGCTGGCCGAAGCCGCCAACGGCGACACGCTCGCCGTCAAACGTCGGCTCGCCGAGGGGGCGCGGTTGACCCGCGGCGACGGCAGCAGACTGAGCCTGTCGGACTTGGTGGCTGAACTCGACCACATCCGAGTGCACAAGCCGATTGTCTCCGGTCGCCACGTCGTCGCCGGGGTCGATCGCGATGGTGACCGACGCGTCGTCATCGCCGACCTGGCCCCGGGTCGGCCCCAGGTAAGTGGGCTGCGACTGTTCGCGGACTGAGCCCAGGACACCTGTCGAGGGCATCCGCTCTCACCATGAGAACTCCCAACATGAGAACGTAGTCAAACCATGCCAGAGCAGTCCGAACACGAGTACATGACCTATGAGGAATTCGGTCGACGATTCTTCGAGGTCGCGGTCAGCGAGGAGCGCGTCGCCGACGCGATCGGTGGGATCGCCGGCGACGCGTTCGAGATCGGCCCGATTTCGCAGGGGCCCGCCGGGATCGCCAAGGTGACTGCGCATGTGCGGGTCAAGCACCCGATCGTCGCGCGGGAACTCGGCGAACAGATCGCGTTTGCGATTCGGATACCGCTGGAAATCGACATGACGCTGGACCTACGGATCGATCGGCCGCGGTTCATGGTATTCGGTGAGATCAAACTGAAGGCTGTCGCGGTGGCCGCAGAACCGTTGCTGCTGATCCTGGACGTGAAGGCGCCGCGGTCCTCAGATATCGCCATACACGTGACGTCGTCATCGCTCCGTGCGGAGCTGGTCCGGATCGTCGGGAACGTCGACGGGGAGATCAAGCGGTTCGTCGCCAAGCACGTCGCGGGTGAGATCGAGAGCCCAGAGGCGACGAAGGCGAAGGTCATCGACGTCGGGACGCAGATCGCCTCGGCGTGGCAGGGCATCTGAGTCGGTTTCAGCGAACTGACTTCGGGTAACATCGGCTCATCATGAAGCGCACATTCGGTTCTCGCATCGCAGCGGCAGGCGTGCTGACAGGCGCTGTTCTCGCAGGCGGCCTCGTGGCAGTGGGGCCGGCGCACGCCGATCCGACAGACGCCGGAGTTGGCTTCATCAATTCGCTCAGCAACGCCGGCGTGCCGGTTGCCAACAACGCCGACACAGTGGCACTAGGGCAGTCGGTGTGCCCGATGCTGGCCCAGCCCGGCCAGACCGTCGCCGACGCCGCAGCCAAGGTGGCCGACGCCTCGGGGATGTCTCTCGGCCCCGCCACGATGTTCACCGGCTTTGCCATCAGCGCGTTCTGCCCGGGCGTCGTCACGGCGATCGGTAACGGCCAGTCCCCGTTGCCGCTGGGCCTACTCGGCCTCGGATAGCACCGGAGCGTCGGAGACAGGCGTCATGACAGGGCGCCTGGGCCCTAGCCCATTACTTGCCGAACGGCCCCGAACGTGCCGCCAAATCCACGGCATCAACATATTCTGGCCCCACATGACCTGCGAATACATGCGCGACCGTAGCCGCGGGAGCGTCACGACATCAGACGCGGTCGCCCAGGTGTGATCGCTGCCGGGTAGGCCGAGGGCCGCGGCCGCGGCATCAGCGAACAACTGATGACCGCGTGGCGAGCCGTGCACCCGGTCAATGCTCCAGATGTCCGGATCGATCATCGACGGGGCTGAATACAGATCGAGCAGGCGGAACCCATGGCGTGCCGCGTCAAACCGGATCACCGCGTTGATCTGCTGCACCCGGGCGCTGAGCAACCGGCCGACCGGCAGGATGCGGGCGATGTCCGGAAACGTGGCAGTGACCACCGTGGCTCCGGTGGTGGCCAGTTCGGTATGCAGCACGCGTAGGTCGTGCAGCGCTCGGTCGAAGCTGCGACCGGGCCGCGTCACGTCGTTCATCCCGATGCAACTCGTGATCAGGTCAGGGTCCATGGCCCGCGCCCGCGGCAGCTGATGGTCTAGGACATCACGGATGCGCCGGCCTCGTACCGCCAAATTCGCATACCTAACCCCGGGTCGGAGTTCATCGAGCCGCAGGGCGAGTCGGTCGGCGAAACCAAGGAGACCGGCGTCGTCATCGCCGTCCCAGAGCCCTTCTGTCTGGCTGTCGCCGAGGGCGACGTATCGGTAGTAGCCGCTGGCCACGACTGTGACTGTAGTTAAAGATCAGCGTTTCGTCAGCGCGGAGGGACCCGACATGCCGGGGGTAGTCAGGTTGTCGTCGGGTGCGGCGGACGACCGACGAGCTTCCGGGTGCTGGTCCTCACCTTACGAATATGGTCCTCGGGCACGCCGAGTACCCGCAGCCCCGCATCGGCGATGTGCATCGCCAGCTCCATTGCATTGTCCGTGCGGTGTTCGGACCACACGTTCACCAACGATTCGGTCAATCGGAACGGCAGGTCGACCGCCGCAACACTGATGGCCGTGTCGGCGGCGATGGTGCGGGCCAGACCAAGATAGTGTTCCCGGAGCCGCTCGCGGGCAGACCAGAGCGGTTTGAGTCCGGTCCCGCGTAATTGCGGCTGCAGATACAGCACGCCGAGGTTCCATCGGTCACCCAGCAATTGCATGCCGCCAAATGTCGCCAGCGCGTGGAGCTCCGCCTCCGGGCTGAGGCTCGGCTGCTCCTCGGCCAGCACCGGGATGAACTCCAGTGTGGGGGTGACGGTTTGGCTCAACAACGCGCAAAGGATGTCGTCCTTGGTCCGGAAATGGTGGTACAGCGAGGCCTGCCGGATGCCGACCGCCGCAGCAATGCTGCTGGTCGAGGTCCCGCGGTAACCGGTGGTGGTGAACAGTTCGCCTGCCGCGTCGAGGATTTCGTCACGGTGGGTCTCAGCGGAACGGGCGTCGAGGATGCCTTGTTCGATCGGCTGCTCACCGCGACCCGGGACTTTTTCGCCCTGCCGCTGGAGCAGAAGATGCGGTCATACATCGGGTTGTCCGATTGTCATCGCGGATATGTGTCGATCGGTGAAGAGGGCGTCGCCGAGGGAAACCCGGATCTGAAAGAGGCCTTCGACAGTGCATTGGATCTGCCTGCGGACGACCCGGACCATCTGGCGGGCAACCCGATGCTGGGCCTCAACAGCTGGCCGGACCTGCCCGGGTTCGCTGACGCCGCGATCGACTACTACAACGGTGTGCTGGCGGTTGGACACCAACTGCTGTGGGCCTTCGCCGTTGCGCTGGGCGAGGATCCGGAGACCTTCACCCGCGCGGTACCGTCGGGACCGTGGCCGAATCCGATGAACTGCACCGGCAACGTGATCGCGCGGACTCGTTCGGTGGGGCCGCGCGGGCCTACGACCGGCATCGCCCGCGGTATCCCGCGGCAATGTTCGATGAACTGGTTGTGCTGAGGGCGCTCGACGTGGGTGCCGGCACCGGGATCACGGCGGTGCCGCTGGCCGAGCGTGGAGTAGATGTGCTTGCGGTGGAACCGGATTCGCGGATGGCCGAGCTCGCCAAAGAGAAAGGGGTGACGGTCGAGTTGGCGACGTTCGAGGATTGGGACGACACCGGCCGCCGGTTCGATCTGATCCTGTTCGGTCAGTCGTTCCACTGGGTCGACCCTGCGGTGGCGCTGCCGAAGGTCCGCCGGTTGCTTACCGACGGTGGTCGGATGGCACTAGCCTGGAACCGGCAGATTCCGATCACGCCCTCGATGCTGGATTTCGCTGCCGTGTACCGCGACTTTCTCGATCCGGCTTCGCCACTGGTCACAGGTAGGCCGACCGGGGGTACCGGGTCGGGCATGGACAGCGCCGCACTGGCAGCCGATCTCGAAAAAGCCGGATTCGCCGTCGAGATCCATCTGTATCCGCGCGATGAGCATCTCGATGCCGAGCAATGGCTCGACATGGCCTTCACCTACTCGAATCATCTTGTGCTCGAGCCGGACCAGGCTCGCGAATTACGTTCCAGGCTGGCCGAATTGATCGGCGACGACGGCGTGCATATCGGCGGCGACACGCTGCTGATGACCGCTCGACCGGTTTAGTCCCGGAGCCTGCGAATAGACCGGGTTTCAATCGCATTGAGGGTCAACGCTCGACGCTGGATGCGCCAGCCAATCTCGGTACGCTGGTACTCGTCGTCGTAGCGCAGGTGCCAGACCAGGTCGGTGACGCCGTCTGCGGTCTTCGTCCAGTGATGCGCGACGCAGGTGATCCGGCCCTGCGCTTCCGCCGGGCCGCCGGAATACACCTCACCGACGATCTCGTGCTGGGTCCGGTTCACCCCGGTCAACGCGCCCATCGCCTCGCGGACCCCGGCATGCCCGCGCTTGACCACTACCGGTTCGAGATCGGCTGGTGGCTGCGGCATCACCAATTCGCCTGTGTCGGTGAACAGTTCGACGACATCATCGAACCGTCGGTCATCGACCGCGGCCGCGTACCGGTGCACTAGGTCGGCCAGGTCCAGGCGGTCGGACACGGTTAACGGCACGGCACCAGCCCCAATCGCTCGGCACACGCCGACAGCATGTCCTTGGCCTCCTCAATGTCGGTCACCGGAGGCATGGCGAGCACCACGCGGTGCGCACCGAGGTCGGCCAGCCGACCGGCCCGGTCGGCGTCGACCTTGGTGACCAGGTGGCCCAGCGACAGTTCGAGGGCGTCGGGGTCCCGTCCGAACTGCTCGGCGGCATTCCGCATTACCGTCACCAGTTCGGTCAATTCTGGGCCGGCTACCCCGAGCGGTTGCAGGCCGTCGCCACGCTGCCCGGCGCGACGCGCAGCTGCGCGGCTGTGCCCGCCGATGTGAATCGGGATGGACGACACCGGCTTGGGATAGCAAGCGGCATGGGTGAATTCGAAGAACTCGCCGGAATGGCTCGCGCCATCTGGCTGGTCCGACCACAGCAGCCGCAGCACATCGATCTGCTCATCGGCGCGCCGGCCGCGGGCGTCGAACGGAGCCCCGCAGGCTTCGATCTCCTCACGCAACCACCCCATGCCTACGGCGAGTCGAATCCGTCCATCGGACAACGCATTCACGGTAGCGACCCGCTTGGCCAGCACGACGGGATGATGGTTGGGCAGGACCAACACCCCCGACGCCAGCCCCAACGTGCTGGTCTGGCCGGCCAGGAAGGCCAGCAGGTCGAGCGGATCTGGCACCGGGCAGTCCGCAGCGATCTCGACCCGGCCGGAGGAATCGTACGGATAGACGCTGGAGTACCGTGTCATCATCACCGTATGTTCCACGGCCACAATGGATTCGAAGCCGCAGCTCTCCAGGTGCTTGGCGAATTCGGTGATCCACGCCGGGTCGGCGGTGACACCGGCTGCGACCGGTGCAACGACGGCGAACTTCAGCGATGACCCGGCCAGTGACATTTGGGCATCGTAGCCGCCGGCTCGCGGCCGCTTATAGGTCCAGCGTCAACTGCTCATTGCCCTGGGCGCGCGACACGCATGTCAGCATCAGACCGGCTTCATGCTCGGTCTCGGTCAGCAGCGCATCGCGGTGTTCGACGGCACCGCCCAGCACCTTTACCCGGCAGGTGCCGCAGAACCCCTGCTGGCACGAATACGGAGCGTGCACACCGGCTTTGGTCAACGCACTCAGCATGGTCTGGTCGGCGGCCACCTCGACGACCTGTCCGGTCGAGGCCACCTGCACCGAGAACTCTCGGCCGTCGAGCACGGGCGGCGCGGCGAAGCGCTCGAAATGCAATTCGATGTCGTCTTCGCCAACCAACCGGGTGCGGACCGCGGTCAGCATCGGTGCCGGGCCGCAGGTGTACACCGCGGTTCCGGGTGGGCAGTCACCGAGCAGGTCGTCGGCGGTGGGCAGGCCGTCGACGTCGTCGGTGCGGAGCTGCACCCGATCGCCGAAGCGGGCCAACTCGTCCAGGAAAGGCAGGCTCTCGCGGCTGCGGCCGGTGTAGATCATGGACCAGTCGACGCCCAGTCGTTCGGCTTTCGCCAGCATGGGCAGGATCGGGGTGATGCCGATGCCGCCGGCGATGAAGCGCAGCCTGCCGGTCGGCGAGCCGTAACCGGGAATGGACAGCGGGAAGGCATTGCGCGGCCCATTGGTGGTGATCACGTCGCCGACCGTGAGCTTGTGAGCCTCGATCGAACCACCGCCGCCATCAGGTATGCGGCGCACCGCAATTCGATAGCGGTCCTGCACCGCCGGATTGCCGCACAGCGAATACTGCCGGACCAGGCCACTGGGCAGATGGATGTCCAGATGTGAGCCCGGGTGCCAGCGCGGCAGTTCGCGCCCGTCGGCTTCGACGAAGGTGAGGGCAACCACGTCCTGGTCGTGGGCGACCACCTGCCGGTCGACGATCCGCAGCCGGATGGTGCGTTCGACTGTCGCGCGTGCCGGGGGTTTGCGGACGGCGGTGAACACCCAGAAGCTGCTGCTGACCATCACGTCGGCGACGGTGACCAGAAGGTCGTGCGGAAGCAGACCCAGCACACTGGGCGGAGCCAGGCGGGGCCGGAAGCGGCGCGTCCTCACAGGTGCGCGGCGCGGGCAGCGGGGGAATTGGCCAAATACGCCACTGCCTGCGCGGTCGAGCCCATGGTCTCTGGGCGGTAGCTCGGCTTGAAGTACTCCAGGGTCTGCAAGAGCAGCAGATTGCGGTATTTCGGCAGCAGACCCAGCCTGGAGTCGCGCATCCGTAGCCGCTGCGACTGCCACCAACTGAGGTTCAACTGCGGATCGGACTTGACCAGGAACCGCATCCCGCGCTGGAAGAACACGTACATTAGGGGTGCCACCACGCTCATGGCGCGGATCCGGTCGATGTAGCTGTCCCGGAAGTACACCGCGGCGTCATGGGCCACCGAGCGGTGTTCGACCTCTTCGGCGCCGTGCCACCGGAACAGATCCACCATGACGGGGTCGGCGTGGTAGTCGTCCCAGGTGCAGTTCAACACGAAGTCGCCGAGCACCGCGGTGTAGTGCTCGACCGCTGCGATGAACCACAGGCGCTCGATCAGATTGTTCATCTTGCGGCGCGGGTTGGTGGTGGTCGTCGGTGCCAGGATTTCCTCGAAGACGAACTCGACCTGGTCCAGCAGCGGCGTGACATTCATTCCGTTGTCCACGAGGTAGTCGTGCATCACCGTGTCGTGGGCCTCGGCGTGCATGGCCTCCTGGCCGATGAAACCGCGCACATCGTCGGCCAACTTTGGATCTTTGATCAGCGGCAGGGCCTCGTTGAAGGTCTCGATGAACCACCGCTCACCCGCGGGAAGCAGGATGTTCAGCAGGTTCACCACATGCGAGGCGACCGGGTGCCCGGGAATCCACGCCATCGGCTTGTCGGCCGTCGCGAAATGCACGTTGCGGGCCTGGATCTGGACGGGTCCTGGGTCAATTTCATTGTCGAACCGACGTGGTTGCAGCACCGAACCGCACCTCCAGATATGCCAGCACCGTCGCTGGGTGTAATCAGCTTATATGGTTACCTGGGAACGGCGGTACCGGGTTTTTGTGTTGACCGGATTTCCGGACCGGGGTCACATACCCGGGATGGTCATGCCTGGCTGCGGACCGACGGGGGTTGCCTGCACTGTGGTGATGCCGTTGCTGCCCACGTTGCCGCCAAGCTTGTTGGGCCCTGGAGCACCGCCGGCTGCAGGAGCTCCGCCTGCAGCCGGGGCACCGCCGACAGCGGGAGCACCGGCCTGCGCGTTCTCCACCGCCTTGGTGGTGCAGTCCAGCATCAGGATCATCCGGCCGTGACCGGTCGCCTTCTCTTCATTGACAATGCATTGCGCCTGGGGGACGTCGCTGCCGACCGAGCCGCCGAACGACGCCCGCACACCCTGGCTCTTGAGGATCGTCACAGCCCTGGCGTAGGACTCGCCGACCACGTTCATCGAATTGGCCCCGCCACCCACGCCCGGATCTGACGAAGCGACCGACGAACCGAACAGTGCGGCCGAACCCAGCCCGACGGCACCCGAAGCAGCGACCGCAGCCGCCAGTGTTACCAGCTTGTTCACCTGACCTCCTACCGGCATTGCGAACATAGCGCAGATGCGCGGGCCGATAAACTTCATCGACCTGGGTCGGGTGTTACGGCGTTGGACAGCACTTGAGCCAAAACGCTCGCGCGCGGGTCGGTGAATACCGCTTCGAGCAGCATCTGATGGCCGTCAGGGCCGCTCAGCGGCACTCGCCAGTTCGGGTACTCGTCGCTGGTGCCCGGCTGATTCTGGGTGCGGATGTCGCCGACCGCATCGGGCAGCGCCAGCGTGAGCAGCCGGGACGGGGTTCTGCCCAGGTAGCCGTACAGCGCGCGGACGATCTGGTCGGCATCGGCCGTGGCATCGGCCGGCAACAGTCCGAGCTCCTGCAGTCGCTCCAGCCACCTGTTCTGCTCGATTCGATCCAGTTCGGCTTCCTCGTCGAACGGGCGAGTGAGCAAACCGAGGTCGCGGCGCAGTCGTAGGTGCTCACCGGCCAGATAACCGGCGGTCGGCGGCAGGTCGTGGGTGGTCACCGACGACAGGCAGTACTCACGCCAGTACTGGGCCGGTAGCGGCTGCCCGTCGTGGTCGCTCTCGAACCAGAGGATCGATGTGCCCAGCAGGCCGCGCTCGTGCAGATAGTCGCGCACCCACGGCTCGACCGTGCCAAGGTCCTCGCCGACGACGACGGCTCCCGCACGGTGCGCCTCCAACGCCACGATGCCGACCATGGCCTCGTGGTCGTAGCGGACGTAGGTGCCCTCGGTCGGCCGCGCGCCATCGGGCACCCACCACAGCCGGAACAGCCCGATGATGTGGTCGATGCGGACTCCGCCGGCCCGGCGGAGCACAGCGTCGACAACTGCACGGAAGGGTTCGTAGCCGCGCTCGACCAATCGGTCCGGCCGCCATGGCGGTTGGGACCAGTCCTGCCCGAGCTGGTTGAACTCATCCGGCGGTGCTCCGGCGGTAACCCCGGCAGCCAACGCGTCCTGCAGCGCCCAGGTGTCGGCTCCGCCCGGGTGTACGCCCACTGCAAGGTCGTGCATGATGCCAAGGGCCATGCCGTGCTGTACTGCGGTCGCCTGAGCGGCGGTCAGTTGGTCGTCCAGTTGCCACTGCAGCCAACGGTGGAAATCGACACGGCCGCTGTGTTTTTCGGCGAATGCACGAACCGCGGGGTGGTCGGGGCGCTGGTATTCCTCTGGCCAGCCGCGCCAGTCGGCTCCATGTTTTTCGGCCAGCGCGCACCAGGTTGCGAACTCGTCCAGAGCCTGGCCCATCTGGGCCCGGAAGCCTTCATACGCCAATTCCCGGCCTGCCGACCGTTTCACCTCGTAGACCTCTTTGAGCGCTGCGCGCTTGGATTTCCAGGCCGCGTCGCGGTCGATGAATTCCGAACGTGCTGCCCGGGACTGGGCCTTTGCCTGAGCCTTGTGCAGGGTTGCGGGGGAGCGGACGTCGGCGTATTCGGCGATGGCTTGGACCCTCAGGTATTGCGGATTGCCGAACCGCCGCGACGTCGGTAGGTAGGGGGACGGCTCGACCGGTGCCACCGGAGCAGCCGCATGCAATGGGTTGACCAGGATGAATCCCGCGTGATGCTTGGTGGACGACCACACGGCTAGATCTGTCAGGTCGGTCAGATCGCCTGTGCCCCAGGAGTTTTCGGACCGCACGCTGTAGAGCTGAGTGGCCAGCCCCCAGGTCCGGCCGGTGCCGAGGCGACTGGGCATCGGCAGCGTGTCGGGAGTGACGATCAGGGTGGCCTCTGCATCCGTGGACGTACCCGCCTGCACATGCAATCGGTGGTAGCCGAGTGGGAGGTCGGCGGGCAGTTCGAAGGTGGCTTCGCCGATCAGTGAACCGTCCACGTCGAACGGTGGTCGGTTGTTCTCCAGCTGATGCAGCCCGGCGCGGACGGTGCCGTCCTCCAGCCGGATCCACACTCCGACCGGAGCGCCGTGGGCGACGTGGACCCAAAAGCTCGACCGCCGCCCGGATCGGGTCACGATGGTCGGGGTCAGGGTGCGTTGCCAGTACTCGCGTTCGTGCTCAGCCAGCGCCGTTTCGCAGGCTTCCGCGGTATCGGCAGGCTTACCGAATGCGGCCAGCACCGCGATCAGGGTGTCGGCACCGACCAGATGATGAGTGCCGGTCCAGTCGACGTATTCGGTGGCCACCCCAAGGTGGTGTGCCAGATCCAGCAGCGCCTGAGGGCGATCGGTCATGTGCGCAATCTTGCCGGTAATCGGGCCGCTGCGGGGACTGAGCGGCGATGCGCCCGGCGCGCGGTCCCGGCCTGTGGCACGCCGCGATGCCCCTAGACCGTCTTCGCCGGCCGCACATGCCCGGTTACGCTGTTTACGGAGGTAAATGCTGTGAACCGAGATGTGCTGTCTGATGTGCTGCCGACGATGCTGCACGATCCGGTCTCGTATGCCATTCCGTTCTTCGTAGTGGCGTTGCTGCTGGAATGGGGTGCGGCGCGCAAACTGGCCCACGACGAGGCGGAGCGTCCGCCGGCCGGCTCCTATCTGCGGCCGGATGCCTGGGCGAGCATCTCAATGGGCGCCACATCGCTGTTCACCAGCGGTGTCCTCAATTTCCTGGCACTGGTCGGCTACGCGGCGCTGTACGTCTACGTCGCACCGTGGCACCTGCCCGGAAATGCCTGGTACACCTGGGTGGTCGCGATCCTCGGAGTAGACCTGATCTACTACGCGTACCACCGGATGGCGCACCGAGTGCGGATTTTCTGGGCCACGCACCAGGCGCATCACTCCAGCGAATACTTCAATTTGTCCACCGCGCTGCGGCAGAAGTGGAACCCCAGTGGCGATCTGGCGATGCGGGCGCTGCTGCCGGCGCTCGGAGTCCCGCCGTGGATCGTGTTCGCCAGCTTCTCGGTGAATCTGGTGTACCAATACTGGATTCACACCGAGCGAATCGGAAAATTGTGGCGGCCAATTGAATTCGTGTTCAACACGCCGTCGCACCATCGGGTGCACCACGGTATGGACGAACAGTATCTGGACAAGAACTACGGTGGCATCCTTATCATCTGGGACCGATTGTTCGGCAGCTTCACCGAGGAGACCGTCAGGCCGCACTATGGGTTGACCAAACCTGTTGGCACCTACCATATCTGGAAGTTGCAGACGCATGAGTACGCGGCCATCGTGCGGGATTTGCGGCGGTCCGGCGGGGTGCGCGACCGGCTCGGTTACGTGTTCGGCCCGCCGGGGTGGGCGCCACAGCATGCTTGCGACCCCGAGGCTGTCCGGGTCGCCTGACGGCGGCCCCATTCTTTCGGGTCACTGGCCAAACCTGGCCTACCGGTTGATGTTTCGTGGGTGCCGGCCGCTTTGGCCCAAGGTGGCGTTCATGGCTTCTGTCCTCACAATTTGCCAATTGTTTTGATTGCCGCGAGCCAAACGCCCCCTGAAACTGAATCTCGTGGGTAGGGTCGTGCTTCTAACCGGAAAGGAGCAACATCCACGTGGGAGACACTCTTAATGCGGGCGAGAAGCTCGAGGTCGGCCAGTCGCTGACGTCAAGCAACGGCGCCTACAAGGTTATTTTGCAAGATGACGGCAACCTGGTGCTGTACGCAGGTGACAAGGCGGAGTGGTCCACCGGCACCAACGGTAAGTCCGTTCAGCGGGCCGAGGTGCAGAACGACGGCAACTTCGTGCTGTATGACGGCGACAAGGCGGTGTGGGCCAGTGACACCAAGGGCGCCAACGGCGTTCGCCTGGTGTTGCAGGACGACCGGAACCTGGTGCTCTACGCGACTGACGGCGCCAAGTGGTCGTCGGGAACTCACACGGATGAGGCTCCGCCGACCCCGCCGCCCGCTCCGGAGGCCCAGCCGGAACTGATCGACGTGGCGCCCGCCGCCGTCGAGGAGCAGGCTCCGCCGCCGCCACCCCCGCCCCCGCCGCCGCCAGCCCCGCGCACCTACACGGTGCAGTCCGGCGACACGTTGTGGGCCATCGCCGAGCAGTTCTACGGCGACGGGAACCGGTACCAGGAGATTGCCAACGCGAGTGGTGTTGCCAACCCTGACCTGATCCAGCCTGGGCAGGTGCTGACCATTCCGTAGTGCAGCAAACGAAGATGGCCCGGACCGAAAGTTCCGGGCCATCTTTGGTTTTCGGGAATACCGTTGGCCGAGGTTGCGATTGCTACCCAGGCACTGATCGGCGATTTCGGCCCTGGAAGACACCCGACAGGTAGGCTGAGTGCCATCAGCAGGCTGCACCGAACGGAGAAGGCCATGTCTGTGGGGGGTTTGCCAGCATTGACGCTGTCGGTGCTTGCCGTTGCGACATCAATTTGCGGCGGCTCGATGTCCGTTTCGGCGCCGAGTGCAGAGGCTGATCCAGGCGTCTTGGTGTATCCGGGCATGGAGATTCATCAGGGCAGCACCCGTTGCACCCTTGGGTATGTCGATATTCAAGCCCGCACCGGCTACACCGCGGGGCATTGCCGCGGCGATGGCGCGGTGACCGACCGGGATGGTCACATGATCGGCAACATGATCCGGTTCGTCGACAACACCCCGGACGGTGCCACTGTCGCCACCGATCACCAGATTTCGGACTGGGAATCCATCACGCTCGTCGGCGATGTCATGGTCAACAACATCCTGCCGGACGGGCGCATGCTGGTTGCCGATCCGGGCGTCAACCCACAGCCGGGTGAGCCGGTCTGCCACTTCGGGGTGGTAACCGGTGAAACGTGCGGGACCGTCCAGGCTGTCAACAACGGCTGGTTCACCATGGACAACGGCATCGTCAGCCAGAAGGGCGATTCGGGTGGGCCGGTGTATACGGTGACGCCCGACAACCGCGCGGTCATGGTGGGCGTGTTCAACAGCACGTGGGGACAGTTTCCGGCCGCAGTGTCATGGAATTCCGCCGACCAGCAGGTGAATGACGCTGTGGTACAACAGACCGCGGGCGGGAACTGACGCAGTCGGCGCCATCGCGGCATCTGAAAGTGCTGCACGACAACGGATTTGCCGATGCCTGGCCGGGGCGGGTACGTGGCGGCCGCCGAAAGCCGCATGCTCAAAACGCGACAGGGGAGTCTGATGATCGACGTCACCACGCAGATCAATGCCGTTTTCCGCACCGTCCGCACCCGCGCCTGGAAAGCCGCTGACGCCCGCGTTGTGACGGTCAGCCAGTCGTTTCCGACCGACGCCGCCGATTTGTGGGACGCCTGTACCAACCGGGACCGCATCCACACGGGTTCCTGCCGGTCACCGGTCAGCTCGGGGTCGGCGGCAGCTATCGGTTGGCCGGGAACGCCGGCGGCACCTGTTCACCCGGGAGTCCGACTCTGATGAGGCGCGAGCCGCGGCACGCCGCTGCATAGCGGCCTACCTGGGCGAAGAAGAAAACTAGAACACGTTCTAGCCATCGTGGCACGGCGGCGATATTCTCTACCCGATGCTTAATCAGACACCTGTCCAGATCGCCTGGGTGACGCGTGACGTGGCTGCCACCGAAGCCATGCTCACCGCATTGCTCGGCGCCCGGAAGTGGACCCGGATGCCCGGTGTGCACTTCGCTCCGAAAACCTGCACCTTCGGTGGCGAAGCTGCGGACTTCCTCGCCGACATCTCGCTGTCTTACGCCGGGGACATGCAACTCGAGGTGATTGCACCGGTGTCCGGTACCAGCATCTACAGCGAATTCCTCGATACCGTCGGGGCGGGGCTGCACCATGTGTGCATCGAGGCGCCCGACGACCAGGCGTTCGAGCAGGCGCTGGCCGACGCCGATCGCGACGGCGCCCCGGTCGTGCAGGACGGCGTCATGCCCGGCGGCATGCGGTTCGCCTACGTGGCTGCCCCCGATGCCGGCGTCCCGTTCATCGAGATCGCCTGCATACCAACCGAAATCAAGAAGTTCTTTGACTACATCAAGCAACAGCAGCACCAGGAGAAATGATGGACGCAGTGCCCTCGATCGTCGACGCCGCAGATGTCGCCGAATGGTCCGATCAAGCTGACGTGGTGGTGATCGGCTTCGGCATCGCCGGCGGCTGCGCGGCTGTGAGTGCGGCCGCCGCCGGAGCCAAAGTCCTGGTGCTGGAAAAGGCCGCCGGCGCCGGCGGCACCACCTCAATGGCCGGCGGGCACTTCTACCTCGGTGGTGGCACCGCGGTGCAGCAGGCCACCGGACATGACGACAGCGCCGATGAGATGTACAAGTACCTGGTCGCGGTCGCACACGATCCCGAGCACGACAAGATCCGCGCGTACTGCGACGGCAGCGTCGAGCACTTCAACTGGTTGGAGGACCTGGGGTTTCAGTTCGAGCGCAGCTTCTACCCGGGAAAGGTGGTGGTTCCTCCGGGCACCGAAGGGCTGTCCTACACCGGTAATGAGAAGGTATGGCCCTTCTGCGAGCAGGCCACACCGTCACCGCGCGGGCACTCGGTCCCGGTGCCCGGCGAGTTGGGCGGTGCCAACATGGTGATCGAGTTGCTGCTCAAGCGCGCTGCCCAACTTGGCGTGCAGATCCGATACGAAACCGGCGCCACCAACCTGGTTCTCGACAGTGACGGTGCTGTGGTGGGCGTGCGCTGGAAGAACTTCGGCGAGACCGGCGCGGTCAAGGCGAAGTCGGTGATCATCGCCGCCGGTGGCTTCGCGATGAACCCGGAGATGGTCGCCGAGCACACCCCGGCGCTGGGGCAGAAGCGCAAGACCAAGCACCACGGTGAGGTGGAGCCCTACATCCTGGGCAACCCGAACGACGACGGCCTGGGCATCAAGTTGGGTGTGTCGGCCGGCGGTGTGGCCAAGAACCTGGACCAGCTGTTCATCACCGCGGCGGCCTACCCGCCCGAGATCCTGCTGACCGGCGTCATCGTCAACAAAAACGGCGAGCGCTTCGTCAACGAGGACTCCTACCACTCCCGCACCTCGGCATTCGTGCTCGAGCAGCCCGATCAGATCGCCTACCTGATCGTCGACGAGGCCCACACCGAAATGCCCGCGATGCCTCTGATCCGGTTCATCGACGGCTGGGAAACGATTGCGGAAATGGAAGCGGCACTGGACATTCCGGCCGGGAGGCTGGCTGCGACGCTGGACCGCTACAACGCCGCCGCGGCGCGCGGTGAGGACCCGGACTTCCACAAGCAGCCCGATTACGTTGCGGCACAAGACAACGGGCCGTGGGCCGCGTTCGACCTCTCGTTGGGCCGGGCGATGTACTCCGGTTTCACCATGGGCGGGTTGTCCGTGTCACTCGACGGCGAGGTACTGCGCGAGGACGGCAGTGTGGTGCCGGGCCTGTATGCCGCGGGTGCCTGTGCGTCGAACATCGCCCAGGACGGCAAGGGATACGCCAGCGGAACCCAGCTGGGGGAGGGTTCGTTCTTCGGCCGCCGGGCCGGAACACACGCCGCTAGCCGGTAGCGCGCGGCGGTTGATCCGCGGTCAGGGCGGCCGGTCACCCGACCGGGTAGGCCCCGATCACAGGCGAAACCGGGGCGTCGATTACACCGGCACCGGTTTGTTGTCGTCGTCGGTGATCCGGGTCAGCTCCCACCGGCCATCGCCCAGCAGATGCAGTTCCTGCTCGTGATGCTGCTCGACAGTGCTGCGGTGGCTGACACTGACGAAGATGGTGTTGGGAAGCTCGGTCCGAACCAGTTGGTACAGCATCATTTCCAGGCCTTCGTCCAGCGCTGAGGTGGACTCATCCATGAACACCGCCCGCGGGCGGGTCAGCAGGACGCGGGCGAAGGCCACGCGCTGCTGCTCGCCCGGTGAGAGCACCTTGGCCCAGTCCTGCAGTTCATCGAGCCGGTCGCCCAGGTTCGGGAGCGCGACCTTGGTCAGCGCCTGCTTCAGTTCGTCGTCGGTGTGGGTGCCCACCGTCCACGGGTAGCTCACCACCGTCCGGAGATCACCCAGCGGCACGTAGGGGAGCTGGGAAAGGAACAGCGTCTCGTTCTCTTCGAGCGGGCACTTCATGGTGCCGGTGCAGTACGGCCACATCTTGGCCAGGCTGCGCAGCAGGGTGGTTTTACCGCTGCCGGACGGACCGGTGATCACCAGCGCCTCGCCGGGGTACAGGGAGAAGTCAAGCGGCTCAATGAGTTCGCGGCCGTCCGGGGTGCTGACCGAGATCTTGTCCATGGTGACGGTGTGGTCGGGGCAGTCCTCGGTGGCGATGGTCGGGAGCTCGCGGGCTTCTTCGTTGGCGACCACCAGCCCGTACAGACGGATGATTGCGGCTCGGTAACCGGCGAACTGGTCGTAGGCGTTGCGGAAGAACGAGAGCCCGTCCTGGATGTTCCCGAACGAGGAGGCGGTCTGGTTCATCATGCCCAGGGTGATCTCACCCGCGTAGAAGCGGGGGAACTGCAGGATGTAGGGCAACAACACGATGATCTGGCTCATAGACCAGTTCCATCCGTTGAATTTGACCGACCGGTTCACGTACCGCTTGTAGTTGGTCACGACCGGCACGAATAGCCGTCGCAACCCGGTCCGTTCCGCAGTTTCACCGTGATAGAAGGCGACGGCTTCGGCGGCGTCGCGCATCCGCACCAGCGCATAGCGGAACGCGGCGTTGAACTTCTCATTGTCGAACGCCAACCGGATAATCGGCCGGCCGATCCAGAAGGCGATGATCGTGGCGAAGAGCACATAACCAATGCCGATCCAGAAGATGGCGCGCGGGAGGGTGAACCCACCGAAGGTCCAGCTTGCCGACAGATTCCACAGGATGGCGGCGAATGACACCATCGAGGCAACGGCATGGATCGCGCCGAACAACAGAACCGATTGGCTGGTGATGCTGGGCGTGTTTGGTGTTGGGCCGTTACCGGCGGTGAAGATGTCGATGTCGCTCTGGATGCGCTGATCCGGGTTGTCGATGGTGTCGTCGATGAAGCGGGACCGGTAGTAGGCCTTGCCGGCCAGCCAGTCGCCGGTCAGTCGATCGGTCAGCCAGACGCGCCAGGCCAGCATGAACCGCTGCGCCATGAACAGGTCGAGCATCAGTCGTGCGATGAAAATGGCGGCCAGGATGGAGAACACCGTGATGGACAACCAGAAGCCGTCCCGACCGGACTCTTTCATCGCCTGGTTGTGGCTGCCGACGCCGGTGGCGATCACCTGGAAGCTGGTCATCAAGTCGCTGCTCTGATAACTGAGCAGCACGTTGAGTCGGACGCTCAACATGATCGAGAGCAGCAGTGCGGACAGCCAGAGCCACACCTTCACACTTTGGGATCCCACGAAGTACGCACCGGTGATCCGCCAGAACTGCTGGCCCCACACGGTGAACCGGCGGAGCGCCGCCAGAACCAACAACGTGCAGACCGCGGCGATAGCCCAGGCCTTGGCGATCCATATCAGCGAGGTCACCAGCTCGCCGCCCCAGTCAAGTGTCGGGGTGAACATGTCCATCCGGGCAACGTACCGCGCTCAGCTGAGTGAAGCAGGTGGAGAGCGCATCTGGCCACGTCGGAGGGCAGTAGTCCGCGGCCGGTACCGTTGACGTGTGGCGAAGACGAGCACCGCGAAACCCGGTCGGCTGAGCAGTAGGTTCTGGAAGCTTCTGGGTGCCTCCACCGACAGGAACCAGAACCGTTCGATGGATCAGGTTCGAGCCTCGGCGGAGTTCGATGAGAAAGCCGCCGACCTGGGCGATGAGCAGCTGACCAAGGCAGCCAAGCTGCTCGACCTCGACGAACTCTCCGAGTCGTCCGACATTCCCCAGTTCCTGGCCATCGCCAGGGAAGCGGCCGAGCGCACCACTTCCCTGCGGCCCTTTGACGTCCAGCTCCTGGGTGCGCTGCGCATGATGGCCGGCGACGTCGTCGAGATGGCCACCGGCGAAGGCAAGACCCTGGCCGGCGCCATCGCAGCCGCGGGCTATGCCCTTGCTGGACGCCATGTGCACGTCATCTCGGTCAACGACTACCTGGCCCGCCGCGACGCCGAGTGGATGGGCCCACTGCTCGAAGCAATGGGTCTGACCGTCGGCTGGATCACCGCAGACTCCACCGCCGCCGAGCGCCGGGCCGCCTACGAATGTGACGTCACCTATGCGTCGGTCAACGAGATCGGCTTCGACGTGCTGCGTGACCAGCTGGTCACCGACGTCGCCGACCTGGTGTCGCCTCGACCCGACGTGGCGCTGATCGACGAGGCCGACTCGGTGCTGGTCGACGAGGCGCTGGTGCCGCTGGTGCTGGCCGGCACCACGCACCGGGAGACACCCCGGCTGGAGATCATCCGACTGGTCGGCGAGCTTACCTCGGAGAACCGGTTCGACGACTCCGTGCAGTACTACGACACCGACGCCGACCGCCGCAACGTGCACCTCACCGATCAGGGTGCACGGCGTCTGGAGAAGGAACTCGGCGGCATCGACCTGTACTCCGAGGACCACGTCGGCACCACGCTGACCGAGATCAACATTGCGCTGCACGCCCATGTGCTTTTGCAGCGCGACGTCCATTACATCGTGCGGGACAACGCCGTTCACCTGATCAACGCCTCCCGCGGCCGGATCGCCTCGCTGCAGCGCTGGCCGGACGGACTGCAGGCCGCAGTCGAGGCCAAGGAAGGTATCGAGACCACCGAGACCGGTGAGGTGCTGGACACCATCACCGTGCAAGCGCTCATCGGCCGGTATCCCACGGTGTGCGGCATGACCGGCACCGCGCTGGCCGCCGGTGAGCAGCTGCGCCAGTTCTACCAGTTGGGTGTGTCGCCGATCCCGCCGAACACCCCCAACGTCCGTGAAGACGAGACCGACCGGGTCTACATCACCGCCGCAGCCAAGAACGACGCGATCGTCGAACACATCCAGGAGATTCACGCCACCGAGCAGCCGGTGCTGGTCGGTACGCGTGACGTCGCCGAATCAGAGGAACTGCACGCACGCCTGGTCAAGGCAGGGATACCGGCTGTCGTGCTCAACGCCAAGAACGACGCCGAGGAGGCCGAGGTCATCGCCGAGGCCGGCAAGCTCGCTGTGGTGACGGTGTCCACCCAGATGGCCGGCCGCGGCACCGATATCCGGCTGGGTGGTTCGGAGGCCGGCGACGATTCCGAGGACAAGGCGCAGGTCGCCGAGCTGGGCGGGTTGCACGTCATCGGCACCGGGCGGCACCACACCGAACGGCTGGACAACCAGCTGCGTGGTCGCTCCGGGCGTCAGGGTGACCCAGGCTCGTCAGTGTTCTTCTCCAGCTGGGAGGACGACGTGGTCGTCGCTCATCTGGAGCCGCAGAAGCTGCCGATGCAGACCGACGAGAACGGCCGGATCACCAACCCCAAGGCCGGCCAACTACTGGCGCACGCGCAGCGCGTCGCCGAGGGGCGGCTGCTGGACGTTCATGCCAACACCTGGCGCTACAACCAGCTGACTGCGCAGCAGCGCGCAATCATCGTCGAACGCCGAGAGACGTTGCTGCGCACCACAACTGCGCGCGATGAGCTCAAGGAACGCTCGCCCGAGCGCTACGACGAACTGGCCGCCGAGGTGGACGAGGACGAGTTGGAGCGGATCTGCCGGCTGATCATGCTCTACCACCTGGACCGCGGCTGGGCCGACCACCTGGCCTACCTGGCCGACATCCGGGAGAGCATCCATCTGCGTGCGTTGGGCAGTCAGAACCCGCTCGACGAGTTCCATCGGATGGCCGTGGACGCGTTCGGCTCGCTGGCCGCTGATGCCATCGAGGCTGCCCAGCAGACCTTCGAGACCGCCAACGTGCTCGAAGATGAACCGGGACTTGATCTTTCGAAGCTGGCCCGGCCGACATCGACGTGGACCTACATGATCCACGACAACCCACTTGCCGACGACACGATGGCAGCGCTGAGCTTGCCCGGGGTATTCCGCTAGGTTGACATCCATGGGCCCGCAGCCGGGAGACGATGCGCGCGACCGGGTGCTGACGGTACCCAACGCACTGAGTGCTCTGCGGCTGCTGCTGGTTCCGGTCTTCCTGTACCTGCTCCTGGTGGCGCATTCGTGGGGCTGGGCGGTGGCGGTGCTGATGTTCAGCGGGTTCTCCGACTGGGCCGACGGCAAGATCGCCCGGTTGGTGCCCAATCAGTCGTCGCGGCTGGGCGAATTGCTCGATCCGCTGGTGGACCGCATCTACATGGTCATGGTGCCGGTGGCGATGGCCGCCGCCCACATCGTGCCGTGGTGGTTCGTCCTGCTGCTCGTCGGACGGGATGTGGCGCTGGCCGCGGCACTGCCCCTGGTGCGTAGCCGGGGTCTGACCGCACTGCCGGTGACCTACCTGGGCAAGGCCGCGACCTTCGCACTGATGTCCGGTTTCCCGCTGGTGCTACTGGGGCAGTGGCCTGAGCTGTGGAGTCGGGTGGTGCTGGCGTGCGGCTGGGCCTTCCTGTGGTGGGGCATGGCCATGTACCTGTGGACAGGGGTGTTGTACCTACTGCAGGTCCGGTTGGTGCTGCGGAAACTACCCAGGGTGCATGCCGGTGGCTGAACAGAGCCGGGGAGATCGCGCGCTCGGCGGTTACCGACCGGAGGCAGGGAGCAACAGCCACGTCGCTGATGCTCCGGAGCGGATCCCGGTGCCGTCGCTGCTGCGCTCGCTGCTGACCGACCACCTTGACCCCGGTTACGCGGCCGCCGCCGCGCGGCGGGAGGCCGGGGCCCCGCGTCGCATGATCGTCGACCGCGTCTGGCTGGTGCTCGGAGTTGCGGCCGTGACGGCGGTGTTCGGCATCGCCGCGGCCCAGGCGAAGTCCGGTGCCCCGGCGACCACTCGGACCCAGCACGTGTTGTCGGCCAGCGCTCGCGCTGCCGAAGACCGGACCCGGGACAGCACCGCGCATCGCGACACGTTGGCCGATCAGGTGGAAGCAGAGCGGCGCAGTCGGTTGACGGGTGACGCCCAGGGCCGCCAACTGCTGGATGCCTTGGATCGCGCCGAGTCCGCCGCGTCGGCCACAGCAGCATCGGGTCCGGGGCTGACCATCACCCTCACCGAGCCGGGTCCGGCGCGAAACCTGAGCGACGTGTCCAAACAGCGGGTGGCCGGCAGCCGCCAGGTCATCTTGGACCGCGATCTGCAACTGGTGGTCAACTCACTGTGGGTGGCCGGCGCCGAGGCGGTCTCGGTCGGCGGGGTCCGGATCGGCCCCAACGTGACGATCCGACAGGCCGGCGGCGGAATCCTGGTCGACAACCAGCCGATTTCCGGGCCGTATGCGATTGTGGCCATCGGGCCACCGCATTCCTTGCACGATGTGTTCGAGAGCAGCCCGGCCATGCAGCGGCTGACGCTACTGGCCGATGCATATGGGGTAGGGGTCAGTACCCAGGTCGGCGACGCCCTCCGGGTACCGGCCGCCTCGGTTCGAGATGTCAACTTCGCCAGACAGATAGGGGCAAAGTGAGGTCGGGAACATGATCGGGATTGCGGCACTGGTGGTCGGCATCGTGCTGGGGCTGATATTTCACCCCAGCGTGCCCGAGGTGGTTCAGCCGTACCTCCCCATTGCGGTGGTGGCGGCCATGGACGCCGTCTTCGGTGGGTTGCGGGCTTATCTGGAGCGGATTTTCGACGCCAAGGTGTTTGTGATCTCGTTCGTGTTCAACGTCCTGGTGGCTGCGGTGATCGTCTATGTCGGTGACCAACTGGGGGTGGGCACGCAGCTGACCACCGCCATCATCGTGGTGCTGGGTATCCGGATTTTCGGCAATGCGGCGGCACTTCGGCGTCGGTTGTTCGGGGCGTGACGGTGCATCGACATGGCTGACGACGAGCACGAGCCTGCTGCGCACAAGGACGGCGGCGAGGAGGCTCACGGTCGGCATGAGATGCCGGCCGGCGTCGCGACCCGCCTGCGGCGCACCCGGTCACAATGGATGTTCGGCGCGCTCGGGGTGCTGTTGTGCGCGTTGCTCGGTGTGGCGATCGTGACACAGGTGCGCCAGACCGAATCGGGCGACAATCTCGACAGGGCTCGCCCGGCCGACCTGTTGGTGCTGCTGGATTCGCTGCAGCAGCGCGAGGCGGCGCTGAATACCGAGGTGGCCGATCTGCAGAAAACGCTGTCGGCTCTGCAGACCTCGGGCAGCAATGATCAGGCTGCGATCCAGAATGCGCAGGCGCGGCTGAGCGCGTTGTCCATCTTGATAGGCACCGTCGCCGCAACCGGCCCGGGCGTCTCGATAACCATCGAGGACATCGCTCCCGGCGTGTCACCGGAGACCATGCTGGACGTCATCAACGAACTGCGAGCCGCCGGCGCCGAGGCCATCGAGATCCGGGTCGGGCAGGGCGATCAGCAGACCGCGGTCCGGGTGGGGGTGTCGACGTGGATAGCCGGGGTTGCCGGCGCCTTGTCGGTCGACAACGTGACCATGAATCCGCCCTACACCATCCTGGCGATCGGCGACCCGCCGACTTTGGCGGCGGCCATGAACATCCCCGGCGGCGCCATGGATAGCGTCAAACGCGTGGGCGGCAAAATGACCGTGCAACAGGCTGACACCATTACCGTCAGTGCCTTGCGGCAACCGAAACCGCGCCAATACGCTCAGCCAGTCAAGTAACCGCCAGTCGGGCTATTTTTTGACCCGTCGTCCAATCACCCATCTTGCAAGGACCAAGGAGCACCGTGAGCGAAACCCCAGCCGATCTCTACTACACCGCTGAGCACGAATGGGTGAGCCGTCGGGGCGAGACCGTTCGGGTCGGCATCACCGATTTCGCGCAGGGCGCGCTCGGTGACGTCGTGTACGTCGACCTGCCCGAGGTCGGCACCGTGCTCGCGGCGGGTGACACGTTCGGCGAGGTCGAGTCACCCAAGACGACCTCGGAGCTCTACGCGCCGATCGCCGCGAAAGTCGTTGCGGTCAACGGTGATTTGGAGGCTTCACCGGATTTGGTCAACTCCGATCCGTACGGCGCAGGCTGGCTGATCGAGCTGCAGGCCGACGCTGCTGAATTGGATGACGCCCTGCACGGACTACTGGACGCCGAGGCCTACCGGGCAACCTTGGACGAGTAAGAACTTTGTTAAGGTGCTGCGGTCCGGATGGGCCGCAGCGGCACTAAAGTCGCCGCGGCAGATCCGGCGGTGGTGGATACAACTATCCACACTGCGCGGTACGGTCATTGGTGAGACGTACGCGGAATTGAATGACTGCTGGCAATACCGCCGGTCGGTCGCCCAGAGGACGCCACAGCGGCCAGTGAGGAGCAGCGCGTGACGGAGAAGGACAGCGGTTCGGGGATTGACCACGGCTCCGAGGAAGTAACGGTGGAAACGACTTCGGTCTTCCGCGCGGATTTCCTCAACGAGCTCGATGCCCCGGCCACGACCGGCGGCGGCAGCGCTGTCTCCGGGGTTGAGGGGCTGCCCGTCGGGTCCGCCCTGCTGGTGGTCAAGCGCGGTCCCAATGCGGGCTCGCGATTCCTGCTGGATCAGCCGAGCACCTCCGCTGGTCGCCATCCGGACAGCGACATCTTCCTCGACGACGTCACCGTAAGTCGACGGCACGCCGAGTTCCGGTTGGAATCCGGCGATTTTCAGGTGGTCGACGTGGGCAGCCTCAACGGCACCTACGTCAACCGCGAACCGGTCGACTCCGCCGTGCTGGCCAACGGCGACGAGGTCCAGATCGGCAAATTCCGGCTGGTTTTCCTGACCGGGCCCAAGACCGACGACGGCGCCGCCAGCTAGCGTCCGCCCGACATGACGCAGCCCGACCGCCATGCACCGGCCGGGATGTCGATCGGAGCGGTACTGGAGCTGCTACGACCCGACTTCCCGGATTTGTCGATCTCCAAGATTCGGTATCTGGAGGACGAAGGTCTGGTCACCCCCGAGCGCACGGGGTCGGGCTACCGGCGGTTTACCGCCTACAACTGCGCCAGGCTGCGGTTCATCCTGACCGCTCAGCGCGACCAATACCTGCCGCTTAAGGTCATCAAAGCGCAGTTGGATGCACAACCCGACGGCGAGTTACCGGCGGCCGGATCTGCTTATGGCGTACCGAAATTGGTGCCCGAACTCGGCAGTGGGCAGCCTGGCAGGTCGGCGGATGTGGCGCCGGCACAGGTCCGGCTCAGCCGGGAAGATCTGCTGTCGAGGTCGGGTGTCGGCTCAGAGCTGCTGACCGCCCTTGTCAAGAACGGGGTGATCACTCCTGGACCGGCTGGCTTCTTCGACGAACATGCCGTGGTGATCGCCCAATGTGCCCATGCACTGGCCGATTTCGGTGTCGAGCCCCGGCATCTGCGGGCCTTCCGGTCGGCGGCCGACCGTCAGTCGGATCTGATCGCGCAGATCGCCGGACCCATCGGCAAGGTGGGCAAGACCGGGGCCAAGGACCGCGCCGATGACCTGGCCCGCGAAGTGGCGGCATTGGCGATCACATTGCACACCTCGTTGATCAAGTCCGCGGTGCGCGACGTTCTCGACCGCTGAGGACTAGACTCGCTTTGGTCTAGGGCACATGGTTGCGGAGGGCAGGCACAGATGGGTGAGGTTCGTGTGGTCGGCATTCGCGTGGAGCAACCGCAGAGCCAGCCTGTGCTGCTGTTGCGTGAGTCCAATGGCGACCGCTACCTGCCGATCTGGATAGGCAAGTCCGAGGCCGAGGCCATCGCGCTGGAGCAGCAGGGCGTGACCCCGGCCCGCCCGCTGACCCATGATCTGATCCGCGATCTCATTGCGGCCCTTGGTCATTCGTTGCGCGAGGTTCGTATCGTTGATCTGCAGGAAGGCACCTTCTACGCGGACTTGGTGTTCGATCGCGATATCACCGTATCGGCGCGGCCGTCGGACTCGGTGGCCATCGCGCTGCGTATGGGAGTGCCTATCTACGTCGAGGAAGCGGTGCTGGCCGAGGCCGGTCTGCTGATCCCGGATGAGTCGGACGAAGAGGCTTCCGGCGCGGTGCGCGAGGACGAGGTCGAGAAGTTCAAGGAGTTCCTCGACAGCATCTCGCCCGACGATTTCAAAGCCACCTGAGGCACGATCGCGCAGTCGCTCCGGTGGCGTCCCGCACATTGTCACGGATGCGTCTCAACTGGGTCAGCGCGTGTCGACACACGGTGCGCCGCGTGGGCTTCGGGCCTTCACAGGCTCATACTTTCCTCATGTGACTACGGGCTGAGGGGACCCGGCAGGAAGCGTATGCTCAACCTATTCGGGCCTCACCGCAAACCTGCCGGGCAGCACCAAGCGCCGCCGGGCACAGGGCAAGTTCGATCGGCGAGAGGACATGCAGTGGGCGACACGCCACGTCAAGAGCAGTCGGATCTGACGACCAGCGGCACGCCTGAGCAGGCCACCCCGGTGGTGGTGCCAGAACCGGTGCAGCCGGGGTTGTTCCCCGACAATTCGGTACCCGACGAACTGATCGGTTACCGCGGGCCGAGTGCCTGCCAGATCGCCGGTATCACCTACCGCCAGTTGGACTACTGGGCCCGCACTTCGCTGGTGGTGCCGTCGATCCGCGGTGCGGCCGGCTCGGGCAGCCAGCGGTTGTACTCGTTCAAGGACATCCTGGTCCTCAAGATCGTCAAGCGATTGCTGGACACCGGCATCTCGCTGCACAACATCCGCGTCGCCGTGGACCACCTGCGCCAGCGCGGTGTCGAGGACCTGGCCAACATCACCCTGTTCTCCGATGGCACCACGGTGTACGAGTGCACGTCCGCCGAAGAGGTCGTCGACCTGCTGCAGGGCGGTCAGGGCGTATTCGGCATTGCGGTTTCCGGCGCCATGCGTGAACTGACCGGTGCCATCGCCGACTTCCCCGGCGAGCGGGCCGACGGCGGCGAGTCCATTGCCGCACCCGAGGACGAGCTGGCTTCGCGTCGCAAGCAGCGCGACCGCAAGATCGGCTGACCCTCTTCGTCTGTGCGCGGGGCACTGCGGCGGGCCGGTAGACTGGCGCGCGCATCGTCCTTGCGCGGGAGAGATCCGTGGCAGCCAGCCACGGGCGCCGAAGGAGCAACACCTCTCCGTCAACCTCTCAGGCCCCCGGACCGCGCCGGGCCCCGATGCCTCTGGAAAGTGGTGAGCACGTGCTCGCCCGCCCATGGGGAAAGGCTGGCGCGTCGGCCGAATCTCTCAGGCACCGACGACAGAGGGGGAGGAACCGCAGGCGGTTCCGTGGCATGCCCTTCGGAACCCCGTGCTCCCAAAGGGGTTTGTCGTGTCCGGTATCCCATCCCGTCCGTCCGCCGAGCACCATCAGCCGCGGTTCGCTGACCGTCACATCGGGCCTGATGCGGCCGCCATCGAAACCATGCTCAACGTCATCGGCGTCGACTCACTGGAGCAGCTCGCAGCCAAGGCGCTGCCGGCAGGCATTCTCGATGTCCTGTCAGCCGCTGGTATGGCGCCCGGGCTCGACGAATTGCCCGCCCCAGCCAGTGAAGAGCAGGCACTGGCCGAACTGCGGGCACTGGCCGACTCCAACACCGTCGCGGTCTCGATGATCGGACAGGGTTACTACGACACGCTCACCCCTCCGGTATTGCGCCGCAACATTCTTGAGAACCCTGCCTGGTACACCGCCTACACGCCGTACCAGCCGGAGATCAGCCAGGGCCGCCTCGAGGCGCTGCTGAACTTCCAGACCATGGTCACCGATCTGACCGGCCTGGAGATCGCCAACGCCTCGATGCTCGACGAGGGCACCGCGGCAGCCGAGGCCATGACCCTGATGCACCGGTCGGTGAAGGGGGATCGGCACAGGCTTGCCGTCGACGCCGACATCTATCCGCAGACCGCTGCGATACTGGCTACCCGCGCTCAGCCGCTGGGCATCGAGATCGTCACAGCCGATCTGCGCAACGGTCTACCAAATGGTGACTTCTTCGGCGTCATCGTGCAGCTGCCTGGCGCCAGCGGTGTGATCACTGAGTGGTCGGCGCTGGTGGCGCAGGCTCACGAGCGCGGCGCTCTGGTGGCCGTGGGTGCAGACCTGCTGGCCATGACGCTGGTTACCCCGCCGGGAGAGATCGGCGCCGACGTTGCCTTCGGCACCACCCAGCGATTCGGTGTGCCAATGGGATTCGGCGGCCCGCACGCGGGTTACCTGGCCGTGCACACCAAGCATGCGCGCCAGCTGCCGGGCCGACTGGTCGGTGTCTCGGTCGACGCGGACGGATCGCCGGCGTACCGGCTGTCGCTGCAGACCCGTGAACAGCACATCCGCCGGGACCGGGCGACCAGCAACATCTGTACCGCCCAGGTGCTGCTCGCGGTGATTGCCGCGATGTACGCCAGCTACCACGGTGCCCGCGGCCTAACCGCGATCGCAAACCGGGTGCACGGCCATGCGGTGGCGGTGGCCACCGGGCTGGCCTCGGCCGGCATCGAGGTGGTGCATGACGGATTCTTCGACACCGTTCTGGCGCGCGTGCCTGGTGCTGCTGAACAGGTCCGGGCGGCGGCCAAGGAGCGTGGCATCAACGTGTGGCTGGTCGACGCCGACCATGTCTCGGTGTCGTGCGACGAGGCGACCACCGCCGAGCACGTCGACGCGCTACTGGCCGCTTTCGGCGCCACTCGCGGCGGGCATCATTGGACCGGACCTGAAATCCACACCCGCACTTCAGATTTCCTGACCCACCCGGCGTTCTCCAGGTACCGCACCGAGACCGAGATGATGCGCTACCTGCGCGCGCTCGCCGACAAGGACGTCGCGCTGGACCGCAGCATGATCCCGTTGGGTTCGTGCACCATGAAGCTGAATGCAGCAGCCGAGATGGAGCCGATCACCTGGACCGAGTTCTCCCGCCAGCATCCGTTCGCGCCGGCCTCGGACACCCCCGGGCTGCGCACGCTGATCGAGCAGGTCGAGTCCTGGTTGACCAGCATCACCGGATACGACTCGGTTTCCTTGCAGCCCAACGCCGGTTCGCAGGGGGAGTACGCCGGTCTGCTGGCCATTCGGGCCTACCACGAGGCCCGTGGTGAATCCGGTCGCAACATCTGCCTGATCCCGTCCAGCGCGCACGGCACCAACGCCGCGTCGGCGGCGATGGTCGGCATGCGGGTGGTTGTGGTCGCCTGCCGGGAGAACGGCGACGTCGACCTGGATGACCTGCGGGCCAAGATATCTGAGCACGCCAGTGACCTGGCTGCGCTGATGATCACCTACCCGTCCACCCACGGTGTCTACGAGCATGACGTCGCCGACATCTGCGCCGCGGTGCACGACGCCGGCGGCCAGGTGTACGTCGACGGCGCCAACCTAAACGCACTGGTGGGCCTAGCCAGGCCGGGCAAGTTCGGCGGCGACGTCAGCCACCTGAATCTGCACAAGACTTTCTGCATCCCGCACGGTGGCGGTGGTCCGGGTGTGGGGCCGGTAGCTGTGCGTTCGCACCTGGCGCCGTACCTGCCCGGTCACCCGCTGGCCGCGGAACTGTCGGACGACCACACCGTGTCGGCGGCGCCGTACGGTTCGGCCTCGATCCTGCCGATCACCTGGGCCTACATCCGGATGATGGGCGCCCCGGGCCTGCGCGCAGCCACCCTGACCGCGATCGCGTCGGCCAATTACCTGGCCCGGCGGCTCGATGAGCACTACCCAGTGCTGTACACCGGCGAGAACGGCATGGTGGCCCACGAGTGCATCCTTGACCTGCGGGCCATCACCAAAAACACCGGTGTGACCGTGGACGACGTGGCAAAGCGCCTGGCGGACTACGGTTTCCACGCACCGACCATGAGTTTCCCGGTGGCCGGCACGCTGATGGTCGAGCCCACCGAGAGCGAAAGCCTGGCCGAGGTCGATGCATTCATCGCGGCCATGATCGCGATCAAGCGCGAGATCGACCAGGTCGGATCCGGAGATTGGCCGGCGGACGACAACCCGCTGCACAACGCACCGCACACTGCCGAGTGCCTGCTGGTCGACGACTGGAAGCATCCGTACACCCGCGAGCAGGCCGCCTACCCGCTGGGCAAGGGTTTCCGGCCCAAGGTGTGGCCGCCGGTTCGCCGGATCGACGGTGCGTTCGGTGACCGCAATCTGGTGTGCTCGTGCCCGCCGATCGAGGCCTTCGCCTGACCTTCCGACGGGCGGTCCTTCGAACTTTCGAGGGACCGCCCGGGAGGGTATGCGTTCGTCGGTCGTGAGCCTTCAGGGCTCGTTAGGTCAGGACGCCGGCCAATGCCGCGGCCAGTTCAGGGCTGGCCGAACTGGTCACCTTCGAGTAGGTGCCGCCGGTTATCTGCGTCACGGCCTCCCAGGTTGACCGGTCCGGGTCCGAGCCGAGGTCAATCACGTTGATCGACACCGGATGTGCCTGGTCGAAGGCCGACTTGAGGTACTGCTGTAGTCCGGGGCCGTCCAGGGACTGGTCGGTGTGCGGACCGGCGGTGATCACCAGAATCGAATTGGTCAGGCCGTCACGGTAATTCGACACAGCATCGGTATAGAGCATGCGAAGCGTGGTGAACGAGACGGCACCGCCGCCCGAGGCGCTCTGACTCTGCAGGTCGGAATTGAGCTGATTCAGATGCGACTGCCCACCGTTGCCGTCGGTCAGCGGCGCCACCGATACCTCGGAACGCCCGGCGACGCCGTCGAACGTCCACAGCCCCACCGAGCTGTTGGGCGGCATGGCATTCAGGCGATCGGTGATCGCGGCGGTGACGTTGGCCAGCCGGGATTTGCCACCTTCTTGGGTCGGCATGGACTGGTCCAGCATGATGGTCACCGCTGAGGACTGCCCGGTGCCGCCCACGGCGTTGGCCAGTGTGGCGCGGGTCGCGGCATCGCCGATCGACAGCGCGTCGGGAATGGAGCCCAGGTTCACCACGTCGTTCTTCGGCGCCTCGCCGCCGTCGGTCCGGAACCCGGCCTTGGCCAGCTCGGCACGTTGTTCCGGCTTGAGCAGGAACCGTTCGAATTCGCTTGCCGCACTGCTCTCCTCATGAGACAGCTTGTCGCCGCCGAGCAGGACCGCGGGGTAATCGGCGACCGCGGGAGCACCTCCCGGAAGCCACGCGGCCAGTTTGGCCTTGGCATTGTCGGTGTGCAACGACCGCTGATACAGCTGCTGCTCGGTGGTTACCACGGCATGCACGGGTGCGGTCGCGGGGTCGTCGGCCGAGACCAGCGCGTCGAAGGCGGTCGAGGACTTCGAATCGGCGAGCTTGGGTTGAGCGTGCATCACCTTGTGCACCGCGCCCGCACCGGCGTTGGGTGGCGCGCCGGCTGCGGCTGCAGCCGCGATGGCCTCGCCCGCCAGGTAGCTGGCATCGGCATTGCCGATGGTGGGCATTGCCAGACGCAGCGACCCCCAGCCGGCCAGGTTCAGCCCGTCGAGCGCAGACGGGGTGGTCTGCAGCGTCGGCAGCGTTCCCCAATTCTGTTGCGACAGAGCATCTTTGAGCTGTGGTCGAACCGCCAGCAGCACGGGGGAGCTGGCCAGCGACTTGCTGTCGCCGCTGACCGCCTGCTCACCGGCGCCCGCTACCAGCCGGGCAGCCGAGATCGAACTGGCCGGAACCCACAGCGCCGGACGCGACCCCAGTTCGGCCGGCCATTTACCGGCGAATCCGCTGATGACGGCGTCCGAGTCAGCAGATTTGACGGCGATCTTGACGCACTTGTCGCCGATGGGCTCGGCGGTCTCGTTGTATTTACCGGCCAGCGAGCTGATCTGGTCTGAGATGGTCGGGTCAGCCAGCACGGCTACGTCGACTGCGCCGGACACACACCGGGCCGACGCCTCGCGGCTGCGGTTGGACAGCGCGTCACCGAAAAAGCGCCACAGGATGACGGCGGCCACCACGACCACGACGGTGACCAGGGCGGCGATGACACCGACGCTGACGCCGCGCCGGCCTGACTGGACTGCCCGGTGGCTGCCGGTCCACTCGCCGCCGTCCCACTCACCGCCGTGCGCAGGCCCCTCGGCTCGCCTCGGTACGGCCGCGAAAGTCTGTGTCGCGGTATCGGATCCGTCCATCGGGTCATCGTCGGCATCCCAATTGGGACCATCGATGTCATCGTGATCGTCGGGGTGGGGCTGGTAACCATCGTCGAAAAGATGGTCAGTCTCGTAGTTCTGGTCAGCATCGCGATGCTGGCTGCCGGCGTAACGACCTCCGTAATCGGCGCCGCGACCATTGTCATAGTGCTGGTCGGCGTCGTAATGCTCGTCGCTGTCGTAGCCATAGTCGTCGTAGTCGTGGCCGGTGTCATACTCATGCCCGGCGTCATAGCTGTGACCGGTGTCGTAGGTGTAGTCGTCGGCCACGCTGGGCGGCGGGGTGGGGCCCGGGCGAGCCGTCGGGCCGGTGGGCCCGTTAGGGGGAGTCGGGCCAGCGGGTCCTTGCGGAGCGGTTGGGCCCGTGGGCATGGTGGGACCTGTTGCGCCAGTGGGCGCTTTAGGAGGAGTTGGGCCGGTCGGTCCCGCAGGAACAGTTGGACCGGTGGGTCGCATAGGACCAACCGGACCGGTCGGTCGCGGAGGACCACTCGGACCGTAGCCACCGCGGGGAGCTGAAGCCCAGTCATCGGACCCACGGAAACCTGTTGCGCCGCCGGTATTTCGGCCGGGGTCAGCACCGGATCCCGGTGCTTCGTCGTCCAGCTCGTCCGGTTCGTCGTCGGGAGCGCTGTGTCTACCCATAGGTGTCCATTCCTGGTTTCGGCGTGCGTTCGGCGGGCCCGTGTCCGAAGATACGGACCCGCCGAATGTCAATCATCGATGATGGCGCTCAGCCGGTCACGAACGGTCTGCGTGGGCGGCCTTGAACTCGCGTCGGCGGCGATGCAGGATCGGCTCGGTGTAACCGTTGGGCTGCGCTGCTCCTCGCAGAATCAGTTCCTCGGCTGCCTGGAAGGCGATGCTTCCCTCGGGGTCCGGTGCCATCGGCAGGTAGGACGAGTCGCCGGCATTCTGTCCGTCGACCACCGCGGCCATCCGGCGCAGGCTGGCCTTCACGTCGTCCTCTGTGATGACACCGTGGCGCAGCCAGTTGGCCAGCAGCTGGCTGGAGATACGCAGGGTGGCGCGGTCTTCCATGAGTGCGATGTCGTGGATGTCGGGCACCTTGGAGCAGCCGACGCCCTGGTCGATCCAGCGGACCACGTAACCCAGGATCGACTGGCAGTTGTTGTCGACCTCCTCGTGGATTTCCTCCGGCGCCCAGGCCAGCTCCTTGGCCAGCGGGATGGTCAGCAGTTCGGTCAGCGTGGTGCGCTTCTTGCCGGCCAGTTCCTTGTCCACCGCGGCCACGTCGACCTGGTGGTAGTGCATGGCGTGCAAGGTCGCTGCGGTCGGTGACGGCACCCAGGCAGTCGTCGCACCGGCCTTCGGCTGGCCGATCTTCTGCTCCACCATGTCGGCCATCAGATCGGTCATGGCCCACATGCCCTTACCGATTTGCGCCCGCCCGGCCAAGCCGGCGGCCAGGCCGGTGTCGACGTTGGCGTCCTCGTAGGCCTTGATCCACGGCTGGGCCTTCATGGCGCCCTTGCGCACCATGGGGCCGGCCTCCATCGAGGTATGGATCTCGTCGCCGGTGCGGTCCAGGAAGCCGGTGTTGATGAACACCACGCGATCGGCGGCGGCCTTGATGCACGCCTTGAGGTTGATGGTGGTGCGCCGCTCTTCGTCCATGATGCCGACCTTGAGGGTGGCCTCGGGCAGGCCCAGCACGTCTTCGACGCGGCTGAACAGCTCGCAGGTGAAGCCGACCTCGTCGGGGCCGTGCATCTTCGGCTTGACGATGTACACCGAGCCGGTGCGGCTGTTGGTCAGCTCACCGTTCTCCTTGGAGGACTTGAGGCCGTGCATGGCGATCAGACCGGTGAAAAGCGCGTCCTGAATGCCCTCGGGAATTTCCTTCCCGTCGGCATCCACGATGGCGTCGTTTGTCATCAGGTGACCGACGTTGCGGACGAACAGCAGGCTGCGACCGGGCAGCGTCAGCTCGCCCTCGCCGTTCGGGGTGGTGAAGGTACGGTCCGCGTTCAGAGTGCGGGTGAAGGTCTTGCCGCCCTTGCTGACCTCTTCGGCCAGGTCACCCTTGTTCAGGCCGAGCCAGTTGCGGTAGCCCAGCACCTTGTCGTCGGCGTCGACCGCGGCCACCGAGTCCTCGAAGTCCATGATCGTGGTGATGGCGGACTCCAGCACCACGTCTTTGATGCCGGCCTTGTCGGTGGCGCCGACCGGGGACTCGGGGTCGATGAGGATCTCGATGTGCAGGCCGTGGTGCTCGAGCAGCACCGACCACTGGGGGTGGCTGAGTTCGCCGGTGTAGCCGACGAACCCTTCGGGGGTGGCCAATCCGACCGACAGGCCGTCGCCGAGTTCGGCGACCAGCTGATGTTCGTCGTCGATCTTCAGGCGGGTGATCTCCGACCACGAGCCGGACGCCAGTGGGACGGCCTCGTCCAGGAATTTGCGGGCGTAGGCGATCACCTTGTCGCCGCGCACCCGGTTGTAGCCGCCGCCGGCTTCGGCGCCGCCCTCGTTGGAGATGACGTCAGTGCCGTAGAGCGCGTCGTACAGCGAACCCCAGCGGGCGTTGGCGGCGTTGAGCGCGAACCGCGCGTTGAGGATCGGCACCACAAGCTGCGGACCGGCGGTGCTGGTGATCTCGGTGTCGACGCCGGACGTGGTGATGGTGAAGTCCGCCGGTTCGGGCTGCAGGTAGCCGATCTCGGTGAGGAACTGCTGATAGGAGTTCTTGAACTCGTCAGTGTCGACCGGGTCGATGACCCGGGCACGGTGCCACTTGTCGATCTGCGCCTGCAGGTCGTCACGGCGGGCCAGCAACTCTTGATTCTGCGGCGCCAGGTCCGTGATGACCTTGTCCACGCCTGCCCAGAAGGTGTCCGGGTCCACCCCGGTACCGGGCAGGGCCTCATTCGTGATGAAGTCGTGCAGTACGCGGGCAACCCGCAGATTTCCCACCGTCACACGATCAGTCATTTGTATTTCCTCCTAAGAAGCGTCGATCAAGCTTACCCGTGGGTAATCGCGGTCCCGTGCAAGCAGACTCCGGCATCGTTCGACCAGCACGTCCCGAAGCGGGCCCGCGCGATCGGCGATGACCTGCTGGCAGCGCACGTATTCGGACCGCCCGGCGGCGGCCTCGATGGTGATCGGTTCGATGCCATAGCCACTCAAGTCATAGGGGCTGGCCCGCATGTCCAGCAACCTGGCGTCCGCAGCAAGGTCCAGGCAGTCCATCACCAGGTTCGACTCGATCAGCGGGCCCAGCTTATAGCTCCACTTGTATAGATCCATGTTGGCGTGCACGCAGCCCGGCTGTTCGCTGGCCGACTGGGTGTTTCGGCTCAGCGATTCGGCGTTGAGCGGCACCGCCGACTCGGTGAAGAACCGGTAAGCGTCAAAGTGGCTGCAGCGCAACGGCATCGACTCGACGACGGCGTCCGTTCCGGAGGAGCCCAACCGCAGCGGCACGCGCTGGTGCCGTACCTGCGGGGCCTGGTAGACCATGGCCCACTCGTGCAGACCGAAGCAGCTGAGCCGGGCCGGCCTGGCTGCCGTCGCTGCCAGCAACTCGGCCACAAACGCCACGGTGTCCCGGCGGGCCGCCAGGAACTCGCCATCGACTGTCAGCACATCGCCGCAGCTGCGGTAGCCGGCGCGGTCCAGAAAACGCCGCGCCGACGGCCCGCGCAAGGCCACCCCGAAACCCGGATGCCAGCGCCGCAATTGACGGGGTTTGAGGCTGTAGTAGGTGAACAGGAAGTCCCACACCGGGTGCGGTACGCCGGCTCGCATCCGGTCTTCGTGTGGTGCCAGGAACCCTTCGACGCGGTCCTGAAAGCGCTGCTCACGGGCTTGCCAGACGTCCTGATCCAGGACGGTGAGTTCCGTCACGTGCTCAGACACGGTGTGTTCCATCACGGACGATGCCGACCAGGTCCTCCACCAAGTCCTCCAGCGCTACCATCGCGGTGACGAATCCGTCGGTGGTGACCAGCGCCAGGTGACTGTTGTTGCGGCGCAACCAGGACAGCGCGTCGGGCACCGGCAGGGTGGACGCGACCATCGGCAACGGGCGCACCATCGAGCGGTCCAGCACGGCATCGTCGTCGTCGATCAGGGTCAGCACGTCCTTGATGTGCAGATAACCCAGGTACGCGCTGGAGCCATCGGTAACCGGGAAGCGCGAGTAGCCGGTCTCGCGCAGCGCCGCGGTGATCGCCGCAACCGTGGGCCCGGAACCGGGGGCCGCGATGGGCACCGCGCGGATTTCTTGCAGTGGGATCGCGACGTCGCTGACCGCCCGGGTCCGAATCTGCAGGGCGCGGGTCAGCCGGACGTGCTCTTCGGGGTCCAAGAGCCCCTCGGTCAGAGACTCGGTGAGCATCTCGGACAGCTCGACGGTCGAAACCGTCACGTCCAGTTCGTCTTTGGGCTCCACACCGATCATCCGCAGGGTGGTGTTGGCGCACCAGTTGTAGAAGTGGACCAGCGGCCGGGCGAAGCTCATGTACACCAGGTACGGCGGGATCAGCAGCATGGCCGCCTTCTCCGGACCGGCGATGGCGATGTTCTTGGGCACCATCTCGCCGAGCAGCACGTGCAGTGTCACGACCACCGACAGCGCGATGACGAACGACGCCGTATGCAACACCGAATCGGGCAGCCCCATGGCGTTGAACGGCGCGTACAGCAGGTGCGCCACGGCAGGTTCGCCGACGCGGCCCAGCAGGATGGAGCAGATGGTGATGCCCAGTTGGGCTCCGGCCATCATCAGCGACAGTCGCTCACCGGCCCGCAGCACCGTCACCGCGCTGCGCTTGCCCTGCTCGGCGAGCGCCTGCAGGCGGTCGCGGCGGGCCGAGATCAGGGCGAACTCGGCGCAGACGAAGAATGCGTTGGCGCCCAGCAGCAGCACGGTAAGGAGCACACCGTAGAAGTCACTCATCGGCGCCGTCTTTCGCCGTGCCGAGTTCAGTGAGCTCCAGCTGGTCGATGCGCCGGCCGTCCATCCTGATCACCGTGGCCTGCCAGTGCACCGGCTCGCCGTGCGAATTGTCCGGATCGAACTCGGTGAGCACCACGGTGTCACCGGCCTCGGGGATACGGCCGAGCTCTTTGAGCACCAGGCCACCGATGGTCTCGTAGTCACCCTCGGGCGCCCGGAACGGCGTCTCGGTATCGACCTCGTCGATGCGCAGCAGACCGGAGACCAACCAACCGTTTCGCACCTCGACCACGTCCGGGGTGGCGTCGTCATGCTCGTCGCGGACGTCACCGACGATCTCCTCGATCAGATCCTCGACGGTGACGATTCCGGCAGTGCCGCCGTACTCGTCGACCACCAGCGCGATCTGGACGCCGTTGGCCCGGATCTGCGTCATCACCGCATCGCCGTCGAGGGTCGAGGGAACCGTCGGGACAGGCCGGGCCAGTTGTGCCAGCCGGGTGATGGTGCGGCGTTCGGCGGGCACCTCGAAGACCTGTTTGACGTGCACCATGCCGATGGTTTCGTCGAGGTCGCCGGCGACGATCGGGAAGCGCGAGAAGCCGGTGCGGATGGCCGTTTCGATCAGATCGGCGACGGTGTCACCTACCTCCAACGACTCGATCTTGGATCGTGGCGTCATCAGTTCCTCGGCCGTGCGGCTCCCGAATTGCAGTGAGCGGTCGATCAATTCGGCCGTCTGCTGGTCCAATGAACCGCTCTCGGCCGAGGTGCGCACCAGCGACACCAGCTCCTGGGGAGAGCGCGCTGAGCGCAGTTCTTCGGCCGGTTCGACACCGAGTCGGCGCAACACCCAGTTGGCCGTGCCGTTGGTGACCTTGATCGCGGGGGACAGCAGCGTGGAGAAGAACCACTGCCATGGTGCGGTCGCGCGCGCGGTGGGCACCGGGCGGGCCACTGCGATGTTCTTGGGCACCAACTCGCCGAACACCATCGATGCCGAGGTGGCGATCAGCAGCGCCAGACCCAGTGCCACCGGTTCGGTGAACCGCTGCGGCAGGCCGGCGGCCAGCAGTGGGCCATGCAGCAGCCGTGCGACGACGGGCTCGGCGAGGTAACCGGTGGCCAGGGTGGTGATCGAGATTCCCAGTTGAGCACCGGACAGCTGGAACGACAGGTTGTGGTGGGCCGCTCGCACGATGCGGTCGCGTCGACCGCCGTCACGCGCGTTGGCTTCGACTGTGCTGCGTTCCAGCGCGGTCAGCGAGAATTCGGCCGCGACGAACATCGCGGTGCCAAGGGTGAGCAGCACGAAGGCCAACAGGCTGAGGACTGTCACGGCGCTGGTCACGGTGTACCGCCGATCGGGGCGCCGGGCGCTCTGCCCGGCCCGCTACTGGGAGGCTCGGGGTCGGCGGGAACCGTACATTCGTCCTGGCATGCCCCCGCCGGGCTCGGGGCTGCTGGTGCCCCAACGGGTGCCTGCGGCACGTGGTCCCTTTCGGTGAATCGACAATTCACCCGTAATAGTAGCTGGTCGGCAGGTGCCGGTCGGGATTTGGCGGCGTCGCCGAGTCGATCACCAGCCAGTCGGCAGCGGGTGTCCTTCAGCGAACCCGGCGGCGGACTGGACGCCGAGTACCGCCTTCTCGTGCAGTTCGGCGAGGTTCGCCGCCCCGACGTACGTACACGTGCTGCGCACGCCGGAGGTGATGTGGTCCAGCAGGTCCTCGACGCCGCTGCGCACGGGGTCCAGCGCCATCCGCGACGACGAGATGCCTTCCTCGAAGAGCGCCTTGCGGGCGCGTTCGAAGGCGCTGTCTGCGGTGGTCCGGGCGGCGACAGCGCGCTTGGACGCCATGCCGAAGCTTTCCTTGTACGGTAGGCCGTCGCGGTCAGCCAGCATGTCGCCGGGTGATTCGTAGGTGCCGGCGAACCACGACCCGATCATCACGTTCGCAGCGCCGGCGGCCAGCGCAAGAGCCACGTCGCGCGGGTGCCGGACCCCGCCGTCGGCCCACACATGAGCACCGAGTTCCCTTGCCGCCGAAGCGCATTCGAGTACCGCGGAGAACTGCGGCCGACCCACCCCGGTCATCATTCGGGTGGTGCACATGGCGCCGGGGCCGACGCCGACCTTGACGATCGAAGCGCCGGCATTGATCAGATCCCGCGTGCCCTCGGCGGAAACCACGTTGCCCGCAGCCAGCGGAAGGCCCAGGTCCAAGGCAGCCACCTCGCCGAGCGCGTCGAACATCTTGCCCTGGTGGCCGTGCGCGGTGTCGACCACCAGGACGTCCACCCCGGCCTCGGCAAGAGCGCGGGCTTTGCTCCCGACGTCGCCGTTGATCCCCACCGCGGCGGCGATTCGCAACCGGCCCTTGGCGTCGACGGCGGGGGTGTAGATGCCGGCTCGGATGGCGCCGGTGCGGGTCAGGACGCCGGCCAGCGTGCCGTCGGCGTTGGTCAGCACGGCGACATCGATCGGGGAGTGCTCGAGCAGGTCGAACACCGCGCGTGGGTCGGTGCCGGCCGCGACGGTGACGAAATCGGTGATGGCGACGTCGAGTACCCGGGCGAAGCGGTCCACACCGGCGCAACCGGCCTCGGTGACCAGCCCGACAGGCTTACTGTCCTGCAGAACCACGGCCGCGCCATGCGCCCGCTTGTGCAGCAGCGCCAGCGCGTCGGATACCGAGTGCTCCGGCGTCAGCACCACCGGGGTGTCGGCGACCAGGTCACGGCTCTTGACGAAGTCGACGGTCTGGTGGACGACCTCGATCGGCAGATCCTGCGGTAGCACCACGATGCCGCCGCGGCGGGCAATGGTCTCGGCCATCCGGCGGCCGGCGACCGCGGTCATGTTGGCCACCACGACCGGGATGGTGGTGCCAGTGCCGTCCCGGGTCGACAAGTCAACGTCGAACCGCGAGGTGATATCCGAGCGGTTCGGGACGACGAAGACGTCGTTGTAGGTCAGATCGTATGGGGGACAGTGCCCGGTGAGAAACTGCACACAATCAGCCTAGTGGCTCGCCTGTGCTGCCGAGCAGTCGCAAACCTGCCCCTTTCCTCAGGAAAGGGGCAGGTCGGGGATTGCCTTCAAGCGGGAGGTACTCCCAGCTCGCGGGCGATTGCTACGCCTGAACCTCGGAGCGATCGCCACTCCAGAGGGTGTGGAATCTGGCGGCGGGGTCGGCGTCGGTGCGCCCGTAGGTGTGGGCGCCGAAGAAGTCGCGCAGCCCCTGCGTCAGGGCCGCGGGCAGCCGCTCGATGCGCAGCCCGTCGTAGTAGGACAGCGACGACGAAAAGCCGGGGACGGGGATACCCAGCTGGGTGGCGGTGACCACGACGCGGCGCCAGCCGTCGACGCCCGATTCGACGGCGTCGCGGAAGTACGGCGCGGCGATCAGCGAGGCGAGGCCGGGCTCAGCGTCGAAGGCCTCCTTGATCCGGTTGAGGAACTTGGCCCGGATGATGCAGCCGCCACGCCAGATGGTGGCCAGGTCACCCGGGGTGATGCCCCAGCCGTATTCGTCGCTGCCGGCCTGGATCTGGTTGAAGCCCTGGGCGTAGGCGATGATCTTCGACGCGTATAGCGCTTGCCGGACGTCCTCGATGAATTGCTTTGCGTCACTGGGCTTTGCGCCGAGCTCACCGGAGGCCAGGCCGGCGGCGGCGCGACGCTGCGGGACCGAACCGGACAGCGCGCGGGCGAACACGGCTTCGGCGATGCCGGTGACCGGGACGCCCAGATCAAGCGCGGACTTCACCGTCCACCGGCCGGTGCCCTTCTGCTCGGCCTCGTCGACGATGACATCGACCAGCGGCTTGCCGGTTTTGCCGTCGACCTGCTTGAGCACCTCGGCGGTGATCTCGATCAAGTAGCTGTCCAGGTCGCCCTTGTTCCACTCGGCGAACACGTCGGCGATCTCGGCGGCGCCCATGCCCAGTCCGTCGCGCAGCAGCTGGTAGGCCTCGCCGATCAGCTGCATGTCGGAGTACTCGATGCCGTTGTGCACCATCTTGACGAAGTGGCCCGCGCCGTCGGGGCCGATGTGGGTGCAGCACGGCACGCCGTCGACGTGCGCGGAGATCTCTTCGAGCAGCGGGCCCAGCGACTTGTAGGACTCGGCGGGGCCACCCGGCATGATCGACGGGCCGTTGAGCGCGCCTTCCTCACCGCCGGAGATGCCGGCGCCGACGAAGTGCAGGCCGCGCTCTCGTACGGCCTTCTCCCGGCGGATGGTGTCGGTGTAGAGCGCGTTGCCGCCGTCGATGATGATGTCGCCCGGCTCGAAGACCTCGCAGAGTTCGTCGATCACGGCGTCGGTGGGATCGCCGGCTTTGACCATGATCAACGCGCGGCGGGGGCGCTCCAGGGCGGCCGCGAACTCGGCCATGGTCTGGGTGCGGACGAAGGACCCTTCGGAGCCGTGTTCGGCGATCAGCGCGTCGGTCTTGGCCACCGAGCGGTTGTGCAGCGCGACGGTGTAGCCGTGGTGCGCGAAGTTACGGGCGATGTTGGAGCCCATCACGGCCAGGCCGGTGACCCCGATCTGGGCGGTGGCGGTGGTTGCAGAACTATCCGGTGTATCCGACGAGCTCACAGGATGCCCTTTCGTTGTTTGGTTGTGGCGCAACGGCTTTCGGACTAGCGGCAGGTCGCTGCGGTCGCACCGTCACCGTTGGGGCGGCGCCCGACTGCAAAGTCTACGAGAAGAACAACCGGTGCAATTCGGTGAGCCAGGGCACGGCCATCGCGACAGTCGGAACAACCAGGACTGCGGCGGCGGCCAGGTATGCAGCGGCCGCCAGCAGCGGGCTGTTGGGTTTGCCGGCCAGACGCCGCACCCGCAACACCGTCGTCGGGCCGCCGGCGGCCAGTGCGCCCTTGGGAACCCGCCCGGCCGCACAGGCCACCAGAGCGCGGGCCAGTGGGGTGGGACCTGCGGTGCGCACCGCGGCGTCGTCGGCCAGCAGTTCGATGAGTAACTGGACGGCGCCGAGGGCGCTGGCGCTGCGGACGAAGCGGGGGAATGCGGCGTGGACGGCGATGAACATCTCGAGCACCAGGTCGTGGCGGGCCCGCAGATGCGCGTGCTCGTGGCTGAGGATGGCGGTGATCTCGTTGTCGCGCAGGGTCTTCAGGGCGCCTTCGCTGAGCACGACTCGGCCGCGGACACCCGGCAGGCAGTAGGCCAGTGGCTGTTCGAGATCCAGAATGCGCAGGCCGTAGCTGGTCGGGTAGCGGTGTCGCCAGGTTTTGGTGACCGCAGGGGTAGCGGCCTGACTGGAACGGTCGAGCAGGTCGATGAGCATCCGGTGGTGGGCGCGTCGGCGGCGGGTAGCGATGGCGACTTGCACCACGGCGACGGCCAGGCGAGCGCCGATGACCAGCGTGAGGCCGAAAACCACCACATGCAGGGTCCACAGTGGCCAGCCGAGTGCATCGATCTCACCGGAGACGGTGGCGGTGGGCCGCCCGTCGGGTCCGGGTGCGAAAAGCCTGCTCGCGATGGCGATGCCGGCACTGAATGCGGACAGAACGGCGGCCAGCGCGATCGATTGCCAAAGCACGACGGCGGCCCGGGGAGCGCGCTGCGGCCACGATGAGCGCGCCAGCAGAGCAGGTACGGGTCCGACGAGCATTAGCGCAACGAGGGTGAAGGCCAGCGCGGACACGCGCTTAGTGTCTCTCAGGCAGTGCCCGAATTGCCAGTCGCCGGTGGCATCCGGTGCTTGGCTTCCAGTTCGGCCAGCGCCCGCCGCAGCGCATCGGCCTCGTCGACGCCGACCCGTTCGACGAAGTGAACGAGGGCTGCGACGCGGCTGCCGGAGTCGGCGGCCTGGTCGAGTGCGTCGACCATGAGGCCGGCGACCAGCTCGTCTCGGCCGTGCGTCGGTGCGTAGCGGTGGGCGCGGTCATCGCGGTGCTGCACCACCAGATTCTTCTTCGCCAAACGTTGCAGCACGGTCATGATCGTGGTGTAGGCAAGGTCGCGACGTGCAGCAAGAGCCTCATGCACCTGACGAACCGTCTGGGGCTCATGCGAGGACCAGAGGTGATCCATCACCTCGCGTTCAAGTTCGCCGAGTCGCGTCAATTTGGCCATGTCCTGTTTCACTCTCCTGGCAATATGTCCAGGGTACTACGCATTTACTACCGTGCGTCGTATCCATTCGCGCCACCCGGGTGAACGTCTGCCCCCGGGATGCCGGTTCCCGGTCAGGGCATGTTTTTTTGACGGTTGTGAGACCGGTCACACGGGGTTTCCGTCTGCTTCCTGCTTACTATAGTAAGGCTAACCTAATTGACGGGAGATGCTCGTGGCCCTTGCTTTAGATGACCCGCTGGTCGCCGGGATGAACATCCGGCGGATGCTGCCGCTGCATGAATCCAGCGCGCGGCTGCGCGCGCTGTGTCCGGACAGCCCTCGGGTCTATGGGGTTGCGGTGATGGGTGACATCTCTCGTCGGCGGTGGTGGCCGCTGGCCGATGCGGTGGCCGGTGACCGGTTGCGCACGATGTTCGATGCGGCCGTTGGTGATTCGGGTAGCAAGGCCGCTGCCGCGCAACAGTTGGCGGCGACGCTGGCACATGTGGTCGTTGGGCGGGTGGTTCCGCTGCTGGCCTTGGAGGGGCGTGCCTGGGATACCGGACTGGAGAACCTTTGGGTGCACGTCGACTCCGAGGGCGTCATCGACTGGGTCGGCGTAGTGGACCCGACGCTGCGGGTGTTGCCCGACGATCCGCACTTCGGTGGGCGCGGTGTTCGCGCCACCCGTCGATACGGCGACGGTGTGGTGGCATTTCCTGGAGAGGCGGCGTTGGCGACCTGGATCGCACATCGCAGCCACCGTGCGCTCGAACCGTTGTTCGGCAAATTGTTCGAGGTCAGTGGCGGTGCGCTCGCGGTGTCTTCGATGTGGCACATCGTCGGAGGCGCGGCCGTCGGGGCTGCGACGCAGGTGCCGCTGCTGGCAGGAGTCGGTGAGGCCGGTGGCATGCGTCGGGCGCAGGCGGTGCTCGATGCCCTGATGGGCTTCGGTGCACCGGTGCGGGGCAGGCAGTTCCTGGCAAGGGCTTGCTAATAAGGTAAGCCTTGCCTATTGTTTAATCATCCAAAGCAACCGGACCGAGCCGGAGTCCTGAGGGCTGCAGAGACCCCCGGTCCATTCGAAGGGCAGGCCCCGCATCCATGTGGTGCGGGGCCTGCTCACTTTTTGGGGGGAGTCGGGGCGTGGGCCCCCTCTGGTGTAGACACCTCAATGTGACGACATCGGTACCTGAGGGCCTGGGACTGGGCTTCGACAGCGAAATCGGACTGACGTACCTGGAGGTCAGTCCGGACGGCGGTCGAGCGGAACTGACCATCACCGATAAGGTCCTGCAGCCGTGGGGCATCGTGCACGGCGGCGTGTACTGCTCAATTGTCGAGGGATTGGCGAGCGTGTCCGGGCACATGTGGCTCAGCGAGCATGGCGGCGGCACCGTGGTCGGGGTCAACAACAACACCGACTTCCTGCGGGCCATCAAGTCCGGCACCGTTACCGCAGTGTCGACGCCCATCCACCGTGGACGGCGTCAGCAGTTGTGGCTGGTTACCATCACCGATGAGCAGGACCGGGTGGTGGCGCGCGGGCAGGTGCGCCTGCAGAACATCGAGGGGTGATTTCGGCGCGTCTTGTATCGGTCACCGATACAAGACGCGCCCAGATCGCCACGTGCAGGTGCGCTTGGCAATATCGCCACCTATGCGCCTGACCCCGCATGAGCAAGAACGCCTGATGATTTCGTATGCCGCTGAACTGGCCCGGCGACGACAGGCTCGTGGCCTGCGGCTGAACCACCCCGAAGCGGTCGCGGTGATCACCGACCACCTGTGATGGAAGGCGCCCGTGACGGACGCACCGTCGTCGAGCTGATGGCCAGTGGCCGCGAGGTGCTGACGCGTACCGACGTCATGGACGGGGTTCCCGAGATGATCGAAGACGTTCAGGTCGAGGCCACGTTCCCGGACGGCACCAAACTGGTCACCGTCCATTACCCGATTTCGTGAGGTCCGGTGATGACCACTGACGGTGCACCGTTGGTGCCGGGCGAAATCCTGTACGGCGAGGGCGATATCGAGCTCAACGCCGGCGCAGCCCGGCTGACCCTGGACGTCGTCAACACCGGCGACCGACCGGTGCAGGTGGGCAGTCACGTGCATCTGCCGCAGGCCAATTCGGCGCTGCAGTTTGACCGCGTCGCCGCGCACGGTCACCGGCTGGATGTCCCGGCGGGCACTGCTATTCGTTTCGAACCAGGTGTGGCCCAGCGGGTTTCGTTGGTCCCGCTGGGCGGAACCCGCGAGGTGTACGGGCTGTCGTTGCAGGCGCCCGGAAAGTTGGATGCCCAGTGAGTTCGTTGTCGCGGGCGCGTTACGCCGCACTGTTCGGCCCCACGACGGGGGATCGAATCCGCCTGGCGGACACCGATCTGATCATCGAGATCACCGAGGACCGCAGTGGCGGCCCCGGATTGGCCGGTGACGAAGCGGTTTTCGGCGGTGGAAAGGTGCTGCGTGAATCGATGGGACAGGCGCGCGCAACGCGGGCCGACGGTGCACCGGACACCGTGATCACCGGCGCGATCATCATCGACTACTGGGGAATCATCAAGGCCGACGTTGGTATTCGGGACGGGCGTATCGCCGCGATCGGCAAGGCCGGTAATCCCGACATCATGTCCGGTGTTCACCCCGATCTGGTGGTCGGGCCGTCCACGGAGATCATCGCCGGCAACGGCCGCATCCTGACCGCAGGCGGCATCGACTGCCACGTGCACTTTATCTGTCCGCAATTGCTCGAGGAGGCGATCGGCAGCGGCATCACCACCATGATCGGTGGTGGCACCGGGCCGGCCGAGGGTAGCAAGGCCACCACCGTGACACCCGGGGCCTGGCACTTGGGGCGCATGCTGCAGGCGCTAGATGGCTGGCCGATGAACATCCTCTTGCTGGGCAAGGGAAACACCATCAACCCCGACTCCATGTGGGAGCAATTGCGTGGCGGCGCAGCGGGATTCAAGTTGCACGAGGACTGGGGCACCACCCCGGCGACCATCGACGCGTGCCTGCGGGTGGCAGAGGAAGCCGATGTGCAGGTGGCATTGCACTCGGACACCCTCAATGAGATGGGCTTCGTCGAGGACACGCTGGCTGCTATCGCCGGCCGCGCGATCCACGCGTACCACACAGAGGGGGCCGGCGGCGGGCATGCACCGGACATCATCACCGTCGCCAGCCATCCGAACGTCATGCCCAGTTCCACCAACCCGACCCGGCCGCACACTGTCAATACCCTTGACGAACACCTCGACATGCTGATGGTGTGCCACCACCTGAATGCCGCCGTCCCAGAGGATCTGGATCCTGAGCCGACCGTGATCGCCGGTGGCAGTAGCCATCTGGCCGTGACCCGGCTGCGGATCGAGGAGCAGGCCCGAGTCCGATTGCGGGAGCGGGTACAGATCGGCCGCACCGGGGAGAGCCATGGCTTCTGGTCCGGCGTGATGCATGCTGATCGTGATGCGGTGCCGCTGCTGCGTCATCGCGTCGAGCTTGGTGACGTTGTCGACGACGAACTGGCCGCACCGCGGGCGTGCGTCAGTGAATTTCGTTACCCCGATAGCGATTTCGGCGCGATCGGCAACGATGAATGTTACCGATCGCGCCGAAATCATGTGGTGATGTCGCTGGCCGTCGGCGGTTGCCTGGCGACCTGGCAGGGTGGGCGGCTCTAGAACTCCGTTAGGCCCGCACCAGAGCCGGCCGCCCTAAGCTACTGACTCCGACTCCGGCATTGGCGCGGACTTCGCGGCAATCTCTTGGAGTTCACCGATTCTGGTGCGCGCGTAGGCCTGCTGTTCAGTCATGGTCAGCTGCCCGCGCTGGCGGCTCAGGAACGTCACCGTCCACGACAGCAGCGTGGCGATCTTGGTCTTGAAGCCCACCAGGTAGATCAAGTGCAGACCGAGCCAGGCCAACCAGGCGATGAAGCCGCCGAACTCGAGCTTGCGGATCTTGGCCACCGCATTCCACTTCGACACGGTTGCCATAGAACCCTTGTCGAAGTACGAGAACGGTTCGCGCGGTTTGGGAGTGGTGCCGTGAGCGCGCGCCTTGGCCTCGTTCTTGAGGATCGCCGAGACGTACTTAGCCCCCTGGATCGCGCCCTGGGCCATACCCGGCACGCCGTCGACGAAGGCCATGTCGCCGATGACGAAGACGTTCGGATGCCCGGGGATGGACAGGTCAGGGTTCACGACGACCCGACCCGCGCGGTCGATCTCCGTCGCCGACTGGGCGGCCAGATCGCGGCCCAATGGGCTGGCCGCCACACCGGCCGACCACACCTTGCACGCGGATTCGATCCGTCGGACTGAGCCGTCGGCGTCCTTGATCGTCAAGCCGTTTCGGTCGACATCGGTGACCATGGCGCTGAGCTGGACGTCGACGCCCATCTTTTCCAGCCGGGCCTTGGCTTTGAGGCCGAGTTTCTCGCCCATCGGGGGAAGAACCGCGGGCGCGGCATCCATCAGGATGACCTTGGCCTCCGTCGGATCGATGTGCCGGAAACTGCCTTTGAGCGTCTGGTCGGCCAGTTCTTGGATCTGGCCAGCCATCTCTACGCCGGTGGGTCCGGCGCCGACCACGACGAAGGTCAACAGCTTCTTGCGCCGCTCCGGATCACTGGACCGCTCAGCCTGCTCGAAGGCACCGAGGATGCGACCGCGTAGTTCGAGCGCGTCATCGATGGTCTTCATGCCGGGCGCCCACTCGGCGAAATGGTCGTTGCCGAAATAGGATTGGCCGGCACCGGCCGCGACGATCAGGGTGTCGTATGGCGTGCTGTAAGTGTGTCCCAGCAGCGTCGAGTCGACGGTCTGGCTCGCCAGGTCGATGTGCGTGACATCGCCGAGCAGCACCTGCGTGTTCTGCTGCTTGCGCAGGATGATTCGAGTCGGCGGCGCGATCTCTCCTTCGGAGATGATTCCGGTGGCCACTTGATACAGCAGAGGCTGGAACAGGTGGTGAGTGGTGCGTGCGATCAGCTTGATGTCGACATCGGCGTTCTTGAGCGATTGGGCAGCGGTCAGACCGCCGAAACCCGATCCGATGATGACGACCTTGTGCCGATCCGTTGCCGTAGCTCCGGGGTGGCTCATTGCAGCTCCTCGACAGACGACCCGAATATGTCACTCACAGGTTATCTGTCGCAGTTACGCGCAGTGCGACGAGATCCCAAATAGTGCGTCACATCTTCAGCTGTCGACCACGGATTTCAGCGCGGTCCCGAGCGCGGTGATAACACCCGGTACATAGCCGGTGACGTGGGTCGGAATGTTGAGGATGACCCCGTTGGCGCCGACGTCGAAGACCTTGGCTTTGAGCTGTTCTGCGATGTGCTCAGCGCTGCCGGCGACCATGTGCTGGCTCATCTCGGCGGGCACCAGGTCGGGTGTGGCGTTGTCGTCGACGAAGGCGGTGGCCAGAATGCTGGTTTCCAGGGTGGCCGGATCGCGGCCGATCTTCTCGCAGTTCTCCCTGACGACGGAGAGCTTGTGCGGCAGCTCGTCGAACCCGGAGGTCATGTTGAAATGGTCGAAGTGCCGGGCCGCCAGCGGGATGGTCTTCTTTTCGCCGCTGCCGCCGATCAGCAGCGGAATGTGGTCGCGGAAGCGGGGATTGGCCAGAGCCTGATCGGCGCGGTAGTACTTGCCGCTGAAGGTGGGACGTTCACCGGCGAGCATCGGCAGAACGATCTGCAGCGATTCGTCCAGCCGGTTGAACCGGTCGGTGAAGGTGCCGAACTCGAAGCCCAATTGTTCGTGTTCCAGTTCGAACCAGCCGGTGCCGATGCCGAGCAGGGCGCGACCCCGACTGATCACATCCAGGGTGGTGACGGTTTTGGCCAGCAGCGTGGGGTTGCGATAGGTGTTGCCGGTGACCATGGTCCCTAGCTGGACCCGCTGAGTGGCTGTCGCCAGTGCGCCGAGCGTGGTGTAGGCCTCGAGCATCGGCTCTTCGGGTGCACCGATCGTGGGCAGTTGATAGAAGTGATCCATCACAAAGACCGTGTCGAACCCGGCGGCTTCGGCTTCCTGGGCCTGAGCGATGACGGTCGGGAACAGCTCGTTGACGCCGGTTCCGTAAGAGAAATTAGGGATTTGAAGAGCGAGTCGAATCGTCACAACTCGACCTTATTCAGTGCAGGCACGTCCCGAGGAGCGTTTCGCCGCACGCGAATTTCCGGCAGCGAGGGAATAAAACGGCGTGGGGTCAGCCGAAGTTGGCCAGCAAGCCGTTGCTCACATGCAGCGTCTCGCCGGTGATGTGGCGGGCCGCCGGGGTCGTGAGAAACAGCGCCAAGCGGGTGATCTCCGCGGCGATGGGCGCCGGAGTGGTGGCGACGCCGTCGTAGCCCGGCTCAGCACCACGGCCGGCCGCGATAGCGTTTACGGTGATGCCGCGGATTCCGAAGTGGGTTGCCTGACCGGCGGTCCAGTTGGACACCGCGGCCTTGATCGCGGCTTCGGCGCTGCCTTCCTTGGCGCTTTCCGGAACAACGTTCACGATGGTGCCACCCGAGCGCAGGTGGTCACCGAGGATCTGGACCGTCAACACCGCCGAGAGCAGGGTGGAGTCCAGCGCATCGCGCCAGGCGCCGGCATGGTCGGCCAGAGTGAACATCCGGGGATCGCCGGCGACCCGGGTCGGGGCCGGGACGTTGATGACGGCGTCGAGGTGATGCGGCAGCTGCGAACGAAGCTGCTCCAGCGCCGCGGCGTCGGTGTTGTCGAAGACGATGTGCTCGATCTCGAGTTCCTTGGCGGCGACTTCGAGGTCGTCGCGGCGGGCTCCGGCGATGGTGACGGCGTGGCCCGCATCGCGGAATCCTTCCGCAATCACACGGCCGAGCTCGGTATCGCCTCCGGTGACCAGAACGTCCATCAGCACGACCTCCTTGTGTTCAGCGCCGAACGCAGTTGCAGAGATGTTACTGGACAGTAGCTAGCTGGGGAAATTCGCCACGCGGGTTGGCCGACGAGCAGTCCGTGAGAGCCCACTTCGCCTATGGTTTTCCCATGTCGCGCGCAACCCGGATGGGGTCGTTGGTTGTCACTGTCATCGCGGTTCTGCTGGGGGTGAGCGGAGTCCTGTCGGGGTGCAGTTCAGGGCATTCCGGGACGGTCATCAACGTCTATGCCGCAGCCTCGTTGAAGGACTCGTTCACCGCACTCGGTGAGCGCTTCTCCAAGGACAACCCTGGCACGTCGGTGCAGTTCAATTTCGCAGGTTCATCGGCGCTGGTGACCCAGTTGACCCAAGGCGCCAAAGCCGACGTCTTCGCCTCGGCGGATACCAACAACATGAACAATGCGGTCAAAGCGGGCGTGGTTGCGGGCGCCCCGGTGAACTTTGCGTCGAACACGTTGGTCATCGTCACTGCGCCGGGAAATCCCAAGGGAATCAACTCATTTGCCGACCTGGCCCGCCCGGGCCTGAGCGTTGTGGTGTGTGCCCGTCAGGTGCCGTGTGGGTCGGCGACCCAGAAGGTGGAGAAGCTGGTGAACACCCCACTCAAACCGGTCAGTGAGGAAACCTCGGTGACCGATGTGTTGGGCAAAGTCACCAGCGGCCAGGCTGACGCCGGTGTGGTGTATCGGACCGATGCCAATTCGGCGGGTGACAAAGTGGCCAAAGTCGAGTTCCCGCAAGCGTCTTCGGCGGTCAATGTGTATCCGATCGCGGTGTTGAAGTCGTCGTCGAACGCCGACATGGCAGGCCGCTTCGTAGCGTTGGTGACTGGCCAGGTCGGCCAACAGGCTCTGGCGCAGGCGGGTTTCGCGAAGCCTTGAATCCGGGACTGCCGCGTTGGATCTATGGTCCGGCGATCGTGGGTGGGCTGTTCGTGGCGCTGCCATTGCTGGCGGTCGCCATCAACGTGGACTGGTCCCGGTTCTTGACCCTGGTCACCAGCGAATCATCGGTCACCGCACTGGTCCTGAGCCTCAAGACGGCTGCCGCCAGCACCGCGCTGTGTGTGCTGCTCGGCGTGCCGATGGCTCTGGTGCTGGCCCGCAGCCGGTCCCGCGTCGTGCGACTGGCCCGGCCGTTGATCCTGTTGCCGCTGGTGCTGCCTCCCGTGGTCGGTGGTATAGCTCTGCTCTACACGTTCGGTCGGCTGGGCTTGGTCGGCCGTTACCTCGATGCCGCAGGCGTGCACATCGCGTTCAGCACCGCTGCAGTGGTTCTGGCGCAGACATTCGTCTCGCTGCCGTTTCTGGTGATCGCACTCGAGGGAGCTGCCCGCACCGCCGGATCGCAGTACGAGCTAGTTGCGGCGACGCTGGGCGCGCGGCCGACCACCGTCTGGCGTCGCGTGACGTTGCCGATGCTCATGCCCGGCCTGGTGTCGGGTGCGGTGTTGGCCTTCGCCCGGTCGTTGGGCGAGTTCGGGGCGACGCTGACCTTCGCAGGGTCGCAGCAGGGCGTCACCAGGACGTTGCCTCTGGAGATATACCTCCAGCGGGAGACCGACGCCGACTCCGCAGTGGCGCTGTCACTGGTGCTGGTGGTGGTTGCGGCTGCTGTGGTGCTCGGAATGGGCGCCGGACGGTTACGTGGCGCTGCCGTTGATGCAGGTGGTCGGTGATGACGGGTACCGGGCTCACGGTGCGGGCGACTGTCGCCGACCGCGGCATCGACCTCGAATTCGCCGTCGAACCGGGGCAGGTCGTGGCGGTGATCGGTCCCAACGGCGCTGGTAAGTCCAGCGTTCTGCATGTGATCGCGGGGCTGTTGAAGCCGGACTCGGGCACTGTCACGGTCGGTCAGCGGCGCTTGACCGACGTCGATGCGGGTATCGATGTTCCGGTATATGACCGGCGAGTGGGGTTGCTGCTGCAAGACGCGGCACTGTTCCCGCACCTCAACGTGGCGGCGAACGTGGGGTTCGGCCCGCGTAGCCGACAGCGCAGCACTCATCACAGGTCGCTGCAGGCCGCGCGCCGCTGGCTGACCGAGGTCGGCGCCAGCGAGCTCAGCGACCGGATGCCCAACGAATTGTCCGGCGGCCAAGCGCAGCGGGTCGCGCTGGCCCGTGCGCTGGCGGCCGAACCGGAGGTGGTGCTGCTCGACGAGCCGTTGAGCGGGCTGGATGTCTCGGCCGCGTCGGCGATGCGCACTTTGCTGCGCGGCGCGCTCACCACCGGGGGGCGGTGCGCGGTGCTGATCAGCCACGACCTGCTCGACGTGGTCACCCTGGCCGACCGCGTGGTCATCATCGAACACGGCCGAATCGTCGAATCATGTTCTGTCACAGACATTTTGACCGTGCCACGGACCGCCTTCGGCGCACGGTTCGCCGGCATGAACCTGATGGCCGGGATCGCGGGATCGGACGGGACCGCCGTCAGCGCCGCGCAGCTGACATGGCATGGCAGGCCGACGAACGAGGTGTCCGGCGGCCCGGCCATCGCGGTGTTCGCACCAGCTGCGGTCACCGTCAGTCGCGACGAACCGGCGGATCGGTCGCCAGATCGGTCCAATGTCATCGCTGTCACGGTCGCCGAATTGGATCACCGTGGACCAGTCATCCGGGTGCGTACCGAGCCCCTTGAGGACGGCACGCCGGGTCTGGCCGCAGATATCAGCACACAGGCTGCGGCCGCGTTGCGGATTGTGCCGGGCGAAGCCGTCTACTTCTGTGTGGCTGAGCAGGATGTGGCGATTCAGCCGGCGTGACGGCACGCCCGAATCCAGGCGGACCTGGGGTCTCGTCTTGCCCAGGGCAGCAACAGAGTTGGACCGCTGTGGTCTCGGCGGATGGGGTCCGTGAGCTAACGTCGCGCCATGCGCATACACAGCAGCTCACACTTGCGTCACGGCGGTAACACGGTAGTTTCATCCTCATGCAGCAACCGGACGCGTGGACACCGGCCCGCAAGCGAATTCCCAAATCCCTGACTATTGCTGTCGCAGGCGCGGCAGCGGCAGCCATAGCGCTGCCGGCTTCGGTCGCATACGCCGATCCGGTGCCGCCGGCGCCCGCTCCTGCCCCCGCGCCGGCGCCGGCCGATGCCGGCGCCCCTGCCGCTGCGCCGGCCGCACCGGCTCCCGCACCCGCGCCGGGCGCACCGGCTCCCGCTCCCGCGCCGGGTGCCCCGGCCGCCGCTCCTGCGCCCGGTGCTCCGGCCCCGGCCCCTGTACCGGGCGCTCCTGCCTCGGCACCCACACCAGGCGCCCCGAATGCCGGCGCTCCCGTCCCGCCGCCGGACCCAAACGCCCCGCCGCCAGATCCCAATGCACCGCCTGTGGCTCCCGCGCCCCCGGGCGCACCGCCGGCGCCGCCCGAGCCGGGCCGGGTCAACAACGACGCCGGCGGGTTCAGTTACGTTGTGCCGCAAGGGTGGAAGATCGCCGACGCCACCCAGCTGTCGTATGGTCAGGCATTGTTGACCCGCGTTCCGGCCCCCGGCACTGACCAGGCCCCGAACGACACCAGCGTGCTGCTGGGTCGGCTGGATCTGAAGTTGTTTGCCGGTGCCGAGGCTGACAACGGCAAGGCGGCCAACCGGCTGGCCTCAGACATGGGCGAGTTCTTCATGCCGTTTGCCGGCACCCGTATCAACCAGGAGACCACCCCGCTCACCGCGGCAGGTATGACCGGATCGGCGTCGTACTACGAGGTCAAGTTCACCGACGCCAGCAAGCCCAACGGCCAGATCTGGGCCGGTGTGATCGGCAATCCGCCACCTGACGGCAGCATCCGCAGCCAGCGCAATCCACAGCGCTGGTTCGTGGTGTGGTTGGGCTCGGCGGGCCATCCCGTCGATAAGGCCGCCGCTGTGGCGCTGGCGCAATCGATCCGGCCGTGGACCCCGCCGGCGCCGCCGCCACCGGACCCGAACGCGCCGCCGCCTCCGGCGCCGCTGGCTGACCCGAATCATCCTGCAGTCGGCGTGCCAGTCCCGGTGACCAATGCTCCGCCGGAGATGATGCCGCCCTCCTAATGGGGGCAGTCGTAATAGCGTGAGGGCCGTACCCAACGGGTACGGCCCTCACGCTATATCCGGGCTACCATGCCTATCAGGCCGATGCGATACCTTCGGACTTTGCGGCCAGGCACCGCACAGCTTTTCGAGATTGTGCACCGAAAAGGTGTACAGCCGTTACCTTTCGCGCGTATACCAGATATAACCCAGTGATCCCGCTGGGGATCACCGGTATAGGCGGGAGTTCGTGATGGACATGGCGTTGAGTCACCAATTGCTGGCTCTGGCAACACCAACAGCCGTCGGTTGGGTGGCGTACATCATCATCGGCGGCATTGCTGGCTGGGTGGCCGGCAAGATTGTCAAGGGCGAAGGCCAAGGCATCATCATGGACATCGTTGTCGGTGTCATCGGTGGTGTGATCGGCGGATTCCTGTTGAACCTGTTCGGGGTTGACGTCGAGCACGGCCGAAAGTGGTTCACCTTCTTCACCGCATTGCTCGGCGCGGTAATCCTGCTGTGGATTGTCCGCCTGGTGCGGAAGATGACGCATTCGTAGGACCCAATACTCAACAAGGGCGGTCGGCGTCCCGGAGATGAACCGGGCTCGTCGGCCGCCTTTGTGTCAGAAGTTATTTGGGACCGTTTGGGCGAATCGCGGTCAGGTGCTCAGGTGCCAGACCAACGCCGCTGCCAAGGCACCCATACCGTTCAGCGACCAGTGCAGCGCGATGGGCGCCAGCAGGCTGCCGCTGCGCCGGCGTAGCCAGGTGAAGACGAATCCTGCTGCGGCGGTGGCGATCACGGCCATGGCGATGCCGGCAAGCATGCCCGCCACACCGCCGCCGAGCACCCGCGTGAAGCCGATGTTGCCACTGGTCAATCCCAATGAACTGGCGATGTGCCACAGCCCGAACAGCAGTGAGCCGCCAGCCGCGACACCTCGAAACCCCCAGGCGCGGTCCAACGCACCGTGCAGTACGCCTCGGAAGGCCAACTCCTCGGGGATGACCGTCTGCAGCGGGATGACAATCATCGACGCCAACAAGGCCCCGGAAATAGTGGCGTAGTGGTTGTTGAGGAACATCGGTCGGGTCAACGGCAGCAGGGCGCCGAGCGCGACGACGGCACCGACCACTGCGACTGCTGCGAATGCGTAGCGGATGCCTGAGCGCCAGTGCTGCCGACCCAGTCCGAGTTCGGCCCAGCCCAAGCCACGTCGGCGCATCAGGGCCACCAATGCGAGCGCTCCCACCGGGACCGCGACCACGGCGGCCCACGGTGTGGTGAAGTGAGCCAGCAGGTTGGTCGCCACCAGGACCGTCACGACGACGATGACGTCGAAGTACACCCGGACGTGCGGCCGGGTGGTCGAGTCCCCGACTAGCGGGCGAGCTGTAACGGCAATGGCCGATGAAGTGGACATTTGCTGACAACTGTACCGGTCGGCGCCAAAGGGCCAGGCCACTCCGGGTAGGGCCGACCAACTAACCTGTTGGTTGTGGAGCTGCTCACAGGGTTGCGTGTGCTTGATGTCGGCGGTGCAGAATCCGATTTGGTTGGCCGGATACTCGCGGATCTGGGCGCCGAGGTGCTCAAGATCGAGCCTGCAGGCGGGGCTCCACAACGTCAGGCATCTCCCCGGATCAACAATGTTTCGATCGCTTTCACACTCGGCAATGCCAACAAGCGCAGTGCCGTTCTGCACGCCACCCACTCTGATGACCGCGACCGGTTGATCGCCCTGGCGGCCGAAGCCGACATCGTGATCGACAGCGGTGTCCCGGGCAATCTGTCGGCTTTCGGCACGTCGTGCGCTGATCTCGCCGACCGGTTCGATGCGCTGGTGGCCCTGTCGGTCACAGACTTCGGTACCGACGGGCCCTATGCGGACTGGCGCGCCACCGATGCGGTGCTATACGCCATGTCGACCGCCTTGTCGCGCTCTGGACCGACTCTCGGGCAGCCGGTGCTGCCACCGGACGGCATCGCGTCGGCGACCGCGGCGGTGCAGGCAACGTGGGCGGTGCTGGTTGCCTCTTTCCAGCGGTTGCGCACTGGCCGGGGCGATTACCTCGACTTCTCCCGGTTTGACGGGGTACTGCTGGCCCTGGACCCGCCGTTCGGCTCGCAGGGGCAGGCGGCTTCGGGCATCAAACAGGCCGCCGAGTTGTGGCGCGGCCGGCCGCGAGATCAGCAGATCTACCCGACGTTCGAATGCCAGGACGGTTTTGTCCGGATCTGCCTGCTTTCCGCGCGCCAGTGGCGGGGCATGTGGGGATGGCTGGGTGAGCCGGCCGAGTTCGCGGGCCCCGAGTTCGACACCATCTCGGCTCGGTACGCCGCCTCAGAGGCGCTCAACGGCGCCATCCGTGCGCTGTTCGCCGATCAGCCCATGGCGGATCTGGTGGCCGAAGGGCAGCGCCGTGGTGTCCCGATCGCTGCGGTCCTGACCCCGGCGGCGGCGCTGGAGTCGGACCATTTTCAGGCAGTCGGCGCCTTGGGACATGTTCCATTCGCGCCTGGCGTCAGCGTCACGGTCCCGACCGGTCCGTTCGTTGTCGACGGTCAGCGCGCGGGCTTCCGTTCTGCGCCGCCAGCACCCGGTGCAGACGAACCATGGTGGAAAACAACAGCTCTGGCGTCGAATCAGGGGAGTGCGGAGCGTCCGTTCGAGGGGCTGCGGATCATCGATCTCGGGGTGATCGTTGCCGGCGGCGAACTGGGCCGGTTGTTCGCCGACCTGGGTGCCGAGACCATCAAGATCGAGAGCGCCTCATATCCCGACGGATTGCGGCAACGTCCACCCGGCCAGCCGATGAGCCGGTCCTGGGCGCTGACTCACCGCAACGAGAGCAGCCTGGGGCTGGATCTGAAAGCACCTGCCGGTCGCGAGTTGTTCGCCGCACTGGTGGCCGGATCAGATGCGGTGTTCGCCAACTTCAAGCCGGGAACCCTTGCCGCTCTGGGCTTTTCGTACGACGAGCTGAAGTCGCTGAACCCGCGGGTGGTGCTCGCCGAGAGCAGCGCGTTCGGGGACACCGGGCCGTGGAGCGGCCGTATGGGTTACGGCCCGCTGGTTCGCGCCAACACCGGCGTCAGTCGGCTGTGGACCTCGGGGCGCCCGGGTGACGACGCTTTCTACGACGCCACCACGGTGTTCCCCGACCACGTCGTGGCCCGGATCGCTGCGATCGCGGCGCTGGCCGCGCTGATCGGTCGTGAGCGGACCGGCACCGGCGCGCACGCGCACATTTCGCAGGCGGAGGTGGCGGTGAGCGCGTTGGCCACCCGTTACGTCACCGAGGCCGCGCGCGGTGCGGGGTTGGCGGTCGAGGGTGACCCGGCGGTGCATGGGGTATATCCGTGTGCCGGCGATGACGAATGGTGTGTCATCTCGCTACGTGATGCCGCTGACCGTGCTGTCCTGGCTGAGTTGCTGCAGATCAGTGAATTACCCAGTGACGTTGGCGAACTCGACGACACCATCTCGGCGTGGACCGTGGCACGCAGCACCGCCGAGGTGGTCGCGGCTGCCCAGCGGGCGGGCATCCCGGCCGGCCCGATGTACCGGGCCATCGACGTGCTGAACGATCCGCAGGTGCGGGCGCGGGGTCTGTATGCCGACCTGAGTCATCCACTGTTCGATACGCCGATGCCCGCCGAAACCGGTCCGGTCCGCTACCGGAACATTCCGCAGGCACCGATGCGGGCAGCCCCACAACCCGGCGAGCACACCAGGGACATCTGTTCGCGCCTGCTCGGGTTCACTACGCCTGAGGTCGACGAGCTGATCGAGGCCGGCGTGTTGTTCGAGTCCACTTCACAGGGAGCGCATGTATGAGTGTGATCGATTCTGGTGCAAGGGTTTTCATCGATGGACGGTTTCGGGCTGCTGATGCCGTGACACCGGTGGTGGAAGCCGCGACCGGAGCGGTGCTTGGTGACGGTGCGGCGGCCACCGGGGCCGAGGTTGATGCCGCGGTGGCCGCTGCCCGCAGTGCGCTGCCCGGGTGGGCCGCGACGCCTGCGGCTGATCGGGCTGCGCTGTTGGTGCGTCTGGCTGAGGAGCTCGAGGCCCGGGCGTCGTCGACAAATGAGTTGTGCACGCGGGAGAACGGGATGCCGATCCGGTTGTCGCGCGGGGCCAATGGCCGTTTTCCGGCGGCACTGCTGCGGTACTACGCCGACATGATCGCCACCACCGCGGTGGAGGAGATTCGGCCGGCGGCCATCGGGCACACCATCGTTCGTCGGGAACCTGTAGGTGTGGTCGGAGCAATTGTGCCGTGGAACTATCCGCAGGCTTTGGCTGCCTTCAAGGTGGCGCCCGCGCTGGCGGCCGGCTGCACTGTGGTGCTCAAGGCGTCACCCGAGACGGCTTTGGATGCCTTGGTTTTCGCCGAGGCTGCGGTGGCTGCCGGGCTGCCTGCGGGCGTACTCAACGTGATCGCCGGTGGCCCGGACACGGGTGCTCATCTGGTTTCGCATCCGGGCGTGGACAAGGTCTCGTTCACCGGATCGACAGCGGTCGGACGGTTGATCGCGCAGGAGTGCGGGCGGTTGTTGCGGCCGGTGACTCTGGAATTGGGTGGCAAGTCGGCGGCGGTGATCCTGGACGATGCCGACCTGGCGGCCACAATCAAGGGCCTGCAGAACGCGTCGTTCGTGAACAACGGACAGACCTGTCACCTGAGTTCGCGGATTCTGGCGCCGCGCTCGCGCTACGGCGAGGTTGTCGACGCCCTAGCCGCCTTGGCTGACGGGCTGAACGTCGGTGACCCGCTGGAGAAGTCGACCGAAGTGGGTCCGCTGGTCAGCGCTCGACAGCGTGAGCGGGTGCTGGGCTATATCGAGTCGGGTAAGGCCGATGGCGCCAGACTTGTTGCCGGCGGCGGCATTCCGGCCGGTCAGCCCGATGGCTGGTTTGTCTCGCCGACGGTGTTCGCCGATGTCGACAACACCACCCGCATTGCGCAGGAAGAGATTTTCGGCCCCGTGCTGGCGGTGATCCCGTATGACACGCAGCAGCACGCCATCGAACTGGCCAACGCCAGTGAGTACGGGTTGGGCGGCACGGTTTGGTCCGCTGATGCCGAGCGTGCGACTGATGTGGCGCGCGCCATCCACAGCGGCACCGTCGGGGTCAACGACTATCAGCTGGACATGGCGGCTCCTTTCGGTGGCGTCAAGTCCAGCGGGTTGGGCCGCGAACTGGGCCCCGAGGGCTTGGCCGCCTACCAGCAATTGAAGTCCATTTACCGGGTCGGCCCGGCGTCAGAAGCAGAATAGGAATCCGCGCGTGGCACTTGATCCCAGAACGCCTGTGCTGATCGGCTACGGCCAGGTCAACCAGCACGAGGAGAACCCGCAGTCCGAGCCGATCGATCTGATGGAGGCGGCGGCTCGCTCCGCCGCTGAGGCCAAGGTGCTCGAGGCGGTCGATGCGGTGCGCATCGTGAATCTGTTGTCGTTGCGCTACCGCGATCCGGGTCTGCTGCTGGCCCAGCGCATCGGAGCCGCCGATGCTGCCACTCGGTACACGCCGGTCGGCGGCAATGTGCCGCAGTCTCTGGTGAACCAGGCGTGTCTGGACATTCAGGCCGGTCGCGATGAGGTGGTGCTGATCGCCGGTGGTGAAACCTGGCGCACCCGAACGCGGTTGAAGGCGCGCGGTGAGCGGCTCACGGGGACCGTGCAGGATGCCTCGGTGCCATTGGCTCCGAGTGATCCGGAGTTTGAGATGGCCGGTCCGGCCGAACTCAAGATCAGTTTGGTCGCCCCGTCGCATGTGTATCCGATGTTCGAGCAGGCGTTGCGCATAGCAGCGGGGGAGAGCTCGGATGCCCACCGCCGCCGGATCGCCGAGTTGTGGTCGCGGTTCAGCCAGGTGGCACAAGGTAATCCGCATGCCTGGAGCCGGGAGGTGGTGCCGGCCGAGCAGATTTGGCAGGCGGGTCCGGACAACCGGATGATCAGCTGGCCGTACACCAAATTGATGAACTCGAACAACATGGTGGACCAGGGGGCCTCGCTGATCCTGACCTCGGTGGGTAAGGCGACCGAACTGCAGATCCCCAGGGAGCGTTGGGTTTTCCCGTATGCCGGCACTGATGCCCATGACACCTATCTGATCGGTGAGCGTGCCAGCTTCGCCGGGTCACCCGCGATCCGGATCGCCGGCCGCCGGGTGCTCGAGCTGGCCGGCCTGGGCATCGACGATATCGATGCCGTCGATGTGTATTCATGCTTCCCGTCGGCGGTGCAGGTGGCCGCCAACGAACTCGGGTTGCCGTTGGATGACCCGGCCCGCCCGTTGACGGTGACGGGAGGTTTGACGTTTGCGGGTGGGCCGTGGAACAACTACGTGTCACATTCGATTGCCACCATGGCCGAGCGACTTACCGCAAACCCCGGTCAGGTCGGGCTGATCACCGCCAACGGCGGCTACCTGAGCAAGCACAGTTTCGGGGTGTACAGCACCGAGCCGCCGACGCGTGAATTCCGTTGGCAGGACGTGCAATCGGAGGTTGATGCCGAGCCGACGGTGGTGGCCGAGGACGACTGGTCCGGCACCGGAACCGTGGAGACCTGGACGACTCCGTTCAACCGCGACGGGATACCGGAGAAGGTGTTCGTCGCGGTACGTACGCCCGCGGGCAGCCGCGCTCTGGCGGTCATCACCGATCCGTCGCAGGCCGAGACCAGCACCCGCCAAGACATCGCCGGCGCCACGATCACCGTCAAGCCAGACGGCAGCGCCGGATTGGAGTAGGGCGCTATTGCGCCAGCGTGGATAACGCGATCGACCGATCGGCAAGGGCTGAGGCATCGACCGGTCGGCGGGACCGTACCAACGTTTTGATGTCGTCGAGTCCTTCCCAGATGTTGACGTTCATGCCGGCCAGCACCCGGTGCTCGCCGTCCAGCCAGAACATGGTGAACTCGCGTTTGCCTAGATCGCCGCGGGACACCGCTGCCTGGTAGTGAGGGGCGTGCCCGACGTACTCCATCCCGAGGTCGTACTGATCGGTGAAGAAATACGGTAGTTCGTCGTAACTGCCTGGGGTGCCGAGCATTCCGGCCGCGGCGACCTCCGGCTGCTTGAGGGCGTTGGCCCAGTGCTCGGTGCGGATCGGGGTGCCGAACAACGGATGTTCGGCGGACGCAATGTCGCCCACGGCGTAGATGTCGTCGTCGCTGCTCTTGAGTGACTCGTCGACCGCGATGCCTCCGGCGGCGATCACTAGTCCGGACCGCTCGGCCAACTCGATGTTGGGCATGGCGCCGACCGCGATGAGCACGGCATCAGCCGCGATCGTGGAGCCGTCGCCCAGGCGTAGACCGGTCGCGGCGTGCTCCGCGGTGATGACCTCCTCGACCGTGGTGCCCAGTCTGAGGTCCACGCCATGCGCACGGTGCAGATCTGCGAAGACTTCCGCGGCCTCGCGGCCCAAGGCCGCCAGTAGCGGCAGCGCGGCGGATTCCACCACGGTGACCTCGGTGCCCAGGCCGCGCGCACTGGCCGCGACCTCCAGACCGATCCACCCGCCGCCGACTATCGCCAGGCGGCGACCATCGGAGAGTTGGGCCAACAATTCGGTCGCATCGTCGACGGTCCGCAGGAAGTACACACCGTGGGCGTCAGAGCCGGGAATCGGTGGTCGGCGGGAGCGGGACCCAGTGGCCAACAACAACTTGTCGTAGTGCTCGTGGTTACCGGCGCCGTAAGCCACGATGTGCGCGGAGCGATCGAGTGTGGTTACTGCGGTGGCCAGCTGCAGATCGATGTCATGGTCGGGGTACCAACTCGCCGGCTGGACGGTGAACTCTTCCACGGTCTTCTTGCCGGCGAGGAACTCTTTGGACAGTGGCGGACGCTCGTAGGGCAACCGGTCCTCGGCCGCGAACATAACCACCCGCCCCGCGAAGCCGGTGTTGCGCAGGGATTCTGCAGCCTTCGCGCCGGCCAGACCGCCGCCGACGATGACAAAAGTGGGTGAGGCGGCCATGTCAGTCTTCCCTTCGATGGCAGTGGATGTCGGATCAAGCCTGGGGCGGTGTCATATCCTGCTGTGTCATATCCAACGCATACCCGTCGCCGGTGAATGCAAACGCGCCTTACTTGGCGGGGAGGGTTGCCGCATAGCCGACACTGCGGTCGACCCAGCTCTGCAACTGTCGCTTGGTCTTCAGGCCGTCCGGCGCCACGTGCAGCCAACCGCGCATCTCGCGGCCGCCCATCGTCATGAGCTCAACGTGCTGGCGCCCCAGAAGCTTTTCGGTGTCGTCGGGTGCAACGCGGACCAGCAAGCCACCGTCGCGACTGGCCGCGACCGACATGTTGCCGTTCAGCAGGAAGGCGAGCCCGCCGAACATCCGCTTCTCGTGAATGCCGCCGACCGGGCCGAGCAGTTCACGGATCCGGTTGGCCAGGTCTTCGTCATAGGCCATGCAGAAAGTGTTGCACCAAAGGCCGGCAATATCCGCTTTGGTTATCTTGCCGCTGGACGGCGGGCGAACGCGTTAGATTCCACAGATGCTGATCGCGGCATTACGTGACCTGCAATGGCGGCGCCGCCGATTTGTCATCGCGGTCGTCGGCACCGCGTTCGTGTTTGCCATGACCCTGGTGCTCACCGGGTTGGCCAACGGTTTTCGGGTGGAGGCCAGCGACACCGTCAACGCACTCGGCATCGACTACTTCATGATCCAGAACGGTGCCGCCGGACCGTTTTTGGGCTAATCGCCTTTCGCGCAGACCGAAGTTACGCGCGCACAACAACTTCCGGGAGTGCAGGCCGCCGCCGCGGTGGTCTACGCGGGTACCACGGCGCTGGACAACGGAACTCCGCGGACCATGAACCTGTTCGGCGCACCGACCGGGAACCCGAGGTCTTCGAGTTGGCGGCAGGGCAATTGGTGTTCGAGCAGACCACCATCGGGGACTTGATCTACGTGGTAAAGGAGGGACGGTTCGAGATCACCCGCGAGCTTCCCGACGGCAAGACGGTGCTGCTGTTCACTGCTGGGCCCGGGGACTACTTCGGCGAGATCGGGCCGCTGTTCGGATTGCCGCGCACCGCGACTGTTCGTGCCCTTACGGAGGGGACGGTCGTCGGCTATACGGTCAACGAGTTCCGGGCTCGCATCGGCTCTGACCGCATTCACGAACTGATCGAGCATCGAGAGATCGACTTCGACGAGGAGACTCCGGCGGACATCGCCTGAGGAGCCGTGCCTGGCTCGAATCAGTCCAGGTCGACGCGAACCGAAAGCAGGTCGGTGCCCATCATGCGCACCACCGCGCTGTTCATCTGCGGCAGTTTGCGGAGGCGTGCGACCGGATCGTCGTCGGGCATCGGGTGGGCGGTACCGGTGCGCCACTCACCGTTGATCCGCACTCGCACTGCCGGATTCGCCTTGATGTTGCGGACGAAATCTGCGTGGTCGCCGTGCTCGGAGACCAGCCAGAAGGCGCCGTCGATCACGCGGCCGCCGATGGCGGTATGGCGCGGTTCACCGGACTTGCGGCCGATGGTCTCCAGCATGGTGACCGGAAGTTGCCGGCCCACCGGATTGGCCACGTGGCGCTGGACGGTGTGGACGATCCGCCGTTTGACGTCGTTGAAGTTGGGCATGTCCCCATCTAACGCGAGCAGACGCAAATGTCCCACCACCCGGAGGTGAACAGGAGCATTTGCGTCTGGTCGCGTTGTTCAGTTGGTCAGGCTGCTGCCGTCGTCACCTCGGCGGCCGGTTCCAGCGCCTGGGCGATGATGCCGGCCACGTCGGTCATCGGCCGCACATCCAGTGCGTCGAGCACCTCGGCAGGGACGTCGTCCAGGTCGGGTTCGTTGCGCGCTGGGATGAAAACCGTTGTCAGCCCCGCACGTTGGGCCGCCAATAGCTTCTGCTTGACCCCGCCGATGGGCAGCACTCGCCCGTTCAGCGTGACCTCACCGGTCATGCCGACATCGCCGCGGACCTGACGTCCGGTGGCCATCGACACCAGCGCGGTCACCATCGTCACGCCGGCTGACGGACCGTCCTTGGGCACCGCACCCGCAGGCACATGCACGTGGATGCGACGGTCGAGCGCCTTGGGGCCGACGCCCAACTGCTCGGCGTGGGCCCGCACGTAGGACAGCGCGATCTGCGCCGACTCCTTCATCACGTCACCCAGCTGCCCGGTCAGTTGCAGACCCGGTTCGCCATCGTTGCCGTTGGCCTCGATGTACAGGACGTCGCCGCCCAGACCTGTGACGGCTAGACCGGTCGCCACACCCGGCACCGCGGTGCGCTCTGCGGATTCCGGTGTGAACCGCGGACGGCCCAGGTACTCAACGAGATCCGGCTCGTCGATCACGATCGGAGCCTCGGTCGAGTCCAGTTTGGTCGTGACCTTGCGCAACGCCTTGGCGAGCAGCCGCTCGAACTGCCGCACGCCCGGCTCGCGGGTGTAGTCCGCGGCGATCTTGCGCAACGCCGCGTCGGTCACCGTCACCTCGGAGTCGGTCAGCGCCGCCCGCTCAGCCTGCCGGGGGAGCAGGTAATCACGTGCGATGGCGACCTTGTCGTCCTCGGTGTAGCCGTCGATCTGGATTAGTTCCATGCGGTCCAGCAGTGCCGACGGGATGTTCTCGATGACGTTGGCCGTCGCCAGGAACACCACATCCGACAAGTCCAGATCCAGTTCCAGGTAGTGGTCGCGGAACGTGTGGTTCTGCGCAGGATCCAGCACCTCCAGCAGCGCGGCAGAGGGATCGCCCCGATAGTCCGAGCCCACCTTGTCGATCTCATCAAGCAGCACAACGGGATTCATGGTCCCGGCCTCGCTGATGGCGCGCACAATGCGGCCAGGCAAGGCGCCGACGTAGGTCCGCCGGTGACCCCGAATCTCGGCCTCGTCACGCACACCGCCGAGGGCGACACGCACGAACTTGCGGCCCAACGCGCGGGCGACGGACTCACCCAGCGAGGTCTTACCGACCCCAGGCGGTCCGGCCAGCACCATCACCGCACCCGAACCACGTCCGCCGATGACGGCCATACCGCGCTGGGCGCGACGGGCCCGTACGGCCAGGTATTCGACGATGCGGTCCTTGACGTCGTCCAGCCCGTGGTGGTCGGCGTCCAGAATCCCGCGTGCCCCCTTGAGATCCGACGAATCCTCGGTCTTGACGTTCCACGGCAGGTCCAGGACGGTGTCCAGCCAGGTGCGGATCCAGCCACCCTCAGGGCTCTGCTCGTTGGACCGCTCGAGCTTGCCGACCTCGCGCAGCGCGGCTTCGCAGACCTTCTCCGGTAGGTTGGCGGCCTCGACGCGGGCCCGATAGTCATCCGGGTTGCCGGAGCCTTCGGCACCTTGCGGATCCAGCTCGCCCAGTTCCTTGCGGATGGCGTCCAATTGCTGGCGCAGCAGGAATTCCTTCTGCCGCTTGTCCATTCCAACCCGGACGTCCTCGGCGATCTTGTCGTTCACCTCGACCTCGGCCATGTGCTCGCCGGTCCATGCCACCAGGCTGCGCAGCCGGGCGGACACGTCCTCGGTCTCCAGCAGTTCACGCTTCTGCTGATCGGTCAGATATGACGCATATCCGGCGGTGTCGGCCAGCGCGGACGGGTCGGTGATCTTGTTGACCGCGTCGATGATCTGCCAGGCTTCGCGGCGCTGCAGCACAGCCAGCAGCAGCTGCTTGTATTCGGCAGCCAGCGAGCGGGTGTCATCGGTCACGACCGAGTCGGCGACCTCCTGAACCTCGACCCACAGGGCCGCGCCCGGCCCGGTGGTGCCGGAGCCGATGTGCGCGCGGCGCTCGCCACGGACCACCGCGGCGGCACCGCCGCCGGGTATCCGCCCGACCTGCACGATCGAGGCGAGCACGCCGTGGGTGGGGTAGCGGTCATCCAGTCGGGGTGCGATCAGCAGCTTCTCGGACTCGCTGGCCTGGGCAGCGTCGACCGCGGCCCGGGCTGCGTCATCGAGTTCGATCGGCACCACCATGCCGGGCAGGACGATCGGTTCGGTGACGAACAGGACGGGAACAGCGATGGGCGCTGTGGTGACGTCAGACATCGTTACCTCCACGCGGGCGGTGCCCGCTGTTGCAAAATTGCAGAAAGTTGAATCTCATGCGCTCAACCCTGGGGAGCGACGGATTGTTCCCGGGCATCGCTGAGAGCGAAAGGCGCTGCGGGTGAATGCTGCGGGGAATACCTGAACTGTGGCAGCGGTCATAGTGCGCATGAACAGAGCAGTGCAATTCGACGGTTACGGCGGCATCGACGTACTGGAGGTACGTGACCTGCCCAAACCTGTTCCGGAGACCGGCGAGGTGTTGGTCGCGGTGAAATTCGCAGGCATCAATCCCGGCGAGGCCATGGTCCGTCACGGTTTTCTGGACGACGTGTGGCCGGCCACTTTCCCGTCGGGGCAGGGCACCGACCTAGCCGGCGTGGTGGTAGAAGCGGGGCCTGGCGTCAGCGAGTTCGCCGTGGGCGACGAGGTGCTGGGTTTTTCTCACCGGCGGTCCAGTCATGCGCAGTACGTGACGGTCCCGGTCGACCAATTGACCGCCAAGCCGCCGGCCGTGCCCTGGGAAGTAGCGGGGTCGCTGCAAGTGGCGGGGTCGACGGCCTACGCGGCGGTCCGCGCAGTGGCGTTGTCACCGGGCGACACGGTCGTGGTGGCCGGCGCCGCCGGTGGAGTGGGCTCGATCGCCGTTCAGTTGGCCAAACGGGCCGGCGCAACGGTCCTCGGTGTCGCCGGACCGTCCAACGACGCATGGCTGACCGAGCACGGGGTGATACCGGTGAACTACGGCGACGGGTTGGCCGATCGGTTGCGTGCGGCGTCGCCTTCTGGCCGGATCGACGCGTTGCTGGACTTCTACGGCGGCGGCTATGTCGCGCTGGCAGTTAATGAGTTGGGTCTCCCGGCGGAGAAGGTGGACACCATCATCGATTTCGCCGCGGCTGAACAATTCGGTGTCCGCGCCGAGGGCAGCGCGGAGGCCTCGGACGCTGAAGTCCTCGCGGAGTTGGCGAACCTGATCGCGGCCGGCGAGCTCGAGGTTCCAATCGGCGGGGTGTACGCCCTCGACGACGTGCAGAACGCGTTCCGGCAGCTGGAACAGCGCCACACCAGGGGGAAACTGGTGCTACGGCCCTGAAGCTCGCGCGCGGCCCGGTAGTCCTAACAGGCAGGGAACCTGCCGTCTCGGGGGTAACGGCAGGCTCCCTGGGCTTGGTGGAGACTCGGGTCTCCTATGCGGCGTTCTGAGCCCCCAGCACCTGCTGCAGGTCGGGCTTCATCTGCTGCAACTGGGCACCCCAGTACGGCCACGAGTGGGTGCCGTCCGCCGGGAAGCTGAATACCGCGTTGTTGCCACCGGCGGCCAGGTAGTTGTCGCGGAACTGCTCGTTGGTCCGCAGGGTCAGGCCCTCGAGGAACTGCGCGGCCATCAGCGTGCCACCGGAATTACCGGAGTCCAGGTCGCTCGGGGTGCCAGTGCCGCAGTAGATCCACAACCGCGTCCTGTTGGCCACCAACTGATTCATGTTCAGCATCGGGTCGTTGCGCTTCCAGGCTGGGCCGCCTGACGGGCCCCACATGTCCTGCGCGTTGAATCCGCCCGCATCGTTCATCGCCATCCCGATCAGCGTCGGCCACCAGCCCTCGGACGGATTCAGGAAGCCCGACAGCGATGCCGCGTAGATGTACTGCTGTGGGTAGTAGATCGCGTATGTCAGAGCCGCGCTGCCCGCCATGGACAAGCCCACGACGGCGTTGCCGGTCTGCGAAACCCCTTTGTTGGCAGCCAGATAGGCCGGCAGCTCGCGGGTCATGAAGGTTTCCCACTTATAGGTGTAGGTCTGGCCATTGCCCTGGGACGGCTGGTACCAGTCGGTGTAAAAGCTGGACTGGCCGCCGACCGGCATGACCACCGACAGCCCGGACCGATAGAACCACTCGAACGCCGGGGTGTCGATGTCCCAGCCGTTGAAGTCATCCTGGGCGCGCAGGCCGTCCATCAGGTAGACGGCGTGCGGCCCACCGCCTTGGAACTGGATCTTGATGTCGCGTCCCATCGACGCCGACGGAACCTGCAGGTATTCAACGGGAAGTCCGGGACGGGAGAAGGCGCCGGCCTTTGCCGTCTCACCGGCCAGACCGATCAGACCGGGCAACATCAGTGCGGCAACCACACTCAGGAACATTTTGCCGAGCCAAGTACTCCTAATCATGGTTGAAGTGAAACACGTTGCGCAGCAAAGCTAATGGCGGCAACGCCGCGGAATACATCGCGGTTGGCTAACGATTGCGACTCGGTGCGGCCACGCGGCTCGCCATGCTGGCGTGCGAGCGCGGCACCCATCGCGCTTGTCGTATCAGCTTGCTGGACTGTCTGTTTCGTTGTCTTCGTTCTCGGGTGGGTACAGGCTCGGGTGGTGGTATTGGTTGGTGCGGGGTTGGCCGACGTCGAGTAGTGGTGGTGGGGTCCAGTGGGGGCGGCCGTTTTTCATGGTGGTGTGCCAGCCGCCGGCGTCGGCGAGCCGGTTGTCGGGGCCGCAAGCAAGCGCGAGGTCGGTGATATCGGTGCTGCCACCGTGTTGCCAGTCGCAGGTGGCGTGGTGGGCTTGGCAACGGTCGGCCGGCTCGGTGCAGCCGGGGCGGGTGCAGCCACGGTCGCGGGCGAACAGCATCAACCGCTGTCCCGGTGAGGCGGTGCGGCGGGTCCGTCCGAGATACAGCGGCACCGCAGTGTGTTTGTCGAAGATCGCGAGGTAGTGGTGGGCGTGGGTGGCCATCCGGATCAAGTCGCCGATAGGGAGTTTGGTGCCGGTGGCGGTGACCGCGATCCCGGCGCCCGCCTGCAGTTCTTGCAGGGTGGTGGTGATGATCACCGAGACTGGCAGCCCGTTGTGTTCCCCCAGCTGTCCCGAGGCGAGGGCGTGACGGGCGAGCAGTGTGAGGGCGTCGTGGTTGCGTTGGGCCCCGCTTCGGGTGTCGCCGTCGATCTGGGCTTGGCTCGGGGTGCCGGTGGTGCAGGGAGCCGGGTCGTCGGGGTTGGCCATGCCGGGGGCGGCCCATTTGGCCAGGACGGCATCGAGCGTGGCGCGGGCTTGTGGGTCCAGCCATCCGGTGATCGCAGACATGCCGTCGGTGCCTTGCCGCCCGATTGTGACGCCGCGGCGGCGGGCGCGTTCACGGTCGTCGGGTTCGGGGCCGTCCTGGTCGAGCAGGTAGCGCAGTTGGTTGGCGGCTTGGCGGAGTTCTTCGGGGGTTTGATGGCGCGCTGCGGTGATCAGGGTCTGTTCACATTGGACGGCGGTGGTGGGGTCGACCCAGGTGGGCAGGTTGGTGAGGAAGTGACCGATCGCTTTGACGTGGTCGGTGGTGATGGCGCCGTCGGCCTGGGCTTTGGCGGTTTGGGGCCACAGTGGTTCGAGGGGTTCGCCGGTGAGCGAGGATCGTGGACCCAGGTTCTCCGCATCGCGGACCCGGCGGCGGGCCTCCTCGCGGCTGATCCGTAGCCGGATGGTGAGGACGTCGGCCCAGTTTTTGGCGCCGATCGCTGTCGGAGTGGTCTGGGCCTGCAGCGCGGCCAGAATCTGGTGGTCGACCACCGCGCCGGCGCAGGACACTTTCTCGCGGCGGGACTGCAATTCCAGCAGGTCGGGCACGGCGAGCCCGGTGTAGTCGAAGGCGGCGAGTCGGGCGTGCAGGGTTTCGAGTTCGGCGTAGGCCTCCTCGATCGCGGCCCGGTCGATGGTCATACTCGAACACTAGTTCGAGTCACCGACAAGAATCGGCACGCGTTGACTCGTCAGAAATGCGCGCGAACGGGTGAGTCGTTGCCTCAGTGCAAATGCGCGCGTACGCCCATGAAATGGGGTTGACGTTGGCCGAGCGCAAAGCCGTGGCACAGACGACCGCCGTTCGTTACGACCTGGCGAGCAAGCGCGGCAAAAGCCGGATTCTCGATGAGTTGTGTGCCAATACCGGTTGGCATCGCAGCCATGCCCGCAAGGCGCTGAAGTCAGCTTTGCGGCCCAAGGTCGCACGTCCCAGGCCGCCCCGGCCGGTGAAGTACGGACCGGATGTCATCGCGGCACTGACGGTGTGCTGGATGGTGCTGGGAATGCCCGCCGGCAAGCGGCTAGCGCCAATGCTCGGCGAACTGGTGGCGGTGTTGCGCCACTTCGGGGAACTGGACATCACTGAGGACATTGCCGAGTTATTGGTGTCGATGTCGGCGGCCACCATCGACCGCCGTCTGGCTCCCGAACGTGCTAAATGCCAGCTCAGAGGGCGTTGTACCACCAAGCCGGGATCGCTGCTCAAACGCCAGATCCCGGTGCGCACCTGGGCCAACTGGGACGATGCTCGACCCGGATTCGTCGAAATCGACCTGGTCTGCCATGACGGCGGTAACCCGGCTGGGTCGCATGCCTTTACCTTGACGGTCACCGATATCGCCACCGGCTGGACCGAGAACCGCTCCGTGCCCGATAAGGCCGGGCGGGTTCAAGGGATCGATGCAACACCCCTTCTGATTGAGGAGTGTTGTGGGTTCTCGACCGGGTTTGCGTGCGCGGATGCGGACGTTTTGGAT
>NZ_JARXVD010000016.1 GCF_029892685.1 Mycobacterium sp. OTB74 | reverse complement strand
TTTTCGAAGCCCTTCGTCATGAACAGCCCGGTGGCCGCATCGCTGATCGCGCGCCGAGTAGCCAGTTTCTTGCGTTCCCGTAATCCCTCGACCACACCACTATCTTAGCTCAAATTTGGTGTTACCATAAGTTTTGTGTCACCCAACGAATGTGCGCGAGAGATTGTGGTGGTGGGCGCCACCGGTCAGGTGGGCCACCACGTCGTGGACGGCATAATCCGGGCGGGTCAGCGGGTCCGGGCCATATCGCGCCATCCCCGATCCTGGACACCCGGCGTGACGTCGTGCCCGGCCGACGTGCGCGACGCCGAGGCTTTTCGGTCTGTGTTAGCCGGCGCCGACGGTATTTTTCTCAATCTGCCGCCGATGCTGCAGGAACAAGATCTGGCACGTATCGGCGCCGACATCGCCCAGGCCGGGCTGCCGATCACGGTGCTGCTGTCCTCAGATTTGGTGGGGTTGTATCCGGATTCGGTGATGGCGGCAAGCCACCAGCGCGAGGAGACGGTGCTGGGCGGGGTTCTGGGCGACTCGCTGGCTGTGCTGCGACCGGGAATGTTTATGAGCAACGACGCCGCCGAATGGTCAACGTCCATCCGCGACGGCGCAAAGGTAATCACCGCCTTCCCCGACGCCTTGGAGGTGCCCATCGCGCCCGTCGACATCGCGGCCGGCGCGGTGGCCGAGCTCATCGCGCATGAACATGAGCCCCATCCAACGCGGCGGCTTTTGGGACCGGAGTGGCTCAGCGCCCGAGACCGAGTCAGTGTGCTCACCGAGGTGCTCAACAGGCCGATCACCATCGTGGAAGTCTCGGTTGAGGAGCATGTGGCGTTACTGGTCCGACGGCTGCCTGACCCCATAGCGCGCCAGAAGGTGGCGATGAGGGGCGAGGCGCCGCGATCGATCGCTGACTGCCCGGATGTGCCGCTCGGCAGGGAGGGAACACGCTATGCGGCGTGGGCGGCAGCCAACGTCGCGGCGTTCGGGGTCGAGGTCCGATGATGCGGTCCAGCACCGCCGCGGTGGCCGGCATCATCGTCGAAAAGAATGTCGCAGTGCCCATGCCGGACGGTGTCACCTTGCGGGTCAACGTCTTTCGGCCTGACCATGTAGCGCCCGTCGTGATGTCGATGACACCCTATGGCAAAGACAACACGCCCGACCGCATCGGGATGCTGGCGATGCGATTGAGCGGGGTGAGATTCGGCCGGCTGAACCGCTCACCGATGACGGGATTCGAATCGCCCGATCCATTGTTTTGGACGAGCCACGGCTACGCGGTCGTTCAGGGCGACGCGCGCGGAATGCATACCTCCGATGGGATCGCGGGTTTTCTTACCGATCAAGACGCCCGCGACTACGCCGAAGTCATTGGGTGGGCCGCTGACCAGCCATGGTCGACCGGCAAAGTCGCTTTGAACGGAGTGTCCTACTTGTGTATGTCGCAGTGGCGCGTCGCCGCATTGCGCCCTCGCGGCCTGGCGGCGATCGTGGCCTGGGAAGGTGCCTCGGACCTGTTGCGCGAGTTCGCCTACCACGGCGGCATCCCCGAAACTGGGTTCGTTCCGATCTGGTGGAACGTTCGAATGCGGCGCGGCACCCACCGCGGTACCGCCATGGGCGAAGACTTCCTCGGCGACAGCCGCCGCCACCCACTCGACGACGCCTACTGGGCCGCCAAGCGGCCGGACGTTGGTGCCATCGACGTGCCCGCACTGGTGGCGGCAAGCTGGTCAGATCACGGGCTCCACACCCGCGGAACACTGCTGGCCTATGAGCAACTCGGCGGGCTCAAATGGCTAGTCGTCCACGGGCGCCGAAAATGGGAAACTTACTATTCGGCCGAAGCGCTCGAGTTGCAGCGCCGCTTCCTCGACCACTTCCTCAAGGCCGTGTCGGTTGACTGGCCCGGCGAGCCCGCGGTCCGCTACGAGCTCCGGCATACCCGCACCCGGTACAGAGTTCGCACCTCGACGCACTGGCCTCTCCCGCACGCCACACTGCAGACGCTGTACCTCGACGCCACGTCAATGAGCCTGACGCTACAACCAAACACCCTCGCCGCCACAGCTTCCTACACCGCTATGCCACGGCGGCGACACCCGGATCGGGTTACATTCACCCGCAGATTCACCGAAGACACCGAGATCACCGGCAGCATGGCCTTGACCGTCTGGATCAGCACCGACGAGGGAATAGACCTGGACCTGTTCGTCGCGGTTCGTAAGCGCGATCCCGCAGGCGTGGTAGTGCCGTTCTACGGCTTCAACGGCTACGCCAACGATGGTCTCGCAAAGGGATGGCTGCGCGGTTCCCACCGCGAACTCGACGCGACACGCAGCCGGCCCGAGCGACCATTCCACACCCATCGAACGGTTGAGCCCGTAAACCCCGGCGAGCCCACCGAGATGACGATCGAGATTTGGCCCAGCAGCACGCATTTCGAGGCCGGCTCGCAACTCGTTATCGAAGTTGTCGGACACGACGCCGACCGTTATCCCGTGTTCCGCCACAAGGCGAGCATAAATCGCGGAACCCACACCATCCACACCGGCGCGGCAACACCTTCCGCCTTGGTCGCGCCATTCATACCGGCAACTACCGATGAGTAACCTAGCAGGGAGGATCACGAGAATGACTGTCTTACCGCCCGAACTTCAGCAGTTGGAGGCGCGGATGGCGAAGATACCGCTGTTCGCCATAGTTATGCACGCCACCGATAAGTTTCAGAGTCCTCCGACGATGCAAGGTGCTGCGCTTTTGGCCAAACATCTGCGGTACCTACTTGATTTGGAGGATCAGAACCGCCTGTTGGCCGCGGGTCCGCTGGATCGCGACGCCGGGGGCCCCGTGGACGGCATCGCCATCATCCGCGCCGACTGTCGCGAGGAAGCCGAAGCCATCGCCGCCAATGAACCATTGCACAAGGCCGGGTGGCGAGCTAACACCGTCCGGTCATGGGAGCTGAACATGGGAGCGCTGACGCCGGCGGCACGCGCGGCATGCGAGGCCGCCAGATAACTCGACATCAAGCCGCCGCCAGTCCACTCCCACTGTGGTGGCTGTTGGGCTGGCTCACTGCACCTACCGTCGCCTTCCGCACGCCCTGAGCCTGCCACTTCCGCCTGGCCGGCCGTGGCGTACTTGTCCTGGGCGGCGCCAGTCCGCCCAACATGCGACGGCGGCAGCGTTAGCGCGCAGATTCGCGTAGCTGATGGCAAAGCGGGAGGCACATACCGTTTCCTGCTGGGCAGCGCGCACCGCGCTCCTGCGGGCGTCGTTGCGGGTCACTTTCCAGAAGTACCGTGCTGCTGCGTACGCCGGTGGAAAATGGCCGACCGGCTCGACCAGCTACTGGCGCTGGGGCTGGGCAGATCGGGCGCGTTCGAAAATCGGACTGATCGCGTTGCCAGCCCCAAATTTCCACTGAAGTTGATCAGCGGCAGCAGGGTTTGCGACAGGTCCCTTATCGCTGTGGTTCAGGGGTTTCGGTATCCGGGAGGATTGGCGGTGTCGACCCACATGTCGACTCGGAGTTCGGTACCGGGGGAGTAGTCGTAGACCGACAGGTCCTGAACGCCGGCTTGGATCAGTACGTCTTCACACAGCAGAGTTTGACCGGTGTAGTCGCGAGCCGGTCGCAAGAATATCTGGTAAGCGGCATCGGAGCACACCTCCGGCTTGCGCGATTGCCGCATTGGCTCCTCGCCTCGCAGGTTCAGAATTGCCGCAGTTGCCACCGAGGTGCGTGGCCATAATGTGTTCGAGGCGATGCCGGCAGCGCGTAACTCCTCTGCTAAACCCAACGCACACAGTGTCATACCAAACTTGGCCATCGTGTACGCGGTCGGCGCCAGCCACCGCGGTTCGAGTCGGATCGGTGGCGACATCGTGAGCACATGAGGGTTCTCGCGGCCGATCATGTGCGGAATGCAGGCACGCGACACCGCGTAGGTTCCCCTGACCTGAATCCCATTCATCAAGTCGAACTTCTTCATCGGCAGCTGGAGAACCGGGTCCGTATTGAGCGCCGAGGCGTTGTTCACACAGATGTCGACGCCACCAAACTGTTCTGCGGCGTGTGCAACAGCCGCCTCTACGGTTTCGCTGTCGCGGATATCGCCGACAATCGGTAGTGCGTGCCCGCCAGCCTCCTCGATCTCTCTGGCAGCGCTGTAGACCGTGCCGGGCAGCTTTGGATGTGGTTCAGCTGTTTTGGCGATCAACGCCACGTTGGCGCCATCGGCGGCGACCCGTTTCGCGATAGCCAGGCCAATACCGCGGCTTGCACCAGAAATGAAGACGGTCTTGCCGGCCAGAGGGGCGAGGCGGCCCGGAGGTTGTTGATTCAACGTGCTGACGTCCTTCGATAGCGGCCGCAGGTGATTCGGCCAGTGTGCCTGGTGCTGGTGCCTAGACGCTGATGTGATCCCGGCGGTGTGGGGAACGTGTTAGCGCGCAATGCATCTGTATTGGCTTCAACAGCAGTGGCTTTCCCGCTGATAACGAGGTCCCTGCGCGGCATTGATGCCAAATCCAACGTCGCATTGCGTTCTCCGTGCGATGCCGACATAATGAGAAACATACTGTAACCGTTACGGTATGTCGTGTAGGCACGAGTTTGAACGGCGGCTCTCGACGACGCCGACCGATCGCGCGGTGCGATGGTCACCGGCTCGATTACGGGCGACCCGGGTGGAAAGTTAGGTATCCGCGTGGATTTCTCGCAGATTGATCTGTCAGTGGGCGACAAGGCATTTGCCGCTGAAGTCCGCGCATTCCTTCGGGACCACGTCACCGAGGAAGTTCTGCAGCGTGAGCGCGAATCTGGGGACAGTTTCGACGAACAGGTTCATCTGGCGCTCGGAGCAGCCGGATACCTGGAAAGAGAACTGATTGCCGAAGCCGACGGTGGCTTCAGCCCTGCGCAGGCACGTTTGTGGCAGTTGGAGAAGCGGCGCGCACACATCCCATGGGTCACCTGGGGCACCACTGCACTGGTTGCATACACCGTCCTAGAGATGGCCTCACCGGAACTTCGTGACGAAGTCATGCCCGGGGTGTACTCCGGCCACATTCGGATGTGCCTGGGCTACACCGAACCTGACGGCGGCTCCGATGTCGCGACCTGCAAAACCCGTGCAATCAGAGACGACAGCTGGTGGGTGATCAACGGGTCCAAGATGTTCACCACCGGCGCCCACCACTGCCAATACGTGTTCCTCTTGACCAAGACCGACCCTGATGCCCCCAAACATCAGGGTCTGACCATGTTTCTGGTGCCACTGGATACGCCCGGCATCGAAGTGCAGGGCGTTCGAACCGTCGACGGAGACCGCACCAATATCGTCTATTACAGCGATGTCCGGATCGACGATCGATACCGGATCGGCGACGTCAACGGTGGCTGGGTGGTACTGCGTGGTCCGCTCGATGTCGAACACGGCGCAGTCGACGCCGATACCGAAGGCCTGCATGATGTTTCGATCCTGGATCATCAGGCCGGCGACATGTCGCTGGCCCTCGATCGCGCATCGGCCTGCGTCGGGCGCGTCGATCAGTTGGGGCACCGGTCAGTCGACAATGATGCGGTGGCCTACCGACTTGGACGTGCGACAGCCCGGGCCGAAGCCGGTCTGAGCACCCCCAATATCTTCGGGCGGGTCGCTCAGGCCCAGATGATGCGGGATCTCGCACCGGATCTGATGGACATGATGGGGTCGGCAGCGGCACTCACCCACGGAGCCGTAGGCGGCGTCGACGGGGGCCAAAGCGAATACATGTACCGCTTCGCACCCTTGGCCGGGATCTACGGCGGGACGCTTGAGGTGTTCCGCAACATGATCGCGCAATACGCGCTAGGCCTTGGAAAGCCGCAATACTCTTCTGTCGCAAGGTAGTACCGACCCGTCACAGGTTAGGTCGAGCGGAGTTAACCCACACCTCCCATACTCAGGGCGAGGGAGCCCTGGCGACCTCCGACTGGCACGGCGTCGGCGGCCACCGGGTGCAGCGCATGTCACGTCGTGGCCGGTGCGCCGGTCGGCGGCACTTCATAGAACTGCGTCGCCCATTTACGCATGGCCATATAAGGTTTCGCGTCGATCCTGGACAATGACGGTCGTTCGACGTACTTCTGGTAGCGCCAGATATCGAGGTCGTCCCACACGGTCACAAGGAACTGCTTCTCGACCCGTGCACGAACCTCCTCGGGTGGAATGTCAGAGGTTTCGCCGGGCTGCTTGGGCCACCAGATCGAATAGAACATGTTCGAGACGTGATCGTCGACTGGTGTGCAGGCAAAGATCAGACGGTGGTTCGAGGATCCCTCGAACGCACTGATCGCGAATCCGAGACCAGAGAAGTGGCTGTGGATATATAGCGCCATTTTCTCGGGGTCGTCACTGCGTGCATCGGGCCACCCGGTCAGGAACTGCCACTCGTTGTCGACGACCTTCCAGTCCAGGCACACCGGTGTGACGGTCGCCCCGTGCACATAGCGGAAATGTGCACTGTCCGGCCCATTTTCGGCCACAATCTGTGGGTGCACCGGCTCGCCCTCGGCGAACCGCGAGAACTCAGGGTAGGGCCGGTAGAACGCGTCTGGATTCGTTTCGAACTGTGGAAACTTCAAGAAAATGTCGGGCAACTCCCAGCGCGGCGGTTCGCCGTTGGGCTGATACCACATGAACACGCAGCCGTGCTGTTCAGCGATAGGGTAAACCCGAAGTCGCAGAGCGCGATTGGGTCGTTCCGGCTGATAGGGGATGTAGCGGTTGGTGCCGTCGGGGCCCCAGCGCCAGCCGTGAAACGGACATTCCACGCAGTCCTCGACGACCTTGCCGCCGTGCCCGAGGTGGGCGCCCAGATGCTTGCAGTGCGCTTCCATCAGATGCAAGTCACCGGAGCCATCGCGGTAAGCAACCAGGTCTTCGCCAAAGTACTTCAGCGCTTTGGTTTCACCGGCCATGAACTCGGCCGACCAGCCGATCATGAACCAGCCAGTGACCTTCCAGGTGAACGGAACTTCCACAGGCAATCCTCTGCTTGTTGGCTTCTTGGTGACGATGGGCATATCAACGTCACGAATATGTATGGGGCGGGAAGTAATTGACGTACCAATGCGCCGTTCGGTCAGAGGTCCGGCCTGGTGCGCGTCCTAGGCCACGGCATTGCTATGACGGTCTGTATCAAAGGTCCGGTCGGCTAACGCTGTGATGCGGTGGCTTGGGTGAGCGCATTGCTGTTGCGGTCTCCGTGTTCGTGCTTGCTCAGCGCCTGAATCGACACGTCGTGGCCTTCGGCAGCCTTGCGCAGCGCACCGACGGTGGCCTGCTCCTTGGACATGTGGCTGAACGGGTCGAAGTGGTACCACTTCAACGCGTTCTCGTAGGTCATCTTGTTGATCTCGTCGTCGGGCACATTGTTGGCCTTGAGCACCTCGTCGAGCTGCTCGGGGGCACCGGGCCACATCGAGTCGCTGTGCGGGTAGTCCGCCTCCCAGCAGATGTTGTCCACGCCGATGTGATTGCGTGTGGCCACACCCACCGGGTCGGCGATGAAGCAGGTCAGGAAGTGCTCGCGGAACACCTCGCTAGGCAGCTTGCCCTTGAAGTCCTGACCGGTCCAGGTCGAGTGCATCTCGTAGGTACGGTCAACGCGCTCAAGGAAATACGGGATCCACCCGGTGCCACCCTCGGACAGGGCGATCTTGAGCGTCGGGTACTCCTTGATCGGCCGTGACCACAGCAGGTCCGCGGCGGCCTGCACGATGTTCATCGGCTGCAGGGTGATCATCACGTCCATCGGGGCGTCCGGGGCAGTGATAGCCAGCCGGCCCGACGAGCCGATGTGCACGTTCAGCACGGTCTCGGTGTCAACGAGGGCGTCCCACATCGGCTTCCAGTAATCGAAGTCGTGAAAGCTCGGGTAGCCCATGGCGGCGGGGTTCTCGGTGAAGGTCAGGGAGTGCACACCGCGGGCGGCATTGCGACGGATTTCGGCGGCGCAGGCCACCGGGTCCCAGATCACCGGCAGGGTCATCGGGATGAAGCGGGCCGGGTAGGCACCGCACCACTCCTCGACGTGCCAATCGTTGTAGGCCTGCACCAGCGCCAGGGAGAAGTCGTGGTCGTCGGTGGCGAACAACCGGCCGGCGAAACCGGGGAACGACGGGAAGCACATCGAGCCCAGGATGCCGCCGGCATTCATGTCCTTGACCCGCTCATCGACGTTGTAACAGCCGGGGCGAATCTCGTCGAGGCCCTGCGGTTCGAGGCCGTACTCCTCCTTCGGCCGGCCGGCGACCGCGTTCAGCGCGACGTTCGGGATGACCACATCCCGGAACTGCCAGGTATCGCTACCGTCCGGGTTGTGCACCAGTCGCGGCGCCTCGTCCAGGTACTTCTTGGCCAAATGGTTCCTGAACATGTCAGGCGGTTCGACGATGTGGTCGTCCACGCTGACCAGGATCATGTCGTCTTTGTTCACAACAGCTCCATGTTGTCGGGCATACTGTATGTACAACAGTATAGCGAAGAGTTGGCTGTGTCGGCCGATGAAATATCTGGAGAACTGGGACCCGCTGGGGGGCGAAGCAACTCCTGGGGAACTTTCAGTCGCCATGGACGATGTGGGGGCCGCAGGCGGTACATGCAATCCCCGCCAGGCCGGGGTGTCTTAGGACCCCGATGGTGTCGGGCACGCGTCCAAGCCGCGCACGTCCAGACCCCACTGCTCGATCAGATCCAGGCTGTAACGCACTTTGCCAGTGACCTCGGTATCGCAGTCGCACAGTGCGACAACGGCTTCCACGATCTCCTCGATCGACTCGAACAGTTCGGCCGGAAGGGAGTCGCCCATCAACTCGGCGAATCCCTCGCTCATCACAGCAACCCGCGGTCCGACCGCGTTGACGCGGATACCCGACCCGTACAGGTCTGCGGCCAGGCCCACGGTCATCCGGTTAAGAGCAGCCTTTGTGGCGCCGTAGATCTCCATTTTGGACCCTTGTGGGCCCAGGTAGAACGGTGGCCCCTCGATGACCGTGGCGCCGATGCTGGTCAGATTCACGATCCAGCCCGCGCCGGTAGCGCGCATACCGTCGATGACAGCCTGTGCGAGGTCCAGTGGGGCGATCACGTTGGCTGCGTAGGCCAGTCGCTGCTGATCGGCGGTGATCTCGGTAATGGGTTGGGCCGTGGATGCAGCGGCGTTGTTGACCAGGATGTCGACTGGCCCGCCAAGGATCTCCATTGCTTTGGGGATAACGGTGGAGCGCGCGCCATCATCGGTGATGTCGGCCACCACGACCCCGACCTTGGTTCCGTACCGCGCGCACCGCTGCTCGGATTCGCGCAGGCTGCCGCCGGGGCCGTCGAGGGTGCGCGCCACCAGCACGACGTCAGCACCCTCGGCTGCGAGCCGTTGCGCGATACCGGCACCGATTCCTCGACTGGCTCCGGTTACCACTGCTCGCTTTCCGGCGAAACGTATACTCATCGGGAAATTCTCCTACCCGCTTCGGTGAATGCTGTGAGGTCGTAGGTACGCCCGATGCTGGCCTCGGTCTCCAAAGTCAGTGCACCGGACAATGTCAGATTCTGGCCCTGCCGATAGAAATTCAACATTTCACCGACAGCGTTGTTGGACGGTATCCGGGCCGCCAGCGACAAGGTGAATGACAGCAATTGGTCGTGAGGGACAACGTGATTGACCAATCCGATCCGTAACGCCTCGTCCGCGTCGAGGAAAGCTCCGGTGATCGACATCTCGCGGGCTTTGCGAACCCCCACCGCGCGCGGCAACAGGGCGGTCAGACCCCAGGTCGGCACTACGCCGAGCAACGCGTGCGTGTCGGCGAACCGGGCCTGGTCCGAGGCGACGATGAACGAGCAGCTCAGTGCCAGCTCAAGTGCCCCCGAGACGCATGCGCCGTTGACCGCGCAGATCACCGGTGTGCGGATGGCTCGGATCACCGCAGCCGGAGTGGGGTCCAACGGGTTTCCGGTCTCGTCGGAACCACGTTCGAGCTGCTTGAAGTCCACGCCTGCGCTGAACACCGGATCGACGCCGGTTAGCACGACGGCGGCAACGGTCCCGTCATTGTCTGCTTCCCACATAGCCCGCCGCAACGCGGTGCGCAATGGTCCGTGCAACGCGTTCTTGGCCTCTGGCCGGTCGATGGTCAGAACTCTGATCGCACCGTGGTTTTCGATTCGGAGTTGATCGGGAGAGTCGCTCATTTCACGCAGTGCCGAATCTGGAGGTGTTTGAGGCCACCGACAAAGGTCGTCGCCGTCAGCTCCGGGGGTGCAGTCAGCTCCACATCGCCCAGTCGTGGCAGCAGTTCGGAGAAGAAGCTGGTGATCTCCAACCGGGCCAACGCCGCACCCAGGCAGAAGTGCACACCGTGTCCGAATGCCAGGTGTTTGTTCGGGTCACGGCCGACATCGAAACGCCCTGGTTCGAGAAATACGTCTTCGTCTCGGTTCGCAGAGACGTAAGACAACAGCACCGATTCCCCAGCCGCGATCGGCACGCCGCGAATCATGCTGTCGCGGACGGCAGTTCGCATCATGCCGGTGACCGGAGTGACCCACCTGATCATCTCCTCGGTGGCCAGCGGCATCAAACCCGGATCGGTTTTCAGGCGCCGGCACTGGTCCGGATAATCGATGAGCGCCTGCATGCCACCAGAGATGACCGAACTGGTGGTGTCATGACCGGCGGTTGCGATGATCAGGTAGTAGGAGACGGTGTCGATATCGCTGAGCGGTTCACCATCGATGGTCGCATTGGCGATGGCCGATGCCAGGTCTTCGGTCGGGTGCTCGCGACGCGCGGCGGTCAGGGAGGTGAAGTACGCGAACATCTCCAGCAGCGCGGACATCTGCTCGTCCTCGCTGGTTGTACGTCGGTATTCCGAGTCCTCCGAACCGACCAGCTCTTGAGTCAGCTTGAGCATGAAGGCGAAGTCGGATTCGGGCACGCCGAGCAGCGTCATGATCATGTACAGCGGATAGTTCACCGCGACCTGCTGGACGAAATCGCACTCGGGTCCCTCGGCTGCCATCGTGTCGACGAACTGTCGGGCAAGTTCCTGCGCGCGAGTGGTCAAGGCCCGCATCGCTTTCGGGCGAAACCAATTGGCGCCGATCGCGCGCACCTTTCGGTGCTGCGGATCATCCATGTGGATGAGGGTGCTCACATGTGCGGCAGCCTGCATCTCCTCATAGTCCGCTCGCATGAGTACGGGGCGGGGAGCGTTGATGAAATTCTCGTTGTCGCGTTCGATTTCAAGGACATCGCCATGTTTGGTGATCGCCCAGAATGGCCGGTAGTCAACAGACTGCACACGCGTCACCGGCGTGGTTCTGCGCAGTTGCGTCAATGTGTCGTGCAGGCGCCAGGGGTCGGTGTACGCGTGAGGGTCGGCCAAGATGCCGGCATCGTCCGACGCCTTGGCGTCGGGCATCTGTTGGCTCATGGCCTGTGACTCCGGGAGGGATAGGGGGACTTGCCTGCGCGCGGTATCGTGCGATAAAACCACAATGATTTTCTAGCAGTGGTGGGGTCACATCACAAGAGCGAATTCGCCCTGGCGCGGTGCGCAGCCCCGGTCCGCTGCATCCAAATTACGGAGAGGGCAATCCGGTGCGAGTTCACTTTCAAGTCGATGGTGCGCCGACAAATGCGCGCCAAAGCGCCCGCGCCATCGCCGATTTGGGCGCCGACGGAATCTTCTCGTTCGAGGGCCAGCACGACGTGTTCATGCCTCTGGTGTTGGCGGCCGAGGAAACCAACCTGCGCCTGATGACGAATGTCGCCATCGCCGGGCCCCGCAGCCCGTTGCACCTGGCGCACGCGGCGTACGACCTCCAGGTGCTCAGTGGGGGTCGATTCCGGCTGGGGCTGGGATCGCAGATTCGAGCACACATCGAGAAGCGATACGGAGCACAGTGGGGTAAGCCCGCTGCCCGGATGGGTGAATCGGTGGCGGCGGTCAAAGCCATCTTCTCGGCGTGGGAGGGGCAAGCCCCGTTGAATTTCCGCGGCGAGTTCTTCACGCACACCCTGATGCCCCCGAATTTCAACCCCGGCCCGAATCCGTTTGGGCCGCCGCCGGTCCTCATGGGCGCGCTTGGGCCGTTGATGACAAGGAACGCTGCCGAATTCGGCGATGGGTTGCTGGTAATGCCGTTCAACAGCACCAAGCATTTCGCCGAACGCACAGTGCCCGCGATCAACGCCGGGTTGGAGCGCGCCAATCGCTCGTCGAACGGCTTCGAGGTGATTGCGCAGGCAATGGTCGCCGTTGGTCGCAGCGACGAGGCGCTGCGGACGGCCGTTGGCCGGGTTGCCGGTCTGATCGCGTTCTACGGGTCTACGCCGGCCTATCGTGCGGTTCTGGACATCGAGGGCTGGGGTGACTTGCAGCCCAGACTCAACACGCTTTCGAAGCAGGGTGACTACGGTGCGATGCGGGCCTTGATCACCGACGACATGGTGCGGACTTATGGTGTTGCCGGAACGCCGGAGGAATGCGCAGCGCAGATTTATGCCCGGTACGGCACCCAAGCCACCGACGTCTGCTGCTACTTCCCGGGTTACCGGCCTGATTCGCACGATCTGGCGGATTTAGTCACGGCGTTGCATTCGCGCGCATGAGCCGGTTTGCCCCTTGTGCTCAGTGGTGCCGGACCATTACATTTAAAACACCGATGGTTTCTTACTGCTAGTCCTGTACCGGCTCGACGTCCGTGTTTTTTGTCGAGCGTCGGCCGGCGTTGCCCAAGGGAATCCGCATACCGCAGCTGCCGTGCCTGCCGATGAACAACACGAAAGCGTGCCGATGACAGAGTGGACCGTAAACGCTGTTCTGGATGCAGTGGCCACTGTGGTGCCCGATCGGACGATGACGGTGTGCGGGCAGCGGCGCTCGACTTTTGCTCAATCCCACTTAGTGATCGACGGCCTGGCGCGCTACCTGACCGCCCAGGGCCTCGGGGTCGCAGATGTGCGGCCGGATCGGCAGCGATGGGAATGCGATCAGGACCGGGTGGCGCTGATCATGCACAACGACCTCTATGTGGAGGCCTTCCTGGCCTGCCTGCGGGCTCGGGTGGTGCCGGTCAACATCAACCATCTCTACACCCCGACCGAAATCTCCGACCTGTTGGGCTACGTCGCGCCGCGTGCGGTCATCTATCACCGTTCGCTGGCTCCGGTGGTCGCCGCCACCACGCCGAGCGCCTGCACGATACGGATCGTCGTCGACGACGGCTCGGCCGCAGATGCCACACCCGGGTCGGTGATGTTCGACGACGCCGTCCACGCATCGTCCGCTGGAGACACCGTTACGGGGTCACCGGACGATCTGATCATGGTGTGCACCGGCGGGACCACCGGACGGCCCAAAGGTGTGCTCTGGCGCCAGGCCGATGCCTATATCTCGACCATGACCGGTTCGGAATACGGCTCGGCCCAAGAAATCTCCGATGCCGTTGCCGAGCGGTCCGACCCGTTCTTCGCGGTACCGCCGCTGATGCACACCGCCGGGTTGTCGACCGCGCTGACCGCAGTTCTCAGCGGTCGTACCGCCGTGGTCCACGACAACCGACAGCGGTTCGATCCGCATTCGGTGCTGGCCACTGCCGAACGTGAACGCGCCATCGTGATGTCGATCGTTGGCGATGCCTACGCGGAGCCGCTGGCCACCGCGCTGGCTGAACGCCGTTACGATCTTTCTGCCCTCGCGCGAATCGGAACTGGTGGTGCGGCAACACATCCTAAGCGTAAGCAGGCGCTGCTGGAACAGCTGCCGCATGTGACGATCGCAGACACCTACGGCTCATCCGAGACCGGCGGTATGGCGAGCGGTGTGGCACGACACAGTGAACAGGGCTCGACGATGACCATGCAGGCCAGTGGTGTTGTGCTCTCCGAGGATCGCACCCGGCTGCTGGCGCCCGGTGAGCCCGAGATCGGCTGGATTGCGCGCACCGGCCGAGTTCCCTTGGGCTACTTCAACGATCGGGCCGCCACCGAATACACTTTCCCGGTCCTCGACGGGCAGCGGTTGTCGATCCCGGGTGACCGCGCGCGTCTGTGTGCCGACGGAACCGTCGAACTTCTGGGCAGAGACTCATTGGTGATCAACACCGGTGGAGAAAAAGTCTTCGTCGAAGAAGTCGAGCAGGTGTTGCGCGGGCATCCGGCGATCGCTGACGCAGTTATCACCAGTAGGCCACACGACCGCTGGGGCCAAGAGGTCGTAGCGGTCGTCGCTCCGACTGGCGGGGAATTCTGGAATGCCGAGCGTACCAAGGTGATTCGGGAATACTGCGCTACGCGGTTGGCGCGTTTCAAGGTGCCCAAAGACATCGTGGTCGTGGATCGCATCCAACGACTCGGAAACGGCAAGGCCGACTACCGCTGGGCCCGCCAAGCTGTGGCAGTGAAGGGATGACGTGGACTTCTCAACCGTTGCATTGGACGCGGAGCACCGCGAATTCCGTGACCGTGCACGCGATTTCCTGAGCCGGCATGTCACCGCCGAGGCCCTCGACCGCGAACGTCGTTCCGGTGACGGCTTCATCGAGGACATCCATCTCGCGATGGGAGGCGAAGGCTGGCTCGAACCGGAGGCGAACAAGGCCGCTGAAGGCGGCTTCGTTCCGCTGCAGCGTCGGATCTGGACGTTGGAACGCCGCCGGGCGCAGCTACCGCTGGAGACCTGGGGCGCCACCATGATGATTCTGGCCGCGGTCCGCAGATTCGGCGATCCAGAGCTGGTCGAGGCGATCCTGCCCGGCGTGTACTCGGGCGCCGTGCGTTTCGCCATGGGGTACACCGAACCCGAGGGCGGGTCGGACGTCGCGACGTGCAAAACCCGTGCGGTACGTGACGGCGATGAGTGGATTATCAACGGACAGAAGATGTTCACCACTGGCGCTCACCACTGCCAATACGTTTTTCTGCTGACCACGACCGACCCGGAGGGACGTCGGCACCGGAACCTGACCATGTTCCTGGTGCCGTTGGACACGCCCGGAATACAGGTGCACGGCATCCGTACGGTGGACGGCGAGCGCACCAACGTGACCTTCTATGACGGGGTCAGGGTGGCCGATATCTACCGGATAGGTGAGGTCAATGGCGGCTGGACCGTGCTCAGCGGCCCGCTGGCCGCCGAACACGGCGACCGCGAACCCGATCGTAACGGTCTGGCCGACATTGCGATCATGAGCGGGGCAGGAACCGAGATGGCTGGCGTCGCTGACGGTGTTGCCGGTGAGCTCAGCGGGTCGATGGACACCGCGGCCGCCTATCGGCTGGGACGGGTTCACGCCAGAATCGAAGCGGCACAAAGCACTCCGGGAATATTCGGGCGAGTGGCCATTGCCCAGACCATGCGTGAAACAGCTCCGGATCTGATGGATCTGCTCGGCCCGGCGGCTGCACTGAGGCCAGCGAGCCACGTCGGGTCCTCGGCCGCAGACGCCGAGTATCTGTACCGCTTCGCGCCGCTGGTCGGCATCTACGGCGGCACCGTAGACGTTTTCCGCAACATGATCGCCCAGCATGTTCTCGTTCTGGGCAAACCCACCTACGGTTCTCCTACGCGGTCCGCGGAGTCGGCATGACTATCGAGATCATCGGTGGGTTACCGGAGGGCTCGCTGCCGATCAACGTCTGCCTGGGTTGGGCTGCGCACGAACTGTTCGTCACTACTTCTTTCGACCAGTCGTCGGCGCGAATCGCGCCCGCCGGCGCCCAGGCCTAGCGTCGTGAACCCCGGCCCGCCGCTCCTGCCCGTACATATCGGCGCATGCGCACTGGAGCGCAACGGCATTCAACAGATCGTCTACCGGAAACCGTCACGATTGGAGGGTCATCGATGATCGCACCACATGAAGCAGGACTACCACTGCTTGACCCACTGCTGACCGCGACGCGCTCCGCCCCGACCCGGTATCGCCTGCACGTGATCGCGTCGTCGGTGTTCCAAGCCACTCAAACGGCCGGTGGTGCGATCTGCGATCGCGCGCTCGCGGGGTGGCAGGTGACCGTCGATGTACCGCCGAGTTCCGACATTCGGGCCATTACGATCCTTGGCGCTAGGCTCCGCGACACGGCCGAGGTGGCGCTCGACGAGTACGCGCCCCCCGTCGTCGTGGTGAAGTGCGGCGATGTCGCGGACACACCGGCGATGATCGACCTGGCAGCGGTGGACAAGACCCTCGCGGGCTGTTGGGAAGCTCTCGCAGAGGCCGGGAACATCGCGGCCCATCCGCGACGGGTGTCGCACCAGGTGAGCCGGGCAGCAGGGATTTTCAAGGATCAAGCGCTGAGTGCTGCCGGATCCGGTCATCGGTTGACTGCGCACACTGAGTACTTCCGCTGGGTCAGCTTCCGGCAGTGAGCGCACAAACCGAAACTTCAACAGCCGGGCTCGGCGTTGACGGTGCGATCGGCACCGCCGGCCTCAAGAAGATTGGCAGATGAGATGAGCACAATCGCAGGTAAGACCGTCGTTATCACCGGCGCAGCCAGAGGAATTGGTCTGGCGACGGCCAAGGCGCTGCTGGCACGTGGCGCCCGCGTGGTCATCGGCGATCGAGATGCCGACAGCCTTACTGCCGCGCTGGCGACCATGACCGGCACCGAGCCGATTAGCGGCCATTTGGTGGATGTCACCGATACGTCGTCCTTCGCCGCTTTCTTGGACCGTGCGCGTGCCGATGGACTCGGACACATCGATGTCCTGATCAACAATGCCGGTGTCATGCCGGTCGGGCATTTTCTTGAACAGAGCGATCAGGCCATCAAGACCGCGGTGGAGGTGAACTTCAGTGCGGTGCTGACCGGATGTCGTCTCGTACTGCCGGAGATGGTGGACCGGCGAAGCGGACACATTGTGAACATCGCCTCGCTCGCCGGCTCGGTGCCGGTCCCTGGCGAGGTGGTCTACGCGGGCACCAAAGCCGCGGTGATCGCATTGTCGACCGCGATGGCCGACGAATTCGCGCCACACGGTGTCCAGATCAGCGCGGTCCAGCCACCGTTCACGACGACCGAACTGATCGCGGGCATCACCACACCGTCGGGTAGTAAGCCGGTGACTCCGGAGACGATCGCCGCGGCTGTGGTGAGAGTCTTGGAGAAGCCGACAACCCACGTGACTATTCCACGGTCGATGCGGGTCGTCGCGCCGCTGATGTCGATGATGGGGCCGCGGTCCCGACGCTGGCTCAATCGTCGCGTGGGGTCCGATCGCGCATTTTTGGAGTTCGACAGCGATGCTCGGCGTGCATATCAGCAGCGCATCGAGAACCCCTCCGACGGACGCTGATCATGGCGGAAAGGTCGGGCCTGATGCGTACCTCAGGTGACTCGTGGGACGTAGCGCAGGGGGTCGGTGAAACTGCACTGGCGATGGCCGCAGCCCGCGCTTACGAAACCACCCGTGCTGAACCGCTTTTCACCGACGATTGTGCGGCGATGTTTGTCGATGCTGCACAGGCCGCGGGCTGGCGATCACCTTTCGTGGCACCGGCCGCCGCATCGCAGTCCGATGACCGCGTCGGTGCCATGCTCGACTACGCGGCATGCCGGACCAGATACTTCGATGACTTCTTTACCGAAGCCGATGACGGTGTCCAGCAGTTCGTGATTCTCGGAGCTGGGCTGGACGCGCGCGCGTGGCGTCTGCGCTGGCCCACCGGGGCCGTGGTCTACGAGATCGACCAGCCGTCGGTTCTCGACTTCAAAACTTCAGTCCTGACCACCCGTGGCCACATACCCGCCTGCGGTTACCGGCCCGTCGGTATCGACCTGCGCCAAGACTGGCCGGCGGCCTTGCGCGCCGCTGGTTTCGATCCCGATCGCCCGTCTGCGTGGTCGGTCGAAGGGTTGCTGGCCTATCTGCCCCCGGACGGGCAGGACACGTTGTTCGAATGTATCCAGTCGCTGTCGGTTGCCGGCAGCCGCATCGCCGTCGAAGCAGACACCGCTGTCGCACTGGAACCGCCCGCGGCCGCAGACCGGCGCGTGGAGCTGTCGACAATCAAGCAGTCTGCGGCGCAGGCCGGTAACACCTTCTTACGTGATGTCAGCTCCCTGTGGTTCAAGGGTGCGCGTCCATACCTCGGTAGCTGGCTGGTCGAGCATGGCTGGTCGGTGCACGCACGGACTGCCGCCGGGCTGATGGAGTCCTTCGGGCGTCCTGCGCCGTCCCAGTCCGTTCGGGTGCTTCCCCGGAGCGAATTCATCGCGGGGCGTCGGCAATAGTGCCGAATTTTGTTCTACCGATGACTATTTGGCACTCCGATGTGCTGGTTGCTGAACACTTGCCTTGGTACGACGGACCGATATCTGCCGCCGACGGTCTTGCGCAACGGTCGGGCGCCCGCGTAGGTTAAAACATCGACGGTGTTTTATTGTTGACTCATCGAGACAACCTTGGGAGCAGTCGCTGATGACCACATCCACCAAATCGGTCCACAACTTCATGAACAGCCCGCTGACCTACTTCGGCGAATCGATCACGCCGATGCACAGCATGGACCGTGCTGAACTTGAAGAGCTGCAACGTGCGGCGATGATCCAACGTTTCGGCGAGCATCGCGAGCAGATCGAGATGGTCCGCAAGTTGGCCGATCGCTTAGGGATCACGGCGGTCGACGAGTTTGACGACATCGTGCCGCTGATGTTCTCGCACACGGCGTACAAGTCGTATCCAGCTGCCCTGGTGGATAACAACCGGTGGGATCTGATGACCAAGTGGCTGGCCAAACTGACCGCCTACGACCTGTCCAAGGTCGACGTGACCGGTTGCGATTCCATCGACGGCTGGCTCGACGCGCTGGAAAGCCAGACTCCCTTGCAGATCGTCACGTCCTCGGGCACCACCGGGACGTTCTCGGTGATCCCCAAAGATGTGCCGATCACCGTCGAAGGCATGCACATCTGGAAGAACATGGTGTTCCAGACTTTCGGTAAGGAGCCGACGGACGATGAGCTGAACCCGGTGGTCGATGTCATCTGGCCCAATTTCAGCGAGGGCCGTTTCGGTATGACCCGGATGGTGCCGTGGATGAAGCGCGAATTCACCGGCGGCGACGAAAGCCGTTTCCACCCTTTGTATTCCGGTGCCATGGATACCGATCTGATGTTTCTGGCCAACAAGATGCGTGCCGCGGCGGCCAAAGGTGAGTTGGACCGGCTGCAGCTTGACCCGAAACTGGCGGCACGCAAGGGCGAATTCATCGCCATGCAGCAGCGTCAGATGACCGAGGTGCCTGAGTTCGTCGCCCGGATGACCACCCAGCTACGCGGTCGGCGGGTGTTCATGACCAGCACGTACAACTTGATGTACAACCTGGCTGCTGCGGGTCTGAAGGAAGGTGCCCGCGCCGAATTCGCCTCCAATTCGGCAATTCTGACCGGCGGCGGCGCCAAAGGCCAGGTGCTTCCCGAGGGCTATATGGATGTGATCCGAGAGTTCTACGGCGGGGTGAGAATCCAGGAAGGCTACGCATTCTCCGAACACAACGGTGTGCATTTCGCATGCGAACAAGGCCGGTACCACCTGCAGCCGTGGGTTATTCCGTTCATTCTCGATCCCGACACCAGTGCGCCGTTACCGCGCGCTGGTCGCCAGACCGGCCGGTTCGCGGTGTACGACGTGGTCAACCAAAGCCATTGGGGCGGTGTCATCACCGGCGACGAGGTCACCATCGACTGGAATACCCCGTGTGAGTGTGGCCGTACCAGTGTGGCGCTTGAACACACCATCATGCGGTTCAGCGAGAAGAAGGACGGTCAGGAAGACAAGATCAGCTGCGCGGCAACCCACGAGGTGCAGAACGAGGCCATCGACTTCCTTAAGGAGTTCCAGGCATGAGCACCTTCACTGTCCCGCTGTTTATCCGCGGTGAGGTCATCGACGGCGATCTGATCGAGTTCGCCACGCGTCTGGAGCACCGGTTCCAGGCGCCTGATCCGGCCAAGCATGCACACCGTCTGCCGCTGCCCAGCCCCATGGATCTGGCCGATCTCTACGAGATATCTCTCGACGAGATTCTTGATGTGTTGGCTGAACTCGGTCAGGAGCTGAGTTTCGAGCGCAACGCGTACATCCAGGAAGCCTTTGAGGCGTGCCTGGTGTCCAATCCGATGCCCGAATCGATCCTACGGACCGGTTATGTCGCGCTACCGGCGATGTTCACCCGCGACTCCATGCGCGAACTGGCCGACACTCAGGTCGGGATCGACTACCTCGAGGGCTGGGTGCCGAGGCAGCTTCTGGACGGGCGTCAGATCCGGGTGCGCGCATTTGGTGCCCGCACCCTGCACATCCCCGCCGGAAACGGGGGATTGGTCGCCGGCATCACCGTGCTGCGCAACGCCTTGACCCGCAGCGACGCCGTCATCAAGGCGCCGTCCAACGACCCGTTGACCGCCATGGCCATCGCACGAACGCTGGCCGATATCGCTCCCGATCACCCGGTCACCAAACACCTTGCTGTCGGGTATTGGAAGGGCGGCGACACTGAGATCGAAGAGCAGCTGTACAAACCAGAACACGTCGAAAAGATCGTCGCCTGGGGCGGATTGGCCTCGGTCAAGCATGTCACTCGCTACATACAGCCGGGTCTGGAGCTGATCGCGCTGGACCCCAAGCGCAGCGCCACCATCATCGGCCCCGAAGCCTTCACCGATGAGCAGACACTGCGCGAAGTCGCTAAGCGCGCCGCGTGCGACATCGGGGCCGGTAACCAAGAGGGCTGTGTGAATGCCCGGATCATCTACGTGCTCAGCGGCACCGACGACGCGGGCCTGGCCAACGCCAATCGTTTAGGTGAACTGATCTACCAGTCTCTGGTGTCACTGCCGGACTACATCAGCACCAAACCCAAGGTGGTCAATCGCACGCTGCTGGAGAACATCGAAGGGTCCCGGCTCACCGAGGACTGGTACCAGGTCTTCGGTGGTGAGGACGCCGAGGGCGCGATCATCGTCTCGCAACTCGATGAGGCGGTGCACTACTCGACGCTGTTGTCAGGCCGGGTGGCCAACATCGTTCCCGTTGACTCCATCGAGAAAGTCACCGACGCGGTTAACGCCTACACCCAGACCATCGGCATCTACCCCGAATCACTGAAAACGCAACTGCGCGATAGGCTTCCGCTGTTCGGCGCGCAGCGGCTGACCTCCCTTGGTTATGCCGCCAGCGTCAACTTCACGATTCCGCAGGATGCCATGGAGCCGGTACGCCGGATGTGCAAATGGATCGTCGACGAGCAATGTGATCCCGAGCAGGTCTTCCCGTTGTGGGAGGCGCCGAAAATGGCGCCGGCATGATGCGACATACCATTGCGCCATGGCCAAGCCGCTGATCCCTGCCGAAGTGATTTACGAGCGAGCCCTCGGCTTGCTCGATGCCGAAGGGACCGGCGCGCTCACCACTCGCCGACTTGCCGCTGAGCTGAAGATCTCCACCCGCACGCTCTACCAACAGGTCGGCAGCAGGGAACACCTCATTCGAACGCTCGTTGCCCGGCATTTTTCGTTGCTGCGACTCGAATTCCACGACTACGCGAACTGGGAAAGCACCGCAGTGCACTGGTGCCTCGGCCTTCGCAGTGCCCTACTTGACCACCCGTACCTCACTGAACTGATGACGGTAGACGACGGCGCTGCGGTTATGGACTATGTCGATAAACTGCTGGATTCCACACTGCGGGAAGGGATTTCGCGACAACTCGGCCTTGAATGCTGCCGCGCCCTAGTCAACGTCACTATCAATCATTCCGTGATGGAAGTACGCGGAATGCGTGAGCCAAAGCTGTCCCGCGACAGTTTGGCTGAATCGCGAAGGGTCAAGGCAAATTTCTCGACGACGGTACGATGGATCCTTGCCGGCGTGCGGGCAGATGCCGCGGCATCCGATGACGCGAGTGCAGCGGACGGGACTCGAAAGGGCCGCCGCTCATCATAACCTGCGACCGATGACATCGCCTAGTGGTATCGCGAATCCTCGCTGGTAACAAGGGAAGCGCAGTGGTCACTAGTCGGTGCCTGTCAGCTCGCGATACACCTGCGGACGAATAGCTCTGCCTTCGGGCGATGATGACATCGCCCAGTTGTGGATTAAGCCGTGGCGAAGATCGAAGGTCATGTCGGCATTTTCAGACACGGCGCGCTCGCGAAGTCGAAGCACGTCCGCTGATAACACGTCTAATGAGCCCATGTAGACCGATGTCGGGGGTAGACCCAGCAATGAACCGAACAGCGGGCTGACCATGGGGTGTGTCGGCTCAAGGTCACCAGCCCACAATCGCCCCGCCTCCTGAAGCTCGCTCACGTCTAGCACCGGATCGTTGATTGTCAGACACTCTGGGTTGCTGAGCGTGGCGTCTAACAGTGGCGAGACCAAGACCATGTACGTGGGCACCTCGGTCCCGCGCATGACCAATTCCTGGGCGGCAGCTAGCGCAATGGTTCCTCCCGCCGAGTCGCCATACAGACCGACCGCTGCTTCAGTTCGGTCGATCAGGTCGGTGATCAGATCGGCCATCTGGGGGACGACCGAGGCCGCCGTGCCCTCTGGGGCCAGCGGGTAGATCGGCACGATCACCTGAGCCCCGGTGTCGCGGGCCAGCGCGGCATAGGTACGCCAGTGCAGGGCGGTCGCTTCAACAGTGAACGCGCCGCCGTGTACGCACAAAACCGTTGAGGTTGTCGACGAGCCTGCCCGCAGCGTGTACACCGGCCAGCCGTTGAAATCCTCAATGTTGACAGACAATCCGCGGATCGCCCAAGCCGATGGATGGTCATTGGCGATCATCGGCGCGAATGTGCGCATGAACGACACGTTGAACAACTTCGAGAACGTCTGGACTCCACGTAGGACACCTACGGCCAGTCGCGCGGGTAAAGACGGACTGCCGGTCCAGATGTCCGGATCATCAGCGTTGACGGGTTTGAACATCACATGGACCTCGACTTTCCTGCAGAACATCGGAATCGTGTGCGAACGTGTCGCGATAAATCTGGTTTCGCCAGCAGCAGGCGGCGAACAGAAATTCAGTCAAATGCGGCTTCTGGAAATCGTATAGCAGCCGCCGGTGCGCCCATATGGACCGGCACGCAAGCGAAGTTGGCTCGCATCCGGGTCGGGTAGCCGTACATAGCTGGAGTTGATTGAGTGTTCAACTGCCGCAGGGGCGCTCCGGCAGATTTTGCCGACAATCGTCGGGTATTCGGCCACGGGCCCAAGTGCCAGGATGTACTGCGATGACCGTTGGTTGGACCGCCGATGACAGTCGCCTCACGGCCTGCGAAGGGCAAAGACGTTGAGCGTGAGGTGGCTTCGGCCACTGGCCGGGTTGGGATTGGTTTTGGCCTTGGCTGGAACGGTGACGTTCAGCGCGGTGCTGTTCCGCGGGAGGTTCACCACAAGTGTTCCGCTGACGGTGATTTCACGCCGTGCCGGCTTGGTCATGAATTCCGGCGCCAAAGTTGAACTTCTCGGCGTGCAGATCGGAACGGTGACGTCGATTGAGCAACTACCATACGAGCACGCGGAATTGCATTTGGCGGTCGATCCCGCGCAGCTTCGCAACATTCCGACCAATGTCCAGGTGAATATTGCCTCGCCCACCGTGTTCGGCGCCAAGGCAGTGCAGATGGTTCCGCCCGACGTGCCCTCGGCGCAGACCCTTCAGCCTGGGCAGGTCCTCACCGATGATCAGGTCACGGTCGAGTTCAACACCATCTTTGAGAAACTGTCGAACCTGCTGGTGTCAATCGACCCGGTGAAACTGAACCAGACGATGGGGACGTTGTCATCGGCGTTGGGCGGCAGGGGAGAAAAGCTCGGTGCGGCTCTTGGGGCGCTGGACGACATGTTCACCCGACTACAGCCGAGCCTGGACAATCTCAGCCACGATATGCAGGTGGCGCCGAGTGTCATCGATGCATACGCGGATGCGTCGAAAAACCTTCTGTCCATAGCTGGCAGCACATCGCGAATCAGTGCGTCGATCGTTGACCAGGACAAGAATTTGAGCGCGTTTCTGCAAAGCCTCGTCAGCTTGTCCGACTCCGGCAACGCTGTCTTGGCGGCCAATGGCCAAGGATTGCAGGGAGCCCTGCACTTGCTCTTGCCCACAACGGATTTGACCAACAAATACCACCAGGGGCTCACCTGTGGTATCGGCGGAATCATGGAGATCCAGAAGACAACGCCGCTGCCGGAACCTGGCGTACTGCTCTCGATCGGCTTCACGGGCGCTCGAGAGCGCTATCGCTATCCAAAGAATCTACCTAAGGTCGCCGCCACCGGCGGGCCGATATGCGAAGGGCTGCCGAAGATTCCGTTCGGCTCAAGTCCGCCGTTCGTGGTCACAGATACCGGCACCAACCCAGCAGAGACCGGTCAACAGAACGCGGTCACGCTCAATGCAGATGGGTTAAAGCAGATCCTGTTCGGCGGGTTGGATGGGCCGCCACGTAACAGCGCCCAGATCGGTCAGCCTGGATGAAGAAGTTGACACTCGTTGGTCTTCGGTTCGGGGCGTTCGTCCTCGTCATGGCTGTACTCACCGGACTGCTGTTCGCGGTGTTCGGTGACTGGCGCGGTGGGGCCGCCTCTGCCTATTCGGCAGTTTTCAGCGATACTTCGCGCCTCAAAGCCGGCGATACCGTACGGGCGGCCGGATTACGTGTCGGCACGGTGCGGGACGTGGAACTGCGACCCGACGGGACAGTGCTCGTCACTTTTGACGCCGATCCGGTGGTCGTCCTGACCGAGGCATCGAAGGTCGCTGTCCGCTACCTGAATCTGGTCGGTGACCGCTATCTGGAGTTGATCAACGCTCCTGGCTCAACACGAATGCTGTACGCGGGCAGCCAGATACCTATCGACCGCACGTCGCCTGCATTGGATCTGGACCTACTGCTCGGCGGTCTCAAACCGGTGATCCAGGGCCTCAATCCTCAGGACGTCAATGCTCTGACCGCGTCGCTGTTGCAGGTATTGCAAGGACAAGACGTCAATTTGCAGTCACTGTTCGCCAGGGGCGCATCATTCGCCAACACGTTAGCCGGCAGTAGCCGGGACATCGAGCAAATGATTACAGACCTCAACACCGTGGCCACCACTATCGCCAACAATGGGGAGCGTTTCACTCAGGCGATCGATCGCCTGCACCGACTGGTCGGTGAATTGGCGCAACAACGAGACACGATTGGCGGTGCCGTCGATTCGCTGAGCCGGGGGACAGCCACTATTGCGGACCTGCTGACCAATGTCCGTCCACCGCTTGCGGATACGGTCAATCAGCTCAACGCACTGGCCCCGATCATCGATGATCGGAAGGACTCGCTCGAAGATGCGCTGAAGAGAGCTCCGGGCAATTACCGCAAGCTCGCCCGACTCGGGTCCTACGGCAGCTGGATCAACTACTACATCTGCGGATTTGCGCTGCGAGTCAGTGACTTGCAGGGGCGCACCGCGGTTTTCCCGTGGATCAAGCAGGACTGGGGGAGGTGCGCAGACTCATGATGAGTCGATACCGCGGTGTAAAGATGATGCGGGCCGGAGCGATCGGTGTCGTCCTGATCATCCTGATATGCACCATTGGCCTCACCTCCCAGTCCCTGGTCAACTTGGCGACTACGGTGCGTTACCGCGCGCAGTTCACCGATGCTGGCGGACTGGCTGTCGGCAACGATGTCACGCGTTCAGGCGTGAAGATCGGGTCTGTCTCAGATGTTGCTATTGAGCGGGGCAAAGCATCGGTGACGTTTGTCGTCGATGCGCGTTACCGTCTCGGCTCGGAAACCACTGCCCACGTACGTACGGGTACATTGCTGGGTCAACGAGTACTCGCACTGACCTCGGCCGGTGGAGGTGTTCTACGTCCGGGGACCACGATACCCGTCTCGCGTACGTCGACGCCATATTCGCTAAGTGATGCCACCGGCGACATGACTACCAATACCGCAGGCACTGACACCCAGGGACTCAACGATGCCTTGGACACCTTGTCGGTGACCATGGATCGCATCGCCCCTGAGCTTGGCCCAACATTCGATGGATTGGCGAAACTCTCACGCGCACTGGGCGATCGGAAGGGCGCATTGCGATCGCTGCTGACCAGCACGGCCCGAGTGTCCTCGATCCTGGCTCAGCGCAGTGACGCCGTCGCCACGTTGATACTGGATGCCAACACCCTGGTCGGGGTCCTCGATGAGCGCCGTCAAGCGATAGTCAACCTGCTCGTGGACACCACCGCCGTCGCCCATCAGCTTTCCGGCCTGGTTGCCGAGAACGACGCCAAACTTGCGCCCACCCTGGATCGGCTCAACGCGATAATTGCGATGCTGCAGAAGAATCAGGACAACATCGCGAAGGCGATTCCAGGTTTGGCGAAATATGAACTCACGCTGGGCGAAGCGGTGTCCAGCGGCTACTACTACCAGGCCTACCAGCCGAATCTGGTTCCAGGAGAACCATTACAGCCATTTCTTGACTATGCGTTCGGTTTCCGCCGCGGTACCGGTCAGGGACAACCTCCAGACAATGCTGGGCCTCGTGCCGAGTTCCCCATCCCGTACAACGGAATTCCACCACAAGGCGGTACCCACCAGTGAGTATTCAACGGCGTGGGCGAGTACTCCTGATTGGCGCCCTCATCGGGCTGGCACTGGTCGGAATAGCGGTCTTGGTCCGCCAAACGATGTTCAGGCCAAAGACCATTACGGCCAATTTCGTCGCCGCGACAGGTATCTATCCTGGTGACGACGTGCGAGTAGCCGGTGTCAAGGTCGGGACCATTACCAGCATTGAGCCCCAGGGCGCCTCGGTGAGAGTCACATTGACGGTCAGCCACAGCGTGCCGATCCCCGCAGACGCCAAAGCTGTTCTGGTGGCCCAGAATCTCGTGTCATCGCGGTACATACAACTTGCTCCCGCGTATGCCTCGGACGGGCCCATCATGCCCGACAACGCTGTTATTCCCATCAACCGAACCGCTGTTCCGGTCGAATGGGATGACGTAAAAAAACAGCTGACCAGGCTGGCCACCGACCTAGGACCAAAGAACGGTACGCAGGGCACGTCGGTGTCACAGTTCATTGACAGCGCCGCAGCGGCCATGACTGGCAACGGCGACAAGCTACGCGAAGCCCTCGCTGAACTGGCGCGAGCGGGTCGCACCCTCGCCGACGGCAGCGACGACATGGCTAACATTATCGCCAACCTCCAGGTGTTTGTTTCGGCACTGCGCGGCAGCAACGAGCAAATCGTGCAGTTTCAGGATCACATGGCGACGTTGACCTCCGTCGTTGATGACAACAGGTCTGATTTGGACTCAATGGTCACCAGCCTGACGGTGGCCGTCAATGATGTTCAGCGGTTCGTCGCCGGAACCCGTGACAAGACCGCACACCAGCTCGCGGGCCTGCGCGATGTGACCGACAATCTCGTCAAACACCAGTTGGATCTGCAGAACATCCTGCACGTCGCGCCGAATGCGTTGGCCAATCAGATGAACATGTACAACCCGGAGACCGGAGCCGCAGTAGGCGCATTCGTGTTCAACAACATGTCCAATCCAGTCAGCTTCATCTGCAGCACGATCGGAGCGATCGAGAACACAACGGCGCCCGAGACGGCGAAGTTGTGTTCGCAGTACCTCGGGCCGGCACTGAAAACGTTGAACTTCAACTACCTTCCGTTCCCGATGGCTCCATTCCTGACCCCGTCGCCAAGCCCCGATCGGATCATCTATTCCGAACCTGGGCTGGCGCCCGGAGGTGCGGGCCCCAAACCAGAGGTGCCGCAGATGCCGCCGGCAATCAGCGCCTACAACGGTGCCGCCACCGACGTGCTGCCCGTAGTTCCAGCGCCATCGATCGGCCCACTGCTGCCGGTCACTGCCCCGGAGAATCAACCAGCTCCTGCTCCCAGCCTAAAATCGCTGCTCCTACCAGCCGAAAGCCCCGGCGGATGAAGCGGACCTTCGGCAGCAAGGCGGTCGCAATCACCGCGGTCTGCGTATGCGCGGCGACATCAATGACTGGGTGCACCTTCCAAGGAATCAATTCTCTTCCGCTGCCCGGGGCCGTCGGACGCGGTCCGCACTCAGTGACCTACCGCGCCGAGATCGCCAATATCGGTACCCTGGAAGAGAATTCACCGGTGATGCTCGACGATGTCGTCGTCGGCAGTGTCGGTGCAATGCGATTCGACAACTGGCACATCGCAGTGACATTTTCCGTCCGCCCTGATGTCAGCATCCCGGCGAATGCCGTGGTCACCGTCGGTCAGACATCCTTATTGGGGTCGATGCATCTGGCCGTGGACCCGCCCCCCGGTGTTGCCCCGACAGGAAAGCTCCCGCCCGGGGCAACGGTGCCCCTAGCCGCGACCTCGACCTATCCATCCACGGAACAAACGTTGCTGGCACTGTCTGCCGTCGTCAACGGCGGCAACCTCGGTCAGGTCGGTGATGTTATCCACTCGCTCAACAAAATGTTCACCGGACATCAGCAGCAGATTCGGGACCTCATTACACGGCTCAACGACTTCGTGGGAAGGCTGGACTCCGACCGAGACAGTGTTCTGGCAACCGTCCGGTCACTCGACCGTCTCGCCGGAACCCTTGCCGCCCAAAACGATGTGATAAGCACCGCGCTGAAAGAGATACCACCGGCACTCGATGTGCTCATTCGGCAGCGGTCAACGTTGACCACGGCGCTCGACAAATTGCGCACCTTCAGTGAGACCAGCAATCAGGTAATCACCAACACCCGCGACGACCTGATTGCGAACTTGGTCAACCTAGCGCCAACATTCAAGGCACTCGCCGATGTAGGACCTTATCTCGATATCGGGCTGGCTGCCGCAACAACCTTCCCGCAGGCTCAAGACACGATCGATCGCGGAGTCAAGGGCGACTACATGAACCTGTTCGGGGTTGTCGACCTCACCATCCCGAGGCTCAAACGCACCATGATGCTAGGCACCCGGTGGGGTGACGATTCAGCTCAACTGGTCCCAGCACCCGGCGAGCCATACGGCAGGCCCTACACCAACGACCCACTGCACGTACCGACCACACCAGTCGCTCCGAAATCGTCTACTGAACAACAAGTTCCAGTTGGGTCGGCGCCTGAATCGGGGCAATCGGCGCCGGAAACGACGCCGAACCAGAGCGCCGGCGCTACACCACAGGACCGCCCGTGAAACTGACACGCTTTGTGCGAATCCAGCTGATCATTTTCACGATCGCGTCGGTCATCGGTGTGAGTGTCATGTGCTACACGTACCTGCAGGTGCCCCGGCTGCTCGGTGTCGGACACTTGACCGTGAAGCTGGAGCTGCCAACGACCGGCGGCCTTTACCAATTCGGCAATGTCACCTATCGCGGCGTACAGGTCGGAAAGGTCACCGACCTCAAAGTCGTCGGTGGCCGCCGCGTGGAAGCCACCCTTTCGCTTGATACTTCGCCACGCATCCCAATCAGCTCGATTGCCCGGGTCCGCAGTGTGTCCGCCGTGGGGGAGCAGTACGTCGACTTATGGCCAGCAAATGACGCCGGACCGTATCTGCAAGACGGCTCGACTATCACCGTCAGACCCGATTCGATGCCGCAACCGGCCGGGCCGATGCTCGACAAACTCAGCGCACTCGTTGAGAGCGTGCCAACCGGAAATATCGGCACACTGATGGACGAGACCAACAAAGCGTTCAATGGTGCCGCATATGACTTCGGCTCACTCATCGACTCCTCGACTGCGATGTCGAACCGGCTCAATGACGTGTCTGCACAGCTCAAAACGCTCATTAACGACAGTGGTCCACTGCTCGATGGACAAAATGACAGCTCGGATGCATTGCGTACGTGGGCGCAGCACCTGGCGGGAATCACCGGGCAGATCGTCGACGACGACCCGCAGATCCGTACCCTGCTCCGCAAGACGCCCAGTGCCGCAACAGAACTGACGCGACTTTTTGATCAGGTAAAGCCGACACTGCCGGTCCTGCTGGCCAATCTGGTGACCATCGGACAGATCGGTGTCACTTATCACCCGTCGATCGAACAACTGCTCATCTTGTTGCCGCCAAACGTCGCCAACGTTCAGTCGTATCTCCCGGGGAATAACCCGACGGGTATGGCGATCGGAGACTTCGCTGTTTCCTTGTCCGACCCGCCGGCGTGCACGGTCGGTTTCTTGCCGCCATCGCAATGGCGATCGCCGGCCGACACCACTACGATCGACACCCCAGATGGTCTGTACTGCAAACTTCCTCAGGATTCGCCGATCGGCGTACGCGGGGCGCGAAACTACCCGTGCATGAGTCATCCGGGTAAACGAGCGCCCACAGTTGAGATCTGCGACAGCGACAAGCCCTACATGCCCCTGGCTATACGTCAGCACGCCTTGGGGCCCTATCCGCTCGACCCGAACCTGATCGCCCAGGGCGTCCCACCTGACTCCAGGATCAACAGCGACAACCACCTGTTCGGACCTGTCAACGGGACACCGCCGCCACTAGACGCACCGCCGGCTTCGCCCGATAGCACCCGTCCGGTCGGGCCACCCGGCGGGCCCGATGCGGTGCCGACAGCTCAACAGCCCCCATTCGGTCTAAGCGTCACCCCGCCGGTGCCTGGGGACGGAGCACCCGCCGGCGGGATCGCGCCAAGCGCCTACAACCCGGCCGCACCAGCTGGATCGTCGGTCGCGATTGTGCACTACGACCAGCACACCGGGGCATACATAGCTCCCGATGGACGGACGTATGTCGACACCAACGTCACGCACACCGGTGGCGCGAAAAGCTGGCGTGACCTCATCGCGGGGCCGACATGACGGTTTTGCTGGGGCCCGCGTACCTCGATCTCACCTGCCACACGTTGCGGAAACGATGGGTTCGTACCCTAGCCGCAGTCGCAATGCTGGTACTCGCAAATTCGGTCGCGATAGCACCCCATGCGGCGGCAACCGATGATCACTATGCCCTCAACGGAACATTCATCGCGTATTCAGACGGGCAGTGGGCCAAGGTACGGGAGCGTTACCAAGACATTCCGCCGGTTCGCAGCACCTGGACCATCACCTCCCAATGCGATGGTCCTAACGATTGCCACGGGGTTATCACCAGCGATCAAGGTTGGACGGCAGAGTTGCGCAAACCCAACCAGGTGTGGTCGGCGGATCGCTTCGTGCCGAACTGGCAGCAGTGTCCCGACGGCACGACCTCACGAGGCCGGCAACTGTTCCGCTTCTGGCGCACTGACGATCAAGGTACCCCCGACTTGTCCGGCACCTCGCCACTGTTTACCGGTGAGGACAAGACCACCGGCGAAAGTGGCGCCTGCGGAGTAAACGAGTGGATGACCGTCAGAATGCCGCTCACCGTGCGCCAAGTGAGCTGATCACCCGCATCACCGTGAGCGGGGCTGCGACTGGACGCCCTAAAGACAGGTACTTCCGCCGGTCTGTCACGTCTGCTTGGACCGATCCAGCGCTTGTGATGCGTGGCACACTGTGTTAAAAAATCAATGACGTTTTATAGATTGTGTTTGCCCTGTGGCAACCGCAGCGACGAGATCCCGGCAACGGTCGGTTACTGCTGCCTCGGGGCCGAGGCCGGTTTTCCGCGGAGGGAGGGTGCGATGTCGTGGCTCCAAGAACTGACGCGCGCTGCCTCGATCTGGCAGCCGCTGGCCCCAGTGGCAAATTCGTTCACGGATATCGCATCACGAGATCGCAGCAAAGTCTATTGGTGCATAAGTGACTAGATCATCGATCGCACCCCTTGAAACCTCACCGGCATTCGCCGGGGGCAGCAATCTTTCAGCTATCGCCTGTCGATCCGTGGTGGAAACGGCCGACCCGCACCTACTGACAGCGATGTTGACTGCCGAGGGCCTGTCGGACGACCGGCTGACCGCGGCGTCGGCGCTGCGATTCGCGCCCGCTCTACCGGTGATCGCGATCGCCGTGTCCGCGGTGGCAGGGGCGGATCTGGCCAGCGGGTCGTCGTTGTTGACTGCCGTACTGCACTCGCGGGGCAGAGGGGTTGCCGGCCGGGTCGGGGCCCTCACCGCGGTACTGGTGCAACCCGAAGATCAGTACCGCTGCCTCGAGTCGGGCATTCGTGCAGTCATTCGAAGCGCCGCGATTGAGGGGCGGCTGGAGGCTGGAATTCGAATCGGTGTGGGCGCTGCTGCCTGCCTCGCCGATGCCCATCGATCCTGGCAACAAGCCTGCACCGCAACGCGATTCGCATTGCCGACAAGCGGGACCCAATACGCACATCCTGGCGACGCGGTGATTGGATACGACGAACTCGGTGGGCTGGAACTTCTCGCCGAGCTGCCACCTTCTCGGCTGCGGGAGCACCGCGACGTCGCAGTGCTCGACGCAATAGCCGAATCGTCAAGCGGTGCAACAGACGTAGCCGCGCTAGAAGCGTTCTGCAGAACGGGATCATTGCGTCAGGCTGCGCAGGCGCTCTATCTACACCACAGCACAGTCGCGGCTCGTCTAGTTCGAATCCAGACTGCGTCGGGGTGGGATCTCAACAACCCCGAAGACCGCTTTCGCGCGCGTTTCGCCCTGTGGGCGCGCAGACTTTCGCATTCGGCTGCCGGCCACTAACACTGTGAGCTCTCATCATCGGTGTTCCTAATGCCGCCGACCGGTCGCCGATGGCAAAAATCAACGTAGTTTAATCGCTGTAGCGGCGCCTAAGGAGTGCGGCGAATGGGCTAAATCGCTTTTGCCTCAGTAGATATGGTGACAATAAGACGTTGTCCTGTCAGCCGCCGGGGATATCCAGGGGGAGCGATGAATGCGACGCAGTGGGTGGTGCCCGCAGACGACTTGTGGCATAAATCGACATCCGCGCACCCACGCTGTTTGATCTCGCAGGAACCTGTCCGCGTCCTCGATCTGGCGGTCGTAGCGATCGACGGTTGTGGTCTGGTGCTCAATTGGTAGCGAAACCGATGCTGCTCTGACTTTCGATAGGCCCAGCGCTGCCTCTCGGATCGTTGGGGAACGGCTGGAGATAGATCTGAGCGCGATGAGGGGCTGCCGATTTTCGGGGGCGCGGACCGGGTCAACTAGGTGTTCACAATGTTCCGGAGTCGGTTGAGATGGCACCCCCGGATCGTCATCGGCGCCTGCGAAAAGCGCTGCTGCAGTGTCGGTATCGAATGGGTGAGCCGTGCTGGCATCGCCGAGGGCCGTGCCGACCATACCCGCGATCAGAGGGTCGCGATCGCGGTGTGCGTTGTTGAACATGCTGAGTTGGCTCCGGTCGGTGTCATCGCTGCGTCCTTCGCCGATCCTTGGCGGCGCGGCGTGATGCCAACTACTACAATACGATTCGCTTAAGGGAAGTATTCACCAGATCCTTGGTCTGTGGACCACCGGTGAGCGCTGGACACCGAGTCAGCCGCGGGTGGCTGGCAGCCCGGGGCTAAGTGGCGGCAGTATTTGTAGTCGTGATACCTGTCGCTGATGACTGCCCGGGGCCTGGGCCAGTGACCAGAAGCTGTTGATGTTTAAGCATTCCTTGCGGGTGCGCCCAGCGGGATGAAGTGCAGACCGAGCTATCCGGTCGACCACTCAGTCCTTGCGCCGCAGGCTTGTTCCGGTCCGTTGTCACATCGCAGCACGGTCGGGTAGGTGCCCTGGGTGGCCAGGCGGTCAAGTTCGCCGACGATACTCCGCTTGACGATCCGCCGTTCGCTACGCGCTCCTAAACCGCGGCAGCGCCGGCTGTGTTGGCTGTCACCACGACGTCGACGGTAGCGGCACCCTCATCGGAGGCGATGACGAGTTGGGTCGCGTTGGGTGCGGAAACCACGTGTCCGCCGGTGACCGTCACCTGGTAACCGTTCGGGAACTGCACTGCCGGCACCGCGATGGTGGTCTGCGAGCCACCGGCGAAGTCGCCCGAGCCGTCTACCTTTGCCGTGGAGTAGGTGAAGTCGAACGTGCCGCCGCTGAATGACCAGGTGCCCGGCGTGCCTGAGATCAGCTGCGGGTAGGGCTCGGCGAGCAAGTTGAGGTTGGTCGTGTTGACGTTGGCACCGGTCGGCGGCAGCGAGGGGTCGTACACCAGCGACTCCGACTCCGTGGGACCGGTGGTCGTGATGTCACCAACGCCCGAGTAGGTCCAGTCGGTCCAACCAGCCAGGTTGTTGTCGGAGGCCTGCACCGCGGGGGTGATCACCGATGCCTGATTAGTGGCACCCAGCTCGCTAACGAACGTCGGGATACCGGCCGCGTTCGCATACGCCTGGGCATTGCTGGCTACCAGGCTGTTGAACAGGTAGTTGTGGTACGAGAAGACGGTGTTGGAGGTATCAACCGTGCCGAGGTGAGATGGCACTCCGAACTCAAACAAGATGTTCGGTTCGTACAGTATCGCGGAGGTCGGGTCGACTGCCCTGATCGCCGAGGCCGCCTGGTCATAGAACGGATTGAGCTCTTGAGCGTCGAAGAAGCTGCCGCCTAGGACCGTCGCCAGCGCTTGCGAGCCCGGGTACGGTTCGTTCATGATCTCGTAGCCGAGCACTCCAGAGTTACCACTGAGACTGCTCGCGACGGTTTCCAACATCTGCGAGTAATCGTCCTCCAGCCCAGCCCCATTCGGCGCGGTGGTGTTGCCCCAGAACGCATCCCATGCATGATTTCCGGCCGGGGAGACGATTTCGTTGAGCGGGAAGGGCAGGCTGGTGTTGGGCAATCCTCCCGATAGCGATGCCCAGGCCGGGGCGCCTTCGCCCCCGTAGACGCTGCTGTACTCGTCTTGATGGAAGTCGATGATGGTGTAGATTCCGTGAGCGGCAAGCATTTGTACGGTCTGATCGATTGAGGCGATATAGGCGGGGTCGTAGACGCCGGGCTCGGGCTCCACGCCGGCCCAGACCACCCCTAGCCGCACAACGTTGAAACCGTTGGCGGCCAAAAATGCGGCGTCGTCACTGCTGAAGCCCGTGGCGGCGGGTTCATAAGGCGCCACCTTGTACACCTCGTTCACCCCGTGCAGGATCACGACCTGCCCATCACTGTTGGTGACCCAGGTGCTCGTGGCCGAGATGGGCAGCAGCGATCCGCCCGAGTCGCTAGCCCGCGCCAAAGACGTTGTACTGGTGCCGAATTTGCCGACGGTGCCATGGCTGCCCAGCAGGCCGGCGTTACCGCCTGCGCCGCCAAGTGCAGGCAGTCCTATTGGGTCGCCGCCGATCCCGCTGTCACCGGCGTCCCCGCCGTTGCCGCCGCTGCCCAACAGGCCTGCACCGCCCCCGCCGTCCCCGCCGTTGCCGCCGTTGGAGCCGTCGCCGCCGCGGCCGCCGTGGCCGCCGATGCCGAACACCAGACCAATCGCGGCGCCACCAGCGCCGCCGTCGCCGCCCGAACCGTCAGCGGCGCCGGCACCGCCGCCGCCCCCATCGCCGCCTATGCCCATGACCGACCCGCCGGCACCACCTGTGCCGCCGCCAGCGCCCGCACCGCCGGCTCCGCCGCGTCCGCCGGTGCCCAACATTCCGGCGGCGCCGCCGTCACCGCCGGCCACACCGGACTCGGTGCTGTCCCAGCCGGCACCGCCGTCGCCGGCCAACCACCCGCCGGCTCCGCCGTTGGGATCCGCCTGCGTACCGGCGGCACCATCGCCGATCACATATGACCCGGTCACCTCGTTGATGACACTGTCGACCCGCTGACCAACACTGCTGGTAATCCAGGATTCGACTGCCGTATGAATCGGGGTGTAGATCAACTGCTCGAACCATCCGGTCGCAGTGGTCGGCGTCGTTTGCTCAATCGCCGCAACCGTCGCGCTGCCGGTGATCGTACTGGCCGCGCTGGCTTGGGTGGTCGGCCCGTTGACCACCTGGGCAGCGGCGCTGTCCTGCATCAGCTGAGCGCTTGAGGTCTCACGGCGTGCGGCAGCGAGCATGATCCAGGACAGCGGTGAGTTGGCGGGTGTCGTCGGAGTGTTGCCTGGAAGTGAGCTTGTCAGCGCCGCTAGCACATTCGTCAGTGCTGTCGTGACAACGGCGGCTGGATCCCGAGGTTTCACAGCGGTCGAAGTGGTCGGCTGTGAGGTTTGCGCGGTGGGGGGTGCGGCCGGTGCTACGGCGACGCTCGCGGAGACCGACGACGCCGGCGCAGCGGCGGCGGCACGGTGTGCGATGGTTGAGCCAGCTCCGGTTAGCGCCGCTGCGCCCAGTTGCATACCGGTACCGAAGCCGTTCGGGTGCGAATCGGCCAGCCGGCCAGAGAAATTCAGACCATTCTGGCTTCCCGACGCAATACCGGTCAGTCCGGAGCCGGGATGCATTACCTGCGATCTGCTGCGATGCGCCGGCGTTGTGGTGGACTCGGCCTGGGACACGGCGGACTCGGATCGGCTCGGTGCAGAATGACCGGACGTTGCAGAGCCCAGTCGATGACCGGACGACGCGGAGCCTAGCCGTGGCTGAGCTCCAGAACTCCCGGGATCAGCCGCTGCCGGCGCGGCCCCGGCAAAGATCATGGCCGACGCCCCGACAAGTGTGCCCGCCGCAACGATGGCCTGACGACTCAAACACACCCGTATAGGCGGGCGTGGGATAGGTGCAGCGCCAAGTGCGTCTCCGACGCCCAAGGTCGCCGCCAACGCCCCGACCCTTCCGATCCACCGCGCTGAACCCATCGTTTCTCCTTTGCCCAAGGACGTCGTTCAGAAACCTTCGAGTTTGCTGAACATTAGAAAATCGGTGATGTTCTAAGAACATACAACAGGGTCCGGAAGTTGTGGCAAGGTTTTGAACAGATTCTTTGCCCTAGCGAGCACGGCCGTTAGCGGACCGAACATATCTCTGCCGCTCCGGATTTGGGCTGAACGGATCCCTGGCCGGCGGGTGCGAAGCGCGTCGACAACATGGCCACCCGGCCGAGAAGCGGCCAAAAACAAGGAGAGCGGTCACTCACTACTTGGTCGCGGTGCTTGGCCGCCGTCTGATGGCGCGGACGTGACCATGCTCGGTAGCGGCCAAGCGGGGCTGGTCGAGGTGCTCGACGTACCCGAACATCTGCGTGACGTCGCGCCAGAAGGCCTTGCCGCACTGTCGTTCCTGACCGACAACTACCACGATGTGCAGAACCGAGCGCGCACCATGGCGAGCGACGTCACCGTTCTGTTCGGTGATGTACCGGGTGTCAACCTGTTCTTCTGCACCATGGGCGGCGTGCCCATCGAGTTCATGGGCGGCTACGCGCAGCAGTCGCCTTCCTCTGCTCAGAAGGGGCTTCCTACATCACCGGCCAAGTTATCGGCGTCAACGGCGGCATGTATATCTGACGCTGGACAGCAATCTTGGTACCTCGGTCGACAAACAAAAGCCTGGTCGCTGCGTGGTGTGACCGCCCCAACTTGATGATGGGCGCCGCTGATCACCAGCCGATCACTCCTAGTGCAGTCGCGGCACGTATAGATCCGTTGCCGCCCGAGGAATTCTCGGCTGAGTTCGGTACAGCGATGGCCGCTTTGCACCCGCCCAATCCCTGGCATCAGCCACTGACGGCCTGACAGAATTGAGCGTTTTCGATACTGCGTCGGCCGATCGCGTGCGAGTGCCGATCGAACCTCGAACGTCTGGCTGCATCGGATGGTGTTCTTGACGAGCCATGTCGCAGCTTCGCTGTGGCAACATCGGCGAACATGCGGGTGGTGGTGCAGCGAGTGACGTCAGCGCGGGTATCGGTCGACGGACAGACCGTGGGTCAGATCAGCCCGGAAGGCCAGGGGTTGGTGGCGCTCGTTGGCCTCACCCATTCCGACGATGTCGAGGTCGCGCGGAAGATGGCGGCGAAGATACATAGTCTGCGGATACTCGACGGTGAACTCAGTGCCGCCGACGACGGCGAGATGCAGCGAAGATTAACAAACGTGCACTGCTTGTTAAACAAGGACACGAACTAACAAAAGGTAGCTGTCAGTCGGTAGATCTCGGGGAATTAGCAGTGTGATGTGCAGTAATTGCCCGTGGTCGGGCTGTCGATAGTTTGCCTTCCCGTCTGTGTGGATCAGCTGCAGGTCAGTTAGGCCGCCCTGTGCTCGCTTGACTTTATTGGTCGTGCGTGGATTAGGAGCGTTTGGCTCGGCAGCGGCTCTCTGGGATGGAGGTAGAGCGGTACGTCGAGTTCGGCGATTTTCGCCCACAACGGCGCAAACGTCGGGTTGTCGAGATACCGACCTGTCTGGTCGTCGCCAATGTTGGTGTAGCCGTTGATCATCAGGCCGACTGCACCCAGATCGCGAACGGCGCGCTCCAGTTCGAGGGCGGCACGATCCGGGTCCTGGTGGCAACGCAGGCGAACATCGAGAACCTATCGGGCCGTTTGTCGATGAACTGCTGGCGCAGGGCATCGTTGGTGTCGCGGGCCAGCCGGACTGCGGCCTCGACATCGGTGACCGACTGAATCCCCGGCGAAGTCAGTGACAGGATCACCCGCTCGATACCCGTCTAGTCCATCAGGTCGAGACGGTCGTCTACGTCGAGCAGACGCGCCTCGACGTACTCGGTTAGCACCTTGCCATTGCGCGCTGATTCGCCGGCTGAGTTCCAGAACTTGTTGTTCTCTGCGGTCGAGAAGTGCTCCTCGAGCGCCCATTTGTCATGCATATGCCGCTCCTTTACAGACACTGCACTGCGACGACTACCGCATCAGCGTCGCAAACTCAGCGTTCACCATCAGTCCAACCGAGAAAGCCGTGGTAACCGATGAGGCCATGCTGCGGTGCGCACACATACGCGAGGACACACGTGCAGGTTGCCAACTTCGCGCCATGCCGTGATGCCCTGAATTGAGGTTTCGGCGGGATTGCTGACGACGCTCGTGTGCTCCGCGGGAGGGCGATCAAGACCGCCGATGTGAACCGCTCAGAATCCCGCAGGTCGGCCGATGGGTCAGCAATATTGTTAGGTCGGGCACCAGTTTCCGGCCAAGACCGCTCTGATGCTGACCACTCTTCCACCGTGATGACCGGACTAGGAAAGGAAATCAAGATGAGTTCCGATGAGCAAGTCGTTCAACACGCCATCAGCTGGCCACCGAAGTATCTTCCAGGCACCCGCGACAATTTCGTCTCGAACGAAGTTATCGTCGCGGGTCTCAGTGCAGTCAAAATCTGGCGATATATCGTCGATACCTCAACCTGGATCTCCTACTACGACAACGTCTCTGATATCGCCTTTCCTAATGACGATGGGCCCACCTTGGCCAACGACGTGCACTTCAGCTTCTCGACCTTCGGTTTCCCGCCGCTGGTAGCTCACGTCATCGAATTCCAGTCACCAGACTCCGGAGCACCGGGCCGGCTGTCCTGGACAGCCGAACAAGGCGATTCACCCGAAGAACTGCTCGACGTCTTACATGCCTGGCTGATCGAAGATCTGCCACAAGACCGCGTACGGATCTTGACGCAGGAATCGCAGATCGGCGTCCCCGCCCGGGAGCTTGCGGCACAGCGCCCGAACCCGATGCTCAACGGGCACCAAGCGTGGCTGGACGGACTTGTCTCCGCCGCCCGCCACTCAAGCTGACCGACTTGCGTGGCGCAGCGTTCTCGTGGGTTTCCCAGCCCCTGTGCGACAACGAAACTGGACCAACAGTGCTAGACCGAGGGTTCTGTAAAGCCATGGCACGTATAGATCCACTGCCGCCCAAGGAATTCTCGGCCGAATTCCGCACGGCGATGACCGCTTTACGCCCGCCTAATCCCCGGCATCAGCCACTGCCCACCAAAGACCGGCCGAAAGCACTCAACACTCTGGGAACGCTGGCCCACCACCCCGACCTAGCGCGCGCCTACTTCACCTTCAACGGCCATCTGCTGCTCGGAACCACTCTGACCGAGCGGCAGCGCGAGCTGGTCGTGCTGCGGGTCGCCGCGGTACGCCAGTCCAGTTATGAGTGGTACCAACACCTTTTCGTGGCCCGCGACGCAGGCATCACCGATGAAGAGGTAGGCCGGGTCGCCTACGGGCCGGAATCGCCGATGTGGAGTGAGTTCGAATCGGCACTGCTGCGCTCGGTCGACGAAATGATCCTCGACGGGGGCATCAGCGCCGCGACCTGGCAGGTGCTGGCCGCCGAATTCGATACCCGCCAACTACTCGACCTGGTGTTCACCGCGGGCGGCTATGACATCCTGGCGCGGTTGTTCAAATCGTTCGAACTCACCATGGACGACGACATCCCGGCCCTGATGGCCCGATACCAGCAGCTGTTCCCGACGGAGCCCTGATGCGCATCGGTCTCACCGGTGGAGGGTCGACGCTGGAATCGATCGTCAACCAAGCCCGCAGCGCCGAGGAGCAGGGTTTCACCTCGCTGTGGTACGCCAGCAATGTTGCCGCAGATCCGTTGACCGCCATGGCAATTGCCGGGCGGGAAACCTCGACCATCGAACTGGGCACCGCAGTGCTGCAGACCTACCCTTGTCACCCGCTGCTGCAGGCCAACCGGGTCACCGCGGCCGCCGAGGCCATGGGCCGGCCCGGATTCACCCTCGGCCTGGGGCCTTCGCATGCCGCAGTGGTCCACGACGTTTACGGACTGTCCTACGATCACCCGGGCCGCAATACCGAGGAATACCTCACCATCATCACTGCGGTACTGCGCGGCGAACAGGTCGATTTCACCGGCAGCGATTGGAGCGCGCACACCGCAGGCCGAGCCGCTGTCCCCACCAATCCGGTGCAGGTTCTGCTGTCGGCGCTCTCGCCCCGGATGCTGCGAATCGCCGGAGCCATCGCTGACGGCACCGTGCTGTGGATGGCATCGGCGAAGGCCATCGATACCCACATCGCGCCGGCGATCCACGCGGCAGCGACCGCCGCGGGCCGGCCTGCACCGCGGATCGTCGCCGGGCTGCCCGTCGCTGTCCACGATGACGAAGCAGAAGCCCGCTCGGCAACCCACGCCACCGCGGGGATGTACGCGGGAATGCCCAACTACCAACGCATTATCGAAACCGGCGGCGGCACCTCACCGGCCGACGTCGCCATCGTCGGCACCGAAGCATCAGTGCGAAGACAGCTGTGCGAATTGCTCGATGCGGGAGCCACCGATATCGGGGCCCAACCCATCGCCGTCGGACACGACAAAACGCAGCGCACCCAATCCAGACAACGCACCACAGACCTACTACGCGAACTGCTAGCGGAGAACTGAGGACACATCATCGGCCATGCAGTGTTCGGCATCCGACGGTCACCTCTGACGATCGACCGTATTCGTGCGCCACAGTTGTATCGGTGCACAGAGTTTAAGGCGAAACCCATTCGACACCAGAAGTTTAGAACGTAAGATCGGCTGCATACCCGTGCGGTGAACTATTGCGGAGGCTCCAGTCGTTCGAAAGACTGCGCCGTGTAAGTAGTTTTCGTATTGCCGCCCGCGGTGGATTCAGTTCTCATGACGGCCTGGACTCGGATCCGTTCTCCGGTGGCAAGTCCGCGGGTCTAACTTGGGTCGATGTGGCCAAGCTTGACCGTGACAGCATCACCGTCGTCTTGTTGAATCACCGAGGCGCTGACCGCGGACACGGTGAGATATTCGCCTGTGATGACAACGGGCTGTTCATTCAGGTTGGCGTGTTCGACGACATCGGCCATGTGCCGGGCGGCACTTGCGGTGACACTGACCGGCCGTGTTGGCCGCGATGGCTGCTTCCAGTCGATATCGACATCAAAAGCGGCACTTTCCAACGTTTTTGCGAAATCCCGCACCGCAGAGGTGGTGCGCGGACCCATGCCACCAAGCCGGCGCACGAACGTGGACTTGTCCGGGTCCGGGCCGATGCAAGGCAACCTCACGAACAATTATCGCAATACTGCTGCCGCCCGATGTAGAACTATGATCTAGTTTGACCAGCTACAATAGCACGACTACACGGCCGCTGGGGACCGATCAACGGGGGGCATCGATGTTTGTAGGACGATTGAGCGGATCAGTCACGCGGGCCTGTGTCGCGACTGTGGCGATGAGTTGCACCTCGGCGCTGGTGGCCACGTCGACAACATCGACGACACCCAAGCTGTTGACCAATGTCCTCGTGATGGATGGCACCACGTTTTCCACGCCGGCACCGGGATTCGTGACGGCGGCGATCGATGATTTCGTCTCGCCTGCTCTGGGCGGGGGCACGTTTACCGGCGTGCCGGTCACGACTCCCGAACAGGTTATCGACATCAATGAGTCGATAACCGAGGGCCTGGTCGCGCTGCAAAAGGCCATGGCTCAGCAAGCTGCAAGCGCGCCAGGTCAGCCGTATGTCATTTTCGGGTACTCCCAGAGCACGGTCATCATCGATCTGGAGAAGATTGCGCTGGCCAAACAGCAGGCCGCAGGGCAACCGATTCCGCAGGTCACCTTTGTGGAGATCGGTGACGGCGAACGGCCCAACGGCAGTGTCGCTGAGCGCCTGTCCGGGCTGACAATTCCGTTCTTTGATTTCACCATGAACGGCGCAGAACCGACTGATACCGGCATCGCGACCGTGGATATTGCTCGCCGGTACGACGGACTATCTGATGCTCCTGAGTATCCCATCGACGTGGTGTCAGATGTTAATGCCCTGCTGGGCATCATCTTTGAACATGCGCTGTACGGCGAGGAGGTCAGCCTGGACCCGTCCAGCCCGAACTATGTCGCAGGTACCACCGCGCAGCAGCACGGGGACACCACGTACTACTTCATTCCGACAACGACCCTGCCGCTGCTCGAGCCGCTGCAGCGGCTGGGCATCCCGCAGTCGGTACTCAATATCGTCCAGCCTGTTCTCAGTGTGCTGGTGGAGGCCGGCTACGACCGCGCCACCCCGTTCTGGGTTCCTGAACCGGCGCAACTGATTCCGATCACCGACCCGATCACCTTTGCCATCGAATTGGCCAACGCGGTCGTGCAAGGCGCGCAGAACGCCGCGTCGCTTCTTGGGCTGAAACTGCCCGGTTACACCCAACTGACCGGCGCGCTGGCCACGGCGCAAAGCCAGGTGGCCGCAGCGATTGGCGCCCCGTACCGCACGCTCGTCTCGACGCTGAACACCGTCTTCAACCCCATTTGGGCGTTTGACCATGTCGAAGGCGTCGTGGCCAATGTCGTCGACAGCGTTATCAACGCCACGGGTATCCCGCGGCTACTGAATGCCGTGTTGGACGCCACGCTGTTTCCGCTGACCGCCTGGGCCGAGCGAACATTCGCCTTCCCGCAGAAGGCCGCGGCGGCGCCGACGTCCGCGACGTCCCTGGCGAGCACCACCGCGCAGGCCGCGCGAGCGACGCACCCGTCACCGTCGGCGCCATCACCTGATCCTGCCGTGGCCCGTCATGCCGACAATGGCCGATCGTCGGCCTCACATACTGCCACGGCCAGCACGACTGCAGCGCAGGTCAGCGACTCTCACTCCCAGTCAGCGAACGCCAAAAAGGCTGGCAAAAAGGGCAGTTCATCACAGTCACGGCGCTCGACAAAGTCACACTGAGTGCCAGCGCGCCGGTGGGAGTGCGCCTATACGCTCGGCGAGCGCAGGTCGGCGACGCGCTGCATCGCGTCCATGCATTGCTTCAACGCGAATGCTGGATTGAATTCGAGGTGTTTGGTGGGTCCCGGGTAGATCAGGACATGCCCGGCCGGGAAAAAATACACCTCTCCGGGCCCGACGATGTCGTCGGGCCAGTCGGTGCCGGGGTAGGTAGCGCGAATTGAGCCTTCGAAAATGTAGCCGTAGTGTGGACACGGGCACAGTCCACCCGGCAGACCGCCAATCTTGTTGATATCTGTGCAATCCAATGCGTGATCGGTCGTGGTGTAACCGACTTCGAGATCTCCCCAATGTGCCGACCGGAAGCGGTCAGCGGCCGCGGGCCACCGCCCGTTGGGCAGATCCTCGGGTTTGGCATGAGGCATGGTCTTCACTTTCTCGGTGTGGTCATGAGCGGTGTGCTCTGGTGAATAGGACTGTGCTGCAGGGCTAATCGTGTGTTGAGTTAATTTTTTCTAGACGCAGCGGCAGTTCGATCTGCAGGTCTTTGTTGATGGCGCAGCTTCCGCTGTTGCCGGTGGTGACATCAACGCCGGCCAGGACGGGCGATCCGATGCGGACCATTCCTACGTCGTCCACGGGATAGAACCGGAAGACCTGGTGCCCGATGCCCGCGGTCCCGTCGGGGCAGGGCTCCCAATTGGGAACTTCGTGCTTGACGACGTATTCTCCGCTGCCCGAGGTGATGTCGGCCACCCAGCCCTGATCGCTGTGCACCGTCCCTGAACAGGTCGTGGCGTTGCTGCAGTGGCTGGCGATGGTCCAGGTGCTGCGCACGATGGCTTCGTCGTGGTAGACCTCGTTGGTGCGTGCCCACTGGCCGTTGGATTGCACCGCATACACGCCGTTGAGTGCCCAGGCCTGGTCTCCGGGATCGGCATGGCCGAGCGGACTGGCGACCAACGCGATCACCACCGTCAGACCTGCCGCACCCACCCGCGCCGGGGCGGTTCCCGGCGCGGGTGGTGAGGGGGCACGGTGGTTCACGGGGTCACTGCACGGGCGTGAATGTCAGGTGCAGGTCGCTCAAGCCGCGCAGGATGTACGTCGGTTCGTAGGTGTAGCGGCGGTCGGCGGCTGGCCCGTGGTGCGCTTCGTCGACCGAGATTTCCGCCATCCGGTCCAAGATCCGCTCCAACGCCACGCGCCCTTCCACGCGGGCCAACGGTGCCCCGGGGCAGGAGTGGATGCCACGCGAGAAGGCCACGTGTTCACGAACGTTCTTGCGGTCCAACCGGAATTCGTGCGGGCATTCGAAGCGGTCGGGGTCGCGGTTGGCCGCACCCGGTGACAACATGACGGTGGTGCCCACAGGGATGGGCACCCCGCCCAGTGTGGTGTTCTTGCGGGCAAGGCGAAACGCTGATTTCACTGGCGCCTCCATCCGCAGTGTTTCTTCGACGAACGTCGGAATGAGGCTGCGATCGGCCCGCAACTGGGCTTGCAGGTCGGGCTCGTCGCACAGGAATCGCAATGCGGCGCTGAGCAATTTGGCGGTGGTTTCCTGCCCGGCGCCGAACAGGAAGGTCGCGGTGCGCACCACCTCAACGACATCCGGCAGCGTGCCATCGCTGTAGGTGGCGGTGGCCAGGTCGGTGAGCACGTCATCGCGGGGCTCGCGTCGCCGGTCTTCGATGTACGCGCTGAACTTCTCGTCGAGGAATTCCAGCGGGTTGGTCGGCGCCGGTTCGTGGTCGATGGTTCCCGCAAGATGACTGTGGGCGAGCGCCTTTCGGAATTCTCGGTGATCGGATTCGGGAACTCCGAGCAGGTCGGCAATGACCAGCATCGAGTACGGTTTGGCGAAGGCGTCCAGGAACTCGCAGTGGCCGTCGTTGAGGAATTCGTCGAGCTGGCTGTCGGCCAGCCGCCACATGAAGTCCTCGTTTTCTTTGAGGCGGCGGGGGGTCAGTAGCCGGCTCAGAATCGACCGGGCTCGGGTGTGGTCGGGCGGGTCCATCGTGACCATATGCTCGAAGAGCGGAAACTGGGCGCGGTGCGCGGCGATCTGGTCGTCGATGCAGTCGCCTTCCGGCTCAAAAGGCAACGGAGGGAACGGGCCTCCGACGGCGATACAGCTGGAGAAGGATTCGGTGTCACGGTACAGGGCGAGCACTTCGTCGTATCCGGTGACCGCAATCACGCCGTGATGCGGTACCGCCGTCACCGATCCTTGCGCACGCAGATAGTCCAGATATGGGTGTGGGTCGGGCACCAGCGACGGGTCGGTGAAGTAGTCGATGTCCTCGAAACTGGTCATTTGTAAAACCTTTCAACACAGAACGGGCTTGGTTCGGCGACGGCCGGTGGGGCCACGACGTCGCGCAGTGCGGGTGCGGTTATTAAAAAAGGGGGGGTGAAGGGTGGCGCTCAGGCGCGAGCGCCACCGAGGGCAGTCAGGCAGAAATGCCACAAGCGGTCTTTAACCACATCCATGTCACCTTCGGTGCGTGGCGCGAAAGCGTAGTAGTGGTAAACCGATCGAACGAGCTCGGAGAGGAACCACGGATCCCATTCGCTGTCCACGGGGTTGAGCCGTCCGCCGTCGATCGCGTCTTGCACGCCTTCGCGCAGCAGATCGACAAACGGCTTCTCCGCGTCGAACAGTTCTTTGGGGTACTGCCGATGCAACCGCCAGTGCGCGCCGACGACGAAACGGGTACCTCCGCCGTCGCCGTTGTTGGCATCGAGAAGCTCCAGCGCCGTCACGATGTACAGCCTCAACCGATCCAGCGGATCGTCGAGCTTGCTGGCGGCTTCGCGCCATTGGCGGCACGCGGTAGTCATCGAGTCGCCCAGCACGGCCAGCAGCAGTTCGTCCTTGCTCGCGAAGTACCGGTAGAACGTCTGCAACGCCACGCCGGCTTCAGCGGCCAGTTCCTGAGTAGTGAAGGCGTCGCCTTTGACCAGCACCAAGCGGTGCGCAGCATCGAGCATCAGGCGAGCCTGAGCGGCGACGCGTTCACGCGAACGCTGCACCGCCGGCGAGCGTTCGAAGGCTCGCTCCTCCCAGGACATTGCAGACATGATAGTCGGTGCGATTTCGCTGGTGCCGGTCATATCGGCCGCAAAACCACAACGGGGATGTCGCGGTCGGTTCGTGACTGGTACACGTCGTAGTTGGGCCATGCGTCTCGCACGATCTGCCACAGCCGTGGCTTGTCGGCCGCCGACGCCGTGTGCGCAGTGACATCGAGGTGCTGGTCTTTGACCTGGATGCGGGCCCGCGGGTTGGCTTGCAGGTTCAGATACCAGGCAGGGTGGCGCGGGGCGCCCCCCATCGACGCCACGACCAGGTAGTCTTGACCGTCGCGGGCGAAGATCAGTGCGCTGGTGCGCTCGTCACCGGTGCGCCGCCCGGTGACCGTCAGCAACAATGTAGGGACGCCGTTCCACAGGTATCCGGTGTGTCCGTCACTGTCGCGGTAGGCCTCGACGTGGTTGCGCCCGACCAGCGCGAGGTCAGGTGCGGTGTAAACCGGTTTGCTCATCGGCTCTCCTTCATGCGGGATCGAATAGGACGGGTATGGCGGTGGCGCCACGTTCATACAGGCCGATGAACCGCGGTGCCTCGGCGTCCGGGTCCAACCGCAGGTTGGGCAGCCGATCGAGCAGGGCGCTGATCGCGGTGACCATTTCAGCGCGGGCCACATGCATCCCCAGACAGATGTGCGCGCCCTGACCGAACCCGAGGTTGGGCCGCAGCGGACGGGTGATGTCGTACTCGTCGGGGCGATCCCAGCGGGCGGGATCACGATTGGCCGCGCCGATGTTCATGTGCACGATCGACCCGGCCGGTATCCGCACACCGCCAAGTTCGGTGTCGCAGGCCACCCACCGCGAGAACATCGGATCGGTCGGCATCCAGCGCACCGACTCCTCGATCGCCGCCCGCAGCAGCGAACGGTCGTGACGGACCGCGTCGAGCATGTCGGGCCGCTGCAGCAGCGCGGTCACGGTGGTGCCCATCTGCTTCCAGGTGGTGCCCGAGCCCGCGCCCAGCAACAGCAGCACAAACGAGTCGATCTCCCGGTCGGTCAGATGCGTGACGTTGCCGTCGTCGTCGGTGATCTCGGCCGCCAGCAGCACACTGATGAGGTCGTCCTGCGGTTCGTGGCGCCGGGCCTCAATCACGGGGCGGATCAACTCGATCACCCGGGCCGGGTTGCTGGACAATGCTGAACGCACTTCGAGGGCCTGCTCAACAGGCAGACCGAAACTGCCGGTAATGGTCAGGATCGGGATCGCCGCGCAGAAATCGACATTGAGTTCGGCCCGGCCGTCTCGGGCGAACCCGTCGAGTAGCAGCTGCACGGTGTCGGCGATCCAGTTGTGCGCCCACCATTTTCCGTTCGACGACACGAACGAGGGCTGAACCAGGGCGCGGTAGCGCTTATGTTGAGCACCGTCCATCGACAACATGCTGTTGGTGATGCTCAGCGGCCCACTGTCCAGATCAACCGGTTCGGCTGCGGAGGCGAAAACCTCCGGATCGCGGTGGGCGGCAAAACATGTGTCGTAGTCGAACAGCGTGAAGTGCGGCCGATCGGGAAACGGCAGCCCATGGAAATACATCGTGCCGGTGCAGCCGGTCAGCTCATGCAGGGTGCCGACCAGAACCGGTCCCTGCTCACGCAACCGGTGCCACTGCGGGTAGGGGTCATCGTGATACGTTCCGCCGCTGAAGGCGTTGTAGGAGCTACGCAGGTCGAATAATTCGCGCAGCTGGTCACGGTCCAGTGTGGGTGCGGTCATTTCGCCACATATCCGCCGTCGACGGGCAGCGCGACACCGGTGATGTTGCGCGCGGCGTCGGACACCAAGTACAACGCCGCCTCGGCGCAGTCTTCGGCGGTGATCGCCCGACCTAGCGGATGTTGGGCGCCCACCTTCTCGGCCATGCCGGCCCGCTGACACTCATCGACCTGCAGACCCCCCGCAGCCATGAACCCGGTCAGCGGCATCGCCGCCGGGCAGATGGCGTTGACCCGAATACCGAACGGAGCGGCCTCCACCGCGACGGCGCGAGTCAGCTGCAGCACACCGCCTTTGGTGGCGCCGTACACCGAACCGCCCCAGGCCACCAGCCCCGCGACAGAGGCGGTGTTCAGGATCACCCCACCGTCACCTTGTGCTTTGAACTGCAGCACACCGTATTTGCAACCCAGGAACACCCCACCCAGATTCACCGCGACCAGCCGGTTGAAGTCCTCCAAAGTGTGCTCTTCGAAGGCCATGCCCAGCCGAGGTGTCGGTATTCCCACGTTGTTGAACACGATGTCCAGTCGACCAAACTGCTCGACGGCAGCGGCGATCATGGCTTGCACTTGTGGCTCGTCGGCGACATCGACACCCACCGGTACCGCAGTCCCACCGGCGGCCTCGATGAGCCGCACGGTCTGTTTGGCGTGTTCCAGGTCGATGTCGGCGACCACGACGCGGGCGCCCTGCTCGGCGAATCGGACCGCCGAGGCGCGCCCGACGCCTGATCCTGCGCCGGTGACGATGGCACTTTTGCCGGCGAGCACCGCACTCATGCGCGCGCCGACACAGGTGGTGCTGCAGGGGTGAAGCGGTACAACCGCTCGGCGTTGCCGCGCAGCAGCTTGTACTGCACAGCCTCTGGCAGTTCACGCATCGTGTTGCGGGCCACGTCGATGCAGTCGGGCCACGTCGAATCCGAATGGGGATAGTCGGTTTCACACATGATGTTGTCCTCGCCGAGTTCTTCGAGGCTCTTGAGCGCGTGCCGGTCTTCGATGATGCAGCCGTAGATGTGATTGCGGAAGGTCTCACGGATGTCCAGGGTGTCCAGATCTATCGCCTTGCCGGCCCCGGCGTGCGTGTCGAATTTGGCTCCGCGCATCACCCAGTAACGCTGCTTGTCGAGCACCTGCTCGGCGCGCTCCAGGAAGTAGGGCATCCAGCCGACCTCACCCTCGGACAGCGCGATCTTCAGCTTCGGATAGCGCTGGAACATCCCGCTGAACAGCCAGGACAACATGGTCCCGGAGGTCCGCGACGCACCCCAGGTGAGGTTGGCCATGAACGGTGCGTCGGTGCAGATCTTGGGCAACTGCGAGGACGATCCCACATGCATGCTGACCACCATCTCCAAGTCGTTGGCCGCGGCCATCACAGGCTCCCAATAGCCGTCGGCGTCATGGATTGTGGGCAGCCCCAAAGGTTCTGGGTTTTCCGAAAATGCAAAGGTCGTCACGCCGCGCGCGGCCATCCGCTCCATCTCTTTGGCGGCGAGCTGCGGGTCCCACATGGGGATGAGCATCAGCGGGATGTAGCGTCCCGGGGCGGCGCCGCACCATTCCTCAACGAGCCAGTCGTTGTAGTGCTGCAGGCATTGGAAACCGAATTCACGGTCACTGGCCTCCATGAACAGCTGTCCGCAGAATCGGGTGATGGTCGGAAAACACAGCGAGGCAAGCACACCCGAGCGGTCCATGTCTTCCACGCGTGCTTTGGCGTCGTAACACCCGGGCCGCATCTCGGCATACGACAGCGGCTCAGGGCTGAACTCTTCTTTTGATTTGCCGACCACCGCCGATAGTCCCGAGTTGGGGTAGCGCTTGCCGTCGTAGACCCACATGTCCACACCGTTGTCCCCGGCCTCCATGTGAGGGGCCCTGTCGCGGTCTTTGGCCGCAACACGATCGACCCACAAGGTGGGCGGCTCAAGGATGTGGTCGTCAACCGAGATCAGCCAGTTCAAATCGTATGCGGCGCCAGTGTCGGCGGCCGCATCGGTGCGCGGAGCAGTGATAGTCATCGCGAAAGTTCTCCTATCGACATGTGTTTGACTTCCTGAAATTCCCTGATGCCGTCGGGGCCCCGTTCGCGCCCCAGACCGCTCTGCTTGTACCCACCGCTGGGCGCGTAAGCACTGAACACCGCGGTGTTCACGTTGACCGCGCCGCTGCGCAGCCGCCGCGCCACGGCAACCGCCGCCGACACATCTGCGCCGTACACCTGTCCCGACAGCCCGTAGGGGCTGTCGTTGGCGATAGCGATGGCATGATCGAGGTCGCGATACCCCATCACCGCGATGATCGGCCCAAAAATCTCTTCCTGTGCAGCAGGATTGGCATTATCGGGCAAGTCCAGTACGGTCGGCTCGAAGTAGTAGCCACGGTCCAGACCTGCCGGGCGCCCACCCCCACAGGCAAGCACGCCGCCGTGCTCCTGAGCGGCGTTCACGATCTTTTCGCACCGATCGCGGGCAGCAGATCCGATCAGCGGACCCAACGACGCAGCCGGATCATTCGGTGCCCCAACGACCATCGCGCGGTAGGTGGCGCTGACCGCGGCGACCACCTCGTCCTTGGCGTCCATCGGCACCAGCATCCGGGTGGCCGCCACACAGGCCTGACCCGCGGTGTTCGCCACCACCGCGGCCGCGCCGAACGGTGCCCGATGCACCGCATCGGGCAGATAGATCTGCGCCGATTTTCCGCCCAGCTCCAACGACACTCGCTTCACCGTGGGTGCGGCTTGGGCCAGAATTTTACGGCCGGCCGCCGTAGAGCCGGTAAACGAGACCATGTCCACTGCAGGGTGACTGGTGAGCAGTTCGGCTCCCGCCGTGCCTGATTCGACGACGACGCTCAACACGCCGGCGGGAATCCCGGCAGCTTCGGCGGCCTGGCCGAAGATCAGCGACGACAGGGGGGTCAGCGGGCTGGGTCGCACAATGACCGAGTTGCCCGCGATGAGAGCCGGAATGATCTTCTGCAGCCCCATGATCAGGGCCGCGTTGTACGGGGTGATCGCCGCAACGACACCGACCGGTTCGTGTCGGCGGATGCTCAGGGCCACGCGGCCGCGCACCAGGTCGTCGACGGGCACCGGGCTGTGCTGCTCGTGGTGCATCGACAGATACAGGTCGATCGTGCCGCGGGCTATCGCCAGTCCGGCGTGCAGCTGGGTCATTTCGGCGAAACGGGTCGGCTGACCGGATTCGCCCACCAGTACTTCGATGAGCTTCGGCCCGGCGGCCTGCACGTAATCGATGAAGAAACGCAAGGTTTCGGCACGCTCGGCGGCCGGCTTGTTCGCCCATACCCCCTCGTCGAAGGCGCCCCGGGCGCACAGAATCGCGCGCTCAAAGTCCGACAGCGGAGTGGCCCCGATGTGGGCGAACACCGATTCGTCGGCCGGGTTTTCCACCGTCACGACCTCGTCGCCGGCGACCCAACCCCCCGCGACATACGAGCGATCTTCGAACGTCACAGTCAACTTCGACTCCCTAACACTGGTAACAGTAGAACTGTATTCTTGTTCAAACACCATTGCAACTATTATTTGGGATGGATTGTGTACGCGACCGCACCGCCGTAGTGCGGCGAGGAATGACACGCAAGCGCTGTGTCAACAGCGGGTCGCTGGCGCACTCCGGCGCGGCCGGACAGTTGCAGATAGCACTCCAGCATTTGTGGAATCCCATGCATCCGACCGTTTCCCAGCGCGCCTCCGCCGCTGAGGGCCGGGATCGCCGCGGCGTCGTCAGCGTTGATTCCGCCGGTGGCGGCGAAGTGATGTGCTTGACCGACGGGGCAGATCCCCAGCGCCTCCAGCCAGAACCACACCAGCGGGGAGAATCCGTCGTAGAGCTGGGGCAGGTCGATCTGATCAATGCTCAAACCGGTGTTTTCCCAGAGCCTTTTCACGGTCTGGGCGCCGCCGGCCATGATGTCGTCCAGTGGCCAGTGCTGGGGCATACGGCCGCGCGGTGGCGCTGAATTGGCGTATCCGGCAACGTAGACGGGCCGGTGCGGGCCATCGGCGGCGCGCTGCGGGGAGGTCAATACGAAGGTGGCCACCCCATCGACGGGGATGTCGCAGTCGTATCGGCAGACCGGGTCGAACAACGGATCAGCGCTCAGGTAGTCCTGAGCCGACAGTGGCTTGCCATACCAGTAGGACCAGGGAATCGTGGCGCCGTTCTTGCGGGCCTCAACCACCACCGCGGCCATCGATTCCCGTTGGGCGCCATAGCGTTGTAGGTATTCGGTGTACGGCAAGGCGATCATCGCCAGCGGTCCGAAAAACCCTTGGGGCGCGGTCCACTGCTGATGGCCCCGGGCTTGGTGCATCGGGTTGCCGTGATAGGTGCCCGCCGGGTTGTGTAAAGCACGGTGTACTACCACATAGTTGGCGGCGCCGGCGCCGATGGCGTTGACCGCCATGGCCACTGATCCCACGAGTTGGCCGATACCGTCGAATCCGGCGACATAGCGCGGGTCGGCGCCCAGGTGTTGGGCCAGCCACGCTGAGGACACGGTGCTCAGGCCGTCGACGATCGCGTGGGCGCCGGCGGTGGGCAGCAGCGCCGAACCGACGAATCCGTCGATCTGGTCGACGCGCAGGCCCGCGTCGGCGATGGCGGTGCGGGCCGTCTGCACGGCCAGTGATCCCAGCGCGACGCCGCCGCGGCGCACGGCGCTGTGGGCGTATCCGATGACTGCGGCGCGCGGGCCGTCCACGCTCATGGGGCCAGCTCGAATGCTGGTATCGACACACCGGCCGTGACGTCTTCGAACGCGCACACCAACGCGGCGCCCAGCCTCAGCTCGGCATCCGGCCCATCAAGCAGGCGTCCAATGATCCGCAGCCCGGGTGCCTCGATGAGTTCGGCGTCCACCAACACGAACGGCAGATCCTCGGCGAACCCTGGGAGCAATGCCTTGCGCACCACGGTCCAGGATCTGATGATGGCGCGGCCGTCGATCGGCGTGTAGCGCATGGCCGGTTCGGTACTGCCGCAGCTCGTGCACACCACATCGGGGGGCAGGGTCCGTACCCCGCATCGCGAGCACTGCGCCACCACCAGCTGATGTGCGGCGGCCGCGGCCCAGAACGGCGCTGAGGTCTCGTCGGGCACCGGCACGGGCCGCGGCGCGCTCACGGAATCACCCCGGCACAGGCCAGTGCGCTGATGCGCTCCCAGTCATAGCCCAGTTCCAGCAGCAGCGTCTCAGTGTGCTCGCCATGTTCGGGGGCGCGACGCAGCGCCGGTGGCTGCTCATCGATCTGCACTGGCACGGTCGGCAGTCGGTAGGCACGTCCGTCGTCCAACTGCACATCGCCGACATAGGAGTTGGCGAGCACCTGCGGATCTGTGATGACCTCGTGAATCGACTGCAGCGGCGCCCACGGCGCATCCAAATGCGACAGAAGATCTTTCCATTGGGCCAGGGTGCGCTCGGCGAACACCTCATCGAGCGCAGCAACAAATTCGGCGCAGTGGGCCCGCCGGGCGGCCATATCGGCAAAACGCGGGTCCGCCAACAGATCTGGCCGCTCGATGAGGGCGCAGAACGACGGCCAGTACCGATCCGGTTGCAGGAACATCAATTGGATGTGACGGCCATCGCGAGTGCGGTAGGTGCCGGTGAGGGGGTTGATGTGAGCACCGCGGCCACCCACCGGCGTGACCTCACCACCGTTGAGCGCGGCCAGAACATCGGAGGACAACATCCACATGGCGGTGGCCAGCAAGGACACATCCACGACCGAGCCGACGCCCGTGCGGGCCCGTTTGAGCAGCGCCGCGGAGATGCCGAACGCCAGCGACATCGCGCCGTTGCGATCACCCATCGCGCCGCGCTGGCTGATCGGATAGTCCCGGTCGGTGGGGGTCAGAATGTGGCCCACACCGCCGCGAGCCCAAAACGCTGAACTGTCGTAACCGGGGTGGTCGGCATCGGGTCCACGGACCCCGTAGCCGTGGCCGCGGGCGTAGATCAACTGTGGGTAGCGCTCCCTGACGGTCTCAGCATCCAGACCCAGGCGCTGCAACGCTCCGGGACGCAAGCTGGTCAGCAGCACATCGGCGGAGGCCAGCAGGTCATGCAACACCGCCAGACCCTCGTCGGTGTGTAAATCGACAGCCAAGGAACGTTTCCCACGATTGGCCAGGGCCATCGATAAGTTGATGCCCCCGCGGTCCGAACCGATCCCTTGCGTCGCCAGGCCCCGGTAGGGATCACCATCGATCCGCTCGACGCGGATGACATCGGCACCCCAGTCGGCCAGCAGCGCTCCGGCCACCGGAACAAACACCCACTGGGCTAATTCGACGACGCGGATGCCCTCGAACGCGTCGGCGCCCGGGGCCATCATGCGCCGGTTCTCTTGGCGTGCAACGGCAATGCTCGTTGTATCAGTGGCAAATTCATGATCTGTCCAGTCGGTCGTGGGGCTACCCGGGGTTGCCGTGCCGCGGTCACGGCGCACTGACCTGATGGTGGTCATCGGCGGCAGTTCCCAGCCGATGCAACATGACGGCGATGATCGTCGGGTCGACGTAGGTGGTGATCGCCCACAGGTACAGGCCGTGCAAGATTCCTTTGGACAACTGTGCCCAGGCCTGGCTGAAGGTGGGGACCTCTCGGACGCCATTGCGACGCAGGCAATCCAGATAGTGGGTGAGCAGGTCGCGTTCGTGTGCGCGCCGCGCGTCGACATCGAGTGTGGAACCGATGTGGTAGCCAACGTCCAGGTACCACATTCCGCGTTGCACAAGTTGCCAATCCGTGAAGGCGGGTTGGCCCTCACTGTCGAGGAACACATTTCCGGCGTGGGCGTCCCCGTGGATGACGCAAGACCCGGCCGCCGCGCTGTGGTTCCGGAGATTCTCAACGAGGGCGGTGTAGGAGTTGATCACGCGGTCGGCAACGCGCCACCGCGGCGGGATGCCCTGTCCATTGTCGCCAGTCAAGTTGATGGCGATGCGCTCGGCGCTGATCGCTTGACGGTCACCCTGCAAGGTGCGTCCGAGGCGTGGGGCCAGCCAGTCGACGTTGGTCCACGCAGGCAGATTCCAGGAGGTGGCGTGCAGTTGCGCCAATTGTTCGAGGCTGGCGGCGACCTGGCTGGGACTGTATTGGCTGTGTGCATCGAGGAATTGGCCGCCCGTAGCCGTGATGTCGGCGCTGAGAATCACGCCGTGACGGGTCTGCGGGTCGACGTCGGCCCACAGCACCGGCAGGCTGCGAATGCCGGTGGCCGCGACCGCATCGCGGTAGAAGCTTGCTTCGGGTTCGCCCACGAAGCAGATAGGCCGGCCGGTGTCGTTGAAATAGCCTTTGACGCACATCTGGGTCGGTAGCTGCGCGGGAGCGGGCTGCGCGGTCTCGATGGTGAATAGGGCGTTGGTCGTGATGCGGTCCACTGTCAGTCCGCGGGTGACGGCCACAATGCGTATGCCCGGAAAGCGGGTCTGTAGCGCAGCGGTGATCCACTCAGCAGAGAGGGCCTCGTGCAGAGTACTGGGTACGGGAACGTTCATGGCGAATCCAACTCCAAACGGCGATCGGCGTCGAAGGCGATGCGAGCTGCCGCTTCAGCTGCGACCATCAGCGCGAAGACATCTTCGACGAGAAGAAATCCCGCCTCAACGGTGCCGGCGAGCGCGGCGCCGAACTGTTGGAGGTATCCGGTGCTGTCGCCGTAGCGGGCGCGAAGCACGTTCAGGGGCAACGGGATTGTTGCTCCGGCCAGGGCACACAAAGGCCCGGGTGTTGAGTGGGCGGTATAGCGGGCCAGTGGAACTTGCAGCTGGGGCGCCCGGATGCCGCCGAGAGGGTTGCCGAGGTCATCGACGGCGGCCACCGACACCGGTCCCAGCTGGCTGAGAGTGATCCGCGGGGCGTGAGGTGGAGCGATGTTGCTCTCGGACCATCGGCACAGGCTCTGTAGCGCGGCACGCACGAACGCCGCTGTGGGGAAGTCTGATTCGTCGCCGACGCATCCGTCGACACAGCGGGCGTGTGGGGCGCCGGGCAGTTCGTATAGCCGATATCGGTCGGCTGGTGTGTCGCTGTCATCGCGACGCACCGACGCCGATCCGGCGATCGTGAGCTGATGCTGACCAAATTCGGCGGTGAACCCTTCGACGTCGCTTTGAGGTTGAACGTCGATCACCGGCACCCCCACGGGTGCCATGACAGCATTTTCGCGGGACGGCAAACCGTCTGCGCTGGACACCGCCGTGAAACTGGCGGCGTGAGCGACCGGGAGGTAGCCGTCGAACAGCGGTGGGCATCCAGGTTCGGTGGCGCCGAACAGGGTGGCGAAAGTGGCTGTGTCTAGGGCACTTTGGGAATAGCCGCCCAGGTAGATGTAGCGGACTTCGGGTAGCAGCTCGTGCCGACGGATCAGGACTGCCAGATGAGAAAGTATGGACCAGACAAGGTCGTTACCCTCGATTGAGAGGTCAGCGTATCGCGCGGTGTCCGCGCGGCGCAGCGCCTCGACCGATAGCTGGCGAACGCTGACTCCGATCCAGCCGTCCCCGTTGTCTTGCAACAGGTCCCCGGCCTGCGCCCACAGGGCGTCGCGGTCTTCGGCAAAGGTGGTGTTGAACGGCTCGACCAGTATCCGGCCGGAGAAGCGGTGCGGGTCGGCCGGACGTCGCACCACAATTCGTGTGCAGTACTCGACGTCGACGCGGTCGACGGTAATGGGCCCGGTGACCGGACCGCGGTAGGTGTCCGCTAACCCGGCGAGCAGGTATTCGGTTTCGGTGTAGTAGTTCTCGTCGACCACGGGCACCTTCTGCCCGTCGAACACGCGCGGGGCGGTGGCGCTCTGCGCAGGGCGACCGGGCAGCATCGTGACGGTCGAATCGATTCGGTGTCCTCGAGCGGGGTAGGTCATCGAGGTCTCTATTTCAGGCAACTGCCCGCGTCGATGGCTAGCGGAACACCAGTGATGTAGCGCGATTCGTCCGAAGCCAAGAACAGCACGGCGTTGCTGATGTCTTCGGGCTGCACCCACGGGATGGGCAGCAGGTGAAAGTTTTGGCAGATCGGAATCAGGTCGTCCTGGCCGGGATTTGCCAGGTCGGGACGAAAGGAGGTGTACGTCGACTCGTTCATCAGCATGGGGGTGTTGACGTGGGTGGGGTGCACCGAGTTGACCCGAATCGAGTGCGGTCCGAGTTCAACGGCGAAGGTGCGCATGAGGCCAACAACACCGTGTTTGGCCGACACGTAGTGCCCTACGTGCGGGTAAGCCTTGAGGCCACCGACCGAACTGGTCAAAATGATCGAACCGCCTCGCCCACCCGCTTTGATGTGTGCGACACCGGCTTTGACTGTCTTCCAGCAGCCGGTCAGGTTGACGTCAATGGTGTCCTGCCAGCGGGCCTCATCCATTTCGTCGAGCATCGCGCCGCCGGTCCCGATTCCGGCGTTGGCCACGATGATGTCCAGGCGCCCCAGCTGGGCCACGCCGTCATCGACCGCCGCCGAGAGTGCGGCGTAGTCGCGGACGTCCACCTGTGCGGTGACGATGCGCCGCCCGAGGTTGTTGACCATGTCGGCGGTGTGCGCTAGGTCCTCGACGGTGGAGGTGGGTTCGGGCATCCCGTCGATGTGGGAGCAGAAGTCGACGGTGATGATATCGGCGCCTTCCTGGGCCAGTCGCAGCGCGTGGCTGCGGCCTTGCCCGCGGGCGCCGCCGGATATGAATGCGACTTTTCCTGCTACACGTCCAGACATGCGAACTCGATTCTTCGTCGATCTTGTCGGTTACTTAGTTGTGGTGCTGTGGTTTTGGGCCGTCATCTGCTGGCGCACGCGATACTTTTGGATTTTTCCGCTGGCGGTGCGGGGGAAGTCGTCCACCGCGATGAGTTCCTCGGGCCATTTCTGGCGGGCCAGGCCCGCAGCGCGGAAATGGGTGCGGACATCATCGAGTGTCGGCATCACCGCGCCGGGGCGCAGACGCACTACGGCCGCGGGGTGCTCGCCTAGGCGCCTGTCCGGTGCGGCCACGACGACGGCTTCGGCGACAGCGGCCAGGGTCAACAAGATCTCTTCGACTTCCAGGGCGCTGATGTTCTCACCGCCGCGGATGATGATGTCGGACTTGCGGTCGGTGATGGTGAGGAACCCGTCCTCGTCAAGACGGCCGATATCGCCCGTGTGGTACCAGCCGTCCTCGTCGAAGGCCGCAGCGGTCAGGGCCGGATCGGTGTAACCCAGACACAAATCGGGTCCGCGACTGATGATTTCGCCGTCGCCGGCCAGCCGGATCTCCACTCCGCGTCGTGCACATCCGTCGGTGTACAGACGTTTGTCCTGCGGCGCGTTGCCTGGCGACCCGGTGATGGAGGGATGTTCGGTGCTGCCGTAGGAGCGGGTGACCGTCACACCGAGATCGGTCAGCCTCTGGGCGATGACGGTCGGCACCGTCGAGCCGCCGAGCCCGATGTGGCTGATGTAGGGCAGATGTTCGGGGCGGAAACGTTCATGGTCGATCACGCTGGTCACGAAGTACGGCGGTCCACCGCCGACGGCCAGACCGTGACTTTCCATCAGATCCAGGACGTGACCGGCGTCCCAGACATCGAGCAGATCGACCGAGCCGCCGCCCAGCACCGGCAGCAGGAAGGCGCCCAGCATCCCGATGAAATGTCCCACCGGCAACGCGGTCAGTTGCGCCCCCGTATTGGGTGGCTGATTGTCCAGCAGTTGGCGCGTCTCAAAGCCCAGTGACTGATGACTGTGGATGACGCCCTTGGGGTTTCGTGTGGTCCCTGAGGTGAACGCGATCAACGCAGGGGCGGCGGCGTCGGTGTCGGCAACCTGCCGCAGTGGTTGATCAGCGATCAGCTCGTCGAAGTTGACGCCGACCACGCCGACGATGGGGACCTGCGCACTTAGGGCCGGTTCGTAGCTCATCCGACCGAAGTCCGCAGCGGTGATGAAGACTTTCGGTGTGGTGCTGGCCAGGATGTAGCCCAGTTCTTTGGACGCGTAGAAATGGACAATCGGTACCACCACGGCTCCGAGAAATGTTGACGCCCAGAACACGGCCGCCGCTTCCATCCAGTTGGGCAATTGGAACGCCACCACATCGCCGGCGACCACACCGCGCTGCTGCAGACCCGCGGCAAGACAGCGGGCAATATTTTCGACGTCGCGCATCGTTGCGGTGTACGGCCGCACTGCGGAGTGCACGCGAAATGGCTGACCGCCCGCTTCGGCCAACCCGTCCGCGATCAGCCTTCCCAGAGGTTTGCTGGACCACCATCCCTGCGCGATGTAGAACGCGCGCAGATGGTTCGGGATGTCCCGGATGCCGGGAAATCCCGGTGGTGGCGGGCCCAGCATCGTGCCGGGTGGCGGGTTGCTGGACGGCAAAGTCGGCATGGACTGCATGGACCTCTCTGACAAATCGGCGCACGCGCCGGCACGAGAATGGGGCTCTACCGGAACGTGCAACGGAAGCCCACACTAGACCACGTCTGGACGCAATGATCCCAGTTCGACAGAGAACATAACTCTCGTTTGGATGAAATCTCAGATTCCGTACAAGGCATATTGGTGTTGTTGTAAATCGTGTGTATTGTTCCCGTGTCACCGGGAATGAGATGTCAATCACATAGAGGGGTTGCGGCGTGATGCAGACGTGGGTGAGCACCGTGAGCGGCGGGTGCTCCTTGGCCTTGATACGTAGCTAGACGATGCCTCGCCACGTGCTGCCCGGTCCGGTCCACCGGAGTGAAACCGCGAGTTCAACAGTGCCCGTTGGTGCGCGGCCGGGTCGGCATTTCGGCGTTGAGCACTACACGCGACAACTGGCCGGGCTGGGCATGATGGTGACCGTCGGGGTCGCCCTGGCGCTGGCGGTCAGCGCGTTTCACGGCACCTTCTCCTCGACCACGGCGGTGACGGTGATCTCGACGCGGGCCGGACTGGTGATGAATCCCGGCGCGAAAGTGAAGTTCCACGGTGCAGAGATCGGTGCGGTCACCGAAGTGACCCAGACCGCTGACGGGCAGGCGCGCCTGCAGCTGGCCATCGATTCCACGCGCATGTCGCTGATTCCTTACAACGCACAGGTCGATATCGCGCCCAACACCGTGTTCGGTGCCAAATCTGTGGAACTGTCCTTACCTGAGGTCCCCTCCGCCCGACGCCTTCAGGCCGGGCAGGTCCTTGATGCCCAAAGCGTGACTGTCGAAGCAAACTCCCTTTTTGATCGGCTCAATTCTGTTCTGACGCATGTTGATCCGGCACATCTCAACGCCGCCTTGACCGGGTTGTCTGAGGGCTTTGGCGGCCGCGGTGAGCAACTCGGGCAGACCATCGCTCATTTCGACCGATTCCTGACCACCGTCGAGCCGGCGCTTGGATCCTTCAGCGCCGATCTGCAGTCGACACCGACCGCCGCGGGCGCCTACGCCGATGCGGCGCCCGATCTGGTCGACATCATCAAACACACCACCTCACTGAGCCATTCGATTGTTGACGAGCAGCAGCAACTGGACGCGTTCTTGGTGAGCATGATCGGCCTGGGGCAGATCGGAAACGACGTGCTGGGCGGTAACCGTCAGGCGCTGTCCACAGTATTGCGGTTGCTGTTACCCACCACAGGCCTGACCAACGAATACAGCCCGGCCCTCAAATGCACACTGACCGGCATGATCCCTATGGCCACGACACCACCTGAACCCTGGCCAGGTCTGATCGTGACCGCGGCTTTGGGTATCGGCGTCGAGCGATACCGCTATCCGCAGAACCTGCCGAAGGTGGCCGCCACCGGCGGCCCCCAATGCAAGGGGCAAATTCCAGCGCAGTACAACACCTTTCCGCCGTTCGTGGTCAGCGACGTCGGCGCCAATCCGTCGCAATACGGCAATCAGGGCCCCGTGCTGAACTCCGATGGACTCAAGCAACTGCTCTTTGGCCCGATCGACGGACCGCCGCGCAATAGTGCCCAGATCGGACAGCCCGGATGACACGGCGATCTCACGCAACGCTCATCAAATTCGGTGTGTTCGTCGCCGTCATGACGGCGCTGACAGTGTTTCTGTTCCTAATTTTCGGTGACTATCGTGGCGGCGCGACCGCCGGGTACCGTGCCCTGTTCACCGATGCGTCCAGTCTCAAAGCCGGCGATTCGGTGCGCATTGCCGGCGTTCGAGTGGGCACGGTGAATGCAGTGTCCTTGCGTCCGGACAACACGGCACTGGTCGTTTTCGACACCGACCAGTCCGCGGTGCTCACGACCGGCACGACCGCTGCGGTGCGCTACCTGAACCTGGTGGGCGACCGTTACCTGGAGCTGACCGAGGGGCCAGGTTCACCCCGGCTACTGCCCCGTGGTGCGACCATCGGCACCGATCACACCAAACCAGCGCTCGATCTGGACATGCTGCTCGGCGGGCTCAAACCTGTTCTGCGTGGCCTAGACCCCCGCGATGTGAACGCGTTGACTTCTGCGCTACTCAATATCTTCCAAGGCGAGGGCGACACGATGCAGTCGCTGCTGTCGCAGACCTCGTCGTTCACGACCACACTGGCCGACAATGATCAGGCCATCGAAGAAATGATCACCAATCTCAACTCGGTACTGGCCACCTTGGGCAAAGACGGTGAGAAGTTCGCTGACGCCGTCGAACGTTTTGAGAAGCTGCTGCACGGCCTGGCCACCGATCGCGACCCCATCGGATCAGCCATCGATGCCCTCAACCATGGCACGTCCTCACTGACCGACCTGCTCACCGCCGCGCGCCCGCCGCTGGCGGCGACCGTCGAGCAGCTCGATCGGCTTGCACCGCTGGTTGATTCGCAAAAATCGTTGATCGACGCGGCGCTGCAGAAGGCGCCCAACAACTTCCGCAAATTGGCCCGAGTCGGGTCCTACGGCAGTTTCGTGAACTACTACCTGTGCGGTCTGTCACTTCGCGTCACCGATCTGCAAGGACGCACCGCGGTGTTCCCCTGGATCAAACAAGACCAGGGAAGGTGCGGGGAACCCTGATGCTCAAATATCGCGGAGCGCAACTGGCGCGGGCCGGGTTCATCGGCGTGACACTAATGGCACTGATCATCGCCATCGGCCTACGCCCGGAACAAATCTCATCGTGGGCAACCACGTTGCATTACCGAGCACAATTCGCCGAAGCCGGTGGACTGAGCGTGGGAAACAACGTCACCGTGGCGGGCATCAAAGTGGGCACAGTGACCGATGTCGTGCTCGACGACGGCACCGCGCTGGTGACTTTGGCCGTCGAGGGCACCGTGCATCTGGGCTCGCTGACCACCGCGCGCATCCGGACCGGCTCACTGCTGGGCGCTCGGGTGGTGACCCTGGAATCAGCCGGGCCGCGACGCCTCGATCCGCACGCCGTCATCCCCCTCTCGCGCACCTCATCGCCCTATTCGCTCAACGACGCGGTCGATGATCTGACCACCAACATCGCCGGCATGAACACCGATACCCTCAATCAGTCCCTGGATGCTCTGTCGAGCACCCTCGATCAGATCGCCCCAGAACTGGGTCCGACGTTCGACGGCCTGACCCGAATCTCTCGGGCCCTCAACGACCGCAGAGACGACTTGGACGAGCTGCTGAAGAACGCTGCCGATGTCACCGGGGTACTGTCCCAACGCAGCGACGACGTCCATTCGTTGATCCTCAACGGAAACGTCCTCCTGCACACGCTCGTCGAGCGCCGCGACGAGATCGCCGAGCTGTTCGCCAACACCACCGCCGTCGCTAACCAACTCTCTGGTCTCGTCGCCGACAACGAGGCCAAACTCGCGCCAACGCTCAAGCAGCTCAACGATATCGCGGCGATGCTCGAAAAGAACCGCGACAACCTGGACAAGGCACTGCCGGGTCTGCGCAAATTCGAGTACTCCTCGGGCGAAACGGTGTCCAACGGACCGTTCTACAACGCCTACATACCCAATCTTGCGATCCCCGAAATGATTCAACCGTTCCTGGACTACGCCTTCGGCTTCCGCGCCGGTGACCCGAACATGCCGCGCGCGATATTCCCGTGGCCGCACAATGGAATACCGGGAGGCTCACGGTGACCGTGACTGGACGTCGGCGCGCGGCGTTGGCACTGCTATTGATCATCGTGTTGGCCGGAGCTGCCGGCGTCATCGTGCACAACACGCTGTACGCACCGCGCACACTGGTCGCCTACTTCGTACGCGCCGCCGGGATCTACCCCGGCGACGAGGTGCGCGTAGCCGGAGTCAAGGTGGGCACCATCACCTCTATTGAACCCCAAACCGCGCAGGCCAAAATCACCATGGCCGTGGACCGTGATCTGCCGATCCGGGCCGATGCGAAAGCGATCATCGTCGCGCAAAACCTGGTGGCGGCGCGCTACGTGCAACTCGCACCGGCCTATCAGTCGGCCCAGCGGGCCGCCACACTACCCATCGGCGCACAAATCCCCTTGGAACGCACCGCAGTTCCCATCGAATGGGATCAAGTCAAAGCGCAGCTTTCGCGCCTGGCCACCAGCCTCGCGCCCCCGGCTGCCGAGTCGAACAATCAGGTAAGCCGGTTCATCAATACTGCGGCCAACGCCATGGACGGCAACGGCGACAAACTGCGCCAGACCCTCACCCAGCTCTCTGCAGTGGGCCGCGTGTTGGCATCGGGTAGCGGCGATATCGTCTCCACAATCCAGAACCTGCAAGTGTTCCTCAGCGCCATGCGCGACAGCACAACACAAATCGTGCAATTCCAGGATCGTCTAGCCACACTGTCCGGTGTATTGGACGACAGCCGCTCGGACCTCGATTCCATGCTCAAGGCGCTCCCCGACGCCATCGGCAAGGTACAGCGCTTCGTCGCAGGCAGTCGCGATCAGACCACGGAACAGATCCAGCGCCTGGTCACCCTCACCCAGATCCTGGTCAATCACCGAAGCGATGTCGAAAACATCCTGCATGCCGCACCGACATCGTTCGCCAACGGCTACAACATCTACAACCCCAACGCCCCCGGGCCCATCGGACAGTTCATCCTCAACGGCATCTCCAACCCTGTCCAATTTCTCTGTGGTGCCATCGGCGGCGTCTCCAACGTCACCGCCTCCGAAACCTCCAAACTGTGCACCCAGTATCTGGGGCCGGCGCTACGGCTATTGAACGCCAATTACGTTCCGTTTCCGATGAACCCAATCTTGGGTTCCAGCGCCACCCCGGACAAGATCACCTACGCCGACCCACGCCTAGCACCCGGCGCAGCAGCAGCGCCCCCGGCGCCGGAAACCTCACCAGCGGTGTCCGCCTACAGCGGACCCAACGAGGCACTGCCACAGCCATCACCGCCTGCCACGGCCTCCACCATGTTGCTGCCCGACACCACGCTCGGGCCCCCCGCGCCGCCTGCGCCGCAAGGAGCGGACACACCATGACGATCATCACTGCGGCACGACAGCTTGGGGTACTGAGCGCGGCGACTGCCCTCGTCAGCACGGGATGCGCTTTTCAGGGACTGAATTCGGTGCCGCTGCCCGGTGTGGTGGGCAGCGGATCAGATTCGCTGACCTACCACGTCGAGATCGCCAATGTCGCCACGCTGGAATCTAATTCACCGGTGATGATCAACAATGTCGTCGTTGGCAGCATCGGGCCCATGCGGGTGGTGGGCAAGCACGCCGACGTACAGATCTCAATGCGACCCGACGCAGTGGTGCCGGCCAACGCGGTCGCACGCATCGGCCAGACCAGCCTGCTGGGCTCCATGCACCTGGAACTGGGGCCGCCGGTGGGCGAGCCCGCGCGCGGCCGACTTCTGCCGGGGGCCACGCTGGCCTTGAACCGCAATTCCACCTACCCCAGCACCGAAGAGACGCTGTCTGCGCTGTCAACAGTCATCAACGCCGGTGGTCTAGGGCACACCGGAGACATCATCCACGCCGCAGCTGCCGCACTGGCGGGCCATCAGAATGAATTCCGCGACGTGCTCGAACGATTGAACCGGTTCGTCGGTGTCATCAACGACCAACGCGACCAGATCGTGGCCAGCATCGGGGCCATCAACCGGTTGTCCTCTCAGTTGGCGGCCCAGCGGCCCGCCATCGAAGCGGCGCTGCGGGATATCCCACCGGCCCTTGATGTCCTGATCAAAGAGCGGCCTCGGTTGATCTCTGCACTGGACAAACTGCGCGAATTAAGCAATACCTCAACAGCATTGGTGAACGACAGCAAAGACGATTTGGTCAAGAATCTGCAGAACGCCGCGCCCACCCTCCAGGCGCTCGCCGACGTGGGGCCCGACCTTGACTTGCTGCTGGGCTACCTGCCCACATTCCCGTTCACCCAAAACTTTCTTGATCGCGCGCTGCGCGGCGACTATTTCAACGTCTTCGCCCTGGCCGACCTGACCGTGCCCCGGCTCAAACGCACGATCTTCCTGGGCACCCGCTGGGGCGACCCGAACGCAGTCGAGGTGCCTGCCCCCGGCGATCCCGATTACCTGCAATACACCCACAATCCTCTGACCACCCCCGTGGCGCCGGCAACCCCGGCAGCACCCGACGGGCCGGTCTTCGCCGGGCCGTATCCGGCGCCGACGCCCACCCCCGGGGCACATTGATGCTGACTCGATTCGTCCGTATCCAGCTCGCGATCTTCACTGCCGCGTCGCTGATTGCCATGACCGTCATCGCGGCGCGCTACCTGGATTTTCCCGAACTCCTTGGTATCGGCCGGATTAACGTGACCGTCGAGTTGCCATCGACGGGCGGGCTCTACCGTTTCAGCAACGTCTCCTACCGCGGTGTTCAAGTCGGCAGAGTCACCGACGTCGAACCCACCGACGCTGGCGCGACAGCAACACTCTCACTTGCCGCCTCCACACCGATCCCCGCGAACGTCACCGCCGACGTCCACAGCGTGTCAGCCGTTGGCGAACAATTCCTCGAGCTGACCCCGCGCACTGATTCGGGCAGCTATCTGCATGACGGGTCGATCATCCACCGCGCCGACACATCGGTGCCACAACAAGTCGGCCCGCTCCTCGACCAACTCGGCGCGCTGACACAAAGCATCCCGGAAACCAGCCTTGGCCGGCTCATCGACGCCTCGGGACGCGCGTTCGGCGGAGCGGGATACGATCTGGGTTCGTTGCTCGACTCGGCATCCGTGATCTCCAGCGACGCAGACAAAACTGCCTCTCGCACAGCCACACTCGTCACTGATGCGCAGCCTTTCATCGACGCACAAGCCCGCAGCGCCGACTCGCTGCGCAGCTGGGCCCACCACCTGTCCGCGGTCACCGGGCAAATCGTCAACGACGACAGCCAGATCCGAAGCCTGCTGCACCGGGGACCCGGCTTCGCCAACGAGGTCGAGCAACTACTGGCCCATATCAAACCCACCCTGCCCATACTGCTGGCCAACCTCACCACCATCGGCCAAATCGCGCTGACCTATCACCCTGCGCTCGAACAACTCCTGGTGCTGCTCCCGCCGTATGTCGGGGCCTACAGCTCGTTCGCACCGACCAATAACCCCTCTGGCCACGCGCTGGGCGGGTTCGCCTTCAGCATCTCCGACCCGCCGGTGTGCACCGTCGGGTTCCTACCGCCGTCTCAATGGCGCTCGCCCGAAGACACCTCCGAGGTCGATACGCCCGACAATCTGTATTGCAAACTGCCCCAAGATTCTCCGATCTCAGTGCGGGGTGCGCGCAACTATCCGTGTATAGGCAAACCTGGCAAGCGAGCGCCAACGGTTCAGATATGCGACAGCGACCAGCCCTACGAACCGCTGGCGATGCGCCAACATGCGCTGGGCCCGTATCCGCTTGATCCCAATCTGATTTCCCAGGGCATTGCGCCCGATAGCCGCGCCAACTCCGATGCACGCATCTACGGCCCGTTGGAGGGGACACCGCAGCCGGCACAGGCGCCGGAGCCAAGCCCGCCAGAAGCCACAGCACCCCCACAATCATCCAACCAACCGGAGCCCCAACCAACGCCGCGACCGCCTGACACCACCACGTTGGCGCCCTCGGCCTACCACGAAGGCGCCCACGGACCATCGGTCGCAGTGGTCAGATACGACCCGAAGAGCGGCCGTTACATCGATCCCCAAGGCAACGCGCTCACCCAGACGAATTTAGCTGCACCCGCAAGTAATTGGACAGATTTGTTGCTACCTGTACCGAAAGATCCTCAACGACAATGAGATACGAATGCACGCCGCGCCGCATCGCCGCGCACACGCCAATCGTCAACGATGTGTCGGCCAGTACCCGTAAATTTTCTGTTCCGGGAAGTCCTTGAAATAGCGACACGGACGGCAACGACGTCTTCGGGCCCAGCGCTAGACGTCCCTGAATACATCGTGCGGTCCCTCCTGAAATCAAATACCCATCAGGAGCACGGCGTTAATGTCGTCACCGCGGTTCTCGGACAGTGCAATATTGATTCCGCGGCTAAGCGCGCCGGTGCGATACGTGTGCTGCGGGTGGCCGGGCTACGCGTTCTTGAAGAGCGACAGGCAATTTCGTTCAATCTATTGCTCGACCGCGTCGTTGCACTTGAGACCGACCAGGCTTCCAAAGTAGAGTTGCAAACGCTGGCCGTCGACCTTACTGCGTATGCCTGCAGATACGATCCCAAGCTGGCTATCGCTGGATGCGGTGAATCGGTCTGGGAAATGTGGAGGCTCCTGACCTTGGAAACGAGGATGGAGTCATGTCGAGTGAACAGTCGCCAGGGAAGCCGATCACGCGCAGGTATAGCGCGGAGGAGAAAGCCGCTGCGGTGCGGATGGTTCGTACGTTGCGCGCGGAGCTGGGCACCGAGCACGGGACGGTGTATCGGGTCGCCCGCCAGCTCGGCTATGGCGTGGAGTCGGTGCGTTCGTGGGTCCGTCAGGCTGACATCGACGACGGCTACGCACCGGGGGTGTCCACCGCGGAATCGCAGCGGGTCAACGATCTCGAGCAGGAGATACGAGAACTTAAGCGGGCCAACGAGATTCTGAAGCGTGCAGCCAGTTTCTTCGGGGCGGAGCTCGACCGCCAACACAAGAAATAGTCGCGTTCATCGACGCCAACCACGACGAGTTCGGGGTCGAGCCCATCTGCACCGTCCTGCGATCGGCAGGCGTGCAGGTGGCCCCGAGCACCTACTACGCGGCCAAAACACGGCCACCGTCGGCCCGTGCGCGCCGTGACGCGATGATCGGGCCTGCGCTTAAGGCGCTGTGGGAGGACAACTACCGCGTCTACGGGGCGCGCAAGCTCTGGAAAGCAGCCCGCCGCGCCGGCCATGACGTCGGGCGCGATCAGGTCGCCCGGCACATGCGGGCCGCCGGCATAGTCGGCGCACGCCGGGGCAAACGGGTGCGTACCACCAAACCCGACCGCGCGGCAGCGCGGCATCCCGACCTGGTCGGCCGGGACTTCACCGCGAACGCACCCAACCGGCTCTGGGTCACCGACCTGACGTTCGTGCCGACCTGGGCCGGGGTGGCCTACGTCTGCTTCATCGTCGACGCCTTCAGCCGGATGATCGTCGGCTGGCGCGTCGCCCCGCACATGCGCACCACCATGGTCCTCGATGCCATCGAGATGGCCCGTTGGCCACGCGGAAACCTGTTGCCGGGCTTGCGATGTCACTCCGACGCCGGATCTCAATTCACCTCGTGGGCCTTCACCGATCGGGCCAAACGCTCGGGGCTAGTGCCGTCGATGGGATCGATCGGCGACTGCTACGACAACGCGATGATCGAATCATTCTGGGGCAGAATGCAAACCGAACTACTCAACCGCAAAAAGTGGAAAACGCGGATCGAGCTCGCCAACGCGATCTTCGACTACCTGGAGATCTTCCACAACCGCCAACGACGCCATTCCGTCCTGGGAATGCGCACTCCGATAGAGTTCGAACTACTACATCAATCCACCCAACCCGTGGCCTGAAATCAAGTACGGCGACACCGCCAAACCCGGGGCACATCACTCGGGCTATTGGATTTCGACCAGGTGTTGGTCTTTCCGGTTCGTAGCGTAGAACGCGGCTTCGAACTCTGTCGGGGGTAGGTCACCGAGATAGCTGTGCAGGCGGCTGGTGTTGTGCCAGTACACCCAGCCTAGGGTGGCCAGCTCGACGTCCTCAACGGTTTTCCACGGCCCGGGTCGGGTGGGTCCGTAGATCAGTTCGGCCTTGTAATAGCCGTTCACGGTCTCGGCGAGGGCATTGTCAAAACTGTCCCCGACCGTGCCGATGGAGGGCACCGCGCCGATCTCGGCGAGCCGTTCGCCGTAGCGGATGGACGTAAATTGCGAGCCGCGTCGCTGTGGTGAATAGTGCCGCAGTCTGGCTCGAGTCGATTGACCAACCGACCACGCGCCGGGAGAAGGTGTCCAGCACCACCGCGCAGAACACCTTGCCTTCATAGGTGCGATGTTCAGTAATATCGGTGACCCACAATCGATTTGGCTGCTCACGGGTGAACATTCGCTCGACCAGATCAGCGGCTGTTGGCGTCTCGTGGCGTACTCTTGGGCGCCGGTTACCCGGTAGTCCCTTGATCGCCGCGTGGGCCATGAGCAGCTCGACCTGGTTGTGGCCGACGACCAGCCCCAGTCCGAGGGTCAGCTCGGCGTGCACCCGACGGGCGCCGTAGACGCCGCGGGAGGCGGTGTGCACAGCGCGGATCTGCTCGGTCAACCAGGCGTGGCGCACCGCCCGCGCCGATGGCGGCCGGGACCGCCACTCGTAGTAACCCGATTCGGCCACCGACAGCAGACGGCACGCTTTCTGTACGGGCAATCCTTCTGCGGCCATAGTGCTATGGCCGCGTATCGCCTTTTGGGTCACGAGGCTCCCGCAGCAGCTCACGAGCCCTTTTCAGGATCGCCACCTCATTTTCGAGTTCCCGGATGCGCTTGTTTGCGGCGTTCAGCTCAGCTTGCTCGGCCCGGTTGAGACCGGGCAGTTGGCCGGTGTCGATCAGTTCTTGTTTACGCCAGCCGTAGATCGTTTGGTCGCTGACGCCCAAGTCGGCAGCGACCTGGGCAACGGGGCGGCCGGCGGCCACCAAGTCGAGCACTTTGCGGCGGAACTCTTCGGGGTAACGCTTCGGCATGGACACGGCTCCTTTGTCGGATGTCGTGACCAAAAGTCAAGCAAACCGACTCCGGATAACCCGGGGCACATCAGAGCCTCCATCGGAACCAGTGCGATTCAGAAAATGTGCGACCCCGAATTTGTGGGCCGACCCGGGCGCCTATATGACATTCTGTTGTCGAAGTTCGCCAAACTCAGAATCGGTGAGTCCCAGGAACCGTCGCAGGACGTCTTCAGTGTCTTCGCCCAGCAGCGGAGCAGGCCCTCTAGCTGGCACCGGAGAATCAAGCATGCGGACCGGACTGCCGAACACCGTTGAAGCCCGATTACCCTCGCCGAGGTCGACCAGCATGCCGCTCTCGCGAATGACAGGGTCCTGGATCACTTCAGTTAACGATCGCACCGGGGCGGCTGGGATATCGGCCTGTTGAAGAGCGTGAACAATCTCATTCTTGGTCAACCGCGCTGTCCACTGAGTTACCGCCGCGTCGACGACATCCATCATCTCCACTCTTCCCGCCGGAGTCGCCAATACGGGGTCGCTCGCGAGATCTTCGCGGCCCATCAGTCGACAAAGGTCGAGCCAGTGTTTGGTACGAACGCACAAGATTGCCACCCAGCCATCAGCGGCGGGATAAATGTTGTAAGGGGACACCGCCATTCCGCCGTGACGGTTTCCTGTCCTTTCTACGAAGGAATCACCGGCTTCCATCAGCCCAGCGATGTTCGAAGTCAACGCTGGCAGGAGCGCGTCCTGCATCGCGACTGAGACATGTTGACCAGCGTGCGTGCGGTCGCGCTGGTAAAGCGCCGCAAGAATCGCAACCGCCAAGTGCGTGCCCGCCGCGAAGTCCGCGACGGCTGGACCGGCCTTTACTGGCTCACCGTCAGGAAACCCGGTCGTTGATACGACGCCGGTCATTGCCTGCACGGTAATATCCATTCCCCTAAGTCCCTGCGCTGCAGGATGATCCGCGTACGCTCGGGCGGAAGCCAGAATTAAAGACGGGCATGCCGCATGAAGTGTCTCCCAACCCAGGTCAAGCCGATCCATTACTCCGGGCGCAAAGTTTTCGACGACAACGTCTGCGCCTGCGACGAGATCTAGAAACAGCGCTCGTCCGCGTTCATGTTTGAGGTTGAGCCGGACCCCCTGCTTTCCCGCATTGAGCATCAGGAAAGCTTGACCTGAAGTTTCGCCGGTCGAGCGCCACCGTATCGGCTCGCCGCCGAACGGTTCGATCTTTATCACTGTTGCGCCGAGCATGCGCAACAAGTGTGTGCAGTACGGACCTGCGTAGACTTGCCCCAGGTCTAAAACGATGACGCCGCCAAGTGCGCCGGCCCCCGAATCTGTCGTCACGAAATCACCACTGCACCTTCAGCCGCCGATCGTGTCGCCAAATGGCTGCATGGGATTGGACCCTGAACCAGACTCGCGGATGGTTGAGCGGTTCGGGTACGTCGGTCCCCGCGACGACGACAAACCCGTTCCCGAGGCTTGAGCCCAGAACGTATGCCGCCCAACGCTTTCCGGGGCGTCCGTCGATCCCATTCTCCCGCCACCATGCCGGTGCCTCCCGACCTCTCGGGGCTACAGGCCGAGGAACTCGATGGCGTTCCCGCGCATGATTCGTTCCTTGGTTTGATCTTTCACTGGTAGTTCCTGCAGTTCGCGGACGCAACGAGTGAGATCGAAACCATTGCTGCCCAACATGATCTTCCCGCGCAACTGACGATCCATTGCCCTGACCAGTCCGGGGTCAAGCGTTTTCGGGAAGTATGCCGAGATATCTCCATACACGTTGGGGTGGCGCCACATCATTGAGATGAACTCCCCGGTCCACGGCCACCCGGTGTGCGACAGATTGATCTTGAGATCAGGGAACTCGATAGCCACGTCATCGACCAGCATCGGATGACCAACGTTGCTCGGCAGCGTCTCCGCGGAGTGGCCGACCTGCATACCCACCGGAATACCTAGTTCCAAGCACTTAGCGTACAGCGGGTAGCAGCGCCGGTCGTTGGGGGCGATGCCAAAGGTCATCGGGTGAAAGTAGACGTACTTGAAGCCATAGTCGCGCACGAACGTCTCTATGCGCTGCAGGCTTTCGGCGATCCGAAAGGGGTTGTAGCCCGCTGCGCCGATGAACCGATCGCCGGCGACTTTGACCGCTTCGGCCACGACCTCTTCGGGCATGTCGATGATCAGCTGGTGGTGGTGGTGGTGTGACCACATTTTCAGGCAGGCCAGCACAATCGCATCACAGCCCTCGCGGTCCAGCTGCGCGATGGCCTGCTCGAGGTGCAGGGTGGGATCAGCTTCAGTAGGGGGATCATCCACCTTGACTTCGCGACCCCACTGGGTGGTCACGATTCCGTCGCGGAGCAGTGGCCGCAGGGTGGTGCGCATCATCGTCTGGAATTCTTCGTACTGATATTCCGTTCCCGACAGACCAGGTGCGACGTACGGTGCGTAGTTCATGATGTCGATGACACCGGACACGTGAGCTCCTCCGAGGTCCGAGCAATCAGTTTGGCCTGACCATTAACAAAATAGGTGATTTTGGGTTCGTTGACAACCGCAACCCTGCCGGACTTCGTGCGAGGAGGACGTTGTTCCGCTTCGACTGATTCGCGATGGCCTCGTCAGGCGTGCTTATCTAGAGAGCGAGGGCGCCGGAAGCTTAGTTACTCGTCGGACACGCTCCACCTCGACACTCATAATTGATCGCAGTTCGGTGTTGTTGGCAGTCCGTTGAATCGGTCGGCCATCCATTGCATCCCGCGCTCGCCATCAACCAATGGCGTGAGCATGTGGTTGATGCCGAGTTTGTTGAGGAATGGAGGCGCTTCATTGGTCCAGAGTTCGATATCGGCACCCTTCTGGCACCAGTCGCTGGCCAGCTGGCGCGTAGGTATGTAGGGGACAAGAGGGTCAAATCGGTTCTGGTCCAGCATTATTGGAGCTGTGGGTCGGAATTTCCCCAGTCGTTGATTGGCAAAGATGGTCTTGAGGGGCTGTAGCTCGCCCAGCTCGTAAGGATCGATCACGAAGTACTCTTGAAGTCGGTGAAACGCGAACGTAAGCATCGTCTCAGCGGCGCACTGGTCCTTCGTGCGGTTGAGCAAATCATCGCCGTAGACGCTCAGCGAATTGCGGATCGTGGGCTCTGCCTCAGGGTACGCGGCGATAGTGCTGTTAAGGACGTAACCGAGAGCGCCGGCTAGAAAGCTGCCGTCCAGGAACGGTAAGGCTTTTGAGATGTCGGCAGGTGGGGCGCCTGACCAGACTCCGACGACGTCGAGGTCGGGAGCGTATGTTGGCGCCAATTCAGCCGCAGACGCCACAGCTCCGCCGCCCTGTGAGTATCCCCAAAAGCCCACTGGCCCAGAGGGGCTCAGTGACGTTGCGGTTAGATGCCGGGCCGCGCGCGCTGCATCGATAACAGCGTGGCCTTGCGCTTCGCGGTTGAGATAGGTGTGGACACCGGGGGTGCCCAGCCCTTCATAATCGGTCACCACGATCGCGAATCCGCGCGCCAGCAAGGTGGCGACGAAGCCCTCCTCGTAGTTGACCATGATGTCCAGCCCACTGGAAAAATGGATGCCTTGATTGAACAGGCGTGAGGGGGCGCATTGGTCGCCTTGCCCGTATGTGCCGACAGCGAACGACAGCAAGGGGCGTGGGCCCTTGCCGGGCCAGGGATTATCGGGCTCGAAGTAGGTTCCAGTAACAGCGACAGGCTGGTTGCGGGCATCCGTGCTCAAATACATGATGCGGGTGCCGTCGGCTACGTACGCCCCCAATTGACCCGACGGTTCCAAGACCAGTCGCGTCGGTTCGGTTTTGATCAGATCGCCGGGCTTCCCGGATGGCAATGGGGTTGGCGGAGTGTAAAAGTCGCTGTATTGCCCCTCGTCGGCAGTGGCCCGTGGCAGGGGTGCAATGCATGATCCTAGGACGACAAACAGTGCGGTGACGAACGGTGCAATCAGTCGCATGGTCTGACAGTAACAAATGGTCGGTCCATTATAAGGGAATCCGATATCGCGCTCGAACCTGCCCGACCCGGTGGTGGGGCGGTCGGGTTCTGCATGGGTTCTGCGTACCCAAGCCCGAGGCAAAGGTTGACCGCATCGGTCTTTGGTCTACTGCCGCAACATCCAGTGTCGACCGCATGTAGGAATCTATCGAGGATAGAGCCATTTTCATCGTCAGATCGATACGATCATCGGCCAGTGAGTTGGTGAGGTCGGTAGGCACCATTTGCTGGCGTTGAGGTATCGCTGGGCCTTTAGTCCCAGTGCGGTACCTTCGGCGACATACTTGCGGAAGACCTCGCCGCTCGAGACGGACGGGATGCCAATTTTCCTGAAAGCCTCTGGGCCGGTTTACCTTTACCTGCACCGGGGGACCCAAGCAAAACGAATTGAACGTCGGGATCCTTTACTTAGGCAGGCCGCGGCTGATGGAGCGTGGTCGCGCAGTTGGCGTCGTGCGGTGGCTGGATCTCGAACCTTTCGGTAACTGTGTTGCGCGAGTGGTTATGTCACGCGAGCTCGATGCGCTTGAGATGGCGGAGGGTGTCGTCGGTGCGCTTGGGTGCGTAATCGATGACGGCATCCCGTGTCGCGGGCGAGCGCACGGGATCTGAGTGCCCGGCCAAGCTGGTGGCGTCGCAGGGCGACAGTGCAGTCATGTGCCGACGATCGCCACGGCGATCGTCTCCATGCAGATGTCCCTTTACGGCATCGTCGTCAATTCCTACGGAAAAAAGCAAACCAGGTGCATCGACGCGGCTACCAATCAGTTGGCGCATCTAGACTTTGGCGTCGTTGCATGGCCACGCGTTTCGTAAATAGCCAGAGCCAATAGTGGGAGCACGCGCCTCCTGCTCGCCAACAAGGAACTGTGTGTGCGTCGAGTCCCGCAGGGCGCCGCATGTCGTCCCAGTCTGGTGTCAATGAGGTGTTTGTCGTATCAAATCACCTTCCGCGCGAGCCTTCACATCGAATCACTGGCGATTACCCACTTGGTGGACAAGGAGGTACCCCCGACTCAACCATCGCGGCCTACCTGGATCCGGCTATCCCCAACTGGGGGGATCGTCGATCCCGCATATGGCCGAAGCGTCGTGACCCGTTGTCCACCAACGGGGTACGGCGAATCAATTCGACCTGGAAGTTGATAACGAAGGTGCTTTGATGTGAGTAAGTGACGACGGGCCTTACGTCGAAGGAGCATGACATGCGACGCCTGACAGCCCTTGATGCTCAGTTCTTCGCCGGCGAAAGCGGCAATGCCTGTTCCCATTACATGGGACTAGCAATCTATGACACCAGCGGTGAGGCAAAGATTACCGCGACGCAGATGCGCCGGTTGATCAGTGAACGGATTGATCACCCTGGACTTCTGCCGCTGCGTTGGAAGCTGACGACCGTCCCACTCGGCTTGGATCATCCGGTATTCGTTGAGACGGACCCCGATCTGGGCTATCACGTGACGGAGTCAACACTGCCTGCACCGGTCGACGAGGCAACGCTTGCCACTGAGGTTGGGGCTGTTCTATCCAAGAAGCTCGATCGCAGCAAGCCGTTGTGGAAGGTGCAAGTCTTTCACGGCCTATCTGGCCGTACTGCAGTGGGAATCACGATCCACCACGCCGCAGCCGATGGTGTCGCGGCGGCTGAAATCTTTGCCGCGCTACACGAGGACCCCGATGAGGCGGCTTCCGGTCGCCCGCTCCGAAGGCGGCCCAATTCCGAACCCAGTCGCGTCGGGCTGGCTATTCGCGGTTTGGCGAGTCTGCCCTTGCGGCCCGTGCGCGTCGCACGTTCTCTTCCCAACACTCTTGCCAATTTTGACCTGCATCCGATCGCGAGATCGCTGCCGGGAGTTCACGAGATGTCTAGTGCCGTCAGGGGAGATTGGGGTTCGCAGCGACTTGACGCGCCCCGAACGCCTTTTAACGTCAGGCTTTGCGGGGAGCGCACTGTCGCGTTCGGGAAGGTCTCATTGGCCGATGCCAAGGCGGCCAAGCGGCTCTTTGGTAGCACCGTAAATGATGTGGTCGTCGCGGTGTGCGGTGGCGCTCTGCGCCGCAGGCTCATTGCCCAACGTGAACTACCCGACGAGCCGCTCGTCGCGTATTGCCCTGTATCGGCGCGTAGTTCGGCGTCGAACGACCGCTTCGGCAATGAGCTCGCATCGATGGTTGTGCCGCTACCTACACATCTTCCGACGCTGGATGAACGCATCGAGTTTGCACATGACACGCTTGTCCACGCGAAACGCAGAAAGGAAGCGGCTGGGCCGACGTTTATGCGTGACGCCAACGAGCCTATTCCAGCACCAATGTTTGGTCTGGTGGCCGGGGGATTGATGAACTTGGCATCTTCGCGCTGGGTTCGACCGCCCGCCAACGTCCTTGTCTCGAACGTCCCCGGCCCTCCAGGTGCCTTGGAATGTGGCGGCGCTCCATTGCTCGGTTGGTACCCGATCAGCCTGATCCTTGAGGCCCTTCCCCTCAACATGACGGTGGTCAGCTACAACGGCAGCTTGGATGTGGGGATTGTGGGCGATGCCAAGGGGCTACCCGACGCTTGGGCGTTGCTCGATGACTTTCATAGCGAGATGGCCGAATTAGCAAAGCGGGTACGTACGTAACGATGCCGGCGGGTGCTTGAACCCTGCAGTGACCGCGAGGCGAGCGACTATGTCGACGTCGACCTGCCATGGGCGACCGCCCCCTCCGTAGGGGCATGCAGTTCTACCCGTTAGGTAGATGACTCGGAGGAAGGTTGCTGAATACCATTGCGCTCATGCCAGTTTTGGCTATTTCGCCGCTCTTTTGAAGGACAATCCGATGACGACACAGATCCCACATTTCATCGACGGTGCACGCACCGGAGGTACCTCGAGCCGAACGGGCGACGTGTTGAATCCGAGCACTGGGCACGTGCAGGCGACGGTCGTGATGGGCGCGGCTGCCGATGTCGACGCGGCGGTCGCCTCTGCTACTGAGGCTCAGAAGGAGTGGGCGGCGTTCAATCCGCAGCGTCGGGCCCGCGTGATGATGAAGTTCGTCGAGTTGGTCAACCAGAATATGGACGAATTGGCCGAATTGCTGTCGTTGGAACACGGCAAGACGGTTGCCGATGCGCGTGGCGACATCCAGCGTGGCGTTGAGGTCGTCGAGTTCTCGATCGGCATTCCGCACCTGCTCAAGGGGGAGTACACCGAAGGTGCAGGTACCGGCATCGACGTGTACTCGTTGCGTCAGCCGCTGGGTGTGGTCGCCGGGATCACTCCGTTCAACTTCCCCGCGATGATTCCGCTGTGGAAGGCCGGCCCTGCGCTGGCCTGCGGCAACGCGTTCATCCTTAAGCCCAGCGAGCGGGACCCGTCGGTCCCTGTTCGGTTGGCCGAGTTGTTCACTGAAGCGGGTCTGCCCAAGGGTACGTTCCAGGTGGTGCACGGCGACAAAGAGGTTGTCGACGCGCTGTTGCTCCATCCGGATATCAAGGCTTATGGCTTCGTCGGCAGCTCCGACATCGCGCAGTACATCTATTCGACCGCGGCGGCCAATGGCAAGCGCGCGCAGTGCTTCGGCGGGGCCAAGAACCACATGATCGTGATGCCCGATGCTGATCTGAACCAGGTCGTCGATGCGCTGATCGGTGCGGGCTACGGCAGCGCCGGAGAGCGCTGCATGGCCATCAGCGTCGCCGTCCCGGTCGGCGAGGAAACTGCAGAACGCCTGCGCGCACGGCTGATCGATCGGGTCAACAACCTGAGGGTGGGACACAGCCTGGACCCGAAGGCTGATTACGGCCCACTGGTGAGCGAGTCGGCCCTGGAGCGGGTGCGCGACTACATCCAACAGGGGGTTGATGCGGGCGCCGAGATTGTCATCGACGGCCGCGAACGCGCCAGCGACGAGCTGCAATTCGGAGACGCCAACCTCGAAGGCGGCTATTTCATCGGCCCCACGCTGTTCGACCATGTCACCAAGGACATGTCGATCTACACGGACGAGATCTTCGGCCCGGTGCTGTGCATCGTCCGTGCCCAGGACTACGAAGAAGCGTTGACGCTGCCGTCGGAGCACGAGTATGGCAATGGTGTCGCGGTCTTCACCCGCGATGGCGACACCGCCCGCGACTTCGTTTCCCGGGTGCAGGTCGGCATGGTCGGCGTCAATGTGCCGATCCCGGTGCCGGTGGCCTATCACAGCTTCGGCGGCTGGAAGCGGTCCGGGTTCGGCGACCTCAACCAGCACGGGACAGCGTCGATTCAGTTCTACACCAAGGTCAAGACGGTGACGCAGCGCTGGCCAGCAGGTAGCCACGGCGCCGAGTTCTCCATTCCGACAATGAAATAGCCAGGCACCATGGACTACTTGGGCATGGACGAAGACGAACGCGTCATCACCGAGGCGGCTGGCGAGTTCGCCGAAAAGCGCCTTGCTCCATACGCATTAGAGTGGGACGAGTCCCACCACTTCCCCGTCGACCAGTTGCGTGAAGCAGCCGAGATGGGAATGGCAGCGATCTACTGCCACGAAGATGTCGGTGGCTGCGGCCTGCGGCGGCTGGACGCGGTGCGGATCTTTGAACAGCTGGCGACCGCTGATCCGGCCGTCGCCGCGTTCTTGTCGATCCACAACATGTGTGCGTGGATGATGGACACCTACGGGACGCTCGAACAGCGAAAGGCCTGGGTGCCGAAGCTGGCCTCGATGGAAGCCATCGCCAGTTACTGCCTGACCGAGCCGGCCGCCGGCTCCGACGCCGCCGCGCTGCGCTGCCGGGCGGTTCGCGACGGTGACCACTATGTGCTCGACGGCGTCAAACAGTTCATTTCCGGTGCCGGTGCATCCGATGTGTACGTGGTGATGGCTCGAACCGGTATCGACGGCCCACGCGGGATCTCTGCGTTCATCGTCGAAAATGGCATGCCTGGTCTGAGTTTCGGCGCCCAGGAACAAAAGATGGGCTGGAATGCTCAGCCCACTGCGCAGGTCGTCCTCGAAGGCGTGCGTGTCCCGGCCGACGCGATGCTGGGTGGTGCGGACGGCGAAGGCGCCGGCTTCGGTATCGCCATGAACGGGCTCAACGGTGGCCGGCTGAACATTGCTGCCTGCTCACTGGGCGGTGCACAGGCAGCGTTCCACAAGGCCACCGCCTACCTTCGCGATCGAGATGCGTTCGGCGGCAAGCTCATCGACGAGCCAACACTCCGGTTCGCGCTGGCTGACATGGCCACAAATCTGCAGGCCTCGCGGCTGATGCTGTGGCGAGCCGCATCTGCACTGGACAACAATGATCCTGACAAGATCGAACGGTGCGCGATGGCGAAGCTATTTGTCACCGAAAACTGCTACGAAGTGGCCGATGCGGCGTTGCAACTGCACGGGGGATACGGCTACCTGCGCGAGTACGGGGTGGAGAAGATCGTCCGCGATCTGCGGGTGCATCGGATTCTTGAGGGTACCAACGAAATCATGCGGGTCGTGATTGGGCGAGCCGAGGCCATACGGGCAAGCGCATAGGAGAGAACTGATGACCACGATCGCGTTCCTTGGACTCGGCCACATGGGTGGCCCGATGGCGGCCAATCTGGTGGCGGCCGGACATACGGTGCGAGGCTTCGACCCTGTGTCCGCGGCGCGCGCTGCCGCTGTCGACAAGGGTGTGACGTCGTTCGACACCGCGGCCGAGGCGGCCGCCGACGCTGACATCGTGATCACGATGCTGCCGAACGGCAAGATTGTAAAGGACTGCTACGCAGCTATATTGCCTACTGTGCGGACGGGAGCGCTGTTCATCGACAGTTCGACGATTTCAGTCGAGGATGCCCGGACCGTGCATGCGATGGCCGCTGAGCACGGCTTCGCTCAGCTTGACGCGCCCGTGTCCGGCGGGGTGAAGGGCGCGGCCGCGGGCACGCTGGCATTTATGGTCGGCGGCGAGGACGACGCGGTGCGACGAGCCCGCCCGGTGCTGGAAGCGATGGCAGGCAAGGTGGTTCACTGCGGTGCCGCAGGGACCGGACAGGCCGCCAAGATCTGCAACAACATGGTGCTTGCCGTCCATCAGATCGCGATCAGCGAGGCGTTCGTGTTGGCGGAGCACCTGGCACTGTCCGCCCAGTCCCTGTTCGACGTGATCACTGGTGCCACCGGGAACTGCTGGGCAGTAGAGACGAATTGCCCCGTTCCAGGGCCGGTACCGACATCGCCGGCGAATAACGACTTCGCGCCGGGCTTCGCAACTGCCCTGATGAACAAGGACCTCGGCCTCGCCATGGATGCTGTGTCGTCGACAGGCTCAGCTGCACCGCTGGGTAGCCACGCCGCCGAAATCTACGCCAAATTCGCCGCCGAGCACGCCGCCAAAGATTTCAGCGCCGTCATCGAAATGATCAGGAAGTCCTGACGTCTGAGCCGCAAAAGCGTGACCGGAGGGTGTGGGACGTTGTATTTTGCCGCTGTGCCGACAGTTCCGTCCGAGCATGACATAGCGGCGTTGGGGCTCCTCGACGGTCTGCAAGGTCGAGCGCGTGACGAGCGCATCGAGATCATCTCCTGGCTGCTGTCGAATGGGTTTGATATCAACCAGATTCGTGCCGAGTACAGCCCCATTCTACTACCGGCCATCCGTAGCATCGGCGACGATGGAACATCGACGTCGGCGCGCGAAGTGTCTGAGTCCACCGGCGTGGATCTCGTACTGTTGCAGCGATTGCACCGCGCGGCTGGCCTGGTCCGGTTGGAGCCCGACGTGCGGCAATCGCGTGCGGACGCCGAGTCGGTCCTCGCGGCTGCGCGACTCGTCGATATTGGCCTAGATCGCGACGTGGTTGTGCTCATCGTCCGACTACTGATGGACGGCCTCAATCCTGCAGCGGCGACGATGCGGCGGGCAGCCTTAAAGGCAGCGCTACACCCGGGCGCATCTGAGCTTGAATTGGCCCAGACCGTCGACCTATTGGCGCACGACGCCGATGCCGTGATTGGCCCGATGGTCGACAGCCTCATGCGGCTAGCCTTGCGGCATTCGTTTGAGACCGAAGCGATTAATGCGCACGAGCGGGCCACCGGCACGTTGCCCGGGGCTCGGGATGTAGCGGTTGCGTTTGCGGACCTGGTTGGTTTCACGCGGCTAGGAGAGCAGGTTGCACCTGAAGAACTCGGACAGGTCGCGGTGCGCCTGGCGGATCTAGCTCGAGACCTGGTCACGAGCCCGGTCCAGTTCGTTAAAACGATCGGTGACGCCGTGATGATGGTGTCCTCGGACCCGCATAAGCTCCTGACCACGGTGCTCGACCTTGTCGACGCAGCTGCTGCTGACGATTTTCCGCGGCTGCGGGTAGGTGTGGCTTTCGGTCGCGCCGTCAGCAGTTCTGGTGACTGGTTCGGCAGTCCGGTCAACATGGCCAGCCGGGTCACCGGTGTGGCGCCCGCAGGGACGGTACGGGTGACCCAGGCGGCACGCAGGACGATTGGCGAAACACCGGGTATCGGATGGTCATTCGCAGAAGCACGTCAGCTCAAGGGAATTCGCGGTGAAGTCGTGCTATATGACGCGCACCGCGCTGCCCATCACTGAGACCCGCACCTCTCCCTCGAAGGGGGATTACATGGATACCACCGACGCGGCATTGCCATTGCACGACACCATCATCAAGATTCCCCTAATATTCGGTTGGTCCGCACCTGGGCTTTGGTCATTAGTGAGCGTGATATGAAACCAACACTGCGTGACTTCGAAATCGACGCATTGGGCGGATGCGACATTCCTTCTCCGTTACGGGCCAATAGTTTCATGAATATCTCGAAACGGCTGTTGTTCCGAACGGATATCGACGAGTTGCGTGCGCAACTGCACGATGGGCTCGACCCGCCCTCCTTTGAGCTCGCGGGGCCGCAGACGAAGATCTACTTCGACCCTGCTGTGCTCCGATGTGGCATCGTCACGTGTGGCGGGCTGTGTCCCGGTTTGAACGACGTCATCCGCTCGATTGTCTTCTGCTTGCACGAAAAGTATGGTGTTCCAACAGTTTACGGATTCCGCTTCGGCTACGAGGGTCTAGTTGATCGAAAGGGACTGCCGCCAATCGAGCTGACAACCCGGCGGGTCAATCAAGTTCATCAAGTCGGGGGAACGATTCTCGGTTCGTCCCGCGGACCGCAACCCGTCGATGAAATGGTTAACAGGTTGCAGGACATGGGAATTCAATTGCTATTCGTCATTGGCGGCGATGGGACGCTACGCGGAGGGCATGCGATCGTCGAGGAGATACGGCGTCGCGAACTTGAGATTGCGGTGGTGGGGGTGCCCAAGACCATCGACAACGACATCTCGTTCATCGATATGTCTTTCGGTTTCGATACCGCGGTTGAGGCGGCACGGCAGGCGACTCGCGCGGCGTACGTAGAGGCGTCGTGCGCACGAGCCGGCATCGGCCTGGTCAAACTGATGGGACGGGACTCCGGATTCATCGCGAGCTTCGCCACACTCGCGGATAGCCAGGTCGGCATTTGTCTGATTCCCGAAATCGAGTTCAGTATGGGGGGCCTTATCCACGCTGTGCGACAGCGCATCGAACGCGACGGTTCCGTGGTGATTGTCGTGGCTGAAGGGGCGGGCCAATCTCTGCTCGCGAAGGAAGAGGAGTGGGATGCATCAGGCAACCGTCGTCACGGCGACATCGGCGCGTTCCTGAGGGATGCAATCAAGGAAACTTTTGGTGCCCAAGGATTTCCGGCCAATATCAAATACATCGATCCCAGTTACATGATTCGCAGCCTGCCTGCCAATGCCAGAGATGCCAACTTCTGTCTACGATTGGGGCACGCAGCCGTACACGCCGGCATGGCAGGCAAAACGGACATGGTTGTCGGGTCCTGGCGCCGTCGGTTAACCCACGTCCCGATCCCGCTCGCGGTGTCGTCCCGCAAGAAGATCGATACCAACGGCTACCTCTGGCAGACGGTGCTGTCGGTGACGGGACAGGGCGAGATGGCTTTCGGCGACGACTGAATAACGTGACGTTACCCGCTCAACGTCGCGGGCTGCTGAGACGGGCTCAACGACGACTCCCTGCTATTGGGCGCCAGACCGGGACGGATCGCGGCCCGGCCGGCCTCCTTGGCCAATAGCACGCCGACGATCCGGCGGGCGCGCAGCGCAGCGGCATCTGCCTGAAACTCCACTCCGCGACGCCAGCCGTCGTAACCGGAATGATTCGAAGCCATTTCCAATATCGATCTGTCGCGCCGGGCGACTCCGTCCAAGAACGAGCTCAGGCGGTCGGTTGCAGCAGCGTCGTCCGTTGCGTAATTACGCGACGACTGCATGAATACATGGGTTGAGTTCTCAGACTCGGGGGTGATGCCATGTGTCCGAGTTGTGGTGAACACCTGCCCAGTTGACGTTTCGATGTCCCAGTATTGGGTGTGAAGAGCCGGCGAGACGAACCTGCCGCCCTCGCGGTGCTTATACGCTATGGCAGGGTCAAGTCCCGTCGCGTCGGCTTGCCAGCTAGCCAGCGGCAGCTCCGGCAGCAGTCGGGTGTAGGAAACGGTCGTTTCGGTCACCTCGACGTCGTTGAACGCCCCCATGCTTGCCAGACCCGGCGGCAGGTCGGTTGCGTGCACAACAGGGGCGTAGCTGAAGTCCAGGTAATGTTCGTGGACCATCATGTAGTTCGCGCTCACCTGCCAAGCGCTGGCAAATGTCGTCCAGTCGGGCTCGTTGATCCATGGCGTATCCGGCAGCTCGTACGTCGCAGCAGATTCGGACGGCCCGGTCCAGATCCAGACGAATGGTGGTTGTTCGAGAATGGGGAACACCCGAACACTCATCCCAGTGGGGACTTGGGGCTGGGCCGGCGTGTAAACGCATACCCCGGAGGTGTCGTAGGTGCAGCCGTGGTAGCCGCAGATCAATCGATCCCCGTCCACACGGCTGTGGGACAGCGGAAACGCCCTATGCGCACAACGGTTTTCGAACGCCGTGACTGTGCCGCCGGCGCCGCGCCACAGTACGACATCCATCCCGAGCAAGCGTCGCCCCAGCGGCGTATCGGTGATCTCGTCGCACGTAGCCGCGACGTACCAGCACTTTTTGGGGTAATTGGTACTCACAGGTCCAACACCAGCCTTTCGGTGCACGAGCGCGATACACAGACCAACATGACTTCGCCAGCAGCTTTTTCCGCCGCGGACAGCACCGAGTCGCGGTGATCGGGCTTGCCCTCCAAAATTCTCGATTCACAGGTTCCGCAGACACCCTCGTAGCAGCTGGCCATGATCGGGATGTCGGCTTCCTCAAGTACTTCGAGCACTGACTGATCGGGTGTCACTTCGAGTGTGACCCCGGATCGGCGGCATACCACCTCGAAGCGGTCAAGGGCTTGCGCGGCTTCCTCTGCCGTCGGTGCCTTAGCGGCGAACCGTTCGATGTGCAGGGCGCCCGGGGGCCAGTGAGCGCAGTTGCTCTCGACCGCGTTGAGCAATCCCTCGGGGCCGCAGCTGTAAATGAGAGTGTCATCGTCGGGATCTCTCAGATATGACGCCAGGTCGAGAAATCCCTTCTCGTCCTGCGGCCACAAGGTGACGCGATCCGGATAGCGTTCAACCAGCTCGTCTGCCAGCGCCATCGAGGCCTTGGTTCGGCCGCCGTACAGGAGTGTCCATTCGTGGCCGGTGCGCTGGACCGCCTCAAGCATCGTGAAGATCGGGGTTATGCCGATGCCGCCGGCGATGAAGCGGTACCGCGGCGCGTCAACAAGGGGAAAGTGGTTGCGGGGGCCCCGAACTCGTACCGTAGTGCCTTCGTGGAGATTTTCATGAACGTAACGCGAACCCCCGCGGCTGTTGTTTGGATCGAACAAGACCCCGACGCGCCACGCTCCCCGATCGCCGGGATCGCTGCAGAGCGAGTATTGCCGAGTCAGGCCGACGCTGAGAATGAGGTCGACGTGCGCGCCCGGTTCCCAGCGTGGCAGGTCTTCGTTGTCTGGATGTGTAAATTCCAGCAGCACAACACCTTCGGCCGGTGTGCTCCGGCGCCTGACGACCAAGTCGGCCGTGTATTCGTGTACGTTGGCACCGGGCTTCGTGACGGCGAGTGCAGACATCGCTCCTTGCTCCGATCTGTCTGGCGACACGTAATCAGTTGGCCGTAACCGAGGGTGGCATGTAGATGGTCTTGTACGCCTGGAAGGCGTGTAACCCTTCCGGGCCCATTTCCCGGCCCAAGCCGCTTTCCTTGATGCCGCCGAACGGGGCCACGGGGTCATTCACGTACTGATTGACGCCGATGGTTCCCGATCGAACGTGGCGGGCTACGTCGGCGGCACGCTCGACGTTTGACGACCAGACAGTGCCACCGAGGCCGTAGGGGCTGTCGTTTGCAATGGCGACCGCGTCCTGTTCATCGGAGTACGGAATCAACGCCAGCACGGGGCCGAAGATCTCTTCGCGCGACACCGTCGCGTTGTTGTCAAGGTCGGCGAAGATGGTCGGTTCAACAAACCAACCGCGATCCTGGCCTCCGCGCGAACCGCCTGTGGTCATTCGCGCGCCTTCACTCTTGCCCGTCGCGATATAACCCTCGACCCGATCGCGCTGGCGCTTAGACACCAGCGGTCCGACCTTGGTTTCCGGATCGAGCGGATCGCCAACGGTCAGCGCGCGGGTCATATCCGTGATCGTGTCGACCATTTCGTTGTATCGGCTGCGGGGAAGCAGGATCCGCGTATTCAGCCAACAGATTTGGCCGTTGTTGAGCAGCGTGCAACCAAAGAAGGGCTCGAGCAACGAGGTCATGTCGGCGTCGTCGAGGATGATTGCGGCCGACTTGCCGCCGAGCTCGAGAGTGACGGGTCGGAGCAGGCGTCCGCACGCTTCGGAGATCCAACGTCCGGCGGCAGAAGATCCGGTGAACGACACCTTGTCGATGCCTGGATGTTCGACCAGGTAGGCCCCTACCTCTCGACCGCCGGGCACGACGTTGATGACGCCGTCCGGCAACCCGGCCGCCGCGGCGGCCTCGGCCATCAGGAACGCGTCCAGGACGGTTTCCTCAGCCGGTTTGAGAACGACCGTGCATCCAGCGGCCAGGGCGGGCGCGATCTTCAAGAACGAAATGGATTGTGGGACATTCCACGGCACGATCGCACCGACGACGCCGATGGGCGCTTTGGACACCAATGAGGTGCCACCGAACATACCCGGGCGCGCTTCCTCGATCGGTGCTCCGGCCATCAGGTCGCTGTAGTAGCGCACCAGCAGCGACGGGAAGACGGCCTCGAATTGGTTAGCCAGCCAGATCGGCATACCGTTCTGCATCGACACCCGGCGTGCGGTCTCCGCGCTGCGCGCTTCCAGCTCCGCGGCAAACCGCTGGAGGTACTCAGCGCGCTCCTTGGGATGCCAGCTTGACCAGCCGTCGGGCGCGTCGAACGCCCCCCGTGCTGCTGCGACTGCCGCGTCGATATCGGTCAGGTCGCCTCTGGGCACCGAACCGATCCGCTCTTCGGTGGTGGGGGAATAAACCCCTATGGTGTCGTGCCCGGCTGGCGCAGCCCACGTTCCGTCGATGTAGAGCTGCGGGTAATCGATTGTGGTCATGTATATTTCGGCCGTTCAGGAGATGGTGAGCTTGGCGGGCAGGTGCTTGAGTCCGCCGACGAAATTTGTCTGCGTGACACTGCCGGGGCCGAGCACCTCGATAGATTCCAGCCGGGGCAGGAGTTCCTCGAACATCACCTTCAGTTCAAGCTTGGCGAGGTGCTGTCCGACGCAGGTGTGCGGGCCGAAACCGAATGCTAGGTGAAGGTTTGGGTTGCGGTCGATATCGAAGACATCAGGGTTGTCGAAGACCTCCTCGTCGCGACAGCCCGATTGGAACAGAGGCATCACACGGTCACCGGCTTTCATGGTCTGCCCGTTCAAGGTGTAGTCCTGCTCGACGTGCCGCATGAAGTGCTTGACGGGCGCCACCCAACGCAGCCCCTCTTGGAGGAGGTGCGGGATCAAGCTCGGGTCGGCCTTGACCCGGGCCAGGGTCTGGGGGTTCTCCGCCAGTGCCTTGAGTGTGCCGGCCAGGGTTGCTGAAGTGGTGTCGTGACCGGCGGTGAAGATTGCTGTGTACCAGCCGTACACCCAGGTCTTGGGGAAGTACTCGCCGTCGGGCTGCTTGGCGCAGGCGACCACAGAGGCGAGGTCCTCGCGGGGGTTGGCCCGGCGGTCTTCGGCCAATGCGTCGAAGTAGGCGAAGAAGTCCTGGATGGTGTTAGCGAATTGTTCGGCCATCGCTTCGGGGCTCAGCACGACGTCATCGCGCTGATGTTCTGGATCGGCGGCCCCAAAGAACTCCTGGGTCAGCGCCATCATTCGCGGCTCATCCTCCGGCGGCACGCCCACCAGCGTCATCATCACGTGCAGCGGGAAGCCCAGGGCCCAGTCGTCGAGCAGGTCGATCTGTCCACCTGCGGAGACCTCCTTGAGGCGCTCGATGGATTCGCGGGCCAGCTCGCGGATCTGCTCTTCCCATTTCCGCAGCGCCGGGGGCTTGAAATAGTTGAAAGCAATGCCCTTCATGGTGGTGTGTTCGGGTGGATCGACATACGGCAGGGCGTCGAGGATGCGCAGGCTGCCGCCGAGGAGTTGTTTGGTGAACTCATCACCCGCAGCGTTCTGCAGGATGGGATTGTGGGAGCCCGGGGTCTCCGGGCCGCCGCCGGCGCTGAAGATTTCCGGCTGGCCTTCAACCTCTTGAATGTCGGCGTTCTTGGTGACCAGCCAGATCGGCGGATAGCCCTCGACGACCGCCTTGGCCACTGGCATGTTGTTGCGTAGCCATTTGTAGGCGTCGTACAGAGCGCTGAGGTCGGAGTGGCCCTCTGGCAACACGACCTGTCGCGCGATGTCGTCCGGGATGATGGCGGAATCGGTGGGCTGGGTTGTTGTCACGGGTGTCCTCCCTATGGCTGCGTTGAACGACCTAGATAGCGTGTCCGCGAGGCTTCGTGGACAAGTGGAGTAGGTGACTTAAGTCTCATTGTGAGCCGTTCTTCGTGCGTCACCACGACGGGGGCTCATCGCTCCCACGTTGGGGGTAATGGAGCATTTGGCTGTACTTCCCTGGGAGGCTAGGTCCGTGACTGGCGGGTGATTGGGTGCCAAGAGCGGGGTGGTCACGGAGGTGACTGGCGGGTGATTGGGTGCCAATTGCGGGGTGGTCACGGAGGTGACGGGAGGTGTTTGGCCAGCGGGGTAGCGGTCAAAGTCGCCGCGCACAGGCGCATTCGCCGGTAAGGGTCTGATGAGACGGTCCTACTTCGCGGCTGGCCTTTGCGGCCGGCCATCGGTGCGCCATCTTTCGAAAGCCAGGCGAGCGATGGCAAGGACCGTTGTCTTTCAACGTTTTCCGTGCGTGTTTGCGGTACTCGGCGAACCGCGCAAAAGGAGGACCCTTGCGTTCGTCACTGGGCAGTTCGCTGTAGACGGGCGGTCCTCGGCGAGGCAGTGACCAGGCAAGACATCGGTGTTCCTGACGGTGGGGCGTAGCCGTGGGATACGAAGACTTCCGGGACTGGTGCGAAATCCGAGGTGGGTTCGCGCTCAGCTCGAACGTCTTCACCGCACCACGCTTCGCCGTACCTGACGTTCGTGGTCATCGGCTCAGCTGTGGTGAGCTGACGCCAGTCAGGGGCAGCCGTCGTTAATCCATTGCTCGATATCGGCGATTGACTCGGCAGGCACGGGATCGACATATGCGGGCATGCGAGGATTCAGCGCACCCGCGGGCGGGTCATCTAGATCGGAGCCGAACGGTGCCTCGCCTTTGAGCGATAGCACCAGGTTGGAGTTCGCACCGTCGCCGAGGATCACGAGTTTCCGTCCGCCGACCTTCATCTCGACGAATCGATCGCGTGTGACGCCGCGCCAGAAGGGGCCGTGGGAAACGACGTCGGCGTCTGGCCCGCCGACCGACTCATCAAGGATTTCGACGACGTCATCAAAGGTCATGCTGCACTTGCCTTTCGCATATTGTGGTTGATCTCTTGTCCAATGGGACCTGTGGCTCAGCGCGGCGCAATGGTGATCACCTCATCGAAACCCTCCCGAAGACAGGCCGAGAACGCCACCGGGTCAGTCACGGCTTCGGGGTCGAAATTGACTGATATGCAACAGGTTCCCTCGTATGTGAGCATCGCAAGCATGGCCGGGATACCGGGCCGCGGACCCACCGGGTAGACGCGCGTCACCCGCGCCCCTGCCAGGTAGAGCGGACGCGAGATCGCCCCGAGGTTGGACACTTGCAGATCGGCTAATCCAGTCATCTCACCCACCAGACGGCTGAGCACAATCCCGGGTAGGCGGCTTAGCGTGGGCGCGAGAAGGTCCAGGAATCCGAGCGCTGGCTCCATTCGTGCCTCAGCCACGAAATCGTGTATGGCGGCTATGCGCGCCTTGGGATCCGGCTCACCGACCGGGGCCACGATCCGCGCGCCGGCGAACTTGTTGGCCCCCATAGGGTCGGCATCGGTCCGAAGGCTGACTGGAATCGCCACCGGCATGGAGTCGACTGTAAGACCGAGTTTCTCGTGGTAACGCCGAACCCCACCCAGCACCCCGGCCAGGAAAGCGTCGTTGACCGAGCCTCCGGCGGCTTTCGCAGCGGCTCTCAGATCATCAAATGGGACGTCAAAGGCATCCATGCGATAACCTGATCCACTGCCAGTCAACGCAGGCGAGTGCGACGTGTCAGGTGGCCTCAGGACTCGCTGCAGAGATTGCGCAAATTTGACCGCTTCGGTCGTCTTGCCGACGGGGTCGCCGACGAATTGACCGGCGACGTGCAGGGTCTCGCGTATCGCATCCCCGGGCGCGCGGACAACGCGGTCGATAAGCCGATTCACCAGCAGCCCCTCCGGCGTTTCCTTTCGGCGGCGCGAGGGCATCGGCCGATCGTCAGCCGGCCCGGGCTCGCGGCTGTGCCCGTGCGTCAGTTCGAGCAACTGCAGCAGACCGATTCCGTCGCTCAGGCTGTGATGCGGTTTGAACAGATATGCGGCCCGATCACTGGCGACGCCAAGCACCAGCATCGCCTCCCAGGGGGGACGTTCGGGGTCGAACGGGTGGGCCGCGAATTGGGCAGCCAAGGCATGGAGTTCGGCCATCGAGCCGTCCCCGGGAAGGCGCACCCGTTGCAGGTGATAGTCGAGGTCGAAATATGGGTCCGGTGACCACGATGGCGGAACGAGGGGTAGCGGTGGCTCAACCACGCGTTCCCTCAGCCTGGGAATTCGCTGCGTCAGTCGATCGTGGGCGGCGACCAGCCGCTCCCAGTCCGGCTCGCTGTCGAGCAGTTCGACCATCACCCCGGTCGAACGGGCACGATGGTCATTGCTTGTGCGCCACATCAGCGCTTCGGCCGCGCTGAGGTCTTGATCGCCGCCCCATTCGGCGAGTGAGTCGTCGCCTGCGTCAGACAACGCGATCAGCCCTTTCGGCTGCATCTAGGGCTTCGGTTACCTGAAGAATGTTCTCGGCAACGCCGGCTGGGTCATCGGACATCGGCACGTGCCCAGCCCCCTGAAGGAAAGCCAGCTGTGCCTGGGGGAGCCGCTCGAACATCGCATTCCCGAAGCCGATAAACGGTATGACGTGATCACGTTCCCCCCAGACCAGCCGGACTGGGTAGTCGCGGTCGGCTGGCAGCGGCTGGACCTGGCGAATGGGGAGTTGGCGCATCAGCGGGGCGACAACCGGCGCCTCGGCTCCTGCACGAATGATGGCCGCCAACTCCTCGCGGGGAACGCGATCGGGGTGGGCAACCTGGCCGGCCAACAGCGACCAGCGGAGCAACGGGTTGGCGGCGAGCCAGTCGGCGTGGGACGAGAAGCGCCCGAGCGCACCGATAGAAGTTTGTATCACTTTGGCGCGCAATTCGATTCCACGCTGTGAACGCCAGGCCCCGGCCGGACTGAACAAGATTAGGGAGCGTGCTCGGCCACGTCGGGCGAGCTCAATTGCGAGCCACCCTCCCAGCGAGTTGCCGGCAATGTGCACGGTCTGCAGGCCCAACCTGTCGAGCTGGTTCTCGATCGCATCAGCGAGCGCCTGCACCGTTGGCGGGGTGCCGGCATCCAACGGCGACCCGCCACCGTGGCCCGGCAGCGTCGGGATGATGACGTCGTGGCGTGGTTCGAGATGCGGCAGCACCGGTAACCAGGCCCGCCAGATACCACCAACACCATGAAGCAATAACAGGGGTGTTCCGCTTCCGCTTCGATGCATCGGCGTCAACTCGAGCTGGGGGAGTTGGTCACCTGGCCCCGCTGCAATACGGCGGGCAGCCATTGCCGAGGCCCCGACAGCGAGACATGCCGCGGCGACAATTGCCGCTCTTCGTCGTCCGTTCTTAGCCATGCTTCTGTACTCCTCAGATCAGGGGGTCAACACAGCCTTGAGGATGTCGCCACGATGTAGGGCGGCTACCGCTTCGTTGATCTGGTCCAGCGGCATAGTGGTGATCAGCTTGTCGAAGGGGAACTTTCCCTGACTGTGGAGATCAAGCAGGTAGGGGATGAACGTCTTCGGATCGGAGTCACCTTCGACTATGCCCCGGATGGTCAACCCCAGCAGAGGCGGCTGGAACAGTCCGATCGAGAACGCGGCATCCGGATCTGCCGGAACACCGATCAAACCGAGTATGCCCCGCATCCCAAGCGAGGCGGTCAACTGTTCGACGACCGAAGCCACCGCAGTTGTGTCGATCGCGTAATCGGCGCCTCCGGGAACGATGTCACGGATCTGTTCTGACAACGGTCCGGCCTTCGGGTCAATGGTGTGAGTCGCGCCGAGGTCGGTGGCCAAGGTTCGCCGGCTTTCGTGAAGGTCGACCGCGATGATCGTCGCGGCGTCGCGCACGACCGCGGCCATGACTGCAGACAGGCCGACCGCTCCTGCCCCTGCGATGACCACGGTGCTGCCGGCTCGGACGTCGAGTGAGTTCAGTACTGCGCCAGCCCCGGTCTGGACGCCGCAGCCGAGCGGCCCGACGAGCTCCAGCGGGACTCCCGGAGGGAGCTTGACCACGTTGCGCTCGTGAGCGAGCGCGTGCGTGGCCAGCGACGACTGGCCGAAGAAGTTGGCGCCCAATTTGGTTCCGGCAGCGACTAATCCGGAGGATCCGTCGGTACGCGCCCCGCTGAAGTTGTACTCCAGGAAGTTATGGCAGTACGCAGGCTCGCCCATACCACAACGGGGGCACGCCCCGCAGCTGTTGAAACTCATCGCGACGTGATCGCCGGCGGCCAGCGATCTCACGTCGGAACCGACATGCACAACGGTACCGCTGCCTTCATGTCCTACCACGCCGGGAAGCGGGAATGGCATGTGCCCGTGCTGGATTGCAATGTCGGTGTGGCAGAGTCCGACCCCAGCAATCTGCACCACCACCTCGTCGGGCGCTGGATCCTGAAGTTCGACGTTGGTGAGGGTAAACGGCGCGCCTACTTCGTTCACCACCGCGGCGGAGATCTGCATGTCTGTCCCTTTTCTCTTTTGTGGCGTCAGGTCCCGGACGCTTCATCGCGGACCTGATCCAGCTGCGGGATCGGCCGCCTCATCTGGTCGTGATGCACGTGAGCCCAGCGCCACTGAACCCCTGTGTGCCGAGTGTGGACGACCTGCGGTACCTCCGCGTCACCACATCGAGCGGTTCTCCACCCCGCAGTAGAGGTATTTGCCGGGAACACTCTTGGCTGGGCCAGTTCTACTCCTCATAGTGAGAACCTGGAATCGGCGTGGTTTGGGTGTGCGCTCACTCCCTCAGATTCAGAGATGGGAAGCGCGGTGAGGTCGCAGTGCCCACCGATCACCACAGGGAGGCGAGATGCGAATCGCGGCGGATAACACCACATTCAAGGCAACAGGAATGGCGGAGGGCTTGGGTGCCAAGCTGGTCCCGGTCCTGGTCCCGGTTGAGAACATCGTCGATTAGCCACGAGATGACTGATCAAAAATCACCGCGGGAAATCGCCGTCGACGACCTTGTCGCCGACATAAAGGCCGCGCCTGACGGCCCTCAAGTCGCGGCGTTTTTCGACTTCGACGGCACCCTGATCCAGGGGTACTCCGCCAGCGCTCTCGTTGCCCACCGTGCGCGCAATTTCGAGCTGGGACCGGACGAGTTCGTCCGCACCATGCTCGCCGCACTCGGCGACCCGCTCGACGAAGCTGGGTTTAAAAACGTGATGCTGCAAGGTATCCGGGGATGGGTCGGCCGCACCGACGATGAATTGATGGAACTCGGTGAGCAGCTCTTTAGCCAGGAGATCGCCGGTGCGCTCTTTCAGGGTGCGTGGCGGCTGGTGCGCGCTCACCAGAACAAGGGGCACACCGTGGTCATCGCGACGTCGGCGACACGGATGCAGGTGCAGCCGATGGCTCGGGAACTGGGTATCGAGCATGTCCTGTGCACGGAGCTTGAGACCGAGCGCGGTGTCATCACCGGGCACATCGCTGGGCGTCCGCCGTGGAACGAAGGCAAGGCGTCGGCAGTCCGTGACTTCGCGAAACGGAAACGAATCTCCTTGAAGCGCTGCTACGCATACGCCAATGGCGATGAAGATGTTCCGTTCCTGGCCGAAGTCGGGTTCCCGCACCCGGTGAACCCCGGGCCGGAACTTGCCCACCACGCGGGAGAACACGATTGGCCGGTGGTGCAGTTCCGGAGCAAGCGTAGTCAATTCCATCCCATGGCAATCGCCCGAACGGCTGGGTTGTTCGGCGGCTTCGCCGCGGCGATGGGTGCGGGCACATTAGCAGGGGTGCTTACCCAAGACCGGCGGGGCGGAGTAGACATGGCAACGTCGCTTTTCGGTCGACTCGGTGCCGATCTGGCCAGCATCCGGTTCAAAATCGTCGGTGAGGAGAACACAACGCACCGGCCCGCAGTGTTCTTCATCAATCATCAAAGCACGCTGATCGACATGCTCGTTACCACCCGAGTCGTGCAGCGGGGGTTCACGGTAGTGGCCAAGGCCGAGGTGAAGAAAATGCCCGTTATCGGGCAGCTGTTCTCGATGGCGGATGTCGCCTTCGTCGATCGCGGTAACACATCGAAGGCAGTGTCGGCATTACAGCCCGCGGTGGACAGGCTGCGCAAAGGCATCTCGATCGTGATGTCACCCGAAGGCACCCGGTCGTTCAGCCCGAAAATCGGGGCATTCAAGAAGGGCGGCTTCCATATGGCACGCGACGCCCAGGTCCCCATTGTCCCGATTGTCATTCGCAACGCGGGCGAAATCATGTGGCGCAACGCGAAAGTGGCCCAGCAAGGCACCATCGAAGTCGTTGTGCACCAAGCGCTTCCGACAGAGAACTGGACCAAAGCCGATCTCGATGAGTGGGTTCCACGAATGCGCCAGCTGTACACCGACACCCTGGACGACTGGCCAGGTACGGAGGCGGGGCAGGCGTGGTCAGCAGCCATCGCTGCGGCAACCATCCCGGGGCACACATGACAATGCCGGCGGATCGGCTTCCGGGAATGCCTCGGAGAGGCGACCGCGGCGACATTGTCGAGCTCCTAGACTCCGACGAATTCCTCAGAGCCACTGAGGAATTGGCATCAAAATTGGGCCGCGATGTGACCCTTGTGCGGGCCGAAGCCGCGGGCTACGTGCACGAGATGGCGGCATCCCACGTTCCAGGCGTTGTGCGCGCTTGGGAAGCCATGTCTGCGTGGATGGTTCGTGGATTCCAAGTTGTCATCGACGACGATGACCTGGCCAAGCTGCGAGCGCTCGACCGCGACCACGCGCTGATCTTCCTGATTTCGCACCGCTCGTACCTCGATCAGTTCTCGTTTCCGCCCCGTCTGGCGCGGGCGGGCATTTCGCCGTCGTTCGGGCTTGCTGGCGCCAATCTGAACTTTTTTCCCCTGGGTACATTCGCCCGGCGTAACGGGTTTATTCCAGTGAAGCGGGCGACGAGTGACATTCCCGTGTACCGGGTGGCCCTGCGCGGCGTCGTGGCGGGGCTCGTGTCCACCGGTCGCAATCTGGTGTGGTCCATCGAGGGCGGCAGAACCCGTACCGGCAAACTGCGGCCGCCACGATACGGATTGCTGAAGTATGTCACCGACGCGATCGAAGCCGTGCGTGCAGAGCAGACACTCGCTGTCCCGGTCTCGATCCAGTTCGACCAGTTGCCGCTGCACGAAGTAAAACTCATGGTCGAAGAGTCTCGTGGCCTACCCAAGAAGCCGGAAAACATGCGCTGGCTCGTCAGTTACGCGCGCGGCCTGCGGCATCCTCTGGGACGCATTTACATCAACTTCGGTGCCCCCGTGCCCCTCTACGAGCGCATGGTCGCATTGCGTGCCGAGGGCTTGACCGGCCGGCAGGTAGTCGAGCGCGTCGCCTTGGACATCTGCCACCGGCTCAATCAGGCCACACCGGTGACCGCGACGGCTGCGGTGTCCGTTGCGATGCTCGGCGAAGACCGCGCCCTGACCCTCGACGAAGTTTGCGCAACCGTCGCGCCGCTGGCCCGGTACCTGCGCGCGCGAGGCTGGCCGGTGGCTGGCGGCGCCGACCTCACCGACCGAGCGACGGTGTCCCAGACGTTGCACGACCTGGTTGGCTCTGGGGTGTTGACCAGCTACTCCGAGGGGCCGACGACAGTGTGGGGCATCGGCAACGACCAGCATCTGATTGTCGCGGTATACCGCAACAGCGCGATTCACGTCCTGGTGATGAGGGCCATAGCGGAGCTGGCCCTGCTGGCGATGGTGCAGACACCAGGAGCGACCAAACGGACCGGATGGGAGAAGGCGCTGGCGGTTCGCGAACTACTCAAGTTCGACTTCTTCTTCGCCGGCCGCGACGAATTCGCCGACGAACTGTGGCAAGAGTTCGCGATCATGACCGGACGTGAGCACGATCGGAGTGCACCGCTCGACACCGACGAGGCCGCGCGGAGTCTCAAGGGCAGTGAGCTGGTGGTGGCCGATTTGGTGATCCGACCGTTCATCGACGCCTATCGGGTGGTGGCCGAGGAGCTGGTCAACCTCGGCCCAATACGCGACATCGACGAACAGCAATTGCTCACGAGGTGTTTGCGGTTGGGCAAACAATGGTCGCTGCAGCACCGCATCACCGAGGAATCGGTGTCAGGCGAGATGTTCAGCACTGCGGTGAAGATGGCCCGGCACCGGGGTCTCCTCGATGTTGGGAGCCCGACCGAGGAGATCGTGCAACGCCGTGCAGCCCTCGTCAGCGAACTCGACGACCTGTGGCGTGTGCTCGCCGAGCTGGCGCGAACGCGCCGAGCGACCGCTTCACAATGACCCGGGCTACGACCGTCTCGGTATTTGGTACCCCGTCGCCGATTTGGTAATATGGTTAGACCATAACTGCACGGACGTCAACCCGTGCGCTCAACGAAGAGAGGCAACCGATGGCCGAATTCACCGACATCACCTACGAGGTCGACAACGGCCTTGCCTGGATCACGATCAACAGGCCAGACCGTTACAACGCGTTTCGGGCGCGCACTCTGGATGAGTTGATACGTGCGTTCAAGATGGCCTGGGGGAGTTCGGAGGTCGGTGTTATCTGCCTGACCGGCGCCGGGGAAAAGGCGTTTTGCACGGGTGGCGACCAAAAGCAGCGCGCCGAGACCGGTGATTACGGGCCATCGGAAACCGGTCTGTTCGAAGTGGATTCGCTGCACCGGGTCATTCGTGACGTACCGAAACCGGTCATTGCCGCCGTCAACGGGTTTGCCATCGGTGGCGGTCACGTGTTGCACGTGCTCTGCGACCTGACAATCGCCGCAGACACCGCAGTGTTCGGTCAAAACGGACCGCGGGTCGGGTCGTTTGACGCCGGCTTCGGCACAGGGTTCCTGGCACGCGTGGTCGGCGAGAAACGTGCACGCGAAATCTGGTTCCTGTGCCGTCGCTATTCGGCCGAGCAGGCAGCCGAGTGGGGTCTCGTCAACAAGGTGGTCCCCGCCGATCAGCTCAAGGCCGAGGTGCGGGCGTGGGCAGACGAAATCCTGCAACTATCGCCAACGGCGTTAAAGGTACTGAAGCAGTCGTTCAACACCGACACGGAGCAGTTTGCATCGATGGGGCAGATGGCTTACTCGAGCCTGAAGCTTTTCGGTGAAACGCCAGAGGCGCAGGAAGGGGTGGCCGCATTCAATGAGAAGCGGAAGCCCGAATTCGCCGCTTATAGGGGCCACTAATCCGGTGGTTGGCCGAGGTATTCAACGGCGAATACCTCGGCCAACCATCAAGAGGCGCGAAGTCTCGCGCGTGCCGGTGGTCATGTCGGTAGTCAACAGTTCCGTCGGATTGGCTACAGGGTTCACGGGTGTGCTGCTTGATAGTCCGGCGATGTTCGCCGTTGGGATCGTGGTGCAGTCTTCGCCTCCATGCTGGTCAGTGTGGTAGCCACTGCAGCGCAACGAATTTCGCTTGAGAAGGATCAGTAGTGCTAATCATTTCGTCCATTGCAGAAGCCGTCGAAGCCGTCGGTCAAGAACTTGGCGTCTCTGACTGGCTCATCGTCACGCAAGACCGCATCGATGCATTCGCCGGCGCGACCGGTGACAACCAGTGGATTCACGTGGACGTTGAACGCGCACGTGAAGAAAGTCCGTATCAGACAACAATTGCTCACGGTTTCTTGACGCTGTCACTCATACCTGCGCTGAGTAGGGGTAACTACCGCGTTGAAAACGCGAAGATGGGCATCAACTATGGGCTGAACAAGGTGCGCTTTCTCGCGCCGGTTCCAGTAGGCAGTCGCATTCGGCTCCGGTCGGACTTGGTCGACGCCAAGAGGGTCGACACCACGATCGTCGATCTGACGGTGCGGCAGACGGTCGAACTTGACGGCTCGGTGAAGCCCGCCGCGGTGGCTGAGGTTATCGCGCGAATGGTGTTCTGAGAATTTTCGATCGCGTCCTCGCTGATCACGCTTGGGAGCGATCTGACCGGTACATTGGGTCTTACATTTAGACCGAATTAGCCCGGGAGGATGCGATGACCCAACCACGGGGGGGACGCTCGCCTGTATTGCTCACGCCATTTGACGTACCCAAGGCGTCAGACGTGCTGGCTAACGACCTGCGTGAGCGGATTCTGTCTGGCGAACTAGCTGAGGGCGTCGCACTGCCGGCGGAACGCGAACTGGTCAAGCAGACAAATATGAGCCGCGCCACCGTGCGTGAGGCATTGCGGATTTTGGAAGTGCAGAACCTGGTCCGCGTGCGCACGGGCCGGGCCGGTGGTGCATTCGTCCAGCGCCCCACACCGAAATCGATGGCCAAATCGGTGAGCATGCTGATCCGTGGCCGGCAGATAAAACTTGCCGACCTGATGGAGACCCGCGAGGCGCTGGAGCCGTTTTGTGCCGAACTCGCGGCCCGCAATCGGACAGATGACGACCTCGCTGTCCTTGACAAAGCCAATGCCGCCATCGCCGATCCCAGCGCCGACTTGGCGGCATTCCTGCAGGCGAATCTCGACTGGCACGCAGGCGTGTCGGCCGCCGGCCACAACGAACTGCTGATCGGATTCATGACCGCGTTGTCGCATGCCATCTACACCTCAACGGCGAACGCCGAGTTCGTGACCGACGAGGTCCGAGCTGAGACGGTGCGAGCTCACCGCTCCGTCACCACGGCGATCCGCAGCGGCGACGCGCCGGCAGCAGGCCGACGCATGCGCCGCCATGTGCACACCTTCGCTGAAACGGCACTGGCCGTGGACGAACGTCAGGCAATCGACATCGACGACTGAGGGCGCTGCCCGCCGAGATTTTTAAGCGGGCTGCCCCGCTACAGCGCCCGAAAGCGCGAGGCGTGCTTCGGTTTTCGCGACAATCTCGTCAACGCTGACGCCGGGGGCGGTCTCGATCAGCTGCAAACCATCGTCGGCGACGTCGATGACGGCGAGGTCGGTGAAGATACGGTTTACGCAACGCTTGCCGGTCAGCGGCAGTGTGCAGTGCTCGACGATCTTGGCGCTGCCGTCCTTGGCGGTGTGTTCCATCATCACGAACACGTTCTCCACGCCATGCACCAGATCCATGGCTCCACCCATGCCCTTGATCATCTTGCCGGGGATAGTCCAGTTGGCCAGGTCGCCGGCCGCAGACACCTGCATTGCGCCTAGGACTGCGATGTCGAGGCGTCCGCCGCGGATGAGTCCGAAGGAGGACGACGAGCAGAAAAACGACGCTCCCGGCAACGTGGTGACGGTTTCCTTGCCGGCGTTGATCAGGTCGGGGTCGAGCTCCTCACGCAAGGGGTAGGGCCCGACACCCAAAATTCCGTTCTCCGAATGCAGGACGACGGTGACGTCGGCCGGGATGTGCCCCGGGATCAGGGTGGGCAATCCGACGCCGAGGTTGACATACTGCCCGGCACGTAGTTCGGTAGCGACCCGCGCCGCTAATTCCTCACGGCTCCAACTCATTTCGTGTCACTCCTGTTCTTCATCGTCGTCGCGGCGCTCATAGCCGCACCGTTTCTTTTTCGATCTGTTTCGCTGCGTTGGGCACATGCACGACACGGTGCACGTGGATCCCCGGGGTGTGTACCTGGGCGGGCTCGATCTCGCCTGGTTCTACCAGGTGCTCCACTTGCGCGATGGTGATCCGGCCCGCAGCAGCGCAGTCCGGGTTAAAGTTTGCGGCCGCAGCGTGGTAGACCAAATTGCCGTGCCGGTCGCCTTTGAAGGCGTGCACCAGTGCGAAGTCGGTGCGGATGGCGCGCTCCAAAACATAAGTGACGCCGTCGAATTCGCGGGTCTCCTTCGGTGGTGAGGCGACCGCCACTGTACCGTCCGCGTGGTACCGCCACGCCAGACCACCTTCGGCGACTTGCGTCCCAACTCCCGCGGGTGTGTAGAACGCGGGAATTCCCGCGCCGCCAGCACGAAGCTTTTCGGCCAGCGTGCCCTGCGGGGTCAACTCCAACTCGAGTTCGCCGGAGAGATATTGCCGGGCGAACTCCTTGTTCTCGCCGACGTAAGAGTTGACCGTACGCCGGATCCGCTTGTGTTCCAATAACACTCCCAGGCCAATGCCGTCCACACCCAAGTTGTTCGAGACCGTCTCCAGGTCTCGGACGCCGAGTTCGAGCAGTGCTGCAATCAGTGCTTGCGGGATGCCGCACAGGCCGAACCCGCCGACCGCCAGCGACGACCCGTCCGTTACGTCGGCGACGGCCTCTGCTGCCGTTGCCACGACCTTGTCCATAGTCACAAGCCTCCTCAGGACTTCAGCTCTTAGGCATGCCGAGAATGCGCTCGGCGACGATGTTGCGTTGGATGAACGTCGACCCGCCGGCGATAGCTGTCCCGCGCGCCTGGTAGGCCAGTCGCAGCCAGCGCTGACGTTCGCCCGCCGACGGTTTCTCGTGAGGCGCAAACTGGCCCGACATCTCGTCGAGTTCCAATCCGAAGTCCGCGATGTCCTCGACCAGTGGGCAAAAGTACAGCTTCCCGATGGACGTCACGGGGCCGGGCGGCCCGTCTCCCGCGGCGCCGGTGATGACGCGCTGACCGATGAGATAGTGCACCAGTGCGCGTCCGTACAGGTCGGCGACCCGCTGCCGAACGAGGGGGTCGGTCCCGAGCGACGCGCCGTCATCGGTTGTCCGGTCTGCGATTTCGCGGATTAGGTCGTTGACTGCGCCGGTGGTGTTCACCCTGCCGGTGGCGATCGCCACGCGCTCAAACGCCAGCGTTGCCATCGCGACCTTCCAGCCGCCGTCGACCTCGCCGAGGACCCCATCGTCGGGAATGAAGACATTGTCTAGGAACACCTCGTTGAACTCGGCCTCACCGAGCATGTGCGCGAGTGGGCGGACCTCGACGCCGTGGGTGTCCATGGGCAGTAGGAAGTAGGTGATGCCCTTGTGTCGTGGGCCGCCTCCCGTGCGGGCGAGCAGGATGGCGTGAGCGGCGAGTTGGGCGCGGCTGGTCCAAATCTTCTGTCCCTGGATACGCCAGCCCCCGTCAACCTTGGTTGCCGTGGTCCGCAGTGAGGCAAGATCTGAGCCTGCCTCCGGCTCGGAGAACAGCTGACACCAGATCTCGTTGCCGGTCAGGATCGGCTCGAGGTAGCGCTCTTGCTGGGCCGGTGTGCCGAACTGGATGATCGTCGGCCCGCCAAAGTCTTCGCCGATGATGTTCAGCCGTTCCGGCGCGCCGGCCCGATCGAGTTCCTCGTTGAAGACCGCACGGATCTTGGCGTCCGCGCCACCGCCGCCGTATTGCTTTGGCCAGGACAGGCCCGCGTATCCGGCGTCGAACAGTAGCCGCTGCCACCTGCGCCAGTAATCGAGCTTGTCCTCGAGCAACGGCGGCTCGGCGCCGCCGAGGGTGGGAATCGTCGCCTCCAGCCAGGCGCGTGCCTTGGCGCGAAATTCAGCTTCGACTGCACTGTCTTTCAAGTCCATTAGTGGGCACCTGTCGCTTCGGTTGGCTGAACGGCTTCTTCTTGGATGCGCCGTTGGATGTCTTTGCGCAACTCGTGTTTGAGGACCTTGCCGGTCGCCGTCATAGGTAGAGCATCCACCGCGACGACCCTTTCCGGAGTCTTCTGAATCGGCATTCCGCGGCCCAGTAAGTAGTCACGTAGCTCATCGACGGTCGGCGGGGTATAGCCGGCGGCAGCGACGACGTAGCAGCAGACCTTCTCGCCGAGTCGTTCGTCGGGCATGGCCACGCAGGCCGAGGTTTGCAGACCCGGGTGGCTGGCGAGGTTGTCCTCGATCTCACGCACGCTGATGTTCATTCCGCCGCGGATGACGATGTCCTTGGTTCGTCCGGTGACGCGGACAAAGCCGTCGTCGGTCATCCGGCCGAGATCACCCGACCGTGAGTAGCCGTCGGCGGCGAACAAGGCATCGGTCTCCTCGGGATTGCCGAGGTACTCGATCATGTGGGCGGGTCCGCGGTAGGCGATATCACCTTCGGTCCCGCGGGGCACTTCATTTCCGCCTTCGCCGATGATCCGCACGTCGGAACCTGGGACTGCCGCGCCGTCGGAAGTCAACGCACGCGAGACGTCGTCGGTGACTGAACATGTTGTCGTGACCAAGTTTTCGCTGCGACCGTAGAGGCTGAGCACCCGCAGATTGGGGAGAATTGCGCCGGCCCGTTCGATGATTGCTGCGGGAATCGGAGCGCCCGCGCAGGTCCACAACCGTAAGGTGGACAGGTCGTGTTGCTTCGGGTCGTACGCTTCGAGCAGCGTGAGCAGGAATGTCGGGGCCGTGACCGCCGCGGTGCAGCCGAAGCGCTGGATGTCCTTGATTCCCTGTTCTGGATCCCATGACGGCATCAAGTGGGTGGCCGCTCCGCTCAACAGGGGCAGCAAGACACTGGTGACCAGGCCGGTCGTGTGACCCACCGGGGAAGGGCCGAACTGCACATCGGATGCGGTGTAGCCGAATGGCGAGGCGAGCGCGCGGGAGCCGGAACAGTAGGTGTTGAAGGTGTGGACACATCCTTTGGACCGTGACGTTGTTCCCGAGGTGTAGACGATCACGAATGGGTCGTCGGGTCCGGGGGGCGCGGGCAGCTCCTCGCGGGCGCTGTTGTCGTCGATGTCGATCTCCAGCCCTTGCAGGGTGAACACCGCATCGTCGCTCGCTGTGACTTCAGTGGCGAGTTCGTCGGGCCGCGCGACCACGATCTCGAGGTCGGGGCGTTCTCGACGCAGATCGAGATACATGTCGAGATAATTGAACTTCTTGAAATTCGACGCGGTGAACACCGCCCGCACCCCGGCGTTCGAGAGGACGTGGGCGACCTCCTCGTTCCGGTAGATCGGCATGATGGGAATCCCGATGACGCCAAGCCGAGACAAGGCGGCCAGGACCTGTATGAACTCCACCCAGTTCGGCAACTGCACGGCGGCGGTGTCGCCGGCGCGCCAACCCTTCCGATGCAGGCCGACGGCCAGCCGCTGAGCGGCGTCGAAGAGTTCGCGATAGGTCAGCGATCGTGTTCCGTCCGTGGCGAACACCTTGTCGGGGTTTTCGTCGACGCGCTTGACCAACAGGTCGTGGAATGTCTCCGACGACCAGAGGCCCGAGCGGTAGTAGTCCTCGACTTGTTGTGGGCTGTAGCGGTGGGTGTACGGGCTTGGCTTCATCGCACAATTCCTTGGTTTCTTGAACGTCGCCTCCGGGAAATCGCACCGAAGCCGCAATCATTGAAATCGTAGAATGGTCAGACCGAAACGGCAATCACTCGAAAGGGGGATGACGTCACGCGCCCGTCCATTGGGGTGGACGCTTTTCCTTGAAGGCTCGCACCCCTTCTTTGAGATCAGATGTGGTGAACGCCAAGGCAAGTTGGGCCTGCAAGTAGTCCAGCGCGGAGTCAAGGGGCAGGTCGCGGGTGGCTGCCAGCGCCCGCTTGCCCAGCCCCATCAACAACGGTGACTTGCCGGCGATGTCGGCGACCCATTCGCGCAGTGCATCGTCGAATTGGTCGTCGGGCACCACCCGGTTGACCAGCCCCGCGGTCGCCGCCTCGGTCGCGCTGAGCAGTCGGCCTGTCATCATCAACTCGTTGGCGGTAAGTCGGCCGGTGGCGCGAAAGATCAACGCCGAGATCATGAATGGGAAGGCGCCGATGTTTATCTCGGGGCAGCCGAGGCGGGTTGACTCTTTCGCGATGATGAGGTCGCATGCCAGGGCGATGCCGAGCGCGCCGGCCAATACGTCACCGTCCGCGGCGCAGACGATTGGCTTCTCGATCCCGATGAGCGTGCGGTATAGATCGGGGAAGCGTGCTAAACCGGCGTACTTCGTGATCGTCGGACGATCGTCAGCGAAGGCGTCGAGGTTGCCGCCGGAGGAGAAGACGCGAGGATGCGATGACGCGAGCACGATGACCCGGACATGCGGGTCGGCCGCAGCGCGCCCAAGGAGGTCGCTGAGTTGGTCCAGCAGTGCGTCCGACAGTGCATTGCGCCGGTCGGGGTCGTTCAACGTCACATACGCCACCGATGCATCGGAATCTGTGGCGGTGGGTTCCAGCCGGTAGGTGACCAGTTCAAGAGTTTTTGTCATTGGGTGCCTCCTAGTCGAGGGTTAGTACGCATTTGCCGAATGCACGTCCGCGCTCAAGATGTGCGTGTGCCGCTGCGGCCTGGTCCAGCGGGAATGCGCGGTCGATGACCGGAGGGCGCACCGAATACTGGTCGATCATCTTCAGCAACGCGGCGAAGTCCCGGGGGCTACCCATCGTGGTGCCGAGTAGATCGAACTGGCCGAAGTAGAAACTGCGGATGTCCATGGCAGCTGTCTGGGCGGCATTTGCCCCCAGTACCACCAAGCGGCCACCGGGCCGCAGTGCCCGCACCGACTCGGTCCAGCGTCCGACGGGGTCGAGAATCAAGTCGAATCCTGCTCCTCCTGGCGACAGGGTCCGGGCCTGCTCAGGCCAATCTGGCTCGCCGTGCAGCACACCGCCATGGGCGCCCTCTGACACCGCTCGTTCGATAGTTTCGAGCGACGATGAGGTCACCGTGATGGCCGCGCCGGCTGCGACCGCGAGCGCGATTGCCATGGTGGAAACTCCGCCGCCGGCGCCGACAACCAGCATTGATTCGCCTGAACGCAGTCGCCCGCGGTGGAACAGTGCGCGGTGCGTCGTGACACCAACCAGCGGCAGTGCGGCAGCCTCGGTCCAGCTCAGGCCAGCAGGTTTAGGGGCCACGCAGTTTGCGGGGACACTGACCAGCTCGGCGTAGGTGCCTGGGGTGTGATCGCCCAGAATCTCCCAACAAGCGGCGGGCGCGTCGTCGCGATTTCCCCAGTTCAGCGAGGGTAGGACCACGACGGGCTCGCCCGTGTCGGTACGTACGCCTGAGCCGTCCGCGCCGATGACATGGGGCAGAGGTGAGGCGTAACGCCCCTGGCGTACCAGGACGTCGTGCCAGTTGAGCGCACTGGCCCGCAGTGCCACCGTCACCCAGCCAGCTGCGGCGATTGGGTCGGGGAACTCGCGGGGGCGCAGGACGTCGGGACCACCGAACTCACCCATGACGACTGCGTGCACAAAAACCTCCCTTTGGACTGACCATTAGACCATTATGGTCATTTGTCAACGCCGTGCGCAAGGGGGCCAACCCTGAACCGGAGGGTGGGGTACGGGTCGCAAACCTAGCGTGACGATGGTCACTTTTCTCAAGTCGTTGTGAGCTGACCGATGACGCGCTACCATTTGGTTCAATGGTCTGACCGTTAGGTGGCGCGGGCAGTTTCGAAGGAGAGGAGTATCGATGGTCTTGCGAGCGGCGGTGACTTCTCTCGGCCAGGATTCGACACTGGCGGAGCGCGTCGAGGCGACTCTATCCTCGGCAGCTGAGCATCTCGGATCGAAGTTGGCTAACCCGACATCGATGACACTGGCGGAGCGATTGGCCGAGACGAGGCGACGCCTTGAGCGGCGTGCCTCGTTAGTGGCTGAAGACGATTCCGCCGCGACCGATCAACTGCTGATCTCGATCCTGTTGTTGCAGTCCGAATTGCTTGATCGCGATCTATCGCTACGGGTGAGATGCCTGTCGGAAATCCGTACGGCCCTGGCGGACCTCCGCGGACTTTCGCCCAGCGAGATAATCCACGCCGCTCCCGTGGTGCTGAGCCGGGAGTTGGCCTTCGCGCGGACGATGATCTCGACAGTGAGGGGCTCACTGTGGCTGCCGCAGTACCTGCACATCGAACACGAAGAATCTGATCCGCGATCAAAACCGTTCCGCGAATATGTGGAGGGTGCCCACTTCCAGTTGGCCGACGCTCCGCTGGAGACCGAACTGGTTCGCAAACGCTGCGGCGCCCTTGTGCTGTCGCCCGTCGAGGACAAACGTACGTTCAAAGGACTCATCGAGGTAGCGGGCTGCCGGGGCTACGTTGCTGCCCCAATCACCGTGCAGGGTAGGGCAATCGGGATGCTGCACGCTGACCAACCCGAGCCCGATGGCATCCTCACGATGGACCACCTCAACCAGTTGGAGGCTTTCGCCGAGTGTCTATCTGTAGTGTTCGAGAGCGCTGTGCTCGAGGCGAAAGCAGTGCAGCAACGCGTGGAAGTGGGCAGCTTGTGCGCTCATGTGGACGAAATGCTCACCCGGCCAACTCGATCGCCGTCGTGGTTGTCGAGCGGAGAACCGGAGGTCGGCTCCTATCACCGCACCTGCCGTTCGGCGGCACTCTCGTTGACCGCGCGTGAACGCGAAATCATGGCTCATGTCGCCACAGGGGCGACGAACGGGCAGATCGCGCGATGCCTGGTGATTTCCGAGGGGACTGTGAAGTCACATCTGAAACACATTGCCAAGAAGCTGAATACGTCCAGTAGGGCAGCTGCGGTGGCCGTGTACGGCGGCATCATGACCGGTGATTACGGGGAGTTGCGGTGAAGACGTGTGAGATGGTGGCAACGCTAAACGAACTCGACAAAGGGCTGTGCAACTCGTTCGGATTACTCCGATCAGAAGATGCAACGACGCTCGACGCGGCGATCGCAATGGCGGCAGGCACCACTGGCCGATTGGTGACACGAGGCGTTCATTCTGATGCCGCTCGCGCAATTGGAGGACTCCGGCCGTTTGTCTCGTACTTGCAGGCCCAGATTCAGGCTCGCGAGATGCGGGCTGGCGGGCGTGCCGATGTTGTTCGGTCGCTGACCGATGGCATCCGTCGCATGAAAAGGGCAGGCTCGCTTCAGGGGCTCGGCCGTCAAGCTTGCAGCGAACTCTGTGAAGCGCTCGGCTTCGACCGCGCACTGATTTCGTTCGTGGAGGACGACACGTTCGTGGTGGAGGAATCCAATGTTGCTCTTGGAAGCCCCAGAATTGTGAAGCGTCGCGGCTGCGTGCCAGAGCGCGAATGCGTGCTTTTACACGACACCATACGTACGAATGACAGCGACCTGCCGGCAACGGCCGCTTTTCGCACCCTGCTGGATTCTGACCAGTATCTTGTGGCTCCGGTCATCGCTGAATCGCAGGTGGTGGCACTTATCCACGTCAGTCGTGGCGGCGAGTGCGATGTCTCCGTCGAGGACGTCGACGTGCTGGATACGTTTGCATCCGCTTATTCCCTGCTTCACGAAAGAATGCTGAATACCGAACGTGTACAGCAACAACGGACCTCGATCGCACGCGCGGCGGCCCGATTGACCGAGGAGGTAGATCGCATCGCCGCCGCGGCAGTCAGCTTGGACATCGAGCAGGATGACGACAGCATCGAGCCGCCGACGATCGCGTCCGACTCTGCGTTGGCGCGCACGCTGTCGGGTCGCGAACGGCAGGTATTCGAACGTTTGGTGTTGGGTGCGTCGAATGCTGACATTGCCGACGAGCTTGTCATCACCATTGAAACAGTCAAGACGCATGTGAAGCGGATCCTCCGCAAGATCGGCGCCATCAACCGCTCAGAGGCGATAGCCCTCTACATGGATGAAGTCAGCAAGGATCAAAGGAGACGAAACTAGATGCGTGACAACCCGTTCGACCCGTCGCTATGGCGACAGGTGGCCGGTTTCGAGTTGACCGATATCACGTATCACCGCCATGTATCGCAGCCGACGGTCCGCGTGGCATTTGACCGTCCCGAGGTGCGCAATGCATTTCGTCCGCACACCGTCGATGAGTTGTATCGGGTGATTGATCACGCCCGGCTGTCACCCGATGTCGGGGTGGTGCTGCTGACCGGGAACGGCCCGAGCCCCAAGGACGGCGTCTGGGCATTCTGTTCCGGTGGCGATCAGCGAATTCGTGGGCGTAGCGGTTACCAGTACGCCTCCGGCGACAGCGCGGAAACTGTCGACCCCGCACGGGCGGGAAGGTTGCACATCCTGGAGGTGCAACGTCTGATCCGTTTCATGCCCAAGCCGGTGATCTGTCTGGTCAACGGATGGGCAGCCGGCGGCGGGCACAGTCTGCACGCCACCTGTGACCTGACCTTGGCCAGCCGCGAGCACGCCCGATTCAAGCAGACCGACGCCGACGTGGGCAGTTTCGACGGCGGGTACGGCAGCGCCTATCTGGCCCGCCAAACAGGCCAGAAGTTCGCCCGGGAGATCTTTTTCCTGGGTCGGCCCTATACCGCCGAGCAAATGCATCTGATGGGTGCGGTCAACGAAGTGGTCGACCACGTCGATCTGGAAACCGTTGCGCTGCAGTGGGCGTCGTCGATCAACAGCAAGTCGCCGCAGGCGATCCGGATGTTGAAGTATTCATTCAATCTGATCGACGACGGGCTGGTAGGTCAACAGTTATTCGCTGGAGAGGCAACACGATTGGCGTACATGACCGATGAGGCTGTGGAAGGTCGTGACGCGTTTCTGGAGAAGCGCGACCCCGATTGGTCGCCATTCCCGCGCTATATCTAATGTCGGAATCCTGTGCGTGACAGGCCTTGACTACATCAAACTACGTGTCGGGTCACGGTTCCGGCGGTAAGGACGACGGCCTCCAACGGAGCTCCGGAGTAGCGGACATTTGACGCGAAATTACCGAGAGCTTCAGCGAGGACATGCAGGTCCTCCGTGCCGTCGTCCCTAGATCGTCGGTCCGCTTCAAATCGGCAATCGGCCAAGCAATCAGCGATGGGCTACCGCCCGGGGACGTCGCACGTCCGCTGTTCGCAGATAACCCTGGCCGGTGGGTATGACGTGATCCGATCGGGGGCTGTGGCGGTCCTTTGTAGCGGGATACGGTCTGTCATGTCCAATCTCTGGGATCCGTTCAGCGGGGTGGACGTCGTCAACTTCGTTCTGCGCCTTTGTGGTTGGGGTGAACGACTGGCATTCGAGCTACCGCAAAAGCGGCTGGATGCCGTCTCGGCAACTTCGCGCCCAGGTTCAGCCGATCGACGCCAACCCCGGGCGAGTAGTCGAGTTTGTGGACGCAAAATGACGCGACGGCTTGATCGAGCGCTGGACCAGCGCACGGCGGCAGTCAGGTTGGGCTCTATCACCACATCCTGGATCAGTTGGTCGCCGACGAGGCCCGCCTTTTCGGTGCGCTCTCCGACGATGAGTCTCGTCGGTGGTCAATGTTCCCGGCTGAACCCGGGGAAATGCGCGAGCACTTTGGTCGCCAGGTCGATACCCACTCCGCGCTGCCGGAGGTGTTGAGTATCCTGCTGCATCATTAGGGCCTGTCGAGTTCCTGAGGCTCATGCCCGGCATCACCGATCGAATCTAGCGGTGCTAGGGCAGTTTTCGGCTGTCTCGCTCGAATGAGGAATGGTAGTTCGCTCGCGAACCGGTTACTTCTGGGAGGTGGAGTGCAGGGGCTAGACCGCGGAGATGCCGCCGTTGACGCTGATCGCTTGGCCGGTCAACTTTGCAGCCGCCGCACTGCACAGGAATACCGCCAGCGCGGCGACATCGTCGGCTGTTGGTACGCCCAGAGTCGCCTGGCGCGCAGCAGCGGCGAAGAGTTTTGCACTAAATCCCTCGGTCGTGATGCGCTCAGTCGAGGCTGTCCCGTGCACGAGCGACGGCGTCAACACGTTGGCGCGGATGCCGTAGCGCTTCTCTTCGATGGCGATCGTCCGCGTGAACATGATGATGGCAGCCTTACCGGCGCCGATGATCGTTTCGCCCGGCGTCGCAGTCTTTCCCGCGTCTGATGCCATGTTGACGATGACGCCGCCTCGACGGGCGCGCATGCCCGGCAGGACGGCGCTGGCCATGTGCATGGAAGGCAGAGCTAGTTCGGTGAGGGATCGGCCGATGTCGTTGGGGGGAATGTTGACGAACAGTTCGGGCCGGACATCCGCGGCAGTGCTGCACATCAGGATGTCGATACCCGACAGGATCTGGTCGCCAGCGGCTGCGATCGCAGCGGCGCCGTCCGGATCCGTTGCATCACCGGCGATGAAATGGGTATCTGCGCCGAGTTCAGCGATTGACTTCGCGGCGAGTTCACCTCGTTCTGCGTTGCGTCCAGTGATGACGATGCGCGGTACCCCAGCGCGTGCGAGTCCCTGGGCGGTGGCGAGCCCGATGCCGGCGGTGCCGCCCACAATCAGCGCGGAGGACGATGCGAGCTCCTTGGGTGCAGGCAGTTCCGTGCGGTCGCTATCAGCCATGATCCGTCCTTTGTGTTGCCGACACTCGTTGCAGCCACTGAACGAGGTCTCCGATTACTTGTGTGCGGTTGGTTTCGTTGAAGATCTCGTGCCGGCCGCCCTCGTACACGCTGACTGTTACGTCCTCTAGACCGGCGGTCCGGAAACGACCGACCAGAGGCCACAGCAGGATAAGCCCGCCGTTGACGGGGTCATTGGCGCCGACCGCGAAATAGAGGGGCAGATCGCGGGGAATGGTCGCCATCTCGCCTGGATCGGCGAGTCGCTGCGCTCCAGCGAACATATCTTTTGCCGACGCAGCGTCGATGCCGAAGCCACACAACGGATCTGCGAGGTAGGCGTCGACCATGGCTTCGTCGCGGGACAGCCAGTCGAAATCCGTGCGGGCTGGCTGGAACGGGGCGTTGAAGGCGGACAGATCCAAGTCCTCGGACAAATCGAACGCGGGTTCCAGTAGGTCGAGTGCACCGGTTCCGGTGAACGCCACCGCATCGACGTCGGCGCTGTGATTCAACAGAAATTGTTGCGTTGCAAACGAACCCATGCTGTGAGCAACCATAACCACTGGCAGGCCCGGATGGTCCGATCGCGCGCGGGCCACCGGCAGCATCAGATCGTCGATCAGTACCGACCACCCGCGGGGCCCAAGGCTGCCGGGTTCGGCGTTGGCGGCCAGTGAGCCGCCGTGCCCGCGGTGGTCGTGTCCATACACCACAAAACCCTCAGAGGTGAGCGCGTCTGCAACGTGGTCGTAGCGGCGCATGTGCTCGCCCATGCCATGGACGAGGACAGCGAGAGCAGATACCTCTTGACCATCTGAAGGGGCCCAGCGGTAGGCAGTGAGCGGGGTGCCATCCGAAGAGCGGTACGACGAGGTCTCGGGCGCCGCCATGCTGCAAATATTATAATGGTCAGACCCATGGGTCAAGATTAGGGCAGGCGGCATACCGTCTCGCACGTAGGTCTGGACGTGAGTCCAGACTTATGTATATGGTCAGACCATGAACTTGGAAGCGGTGCGGCCACGCGCCCTACGCGCACCGGTGATCGTCGCGCCGATGTTTCTGGTGTCTGGTCCCGAGCTGGTAATTGCGTCGTGCCGGGCCGGGCTGATGGGCTCGTTCCCGACGCAGAACGCACGGACGGCCGACGACTTGGTCCGCTGGCTCGACGAGATCAAGGCCGGCCTGACTGCCATCGATGACCCGCAGTGGGCGGTGAGCATGATCGTTCACAGCACCTACGACCGGTTTGACCGCGAGCTGGAACTGATCGCAGAACACCAGCCAACCGTCGTGGTCACCGCGCTGGGTTCGCCCACGCGGGTCATGGACACGGTTCGCGGCTACGGGGGCGCAGTCTTCGCCGACGTGATGTCGGTGGAGCACGCGCGCAAGGCGGCCGACGCCGGCGCCGACGGTTTGGTGTTGGTATGCCACGGCGCCGGCGGTCACACCGGGAGGCTGTCTCCTTTCGCGTTTGTGGACGAGGTCCGTGACTTCTTTGACGGAACGCTCGTGGTCGGCGGCGCAATCTCCACGGGGCGAGGTGTGCGAGCCGTCGAGACGCTCGGGGCTGAGCTCGCCTATATGGGCACGCGTTTCATCGCGTGTCCTGAGTCCCTGGTCCAGGACAGCTACCGCCAAATGCTCATACGTGCCGGAGCCGGGGACGTTACTGCCACCGCCGGGGTCACCGGAGTTGCGTGCAGCTGGCTGACCGAAAGCCTCCGAGACGCCGGATACGGCGACGCACAGCTGTCGTCGACGGCGCGGATCGACTTCTCGGACGTACACGGCGAACAGAAACCGTGGAAGGACATTTTCGGAGCCGGCCAGGGCGTCGGCCAGATCGACCGGATAGAGACGGTCGGCGAGGTAGCCGACAAGATCGTCGACGAATACCTCACCGCTACAAACACTTTCATCGGCACCGCATCATAGAGAGGCAGAAATGATTTCCTTCGAGTTCACTGCGGATCAGTCCGCGTTCCAGCAGACCCTCGCGGACTTCTCCCGCAAAGTATTGCTGCCGGGTTACCGTGATCGAGCTGCGTCCACCGAGTTTCCGTTCGAAATCCTGCGCCAGCTCGGCGAGCTCGGCGTGCTGGGTATCGGGCTACCCGAGGAATACGGCGGCACCGGCGAGGAGGACCCCGTCATGCTCGGGCTTGCCACCGAAACGCTGGCCTACGGAGACGTGAATGTCGCGTCCGCGCCCGTGCAGATCGGGCTAATCGGCTCCCAGCTGCTGCACGGCACCGAAGAAGTTCGCCAGCGCTACCTACCGGCGATGATCGAAGGCTGCGAAAACGTCGCGATCGCTCTCACCGAACCGGGCTCGGGCTCCGATGCAGGCGGTATGAAAACTGTTGCGCGCGAAGTCGACGGCGGATGGCGGCTCACCGGTGAGAAGACCGCGATCTCCTGGGCCATGCATTCGTCAGCAGCTCTGATCTACGCACGCGAGCCCGGAACTACCGGCGCCCGAGGAGTGAGCTGCTTTCTGGTGCCTCTCGACGCGGACAAGGTCACCGTGCACCACATGCCCGGCATGGGCTGTCTCCCACTGGGATGGGGCTCAATTCATCTCGATGATGTATTCGTCCCGACCGCACACTTGATCGGCGAACCCGGCCGAGGATTCCACGCGGTAATGAGTCACTTCGACTTCAGCCGCGCCGCAATTGGGCTCATGTGCCTCGGCGCCGCCCAGGCCAGCCTGGACGAGGCCGCCGTCTATGCGACGCAGCGGCAGGCGTTCGGACAACCCATCGCCGAGTTCCAAGGGGTCTCGTTCCCCTTGGCCGAGCAGGCCACCTACCTCGAAGCGGCGCGCTGGCTCTGCTATCGCGCGCTATGGATGCGCGAACAGGGCAAGCCGCACACTGCGCTCGCCTCCATGAGCAAGTGGTGGCCGCCCTCGATCGCGAAGGACGCCATCGAAGCTGCCATGCGAATTCACGGCAACCTCGGCTACGCGACGGAATTCCCACTCCAGCAACGCTTCCGCGATGTGATGGCCTACCTCGTCGCGGACGGGACCGCCGAAATCCAGAAGCGGGTGATCGCCAAGGACATCCTGGTGCGCCAGAGCACATCCTTCTGACCTAGCGTGAAGACATGACGGCTGCGGAATCCGCCCCTAAACAAGGTCAGGCACGCCGCGATGAGCTGCGGGTGCGCGTCTTGGAAGTCGTGGAACAGCAGCTCCGGTCCGGAGCGACGTATGCGGACGTCATGGTCGCTGATGTGGTCGCGCAGGCAGGAATCTCGCGCTCGACGTTCTACGCCTACTTCGTGGATAAGACCAACTTGCTGCGCACCTGGTACGAAGAGTTCACGCAAGTCATCCTTGACGCTACGCAGGCATGGTGGTCGTTGGACGGCACGGCGACTAAGGACGACGTGCGCGTAGCGCTGGAACAGATCATGGACGCCTACCGGGCCCATCCCGAGCTCATGACGGCGACCCACGAAGCGATCGGTACCGATCACGGCGTGCGCGAGGCCGTCGACGCCGCGATGCGCCAATACATCGGTGGACTGCAAGCGCATATCGAAACCGGGCAGGCCGGCGGGTTTGTCGACTCCGCCTTACCCGCTGCCGAAACTGCGTACTGGCTGCAGTGGATGGCCGAACGTGGCCTGCACCGAATGGTGCGGGCCGAGTCGGAGGTCGGCCAGGAACAATTGTCCGAGGCCTACGCGGGCATCGTTTGGAACACGCTCTATGCGCCTACCCGCCGTTAGTTCAGCGCATAGACGTCGAAAGTGACTTCCGGCGTTGCCGGAGTCGCCTGACCGATGGAGATGCATTGCAAGCGATTCAGCCACGCGTATGCAGGATGCGCGGTGCGGAAGCGGGCGGCGGCACGCACGGCGGCGCTGGCGGGGGCCTCGCCGCTTAGGAACTTTTCGTAGCCGTCCGGACCGAGATCCATCACGCCTGTGTAGGTGATCTCGATCAGCGCGCCATCGTGGCTCTCCAGCGCGCCGCGGACGTCGACAAGGAAGATGCCGTCGGTGCGCAGTGTGCCGAAGTCAGCCCCACCGGGCTTCACGCTGCCCTGTAGGCGGGGACCGGTCACCTCACCGCCGATGATGGGGAAGTCGAGGCGAACGTCGCCCGGCACGGGGCCGATCACCTGCGGCTGCGCGAGTTTTAACCGATAGGTGAATAAGTGTTCTGTCTGGTACGGGTTCATGGTTCCCGACTCCTTGCGTGACTTGACAATTGGCCGAAACGCAGACCCCACTTTAAAATGGTCAGACCGATTGTGCAATGACTCGCTGGGGGATAGTCGGCTCGAAACTATCTGGTCGCGAGGTCCAATGCGACGTCGCCGATCATGTCCTCCTGCCCGCCGACCAGGCCGCGTCGGCCGACCTCGAGCAGAATGTCGCGCACGTCCAGATTGTGGTCCTGCGCGGCGTTTTCGGCGTGACGTAGAAAGCTGGAGTAGACGCCGGCGTATCCCAGTGTCAGGGTTTCCCTGTCCACGCGCACCGGTCGGTCCTGGATCGGGCGGACCAGCGTCTCGGCGGCGTCCTGTAGTGCAAACAGGTCGCAGCCGTGCTGCCAGCCGTACAGATCGGCAACCGCGATGAACGCCTCGATGAGGCAGTTGCCCGCTCCGGCGCCGTGTCCACACAGCGACGCGTCGACCCGGTAGGCGCCTTCCTCCACAGCGACCACCGAGTTGGCGACCGACAGCGACAGGTTCTCGTGTGCGTGGATACCGATCTGGGTTTCCGAGTTCAGGACATCGCGATAGGCGCTTACCCGGTCGCGTATACCGCGCATCGTCAATCGTCCACCGGAATCGGTGACATATACGCAGTGCGCTCCGGCGTCTTCCATCAGTTTCGCTTGTCGCGCAAGCACATCCGGTGTCGCCATGTGTGACATCATCAAGAAGCCCGACACGTCCATGCCCAGGTCGCGGGCCTTGCCGATGTGTTGTTCGGCGATATCCGCCTCGGTGGCGTGGGTGGCAATTCGCACTGATGTGACACCGAGGTCGTGGGCGGCGACAAGGTCGTGGATGGTGCCGATCCCCGGGAGCAGTAGCGTCGTCAGCCGTGCGTTCTTGACCACCTCGGCCGCGGCCGCGATCCACTGGCCGTCGGTCGAACTGCCGGGGCCGTAGGTGAGGCTCGAGCCGGCCAGGCCGTCGCCGTGGGCCACTTCGATGGCTGCGACCCCGGCGGCGTCGAGGGTGGCGGCGATCGCGCGCAGTCGGTCGACCGGTAGCCGATGGCGGACGGCGTGCATACCGTCGCGAAGGGTTACGTCCTGGATGTACAGCTGTGTCATGGCATTCGCTCTTGTGTTGGCGCGGAAAGATTTTCACCCACCCGCAGGGCGGCCGAGGTCATGATGTCGAGGTTGCCGGCGTACGCGGGCAGATAATGCGCCGCACCCTCGACCTCCAGGTACACTGAGACCTGCCAGTTCGCGCGGCCGTGCTTGGGGTCCACCAATTCACGGGCTGAGTCGTCGGTCTCGAGCTTGCGGAACTGCACGCGCTGTTTAAGCCGGTAGCCCGGTACATACGCGGCGACGTCGTCGACCATTGCCGTCACGCTCTTTTCGACGTCGTCAAGGTCGACATTCCCGATCAGGCAGTGCACGGTGTCGCGCATGATCAGCGGGGGATCGGCGGGGTTGAGCACGATGATGGCCTTCGCCCGTTTCGCACCGCCGACGACCTGCAGCGCCTTCGCAGTCGTTTCGGTGAACTCGTCGATGTTGGCACGCGTGCCCGGTCCGGCTGATTTCGACGCGATCGAAGCGACGATCTCGGCGTACAACACCGGGGTAGTGGCGGCGACGGCCGCGACGATGGGAATGGTGGCCTGTCCGCCGCAGGTCACCATGTTGACGTTCGAGCTGCCGAGATGTTCGCTCAGGTTGACCGCCGGAACCACGAACGGGCCGAGGGCCGCGGGAGTGAGATCGACCAGGCTCTTGCCAAGGGGTGCGAGCAGACGAGAGTTCTCCAGATGCGCAGAAGCTGAGGTCGCATCGAAAACCACTGCGATGTTGTCGAACTCGGGCATCTCGAGCAACCCGCGCACGCCGTCAGCAGTCGTCGGTACGCCGAAGCGCTGTGCCCGGCGCAATCCGTCGGAGTCCGGATCAATGCCCACCATCGCGCCCATCTCGAGCGTCTCCGACAATCGCAGCACCTTGATCATCAGATCGGTGCCGATGTTGCCCGAGCCGATGACGGCGACCTTGGTCCGGGTCATCGGGCTGCCTCCGCGAACGACACCTCGACCGAACCCACACCGTCGATGTCGGCGACGTACGTGCTGCCCGGACGCACAGGCACCATCGGACCCAGGGCGCCGGAAAGGACGACGTGCCCGGCGCGCAGCGGAGATCCGTTTTCTTGGGCGGTGCGGGCAAGCCACGCAAGCGCGTTGAGCGGGCTGTCCAGGCAGTCCGAGCCGCGACCGGCGGAGACCTCCGCACCGTCTTCGGTAAGCCGCATTGTGCGAGAAGGGAAGTCGAGATCAACTGCAGGCACAGTTTCGGCGCCCAATACAAATAGCGCAGACGAACCGTTGTCGGCGATCGTGTCGACGATGCTGATCGACCAGTCGCGCACCCTGGAGTCGACGATTTCGATGGCGGGCACCGCTAGAGCGGCCGCAGCTCTGATCCGAGATTCCGACAGGTCGCCGTCCAGATCCTCGGCGAGGATGAAGGCGATCTCGGCTTCGACCTTGGGCTGCAGTAGTTTTCCTGCTGCGACGGTGGTGCCCGCGGCCACCTGCATATCGGCGAACAGTACCCCGGAATCGGGTTGGTGGACGCCAAGCTGCCGCTGCACCGCCGGGGAGGTAAGGCCGATCTTGTGGCCGACGATCCGGCGTCCCCGTGCAAGGGAGTCCTCGGTGAGCAATTGCTGCACCGAGTATGCTGCCGCGATGTCGTTGGCGCCCAGTATGTTACGCACTGGCTCGCATTGTCTTGATGTCGCTGCAGCGGTGATCAGTCGGTTCGCGGCCTGACGCACAGGCATTGTCATGGTGGTCATGGATTCCTTGAAAGTCGTGCGAAGGGCGGTCAGCCCATGCTGCTGCCGCCGTTGACGTAAATTGTTTGCCCGGTGACGAATTGGCTGTCCGGGCCGGAAAGAAAGGCGACCACAGCCGCGATCTCGGCCGGATCGGCGGGGCGCCCGACGGGCACAAGCGCGGTTCCTTCCGCGATGACTTCTACGAGTCGCGCAGGCGCTTGGCCAGATTCGAGCAATTCCGCAAGCTCCGGGGTACGGACGTAGCACGGAGCAACGGTGTTCGCCGTGATGCCCGCCCCTGCGAACTCGCGTGCCAGTCCGCTGACCATGGCGTGGACGCCGCCCTTCGCGGCGTTGTACATCGCGTGGTCCATCAAGCCGGTACGCACCGAATCGGCGCCGATATTGATTATGCGCCCGTGCTCGCGACACACCATGTGCGGCAACACTGCTCGCACGCAGTAAATCGTCGTCCACAGGTTGTTGTCGATGGTGGCCCGCAGCGACTCCTCGGTGTGCTCCAGCGTCGGGCGGATCATCCCGCCGCCGGCGTTGTTGACCAACACGTCGACGTGGCCCAGCACCTCGATCGCTGCTACCAACAAGTCATCGGCTACACCTGCCTGCTGCAGCTCTCCGACGAATCCGCCGGCAATGTCAATCTGGTGCCCGACTTTCTCCAGATCTTCCTTCGACCGCGTTGCCACAAAGACACGGGCGCCGTCGGCGGTCAGGCGCCGCGCGATGCCCAGTCCGATTCCGGAGGACGCGCCGGTGACAATCGCGGTCCGGCCCGCCGATGTGGCGCTCACAAGATGATCGCCACGTCGGAGACGGCGCGCAGGTCCGTCATGTCCAGTTCTGCCCGTTTGAAGGCGATTCGGAATCCGTTGCCGGACAATCGAAGACGATAGCGGTACCGCCCGACATAGCAGCACGTCTTGCCACCACGAAACCGCCACACCGTGAACGAGGCCGTCACACCAATCTCACCGTTCTCGTTACCGGTTACCCGAACATTGAAGACCTGGTGGTTGGTACGGGAATGCGGGTACTCCCGGTGAGCCCGGCGGCTGCTGAGCCGCGCCACCCGTGCCCGCAGGCGTGCGATGTCATCGTTGATCAGCAGCAGGTCGGTGCGAGGATCGCCATCGGGGGTGTCGTTGCACGGCACCTCGTACTTGGCATCCTCGTCGAACAGCGCCAACCAGTCATCCAGCGACCACGAGTCCAGGAGGTCGGCTTCGGCGTACAGAAAGTCCTCGACCTGCTGACGGTCAACGGAAACAGCGGCGGCAGTCATTGCGCACGCCCCAAGTCCGCTGCCGCACCCATCTGCTGTTGCCAACGCCGCCAGAACTCGCGCATCTGCTCTTCGTCGTTGGCCATGGGCCCGCGCCCCATTCCCCGGGAAATGTCGCTCCATTCGACGCCGCCGCCGGCAAAGCTCTGCTGGCAGGACTCCAATGCCTCGACATCATCCGGGGTGGCGAACCCACCCGGACCCAGAAATGTCAGAAAGCTGTCGAGCCGCCGCTGGCGCAGTGACGGCAACTCGTTCACCGGAGCCAGTTCCCAGGCAGTGATATCCACTCGATCGGGGGCGGACGGGAAGAGGGTCCGCACGGTGACCGCCATGATGTCGTTGATGATCAAGTTGGGATAGATCAGCAGATTGCGGTTGACCTCGGACATCATGTGGGCCCGCTCCTCGCCGTGACGGCTGACCAGATCGGTTCGGAGCCGGTCGATTTCGTCGCGGGCGTCTTCTCCGAAGAGCGGTTCCCACTTGGCGACCGGACGACCCCATGGCGCGGAATACTCGATCACCGCGTGCCCGTTGCCAAGCGCCACCGCTCGTCCCTTGACGCCACCCTGCAGATCGGTGCCGATCGACACCAGATACTTGAAGTAGGTATCGTGCGTGGACTGAGCATGATAGCCATCAATGCTGTTCTCCACCAATAGCTTCCAGTTTGCGGTGAAGCTGTACTCGTTGGTTCCCCGGGCCATCTCGACGTTGCCGCCGCATCCGTCGATCACCAAGTCGAGGTAGTCCTTGGCGTCGGCGAGATAGGTCTGCAGGTCGACGATCTCGGGATCGAAGCTGGCGAAGACGAAGCCTCGATAAGACTCGACACGTGCCACCCGCGCCAGACCCAATTCGTCGAACTTGACGCCGCCCTGGTAAGCGTCGCGGTCGGGTACGCCCTTCAGATTGCCTTCGGTGTCGAAGGACCAAGCGTGGTAGAAGCAAGAGAACACCTTGGCGCTGCCCTTATCCTGGCGGCAGACCAGTGCGCCTCGATGTGTGCACGAGTTGTGGAACACGTTGATATTCCCGCTGTTTACGCCCCGCACCATGAAGATCGGCCGACCAGCCAGCGGTCGGCGCACGAAATCTCCGGGGTTCGGAATCTCCGACTCGTGGCCCACGTATAGCCACGATTTGGCGAAGATCCGTTCGATCTCGGCGCGATGCACCTCCGGCGAGGTCATCGCCGAGCGGTGTACCCGGAAGGTGTGGTTCGTCCGGTCGTCGACCACCACCGGTTCGATTGCCGCGTCAGGCACTGCGGCGCTCCAGGTTTCGACCTCGGAACTCATGATCGCCCCAGGTAATCGGAAACCAGCGCGGAGAATTCGTCGGCCCGTTCGATCTGGGTCCAGTGCCCGCACCGGCTGAACACGTGCAGGTCGGCGTTGGGTAACAGGCCCACCATCGTTACCGACACCGACACCGGAACCACTTTGTCTTCACGGCCGTGAACGAGCAGCGTGGGCGTGGCGATCGCGCGTACTTCGTCTTCAGTGATGCCGAGATCGGATCCCTTGTGCCGCGGATCGAAAAACATTGCGCGGTAGGCCTCGAAGGCGCCGTCAGCGATACTCGCTTCATACCGGATCGCGACGAGCTCATCGGTGATCAGCGTTGGGTCGACGGCAAAGTAATTGCGCAACATGTCGCGCATCGCATTATGCGACGGTTCGTACGCCCGCAGCGCAGCGAGACCTTCGGTCAGAGTCATGCCCACACCGGGTGCGCCCATGAGCACCATCCGCGAGATCCGCTCCGGGTGATCGGTGGCCATCTGCAGCGCGATGCGCCCTCCGAGAGAGTTGCCGACGATCGCGGCCCGCTCGAGGCCGAGTGCGTCGAGGAATGCCCAAACTTGGTCGGTCCAAGCGCGCAGCGAATAGACGATGTCCATGGGCCGCTCGGTGGCTCCGAAGCCGACGAGGTCGGGGGCCAAGACGCGGAACTTTTCGGCCAGAACCGGAATGTTGTACTGCCAGTTGGCTGTTCCAGACACACCCGGGCCCGAGCCGTGCAGCATGATCACTGGTGGGCCCGAGCCGGCCTCGAGATAGCTGGTTTCGATACCTCCGGCATTGATCATGTGTGCCGAAACGATTGACGTCGTCATCGTTGACTCCTTTCGCGGAACACTGCAAAACACTTGTTGGAGTTGAAGACATCGGTGGTGACCAACTCTGACCACGCGAGCTCGAGGCCCAGTGCGTCAGCGGCACCGGCCAAGCAGAACCAATTCAACATTTCGTGCTGGCCGGCATCGACGATGTCGGCGGTGGTGGTTGCGGTCCACGTGCTCCAGTCCTGTGCGGTGAACGCGTGGTAGAGCCGCTGATCCGCCTCGGTGTCCGGGGTGATGTGCCAGGTCTTGTCAGCAAGAAATGCATGCGACCAACTCGATGAGGCGATCAGCGCAACCCGAAGCTCGGTGTCGGCGAAAGACTGTGCCACGGCTCGGCCCAGCGCGAAGCATCGTGCGGGGGACGGGCCGACCGGATCCAGTCTCTCGTTGGCGATCTCCGCGAATCGCGCCAGCCCGCCGCGCCGCGTAATCGCATGCTGGCCATAGCAGTTCACGGTGATGGGAATCATCCGGTAGGGGAACTCACGCCCGGCGTGCGGATAGTCCAGAAACAACTGAGTATTGGCGATGGCATGTGGGAACGGCGAATTTGCCCGTTTCTGATACGAGTAGGCCACGTCGAAGCCGCGTTCGAGCAGTTGGTCGGCGAGACGGCGGGCTCCGTCGGGTTCGCCGTGCAACGTCATCGTCGTATCGTCGGGCAGGTCCCAGGCATTAGGGCTGCCGCGCTTGGTCATCACTTCGAACGGGTCCACTTCGACGTCTCCATAGGCCAGCACGCAGAACGGAGGGATGACCTCTTCGCGGAAGTTTTCGTATTGGTCGTCGCCCCACACCACCAGTACGTCGGGTCTGAATTCATCGAGTGCATCGCGGCAGCGAGCAAGGTTGTCGACCAACAGTTTTCGGTGATGAGCAGCTGTGGCGACACCGCCGTCGACGCCCCATTCGGCACGCATAGAAGCCGGCCAGCTAGCTGGGTCCTTCGCCTCGGCGGGGATGTCGGGGTCCGCCAGCGTCCACCGCAACAGGGATGCCATGTGCTCATCGGTGCCGGCCAGCAACGGATAATGCGTTAGGCCGAGGCCCAGGAAATGCGCCATGATCCCTCCAGATTGGTACGGAAGATTTTTTGCCGCCGGTCGTCAGGCAGATCGGCAACGACCGCGTCGAAGGGCTCCGGTATCGCCGGGAACGGGTAGTCCGATCCGAAAACGACATGGTCGCAACCGAAGGTTTCTATCGCCGCGTCAAGTGCGCTGCGGTTGTAGGTCAATGAATCGCACCACATTTGGCGGGCAAGGCGGCCAGGGCGGTCAGGGGAATCAGCGCTCGACCCCGCGATGATTGCTCCCTTGTCCATGCGGCCGGTCATCGCGGGCAGAGTCCCGCCGCCGTGCGCCAGACAGAGCCGGACATGTGGGCGGCGCTGCAGCGCGCCGCTGGCGATCAGGAGGGCTGCCGCCGTGCCGGTCTCGGTGGGCATCCCAGCGCCGAAGCCGAGGCCCGCTTGAGTTGTCCGGGGCAGCAGGTCCTGGTCGCTGGGATGCACCAGCACGAGGGCGCCGAGTTCGGCGGCGACGGCGAAGAATCTGTCGAAGCACTCGTCTCCGAGTTCACGGCCCGCGACCTGCGTGCCGATTTCGACTCCGATGAATCCCGGCTGGTTCATGCGATTTCGCATCTCGTCAATCGCCAAGTCGGGTTCCTGCAGGGCGACCGCGGCGAGTGCGGCGAAGCGGGTCGGGTGCTGACGCACGACGCGGGCGAAGAATTCATTTTGGGCCGACGCCAGTTCCGCCGCGCCAACCGCTGACGCCTGATAGCAGAACGTGACCGGAATTGGCGAAAGTACTTGCATCGCAACGCCGTCGCGATCCATGTCAGCAAGACGGGCGTCGGCTGACCAGCACCGGTGATCAATGCGACGGTAGGCGGCACCACCGAAGGTCAGAACCGCATCGGTCTCGTTGGTGTGCTCGACGCCCGGCCAGCGGTCGTCCGGATAGTGCTGCCGGAGGTCCGGCAGGTGGGGGTCGATGGCGTGGGTGTGGAAATCGATGAGCCCTGATCGGACGCCGGGATGAGTGTCGATGGTTCACCTCTGTGCAGGGAAGCCGAGCGGCTGCGGTGGTGGGTGTCACAAACGGTAGCAATTGTGTATGCATAATTCAAGACATACATCCATAATTACCTGGCCTGCTGGCGGCGAGGCGGCGGTCGCTATCGGCGTGCGAGGCGTGTGTGCGGCCAAATGATCTGTCCGAGAAGATGTTTCACAGCCCGACTACGTGGTGACGGGAGTGCTGATGCCCCGGCGAGAACGAACACGGATAATTCAGGCGCCCAAGCTCCCGCTTACGGAAGGGGCGCAGCCGTCGGCGTTGGGCCGCATCGTTTTCCGTGGGTCGGTCGAACTCGTCGACGATTCCCGGCATCGAGCGCTCGGCAGCTGTCCGATGGGTCGCAATACGGCCACGACGTCGCAGTCGGTGCGTGAAAGGACTACGCGAAAGGGCTAAGGGTGCTGTGGGGTGTTTGGCGTGCGGTCCGGGTCTTCGGTCCGGATCAGGTCGCGATCGTGGCGATTGATGGCGTCGACGAATGACGCCTGATCGTGCAGCGCGATGGCGGCCACGATGTCGTCGTGGACGTCGAGGCTGCTCTTCAGCAGCGCCTCGTGGTCGTGTACGAAGACGACCCGCGTCAGCACGGCCTTGATGCTGGTCACCAGGACTTGGTGCATTCCCTCCAGGACGGGGATGTGTGCGGCCGCCGCGACGACCCGGTGAAATGCCAGCACCGCGTCGAAGAACCCGACGGCGTCGGTAGTGGCTCGCATGGCGACCATGGCCGAGCGCATGGCCGCGATGTCGTCGCCGGTTGCCCGCTCGAATGCTGCCTTGGTCAGCCCGAACTCGAGGTACAACCGGGCTTCGAAAAGGTCCAGTGGATGGGGGTCGGACGGCTGGAACCACAGATCGAGCGCGCCGACCCGCACCTGCGGAGGCGCGCTCGCCACGGTGATTCCGCCGCCGGGTCCCGGTCGCACCGCAACAAGGTCGCGGTCGCGCAGGATGCGCAACGTCTCGTTCATCACCGTCGGGCTGATGCCGAACCGGTCCATGATCTCCGAGCGGCGCCCGAGATGTGCCCCGACCGGCAAGCGGGCGCTGAGGATTTCGTGTTCCAGATCAGCCGCGACTTGCTCCGCACGGGACGCGCGCGGCGCAGGCTCCCGATATTGCACGCGATCTCCTTGACGTCCTCGGCGTCATGGCGGCGCCGTCACCGTCAGTTTCTCAGATGAATCCGGTATCGCAGATACACAGGCGCGCGAGGGCGCGGTCATGTCGCTCCGCTTCGGCTCCGCCAGCAACTGGCCAGCCCATATGCGCGCGGCACTGATCGTGCTCGACCGGATGGTTTGCCGAAACGTGGACGAGATAGGTCTTTGCCCAGAGTCCGCTTCAGATCGACTTTGCAATCATGAGCCTCGCCGCGCGTGATCAGTCATGAACTCGTCGATGTAATGCCAGGTCGTTTTCCTGGCGCTACGCCCAGCGAGCACCCCGAGATGTCCGCCCGGAGCCGTCTCGAGACGGACCTCGGCCGCGTTCGGCAGTATCTGGCTAACGGCATGCGCCGCGGCTTGCGGCACGACGACGTCGCCGGTGCCGGCGATGTTCATCACCGGCACTCGCACGTTAGCCAGATTAAGCAGACTGCCGTCTTTACGGACGAGCTTCCCGTTCATCAACTCGTTGGCAATAAAGAATCGCCGGTACAGCGTTTCAATCGACTCGCCGGGATAGGCCTGCATGTTCCCCATTAGTGAGTCGACGGCCTCAACGTGGGCAAGAAAGTCGCGGTCGTCGCGTTTCTGAAACGTCGTCATTGGCTTCTTGGCGTAGGTCTGAATGTTCGTCATCTTGAAGGCGTAGTCGACAACGCTGGCCGGCACACCGCCGGCGGCGCGGAATGCGGCGCCGAAACCCTTGCCGAGTGCTTTGCCGCTCGTGGCACGATATGCGGCCGCCAGGATGTTGTCCCCGCCGAGCAACTTATTTCCTTCACGCATTGGTGCAAGGATTGGCATAACCGAAGTGTCCCAAGGGGTTCCCACCGTCGCGATCGTATTCACTGGAAGATCGGGGGTGATGGCGAGGGCGCACAGGGACATCAAGCCTCCGAGGCACCAACCGGCCACTTGAACTGGCTTGCCGCCGACGTCCTCCGACACCTTCAGGATGGACGCGGGTACTACCTCGTCGTGCCAGTGTTCGACGCCAAGGCCCTTGTCAGACTTGTCGATCGACCCGTAGTCGACCAAGTAGGTCCGGTAACCAAGACCCACCAAGTACTCGGCCATCGAGCAACCGCGTCGCAGGTCGAATGCTCTCGCTGGTGCTGCGAGGGGCGGCACCGGCAGCAGAGGTAGTGGACGCGGCTCGACCCCGTCGATCGGCTCGTAGCGGTACAGCGTCCGCTTCTTTCCCTGGTCAATCACTTTGGATGGCGTAGCTCGCGTGTCGGCCAGACCACGCCCGAACAAGTGGTCGAACAGATTGGAAGCCGCTTCGCGGCGCAGCTCATTGGGCCGATTGATGAAATCGGACAGATCCCCCATACCAATCACGTCTTCTCCTCGACTTGTTGCTGGCGGCAGCTTTGGGCCACATTAAGCGCCGGTGTGGCCTTCTGAATTCACCCCAGTGGGGTTAATGGGGCCATCTAATGGGGGGGACGGTGCATAGAACCGTGTCGCAATGTTTCCAGCCGCGGCCATGAGATCGCTATGGGGCACAACATGATTGACTAGTACTGCAGCCGTAGATCGGGGTTGGCGGGATTCGGCGTGTCTGCGCTGGTCAGGGCGGTGACCGCGGCATTGTTCGGAGTTTGTGACGACACCAAATTCTGCCGCGGTCGCCGCGGCTCATAGCGTAGACCCTGACCGATGGCAGACCGAGTTTTCCGCGGTGCTCGATCGGATCGCGCCGCGATTCACCCGATACGAACCGCTGCGGCATGCCTCGGCGTTGATCGCCGGGATGGTTGCGGGCCTGGACCGCAAGAATTGCTGGATGATCGCCGAGCACCGCGGCGCAGCGACCCCCGATGGGCTGCAGCATCTGCTGGCACGGGCGAAATGGGACGCCGACGATGTTCGTGATGATCTGCGCGATTACGTCGTCGAGGCCTTCGGGGACCACGATGCGATTCTGGTCGTCGACGAGACCGGGGATGTCAAGAAAGGCACCCACAGCGTCGGGGTGCAGCGGCAATACTCCGGCACCGCCGGCCGCATCGAAAACTCCCAAGTAGCGGTGTATCTGACCTATGCCGCGCCCCGCGGGCATGCCCTCATCGACCGCGCCCTGTACTTACCCAAGTCCTGGACCGAGGACACCGAGCGCTGCGCTGAAGCCGGAATCCCCAGAGATAAGCAAGGTTTCGCGACCAAACCGGCGTTGGCCATCGCACTGATCGACCGCGCCGTTGCCGCCGGCGTGCCCGCCGGCTGGGTGGCCGGCGACGAAGTCTACGGCGCTGACCCCCGGCTGCGCGCCGCGGTGCGCAGCCACCGGCTGGGCTACGTGCTGGCCATTGCCGCCAACCGGCGGGTGCCCACCCACGCTGGGCCGATCCGCGTCGACGCCCTGCCCGCACTCATCCCGGCCCACGCCTGGCAGAAACACTCCGCCGGCGCCGGCGCCCACGGGCCGCGCCTGTACTCCTGGGCCTGGTTTCGGATGTGCGCGGAAGACGACACCGACACCGGGCACCATCATTTGCTGATCCGCCGCAACGACGCCACCGGCGAGCTCGCCTACCTACGGTGCTACAGCCCGCGCCCCGTCCCGCTGCGCACTCTGGTCGCCGTCGCCGGGCAACGCTGGCGAATCGAAGAATCCTTCCAGGCCGCCAAAGGACTCGTCGGCCTGGAATTTCGCCGTCTCTTCGACGCCCTGCTACTGGCCACCAACCACACCGTCACGGCCCTGCTGGCCTGGTCACGATGGCGACGACAACACCAATACCGAGCCCGACAATCCCACTATCGACGGCGCGAACAACAGTGACCCCGATCTACGGCTGCAGTACTAGGTGTAGCTCTGCCTCCCGCTGCCCATCGATGGGTGCACATCGACAGCTCAGAGGTCTCGGCCGATGAGTTCTTTCAGGATCTCGTTGGTGCCGCCGTAGATCTTCTGTACTCGCGCGTCGGCATACATGCGTGCGATGGGATATTCCATGACGTACCCGTACCCGCCGAAGATCTGCAGGCATTTATCGATCACCTTGCATTGCATGTCGCTCACCCAGACCTTGGCCATGGACGCGGTCGCCGCGTCGAGGTTGCCGTCCAGGTATCGGCTGATGCAGTGATCGACCAAGGTCTTGCCGGCCAGGACATCGGCCTTGCATTCGGCGAGAACGAATTTGGTGTTCTGGTGATCAAGGATGGGCCTGCCGAACGCGTGGCGGTCCTTGGCGTATTTGACCGCCTCGACCACGGCAGCCTCGGCCATCGCCACGCCGCCGACCGCGATGCTGAGTCGCTCCCGTGGAAGTTGCCGCATCAGTTGGAAGAACCCCTGGCCCTCAACGCCGCCGAGGAGGTTTTGGGCCGGCACGCGCATATCAGTGAAGGCAAGCTCACGGGTGTCCTGTCCGTGTTGGCCGATCTTTTTCAATACACGCCCGCGTTCGAAGCCGACTTGGCCCTGTGTTTCGACAATCAATAGCGAGATGCCCTTAGCACCCTGACTTGGATCGGTTTTCGCCACGACGATCAGCAGGTCGCAGTGGGAGCCGTTGGTGATGAAGGTCTTCGATCCATTGATTACGTATTGGTCGCCGTCACGCACGGCGGTGGTGCGCACCGCCTGCAGATCAGAGCCGGTGCCGGGCTCGGTCATCGCGACAGCCAACACGCCATCGCCGGATGTGACCCGGGGCAGCCAGCGTGATTTCTGCTCCTCGGTACCAAACCCGTAAAGGTAGTGTGCGGAAATCGTGGAATGTGCGTTGAAGCCGAACGCTGTGTCTCCGGAGAAACTGAGTTCGTGCTGAATCACCGCCTCGTGTCCGAAATTGCCGTCTGCCCCGCCATATTGATCAGGTAGCTCGGGGCAGAGCAGACCCGCGGCCCCGGCCTTAGTCCAGAGCTCGCGGTCTACCTGATGCTCTTCAGCCCACCGTTCTTGGTTCGGCGTGACTTCTTTTCGAAAGAAATCTGCCGCGTGTTCGCGTAGCAGTCGCTGATCGTCGGTTTCCCACGGACAGCGGTAATCAGGAAACAGGTCCGACACGTCGCTTACCGCTCCGCCGTCACAGGGGAGTGGCTGTGGCCCCGGCGCGGCCTCGATCGACTTTGTCGAAGAACTGCTGCGATCGCTCCATCACGCTCATGTTCCCGCCGCACAGGGCGTAACCCCACATCGCCTCGACGCGCAACTGGTCGTAGAGAGGCCGGCCGATGATTTCGAGCACGGTCTCCTTCGCTGATTCGATGGCGGCCTGGTCGCAGCGCAGGATCCGCTGAACCAAGGCGTCGGTCTCTTCCTCGAGCTTTTCGTGGGGCACCACCCGGGAGATCATGTTCGCGGTGAACGCCCGCTCCGCGGACATCGGCTCGCCGGTCAGCAGCATCTCCAAGGCGACGCCGACACCGCAGGCGTTGACCAGGCGGGGGATACCACCGTCGGCTGGGTGCATTCCTCGACGCACCTCGAACGTACCGAACTGTGCACGGTCCGAGGCGATTCGGATGTCGCAGGCCATCGACAACTCGATACCGTGCCCGACGCACCAGCCGTTGATAGAGGCGACGATCGGCTTGGTGATACGCGAAAGCGGTCCGCGAGTGATTCCACACAGACCGTCCTCAAGGCGTTCCCGTCCGACCATCGGCCCAACCGTTTGCCATTCGGGCGCGTGAGTTTTCAGGTCTGCGCCGGCTGTGAATGCGTCGCCGGTACCGGTGATGACGGCAACGCGCATCTGCGGGTCATCCCTGAAGTCGCGCCACGCTTCACACATCAACTCGTGGGTTTCGATGTCGATGGCGTTCTTGACCTCTGGGCGGTTGAGCGTCAGGTATGCGACTTCGCCGCGCTTTTCGTAGAGCAATTTTTCTGCCATGAGCGGTCCTAACTAGTTCTGCTGGTTGGTGTCGAGGATGGCGGGTACCGCTGAACGGTGGAACCCGTCGAAGGGGGTGTTGTGCTGTGCGGGCTGCAATTTCCACCAGCCCGGTTTCGCGTTCGGTGCCCCGCCGTCGACGCGGACACAGGTACCGGTGATAAAGCTGGCGGCGGGAGACAGCAAGAACACGACTGCGGCGGCAACCTCGGCCTCAGTCCCGAAGCGCTGCAAGGGGATTTCGCCGGCAACCTCGTTGCGCAGGAAGTCCGCGTCTTTGGGGTCGTAGGTATCCAGCCCGCTCGATGCAATGGAACCTGGAGCGATGGTGTTCACCCGCACTCCCGAAGCGGCCCACTCGGTCGCGGCGGACTCACTCAGGGTCAGCATGCCGCCACGCGCGGCGCCCGAGTGCGCGAAGTGCGGCCAGCCGTTCCAGATGTCGGCGACCATGTTCACTATGGCGCCGCCATGCGCCTTCATCCACCTGTTGTAGGCCTCGCGCATTACAATGAAGCCACCGGTGAGATTGTTGCGCACCACGGCCTCAAAGCCTTTGGTACTAATGGTTTCCAGGGGTGCCCGGTATTGGCCGCCGGCATTGTTGAACAACCCGTCGATGCGTCCGTGCTCCGCGATGATCGCTTCGATAACCTCGCCGACGGCGACCTCGTCGCGGATGTCGGCGGTGTGGATGGAGACCTGGCCACCGTCGTCGCGGATCTCGGCTTGCACGGCGTTGAGTTTGTCCACATTGCGGCCGACGATCGCGACGGTGGCGCCCAGCGCGGCGAGCTCGTGGGCGGTGCATCGCCCGATACCACTACCGCCGCCGGTGATGACGACTGTTTGCCCCGCAAACAGGCCGTCCTTGAATACTGAGTCATAGCCCACTGATCGTTCTCCTTACGACTTCTCTTTAAGCTGTTGCCGCAGAGCAGCTTTCTGCACTTTTCCGCTAGCGGTCTGCGGCAGCGACTCCCTGAAGTGAATCTCCTTAGGAACCTTGTATCCGGCGATGAGTCCGCGACAATGCGACACCAGATCGGGAATTTCGACCGGCTTGTCGGGGTACGCGACGACGAAGGCGACGACACGTTCTCCCCATTTTTCGTCCGGGGCACCCACCACCGCGACCGTCTGCACGCACGGGTGCGCCGCCAAGGCGCGTTCAACCTCGGCTGAATAGATGTTCTCGCCGCCACTGACGATCATGTCCTTGAGGCGGTCGACGAGGTAGAGGTTGCCGTCCTTGTCGCGGATGCCACCATCGCCGGTGTGATACCAACCGTCGATGATGGCGGTCGCGGTCGCTTCCGATTTGTTCCAGTAACCGTTGAACATCCACGGTGATCGCACCAGGACTTCGCCGGCCGTGCCTGTGGGGAGCTGTCGTCCAGTCGGGTCCGCGATGCGTAGCTGGACCCCGGGCATGGGCTGACCGCAGGATTTCAAGAGGTCCGGATTGTCGACGCGATGCTGTTCTGGGCGCAGCAGTGTGATGATGAAAGTCTCAGTGGTTCCATAGAACTGGACGAAATCGCAACCGAACACTTCGAGGGCCTTCTGCAGGGTGTGCTGTCCGATCGGTGAGCCGGCGTACAGAATCCGCCGCAGTGATGAGAAGTCCGCGGATAACTCTGAATTGTGGTCCAGCAGCAGCTGTAACGCGGTGGGCACCAGGCACGTCACGGTGGGGCGGTGCCGCACGACTGCATGGGTGAATGCGGTTGGTTCGAATGCGTCCAGGATCGCGAGGGAGGCGCCGTGAAACAGAGCCGGCAGCGAAACGAGTGTGCCGGCGAGGTGAAAATTCGGCATGACCATCAATCCGACATCATCGGACGTCCAGTTGACCGAAGGCTCAGTCGCCGCGCTGCGGAACCAATTCATCAAGGCGCCGTGAGTGATTGGCACGCCCTTGGGGGCGGCGGTGGTACCAGACGTATAGCCGAGGAGGCTGGTGTCGGACTCCGTCAGCGCGACGCCCGGGTCCGCACAGCCGCCACTCGCAAGCCACCCGTCCAAGTCGTCTTCGGGCACGACTTGGACCCTGCTCACGGTGGCCTGGCGGACCCGCTCAGCGAGCTCAGTGAATTCCCGTCCGGCGAAGATCACCGGAACGTTCGCGTCTTCGACGACTTCAGCGATTTCAGGCGGTGCGCTGCGCCAGTTCAATGGCGCGAATGCACATCTCGCCTTATTGGCACCGATCCAGATCTCGAAGAAAGCCGCCGAGTTCTTGCCCAAGTAGCCGATATGGGAGCCGGGCGGGACGCCCGCTGTGACGAGTGTGTTGGCGATGCGGTTCGACCGTTCCTCCAGCTGCGCGTAGGTGACGACGCGATCGCCGTCGATCAACGCGGCCTTATCGGGTGTCTCGCTCGACCACCGTCGCGCAATGTCGGGCACGGAACGGATGCCGGCACGGATCGTCATCGCACTCCCAACGGTGAACCAATGTCGTAATGGTCAGACCATACATACGACTGTCTGGTCCGGTCAAGGTGCGGTCGTTGGTTTGGCCCGCAGGTGGCTGCTCTGGCCCGGCCTGCGGCTCAATGGCATTGCACGCCAATCGTTCCGACACACTCGAAGCTGAGCAGGGATCGCCCCGCTCAACTTGTCCTGGTCGCTGGTTCAACCACCGGGAGCAACAGGCGTGCGATGTCCTCGCTGGACGCGCATGGCGCCTGTCATCTGGTTCATCGTCCCTTCCGGTCCGGCATCGGTCCGGGGGCGTGGTCTCGGACAAATTTTGTCGGGTAGTGGTCTAAAACTCGCTGGTTTCGTTCGCGGGGAAATATGCCACACAGCTGGCCGTCCTCATTGGCCCCCGGATTTCGACTGCCGCGAAAAGCATTACACGGGCAACCCGGCTGCCGAGATCAGTTTGGTACACGCCGAACGTGGACTCCATTTGGGGCAGCTGGTCGATCCGGCTGGGGTTGATTAGCGGCGAAACCCTTTGCGTGGCTGTTAATTGTCGGTGTATTCTGCGTCGATCGGCGGGTGACATCGGTGACGAAACTGATGTAACTCCAAAGGGGCACCGATAATCCCTCGTGATGGAGCAGCCACCCGTGCTGTTTGCCTCGTAGTGTTTCGGCCCATGCTGCTGCTTCACTGTGCACTCCTGCCACAGTGGTTTAGTCCCGACCCTCGACCAGATCGAGGGCGAACATAATGGCGACGTTAGCGCTCACGAAGTCGCTCCGAGGGGTGGGCAGTTTCTTCGCCATGGCGCTGGACACGCTCATACAGATGTTCAGGCCGCCGTTCGCCTGGAAGGAGTACGTACTCCAGACCTGGTTCGTGGCACGCGTGTCGGTGCTGCCCGCGCTGTTGTTGACGATGCCGTACTCGGTGTTGCTGACGTTCACCTTCAACGTTTTGCTGACTGAGTTTGGTGCAGCGGATTTTTCCGGTACTGGTGCCGCGGTTGGCACGGTGAACCAGATCGGTCCGATCGTCACAGTGTTGGTGGTGTCCGGTGCGGGTGCCACTGCGATGTGCGCCGACTTAGGGGCACGGACGATGCGGGAGGAGCTCGACGCGCTGCGGGTGATGGGAGTGAACCCTATCCAGGCGCTTGTGGTTCCCCGAGTGCTGGCGGCGACGACGGTGGCGCTGGTGCTGGCTTCGTCGGTGATCGTCATTGGTCTTACAGGCGCGTTCCTCTTCACCGTGTACGTCCAACATGTCGCGGCCGGCGCCTTCGTAGCGGGTCTGACGACGCTAACCGGTATCGGTGACGTCATTGTTTCGCTCACGAAGGCAACGCTTTTCGGCTTGGCTGCGGGTTTGATCGCCTGCTACAAGGGCATCTCGGTAAAAGGTGGTCCGGCCGGTGTCGGCAATGCGGTCAACGAGACGGTGGTATTCACGTTCATGGTGTTGTTTGCGATCAACGTCATCGTGACAGCCGTCGGCATCCAGTTCACGGTGTCGTGAGGTGAACAAATGACGCAGCAAGTTCTGAAGACACGCTTTCCCAGAATCGAAGCCCGCAGAAAAAACCTCGTCAAGAAGTGGCTGCAGATCGGAGAAGAGGGCCGGTTCTATTCGCAGGTCATGCTTTCGATTCCGGATGCCATCAAGAATTACCGGGGCGAGTTGCTGCGGCTGATCGCAATAACCGGGTTGGGTAGCGGTGCCCTGGCGCTGGTGGGCGGAACCGTCGTCATCGTCGGGTTCCTCACGATGACCACCGGTGCACTGATTGCGGTCCAGGGATACAACCAATTGGGATCGGTAGGTTTTGAGGCCCTAACGGGGTTCGCGTCAGCGTTCTTCAATGTGCGACTGATCGTGCCGGGAACGACATCGGTGGCGCTCGCTGCGACCATCGGGGCCGCCGCGACCGCGCAGATCGGGGCGATGCGAATCAACGAGGAAATCGACGCCCTCGAAGTAATCGGTATTCGCGCCGTCACCTACTTGGCTTCCACACGCGTGTTCGCCGGGATAGTCGTGGTGATCCCGCTGTACTGCGTGGCAATCATGGGCGCATTCCTTGCGGCCCGCGGTGGCACCACATTGCTCTACGGGCAGGGCTCGGGCGTGTACGACCACTACTTCAGCACGTTCCTCAACCCGAGCGATGTGATCTGGTCGTTCTTCCAGTGCGTGGCAATGACGGTCGTGATCATGCTGATCCACACCTACTACGGCTTCAACGCCTCCGGTGGTCCCGCCGGCGTCGGAGAGGCCGTCGGGAGCGCGGTACGGCTGTCGATGGTGATTGCAGGGATCGAGATCGCGTTCATTTCGCTGGCTATTTACGGCCAGTCCGGCAACTTCAACCTGGCGGGTTGACGCCATGGAGTCACGACCTGGAGAGCACCGCATCCCGCTGGGGTGGTGGGCATTCATCATGGTGGCAGTCGCAGTGGTATTCGTAGCTGCGACGTCGACCATCTTCGCGGGCACGCTCAGGCCTTACCTGCCGGTGACGCTGACCTCAGACCGAGCCGGCCTGGTGCTCGAGACGAACGCCAAAGTCAAGATGCGCGGCGTCGAGGTAGGCCGGGTCGGTGCGATCGATGTAAACAAGGAAAGCGCCAACCTGCGCCTCGAAATATATCCCGACCAGGCCAAATACATTCCGGCCAACGTGGGCGCCCAGATCCGGGTTACGACGATATTCGGCGCGAAGTTCGTAGACCTGGTGTACCCGGACAATCCAAGTTCGGCCCGACTGGCGGCCGGCGCGGTGCTGCATTCCACGAACGTCACATCCGAAGTGAACACCGTGTTCGAGAACGTCGTCGACCTGCTCAATATGGTCGACCCGGCGAAGCTGAACTCGGTACTCGCCGCGGTGGCGGAGGGAGTGCGCGGGCAGGGTGAACGCATCGGCCAAGCCACCACCGACCTCAATCAGGTGTTGCTGGCCCTCAATGCCCGCAGTGACACCATCCGCGAGGACTGGCGGTCGTTCAAACGATTCAATGACACCTTTGCCAGCGCCGCCAATGACTTGGTGACGATCCTCAATGCGGCCAGCACCACCAGCAAGACTGTCGTTGACCATTCCGCTGCGCTGGACAAGCTGCTGCTCAATGTCGTGGGAATGTCGACCGCGGGGACCGATCTGCTGGCCACCAGCAAGGACAAGCTGGTATCGGCGGTCAACACCCTAGCGCCCACAACCAACCTGCTGCTCAAGTACAACCCCGAGTACACCTGCTGGCTGCAGGGCGCCAAGTGGGCCCTCGATAACGGCGGGTACTACGTGTACGGCGGCGGCGACGGGCGATCACTGATCTTTGACGTCAGCCTGCTTCCGGGCAAGGACGGGTACCAATATCCCGATAACCTGCCGATCGTCGCGGCAAAGGGCGGACCTGGTGGAAAGCCAGGGTGTGGCTCGCTGCCGGATGCCAGCAAGAACTTCCCGATCCGCCAGCTCATCACTGACACGGGTTTTGGGACCGGCACCGATTGGCGGCCGAACCCGGGGATTGGGCACCCGTGCTACGCCGACTACTTCCCGCAGACCCGCGCAGTGCCGGAGGCGCCGAAGATTCGCCAATGCATCCCCGGACCCGCGGTCGGGCCGGTTCCCTACGCGGGTGCGCCGCCATACGGAGCGCCGCTATACGCGCCCGGTGGGGTGCCGCTGTGGTCAGGTGTCCCGCCGGCACCGCCCAACCCTGCTGATGCCCAGCAACCTCAGCCGGCCCCAGATCAACCCGGTGCGCCGTTGCCGGCAGAAGCCGGAGCGCCATCCCCGTGACCGCAAACGATCGACAGAACCAGGAGGCAGGCGATGGTTAAGTTGCGAGGCACGGCCATCCGTCTGGCTGTCTTCCTCACTGTGTGCATCTTGGGCGCCTTCGCGCTGATAACGGTTTTCGGGAAATTCCGGTTTTCCGAGGGGCACACCTATTACGCGCAGTTCAGCAACGTGTCGAACATGCGCAAAGGCAGCTTTGTACGCATTGCAGGCGTCGAGGTTGGTGAGGTTCAGGACATCACCGTCAACCGTGATTCGTCCGTACGCGTCGAATTCACCGCCGAGAACTCAGTGCAACTCACTGAGGGGAGCCGGGCGGTGATCCGCTACGACAACCTGTTTGGCGACCGTTATCTCGCCTTGGAAGAGGGCGCCGGCAGCACAGCCAAACTCAATCCCGGTGGAACCATTCCGATGGACCGCACCGCGCCGGCGCTGGATCTCGACGCCGTGATCGGTGGCTTCCGACCGTTGCTTCGCGCATTGAGCCCTGAGCAGGTCAACAATTTGAGTGGCCAGCTGTTGGCGGCGTTCCAGGGGCAGGGCCCCACGATCGGGTCGTTCTTGGATTCGACGGCTGTCTTAACGAATACCTTGGCCGACCGCGATCAACTGATCGGGGAAGTCGTCGACAATTTGAATGTGGTGCTGGGGTCGCTGGGCGGCCAGACCGATAAATTGGACAAAGCGGTGATGACGCTGTCAGAGCTGACGCACCGGTTGGCCGAACGCAAGGCGGATATTTCCAAGGCGGTGGCATATACAAATGCCGCGACCGGCTCGATAGCAGACTTATTGTCGCAGGCCAGGGAACCGTTCGCAAAAGTGGTGCACGAGACGGACCGCGCTGCCGGCATTGTCGTCGCCGATCACGACTACTTCGATAATTTCCTCAACACGCTGCCCGATAAATACCGTGCGCTGAACCGACAGGCCCTTTATGGAGACTACTTCAGTTTCTACCTCTGTGACGCCGTGCTCAAGCTGAATGGAAAGGGCGGTCAGCCGGTCTATGTCAAGGTGGCCAGCCAGACCACGGGACGGTGCGCGCCGAAATGAACAAAACATTCTCCGAACGTAACCCGGTACCCATCGGAGCCATCGGACTACTCGGGACACTCGCTATTGTGCTCGCCGCTCTCAATTTCCAGAAGCTCCCATTTCTCAATCAGACCAATGCCTATTCGGCCTATTTCGCCGAGGCGGGAGGGCTGCACTCGGGCGCGGCGGTCGACATTTCAGGGTTCCCAGCGGGCAAGGTCTCCAGCGTCGAACTCGACGGCCCGCGCGTGCTCGTCAAATTCAACCTGACGAAGAACGTGCACCTGGGTGAGCGGACCGAGGCCGCCATCAAGACGAAGAGTCTGCTGGGCTCCAAGATTCTCGAAGTCAACTCCCGCGGCGAAGGCGACCTCAGGGGCCCGATTCCCTTGGAGAGGACGGTATCGCCGTACCAGTTGCCCGATGCTCTGGGCGATTTAACGACGACCATCAGCGGGATGAACACCGATCAGCTGTCGGACTCGCTGGCGACTCTGTCGCAGACGTTCGCCAACACCGCGCCGCAGCTAAGGGATGCTGTCAGCGGTGTAGGCCGCATCTCGCAAACACTCAACGAGCGTGACGCGCACCTGCGCACTTTGCTCCAAGATGCGGCCAAGGCGACCGGGGTACTTGCCAAACGTAGTGACCAGGTGGTCAGCCTGTTGAAGGACACCAATTCCTTGCTGGCCGAGTTGCGGACGCAAAGTGCTGCGCTGGATCAGATCTGGGGCAATATCTCGGCGGTTTCCCACCAATTGAAGGCCTTCATCGCCGAGAACCGCACACAGCTTCGGCCGGCGCTGGACAAGCTCAACGGGGTACTGGCGATAGTCGACAACCGCCGGGAACGTGTTCAGCAATCCATAAAAGGGCTCAGCACGTACGCCTTGAGTCTTGGTGAGTCGGTCGGTTCAGGCCCGTTCTTCAAGGCCTATGTGTCCAACCTCCTGCCTGGTCAGTTCGTGCAGCCATTCGTCGACGCCGCCTTCTCGGACCTGGGGCTCGATCAATCGACGTTGCTGCCATCGCAGCTGACCGACCCGCCGACCGGTCAGCGGGGTACGCCGCCGCTACCAGTGCCCTACCCGCGGACGGGCCAGGGCGGCGAGCCGCGCCAGACGCTGCCCGATGCCATCACTGGTAACCAGGATCCGGGTTTGCCGGCCCAGTTCCCAGGCCGTTATCCCTATCGCCAAGAGCCGCCCGCGCCGCCACCCGGTGGTCCGCCGCCAGGGCCGCCGGCACCGGCTCCGCCCGGGCTGGGGTCCGTTCCTCAACCAACGCCTTCGCCGGTCTACGTGACCGCACCAGGTGAAGTCCCACCATCGGCACCGGACGGAGGTCAGCGCTGATGAACAAGTTGCGAAACGCGCGTGGCCGGATCGCGACGGGTCTGGTGCTGGTACTGATCGCCGCATCGTTCGTGGCAGTGCAGTTGGCCGACCGGATGGCCCGATCGACCGTCGTCGCATACTTCGACAACACCAACGGGGTGTTCAGCGGCGACGATGTTGTGATCCAGGGCGTGCCGGTGGGCAAGATCGTGTCGATCGAACCGCAACCGGAGCGGGCGAAAGTCACGTTCTATTTCGACAGCAAATACAAAGTTCCCGCCGAGGCCAAGGCCGCGATTCTCTCGCCGCAGTTGGTGACCGGCCGGGTCATTCAGCTGATACCGCCGTATACCGGTGGGCCGACGATGCAGGACGGCGCCGTCATCCCGCGGGAACGCACGGCAGTCCCAGTGGAATGGGACCAGATCCGCGCACAACTCGAGCGGGTGGCCGCGCTTCTCAAACCAGACCAGCCGGGCGGCACCAGCACGCTGGGTTCATTCATCAACACCGCTGCCGATAACCTGCGCGGACAGGGTGCAAGTATCCGCGACACGGTGATCAAGCTGTCTCAAGCGGTGTCGGCGCTGGGGGATCACAGCAACGACCTTTTCTCCACGTTCAAAAACCTGTCGGTTCTGGTGTCGGCGTTGCACGACAGCGCTGACCTCCTCGAACAGCTCAACGCGAACCTCGCCGAGGTGTCAGGGGTGCTTGCCGACAACCCGAACAAACTCGGTCAGGCCGTAGAGGACCTCAATGGGGTTGTCGGCGACGTAAAACAGTTTGTCGCCGACAACCGCGACGCGGTCGGCACCGCATCCGACAAGTTGTCGTCGGTGACCAATGCCCTCGTCGCCAGCCTGGACGACATCAAGCAGGTGCTTCACGTTGCCCCAACCGCCGTTGCCAACTTCGACAACATCTATGAACCTGCCAACGGTTCGCTGACCGGGGCACTGGCGGTCAACAACTTCGCCAACCCTGTCGGATTCCTCTGCGGTGCCATCCAGGCCGCGTCCCGACTGAACAGCGAGCAAGCAGCGAAGCTGTGCGTGCAGTACCTGGCGCCGATCGTGAAGAACCGTCAGTACAACTTCCCGCCGCTGGGGGTAAATCCCTTCGTAGGCGCGACAGCCAGGCCCAACGAGGTCTCCTACAGCGAGGACTCGATGAGGCCCGACTATGTTCCGCCGGCCCCGAAAGCACCTGACGCGGCGCAGATGCAGCAGGCAGCCGGCGACGCGCCGGCGGCAGTACCCGCGGGTCCGCCGCAGCCAGTCGACGCGTCTTCCGGAGAGGCCGTGCCTACCGATGCCGGTGCCGGTCTGCCCGGTCTGATGGTGCCCCACCTGGGAGGTGGCTCATGAGGTCCAACTGGTGGCGCCGAGTCGGCGCCTGTGCGTTGCTGATCGGATTGGTGGCGGCGATGTCCGGCTGTTCCCAGTGGAAGGGCCTCAACACCCTTGAACTACCTGGCACGCAGGGCGGCGGTCCGGGATCCTTCACGATCCAGGCGCAGATGCCTGACGTGAGCAACCTGCAGCAGAACGCACGGGTGCGAGTGGCCGACGTGACGGTCGGAACAGTAACCAAGATCGAACGCCAGGGCTGGCACGCGTTGCTGACCATGAAAATGAATGGCGATGTCGACGTACCGGCCAACGCGACGATCAGGCTCGGCCAGACCAGCTTGCTGGGTTCTCTGCACGTCGAGTTGGGGCCACCGCCCGACGGCAGACCCCAGGGCAAGCTGCACGAGGGGTCGCTGATTCCGCTGTCCCAGGGTGGGGCTTTCCCGACGGTCGAACAGACGCTGGCTGCGGTGTCGATGGTGCTCAACGGCGGCGGAGTGGGCCAACTCCAGGACATCACCGAGGCACTCAGTACTGCGTTCCACGGTCGTGAGAGTGATCTGCGCAGCTTGGTCCAGCAGCTGGACAAGTTCGTCGGCTACGTCAATGACCAGAAAGACGACATCATCGCGGCATCCGAGAGCCTGAACAAACTGGTCGGACGACTCGCGGCCAACCGTCCCGTTCTCGATAAGGCGATCAAGACGATTCCCGATGCGCTGGCCGTACTGAACAGTGAGCGCGAAACCCTCGTCCAGGCGGCCGATCAGCTCGGTAAATTCAGTGCGCTGACTGTCGACACCGTCAACCAATCCAAGGACAACCTGGTCAAGGAATTGCAGCAATTGGGCCCCGTGCTCGAATCGCTCGCGAACGCGGGCCCGGCCCTGACCCGATCGCTCAGCCTCATTCTCACCGCACCATTTCCGAACGAGACGATTGAAAAATGGCAACGCGGTGACCAGGCCAACTTGACGGCGATCATCGACTTGACTCTCAGCCGTATCGACTCGGCAATTTTCACCGGCACCCGGTGGGAGTGCAACCTAACCGAGTTGGAGTTGCAGTGGGGGCGCACCATCGGCCAGTTCCCGAGCCCTTGCACTGCGGGCGGCCCAAACAACCCGGGTAATCCTCTTACCATTCCGTATCGCTGGGATCAGGGGCCGTAAATGCACCTACATAGACGAACGAAGATTCAGCTGGCCATCTTTCTGGCCATAGCGCTTGTGGCATTGACACTGATGTCGGTCAATTACCTCAAGCTGCCTTCCTGGCTGTTCGGTGTCGGCACGTACACGGTGAAGATGGAATTACCGGAAGCCAGCGGGCTCTACGCACGCGGCAATGTGACGTATCGCGGTACTGAAGTTGGGCTGATCAAATCGGTACACCTCACCAATACCGGTGTGGAAGCCGTGTTATCCCTGAAATCTGACTTCCGTATCCCGTCAGATCTGAAAGCCAACGTCCGTAGTCAAACGGCGATCGGCGAGCAGTACGTCGAGTTGATACCCCGCAACAGTTCATCGGCGCCACTAAAGGACGGCGACGTTATTCCTCAATCTGCCACCTCGGCGCCCCAGGACATCAACGCGGTGCTGGACCAGGTGAACACCGGCCTGAAGGCATTACCGCACGACAACCTCAAGACCGTCATCGACGAGTCGTACACCGCTGTGGGTGGGTTGGGTCCGGAACTGTCCCGCATCATCAAAGGGGGATCGGACCTCGCAATCGATGCCCATAAGAACCTCGATCCCCTCATCACACTCATCGACAAATCGCAGCCGGTGCTCAATTCGCAGGTCGACACGTCAGCAGAGATCCAGGGATGGGCTGCCCACCTGGCCACGGTCACCAGCGAACTAAAGAATCATGACCAGGCCGTGGCTGGCGTCCTCGAAAAGGGCGCCCCCGCGCTGGGCGAGGTCCGCCAACTGATCGAGCGGCTGCAGCCGACCCTCCCAATTGTGCTGGCGAATCTGGTCAGCGTCGGACGAGTAGCGCTCACCTACCAGAACGACGTCGAACAGCTCTTGGTGCTGCTGCCCCGAATGACTGAGTTCAGTCAAGGCTCCATCTTGGCGAACATGAACACCAAGCAGGCCTACCGGGGTGCTTACCTCAGCTTCAACCTCAACATCAATCTGCCGCCTCCCTGCACCACCGGGTTTCTGCCGGCTCAACAGATGCGAGTGCCCAGCTTCGAGGACTACCCGGAACGACCAACCGGTGATGTCTACTGCCGGACTCCGCAGGATGGGCAGTTCAACGTACGCGGCGCGAAGAACATCCCGTGCGAAACACGACCCGGCAAACGCGCCCCCACCGTGAAGCTATGTGAGAGCGACGAGCAGTACGTGCCGCTCAACGATGGCAATAACTGGAAGGGCGACCCGAACGCGACGTGGACCGGTCAGGACATTCCGCAACTGCCGCCGGGATCACCGCCGCAGGCCGCGCCCGCCCCGGAGCCGACGGCCATCGCCGCAGCCGAATACGACCCGGCAACCGGTACGTACATGGGATCGGACGGCCGCCAATACAGGCAGTCCGACCTGTCCCACAGCGCGCCGAAAGACAAGACATGGCAATCGATGCTCGTGCCGCCCGCAAATTAGCAACCGTGACCAATCTCGAAAGGAGGCGACATGCAAGTGGAACAAAAAGAAGCTGAGCCGGATGTTGCTATCGACGACGATGTCGTCGAGTGCGTGCCGGAAGCTGACTCGCCCGAGTCGGACGATGAACCCGAGCAGTCGGTCACGAAGGCCAAGAAGCCCAGGAGTGTCCTGAGGACCGCGGCGCTCGTCTGCCTGGCCGCTGCCGTCGTACTGGCCGCCCTGATCGGGTGGTTCGGATATCGCGCCCATCAGTCGAGTCAGGTCCAGGTCCAGCGGACCCAATTTCTCGCCGCAGCGAGGCAGGGTGCATTGAACCTGACGACGATCGACTGGCAGAAGGCAGACGCCGATGTGCAGCGCATTCTGGACGGGGCCACCGGACAGTTCCGTGACGATTTCGCCGCACGGTCGAAGCCCTTCATCGACGTGGTCAAGCAAGCGAAATCGTCCTCGGTCGGCACCGTCAGCGAAGCGGGCATCGAATCGCAGGACGGTGACACGGCGCAGGTGTTGGTGGCTGTCGGTGTGCAGACGTCGAATGCCGGTGCACCCAAACAGGATCCGCGATCTTGGCGGATGCGAATCGCCGTTCAGAAGGTGGGCGATCAGATCAAAGTCTCGAACGTCGAGTTCGTCCCATGAGGTCGCCGCTGAAGGTCCAGCCCGACGAGGAGGCACAGGAAGTGAACATCGACGACATCGAGGCGGAGGGTGAATCCCAAGAAATCGATGAATCCGGTCACGATGACCAACCGGTGAGCACCGGGCACGGCACCCGTTGGTCCAAGGTGATTGTGCTTGGGGTACTGCCGGTTTTGGTGATGCTGCTGGCAGCGGCCGCAGGTTTCATGAAATTTCAAGACGCCTCGGCGCGCGATGCGACTACCGCACGTGCGGATTCAGTGCGCGCCGCCACTGACAGCACGATCGCCTTGCTGTCCTATCGGCACGACACGGTACAGCAGGACCTCGAGGCGGCACAGACCCGGCTGACTGGGACATTCCTGGATTCCTACACAAAGCTCACTCACGACGTAGTGATCCCAGGAGCGAAGCAGAAAGAGATTTCCGCGGTTGCCACAGTCCCAGCAGCGGCATCGGCGTCGGCCACCGCCGACCACGCCGTCGTCCTGCTGTTTGTGAACCAGACGGTTCTCATCGGCAAGGACGCGCCCACCAATACAGCGTCCAGCGTGCGCGTCACGCTGGACAAGATCAACGGTCGGTGGCTTGTCTCCGGATTCGATCCGGAGTGAGCAGGCCATGATGCTCAGACGGTCCGTGGGCAGTGCATCCGTATTGTGCGCCGCCCTACTCGGTGTGACGGTGGCCGCGCCATTCGCTCGCGCTGACGTGGTGGCCTATCTCTTCAACGTCCAAGTGCGGCCCGGCTATAACTTTCCCAACGCCGACGCCGCCTTGGCGTACGGAAACGGTATCTGCGACAAGCTGCAGCAAGGCCACACCTTCGCGCAGATCATGGGCGATGTGCGGGCCGACTTCAGTACGTCCGACGATTACCAGGCCTCTTATCTGATTTCACAGGCCACCAACGAACTCTGTCCGGCACAGATCTGGCAATTGCGGAATTCGGCCGTTCACTACCAGTCGCCACCGGGCGTTGCACCCTGACAGAAAGGAGACGGACATGCGCTACCGCTCGCTCGTCGCGCCCGCTGCAGCTGCTTTGACCGTGGGCGCAGTCGCGGCCGCGCCGATGGCACACGCGGACAATTCACGGCTTAACAACAGCGTGGTCGCCAATGTGTTCACCGTTCAGCATCAAGCGGGATGCACCAATGACGTGAAAATCAACCTGCAACTGCAGCAAGCCGCCGAATGGCACGCCAGAGACGTGCTCAACAACCGCGACCTCGATGGTGACGTGGGTTCGGACGGGTCAAATCCGGCGGGCCGGGCTCAGGCCGCCGGCTACCGCGGCGTGGTTGCCGAAACCATTGCGATCAATCCGGCGATAGCGATCAGCGGCGTCGATTTGATCAACCGGTGGTACAACGACCCGGTCGCCCACGGGATCATGGCCAACTGCGCGAACACTCAAATCGGAGTGTGGTCCGAGAACAGTCTTGATCGAACCGTGGTTGTCGCGGTGTATGGACAGCCCGAGAAACCCGATGACCAGACCCCGTTGGCCGCCAACGTGGGATTGCCATCTCCGGTAGTGCTGCAGCCCAACGTGCCGTTGGATCCGGACCCGGACTATGACGGCAGCGACGAACTCGAGACAGGTATCAACTGGTTCCCGTGGATCTTGCGCGGCGTGTACCCGCCGCCTGCATATCCGCCTCAATAGGGCTGCAGATTCGCGGCGATCAGGGACAATGGCTGTCAGGCCAGTCGGAATACCTTTGGTAGCCGGCAACGAATGCGACTGAACGTGTCCAATCCTGACGTCACTCAACACAGCCTCGCCACCGGCATCGTCGCCGAACTCGAAGCGGAGGGCTACCACGATGCTGAGGCGATCGGCCGGGGTGGATTCGGCGTTGTCTATCGGTGCCGGGAGCCGTCACTGGACCGCTTCGTCGCAATCAAGGTGCTCAATTCTGATCAGGACGATGTCGACGTCGAACGTTTCGAATGCGAGCAGCGGGCCATGGGCCGGGTCTCCGGCCACCCGAATATCGTCCCTGTGCTGCACAGTGGTCTGACCTTCACTGGGCGGCCATTCATCGTCATGCCGTACCTGAGCCGCAACACACTCGACGCCTGGATCAAAGGTCACGGCCCCCTTGCCGTAAGCGAGGCGCTGGCGGTCGGGGTGCGGTTGGCCGGAGCTCTCGAAACCGCCCATCGCGCTGGTGTTCTCCACCGAGATGTCAAGCCCTCCAACATCTTGCTGTCGGCGTACGGCGAACCGCAGCTATGTGACTTCGGCATCGCACGCATCGCGGGCGGCAGAGAAACCGCTGCCAATATCGTCGTTGGGTCGCCGTCTTACACAGCGCCAGAGCTGTTCGAGGGAAGTGCTCCGTCAGCGACAGCCGATATCTACAGCCTCGCGGCGACGTTGTTCACGCTGCTGTGCAGCCATCCGCCATTTCAATATGAGCGAGGCGAAAACCCCATTGCATTCGCCCGTCGCGTGCTGGCCGGCCCGATCCCTGACCTCCGTCCGAAAGGGATCGACGACGCCGTGTGCTCGGCTATCGAACTCGGGTTGAATGCTGATCCCTCACTTCGCCCCAGCTCGGTCCGCGAGTACGGGGACGTTCTGCGCGCGGCGGGCGCGCAGATCGACCTCAAAATTGGCGAAGTTCCGCTGGAATTGCCGCAGCCCGAGCAAGAATCCGAAGGATTGTCCGCGAGCCTTGGTGCAGACCACTCCGGGGCGCTCGGCTCGCGGCCGACCGAGCCGAGCGAGAAGCGGCGGTCGAATTACCCGTCGACGCCGCCCGCGCGGAATCGGCCGCCGACATTCAATCGTCCGACGGTGCCGAGGCGGCGACTTCTCGAGCGTCTCGGCTCCGGGCGAAGACCTAAGCTGGTCCTCATCCATGCGCCCGCCGGCTACGGAAAGAGCACTCTGGCCGCGCAGTGGGGCGAAACGCTGGTTCGGCAGGACCTCAAGGGCGCTTGGCTGGCGATTGACAGAGACGACAACAACTCAGTCTGGTTTGTTTCCCACCTGATCGGTGCGATTCGGCTCGCCATGCCGGACCTGGCTGATGCCCTGCAGCAAGAATTCGAGGGGCATCTGGAAGATGCACAGCTTTATGTCTTCAACGCCCTAATCGACACGTTGCACGAAGACAAGCAGACCTTGGTGTTGGTGATCGATGACTGGCATCGCGTCGACAATCCTGAAACCAGGAACGCACTGGCCTATCTCCTCGAGAACTGTTGTCACCACCTGCATGTGGTTGTCGCCAGTCGTACCCACACCGGACTTCCGCTCAGTACGTTGCGAGTTCAGGGCGAGCTCGTCGAAATCGATGCGTCGCTGCTCAAATTTGATGTCGCCGAATCCAGAGCGCTGCTCGTTGATCAGTGCGGTCTCGACCTCACCACGGCCAACGTTGCCGAACTGGATGACTGCACCGATGGATGGGCCGCGGCGTTACAACTCGTGTCGTTGTCGCTCCGTGATCACAGCGACCCCGGCGCACTCATCGCGCGGCTGTCGGGACGAGATGAAGCCATAGGCGACTATTTGGCATCGAACGTTCTCGACAGCCTCGAATCGGATCTGCTCGATTTCTTGCTCGCGACATGCATCACCACTCAGATCAGTAGCGGCTTGGCGACTGCGCTCACCGGAAATGCGCGTAGCCGAATTGTCTTGGAGGACATCGAAAAGCGCGACCTGTTTCTATGGCGGACTGATGCCGATGGGTCATGGTTTCAGTACCACCACCTCTTCGCCGAGTACCTTCTGCATCGACTTGAGCGTGATGCGGCGGATCGCGTACCGGATTTGCACCGAACCGCTGCGCGGTGGTTCTCGGAGCAGCAGATGCTCAGCCAGGCTGTCGATCACCTGCTCCGTGCCGGTGACACAAGGGAGGCGGTCGATGTTGTCCAGCAAGCAGCCACCGATCTGTTTGAACAGTCCCAGCTGAGCATGCTGATCGGGCTCGCGGCGAAACTCCCGACTCACTTAGCCGATGCGCGCCCGAGGCTGCAGGTGGATGTCGCATGGGCAAACGCGATCCTGCACCGCCCAACGGCGGTAGCGGATGCGCTCGATGTGGCCGAGCTCGGCCTCGACACTGTGCCATCAGGTGAGGCCGCCGACTTGCAGGCCGAAATAGACCTTATTCGCAGCGTGATGTCTGCGCTTCGAGACGAGGTCGATGCGTCGACCGATGCTGCAGTCCAAGGATGTGTCGACAGGGCGGACTCGCTTCGCCCCTTCATTCTGTGCCGCGCAGCCGACCTCGCCTCGTTTGCTTCGCTTCGCGTGTTGGACTTCGACGCCGCACTGCGCTGGCACAGGTGGGGGCGGCGATATCACCCGAAAACCCCTGGGACCCTGACGGTCAGCTACGGATATTGCTTCGCGGCGATCGCCGCGAACGAACAACTCGATATCGCGGGCGCCGAAGCAAGTCTGCGACACGCACGGCGAATCGCGCTATTGCCGTCAGGGCGGCCGACCTATGGCGCCAAGCTTGCCGGATCGTTGATGGGGGAGCTTCTCTACGAGCACGGCCAACTCGATGAAGCAGAGCCTTTGCTCGACGCCGCGTATGAACTCGGTGCCGAAGGCGGAATCGTCGACTTCATGCTTGCGGCATTCGGAACTGGGGCCCGATTGAAATATGCCCGCGGCGACAAATTAGCTGCGGACAGTCGCTTAGCCGAGGGTCTCGAGATCGCCAGAGCGTTGCAGTTGCCTCGGCTCGAGGCTTGTCTGATGTATGAACAGGTCCGGTTGGCGACTATTTCTGCACCAACGGTCGACCCGTTGCTCGTGACGCGAGTCATGTCGTTCGGTGCCCAACCGCTCCGTGGAATCGGTGATGCCACAGCTGAATTCAGAGAGGACGCCCAAATCAGGCTTCTTATCAACAGCGGACAGCCCGAGGAAATCAGCAGTGCCTGCGCACGCGCACTTGCGCGCGTTGAACACATCAACCAGGCCAACCGTCCCCGTGCGCACCTTCAGGCCACCCTCCAGTACGCGCTGTGTCTTGGGGTCGCCGGCAACGCTGATCAAGCGCACCGAATCCTTGCGCCGACACTGAAAACCTGTGCGGCACTGGGACTTAGTAGATTGCTGATAGACGAGAGCGCAGTAATGCTCCGCTTGGCGCACGACGCCGTAACCGGCCACGGCGACATTGGCGATGCTACGGCTACGGCAAGTGTCCGGGATTTCGTACTGAAACTTGAGGGGACTGGGCCGCTCTAGAACGGTGCACGCTTGAGTTCCTTCAGCATGAACCATGTCGTCAGGGAGATGTAGCCGCCCCAGACAGCGACCGGTAGGTAGAAGGCCAGCAGGCCGTGGTAGGCGAACGGACCGCTTTTGAAGAAGGCTGGGCCTGCGGCAAAGAATACGGTGAAGGCCCCAGCGATGGTGAGCCAGCTGAACCAGCGGGGAACCATCGGCTCGGGCCGGTCGTCCATCAGTTCCACCGCGGCGGTGGCAAACATCTCGATAGCGAGGTAAATCCAGCCGAGCAGGAAAGCGAACCAGGCCCAGTCGCTAAAGCCCTGTAAGACGCTGGCATCGCTGTCTTTTCGGTAAGCGGACACAATCCACGCGCACGCATTGAAAAAGACGATCAACGAGATGAAGGCAGCGCACACCGCCATGGTGAGTGACCACAGCGGCCGACGGCCCTCGATCTTGGCGAGCATGAGGCCCATCGCGATGGAACCAGGAGTGAGTATTCCGGCGGCGATGTAGAAGAGACTGCAGCCGACGATCACGCCCCAGTGATGTGTCTCGGTGAACCAGATCTTGGTTTCTTGGAGGCTAAAGTCTGCCCGTGCAGGTGCCCAGAAATGTGCGATGCCCAACCAGCCGACGGCGGTGAGTGCGACGAAGATCCAGTTGCACCAAAGCCCGAACTTCAGTGAGCTTGGTCGGCCCGAGTCTTCCATGCCAAACCCTCCGAGAGCCTCGTGGTGAAGATTCGTACCAACGGTATTGGCGCACTGGCCAAATGGCGTCACCCTGGCGAGTACGAAGGTGTCTCCCGATGGGGTTCTGCGCCGATGATGCCGGCGCAAGTCGTCGGTGTTGGGTTCGTGCCATTGCGGGCCGATGGGTCTGCGGTTGTGAGGCTTGTGCCGTCCCACTCAGCCGCGGAAACCGGCCAGGCCAGCCAGGCGTAGTAAGGCTATTGGTGGCACTTGAGTGCCTAGCGCCAGACCGTCATCGGCACCGCCGCTGGGGCACAGGCAGCCGCTGACTCTTTGACCAGGCGGTAGAGCCATTTCGCGGCATGAGAACTGTGCCAAGTAGGTCGCGAGCCGGCGCAGGGCCTCGTTCTCTTGCTCTAGCAGCCGGAGATGTCGCTTCAGGTCTCGGTTCTCGCGCAGTACATCAGGTGACGGGATTGGGGGACCGTCATCGACTTCGGCAGCCCGAAGCCACGAAGTGAGTGTCGTGTGATGGATCCCGAAGTTCCGGGCGACGTGCTCGATCCGCACGTCCGGTCCGCGCTCGCGCGCGGCACGCATGACGTCTTCGCGAAACTCTTTGGGATAGCCCCTGGGCACTGCGACATCCTTCCGGCCGGCGAATGGCCAAGCGATCAACACGGATTGCAGCCCGCGCGTCCGCCTCCGCTGTGGTTTGGTTACTGCTTGGTCGCGCCCGGTATTGCCACACCATGAGGTCTTACGGTTGCAGCAAGGGTAGCGATGCGCGGACCGAATGGCGTCCCCCGAATGGGTATGCGTTGGTGCCCACATGGGGGCTTTGCACTACGACGCGCGGGCACATGGCGACGGCTAGCTAGTGTCCTGAGTCGTTAATTCGTCTGCAATAGTTGGCGATGGATTCGAGGATTTGGTTGGCGGTTTTGGTCCACACGTAGGGGCGGGGATTGT
>NZ_JARXVD010000015.1 GCF_029892685.1 Mycobacterium sp. OTB74 | reverse complement strand
CCAAAACGTCCGCATCCGCGCACGCAAACCCGGTCGAGAACCCACAACACTCCTCAATCAGAAGGGGTGTTGCATCGATCCCTTGAACCCGCCGTGGTTTTCCGCGCACAGCCCTCACACTCGCGGCCTCAGCCGGCGAGCTCGCGCTGCATGCTCCGGATCGCGGCGATGCGGTCCTGCAACTGTTCGCGGGTGGCGGCGGCCACGGGTGGTCCGGGGTGGCGGCGCCGCAGCTCGTTGTGAATCCAGCCGTGCGGTTTGCCGGTGCGGTGGTGGAATGCCGACACCAGCAGGTTCAGCTCCTTGCGCAGCTCGCGCAACTGGCCGTGAGTGGTCATCGGTGGCGCCGGGACGCCCGGATTCGCGGCGGCCTTGGCGCTGCGCTTCTGCAGCTGCTCGTCCTGCCGGCGGCTGAGCAGGTCGCGCATCTGGGTCGGGTCAAGCAGGCCGGGGATGCCCAGGTAATCGGCTTCTTCGTCACTGCCGGCCTCCGTCGCGGTGCCGAACGACGAGCCGTCGAAGATCACCTGGTCCAGCTCGGCGTCCGACCCGATCATCTCGAAGCCGTTCTCCAGCTCCGACTTCTCGTCTTCCTTTTTCTGGGCTTGCTCGAGCAGTTCGTCGTCAAGCCCGTCGGACACCCGGTGCGGCTTGCCCAGCACGTGGTTGCGTTCCCGCTCCAGCTCACTGGCCAGCTCCAGCAGGTTCGGTACCGACGGCAGGAAGATGCTGGCGGTCTCGCCCTTCCGCCGCAGGCGCACGAAGCGCCCGATGGCCTGCGCGAAGAACAACGGGGTCGACGCACTGGTGGCGTAAACCCCGACGGCCAGCCGGGGCACATCGACGCCCTCGGACACCATGCGCACCGCGACCAGCCAGCGGCTGCTGCCCTGGGAGAACTGCGAGATGCGATCCGAGGCGGTCGGGTCGTCGGATAGCACCACTGTGGGCTCTTCGCCGGTGTGCGTGTGCAGCAGCTTCGCGTAGGCCCGTGCGGTGGTCTGGTCGGTGGCGATGATCATGCCGCCGGCATCCGGAATGTGTTGGCGCAACTGGCCCAGGCGCTTGTCGGCCGCCGCGATCACCGCGGGCATCCACTCGCCCTCAGGGTTCAGCGCGGTACGCCAGGCCCGGGCCGTCTGCTCGGCGTTGAGTGGTTCACCCAGGCGGGCCGCGTGCTCCTCGCCGGCGCTGTCGCGCCACCGGGCCTCGCCGGAGTACGCCATGAACACCACCGGGCGCACCACGCCGTCAGCCAGCGCGTCGGAGTAGCCGTAAGTGTGGTCGGCTACCGACTGCTGGTGGCCGCTGCCGTCGGGTTCGTAGTTGACGAAGGGGATGGGGCTGTCATCGCTGCGGAACGGGGTACCGGTCAGACAGAGGCGTCGGGTGGCATCTTCATAGGCCTCGCGGATGGCCTCGCCCCAGCTTTTCGCGTCGCCGCCGTGGTGAATCTCGTCGAATATCACCAACGTTTTGTGGTTCTCGGTGCGCACCCGGTGCTTGGTCGGGTGGTTGGCCACCTGGGCGTAGGTGACGACGATGCCGTGATAGTCGCTGGACGTGTGTCCGGTCGTGTTGCTGAACTTGGGGTCCAGGGCCATGCCGACGCGGGCAGCCGCCTCGGCCCACTGGATCTTGAGGTGCTCGGTTGGGACCACCACGACCACCTGGTCGACGGTGCGCTCTGTCAGCAACTCGCCGGCGATCCGCAGCGCGAAGGTGGTCTTACCTGCGCCGGGGGTCGCGACTGCCAAGAAATCGCGTGGTTTGGCGGTCAGATACCGCACCAAAGCTCGACGCTGCCAGCCCCGCAAGTTCTGGGTGCTGGGCGCTGCGTATGCCCGCACCCTTCGACTCCTCCCGATCGAAGGGCAGTCTAGGACAGCAACTTCCGGCCGCGCACGTTCATCGGCGTGTCCTGGGGAGAGTCCGGAATATGGTGCCCTTCGACGTGTTGATCAGACTGCGCGATAGCCGCCGGAGATCCGCAGGCCGTCGACCTCGATGAAGCGCGGGTCCGCCATGGTTGTCATGGGGCCGCACCTAAGAAAACAGGTCCGGATGCGCAGCGATGTAGTCGCCGACGCTGCACGCGGGTTGCCCGGTGATCTTTTCGACGTCGTCGGTGGCACGGTCGTACCGGCCGGCGCGGTGCAGCTGGGCCATGGTGGCGATGTGCTGCTCGACGTGCGGGGGCAGACCCAGCGGCTTGAGTTTGTCCTGCACCCATTGGTCCTGTGCGATGTCGGTGCCATGTATCGGTCGGCCTAGACCTCGGCTGAACTCGGCGGCCAGGCCGTCGATGTCGAGGCTGGCCGGGCCGGTCAGTTCGTAGATCTTGCCGATGCGTTCGGCGGGATCGGCCAGCACCGCGGCGACTGTGCGGGCGACGTCGCTCGCGGCGATGGGCGACGTGCGGCCGGTGCCGAAAGGAAGCACCAGTTCATTGCGCTCGCGCAGCCCCGCCGCGGCCAGCCAGGTGAACATCGGATTGTCCAGGAACGTGGTCGGCCTGATGTGTACCACCGGCAGCCCCGACCAGTTCAACACCTGCTCGGCGAGGTAGTGCAGCCGATGCTGACGGGACTCGCCCACGCTGGTGAGCGTCATCTGCGAGACCGTCATCTGGGACATGTTCGCGATCACCTCGAGGCGGCCGGATTCCAGCGCCGCAGCGCAGACGACGACGGTCGCGCACAGGTAATCCGGTGAGACCCCCATTGAGAAGAACATCCGGTCCACGCCGGCTAGGGCGTCGACCACGTCTTGCGGCTCGGTGAGGTCGCCGACGACGACCTCGGCGCCGAGTGCGCGCAGCGGGTCGGCTCGCGCGTCGTCGCGGTGCACCAACGCGCGTACCCGGTGGCCGCGCTGCCGCAACTGCTCGATCACCAACCGGCTCACCCCGCCGGCGCCGCCACCGGCCCCGGTCACCAGATAGAGCGGATCTGTCACGGTGTGCCTTCCCAGTGTTTGGCCAAGGGAGTGCCGGCGAACGCCTCGAGCATGGCGCGGGACAACTCCAGTACTGCGCTGCGTGGACGGTGATTCACGATGAGCCGCTTGGCTTTTCCTTCGTCATCGAAGGTGACGAGGACGTTGACGTACAGCGGCACGCCGCGGACCGCCGAGGTGTAGTCCTCCACGAATCCGTAATCGCCGCACGGACCGGCGTAGTGGAAATCCTGGAACTCATAGATGCCGCGGGCCGTGACGACGACCTGGTGTACGGCCTCAGCGCCCTGGATCGCCCCGTCCCAAGCGGCGCCCTCGCCGGTGACGTCATCGGCCAGGTTGTCCAGCCACGCCGGGTAATAGGGCTTTCCCAGGTACGTCATGCGCTGCTCTCCGTTCTGGCGGTGGCGTGCATCTCGTCAAGGCGACCGCAGTGGCTAAGGCGTGCCCTGCCAATGCTTTTCATATGGTGTGCCGCCGAACTTCTCCAGCATCACGCGAGAGAACTGCAGCATCGCGCTGCGCGGGCGGTGGTTGACCACGACGTGCTGGGTCTGTCCGGCGTCATTGAACGAGACCAGGACGACGACGAACGTGGGCACACCGCGGACGCGGCTGCTGTAGTCCTCCAGGAAGCTGCTGTCGCCGCATGGCCCTGCGTAGTTGAATTCCTGGTGCTCATATTGTTCGCGGGCCAGCGACAAGATGGTCCGAACAGCTTCGGCGCCGTGCGCTGTGCCGTCCATGGCCGCTGCTTCGAGCGTGACGTCGTCGGCCAGGTTGTCCAGCCACTCCGGGTAATAGGGCACACCCATGTACGTCACGCGGGCGCCTTCCTGGCTCGACCGGTGAGGTCGCTCGCCGGTGATCGATGACCGAGCAAGTATCGCGCCGATCGGCTCGCCCCGCGCAACAACCGTCAAAATTGCGCCCCGATCGGTTACTGCAAAGACTGCGCGGTCGGGACGCGCAGGGGACAGACTGTTCGCATCGAGTCCGCGATCACGGGATGGGGTGCCATGACCACTGTCCGAGCCGCCGCTGTTCAACTGCGCCCGGTGTTGTACAGCCGCGAGGGCACCGTCGAACAGGTCGTCGCCAAAATCGGCGAATTATCCACCCAAGCAGTGCAATTCGCGACATTCCCGGAAACGGTCGTGCCCTACTATCCGTATTTCTCGTTCGTGCAGCGGCCCTATGAGATGTTGGCCGAGCAGACCCGGTTGATCGAGCAGTCGGTCACGGTCCCGTCGGCTGCGACGCGTGCGATCGGGGATGCGGCGCGGCGGGCGGGCATGGTGGTGTCCATCGGGGTGAATGAACGTGACGGCGGCACCCTGTACAACAGTCAACTGCTCTTCGATTCCGACGGAACCTTGATCCAATGTCGCCGAAAGATCACTCCCACTTATCACGAGCGAATCGTGTGGGGGCAGGGCGACGGCAGTGGACTGCGGGCGGTGGACAGCGCTGTGGGTCGCATCGGTCAGCTGGCCTGCTGGGAGCATTACAACCCGTTGGCGCGATACGCGTTGATCGCCGATGGTGAGCAGATTCATTCGGCGATGTTTCCCGGCTCCATCTTCGGGGATCTCTTCAGCAGGCAGACCGAGGTGCAGGTGCGTAATCACGCGCTGGAGTCCGGTGCGTTCGTGGTCTGCGCGACGGCATGGCTCGACAGTGATCAGCAGGCGCAGTTGATGACAGACACGGGTGGCCCTCTTGGTCCGCTGTCCGGTGGCTGCTTCACGGCGATCATTTCGCCGCAGGGCGAACCGCTCGGCGAGCCGCTCCGATCCGGGGAAGGGTATGTGATTGCCGACTTGGACTTCGAGTTGATCGATAAGCGCAAGGCGTTCATGGATGCCCGAGGACATTACAACCGGCCCGAACTGCTCAGTCTGCAGATCGATCACACGGCGACATCGCATGTGCACGAACGGTTTTCCGGTTCCGGGGGCGAGCCCGCGGTGCTCACCAGTGCGGTGACCGCTCCTACCGACCCCGCGGGCACGCGCGGAAACTACAGCAACAGCGCTATCACCATGCTGCACGATGGCCAGGCTCCAGCCGCCACGAAGGATGAACAGATCCTGGCCGCCAAGATTTCGCGCGCCATGTCGTCCGGTCCGTATCAGATCACCAAAGACGCCACAGTCGTCGAAATGGACCACCAGGGAAGCACTGTGGTGTTGCGTCAAGGCACCAACGACTGGGTGTGCTTTCCGGGCAACGAGAACGAAATCGGGAATGTGCCAATGTGTGCCGACCCGATGGGGCTGCAGTGGATGACCGACATCATGACGGGTAAGCCAGCACCCACCAATACCGCTCCGGGCATCATCTACATGCTTTGCGGCGCAACACAACACAGCAATACCGACCCGACCGACAAGACAAGTCCGGCAATTCCGATCGGCCCGCACTGGATGATCATCTGGCCCTACGACGCCGTTCGTGACGGGCTGCCGAGCACAGTCCGAGATGCCGGCGCGTGGGTGATGTTCGACGGGACGCCGTACGCATATCTGCACATCTGCGGAACCCCTTGGGACGGCACCGAATACGTGCCCGGTCTGGTGCCATCGTGGTCATTGCGCTACGTGGCCCCCGTCTCGGAGAGCTGAGCTGGCCCCCGAGTAGACAGCAGGCGATAGCGCCTGCGTCTAGACAAAGAAATTGTCGTGCCGGATGAACCATTCCCGGCGGTCGTCGTCGGTCATGTCCGCAAGCTGACCGAACCCCTCGAAGTACGCCTCTCGCGGCGCTCCCGGCGCGAACAGCATCAGCACCGAGGCGGGGTCGTCGGCGTCATTGCGGAAGCCGTGGACGCCGCCCGGTGGGACGTAGAGGAAGTCGTTCTGCCCGGCCTGCACCCACTCATTGCCGTCGTAGAGCGTCATGGTGCCGGACAACACGAAGAACGCCTCGGACATGGCTCGATGAAAGTGCGGGCCCGGTCCGCCTCCGCGCGGGGCGATGTCGACGCGGTACAGCCCGTAATCGCCGGCCGTCTTCTTCTGGTCCGCAAGGTAGTGGTACTGCACCAGGCCGAGCGAGTCGTAGTCGGCGGGCTCTGTACCGCGGCGCAGCGTGGCGCTGACTTCCGGCTTGGCGTCCGTGTAGCGGGCAGGGGGATAGGGCGGCACGACCAGCGACATGATGCCTCCTGGCTAACATCGTCAAGGTGTTTGGCGAGGACCTACGTGCAGAGCGGCTTCTTGACGCCCAGGATAAGGCGGCTGAGCTTTTTGTTGCGGTGGAACAGCGTGGGCTGATCCGCCCGGGTGTCGGCGAGCGGCAGGTGTCCGACGAAATCCGCGATCTGGCCGCCGAACTGTTCGGTGTCTCTCGGCATTGGCACAAGCGGATCGTGCACGGCGGCGAGAACACGCTGGCGACCGCGCGGGACAACCCGCCGGATCGGGTAATTGCCGACGACGACATCGTTTTCGTCGACCTGGGGCCGATCTTCGAGGAGTGGGAAGCGGACTTCGGCCGCACCTATGTGCTGGGCGATGATCCGCGCAAGCTCGCGTTGCGTGACGAGTTGCCGCGGGTGTGGGAGGCCGGGCAGGCTTACTTCGATGCGCACCCGGACATCACCGGAGCGCAGCTGTTCGTGCACATGATGCGTTTGAGCCGAGCGGCCGGCTGGGAGTTCGGTGGTGCCATCGCCGGACATCTGGTCGGGGAGTTCCCGCACGAGAAGATCGACGGCCGTGAGGTCGAGTCCTACGTGGCGCTCGGGTCGGACCTGCCGATGCGCCGGATGGATTCCGCAGGCCGGCAATGCCATTGGATTCTCGAGGTGCATCTGGTTGATCCGGACCGGCGCTTCGGCGGGTTTCACGAGGAGTTGTTGGACCTGCGCCGAAGTGTCTGATGTGGTGAGCGACGGCTGAGGCCCGACTCAGGGTGATTCAATTCCTGTTGCGGGTCGTTTCTGACGCGCGGTGGACATCGTTCGCCCGCGGGGCGTCAACCTATGTTGACGATGTCGACTCAGGTTGACGGGTCCAAATCGCAACTGCCACAACGGAGCTCGACGCGCCGAGCAATGCTGCCGCCGGCAGTCCGAACCCGGTTGCGGGGACAGGCGGAAAGGCCGCGGAACAACCGTGTCTAGGCTCCTCAGTGTTTTGACAGCCGCTGGACATTCTCTGTTCAGAATCAGTGCCTAGCCTGCGCCGTTGTGTTGACTAGAAGGGCTTTCCTGACGGCCGGATCGACGGCCGTCGGCGCGTTGGCTGCGGGTTCGCTGGTGCTGTCCGCACCGGCCCGCGCGATCCCGGACCCGGAAGCCGTGGTGGGCGCCAACAGCCGCCGCGCCCCCACCCAGTGGGGCGAGGCGTTACCTGGCGTTGGCAGGTCATTCTCGCCTGCGGGCCGCCAGATCGCGCTGACATTCGACGCCTGTCGAGGCGGCTGCGACGACGCGTTGCTGGACACCCTGCAAGCCAATGCCGTGCCTGCCGTGTTGTTCCTGAACGGCCGGTGGATCGACGAGCACCCTGACCGAGCCTCCAAGCTGGCGGCGAACCCACTGTTCGATATCGGCAATCACGGCACGCGGCACGTTCCGCTGTCGGTGACCGGGCGGTCGGCCTACGGCATCGCCGGTACCCGGTCGGCCGCCGAGGTCGTCGACGAGGTGTGGGCCAACCACCAGAAGATCATCTCGGTGACCGGTAGAGCACCCACCTGGTTCCGGCCGGGCACCGCCCATTACGACGACGTCGCTGTCGAGATCGTGCATGAACTCGGTGAACAACCACTGGGTTTCACGGTCGACGCCGATGCCGGTGCGACCGCCCCCGCCGCGAAGGTGCGCGCCAATATGCTCGGCGCCGCGCCGGGGGCGATCGTAATCGCCCACATGAACCACCCTGAATCCGGCACCCATGCCGCACTGGCGGACGTCATCCCGCAGATGCGTTCAGCCGGTTGGGAGTTCGTGTCGCTGGCCGGCCGGGACGTGCACTAGACGGGGAAAGTCACCCCGGTCAGGTCCTCGGACACCGCCCACAATCGTTGCTGCAACTCGGTGTCGTGGGACTGGTCGCTGGATGCGACGACCTTGGGGTGGCCGCTTTGTTCGAGCAAGCCGTCGGGTCCGTAGTACTGACCGCCGAACGCGGCCGGGTCGGTGGCGGCGCGCAGGGTCGGCAATGCGCCCATCGCTGCGCTTTGGAACAGCCGATCCACCAGCGGCGTCACCACTGATTCCGGCAATGGCAGGTGCCGCGCCAGCTCGGTGTTGGACCCGCCGGGGTGCGCGGCGAGCGCCACGGTTTCCGCCCCGGTCAGCCGCCGCTGCAATTCATAGGTGAAGAGCAGATTGGCCAGTTTGGACTGGCCATACGCCGCAACCCGGTTGTAGCTGCGGTCCCATTGCAGGTCGTTGAAGTGGATGGCGGCGCGAATCCGGTGGCCCAGGCTGCTCACCGTGACGACGCGGGAGCCGGGCACCGTCAGCAACTGGTCGAGCAGCAGTCCGGTGAACGCGAAGTGGCCGAGGTGGTTGGTGCCGAACTGCATCTCGAAACCGTCGACGGTGGTCAGCTTGGGGGTCCACATCACGCCGGCGTTGTTGATCAGCAGGTCGATTTCCGGGTAGTTGGCCCGCAACGCGTCGGCTGCCTCCCGGACCGACTGTAGTGAGCTGAGGTCCAGCTCCTGCAGTACGACGTCGGCCTCGGGAGTGGTTTGCCGGATGCGATCGACGGCGTCCTTGCCTTTGTCGAGATTGCGGACGGCAAGGACGACGTGTGCGCCCCTGGCGGCCAGCGCAGCTGCGGTCTCGAAGCCGAGTCCGGTATTGGCGCCGGTGATGACTGCGGTACGTCCGGTCTGGTCGGGAATGTAGGCGGTTGTCCACTTGGTCATGAGGATTCCTCGGTAGGCTGGGGTAATCGGGGCGGACGCCCCGGATACTTCGCCTATACGGAACGTGCGCCCCGCTTAGTTCATTCCCAGGAGCGCGACATGACGAAACCGGCCCGGCCGCTGCGAGCCGACGCGGCCCGCAACCGCGCTCGGGTGCTGGAAGTCGCGTATCAAACCTTCGCCGACGAGGGTCTTGGGGTGCCGATAGACGAGATCGCCCGGCGGGCCGGTGTTGGTGCCGGCACGGTCTACCGGCATTTCCCAACCAAAGACGACCTGTACCGCGCAGTGATCGAGGACCGCTTGCGACACATCACGGACGCCGGCCGGGCGCTGGTGGCGTCGGCCGACGACGGTGAGGCGTTTTTCGAGTTCCTGCGGTTGATGGTCCGATGGGGTGACACCGACCAGGGGCTCGTCGAGGCCCTCGCCGGCCTTGGGGTCGACATAAACACCGTGGTGCCCGGCGTCGAGGCCGATTTCCTGAACCTGCTCGGCGAACTCTTGCGGGCGGCTCAGCAGGCCGGCTCGGTCCGCTCGGACGTCACGGTTCCGGAGGCGAAGGCTTTGTTGGTGGCGTGTCAGGCGGCGCAGCGTTACAACCCGGATGCGGCCGATCGGGTCATCGAGATGATGCTGGACGGACTGCGTCCACGCTGACCATTTGGTCGAGCGGGTGGGTGCCCTCCGGCGTAGCGTCGGCCACATGAAATTCGGGATCTCCACCTTCGTCGATGACGACAGCATTGATCCGGTATCGCTTGCGCGTGCCATCGAAGAACGGGGCTTTGCCTCGCTCATTATCGCCGAGCACAGTCATATCCCGGTGAGCCGGGAAAGCCCGTACCCCAATGGCGGCGAACTCCCGTCGGTGTACTACAACACGCTGGACCCCTTCGTCACTCTCGCTGCTGCGGCGGCAGTGACTTCCAAGATCGAGCTGTTCACCGGGGTCGCCCTGCTCATCCAGCGCGACCCGATCCACACCGCCAAAGAAGCCGCGAGTATCGACCTCATTTCTGGCGGACGCTTCGTGTTCGGCGTCGGAGCCGGCTGGAACCTTGAGGAAATGCGCGACCACGGCACGGATCCGAAGACCCGTGGCACCCGGCTGGACGAGAGCATCGAAGCGATCAAGGCGCTGTGGACCACCGAACCTGCTGAGTATCACGGCAAGCTCGTCAACTTTGAGCTGTCTTACTGCCGGCCCAAACCGGTCCAGAAGCCGCATCCGCCGATTTTCATCGGCGGCAACTCCGACGCCACGGTCAAGCGGGTGATCCGCCATGGCGCGGGCTGGATTTCGAACCCGTCGCCCAGGGAGGCTTTGGCCAAGCGAATCGGACAACTGCGTGAAGGTGCCGGCCATGACGTGCCGCTGGCGATGTTCGGTGCTCCTGCGGATGCCGACTATTGGCGCGTGGCCGAAGAGCTCGGGTTCGGCCAGCTGGGGCTCATGCTGCCGTCGGTAGGCAAGGACGAATCACTGCGCCTGCTCGACGATTACGCGGCGCAGGTGCAGCGATACCGGTCATAGACCGATTTCCGGCCTTGTCGTCTTCGCTGGAGGCCGCTTCGCTCACTGTGAACGACCTTGCACTCACCATGGTCGAGTGCTAAAAATGCAGTTGGCACTCGCGACCGGTGAGTGCCAGGTCAGCAAGGTGAGGTTGGGGCCGCAGGTGCGGAGCACACCTCCAGCCGTCCGTCGCGGGCACCGGACCTGACCACAGACGTGCAATTCCCAACCGGAGGAATCACCTCGCAATGGCCAAGACAATTGCGTATGACGAAGAGGCCCGTCGCGGCCTTGAGCGGGGCCTGAACAGCCTCGCCGACGCCGTAAAGGTGACGTTGGGCCCCAAGGGTCGCAACGTCGTCCTGGAGAAGAAGTGGGGCGCCCCCACGATCACCAACGATGGTGTTTCCATCGCCAAGGAGATCGAGCTGGAGGACCCGTACGAGAAGATCGGCGCTGAGCTGGTCAAAGAGGTCGCCAAGAAGACCGACGACGTCGCTGGCGACGGCACCACCACCGCCACCGTTCTGGCCCAGGCTCTGGTTCGCGAAGGTCTGCGCAACGTCGCTGCCGGCGCCAACCCGCTCGGCCTGAAGCGCGGCATCGAGAAGGCTGTGGAAGCAGTCACCGCCAGCCTCCTCAAGTCCGCCAAGGAGGTCGAGACCAAGGAGCAGATCGCTGCCACCGCCGGTATCTCGGCCGGTGACCAGTCCATCGGTGACCTGATCGCCGAGGCCATGGACAAGGTCGGCAACGAGGGTGTCATCACCGTCGAGGAGAGCAACACCTTCGGCCTGCAGCTGGAGCTCACCGAGGGCATGCGCTTCGACAAGGGCTACATCTCGGGTTACTTCGTGACCGACGCCGAGCGTCAGGAAGCCGTCCTGGAGGATCCCTACATCCTGCTGGTCAGCTCGAAGATCTCGACCGTCAAGGACCTGCTGCCGCTGCTGGAGAAGGTCATCCAGTCCGGCAAGCCGCTGCTGATCATCGCCGAGGACGTCGAGGGCGAAGCCCTGTCGACCCTGGTCGTGAACAAGATCCGTGGCACCTTCAAGTCCGTCGCCGTCAAGGCCCCGGGCTTCGGCGACCGTCGCAAGGCGATGCTGCAGGACATGGCGATCCTCACCGGTGGCCAGGTCATCAGCGAAGAGGTCGGTCTGTCCCTGGACACCGCTGACATCACCCTGTTGGGCACCGCCCGCAAGGTCGTCATCACCAAGGATGAGACCACCATCGTCGAGGGCGCCGGCGACGCCGACGCGATCCAGGGCCGTGTTGCCCAGATCCGTGCCGAGATCGAGAACAGCGACTCCGACTACGACCGCGAGAAGCTGCAGGAGCGCCTGGCCAAGCTGGCCGGCGGTGTTGCGGTGATCAAGGCCGGCGCTGCCACCGAGGTCGAGCTCAAGGAGCGCAAGCACCGCATCGAGGACGCCGTTCGCAACGCGAAGGCAGCCGTCGAAGAGGGCATCGTCGCCGGTGGTGGCGTGGCTCTGCTGCAGTCGACTCCGGCGCTCGACGAGCTGAAGCTCGAGGGTGACGAGGCCACCGGCGCCAACATCGTGCGTGTCGCGCTGTCGGCTCCGCTGAAGCAGATCGCCTTCAACGGTGGTCTGGAGCCGGGCGTCGTCGCCGAGAAGGTGTCAAACCTGCCCGCCGGTCACGGCCTGAACGCCGCGACCAACGTGTACGAAGACCTGCTGGCCGCCGGCGTTGCCGACCCGGTCAAGGTCACCCGCTCGGCGCTGCAGAACGCGGCGTCCATCGCGGCGCTGTTCCTCACCACTGAGGCCGTCGTCGCCGACAAGCCGGAGAAGGCCGCCGCAGCTGCTGGCGACCCGACCGGTGGCATGGGCGGTATGGACTTCTAAGTCCTGCTTTCGCGAAAGCCCCGGCTCGCTTGGCGAGTCGGGGCTTTTTCGTGTCTGCTTCGGTCGCTGGTTCAGCCCTTTTCGATGGGGACGCAGTCGTGCAGGCAGTTGTCGGCCGAGCTGGGGGCGTTCGGAGTGGGGGAGTCAGCCGTCGCTTTGCGGTGCAGGACCGCGCGGGTCGGGACGACGCGCACCTGTTCGTCGACGAGTTCGCCTGTGCCATCGACAATTAACGAGTAGCCGGCGGGCTCTCGAGGCGGCCAGATGACAGAGACGACGGGGTGCCCGGCCAGGTTGGCGCGGGTGTGGCGGCCTGCAGCGCCGACGTTGAGGACGCCGTCGACGAACACCGGATCGACGGCCACCGTATGGGCGCGGAAGTCATCGCCGACGGTGATCAGGTAAGCGAACGTAAAGTCGGCCAGCGCGTCGGCCAACTGGTCGAGATCCACCTTCACACTCATATCGCCAGGATAGATCGCATCGCCGAGCCGCAGTAGTCGTGCCGCCACAGTCGTCACACTGGTAACCACAAACTGTGGGGTCACGGTTTGCCCGCGTCTGTGCGACAACCGCTGTTGCACAGCGGTTGTCGCACAGAGGCGGGCAATGCGGCGGCCATCCGTGGCGCGGCGGCACTGGGCAGATGCGCCAGCTCAGGCCGGGGCGGCCTGCCGTCCACGCACCAACTTGCCCGGCCGGGCGTCGGTGGGGACACCGTTGGCTGCGATCACCTCACCGGAAACGATCGTGGCCACGTAACCGTCTGCGGTCTGGTCCAGTCGTCGTCCGCCCGCCGGCAAATCGTGGGCTACGACGGGCTTGTGCAGCGTCAGCGCGGCATGGTCGATGATATTCAGATCGGCCTTGTAGCCCACTGCAATTCGACCGCGGTCGGCCAGGCCGGCGACTCGAGCAGGTATCGAGGTTAGTTCGCGCACCGCATCGGCCACCGACAACCGGCCCGACGCCCGGTCGCGCACCCAGTGCGTCAGCAGATACGTGGGAAATGAAGCGTCGCAGATCATTCCGTAGTGTGCGCCGCCGTCTCCAAGCCCCAGGATGACGTCGTCGCGGCGGATCAGCTCGGCCACGGTATCCAGCGAGTTGTCCCGGAAGTTGGCCAGTGTCACCAGCAGCATGGCGTGGCCGTCGTCGTCAAGCAGCCGGTCATACGCCTCTTCCAGCGGGCTGACTCCGCGTGCCGCGGCTCGAGCGGAAATCGAATCCGACTGTGCCGGTTCGTAGTTCGGTGGTGTGCCCAGTGGGAAGATGTAGTCCCAGGCCTGCACCGCGATCATCAGCGGATGGCCGTCGGAGGCGGGGGTGTCGTTCAGGATGCGTTCGCGCACTTCGGGTTTGCGCATCTCGGCGACTCGCTCGGCCAGCGGCAACTCCGCGATCTCCCGGTAGGACGGGTACAACACGAACGGATTGCCGGACAGTTCGAGTCCGAGTACCAACCCGATAGGCCGCGGGAAGATTTGTGCGCTGATGTTGCCGCCGTTGGCATTCTCCTTCTCGACCAAGCGCAGCGCGTCTTCGAACGTAGCCGGGCCGGCGTTGCCGATGGCCAGGGTGAAGGTGACGGGTAAGCCGACCTGGGCCGCGACCTCGAACACGGTCTTCAGCGCCGGCTCGTAGTCGCCGGCCAAGAGATCAGGGACGAACTGGATCAACCCGCCGCCGCCGTCCTTCACGCCGCGGGCGATTGCCTCGATTTCTTCTTGCGCGGCGTCGTAGCTCGGGATCGGTTCTCCGCCAGAAGTCTTGTGAATGGTCAGTCGCGATGACGCGAAGCCCAATGCGCCGACCTCGACGGCTTCGGCGGCCAGCTTGCGCATCAGGGCCAGGTCTTCGGCAGTGGCCGGTTCCCGGTCGACGCCGCGCTGGCCCATGACGTAAACCCGCAGCGGCGAGTGCGGCAGGAACGCGGCGACATCGATATCCCGGCGGCGCGATTCGACGGTGTCGAGGAACTCGGGGAAGGTCTCCCAGGTCCAGGGCAACCCGTCGACCATGACGACGCCGGGGATGTCCTCGACACCTGCCATCACGTCGACCAGCACGTCGTGATCGTCCGGTCGGCACGGTGCGAAGCCCACGCCGCAGTTGCCCATCACGGCGGTGGTTACGCCGTGAGCAGAAGACGGGGTCATCCGTTCGGACCAGATGGCCTGTCCGTCGTAGTGGGTGTGCAGGTCGACAAAGCCCGGTGTGACGAGCAGGCCGGTGGCGTCGATCTCCTGTGCACCTGTTCCTTCGACTGTCCCGACTGCGGCGATAAACCCGTCCTGAACTGCGACGTCGCCGATGTAGGGCTCGCCGCCAAGCCCATCGACGATCAATCCGCCGCGAATCACGGTGTCATAAGTCATGTCGGCCGCCTCCATTTCACCAACGTACGACGGGCACCCGCCGCCGGTCCTGTGAGTTGTCTAGGAGTTGAAGCTTAGCCTCGCTAGGCACTGGAATAACGATGTATCGTGATGTGTACAAGATGCATCGAACTTACGAAAGGAAATTGAGATGTTTGGTGGATTTGGTGGACCAGGCTTCGGCGGTCCCGGGTTCGGCCCGGGCTTCGGTGGTCCTGGGTTCGGTGGTCCGGGCGCTTGCGGTCCCGGCTTCGGCGGTGGCTTCGGACCAGGTGCTGGTCATCACTTTTTCAAGGGACGTATCAAGCGTGCCGCGATTGCGACGGCTGCGCTACTACAGGAAGGCCCCGCCACCGCTGAGCAACTGTCGCAACGGGTTTCGGACATCACGGACGGCGCGTTCACGCCGCCGGTGGACAAGGTCCAGTTCGTTCTGACATTGCTGTCCGGTCGGGGTGTGGTCACCGTTGAAGACGGTGTCGCGACTCTGACCGAGTTCGGTGAGCAACTGCTGACCTGGCGCGGCATCACCAGTGAAACGGTTGAGGCGTTCCTTGGTCAGGTCGCGAAGTTCGGCGACGTAATCAAGTTGCGCAAGGACCTGTTCGAGCTCGCCGGCCTGGCGCGCACGATCAAGTTCACCGGCAACGACACCCAGAAGGCGGACCTCGCGGCGGCGGTAGCGACGCTGCAGGCGGCGGTCGCGGAAGCCAAGAAGGCGTTGTACCGGACCCTGGCCGACAACTGAATCATGTTGGCTGACAACTGAATAATTCACTAGAGCGGTGGGCCCTCGAGGTTCACCGCTCCAGTGCTGTCGGTGCCTAGTGGCACGATCGGTGTCATGATCGACCATCTGGGCATCAACTGCAGTGACTGGGCTAAATCCAAAGAGTTCTACGACACCGTGCTCGGCGTGCTTGGGTACAGCCGCCAACTCGATTTCGATGTCGCGATCGGCTACGGCACCGAGGGCAGGCCGGAATTCTGGATTGCCGATGCCGGCGCGGGGGACGCCTCGGGGCCCAACCGGGAGGTGCACGTGGCCTTCCATACGAAGGATGCCGATTCAGTGGCGGCCTTCCATGACGCGGCGGTCGCACTCGGTGCCGAGTCATTGCACGCGCCCCGGCTCTGGCCCGAATATCACCCGGGCTACTTCGGGGCCTTTGTTCGCGACCCCGACGGCAACAATGTGGAGGCGGTATTTCATGGCGCGGTCGGCTGACGCCCGGGTCCGGTAGCGTCGGCGCCATGGCTGACACCGCTGCGGCGCGGGAACTGCTACGCGACTCGTTCACCCGACTCATTCAGCATGTCGACAAGGTGACCGACGGGCTGACCGACGACGTGTCCTCCTGGCGTCCGACACCCGAAGCCAACAGCATCGCCTGGCTGCTCTGGCACAGCGCCCGGTGCCAGGACCTGCAGTTGTGCGACGTCGCCGGCATCGAGCAGGTGTGGACCAGTCAGGGCTGGGAGCAGCGGTTCGCGCTCGATCTGCCGCACAAAGACGATCCCGGTTACGACATCGGGTACGGCCACACCGCTGAGGATGTCGGCAAGGTGCGTGCGCCGGTAGAGCTGCTCGTGGGCTACTACCGCGCGGTGCATCAGGTGACGTTGGAGTACCTGGCGACCGTCACACCCGACGAACTGGAGCGCATCGTCGATCGTCGCTGGAACCCGCCGGTGACCGCGAGTGCTCGCCTGGTCAGCATCGTCGACGACTGCGCCCAGCACCTAGGGCAGGCCGCGTACGTCCGGGGGATCGCTCCCGGGCGATGACGGTTCAGAAGTTCGTCCGCTGGTGGCCGCCAGTCGGACTGCTGGCGATGGTTCTGCTCGGCCTTGCGGTGGGCAAGACGTCGACGCCGGTCGATGACGCGTTTCAGCGGACTGGACGAGCCACCGAGCCATACTCCGGTCTGCTGCTGTTCTTCACCGACCCACGCGTGCTCACGGTGATTCTGGTGGTCGCCGTGGGAATCACGTTGTGGCGCAAGCGATGGCGTTTGGCGGTGGTGATGGCGCTGTGTCCGCAGGTGGCCGTGTACATCGAACGCGGCTTCAAGCACTTTTTCGGCCGGAACAAGGAAGGCGCGCTCGCTTACCCCAGCGGTCACACAACGTTGATGGTGACGGTGCTGGGCATGGTTCTGCTAGCTGCGGGAGCGGCGCTGTGGTCGCGGGTGCTGGCGGGCTTCTTCGTGACGCTGGGCATGCTGGGCCAGGCAATGACCTACCACTACTTCACCGACACCGTCGGGGCGCTCCTGTTCGGATCATCGTTGGTGTGTGTCGCGGGGTTGTTGGGGGGAGTCGCGTTCCTGAAGTCTGACCCGCCGTCGCCAAAGCAGTGAACAGTGGATCCACGGCAGGGCCTGCTGCAGTCAAGTAGCTGTAGCGGCATGTCCACATCAAACTCTGTGAATCAGGTCGTTTCTGTGGATAACTGCCTGAGATCTGGTATGGATGTGAGTCGGTCGCAAATAGGCCAATTACCTGGGGATATGCAAAAGTGAGCAACGCCGATCGTCAGTGTGACCTTGCCTTTTGCCGCGCCTGCAAATATTAGCTGGGAAGCACTTGAGAAAATGCTTTGCACCACGTAGTTTGCTGACCAGTCGAGGTGAACTGCCTCACAGGATAAGGGGACTCCAAGCCATGAAGAACCGTGTCACGTGCGGTCTGACTGCCGGTGTGGCGATCGTAGGCGCCAGCGTCATCGCGATCACACCGATCGCTGTGCCGCCGATCGCCGCGTCGGTATCGATGCGGTCCGTCAACTCGGACGTGACACTGACCGCGGCTGCCTCGACGAACCCGTACGACTACTTCACCTTCATCGATATGGGTGTTGGTGACGTGGAGGTGGAATTCGCTTCACGCGTCGTCGAGCAGGTCGTCCAGTTGCCGTTCATCCCGATCGTCCTGGGCATGGCGGCTCTCAGCGGTGACAACGTCCGGCTGTACTCGCAGCTGCGCCAGATCGTCGATGCGCCGCTGTACGTCGTCGACCCACTGGTCGAGCTCGTCGCACGGGCCTTGCCTGAGGTGTTGGGCGGCGGCACCGATGGCAACCCTCGCACCAGCAGCAACGAGCACGTCACCGGAGTCGACGGCGCGCTGATGGAATTCCGCAACACTGAGCTGATCAACCTGCGCAACCAGGTGGACGCGATGCTGGCGGCGTCGCTCGGGGTCGACCCCAATGTCGCTAACGACAACTATGCCGCCGGGTTCATCTCTGGCACTTGGGAGTCGTTGAGCCGGGTGGTCCAGGCGGTCAGAACGGACATCCCTACTGATGTTCTGGGCACCGTGGCTCTTCTCGCCTTGGGTGACAAGACCACCGCGTACCTCTACGGGCAGGACCTGATCTATACCCCGATTTGGGCCGCTGATCCCATCATCGACTCGTTGGCGAAGGGACTGCCTGCGGTGCTCGGTGGGAACGACACGACGACCAACTACGGCGCCTTGTCGTCATTCCGTGACAACGTGCTGCTCAAAGCGACCATCGACGTCAGTAAGGCATTCGCCGGTTTGATCGGCGTGGCGGTGGACAGCGAGGGCACTCCGATCGACTCCACGTCGACCGCTGCAACGACCTCTGTATCGACCGCTTTGTCGACCGCTTTGTCGGCTGCGGCCGCCAAGGCGCAGTCGGCAGTGGAGTCGGAGGTGAAGGCGCTGGCCGCCACGCAGACGCAGGCGAAGTCGGTGGCTGCTACCGAGCCGCAGACTGCGCTCACGGCGACCGCGAGCGAGACGAAGACAGTCAGCGAGACGGAGGCCAGCGCTGGCTCGTCGACCAAGACGGATACTCCTGCCAGCAGCGACTCGACCAAGACGGATACGCCTGCGAAGACGGACACCCCCGCCAGCAGCACAACGTCGGCTAAGACTGACACCTCGGCCAGCAGTGACCAGCAGACCAAGACTGACGGTCAGACCAAGACTGATGGTCAGACCAAGTCCGACACGCAGACGAAAGACACCAAGACTCCGGCCAAGTCGCAGAAGAAAGCCGACTCCGACACCAAGAAGCCGTGGAAGAAGCTGCAGTCCTCTGTCGGTGACGCGGTCAAGAACGTGAACAAGGCTTTCCAGCCGAAGTCCAAGGCCAACACATCCGCCGATGACTCCGCCGGCACCAAAGCTGGCGAGGGCGCCGGCAGCAGCTCGAGCGGGGCTTCCAGCAGCGGCGGTGCGAGCGGCGGTTCCAAGTAGGAGCAGACCGCTGCGCCGAGGTCAGCGATGACCTGCCGCAGTTGTTTGCTGGCCGAGTGCTGCGACCACGCTTCCTAGTGGACGTGTTTGCAGCATTTGCACAACCTGGGTCCCTATTCATGCGCGCTTATCGAGGTGGCGAGTTGTCGGCTAGTTGCTGTAATGCCCGACGGCTGGTTCTGCGACGCGGGTAGCCGACCTCGTCGGGTGTTGCTGCGGTCAGCAGGGGATTTGCAGCAGAGCTCATTTGCCGCAACTACGCCGGGGTTGACCGGCCGACGTAAGCGATCGCAATAATTGACGCGCGTATTTGCTGGTTAAGCCAGCGCTGGGTGGGTCCAATCGCCAATTGAAGCGTTCCGGTTGCGGCAACTCTGAACCAGGCGTAATTTGCTGTTCCGATCGGGTGGACAGGCAGCCCGACTGGTCGAGGGAAAACAGCGATGGAATTTCGTGGTACGCGCACATTCGTAGCCGGGATGGCTCTGTTCGGTGCGGCTGCGGTCGCAGTGGCTTCGGTGCCTGCAATCGAAGCCATGCCGAAGGCGATCTCTTCGATGGCGTTGCCGCGACTGGAGAACGCCCGGATCGATCTGACGACCGCGACGGCCGACCTTTGGCAGCTGGGGGGCATCGCACTGGTGACCGAGACCGCCAATCGGCTGGGGAGCAGTTTCTTGGACACGCCGGTGGCGGCCCTCATCGTTGGGCTCGACTTGGCGAATGGCGACAACGTCAGTGCCTATGAGCAGCTCAAGCAGCTTGTCGACGCGCCGCAGTACATCGCCGACCCGCTGATCGTTGGTCTGGCACAGGGCCTGTCGCCCCTATTCGGCGGTGTCATGCCCAGCGCCGGGTGGAATGTCGACCCCACCAACCAGCCCCCGCTTATCCAGTTCCGCGACAACGTGATGGTCAATCAATGGCGTAACGGTGCAGAGGCGCTGCTGGCCGGTCTGATGGGTGTGCCCAACGCGAGCAGCATCCCGGATTTCAATGCGGCCGACTCGCTGGTCAGCTTGGTTGAAAGCGAGCCCGCGACGATCAGCGGTAATTTCAGTCAAGGATTAACAGACCTGGACAGCGGCCTGTTGAAAGCTCTCGGAACGGGCGACGTGGGTGGCATCGCGACCGGGCTCAATGAATTGGTCAACACGCCGCTGGATGCGGTCCAGTTGGTCTTGACGACGCTTGCCAACGCCGTGCCGGCCGCGACCACCGCTCCGGTCTTCAACGCGATCGCCAAGAACGTCGCGTATCTGGAAAGCACCCTGAATTTCGGAATCAATGCGGCGTTCCCGTCGTCCGCTAGCGCCACGACCTCTGGCGCTGCTACCTCCACCGCTGCGGTCAACGCCACCAAGTCCGTGACGTCCACTGCTGCTGTTACGACCACCGCTGCTGTTACGTCCACCGCTGCTGTTACGTCCACTGCCGCCACCACATCCGGTGCGGCGACGACTCCCGCGTCGTCGACCACCAGCGCGCTGTCGGCCGCCAAGTCCGCGCTGGCGGCGGATAAAACTGCCCTGAGCACCGCAAAGACCACCCTGACGACGGCCAAGAGCCAGCTGCAGGCCGACAAGACGGCAGGAGCCTCGGCTCAGACCCTCGCGGCGGACAAGCAGGCGGTTTCCTCGGCGAAGGCTCAGGTCAAAGCCGACAAGTCGACCGTGAAAGCTGACAAGACCGCGGCCAAGGCTGCCAAGGGCAAGTAACACAGCGGCCGCACCCGGGCTTGACACCCGTCAAGCCCGGGTGCGATCTGCGTCACACCTATAGCTACCATGGCGACATGACCGCAATGCCAGACGTCGAGTCGTCCGAATCGGGCACCATTCTCAACCCCGCTACGGGTGCCGTTGCAGGCACCGTGCGTTGGACGGAGCCGGCCGAAGTGCCGCGCATCGCCGCAGGTCTACGTGCTGCGCAGCGGGAGTGGGAAGCGCGTGGACCCAAGGGCCGGGCCAAGGCGCTGGCGCGTTTTGCGGTCTGGCTGGGGGACCATCGCGACGAGATCGAGTCGCTGCTGGTCGAAGAGACCGGCAAGTCGATGGTCGACGCCAAGGCCGAAATCCCGATGGCCAACCTGATCATCTCGTATGTGGTCAAAACCATGGACAAGGCGCTCGCGCCGGAGCTCCGCCCCGCGCCGCTGCCCATGTTGTCGATCAAGAAGATCACCGTGCACTACCGGCCGCGCCCGGTTGTCGGGGTGATTGCGCCATGGAATTACCCGATCGCCAACGCGCTCATGGACGCCATCGGCGCACTGGCCGCTGGCTGCGCGGTGCTGCTCAAGCCTTCCGAGCGCACCCCGCTGACAGCCGAGCTACTGCTTCGCGGCTGGGCTGACTGCGGCGCACCCGAGGTGCTTGCAGTGGCGCAGGGTGCCCGGGAGGTGGCTGAGGCCGTCATCGACAACTCCGACTACATCCAGTTCACCGGGTCTACCGCGACCGGCCGCAAAGTGATGGAGCGGGCGGCGAGCCGGCTGATCCCGGTCAGCCTGGAGCTCGGTGGCAAAGATCCGATGATCGTTCTGGAGGACGCCGACATAGAGCTGGCCGCCAATGCCGCGGTGTGGGGCGCCATGTTCAATGCCGGTCAGACCTGCGTGTCTGTCGAACGGGTCTACGTGCTGGCGGAGGCCTACGACGCGTTTGTCGGCGCGGTGGTCAAGGCGGTGCATAACCTCAAGGTCGGCGCGGGCGAGGGCTACCACTTCGGCGCGCAGATCGACGAGAACCAGGTGGCCATCACCGAGCGGCACGTCAATGAGGCCGTCGCAGCCGGAGCCACGGCCCTCACCGGCGGCAAGCGTCCTGACGGTCCGGGCAGCTTCTACCCGCCCACTGTGCTGGTCAACGTCGACCACTCGATGGCCTGCATGACCGAGGAAACCTTTGGCCCGACGCTGCCGATCATGAAGGTGGCCACCGTCGGCGAAGCTGTTCGGCTTGCCAACGACAGCCAGTACGGGTTGTCCGCCACCGTCTTCTCCCGTGATGTTCAGCGTGCGAAAGATGTTGCGCTGCAACTTGATTGCGGTGCTGTCAACATCAACGACGTGCTGGCCAACCTGATGTGCACCACCGCGCCCATGGGCGGCTGGAAGACCTCGGGTATCGGGGCGCGCTTCGGTGGCGCCGACGGTATGCGCAAGTACTGCCGGCAGGAGACCTTGGTGGAGCCGCGCACCAGCAGCGGTGCCGGCGGCAACTACTACAACAACTCGATGAAGGCCCTGGCGCGGATGAACAACCTGCTGACCAAGGTGTCATTGATCCGTCCGCGGCGCACTGCGAAGTAACGCCACCGGCCGTTTACCGTTACGTCACTGGTTTGTACGCACTAGTCGATATTTTCGGTCGGTGATGCTCGACGCCGCCACCGCTGCCAACTACGCCGTCCGTGACGACGACGATGACGACCCCGAGTTGCTGCTGCTGCCCAGTGGCGAGGTGGTCGACACCTGGCGTGAGGGCTACCCGTACGAGGCACGTATGGACCGGCAGGAGTACGAAGAGCAGAAGCGGCTGCTGCAGATCGAGCTGCTGAAGCTGCAGAAATGGAGTCAGACCAACGGTCTGCGGCACGTCGTCGTGTTCGAGGGCCGGGACGCCGCGGGCAAGGGCGGCACCATCAAGCGGTTCATGGAGCACCTGAACCCGCGCGGTGCACGGGTGGTTGCGCTGGAGAAGCCGACCGAAAAGGAACGCACCCAGTGGTACTTCCAGCGGTACGTCCACCACTTGCCGGCCGCCGGTGAGATCGTGCTGTTCGACCGGTCTTGGTACAACCGGGCCGGCGTGGAGCGGGTCATGGGGTACTGCACTGCCAAGCAGCACGCCGAATTCGTCCGACAGGCACCACTTTTCGAGCAGATGCTGGTCAACGACGGCGTCAGCCTGACCAAGCTGTGGTTCTCGGTGACTCAGGCAGAGCAGCGCACCCGCTTCACCATTCGGCAGGTAGACCCGGTTCGGCAGTGGAAACTTTCGCCCACTGACCTGGCGTCGCTGGACAAATGGGATGCCTACACCACGGCCAAGCAGGAGATGTTCGCCTGGACGGACACCGAGATCGCACCGTGGACTGTGGTGAAGAGCAACGACAAGAAGCGCGCGCGAATCAACGCGATGCGGCATGTTCTCGGTAAATTTAACTACGACAACAAAGACCATGAGGTGGTCGGCCAGGCCGACCCGTTGATCGTGGGGCGCGCGCTGGCCGAGTGAACTGGCGGTGCAGTCCTGTTTAGGAGGCGCCGGTGCGGTTCATTGCGACGTTGCTTCTGTGGCTGCTGACCACTGCTGCATTGGCTGTGACGGTGCCGGTGTCGTGGGCCCAGCAGGCGATCGTCAGTCGCAGCGGTTACACGGCGCTGGCCACCGCGGCAGCCAAGGACCCCCAGCTGCAATCGGCGATGGCCAGTGAGCTGGGAATCCAACTGAACAAGCTCGCCGGAAAAGCCGGATACGACCTGAGCACGGACACCATGTCCAGTGCCGCCGGGATATACACCGCCAGTGACGTGTTCCCCAACCAGTTCGGGATGGCGAACGGGCTCGCGCACGACTGGTTGTTCACCGACACCGCGGCCCACGCAGACGCTGCCGGGCGCTGGACCATGGACGTGTCACCGATGCTCGAGGACAGTTCGTTCCGCGCGACCCTGACCTCCATGGGTATTAAGGTGCCTTCGAAACTCGAAGTGCCGCTGACGGATTCGGCTGGATCGCTGCATCCGGGGCAGTTGCGCAAATTGACGACGTGGGGGCCGTGGGCCCGTGTGGGGGCCTGCGTGCTGACCGGACTGCTGGCGCTGCTGACTTTGGGCAGTGCTCGGTCGCGCAGCAAAGCCTTTGCTGCGCTGGGTGTTTCGTCGCTGGTGGTGGGAGCTGCGGGCTGGGCTGGCATTGAGGTCGGCCGCCGGTACATCAACGATGCGCTGAACCGGACCAGTGGGAACGTCCGCCTGATTGCCGATGTCATGGTCGACCAGGCGACCACGGACGCGCACCGTTGGTTGAACATCGCGCTGGCCATCGGCGGTGGCTTGGTCGGGCTTGGCGTGTTATTCGCTGTGCTGGGTGGGTTGTTGCGGCGACGGACGTGAGGTCGGGCGGGTCGCCGCTGCTGCGATTGCGGCGGTCCGCGCCAGTCCGGGCCTGCTGAAAACTACCGTCGGTGGCCTTGTTCTGCGCCGGTAGTATCCAACCTGGACTGTTTTGCGCGAAGGGGGGCGGCATGGCTGATGTACTCAAAGTCAACACTGCGGAGCTGCACTATCAGCTGCAGCAGGCGGATGACACGGTAAATCAGCTGCAGTCGCACGCGCAGACGGTGGGGATTGTCACCCAGTCGTTGGGGACCGCGCTCAAGGGTGAAGCGGGCAACGCTGTGAAGGTGGCGCTGGAGAGCTACACGCAGGCGATGGCTGACTTGTGCAGAGAACACCAAGGCATCACCGAGAAGCTGCAGACCGCGGTTGCCTCCTATGAGGGCACCGATACGCAGGCCGCAGCGGGTCTGACCAATTCGATGAAAATCTGAGGGGCAGCGGTGTCTGAGCAGGAGTGGCATTTCGCTGATATCGAGACGGCCATCGGTCAGCTGAATTCCGAGCATGAGAAGCTGCACGGCCTGGTGACGACGCAGCGTGCCCGCATTCAGTTGGTCAGTAGTGATGTCTGGAACGGCAGTGGTCGTGAAGGTTGGCAGGATGCCGAAAAGGCGTGGTCAGCCAAGGCCGATGCAGCTGTCGAGGCGTTGAGCAAGCTGATCAAGTCCATACAGGCCGGGCACGATTCGATGCAGCAGGCAGAGAACACCCTCAAGGGCAAGTTCGCCTGAGCGTCGGTGCCGGGTGGGCCGATCCGTCTCATTGACGTAGGGAGGGTATTTCGATGTCGACGTTGAAGGTCGATACTGCGCAGTTAAGCCAGGCCGGTCAGGCGTTCCAGGGGGCGTCAGATGCTGTTCCGGCAGCGCCTGCTCCTTATATTCCGACTGGTTCTGATCAGTTGACGCAGACGGCAGCGGCGACAGTTCCCCAATTCGCCGACCCAGTGACGCATGGATTGCCCGCGCTGAAGAAGGACACCGGGGCTTACGCCGGGAACGTGTCCGGCGCGGCCTCGACGTACGCCAGCACTGATCAGCACGCCGCTGACGACATTTTGAAGAACAAGTTCGAGGATCCCGCCGCCGCTGCTGCAGGCGGTGTACCTGGTGCGCCTGGCGGCGCGGCTGGTGCTGCGGCTAAGGGCGGGCCAGCATCGGCCATGAACGGCGGTCCGGGCGGTCCAGCAGGGGCTGGCGGTGCCGGCGGAGCGATGGGTCAGCTTGGGCAGCTCGGGCAAATGGCTGGCCAGGTGGCGCAAATGGCCGGGCAAATCCCGCAAATGGCTGGGCAGATTCCGCAGATGGCGATGCAGGTCGGGCAGCAAGTCGCTCAGCAGGTGCAGCAGATGGCTGGCCAGGCCGGTAAGGACAAACCCGGCGAGAAAGACAAGCCCGAGCACACCAAGCCGGACGAGTCCAAAGCTGACGAGCACAAGCCGGACGAAAAGAATAAGCCGCCGCAGGCTGGCCCGGCCCATGAACAACCTAAGGCGCCGGTCGGAGGCAAGCACGCCGCCGCCGGGCCGAGTCATGGTCCCAGCGCGCCGGTGCCCCCGCCGTCGCACGCGTCACCCGTGACACCGCCAGCTGCCCCGCCGGGGCCGCGCCATAGCGCACCAACTCGTAGCACCGTGGAGGAGAATCTGTGACCCAGCCACCGCCGTCCGGTCCGTGGGGTCCTCAACAGCCGCAGCCTGGTCAGTGGCCGCAGGGCCCGGGGTATCCGGGCGGTATGCCCGGTGGGCCGGGGCAGTTCGCCCCGCAGCAGTGGCCTGCTCCGGTGCCGCCGAAGAAGGGTGGCGCCGGTAAGTGGATTTTAGGCGTGGTGGCCCTGGTTGCGGTGGTCGCAGTGACGGCTGTGGTGGCGGTGTCATGCACCAAGAACACTGGTGGCAATGCTGCTGGCGGTGGGTCTGTGGCCGGGAACAATTCCGGCATCGCCAGCGCGAATGACACTGGGCCGGTTGGGATTATTACCGAGGATCCCTCTTGTGCGCCGTGGGGGCCGGTGTCGGCGACGTTGGCAAATATCGCGAAGAACGGTTGGAATGATCGGGATCGGTCGATGCCAGCTACGGCATGGAGCCCAGAACAGCAGTCTCAGTATCAAGCCGCTGCACAAGCCTATCGCAGCGCCGCCGACCAAACGGTCCCGTTGGTTAAGCTAACACCCCATCGGGTAATGCGTGAATTGTACGAGCAATTTATAGCGTACTCACGTGCATTGGCAGATAAGATTCCAACTTATACTGCAAACGATGGACCTTTGTCGAATACGGCAGCCACTATCACTCTTGTGGTAAATGGCGTTTGCGGAGCGATCACTTACGGTGTGGCGGCGGCGCGGGGGCCGTTGGTATCTGCGGCATCGCCTCCTACCCATATCGCGCCCCTTGGCGACCCGTCGAATCCATCGCGATTCATGCCAACCGTCGATGCCCAGTGTTCGGATTGGGCCAGCGCAATAAAGAGAATTAATTCAGACCCTGCTTATGCGGTCTGGAGCAATGCAGACCCGAATGTTCCAGCTAGTAGTTGGTCCGATCAGGATAAGGCAGAGAATCAAGCGGTAATGCCGGTACTGAATAGTTTTGCTGATCAGTACGAAAAGCTTGGTCGTCAGAGCTCAAACCCGGTCGTGGAGGACCTTGGTGTGCTCGCCGCGCAGTACGGTCGCGCATTCGTTGCTGGCATACCTACGTATACCCAATCGGACATCCAGTTATTCGCCCCCATGGGTAGGGTTCCCGGCCTGATCGATGCGGCGTGCGATGCCGCAGGGGCTAACTGATGCCCCCGACGGATACCCGAGTCCGGTTGACGAACGTGCCGCGCCCTTCCGGGTCTCACGCGGAAGAAATGATTCAAGGTGGAGCCTGGCCTGAAGGGGATGAGTTCGCATTCCTGCGTGCCGCGCAGCAGTACACGACTGCCCTGCAAACCCTGAGGAGTGGCACCTTTACGCCGTGGAGCACCAAACAACGAGATACCTTCAAAAGCGGCGGTGGTATCTGGTCTGGTGACGCTGCGGGCGCCGCTGATAACATGGGATCCACTTTAACTAATGCCATTACTGCGCAGGAGAATTTTCTTGCGAATGCGGCGTACTGGAACGAGCAGGTAGCTAACCTATTTAATTCCACAAAGCAGAAAATTGCAGACCGCGTCAAACAAGCTCAAGAGGTAATAGAGAAAGCCGAAAATAAGCTGAGGCAGCTCTCGGCGCAAGACCAAGATGCCGTTCAACTCCTTCAAAATATGATCAAAAGCGAGATATCGGGCTGCCACACCCAAAATCTCAGCGACGTAAGCACTGCGGCTGGAGCGGTACAGAGGGCGGGTGACTTCCGGCCGCCCTTCGATACCGACCGTCTAGTGACAAATGGTTTGTCGACAGATCTTCCCGAAAGCGGTGTGTTGCCTTCAACCCCGGGCGATCCAGTCTCGGGTGCTCCTGATGCACGAGCTACCGGTCAAGGAACTGCCCCGGCGGCCGCGGTTACTCCGCCGGTGCCGCCTCCGGGTGGGCCAGCGAAACCGTCGCCTCCTGCAGGGCCGGCGACTCCTGATGCACGAGCTACCGGTCAAGGAACTGCCCCGGCGGCCGCGGTTACTCCGCCGGTGCCGCCTCCGGGTGGGCCAGCGAAACCGCCGCCTCCTGCAGGGCCGGCGACTCCTGATGCACGAGCTACCGGTCAAGGAACCGCCCCGGTGGCCGCGCCTGCCGCCGCTGTGTCCCCAGGCGGGGGCAGTAATTCCGGCGGCACCTCCGGTGGCGGCGGTACCAGTGGCAGCTCAGGCCCCGCAGCCAGCGGGATCGCACCGCTCAGCAGTGGCGGCGGCCCACAGTCCGCCGCCGCAGCAACACCCGGCAGCCCTGTCGGGGCGGTGCCGAGTGCCCCTGCCGGTGCGGCTCAGCCGAATCCGCTCGGTGATGCGCTGAAGGGGACACAGACTCCGCAAGTTCCTCAGATTCCGCAAACCCAGCAACCCATGGCACCGGCTGCGAGCACTGGGGCTGGTCAGCCGCTGGCTGCCGCGCAGCCGGCCGCCCCGACCAACGCACCTGCTCCGTCGAGCGGTGGCGGTGCATCCACCGGTGGTGGAGCGACCGGCGGTGTTGCCCCGGTCGCCAGCCCGGCGTCCTCAGGTCCGGCTCCTGCGCCCGCACCGGTCAGCGCCGCCCCGTCGGCGCCGTTGGGGCCGCCCCCGACTCCGGCTCCGGCCGCTCCGGTGGCCCAACCCGGCGCAGGTGGTGGGCCGCTGGGTCCGGGTATGGCCCCGATGAGCTCGAATCAACAGCAGCAGGCTGCAGCGGCTGCGGCGCCGATTCCGGTGAGTCCGGCGCGCGCCGAAAAGGATGCGATGGCGGCGGCAGCTCGGGCTGGGTTGGTGCGTCGTCCGGCCGGCAGCGCTGATGCCGATATTGAGGTGGCGGTGCGGATCGCCGCGGCGCTGCATGCCCCGCCGTCGATCCCGGTGGGCGCTTGGCAGTTCATGTGGGCTGTCGGGGTCACCACCGAGGGGCAGATCCTGGCAGCCAATTCCTATGGGGTGGGGTACATACCGGACGGGATGAAATTGCCGTCGCAGGTCATGTTCGTCTCGGCTGATGAGGCGATTCCGGCTGGCGAGCGCGGGCGGTGGGTGAAGTACCCCTTCTTGGCGTTGCAGGGTTGGGCGCAGTTCCACGGCAAGACGATCAGGGCGATCATCGGCACCAAAGAAGAGGTCGAGCCGTTCAAGGGCAGCATGAACACCCGCACGCTGGTCGACGACGACATTCCCGCCGACGGCACCATGCAGGGCCGCTCCCGGTTAGAGGTCGTGGCTCCTGAGGTGGCGGCGCGAGTGGCAGCCTGGCCGGACACCGAGTTGCACGCGGCGTTGCCGCCCCAGCACGTTCAGCTGGTGGCCCCGAATGCCTCAGCAGGGACCATGTTGTGGATGGATGCGCTGACACCATTGACTCAGACGACCGGCGAAGGTTACCGGACAGCGCATTTGGCGGCATTGGCCACTTACGCCCGACATCGTGAAGCCCTCGGCTTATATGAGGCCTACACGGCTCCATTCGTGGCAGCCCAACGCGCAGCGATCAACGAATGGCTGTACTGGGGACACCTGGCCGCCATCCTCATCGATGCCGGAAACCCGGCACTGGGCGCATAACGCCCGAGCTCGAAACTTGTGCACGTTTTTCCGCGCACACTGCGGAAAAACGTGCACAAATCGCGCTCCTAACCCAGTGTGCGGAGCAGAAATTCGTACATCAACGCCGCTTTGAACGCGGCTTGCGAGTTGTCCGCCGCGCCACCGTGTCCACCCTCGATGTTCTCGTAATAACTGACTTGATGCCCGACCGCCTCCAGTGCCGCGGTCATCTTGCGGGCGTGCCCCGGATGAACTCGGTCATCACGGGTCGAGGTGGTCATCAACAGCGCCGGGTACTGCCGGTCAGCTGAAATGTTCTGGTATGGCGAGTATTTGGAGATGAACTCCCAGTCGTCGGGGTTGTCCGGGTCGCCGTATTCGGCTACCCAGGACGCTCCGGCCAGCAGCAGGTGATAGCGCTTCATGTCCAGCAACGGCACGCTGCAGACCAGCGCGCCGAAAAGCTCGGGGTAGCGGGTCAGCATGGCGCCCATCAGCAGGCCGCCGTTGCTGCCGCCCTCGGCGCCCAGCTGCGGCACCGTGGTGATGCCGCGCCGCACCAGATCGGCTGCCACGGCAGCGAAATCCTCGTACACCAGATGACGGCCCTCGCGCATGGCCTGGGTGTGCCAGCTCGGCCCGTACTCACCGCCACCGCGTATGTTGGCCAGCACATAGGTACCGCCCTGGGTCAGCCACAGCCGGCCGAGCACCCCGGCGTAGCCCGGCAACATCGACGACTCGAACCCGCCATACCCGCTCATCAACGTCTTCTGCGGGCCGGTCGTACCACGTTGTCCCACAACGAAATAAGGAATCCTGGTGCCGTCGTCGGACACCGCGAAATGCTGGGTCACCTCGATGTCGGAGGCGTCGAAGAACGCCGGTGCACTTTTGATCTCGGTGACGGCGTCCCCCGCATGACCCCACAACAGGCGCGAGGGACTGTCGAAACCGCTTGAATCCAAGAAGATTTCGTCGCCGTACTCGTCGGTGTCGACCACCACGGTGGTGGCGTTGGGTGGCACGCCCACGATCTCCTCGCGCTCCCAGGTGCCCGGGGTGACCAACTCGATGCGGCTGGCCACATCGGCCAGTGTCACCACGATCAGCCGGTCCCGCGTCCATGCCGACGACTGCAGGCAAGTGTGCTCGTCAGGCTCGAAAACCACGGTGAGATCACGATTTCCGGCCAGGTAGTCGTCGTAACGGGCAGCCAGCAGCGTGCCCGGCGGGTAGCTGACGTCGCCCACCGTCCACTCGACACGTGGCCGGATCAACAGCCATTCACGGTGAATACCGATAGCGGCATCGGACGGGACGTCTATCCGGATCAGCTCGTCGCCACGCAGCTCGAAGCGTTCCTTGTTGAAGAAGTCTAAAGACCTTGACACCAAAAGTCTTTCGAAACCCGGCGTCGGGTCGTAGCCAGCGCCGGCAGCGACGTCGGAAATCTCGCCCTCGAAGATGGTCACCGCCTCGGACAGCGGCTGCCCACGGCGCCAGCGCTTGGCCACCCGCGGGTAGCCGGACTCGGTCAGCGAACCAGGCCCGAAGTCGGTGCCCACCAGCACCGTATCGGCGTCCACCCAGCCGACGCTGGACTTGGCCTCCGGAAGGGTGAACCCGTCCTCGACGAATTGCCTTGTGGTCATGTCGAACTCACGGACCACTGCGGCGTCGGCACCGCCGCGTGACAGGCTGATCAGCGCGAGTGTCAGGTCGGGTTCGATGACCTCGGCGCCGGCCCACACCCAATTCTCGTCGTCCTCGGCGGCCAGCTTGTCCACATCGATCAGCACGTCCCACTCGGGAACATCGGAGCGGTAGCTCTCCAGCGTGGTGCGCCGCCACAGTCCGCGCGGGTTCTCGGCATCGCGCCAGAAGTTGTAGAGGTACTCGCCGCGCCGCCGCACGTACGGGATGCGGGTGTCGGTGTCCATGATCTCCAGGGCGTCTGCGCGCATCTGCTCGAAACGCTCGCCGCCGAAGTCGGACACTGTCGGCTCGTTGTGTTGACGTACCCAGTTCAGGGCGTCATCGCCGGTGATGTCTTCGAGCCACAGGTAAGGATCCGGGGCGAGCGCAGCGACGGGGGGGAGTGAAGTCACGGCACCCATTGTTGCCGCCACGCGTAGCGTGAGGTGCAGGAACCGCATGAAATGAGGGTGTGATGGCTGCTGATCCGGTCGAGGCCTGTGGCGTCGGCGTCAGGTTCGCGACACCACCGGGTCACGCTACCCCGCCGCGGGCGCTGATCACCGCCGCCGCGGCAGACCTGCTGGCAACTTTGCAGGAACGCCACGGCGCGTTGATGTTTCACCAGTCCGGAGGCTGCTGCGACGGCTCATCGCCTATGTGCTACCCGGACGGCGACTTCATCGTCGGCGACCGGGACGTCCTACTGGCTGTCTTCGACGTCGGTGGCACGGTGCCGGTATGGATCTCGGGCCCGCAGTTCGAGGCCTGGCAGCACACCCAGCTGATCATCGACGTCGTGCCGGGCCGGGGCAGCGGATTCAGCCTCGAGACGCCCGAGGGCATGCGGTTCCTGTCCCGTGGCCGCGCGTTCACCTCGGCTGAGAACGAACAGCTGGCAAAGACGGCGCCCATCACCGGGGCACAGTTCGCGGCCGGTTCGCGGCCACCGGTCGCCGGGACACATATCGTCACCCCGACTGCGGACGCCCACTAGGGTAGGGGCGTGACCCACTATGACGTCGTCGTTCTCGGAGCCGGCCCCGGCGGCTATGTCGCCGCTATTCGCGCAGCCCAGCTGGGCTTGAACACCGCCATCGTCGAACCGAAGTACTGGGGTGGCGTCTGCCTGAATGTCGGGTGCATCCCGTCCAAGGCGCTGCTGCGCAACGCGGAACTGGCGCACATCTTCAACAAGGAAGCCAAGACCTTCGGTATCAGCGGGGAGGCCACCTTCGACTACGGTGCCGCCTTCGATCGCAGTCGCAAGGTCGCTGACGGCCGCGTCGCAGGCGTCCACTTCCTGATGAAGAAGAACAAGATCACCGAGGTCCACGGCTACGGGATGTTCACCGGACCCAAGTCGATGTCCGTCAAATTGAACGACGGTGGCAGTGAGGAACTCACGTTCGACAACGCGATCATCGCCACCGGGTCGTCGACCCGCCTGGTGCCGGGCACTTCGTTGTCCCAGAACGTGGTCACCTACGAAACCCAGATCCTCTCGCGCGAGCTGCCGGGCTCGATCATCATCGCCGGGGCCGGCGCCATCGGCATGGAATTCGCCTACGTGCTGAAGAATTACGGCGTCGAGGTGACCATCGTCGAGTTCCTGCCGCGCGCCCTGCCGAACGAGGACGCCGAGGTCTCGAAGGAGATCGAGAAGCAGTACAAGAAGCTGGGCGTGAAGATCCTCACCGGCACGAAGGTCGAAGGCATCGCCGACGACGGCTCGACGGTCAAGGTCACCGTGAGCAAGGACGGTAAGACCGAGGAGCTCAAGGCCGACAAGGTGTTGCAGGCCATCGGCTTTGCCCCCAACATCGAGGGCTACGGCTTGGAGGCGGCCGGTGTGGCGCTGACCGACCGCGGGGCCATCGCCATCGACGATTACATGCGCACCAATGTGCCCGGCATCTACTCCATCGGCGATGTCACCGGCAAGCTGCAGTTGGCCCACGTCGCCGAGGCCCAGGGCGTCGTCGTCGCCGAAACCATAGCCGGCGCAGAGACTTTGGCGCTGGGTGATTACCGGATGATGCCGCGCGCCACGTTCTGCCAGCCTCAGGTTGCCAGTTTCGGGCTCACCGAGGAGCAGGCCAAGGCCGAGGGGTACGACGTCGTCGTCGCCAAGTTCCCGTTCACCGCCAACGGCAAGGCACACGGCTTGGCGGACCCGACGGGTTTCGTGAAACTGATCGCTGACAAGAAGCACCTCGAACTGATCGGCGGACATCTGATCGGACCCGATGTGTCGGAGTTGCTGCCCGAGCTGACGCTGGCCCAGAAGTGGGATCTGACTGCCAATGAGCTGGCCCGCAACGTGCACACCCACCCGACGCTGTCGGAGGCGCTGCAGGAATGCTTCCACGGCCTGACCGGCCACATGATCAACTTCTGAGCCGGTGCAGCGCGCGAATATCCTTGCCGCGATAGGCGGTTTGGTCGTCGGCCACACATTGTGGCTGGCGGCCATCTCGCTGGCGATGGACATGGACGAGGTCAGCACCTGGGTGCTGGTGGTGTCCGCTCTGGTGGCGGTCGGGGCTGGCGCATCGGTGTACTTTGCGCGGAAGTTCCAGGAGCGCAAGATGATTACGACGGCCGCGTTCCTGTGGTGTCTGCCGATAGCGCCCGTGCTGATGACGTTGTGGGTGCTCGGGGTGACGTACCTTTAGGCGGTTGTCGCCAACATTGCGGTTTTTGACGTCCGTCCCGGCGTGTCGCATCAAAAACCGAAGTCTCGGCGAGCGAACTCAGTCCGGAAAGTCCAGCGGCACCCGCAGGGTGGCCATTGTGGCGGCCAGAGCGTCGTATTGGCCTGCAAGCAAGCAGAATTCGATGAGCTGCTTACGGTCCAGGAATCTGGTCAGCGCCGCCCACGTCTGGTCCGACATGGACCGGGTGATGACGAATTCGTCGGTGGCGGTGATCAGCACCCGCTGACGGTCGGTCAGCCACTTGGCGTCCGGACCCTCGAAGATGCGGGCCTGCGTTTCGAAATCGAGGCCTCGGCTGCGGGCCAGTCGGCGATGCTGCTGCAGCTCGTACTCGCAGTCGCGCAGGTGCCCGACCCGCAGAATCACCAGCTCGGTGTCCATACGCGACAGCTTGCCGCGGCCCAGCAGCACACCTGAGTACGGCAGGAACGCCAGGAACAGCAGGCGATGTTGGCCCAGGACGTTGAACAGCGTGAATCGCGGCGCTCGGATGGCCCTGGCGCCAAGCTTGGCAATGGCCCAGTTCAGCGGGCCGAGTTCGCGGAATCCGCCGGGTTCGATGCGTGCCGGCTCAGTGGTGCTCACGGTTTCCGAGTCTGTCACAGAGCGCGCTGGTTGGGTGTTGTGCCGGTGTATTGAACTGGATACCTCAAATCACAGCTGCAACTTCAGCATCGGCTCGCGCCCTCATATCTGTTCCTGGAATGTGGTATCACCGGCGGTACCACGTTGCAGAAACGCTTATGCCGAGAGTCTGATGCCGGTCTCAGATATGCGGCAGCCAGCCAGACCCGTTGGGGGACAAGACGAATCCGCGGCCCTGGGTGTCTTTGCACGCGGTGGTTCGCGCGTTGTCTACTCCGCAGGTGACGCCGTTGACGGTGATCGTGTGGAATGGCGGCAGGGTTTTGAGGTTGGGTGAGTGGGGGAGCCCAGAATCTCCCGCGCTCAAAGGGGCGTCGGTTGCAATGGCGCTGACTCCGTTTACCACCGGTGGGACTGATGGGAAGTTGTTTCCGGTGCAACCGGCAGATGGTGGATTCATGAAATTGCAGGTGATGTTGTCCGGGGTGAGGAACATGACCATGGTGGCTTGGATGCCTGGCGTGGAGGCGTCGACTTCGTAATCGGCAACATTGACCGCCGTGTACTTGCTCATATCGGGAAATTTCGGTGTGTCGGCGTGGGAGTCGGGCAGACTGGCTACTCCAGCCAGGATCGGCGTCGTGGCGATGGCGAGCGCTCCGATAACTGCTCTCATTTGAATCCCTCCTGATATGCCTATCGCGTCCCCGACTGAGCGCGTTACGGTGCGGCGTTGACTTGGACCTGTTGAGTGTCGTAGGGCGCTCCCAGTGGGTTGCCGCTAGCATCTTTTCCGGTATTCCATTGACTGACAAGGACATTCAAGTCATCGAGCGATGATCCTGGCATGATGTATCCACCGTAAGGCTGGTAGACGAAATTGGGTGTGCCGGGCTGGTCCTGCTGTGCGGCGATGATCGGCGGCCGGCCGGCTTCAAACATTTTGGTCGGGTCATCTCCGACGCGGATCTGGACCTGATTTACGCCGGGAGTGCTATTGAATCCCGACAGCACCGGATGCCCGTCGACTTCCCGGAAACTCAACTCGCCAAAGTTCTGTCGCTGGCTTACGACCGCCGGTACCTGCCCAGCCTGCCCCCACGCTTGCCCGGTCCACGGCTGCCACTTGTCGCGGTTGGTGACATCAGCCGGGTCGACGCGGTACATGCTGACTCCTTGGCTACGGTCGAAGGAATCAGCTGCGATGTACACCATGCCGTCTTTGCCCTGGTAGCCGCTGATCTGCGTCGGCGCACCTGTCGGATCGCCAGGCTTCCACTCCTTCCATGTCCCAGGAACAGCCTTCCAGCCTTGGGACGGATCGTTGGAGACTTCGACCAGCCAGGAACCTGCGGTCGGCTTCAACCCTGAGGTGCCAGAGACCAGCATGTACGTCTTGCCGTTGACCGTGAACGAGCCTGCGGGAAGCGGGTTGGTGTTCTCGTCTTTGTTGAGCGCTTCTGGCGGCGGCGGGAACAAGATGCCCGGCGTGCCGGGCTTTCCAATCTTGTTGAACGGTTGGCCGAAGATGGGTTTGCCGTCCTTGTCCCAGCCGATGATTGGCACAGCCACTGAGCGATAATGCTGGTCTTCGGGCCCGACTTTGTCGCCCGTGAACGAATCGCCGAACACCGCTACCAGTCGCCCGTCGGGCAACTCCACGATCTCGCCGAGGTCAGCGGCGCCGATGCCCGGGATGCCTGGGTGCGCTCCCGTACCGGCGATTGGGCCCAAATTCTTGACCCCATGCGGTGGCACCGCGGGGTTATCACCCCTGCCGCCAGGCCCGCTACCAAGCTCGAAACCGTCGAGCTTGGCTGCAAACAATTTCAAGGCGGCTGCCACCTGAATGTCGATCGAGGCGAGTGCCAGCGCGCGGGCGCGAATGGTGGCCTGAAATGTCTTCGACATCAGGTCGCGGATGAGGAGCATCGGTGCACCCAGGATGCGCGGCAGTCGGTCGGTCACGGTCAGGTCGTCGCTGACGGAGAAGAACCAGTCCTCGGCGTCGCTGATGGCCTGCTGCGCATGATGCTTTGCATTAGCAATGGACTGCGCGCCTTTCGTCGCGGTGGACCGGGCGTGCTCGAGCTGGTCCACGGCGGCGCGGACTTTCGCGACATCGGCGGCCATCCGTGCTCGGGCCGCAGTGGATGCCGGGCCATCCCAGGACGTGGAATCGAGTCCGTGCTGCGCATTGGCGAAGGCGTCTTTGAGTGCGGCCGCACGTTGCTCCCATGCGGTGGCAGCGCTAGTTATGCAGTCCGTGTTCCACTCTTCGATCTGGGGGCGGGTCGGTACCGGCGTGGCCAATGCTGTGGTCATGGCCTTAGCGGCCCGGCATCGTTTTGTGCAGGAAGCTGGCACCGGCGGTATCGGTGCTTTCGTAAGCGGACGCGGCCGTAGTCAGATTAGTGCCGAAATTTTTGAGGGCGGTAGAGCATTCGTTGTCGACGTGATCGACGCCGGCTGACACCTCACCTACCGCAATGGCACTGGGCTGCCCGGCGGGACCGGCCGGCGCACTGGCCGCACCAGGCTTCAAGGTGGCTCCGAGGGTATCCAGCTGGCCTGCCAGTGCGAGCAGCGCCGCTGTATCGACGCGCAGGTTCGGAGAGGTCACGAATCGAGCATATGCCCGGTAAGCCGGGGTAGATTACGCCAATTTGAGACGCGAACTGGATCTTGTTGGGGGACAGAATGGATTGTCTCCTGTGCGGACGGCCGCAATCAGCGATCAATTCGAGCTCGCGACATTGAGGACCATCTGTTGGGTGTCGTACGGCGCTCCGAGCGGCACGCCATTCGCATCGTTACCGGTATTCCATTGACTGACAAGAAGATTCATGTTAGTCAGCGTCGATCCGGGCACGATGTAGCCGCCGTAGGGCTGGAAGACGAAGTTGGGGTCCGTCGGCGTGTGCTGTTGTGCGGCAACAACAACCGGTGTTCCAGCGGCGAACAGTTGCGTCGGGTCGGCGGCGACCCGGACTTCGACCTGCCAGACGTGCGTGGTGCTGTTGAATCCGGACAGCACCGTCGAGCTGCCGACCTGGCGCATACTGAGTTCGCCGAACGTCTGTTGCCCGCTGACGACCTGAGGCACGTTTCCCGGTGCGCCCCAACTGGTTCCGGTCCACGGCTGCCATGAGTTGCGGTCGGTGACGGTGGCCGGGTCGACCCGGTACAGGGTGACGCCCTGGCTTCGGTTGAAGGCGTCGCCGACGATGTAGACCATGCCGTCAGCGGCCAAGTACCCACTGATCTGGCTCGGAGTGTTCGGCGCATCACCCGCTCGCCACGAGCCGAGGGTCGAGTGCCAGCCGTCGGCCGGATCGTCGGTGACCTGGACCAGCCAGGAACCGGCAGTGACATGCAGCGCTGCGGTTCCCGCGACCATCATGTACGTGGTGTCGCCAACCAGAATTGAACCGGCCGGCAGGGTATTGGTGTTGGGGTCGAGCATGAGCGCGTTGTTTGGCGGCGGGAACAGGATGTTCGGCGAACCTGGGCCGCCGGTGCCGTTGAAGGGCGTGCCGTAGATGGCGCGGCCGTCGTTCTCCCAGCCGGCGATCGGCACCGCAACCGAGCGGTAGTGGTCGCTGTCCGGGCCACCGACGCGATTGCCCTTGAAAGAGTCGCCGAACACCGATACCAGGCGGCCGTTGGGCAATGTGACGATCTCGCCGAGGTCAGCCGCCCCGATCGAGCTGATGCCGGGCTGCGCGCCGGTACCTGCGATCGGGCCGAGGTTTTTCACTGTCCCGGGTGCCAATGCCGGTCCGTTGCCCGGGCTGTTGCCGGACATGTTCGCAGCCAGCGGGTACATGGTTGACGGTATTCCGGGGGCGTCTTCGCTGGGTGGGCCGGCCAGGCCATGCGAAACCCCGTCGGCCACATTGTGCAGGAACTGTTTCGCGGCGGCGGCTGCGCGCTCCAGCGGGTTGGTCACCCGCTTATCGTATGGATCTGACCGCTACTTGTCCGTGAGTCAGGACTTCTTCACCAGATACGGCGTGACCGTGCTGCGGTGCTCGTCGAGATCCAGTGCCCGCCCCAACGCGGGGAATGCCCGCTGCGGGCAGCTGTCGCGTTCGCACACCCGGCAGCCCGCGCCGATTGGCGTCGCCGCCCCACCGGACAGGTCCAGGCCCTCGGAGTAGACGAGCCGATGGGCATGGCGCAGTTCGCATCCGAGCCCGATGGCGAACGTCTTTCCCGGTTGGCCGTACCGCGCCGCACGGCGTTCGACGGTGCGGGCCACCCACATGTAGTGCCGCCCGTCGGGCATCTGGGCTATCTGAACCTGCATCTTGCCCGGGTTGGCGAACGTCTCGTACACATTCCACAGCGGGCAGGTGCCGCCCGAGGACGAGAAATGAAAGCCGGTGGCGGACTGGCGCTTTGACATGTTTCCGGCCCGGTCGACCCGGACGAACGACAGCGGCACCCCACGCATCGACGGCCGCTGCAGCGTCGAAAGCCGGTGCGCGACGGTCTCGTAACTCACCGAGTAGTAGGCTGACAGCCGCTCCACGTCGTAGCGGAAATCCTCTGCGACGGAATGGAACTGGGCGTAGGGCAGCACTGCTGCGGCGGCAAAGTAGTTGGCCAGGCCCATTCGGGCCAGCGTCACCGATTCCTCGCTGGTGAAGTTCCCTTCCGCCACCAACGAATCGATCAAAGAGCCGAACTCGAGGTACGCCAACTCGGCGGCCAACTTGAAGACGTACTGCCCCGACGATAGGTATCCGCCGATCTCCAGCGTCTTGGTCTCGGGATCGTACCGGTGTAACACGTTGTCGCCGAGGGAGAGTCGCTGCACGATCCGTACTCCATGCACCCGGCTGAGCCGTTCGGCCAATTCGCGGGACAGCTCGGCCCGGCTCATCTGCATGCGGACGATGAAATCCTCTGCGGCTGTGTCCAGTTCGTGCAGGTAGTTCTGGCGCTCGTAGAAGTAGTCGCGAACTTCCTCGTGCGGCATGGTGATAGACCCGCTGCCGCTGCCGTCGGAGAACCGGTCCTCGGTGGCCGCGGCCAGCTGAGTGGTGGCCAGCCGGTAGCGCCGGTGCAGATTCACCATGGCGCGGGCCAGTGTCGGGTGGGTGCTGACCAGGTCGGCGATCTCGGCGATATCGACGTCGAGGTTGAGGTCCTGGTCCATGGTGGCTTCGCGCAGCTCGGCGACCAGCCGGGTGTCGTCTTGGGAGGCGAAAAAGGTGGCGTCGACCCCGAACACCTCGGTGATGCGAAGCAGAACCGACACAGACAGCGGCCGCACGTCGTGCTCGATCTGATTGAGATAGCTAGGAGATATGTCGAGCATCTGGGCCAGTGCGGCCTGGCTAAAACCCCGTTCTCCCCGGAGTTGACGCACGCGCGAGCCAACGAATGTCTTCGCCACCCAGCCACAATAGCAACATTGTGAATTTCACCTTTGCAGAATTGGCTTTATCGGTGCTGTGGCAGTATCGGGCCGTGGCGAGCGATACCGCAGAAGCAACCACTGGCGTGGCCAAGACGCTGATGCCGGTCCCCGAAGGACATCCCGACGTCTTCGATACCGGCTGGCCGCTGCGGGGCGCCGATGTGGACCGCGAAGGCCGGTTGCGGTTCGATGCGGCCTGCCGGCACATCCAGGACGTCGGCTCCGACCAGCTGTGTCAGCTCGGCTACGAGGCCGTTCACCCGCTGTGGATCGTCCGGCGCACCATGGTCGACCTGATCGAGCCGATCAACTTCCAGGACCGGCTGCGGCTGCGCCGCTGGTGTTCGGGCACCTCGAACCGCTGGTGCGAGATGCGCGTGCGCATAGACGGGCGGAAGAGCGGGCTCATGGAGTCCGAGGCGTTCTGGATCAACATCAACCGCGAGACGCGCGGTCCGTCCCGTATCTCGGACGATTTCGTCTCCGGTTTGAAGCGGACAGCGACCACCGACCGGCTGCGCTGGAAGTCCTACCTGAAGGCCGGCGGCCGCGACGATGCCACCCGTACTGTCGACTACCCGGTTCGCGTCAGCGACATCGACATGTTCGACCACATGAACAACTCCGTGTACTGGTCGGTGGTCGAGGACTATCTGCAAACCCACCGCCCGGAACTGCTCAAGGCGCCGGTGCGAGTCACCATCGAGCACGATGCCGCGGTGGCGTTAGGCGAGCGGCTGGAGATCATCACCCACGAACACCCCGCCGGATCGACGGACAAATTCGGTCCGGAGCTCGCTGACCGCGCTGTTATAACGCTCACATATGTGGTCGGCGACGAGGTCAAAGCGGTCGCCTGCATCTTCGCCCTGTGACCCCGGGGGAACCTCGGAAGTTTTAACAGTACGGGCGTACTGACCAGCGAAAACGTGTTACCGGACGGTAATAACTGAACCGGTTAAGCCGGTTAGCAAATTTGCAAACTTTGCAAGTTAGCCATGCTCCTTGGCGAAAGTTGGCATCTGAAACGGCTGGACCTGCACGTATGTGCTATGCCATCGTCGTTTCAGCACATAAGCGAAGTCGCCGAAGCGTTAACAATCAGCTTGAATCTTGGCGCCCAAGCGACGCGGGCACACGAAGGAGCAGCCACCATGTCGAACGTCGGTCAGCCACGTACCGCCGCTGAGATTCAGCAGGACTGGGACACCAACCCCCGCTGGAAGGGCATCACCCGCGACTACACCGCCGCTCAGGTTGAGGAGCTGCAGGGCAGCGTCGTCGAGGAGAACACCCTTGCGCGTCGTGGCGCCGAGATCCTCTGGGACGCCGTCAACAAGGGCGACGACTCGTACATCAACGCCCTGGGCGCCCTGACCGGCAACATGGCCGTGCAGCAGGTCCGCGCCGGCCTGAAGGCCATCTACCTGTCGGGTTGGCAGGTCGCCGGTGACGCGAACCTGTCCGGCCACACCTACCCGGACCAGAGCCTGTACCCGGCGAACTCGGTGCCGGCCGTCGTCCGTCGAATCAACAACGCGCTGCTGCGTGCCGACGAGATCGCCCGCGTCGAGGGCGACAAGAGCGTCGACAACTGGCTGGTGCCGATCGTCGCCGACGGCGAGGCCGGCTTCGGTGGCGCGCTGAACGTCTACGAGCTGCAGAAGGCGATGATCGCCGCTGGTGCCGCGGGTACCCACTGGGAAGACCAGCTGGCTTCGGAGAAGAAGTGCGGCCACCTCGGTGGCAAGGTGCTGATCCCGACCCAGCAGCACATCCGCACCCTGACCTCGGCCCGTCTGGCCGCTGACGTCGCGAACACCCCGACCGTCGTCATCGCCCGCACCGACGCCGAGGCCGCCACCCTGATCACCTCGGACGTCGACGACCGCGACAAGCCGTTCGTGACCGGCGATCGCACCTCCGAGGGCTTCTACAACGTCCAGAAGGGCATCGAGCCCTGCATCGCGCGTGCCAAGGCCTACGCCCCGTACGCCGACCTGATCTGGATGGAAACCGGTGTGCCGGACCTGGAGGTCGCCCGTAAGTTCGCCGAGGCCGTCAAGAGCGAGTTCCCGGACCAGCTGCTGGCCTACAACTGCAGCCCGTCCTTCAACTGGAAGCAGCACCTGGACGACGCGACCATCGCGAAGTTCCAGAAGGAGCTGGGTGCCATGGGCTTCAAGTTCCAGTTCATCACCCTGGCCGGCTTCCACGCGCTGAACTACTCGATGTTCGACCTGGCCTACGGCTACGCCCGCGAGGGCATGACCGCCTACGTCGACCTTCAGGAGCGCGAGTTCGCGTCTGAGGCCCGTGGCTACACCGCCACCAAGCACCAGCGCGAGGTCGGTGCCGGCTACTTCGACAAGATCGCCACCACCGTGGACCCGAACACCTCGACCGCAGCTCTGAAGGGCTCGACCGAAGAGGGCCAGTTCCACTGAGCTTGCGAAGTGGAACCGATAGGCCGGAGCCACTAAGCAGTACGGCTTGACACGACAGGCCCCGCTCAGAATTCTTGGGCGGGGCCTGTCGCATATCTTCAGATGCGACGAGACGATCCGAGAGGACAAGGGTGAGCAACGCAATCGAACGAGTTGGGGTCATCGGGGCCGGGCAGATGGGCGGCGGCATCGCCGAGGTCTGTATCAAGTCGGGCGCACAGGTCCTGGCGTTCGAGCCGACCGAGCAACTGACCACCGCCGGTCGTGAGCGGATCACCAAGTCTCTGGACAACGCGGTCAAGAAGGGCAAGCTGACCGAGGCTGACCGCGACGCGGCCCTGGCCCGGCTGAGCTTCACCACCGATCTGAAAGACATGGCCGACCGCCAGCTGGTCATCGAGGCCATCGTCGAGGACGTCAACGTCAAGGCCAAGGTGTTCTCCCAACTCGACGAGATCATCACGGACCCCGACGCGGTGCTGGCGTCGAACACCTCGTCCATCCCGATCATGCGGATCGCCGCGGCCACCAAGAACCCGCAGCGGGTGCTGGGTCTTCATTTCTTCAACCCGGTGCCGGTGCTGCCGCTGGTCGAGCTGATCTCCTCGGTCACCACCAACCCCGAGGCCGCCGCTCGGGTCGAAGCCTTCGCCGGCCACACGCTGGGCAAAAAGGTTGTGTGCGCTTCGGACCGCTCGGGCTTCGTCGTTAACTTCCTGTTGGTGCCTTACCTGCTGGCGGCCATCCGGATGGCCGAGTCGGGTTTTGCCACCGTCGAGGACATCGACACCGCTGTGGTGGCGGGACTGTCGCACCCGATGGGCCCGCTAAAGCTCGCTGACCTGGTAGGACTCGACACGATGAAGCTGATCGCCGACTCGATGTACGACGAATACAAGGAGCCTCTTTACGCTGCCCCGCCGCTGTTGCTCCGGATGGTCGAGGCCGGGCAGTTGGGTAAGAAATCCGGCAAAGGCTTCTATAGATATTGACAGGTTCCGGATTGGAGCCTGGCCCCAAATTTCGTTAACCTTGCGAGCGGGTTGAATTTCGCTGGGCCCGTCTGGGCACGTGCGTGTTTGGCAATTTTCGCCACAGCACACCGCGGTAACGCCGCCCACGCCAGCGGAAAATAGCGCAAAGGATAGATACCGAAATGGCACAAGCCGATACTCATCTTGCCCCGTACTACGAAGAGTCGCAGTCGATTTACGACATCTCGAACGAGTTTTTCGCGCTGTGGCTGGGACCGACCATGGGCTACACCTGTGGCTACTACGAGCGCGAGGACATGAACCTCGAGGAGTCTCAGAACGCCAAGTTCGACCTGGCGCTGGGCAAGCTGGACCTGAAGCCCGGTATGACCCTGCTCGATATCGGTTGTGGCTGGGGTGGTGCGCTGGAGCGCGCCATCACCAAATTCGACGTGAATGTCATCGGCATCACGCTGAGCAAGGAGCAGTCCGAGTACGCCCGTGAGCGGCTTGCCAAGATCGACACCAACCGCAGCATCGAGATTCGGATGCAGGGCTGGGAAGAGTTCAACCAGCCGGTCGACCGCATCGTTTCGATTGGCGCCTTCGAAGCCTTCAAGGCTGAGCGGTACCCGATCTTCTTCGAGCGCGCCTACAGCATCCTGCCCGCCGGCGGCCGGATGCTGCTGCACACCATCCTGGCGCACACCCAGCAGTTCTTCCGTGAGAACGGCATCAAGCTCACCATCAGCGACCTGAAGTTCATGAAGTTCATCGGCGAAGAGATCTTCCCCGGTGGGCAGCTGCCGGCCGTCGAGGACATCGAACAGCTCGCTGCCGGATCGGGCTTCACCCTGGAGCGCACACACCTGCTGCGGCCGCACTACGCGCGCACGCTGGACATGTGGGCGGCCAACCTGGCGGCGGCCAAGGACGAGGCCATCGCCCTGCAGGGCCAGGAGGTCTACGACCGCTACATGAAGTACCTGACCGGTTGCGCGGACTTCTTCCGTCGCGGTATCACCAACATCGGCCAGTTCACGCTGGTCAAGTAGTTCTTCGCGGAAGCCGCCCCCGACGCCGTCGGGGGCGGCTTCCGTTTGCGCACTCAGGCCTGATCCAGCCGCTTCTTCTCCGCCTCGACATCGAAAGTGGCCGCGGGCCAAGATAATCCGAGACCCTCGAGCGCTTCGATCAGTAGCTCGGTGATGGCCAGCCGGGAATACCATTTGCGGTTGCACGGCACCACATGCCACGGTGCGTACTCGGTGGACGTGCGGTCCAACATGGCCTGATAAGCCTCTTGGTATGACGGCCACAGCAGGCGCTCGTCTATATCGGCGGGGTTGTACTTCCAGTATTTGTCCGGCCGGTCGAGTCGTTCCTGAAGTCGGCGCTTCTGCTCGTCCAGCGAGACGAACATCGCCACTTTGATCAGAGTCGTTCCGGTGTCGAGCAATTCACGTTCGAATGTGTTGATCTCGTCGTATCGGGCACCCCAGACGTTAGGTGGCACCAGGTTGTGAACCCGGACCACCAGCACATCCTCGTAGTGCGACCGGTCGAAAACCCCGATGTGTCCGGCCGGCGGAAGCGCCTTGTGAATCCGCCACAGGTAGTGGTGCGACAACTCCTCGGGAGTGGGCTTGCCGAAGCTGGTGTACCGGATGCCCTGTGGATTGCCAGCTCCTACAACATGTTTGACGATGCCGCCCTTGCCTGCAGTGTCCATGCCCTGCAGCACCAGCAGCACCGCGCGGGAGTCGCCTGACTTGCTGGACGCGTAGAGCATCTCCTGCAGTTCTGCGAATCGGGCATTGCGCTGCTCCTGTAGGTCCGGAGCGTCGGACTTATCGCCGCGGAAGCCGGGCGTGGCATCCGGATCGATATCGGTCACGCGCTTGCCGGGGCGGAACTCCAAGTGGCGATGCGGTTCATGGGTCCACAGCGATGGAAGGTCAGTGGTCACCGGATGAGTCAAGCAGGTGCCGAGGCAGTGCGGGGGAGGGATGCGGCCGAGAGTTGAAGATTGCGAGTGAACCGCCCACTTCCACGATGCCGCACAAGGCGTTCCAGGAAAGCATGGTCAGGTAGTCGATCAGTTCCTCAGCGGTCATTCGCGGGTTGGACATCCAGGAGTGGGTTGCCAGCTGGACGCCGCCGACGGTGTGGAACGCCCAGGCCTGGGCGCCGCTGGTGTCCATGCCGACTTCCGCCATACGTCGGCGGAGCATCACCGCGAGCATCCTCGCGATGATGTGCTCGGAGTCGGCGACCGCCTTGCTCTTGCTGGCCGAACTGTTGGCCATCACGAACGGGTAGATCTCGGGTTCAGCGGCCACGGTGTCGACGTACACCCGGATGATCTCCCGGGTCAGCTCGAAGCCGTCGAGGTTTGACGTGAGCGCGGAGGCCATATTGGGGATCAGCGTGGTCTGTGCGAAGCGCATCATCACCGCGGTGGTCAGATCGTTCTTGTCGACGAAGTAGCGGTAGAGGACGGTCTTCGACACGCCGATCTCAGCGGCGATCTCGTCCATGCTGACGTTGCTGCCACGGCGTCGGACGGCTTCAAGAGTGCCGTCCACCAGTTCGTTGCGGCGGTCGACTTTGTGTTTGTGCCAGCGTCGTTTGCGCCCATCGGCTTTTGCCGCGGCTGGTGCGTTCTGCTGTGCCACTGTCGCCGTCATCCGTTCCGCTAGATCAGCTTGATAATACGGGGCATCGGTCAGAGCCATGCAGGATGATGGAAGGCGTGGCACACCGACCGAGTGCGGGCGCTGGACTCAATTCGAGACCAGGCGCGCAGCGCGATTCGCGCCCGAGTTTCGCCGAATCCATCGCCGGGGCCGACGCGGCCGCGGACGACGAGCGGCGTCGTGACCTGCGCCGAATGAAGTTTGTTGCGCTAAGTTTCCTTCTCGGTGCGACGCTGATCTTCGCGCTCTGTACGTTGCTGCAGGCCCACACCGGGCCGCATCCCGCGGCGTGGATCGGCTATGTGCGTGCCGCGGCCGAGGCAGGCATGGTCGGTGGCCTGGCTGACTGGTTCGCCGTTACAGCGCTGTTCCGCCATCCGTTGGGATTGCCGATTCCGCACACCGCGATCATCAAACACAAGAAGGACCAACTGGGCGAGGGCTTGGGCACCTTCGTACGACAGAACTTCATGTCGCCCGAGGTGATCGAGACCAAGTTGCGGGACGCACAGGTTGCCGGACGGGTGGGTAAATGGCTGTCCGAGCCGACCCATGCCACCCGGGTGGCCAGCGAGGCCTCGACGGCGCTGCGGGTACTGGTGGAGATGCTGCGCGACGAGGACGTGCAGCATGTGCTGGACCGGATGATCGTCAAGCGCATCGCCGAACCGCAGTGGGGTCCGCCGATCGGCCGGGTGCTGGAGAGCCTGCTGGCCGAACGGCGGCAGGAGGCGCTGTTGCAGATGCTGGCCGACCGGGCGTTCCAGTGGTCGCTGAATGCGGGCGAGATCATCGAGCGCGTGATCGAGCGGGACTCGCCGACCTGGTCGCCGCGCTGGGTGGATCACCTGGTGGGTGACCGCATCCACCGCGAGCTGATGGACTTCACCGACAAGGTGCGGCGCAACCCCGACCATGAACTGCGCCGGTCGGCCACCAAGTTCCTGTTCGACTTCGCCGGCGATCTGCAGCACGACCCGGACACCATTGCGCGCGCCGAGCGGGTGAAGGAACAGATCATGGCGCGCGATGAGGTCGCGCGGGCTGCTGAGACGGCGTGGACTGCCGCCAAACGGATCATCCTGGAGTCCGTCGACGATCCGTCGTCGGCGCTGCGTACGCGGATCGCCGATTCAGTTGTCCGGATCGGGGAATCACTACGGGACGACGCCGATCTACGGGACAAGGTCGACGACTGGCTGATTCGTGGAGCAAAGCACCTCGTGGCGCAGTACGGGACGGAGATCACAGCGATCATCACCGAGACCATCGAGCGTTGGGATGCGGAAGAAGCGAGCCGCCGGATTGAGCTGTATGTGGGCCGTGACCTGCAGTTCATCAGGATCAACGGTACGGTTGTCGGGTCGCTGGCCGGACTGGTGATCTATTCGCTGGCGCAACTGGCTTTCTAGGTGTGCTAGCTACTGCTTGCAATAGTTAGCACCCGGTCGTACGGTGGTTTATAGCGCTTGCGGATACCAAACACGCAGCACAGACACCTCAGGAGCCGGACATGGCGCAGGATGGAGACCTCGCAGCCGTCGTGTCCAACGCCGCGCAAGACATCGGCAGCTTCATTCGTGCTCAGCGTGAAGCAGCGCAGGTCTCGGTCCGTCAATTGGCCGAGAAAGCAGGCGTCAGCAACCCTTACCTCAGCCAAATCGAACGCGGACTGCGCAAGCCTTCCGCGGACGTGCTGAACCAAATCGCCAAGGCGCTGCGGGTATCGGCCGAGGTGCTCTACGTGCGAGCCGGGATTTTGGAGCCGAGCTCAGCAGGTGAGGTGCGCGACGCAGTCATCGCCGACGAGGCGATCACCGAACGGCAGAAGCAGGTGCTGCTGGATATCTACGCCTCGTTCCGGCAGCAGAACGAGGCGCTTGCCCGCCCAGTCGAGGAGGTTGGCCCCAACGACGAGGCCGCTCCGAAAAATCCTCCTGACCAGCCCGAACTGACAGCCGCACGTGAGGAGCAGACCACAACTGACACTCACCAGCGGATCGAAGACTGATCCCTGGCCGACTGACCGCTGAAGTAATCCAGAAAGGAAACACTGAACATGGCCGAGAACACTCAGCCCACCATCGAAGACCTCAAAGCCCCGCTGCTCGCCGCCGTCGGCGCCGCAGACCTGGCCCTGGCCGCCGTCAACGAGATCGTTGCGAGCCTGCGTGAGCGTGCCGAAGAGGCCCGCAGCGACGCCAATGCGCGCGTCGAAGAGGGCCGTGCCCGCCTGACCAAGCTGCAGGAAGAGCTGCCCACCCAGGTTGAGGAACTGCGCGAGAAGCTGAGCACCGACGAGCTGCGCAAGGCCGCCGAGAGCTACGCGGAGAACGCCACCGCCACCTACAACAAGCTGGTCGAGCGTGGCGAGGCCGCCCTGGAGCGCCTGCGCAACCAGCCTGCCATCGAGAGCGCCGTCGACCGCGTCGAGAGCGTCACCGACCAGGCAGTAGAGCTGACCCAGGAAGCACTGGGCACCGTCGCTTCGCAGACCCGCGCCGTGGGTGAGCGCGCTGCCAAGCTGGTGGGCGTCGAGCTGCCGGCCAAGACCGACGCTGCGGCCAAGAAGGCTGCCCCAGCCAAGGCTGCTCCCAAGGCTCCGCCCAAGAAGGCTGCCCCGGCCAAGGCCGCTGCCAAGGCTCCGGCCAAGAAGGCCGCTCCGGCCAAGAAGGTCACCCAGAAGTAAGTAGGTTCGACGTCAAGGACGTAACCCACATAGGCTTGAGAGCGTGCAGCTTCAGGGCCTTGTGGGTTACGTCCTTTTCGTATTGCAGATCGCGGTGCTCGTCACCACGGTCTACGCGTTTGTTCATGCCTCCCTACAACGCTCGGATGCCTATACGGCGGTCGACAAGCTGACCAAGCCGGTGTGGCTGGCCATCCTCGGTGGCGCCGCCGTCCTGGGCTACTTCATCGGCCCGCCCGTCGGGGCAGCCATCGCGGCCTGCGCCGCCGGCGTCTATCTGGTCGACGTGCGGCCCAAACTTCTTGAAGTGCAAGGGAAATCGCGGTAACCCGTGTACCGCTGGTTGACTGCCGGGCTCTCGGCACTATGCATCAGCGGATTCGCCGCCGGACTAGTCACCGCGCCGCCCGCTGAGGCCCAGCCTCCGCAACCGGTTCCTCCACAACCGGTTCCGGCGCCGCCGTACATCGATCACACCCAATGGGTGACCTACGGCGGCCACAAGTCCAGCTTGCGGGTGTACCCCACGCGGGCCGGCCGCCTGGCCTCCGGGCCGATAAGTAAGCAAGGCGACGAAGCGTGGTCCGAGGTGCTGGCCGACGCCCCGGACGCCGCCACCCCTGGCATGCGCGCGCAGTTCTTGTGCCACTGGTACTTTGCCGAAGCCGCCTCACCGGGCAAGACCAGCTGGAACCTGGAGCCTTGGCGGCCCGTCGTGGACGACCAGACGATGGTGCGGACACGCTGCAACCCAGGCGATGCGGAGGAGCCCTTTTAGATGAGTTGGTCGCGCGAACAGGTGGCCGCACTGGTCGACCACACCCTGCTCAAGCCCGAAGCGACCACCGCTGACGTCGCCGCGCTCAGTCGAGAGGCAGCCGAACTCGGGGTCTGTGCGGTGTGCGTATCGCCGTCGATGCTCGGTGCGGTCGACGTGCCCGCGAAGATCTTGATCGCCACTGTCGTGGGATTCCCGTCGGGCAAGCATGTTTCGGCGATCAAAGCGGCCGAAGCGGCGCAGGCAGTCCAAGCCTGTGCGCACGAGGTCGACATGGTGATCGACGTCGGCGCGGCCGTCGCCGGTGACTTCAGCGCGGTAGGCGCCGACATCGCGGCGGTGCGGGCCGCCGTGCCCGGCGCGGTGCTGAAGGTGATCGTCGAATCGGCCGCTCTGCTGACGCTGGCGAGCCCGCAGACCCTGGTCGACGTGTGCCTGGCCGCGGCAGACGCGGGTGCTGATTTCGTGAAGACCTCCACCGGTTTCCACCCTGCCGGTGGAGCCTCGGTCGAGGCGGTGCAGATCATGGCTGCCACGGTCGGGGGCCGCGGGCTGGGCATCAAGGCCAGCGGGGGAATCCGCACTGCCGCCGACGCCGTGGCCATGCTCGATGCGGGTGCCACCCGACTCGGCCTGTCCGGGACGCGCGCGGTTCTCGACGGGCTGGGTTAGCCGCGATTTGTGCACGAACATCCGCGGTTAGCGCGGAAAATCGTGTACAAATCGCTGTCTGGCTGAAGGGTCAGAGCCCAGAGAAGCAGGCGTCCTGAGTACCCAGCGGCATGGTGGCGTTCTGGGTGGAGAACTTGGCGATCACGCCGGTATCGGTCACCTGGACGCTGTCGACGTGGATGTTCAGCGGGTAGTCCTTGGTCAACTGCGCGGCGAACGCATCCAGGGCGGGCTGGATGGACTCGTGCGGCAGCATCACGCCCAGGCCGCTCAGCTGCAGAACCTTCAACGAGACGCCACCGTCGACAACCGTCGGCTTGGCCACGATCTTGGTCAGCGGGGCCTGCAACTGGATGGTTCCCGACGACGGGTCGGTGCTGACGTCGCTGACCAGCCCGCCCAGCACGGGGACCGTGTTGGCGATGGTCTGCTTGATGCCGTCGGCCGACCAGGTGACGGTCGCGTTGAGCGCACCGATGGTGCCCGACGAGTTGGCCGTCTTGTTCAGCTTGACGTCGTCGATGGAGATTTGGGCCTTCATGCCCTTGGCGAACCGGATCTGGTTACCGGCTGTGCTCACCGAGATGTTGTCGTAATGGCCGGTGGCTACCTGCCACAGGAACGGCCGTGCCCCGAATGACACGTCGACCTTGTCCTGCACGACACACTGCACCGCCTGCGCCACCACCGAGTCACCGCGGTTGCGGGCGTACGCCTCGCCACCGATGACGCCGGCCACGGCGAGCGCCAGGGCGATGACGATGATGAGGATCAGCGACAGCGGGTCACTGAAGAAGCGCTTGATGCCGCCACCCCTGGGCTTCTTGGCCGACGGGTCGGTGGCCGGTATCTCCTGCGGTGCGGCGTGCTGCGTGGGCAGCACTGCGGTTGCCGGTGCGGCGTGGCCGGGCGGGGGCTCCGCGGATTGGGCGTAGACCGGTTGGCCTTGTTGCGCCGGTGCTGGTGTCTGTGCCGGTGTTAAAGGCAGCTCGGACTCCGCGGATGGTGCAGCTTCGTCGTTGGCCGGACGGGCCCAGGGATCAGTCACCTCCGCGATTCTGCCTTACGGGCGAAATCTGTGCGGTTGCGCAGTACTGCGATGCTGTCCCGTGCCTGGTCGACGGTGGTGAGGTCGGTGTCGACGATCAGCAGCTCGGGCGCACTGCCGGCCTGGGCGACAATGTTCCCGGTCGGGGAGGCCACCAGTGAGCCTCCGGTACCGGTCGGTCCCTGTTTGGCGAGTTCGTCGCCGGGATAGGGCTGGTCGACGGCGGCCACGATGCTGGTGGTGTCCAGCGCGCGGGCGCGGGCCAGCAACGTCCACTGGTCCAGCTTTCCCGGACCGGACGCCCACGAGGCGTGCACTGTCAGCAATTGCGCGCCGAGGCGGGCCAGCTCCAGGAACAGCTGGGGGAAACGAATGTCATAGCAGGTGCTCAGGCCCACCTTGAGACCTTCGACGTCGATCACGACCGGATCGAAACCCGGTGCGACCGTTCTTGATTCGGTGAACCCGAACGCGTCGTACAGGTGGATTTTGTGGTAGTGCGCCTCGACGCCGGGACCAGTGGCGATAAGGGTATTGGTCACCCGGCCGTCACCCGACGGGCAGAACATGCCCGCGACGACCGTGACGCCCTGACGTGCGGCGATATCGCGGACGGCGGTGGCCCACGGCCCGTCCAGCGGTTCGGCGACCGGCGCCAGTGGCACCCCGAATCGGCACATGGTGGCCTCCGGGAACAGCACCAGGCGGGCTCCGGCAGCGGCGGCGCTGGCGGTGTACTCGTCGACGAGTTTCAGGTTTGCCGACGGGTCGGTGCCGGTGTTGATCTGCACCAAGGCGATTCGCATACTCGCAGGGTAGCGCCAGCTGACCCAGGTCGCCCGTCCTCAGACTGGCGCCACGGCCGTCCATGGCACCGTCAGCACGCCGTCACGCAGGCGTCGCCGTGGTGGTGCAATCGGAAAGCCTTCGGCAACAAGTAGTTCCACCATCGCGCGCCAACGCACCCGCGGGCCGAACACCCCATGTCCGGCCGCCGTCGCCCAGGCGCGGTCGGCGGCCCGCAGTAAGTCGTGCACAGGCTGGCCTGGAACATTGTGGTGGATAAGCACTTTCGGCAACCGCTCGGCAAGATCGGAGGGTCGCTCGATGGCGAAAGGGTCGCATGCCAGGGTCAGGCTGACGGGCCCGGCGGCGTCGAGCAGTACCCAACAGCAGCGCCGCCCGAGTTCGTCGCAGGTGCCGTCGACCAGCAGGCCGCCGGGGGCCAGCCGGGACTGCATCTGCGCCCATGCCGCGGGTACGTCGGCGACGTCGTACTGCCGCAGCACATTGAAGGCCCGCACCAAAATCGGGGTGTAGCCGGCCAATTCGAACCCGCCGAGGGCGAATTCTGCGGCGTCTCCGGCCAGTTCGCGGGCCAGCCGCACCCGCTCGGGGTGAATCTCCAGGCCAACCACCCGCACATCGGGTCTGATCCGGCGTAGTCGGCCGGCCAGCTCCAGCGTCGTCACCGGCAGGGCGCCGTAGCCCAGGTCGATCACCAGGGGGTCGGCCGCGGCGGCCAATGCGGTGCGTACCTGTGGTGAATGCACCAGCCAGCGGTCGCTGCGACGGAGTCGGTTGTAGCCCGTGGTCCCACGCGTCGGCTGGCCGACCAATGTGCCCCGTGGCTGGCCGACCAATGTGCCCCGTGGCTGGCCGACCAATGTGCCCCGTGGCTGGCCGACGGGCGAGTTCATGGTCCGAGTCTAGGGCTGGTATTCGCGTGGGCGGGGACCCGCCGGAGGTCACATCCGTCACTTCAGCACCGGTCAAAGGTGCCCAACCCACATCCGGAACTCGGTATCACGTTCCGGAAGAGGGTGCTGGTGGACAGATCGGTGCTGAAGTGACGGACGTTAAAACGGTGGTGGTTCTCGCGCGGGGCGCAGGCCTTAGTGCCCGTCGGCGATCCACTTGTTGGTGAATTCCTGTTCGATCCGAATCAGATCGATGACCAGGTGCCCGATCAGCCCCTCGATCTTGCCGCCGACCAGCGGGATACGCACTTCGACGCTAGCGGTGAGATACATCCGAGCGCCGTTGTCGGACGCTTCCAGCAGGGAGGTGCCCGAGACGGTGGCAGGCGCGCCGGGAATGTGCGCATGCACCGTGCCCGTCGCCCGCCCGTCGACCAGCGGGCCCCAGTGTTCCTCGCGGACCACGCTCAGATCGCCCCGGTGGAACTGGGTGGCCACGGCGGGCAGGCCGTCGGCACGCATGGTCTGACTGGTAGCGACGTCCACGCCGCCGTGGCCGTCATCGGTTATCGAGTCCAGGGTGGCGACGCTGGCGGCGGAATCGGCCATCAAGGCCAGCCAGTAGGCCTTGTTGAAGAAGGCCCGGTGCACCTCATCGACCGTGCCGGTGTAATCGGCGACCATGTCGAAGGACCGGGGCATAGCCGCCCACGCTACCGTTAGCGGCCGTGGTCAGTTCGGATATCGGTGGCGTGACGGTCGCGCACGACGTGCCGTTGGCGCCGCTGACCACCTTCCGGGTCGGGCCCGTCGCCAAACGGCTCGTGAGGTGCGACACCACCGACAAGATCGTTGCTGCGCTGAAAGCGCTGAGTGACATCGACAATGTGCTGGTGCTGGCCGGCGGCTCCAACGTGCTGCTCGCCGACGACGCCATAGACCTGACCGTGGTGTTGCTGGCCAACACCGAGATCACAGTCCAGGGCAACCTCCTGCGCGCCGAGGCCGGCGCGCTGTGGGACGACGTCGTGGTCACCTCGTTGGCGCACGGCCTGAGTGGGCTGGAGTGCCTCTCGGGCATCCCAGGTACGGCAGGTGCGACGCCGGTGCAGAACGTCGGTGCCTACGGGGCCGAGGTCGCCGACACCATCAGCAGGGTTCGGCTCTACAACCGGCGGACCGGCGAAGACGCTTGGGTTGAGCCCGCCCAGCTGGGCTTCGGCTACCGGCACAGTGTGTTGAAGAACTCATCTGATGCGGTGGTGCTGGAGGTCGAGTTCACTTTGGACCCCGCCGGCCGCAGCGCGCCGCTGCGCTACGGCGAACTGTCTGCCAAGCTCGGCGTCAAGCCTGGCCAGCGCGCCGACCCGCTTCAGGTTCGCCAGGCCGTCCTGGAGTTGCGCGCAGGCAAGGGCATGGTGCTCGACGACGCTGACCACGACACCTGGAGCGCCGGCTCGTTCTTCACCAATCCTGTTGTCGCGCACGCGGTGTTTGCGCGTATCCAGGAAACCCACAGTGGCCCGGTGCCCAACTACCCGGCGGAGGATGGGGTCAAGCTGGCCGCCGGCTGGCTGGTCGAGCAGGCCGGATTCTGCAAGGGTTACCCCGGTGACGGTGCGCCAGCGCGGCTCTCGACCAAGCACGCACTGGCGCTGACCAACCGCGGATTTGCTACCAGCGCCGACCTGTTGGCCCTGGCCCGTGCCGTCCGGGACGGGGTCAAATCGGCCTTCGGGATCGATCTCACACCTGAGCCATGCCTAATTGGCTGTTCGCTGTAGGTATCTTCAATACACGTGACAGTCAACCGGCGACAGCTCCTCACTGCGATGGCGGTGGGTGCATCGGGTGTACTCGCCGCGTGTTCTGAGACCTCGGGGCATCCGACCGAGGCACCGGCCGCTGCGGGCCCGGTAATCACCTATCGACCGGCTGTCGATGCCACCGATGTGGTGCCCACCGCCCCGATCGGTGTCGATGTCGCCGACGGTTGGTTCCAGAAGGTGACGCTCACCAACCCCGACGGCAAGCAGGTCGCCGGCGTCCTGAACAAGGACCGGACCTCGTTCAACACCACCGAGCCGCTCGGCTACGGCGTCTCCTACAAGTGGGACGGCTCGGTCGTCGGCCGTGACGGCAAGGCCGTACCGGTGGCCGGCACCATCACCACGGTGAACCCGTCCAAGCAGGTCAACGCACAGTTCCAGCTCGCTGACGGGCAGACCGTCGGAATCGCCGCGCCGATCATCCTGCAGTTTGATTCGTCGGTCACCGACAAGGCCTCCGTCGAACGCAACGTCAAGGTCACGACCGAGCCGCCGGTCGAAGGCAGCTGGGCATGGCTGCCCGACGAGCGCGAGGGCTCGCGCATGCACTGGCGCACCCGCGAGTACTACCCGGCCGGGACAAAGGTCAGCGTCTCGGCGAAGCTGTACGGCATCCCCTTTGGCGATGGCGCGTACGGTGCGCAGGACTCCACGCTGGACATCACCATCGGCCGCCGCCAGGTGGTCAAGGCCGACGCGGCCAGCCACCGCATCCAGGTGATCACCGACGGTGGCGTGCTGTTCGACTTCCCGTGCAGCTACGGCGAGGCCGACAAGCCACGCAACGTGACCCGCAGCGGCACGCACGTGGTCAGCGAGAAGTACGCCGACTTCTGGATGTCCAACCCGGCCGCCGGCTACGACCACATCCACGAGCGCTGGGCGGTGCGTATCTCCAACAACGGCGAGTTCATCCACGCCAACCCGGCCAGCTCCGGGGCGCAGGGCAACACCAACGTCACCAACGGGTGTATCAACCTGTCCACCGACAACGCGCAGCAGTACTTCCACACCGCCATCTACGGCGACCCGGTCGAGGTCACCGGAACCTCCATCCAGCTGTCCTATGCCGACGGTGACCTGTGGGACTGGGCCGTCGACTGGGACACCTGGGTGTCCATGTCGGCACTGCCGTGGCCGAACGCGGCGCCGCCGGCCACCTCGATCCCGCAGAGCGTACCGGTCACCCCGACCGATGCGCCGACCTACTCGGGCATCCCGACGACGACCACCACGCCGCCGCCGCAGGGCCCGGCGACCTCGAGCTCCACTTCGTCGAGTTCGACTTCTACTGCGATGCTGCCCGGCGGTTGAACCGGCTGTAGGGCGCCTGGTCCCGAGGCCGCATGACGATCTGGTCCAGATCGACGTGCGGCGGGCGGGACGCCACAAAACCGATCACCTCGGCGACATCCTGCGCGACCAACGGCGTGATGCCCTGGTAGACCGCGTCTGCGCGCGCCTCATCACCGTCGAAGCGCACCAGCGAGAATTCGGTCTCGACCGCGCCGGGCGCAATCTCGGTGAGCCGCACCGGTTTTCCGAGCAGCTCACCGCGCAGCGTGCGATGCATGGCGCCCTGAGCGTGCTTGGCGGCGATATAGGCCGAGCCGTTGTCGTAGGTCTCCAGCGCGGCGATCGAGGTGACTGTGACGATCAACCCGTCACCGGAGGTGATCAGTGCCGACAGCAGTGCCCGGGTCACCCGCAAGGTGCCTATAACGTTGGTCTGCCACATCCAGTCCCAGTGCGCCAGGTCGGTCTCGGCAACCGGTGCCAGACCCTTCGCGCCGCCGGCGTTGTTGACCAGCACGTGCACGGCACCCAGTTGGGCGGCGCGGGCCGCCAACGCGTCGACCGAAGCCTGGTCTGTGACATCAGCGACAACGGCGGTACCGCCGATTTCTTGCGCCAAGGCGCTGACCCGGTCGGCTCGGCGAGCTGCGCAGACCACGTGAAAGCCAAGGCCGGCAAGGGTTTTCGCGGTGGCGGCGCCAATTCCTGAGCTGGCACCGGTGACCACAGCGACGCGGACGGGGTGTTCTGCGGATGACATGTGACCGACCTTAGTCATTGGCCGCACTCCTCAACGCGACTCGTCCCTCGCTGCTCGATCGTCGTACGGCGTTGTGGGCGTGCTAAATTCCTCCTCGTGAATCTCAGTCAGGCATCCGTCGTCGCGTTGCGGCGTTCGTGTTGTTGTCGCGCTTTTCGCCGCGCCTGACTGAGACCGGACGCTTCCCGCTGTCCTAGATGTCGCCAGGTGTGGCCCGCAGACCCACCGCCCGACTTCTTTCCCTAGGACACTCAATGCGTACTTCTGCCACTGTCGTTTCTCCCGCCGCCGGCGTTTCTACCCCTTCCGGCATCCGTTCTGCCGCGCACGCCAAACGCGCGCTCCTCGCGCGGCACCACGTCGTCGCGCCGTCGTTGCGGGTTGCCGACGCTGCGTCCGGCTCTGTTTTCGGAGCGGCGCGCCTGCGTGGCCCCATCGCCCGCGACGTGATTGCGCAGGCCACCGGGCTCAGCATCGCCACCGTGAACCGCCAGGTCACCGCGTTGCTCGACGTCGGGGTGTTGCGGGAACGCGCCGACCTGGCGGTATCCGGGGCGATCGGTCGGCCGCGGGTCCCCGTCGAGGTCAACCACGAACCGTTCCTGACGCTGGGCCTGCACATCGGTGCGCGGAGCACGGCAATGGTTGCCACCGACCTGTTCGGCCGCACGCTGGACGTGGTCGAGACCCCCACGCCGCGCGGCAACCAGAGCACGGCGCTGTCATCGCTGGCCGAGAGCGCGCTGCGCTACCTGAGCCGCTGGCACCGGCGCCGGCCGCTGTGGGTGGGTGTGGCAGCCGGTGGCGTGGTCGACAGTGCGACCGGTCATCTCGACCATCCACGGCTGGGCTGGGCGGACGCACCCGTCGGGCCGGTGCTGGCCCAGCGGCTGGGGCTACCGGTGTCCCTGGCTTCGCACGTGGACGCCATGGCGGGTGCGGAGTTGCTGCTCGGCGCGCGCCGGTCAGCGGCCGCGACCGAGAGTGCAACAAGCCTCTATGTGTACGCCCGCGAGACGGTCGGCTATGCGCTGTCGATCGGTGGCAAGGTGCATTCGCCGTTCAGCGGCCCGGGCACCATTTCGGCACTGCCGGTGTTCTCGGAGCTGCTCGGCGGCACCGGACGGTTGGAATCCACGGTCAGCGACGAGGCGGTGCTGAACGCGGCCCGCAAGCAGCGCATCGTGCCCGCTGAAGGGCCGACGTCGACTCTCGCCTCGGTGCTGCGTGCGGCCCGGTCCGGCAGCACCGCGGCCGTCGAGTTGCTTGCCGAGCGTGCCCGGGTCCTCGGTGAGGCGGTGGCCTTGCTGCGCGACCTGCTCAACCCCGACGACCTGGTGGTCGGCGGGCAGGCGTTCACCGAATACCCCGAGGGCTTTCCGCTGGTCGACAAGGCTTTCGCGGACCGCAGTGTGCTGGGCGCCCGGAATATCCGGATGACGACGTTCGGCAACAGGGTGCAGGAAGCGGGTGCCGGCGTGGTGTCGCTGGGCGGCCTGTACGCCGACCCGATCGGTGCAATGCGGCGGGCCCTGCGCGGCGCCTAAACCCCAGCTTGGACCACCGGCCACGAGGCCAGAACCTGACCGGTGCAAGGATGGAGGTGTGCGTGTCGCCGTCTTGTCGGTCCATACCTCGCCGCTAGCCCAGCCCGGCACCGGCGATGCCGGCGGTATGAATGTCTACGTCCTGCAGAGTGCGCTGGAGTTGGCCCGCCGCGGCGTCGAGGTGGAGATTTTCACCCGAGCCACCTCGTCCAGCGATGCGCCGGTGGTGCGAGTGGCACCCGGGGTGCTGGTGCGAAACGTGGTTGCCGGCCCGTTCGAGGGGCTGGACAAGTACGACCTGCCGACCCAGCTGTGTGCGTTCACCGCCGGAGTGCTGCGCGTCGAAGCCAACCATGAGCCTGGCTACTACGACATCGTGCACTCGCACTACTGGCTGTCCGGTCAGGTCGGCTGGCTGGCCTCTGACCGGTGGGCGGTACCCCTCGTTCACACCGCACACACTCTGGCCGCGGTGAAGAATCTGTCGTTGGCGCAGGGCGATACCCCCGAGCCGGCGTTGCGTGCGGTCGGTGAGCAGCAGGTGGTGGACGCTGCCGACCGGCTGATCGTCAACACCGAAGATGAAGCGCAGCAACTGGTTTCGCTGCACCATGCGGACCCGTCCCGAATCGACGTGGTGTACCCCGGAGTCGACCTAGCCGTGTTCACGCCGGGCGACAAGGGCGAAGCCCGTGCCGCACTTGGGCTTTCAGCTGATGAGTCGGTGGTCGCCTTCATCGGACGGATTCAGCCGTTGAAAGCGCCGGACGTATTGCTGCGCGCCGCGGCGCAGATGCCTGGAGTGCGCGTGCTGGTGGCCGGTGGACCGTCGGGCAGTGGCCTGGCGGCACCGGACGGGCTGGTTTCGTTGGCCGGTGAACTGGGTATCGCTGACCGTGTGATGTTCTTGCCGCCGCAGTCGCGTTTGGACCTGGTCAATGTTTACCGGGCCGCGGATGTTGTTGCGGTGCCCAGCTATTCGGAATCCTTCGGGTTGGTCGCAGTGGAGGCGCAGGCCTGTGGGACACCGGTGGTGGCGGCCGCGGTCGGCGGTCTGCCGGTGGCAGTGCGTGACGAGGTCAGTGGGGTGCTGGTGGGCTCCCATGATCCTGACGATTGGGCCGTGGCTCTGAGGTCGGCGCTGGCCCGCGCAGAAACGTTGCGGGACGGCGCATTACGGCACGCCTCGGAGTTCTCCTGGGCGCACACCGTCGATGCACTGCTGGCCAGTTACAACCGGGCGATTTCCGATTATCGGGGTCGTCGACCACGCAGGGATGCGTTGTCGCGCAGGGCCCGTCGATTCTCGATGCGAAGGGGAGTGCGCGCATGAGTGATCAGCGAGTAGCGGAGGCGGATCGCGCATGAGCTCTGCCGCCGAGGTCGAGCAGTTGATCGTGGACACGCTGCGCGCGCATGAACTGGAGTTCTCCCATCACGATGGTGGCGTCAACGGCCGGCCGGGCATCGCGGTAGCACTGCCCGGTGAGCGTCGGCTGATGACCAACACACTGCTGAGCATCAGTGCGCACGGAGTGCGGTTGGAGGCGTTCGTCTGCCGCCAGCCGGACGAGAATTTCGAGGGCGTCTACAAATACCTGCTGCGCCGCAATCGGCGGTTGTACGGCATGGCGTACACGCTGGACAACGTCGGGGACATCTATCTGGTGGGCCGCGTGTCGCTGCACGCGGTGACGCCCGAGGAGATCGACCGGCTGTTGGGCCAGGTCATCGAGGCCGTCGACTTCGACTTCAACACCCTGCTTGAGCTGGGTTTTCGGACGTCCATTCAGAAGGAATGGGAGTGGCGACTGTCCCGCGGTGAGTCGCTGACGAACCTCAAAGCGTTCGAGCACCTGCGCCCGGAGTAGGGCCAAGTAGCGGCCTCGGGTTACACCGCCCTTCCAGGGCTGGCATGGCGTCCGGCGGGTCGGCCCTCCTGCGGCACGAAGTTGCCGGGTGAGCAGCGTCATTCCCGGCTTGGCCCGCTCGTCGGGACGGACGAAACGGTTGCCGGCAGGCCCTCTGGAGTGGCCCTTTCGCCCACTTTCGTTAGGCAAAGCTGCACGTGAGAAGATCGAGCCCATGTCGACCTTGATCCTGCTTCGTCATGGTGAGAGCCAGTGGAACGAGAAGAATCTGTTCACCGGGTGGGTCGACGTCGACCTGACCGACAAGGGCCGGGCTGAGGCCGTTCGCGGTGGCAAGCTGCTGGCCGAGCAGGGCGTGCTGCCCGACGTGCTGTACACCTCGCTGCTGCGCCGGGCGATCAACACTGCGAACCTGGCGCTGGACGCCGCCGACCGGCACTGGATTCCGGTGCATCGCGATTGGCGCCTCAACGAACGCCACTACGGCGCTCTGCAGGGCCTGAACAAGGCCGAGACCCTCGCCAAATACGGCGAGGAGCAGTTCATGGCGTGGCGGCGCAGCTATGACACCCCGCCGCCGCCGATCGAAAAGGGCAGCACCTATAGCCAGGACGGCGACCCGCGGTACGCGGGAATCGAGGCCCCGTTGACCGAATGCCTGGCCGATGTGGTCGAGCGGTTCGTGCCGTACTACGAGCAGGCCATCGTCCCCGATCTAAGGGCCGGCAAGACGGTGCTGATCGCCGCGCACGGCAATTCGTTGCGGGCATTGGTCAAGTACCTCGACGGTATGTCTGAGGACGAGATCACCGGCCTCAACATCCCGACCGGCATCCCACTGCGGTACGAGCTCGACGAAGACCTCAATCCGACCATCCCGGGCGGCGAATACCTGGACCCGGAGGCCGCCGCGGCCGGTGCCGCTGCAGTGGCGGCCCAAGGCGCCAAGAAGAACTAGCTCAGCAAACGTCGGGTGAACGCGGGTAAACACCAGCCGAATACCTGGATTTGTCTGTGTGACGTGTCCCAATCTGGCCGCACGTTGCTGGGATGACGTTCACCCAATGCGTACGATTTCGCACGTGAGTGTGTCGTCTGCGCTGCCTTTGGTGGCAGTCACGGCATTGCTTGCGTTGGTCACCGGAATCGTGGCGGGTGTGCTGCTCGCGCCCCGGCTGATCGAACGCCGGCAGCGCCGCGCGGCAGAGCAGGCCGGCATGACGCTGTCACAGATGTTCGCTTACATCGTGTCGCTGTCGCCGGTCGGGATCGCTGTTGTCGACACTTATCGTGATGTGGTTTACACGAACGGCCGGGCCCGCGAGCTGGGCCTGGTGCGCGACCGCTTATTGGAGGACCAGGCCTGGGCAGCAGCCCAGCGCACCCTGGCCACCGGCGAAGACGTGGAGTTCGCGCTCGCCCCGGCCAAGCGGCGCAACGGCCGCGCCAGTCTGTCCATCCGGGGCCAGGTGCGTCAGTTGACTGAACAGGATGGCCGGTTCGCGGTGGTCTACGTCGACGACCAGTCTGAACAGGCCCGCATGGAGGCCAGCCGGCGCGACTTCGTGGCCAACGTCAGCCACGAGCTCAAGACGCCGGTGGGTGCCATGGGCCTGTTGGCGGAGGCGCTGCTGGCGTCCGCGGAGGACCCGGAGACAGTGACCCGGTTCGCCGAGAAGATCGTCACCGAGTCCAACCGCCTGGCCAACATGGTCGGTGAGTTGATCGAACTGTCCCGGCTGCAGGGTGCCGAGCCGCTGCCGGATCTGGCCGCTGTCGACGTAGATTCCATTGTGGCGGAGGTGGTTTCGCGACATAAGGTGGCCGCCGACAACGCCGACATCGCGATCACCACCGATACGCCGCACGGCTACCAGGTGCTGGGCAGTGAAACGCTGCTGTCCACCGCCCTGGCGAACCTGGTGTCCAACGCGATTGCTTACTCGCCCAAGGGTTCTCAGGTGTCGATCAGTCGGCGCCGGCGCGGCGACAATATCGAGATCGCGGTGACCGACCGCGGTATCGGCATCGCGAAAGCCGACCAGGAGCGGGTTTTCGAACGATTCTTCCGCGTCGACAAGGCGCGGTCCCGGGCCACCGGCGGTACCGGGCTGGGGTTGGCCATCGTCAAACATGTTGCGGCCAACCACAATGGAACCATCCGGCTGTGGAGTCAGCCGGGCACCGGGTCGACTTTCACGCTGTCGATCCCGGCTTGTCTCGACTCGGACGACACCGACGTTGCAGCGTCGGATGATCATTCGGTCCCATCATTAGGAGGGCGTCAGAACCAATGACCAGCGTGCTGATCGTGGAGGACGAGGAGTCCCTGGCTGATCCCCTGGCTTTCCTGCTCCGCAAGGAGGGCTTCGAAGCCACCGTCGTCACCGACGGCCCCTCGGCGTTGGCCGAATTCGACCGTTCCGGAGCCGATATCGTGCTGCTGGACCTGATGCTGCCTGGCATGAGCGGCACCGACGTATGCAAGCAGCTGCGGGCCCGTTCCAGCGTCCCGGTGATCATGGTCACCGCGCGGGACAGTGAGATCGACAAGGTCGTGGGGCTGGAACTGGGTGCTGACGACTACGTCACCAAGCCTTATTCGGCTCGGGAACTGATCGCCCGGATCCGTGCGGTGCTGCGCCGCGGCGGCGAATCCGACGACGGGGGTGGCCCGGATGGCGTGCTCGAGGCCGGCCCGGTGCGGATGGACGTCGAGCGGCACATCGTGTCGGTGAACAGTGAGCCGATCACCTTGCCGCTCAAGGAGTTTGACCTCCTGGAGTACCTGATGCGCAACAGCGGGCGAGTGCTGACCCGCGGCCAGCTGATCGACCGGGTGTGGGGTGCCGACTATGTCGGCGACACCAAGACGCTGGATGTGCACGTCAAGCGACTGCGCTCCAAGATCGAGGCAGACCCGGCCAACCCGGTGCACCTGGTGACGGTGCGCGGGTTGGGCTACAAGTTGGAGGGCTAGTCGGGGACCGGTCCCCGACTACTTCTTCTCGGCCGCCTTGGTCGCGGGGTGAACCGCGACCAGCCCGAGGCCGGCCCGGCGCCGGCACAGTTTGGCCAGTTCGGCGTACACCTTCGCCCCGAGTAACTCGGTCAGTTCGGCCGCGTATGACTCCCACACCGCCTTGGCGCCGACGTGCGCAGCCGGGTCGCCGGTGCAGTACCAAGCCAGGTCGTGCCCGCCCTCACCCCAGCCGCGGCGGTCGAACTCGGTGATAGCCGTCCGCAGAATTTCAGTGCCGTCGGGCCGGGTCACCCATTCCTGGGTTCGGCGGATCGGCAGCTGCCAGCAGACCTCGGGTTTCATGGTCAGCGGCTCGACACCGAGCTTGAGCGCTTTGCTGTGCAACGCGCAGCCGATCCCGCCGGGGAAACCGGGCCGGTTGAGGAAGATGCACGCACCCTTGTACTTGCGCGTCCGCAAGTTGGGTTTGTCTTCGTACTCGTCCATCTCCAGGTAGCCCTTGCGGCCCAGACCCTTGTCCCGGAACTGCCAGTCCTCGTCGGTCAGCAGCTTGACCGATTCCTCCAACTGGGCGATGTCGTCATCGTCGGCCATGAACGCGCCGTGGCTGCAGCAGCCGTCGTCCGGCCGTCCTTCGACGGTGCCGCGACAGGCCGGGGTACCGAAAACGCAAGTCCACTTGGACAGTAGCCAGGTCAGATCCGCCGCGATCAGATGCTCCGAGTTCTCAGGATCGAAGAACTCCACCCATTCGCGGGCAAAGTCCAGCCCGACCTCGCCGGAACCGGTCTTTCCGGCAGCGCTTACCTCTGATGCGGTCACAGCGTGCAACGGTAGACCGGCTACCGTGGTTTGCGTGCGATTGGGCGTGCTCGACGTTGGCAGTAATACGGTTCATCTGCTGGTGGTCGATGCGCGCCGGGGTGGTCATCCGACCCCGATGAGTTCGACCAAGGCTTCGCTGCGCCTTGCCGAGGCCATCGACAACTCCGGCAAGTTGACCCGCAAGGGCGCCGACAAGCTGGTCGACACTGTCGACGAATTCGCCAAGATCGCCACCAGTTCGGGGTGTGCGGAACTTATGGCGTTCGCCACATCTGCAGTCCGGGACGCCACCAACTCCGACGACGTCCTGGCGCGGGTCCGGGCCGAGACCGGCGTGCAGCTGCAGGTGCTTTCCGGCGTCGACGAATCGCGGTTGACCTTCTTGGCCGTGCGCCGCTGGTACGGCTGGAGCGCAGGCCGGATCATCAACCTCGACATCGGTGGCGGGTCGCTGGAACTGTCCAGCGGTATCGACGAAGAACCCGACGTGGCGCTGTCATTGCCGCTGGGTGCGGGCCGTTTGACCCGTGAATGGCTGCAGGACGACCCGCCCGGCCGGCGGCGGGTGGGCATGCTGCGCGACTGGCTTGATACCGAGCTTTCCGACGCGGCGTCGAGGATATTGTCGTCTGGAATGCCCGACCTGACCGTCGCTACGTCGAAGACCTTCCGGTCGCTGGCGCGGCTGACCGGCGCGGCGCCCTCAGGTGCCGGACCGCGAGTGACAAGGACTTTGACAGCTGCTGGCCTCAGACAGCTCATATCTTTCATCTCTAGGATGACCACGGCCGACAGAGCCGAGTTGGAAGGGGTGAGTGCCGAGCGCGCGCCACAGATTGTGGCCGGCGCGTTGGTGGCCGAAGCAAGCATGCGGGCGCTGTCGCTCGACTCCGTGGATATTTGCCCTTGGGCCTTGCGAGAGGGTGTCATTCTGCGGAAACTCGACAGTGAGGCCGACGGAAGCGACTTGGTGGAGACGTTCGCGGGCTTAGCTGCCGCCAAAGGCAATAGACGATGACAGATTCAGAGTTCGCTGGGACGCGACCGATCTCGGTCGCAGAGCTTCTGGCCAAGAACGGAACCATCGGCGCACCTCCAGTGGGAGGGCGTCGCCGACGTCGGCGCGGCAACAGCGATTCGGTCTCGGTTGCCGAACTCACCGGCGAGATCCCCGTCGTGAACTCTTTGTCGCTCGGTGCGCCGACCGAACTGGAGCAGGCAGAGCGCAGCGAAGTCGACGACTCCACCGAGAGCCAGGCCGAGGGCCCGGGCATCAGAAACGGTGTCCGAGACGACGGCGATCACGGGGACCATACCGACCTGCTGCCTGTGGTCCCGCATGAAGACGCGGCACCTGAAGAAGAACCCGATCCGGTGGAGGCGGACTACGACGCCCACCTGCGGCAACGTGAAGTCGAAGCCGAACCGGTGGAGTTCGTCGCGCCGCGCAAGCGCACCGGACGATGGTCGTCTTTCAAGTCGGTGCGCGCCGCCGAGGAGATGAGCCCTGATCCGGTCGACGAGGCCATGGACGTCGGTGCCGGCGCTGAGGACGACCCCGATCTGTTCGATTTGACCGGCGTCCTGCCCGCTGTCGAGTTCGATGACCATGATGTCGAGCACGATGATGACGACGCGTCGGTCTCCGCCGACACTCGTGCAGGTAGCCCCCGTGGGACGTCGCGGGCCGGCCGCAGTTCCGGTTACGACTCGTTGTTCGGGGGTTTTGCCAGCGACGCCGACGTCGAGCGCCACGAGTTCGATCTGGACGGCGACCTCGAACATGACCTCACCGAGGGCGACGAATTCGAGCACCACGGGGACGAATACGGCATCGGCGAAGCGGATCAGGCCGAACACCGGCGCACGGACCTGGCCCCCAAGGCGTGGGCTGTCGGGCAGAGCGTCTTGGCCGTCGCGTTCGGCGCCGGCATGTTCTTCGCCTTCGATCAGCTGTGGAAGTGGAACATGATCGTCGCGCTGGTGCTGTCCGGCCTGGTCATCCTCGGTCTGGTGGCCGGCGTGCGGGTGGTGCGCAAGAGCCACGACCTGTCCAGCACGCTGATCGCGATGCTCGTCGGCGGCATGGTGACGTTCGGCCCGCTGGCGTTACTTTTGGCCCGCTGACGCCCTGTGCGCCCCGCCATCAAGGTCGGTCTGTCCACCGCCTCGGTCTATCCCTTGCGGACCGAGGCGGCCTTCGAATACGCCGCCCGCCTGGGTTACGACGGCGTCGAGCTCATGGTGTGGGCAGAAACAGTAAGCCAGGACATCAAAGCCATCGAGGTCCTGTCGCAACGTTATGGCATGCCGGTGCTGAGCGTGCATGCGCCGTGTTTGCTTATTTCCCAACGGGTTTGGGGCCCCAACCCGATTCCGAAACTGGAACGCAGCGTGCGCGCCGCCGAGCAACTCGGCGCCCAGACCGTGGTGGTGCATCCGCCGTTTCGTTGGCAGCGCCGGTACGCCGAGGGCTTCTCCGACCAGGTTGTCGAACTTGAGGCAGCCAGCGAGGTGCTGGTCGCGGTGGAGAACATGTTCCCGTTCCGGGCCGACCGCTTTTTCGGAACCGGCGCTCCGTCCATCGAGAGAATGCGCAAGCGCGGCGGCGCACCTGGTGCGGGCATCTCGGCGTTTGCGCCCTCCTTCGACCCGTTGGACGGCAATCACGCGCATTACACGCTGGACCTGTCGCACAGCGCCACCGCAGGCACCGACGCCATCGACATGGCCCGTCGGATGGGCGAGGGCCTGGTGCACCTGCATCTCTGCGACGGCAACGGCGCGTCCACCGACGAGCACCTGGTGCCGGGCCGCGGCACCCAGCCGACCGTCGAGATTTGCCAGATGCTGGCCGCGAGCGAGTTCTCCGGTCACGTCATCCTCGAGGTGACCACCTCGGCCGCACGGAACAATGCCGAACGCGAGGCGTTGCTGGTCGAGTCGTTGGAATTCGCGCGCACGCATCTGATGCGCTGAGCGGCCGAGAAATTTCTGGAGGAAGCCCTATGGCCGGGTCGACGTCGTTCACCCATGCGATGGCACTGACACCGATCGAGTCCGACCCAGACGGCGACCGTCACCTCTTCCGCGGCGAGTTGAACGAGCACTGGACCATCGGCCCCAAGATCCACGGCGGGGCGATGCTGGCGCTGTGCGCGAACGGGGCCAGAACCGCGCTCGGCGATTCGGTCCCCGGGGGTGCCGAACCGGTCGCGGTTTCCGGAAGCTTTCTGTGGGCACCCGATCCGGGGTCTATGGACGTCGTGGTGAGCATCAGGAAGCGCGGCCGGAGGGTAAGCCTGGCCGACGTTGAACTGACCCAGGGCGGGCGCACAGCGGTGCGTGTGGCGGTGACACTCGGGACACCTGACGACGCCGCGCCGCTGCTGTCGGCCAACCCGGTGGTGCCGTTGATGACGCCAGAGCCGCCCAATGGGCTGGAGCCGATCGGCCCCGGGCATCCGATGGCGGACATCGTGCACCTGGCGCACGGCTGCGATATCCGGCCGTCGTTGATCACCATGCAGCCGCGGGCCGACGGGGGCCCTCCTGTCTTCGAGTACTGGGTCCGGCCCAAGGACTCTGCACCGGACCTGCTGTTCGCGCTGATGTGCAGTGATGTCTCGGCTCCGGTGACTTTTGGGGTGAACCGGATGGGTTGGGCGCCGACCATCCAGCTGACGGCGTACCTGCGGGCCATCCCGGCCGACGGCTGGCTGCGGGTGATGTGTACGACCACCCAGATCGGCCAGGAATGGTTCGACGAGGACCACGTGGTGGTCGACGGCCTGGGACGCATCATCGCCCAATCTCGGCAATTGGCGATGGTCCCGGCACCGTAGGCTGTGCCGGTGGTGAGAATCGCGATCATCGGCGGCGGAAATATCGGCGAGGCCCTGCTCTCGGGGCTACTGCGGGCGGGACGGCAAGCCAAGGACTTGGTGGTGGCCGAGACCTATCCGGACCGGGCCAAGCAGCTTGCTGACACCTATTCGGTGCGGGTGACCGATGTGCGTGATGCCGCAGAAAATGCCGACTACGTGATCATCGCGGTGAAACCGGACGCAGTGCCGGCGGTGCTGACAGAGGTTGCCGCGGTCGCCGCGAAAGCGGCCCGCGACAGCGTCGAGCAGGTTTTGGTGTCGGTGGCCGCAGGGGTGAGCACCAGCTACTACGAGTCGAAGCTGTTGGCCGGTTCGCCGGTGGTTCGGGTCATGCCCAATACGCCCATGCTGGTCGGGGCGGGTGTCAGTGCTTTGTCTGCGGGGCGCTTTGCCACCGTCGATCAGCTCGACGAGGTGTCCTTGATCTTCGGCGCCGTCGGCGGCGTGGTGCGGGTGCCCGAATCCCAGATGGATGCGGTGACGGCGGTGTCGGGCTCGGGGCCCGCGTACTTCTACCTGATGGCCGAGGCCCTGATCGACGCCGGCGTCGCGGCGGGCCTGCCGCGGGCGGTATCGACCGAATTGGTGTCACAAACGATGGCCGGTTCGGCAGCAATGTTGCTGGATCGGATCGAAACCTCGGGCGAGGGCACAGGTCCAGATTCGCTGGATGCCAGCGCCGCCCAGCTGAGGGCCGCGGTCACCTCTCCTGGCGGCACCACCGCCGCTGGGCTGCGGGAACTGGAGCGTGGGGGACTGCGGGCCGCGGCTGCGGCCGCGGTCGAGGCCGCAAAAACACGGTCTGAGCAGCTGAGAATTACAACCGAGTAGTTCTAAGATTTCAAATTGATATCCCCACACCCGTCGCAATAACCCCATTGGCCACGCTATTCTCCTCGATGTAAGCGCGCGTTGGTGCCAGCGGAGGGGAAGCCGCTGGAGCTGGCCGTGCCTGATTGATTGGGTTGCGATGACGTCTATGAACGGGCCATCGGCACGAGACAGTGCCAGTGGCAAAACCGCACGCGACGCTGGTGATCAGCCGCGGGCGCAGTTTTTGACAGTCGCCGAGGTTGCGAGCTTGATGCGGGTCAGCAAGATGACCGTATACCGACTGGTCCACAACGGTGAGTTGCCGGCTGTGCGTGTCGGCCGATCATTTCGCGTGCACGCCAAGGCCGTGCATGACCTGCTTGAGTCCTCGTACCACGACGCAGTCTGAGGCGACCGCCTCGCCGGCTCTGAGCCGGTGAGCCGGGACAGCGTTCGACAGGCTCCGGGACGGGCCGGCACGGGAGTGTCGGCTGGGTCCCCGTTCGCTGCTGCGCGCTGGCTGGACAGCTGCACTCAGCAGGCGTTTTCGTGGCTGGAAACCTCGCCGGGTAAAGTAGCCGGGTTGGTTTCACCGATCTTCACAGATCGACGTCTAGGTAGCGGAGACTTCAAGGTCCATGGGTTCAGTCATTAAGAAGCGGCGTAAGCGCATGTCGAAGAAGAAGCACCGCAAGCTGCTTCGTCGCACCCGGGTCCAGCGCAGAAAACTCGGTAAGTAGTCCGCAGCGCACATCTGCGTCGCCAACTAGGCTGACGGGATGGAAGCCGACGGACGTCAAGGCAGCCGGCCCACTGCGCCGAATGGATCAGATTCCGGTGCAGAAACCCCGGGGACAGTGCATCACCCGAAGGTGGTGCTGGTCACCGGGGCATGCCGGTTCCTGGGCGGTTTTCTGACTGCCAGGTTGGCTCAGAACCCCCTGATCGAGCAGGTGATCGCAGTTGATGCGGTCACGCCGAGTAAGGACATGCTGCGCCGGATGGGGCGTGCCGAGTTCGTTCGTGCCGACATCAGGAACCCGTTTATTGCCAAGGTGATCCGAAACGGCGATGTCGACACGGTGGTGCATGCGGCCGCGGCCTCGTACGCACCTCGGTCTGGCGGGCGGGCCACGCTCAAAGAACTCAACGTCATGGGCGCGATGCAACTGTTCGCGGCCTGTCAGAAGGCACCGTCGGTGCGTCGCGTCATCCTCAAGTCGACGTCGGAGGTCTACGGGTCCAACCCGCGTGATCCGGTGATGTTCACCGAGGACAGCATTTCTCGACGCCCGCCGGGGGAGGGCTTCGCCCGGGACAGCATCGACATCGAGGGTTATGCCAGAGGCCTGGCCCGTCGCCGCCCCGACATCGCCATGACCATCCTGCGGCTGGCAAACATGATCGGTCCGGCCATGGACACCGCGCTGTCGCGGTACCTGGCAGGGCCGGTGGTGCCATCGGTGCTCGGACACGACGCACGTTTGCAGTTGTTGCACGAGCAGGACGCTCTGGGGGCCCTGGAGCGCGCCACGATGGCCGGCCGCGCCGGAACCTTCAACATCGGTGCTAGCGGCGTCATGATGATGAGTCAGGCGATCCGTCGGTCCGGACGCGTTCCGCTGCCGATGCCGCGCACGGCGCTGGCAGCGTTCGATTCATTCCGCCGGGCGACGACCCACATCGAGCTCGATCGTGAACAGCTCAACTACCTGAGCTACGGCCGGGTGATGGACACCACGAGGATGTCCAAGGATCTCGGGTACCAACCCAAGTGGACCACCTTGCAGGCTTTCGACGACTACGTCTCTGGACGTGGACTGACTCCCATCATTGACCCGGGTTGGGTAGGCTCTGTGGAACGTCGCGCGGTGGCCGCAGCGCAGCGGTGGGGGCGCTGACGAAGCCAGCTTGAGCTTATTAATTGGGGAGAAGTGGACGTGGCCGGCGAATCAAAAGCGAAAGTGATTCCGCTGCACTCGAATTCGTCACGCAGTGCGGCGCAGCGGAAGGCCGCACAGCGGGCAGCTTCGCTGCGACATCCCTCGCTCCTGAGTGACCCGGGCAGCCGGGCTTCGGCCGAGCAGATCGCTGCCGTGGTCCGGGAGATCGACGAGCATCGGTTCGCCGCATCGAGTGGCCATGGCACCGACACGCCCAACGAACTGGCCAAAAGAATCGCCGACGCGTCGGAGTTCATTCAGAAGCGGATGGCCGGTGACTACGTGGTCGACGAGTTCGGCTTCGACCCGCACTTGAACAACGCGGTCTTCTTGCCGTTGCTGCGGACGCTGTTCAACTCGTGGTTCAGGGTTGAGGTATCCGGCATCGAGAATCTGCCGTCCGAGGGCGCAGCATTGATCGTGGCAAACCACGCCGGTGTGCTGCCGTTCGACGGGCTCATGACTTCGGTGGCCGTGCACGACAAGCATCCGGCGCACCGCGACTTGCGTTTGCTGGCCGCCGACATGGTCTTCGACATGCCCATGATCGGGCAGGCGGCGCGCAAGGCCGGTCACACCATGGCCTGCACCGGCGACGCACATCGGTTGCTGGCCGCCGGCGAGCTGACCGCGGTGTTTCCTGAGGGGTACAAAGGCCTGGGTAAGCCATTCCGGGACCGTTACAAACTGCAGCGGTTCGGCCGTGGCGGCTTCGTGTCGGCGGCATTGCGTGCCGGGGCGCCCATCGTGCCGTGCTCGATCGTCGGTTCCGAGGAGATCTACCCGATGATCGCCGACGTGAAGTTGCTGGCCCGGCTTTTCGGCCTGCCGTATTTCCCGCTGACGCCGCTGTTCCCGCTGGCGGGTCCGGTCGGCATGTTGCCGCTGCCGTCCAAGTGGTACATCCAGTTTGGCGAGCCCATCGAAACCGCCGATTACGACGAGACCGCGGCTGACGACCCGATGATCACCTTCGAGTTGACCGATCAGGTGCGCGCGACCATTCAGCAGACGCTGTACCAACTACTGGCCAACCGCCGCGGAACCTTCATCTGACTTTTTGCGCGAGCGTGCGCGTTTGTGCAGCAAGACGCCGTGAAACGTGTACAAAAGGGGCCGCTCACGCGTGGTGAGCGGCCCCTTTTTGTACGTTAGCTGTTTTGTGCGGCAACCATTTTCGCGATGGCGGCGTCGCGGGCTGCGGCGATCTGGGCGCTGACCTCGCCGGCCTCGCCATCGTGCAAGGCCTCGCCGAGCATGGTGACGATGCTGGTCATCACCGGCTCGCCGTTGTCGTCGGTGACTTCGGCACGGATTTCGCTGATCACGGTGCCGTGCGACTCGATGACCGAGTCCAGGTACGAGTCGAACCACAGCTTGTCGCCGACCTTGATCGGACGGTGGTAGATCAGCTTCTGGTCGCGGTGCAGTACGCGCTCGAGGTTGATCGGCACATCGAACTTGTCGAACAGTTCGAGCTGGACCCGCCGGCCGGCGACCGCGATGAACGTCAACGACGCGATGAGGGCATCAGAACCGCACTCGGCTGCGGCCTCCTCCGAGAAGTGCGCCGGGTGGTCGTCTTGGACCGCTGCAGCGAACTCTTTGACCTTCTCGCGGCCGACCTCGAAGTAGTCCGGATACCGGTAGTGGGTTCCGATGATGTCGTCCGCAATGCCCATGGCGCGTGAGCCTATCAGCGAATGTCTGGGCCTTTGGTCAGCTTCGGGCCTGGGGCCGGCCGCGGCGGCTGGCGTCGAGATCGACAACATGGTCGGGGCTACTCCGTACATCGCGGCCCGTTTGTCCGTTTGGACGGGGAGAGAACCGGGTTTAGGTGCCCTTGCGGGACGCCATGGCGGCCAGCGCACCGCCGACCGCACCCAGTGCCAGCGCCGACGGAACCCCGATCCGTGCGGCCTTGCGGGCGGTGCGGAAGTCCCGGATTTCCCAGCCTCGTTCGCGGGCCACATCGCGCAGCGCGGCGTCCGGGTTGATCGCGACGGCGGTGCCCACCAGGGACAGCATGGGCACGTCGTTGAAGCTGTCCGAATAGGCCGTGCACCGGCGCAGGTTCAGCCCTTCGCGGATGGCCAGCTGCCGCACCGCGTGAGCCTTGCCGACCCCGTGCAGGATGTCGCCCACCAGCCGCCCGGTGAACACGCCGTCCACCGACTCGGCGACCGTGCCCAACGCGCCGGTCAGGCCGAGCTTGCGGGCGATGGTCTCGGCCAGCTCTTTGGGTGTGGCGGTGACCAGCCATACCTGCTGCCCGGCGTCCAGGTGCATCTGCGCCAGCGCCCGGGTGCCCTGCCAGATCTTGTCGGCGATGATCTCGTCGTAGATCTCGTCGCCGAGGGCCTCCAGCTCGGCGGTCTGCCGGCCTTCGATGAACGACAGCGCCTTGCGCCGGCCGGCTGCGACATCGTCGCTGTTCTCCTTGCCGGTCAGCTGAAACTTGGCCTGCGCGTAGCCGAAGCGGGCCAGATCGGAGTAGGTGAAGTAGTCGCGGGCGGCCAGGCCGCGGGCGAAGTGCACCAACGAGGATCCGTGCACCAGGGTGTTGTCGACGTCGAAGAACGCCGCCGCGGTCAGGTCCGGAGGGGGCGGCGGGGCGACGACGGGCGCGCCCTCATCCGCGGGCTCGTCGGTGGTCACGCGGCTGGACTCGGACACACGTCAACACTAAGTCACGCGATACTGATACGCGTGACACGTTCAGCGGACCGTCGGCCACAAGGACAAAGTCGCGTGACCTTGCTCACCCGCGCCGGCTGCACCATGTGCGAGCGCGCGGCCGGGCAACTGGCGGTGCTTGCCGATGAACTTGGCTTCGCCCTGACGAGTGTTGACGTCGACGCCGCAGCCGCCAGTGGCGACCCGTCGTTGCGTGCCGAATTCGGCGATCGGCTGCCGGTGGTGTTGCTCGACGATGTCGAGCACAGCTACTGGGAAGTCGATGAGGAGCAACTGCGCGCCGATCTGGCCAGCTGAGCGCGGGTTGACCTCGTCGTACGGGCGGGTCCACAGTCATATAGCAGATTTGGTGAGCAGGCTGGTGAGCGGCTACCTTTGACGACGTTCCTTGGGCCGACGAAGCGACGGGGAGAGGTGTAATCAAGCCGTGAGCGTGCTGCTTTTCGGGGTTTCGCACCGCAGTGCGCCAGTTTCTGTGCTTGAACAACTCAGCACCGACGAAGCCGAACAAGCCAAGATGGTCGAGCAGCTGCTGGAATCGTCTCTGGTCACCGAGGCCATGGTGCTGTCCACGTGCAACCGGGTCGAGGTCTACGCGGTTGTCGACGCCTTCCACGGCGGGCTGTCGGTGATCGGCTCGGTGCTCTCCGAGCGGTCGGGCATGTCGCTGAACGATCTGACCAAATACGCCTATGTGCGCTACGCCGAAGCCGCTGTCGAGCACCTGTTCGCGGTGGCCAGCGGCCTGGATTCGGCCGTCATCGGCGAAGCCCAGGTGTTGGGCCAGGTGCGGCGTGCCTACGCCAGTGCCGAAGCCAATCAGGCCGTCGGCCGCACGCTGCATGAGCTGTCCCAGCGGGCGCTATCGGTCGGCAAGCGCGTGCATTCCGAGACCGGCATCGACGCGGCAGGCGCCTCGGTGGTGTCGGTCGCGCTGGATATGGCCGAGGCCAAGCTGACTTCTCTGGCCGGGCGGACCGCCGCGATCATCGGCGCAGGCTCCATGGGCGCGCTGGCTGCCGCTCATCTGGCCCGTGCGGGCATCGCCCGCGTCGAGGTGGTGAACCGCACGCTGCCGCATGCCGAGCGCATGGTGGAAAACCTGACGGCGCAGGGCGTCGCTGCCCAGGCGTACACCTTGGACGGCATTTCCGCCGCACTGGCCAACGCCGACGTGGTGGTCGCGTGTACCGGCGCGGTGCGCCCGGTGGTGTCCCTGGCCGACGCGCACCGTGGTTTGGCCGGCCGGTCGGAGAACCGCCCGCTGGCCGTCTGCGACCTGGGCATGCCGCGCGACGTCGACTCCGCGATCGCCGGCCTGCCCGGTGTGTCCATGATCGATATGGACCGCATCCAGCGTGAGCCGTCGGCCCGGGCCGCTGCGTCCGACGCCGATGCGGCCCGCTCGATCGTCGCTGCTGAGGTTGCCAATTATCTGGCCGGCCAGCGGATGGCCGAGGTCACCCCGACCGTCACGGCGCTGCGTCAGCGCGCTGCCGACGTGGTCGAGGCCGAGCTGCTGCGGCTGGACAACAGGGTTCCTGGGCTGGACGCCGCACACCGCGACGAGGTGGCCAAGACGGTCCGGCGCGTTGTCGACAAGTTGCTGCACGCTCCGACCGTGCGGGTCAAGCAACTGGCCAGCGCGCCCGGTGGCGACAGCTACGCCGAAGCGCTGCGCGAGCTGTTCGAGCTCGACCCGCAGGCCGTCGACGCGGTCTCCGGTGGTGAATTACCTTTGGTGACAACAGATTTGGCGGCCATAGAGCCGCAATTCGATCACGGCGAGGCTGAGTAGACGTTTGGTGAGTAATCCCTCGACCCGCAAAACCGCAGTGCGGATCGGCACCCGGGGCAGCCTTCTGGCTACCACTCAGGCCGGTACCGTCCGCGATGCGTTGATAGCTCTCGGCCAGCCCGCCGAACTCGTTGTCATCAGCACCGATGGCGACCGTTCGCAGGCACCGGTAGCTGAGATCGGGATCGGCATCTTCACCACCGAGTTGCGTGAGGCCATGGCCGATGACCGCATCGACGTCGCGGTGCATTCCTATAAGGATTTGCCGACTGCTCCCGATGAGCGCTTCGTGATCGCCGCCATCCCGCCCCGGGAAGATGCGCGAGACGCGTTGGTGGCACGCGACGGAATGGTGCTCGGGGAGTTGCCGGCGGGCTCTGTGGTCGGCACGTCAAGCCCGCGACGGGCGGCACAGCTTAGAGCACTGGGTCTCGGTTTGGAAATTCGCCCCCTACGAGGCAACCTAGATACCAGGTTGAACAGGGTAAGTAGTGGTGATCTCGACGCGGTTGTCGTCGCTCGGGCGGGTCTGGCCCGCATCGGGCGACTCGATGCCGTCACCGAGAGCCTCGAGCCGGTGCAGATGTTGCCAGCGCCGGCCCAGGGTGCCCTCGCGGTCGAGTGCCGCGTGGGTGATACCGATCTGGTGACGCTGTTGGGAAAGCTGGACCATCCCGATACGCGCGCCGCGGTCACTGCCGAACGAGTTCTGTTGGCCGAACTGGAGGCGGGCTGTTCCGCGCCGGTGGGTGCGATCGCTGAAGTGGTCGAATCCATCGACGAGGACGGCCGGGTCTTCGAAGAGCTGTCGCTGCGCGGTTGCGTGGCGGCGCTGGACGGGTCCGACGTGATCCGTGCGTCCGGTATCGGTACACCCGAACGGGCACGGGAGCTGGCGCTCTCGGTGGCCGCGGAGTTGTTCGAGCTGGGAGCGCGCGATGTGTTGGACCAGCGGACTGTAGAGCGGGAGTAAGAGATGACGACCCGAGTGCGTAAGCACAAGCCCGGCCGCATCACCTTCGTCGGTTCCGGGCCTGGTGATCCGGGGCTGTTGACGACGCGTGCGCGCAACGTACTGACTAATGCTGCGTTGGTTTTCACCGACCATGATGTGCCCGAAGCGGTGCTGGCCCTGATCGGTATCGAATTGCCGCCGGCGTCCGGCCCCGAGCCGGTCGATGCGGCCGAGGCGGCTGCCGAGTCCCCTGCGGACACGGGCGACGCAGTGGAGACGTCGACTGTGTCTTCGGTGCCGACCATGACGTTCCCCAACGGCGTGGATGTGCGCCCGGCGCTGGGTGATCCGGCTGAGGTGGCCAAGCAGCTTATCGCCGAGACCCGCTCCGGCGCCGATGTGGTGCGGCTGGTCGCCGGTGACCCGCTGTCGATCGATGCGGTGATCACCGAGATCAACGCGCTGGCCAAGACCCAGGCGCACTTCGAGATCGTGCCGGGCCTGCCGTCAGCGACTGCTGTGCCCACCTACGCCGGCCTGCCGCTGGGTTCCTCGCACACCGTTGCCGACGTCCGCGACCCCAATGTGGACTGGGCTGCGCTGGCCGCCGCGCCGGGCCCGCTGATTCTGCATGCGACGGTGTCGCACCTGCCGGAGGCCGCCAAGACCCTGATCGAGTTCGGCCTGACCGAGGGCACGCCGTGCGTCGTCACCGCCAACGGCACCACCTGCCAGCAGCGCTCGATTGAGACCACGCTGGCCGGGCTGCTGGACAAGGCCGTGCTGGACAAGCCGGTCGGTCCAGAGCCCGCCGGTCCGCTGGCCGGCCCGCTGGTGGTCACCATCGGCAAGACCGTCGCCAACCGCGCCAAGCTGAACTGGTGGGAGAGCCGCGCCCTGTACGGCTGGACCGTGCTGGTGCCGCGCACCAAGGATCAGGCCGGCGAGATGAGCGACCGGCTGGTCGGTCACGGTGCGTCGCCCATCGAGGTGCCCACCATCGCCGTCGAGCCGCCGCGCAGCCCCGCGCAGATGGAGCGCGCGGTCAAGGGCTTGGTCGACGGACGCTTCCAGTGGGTGGTGTTCACCTCCACCAACGCCGTTCGCGCGGTGTGGGAGAAGTTCAATGAGTTCGGTCTGGACGCCCGGGCCTTCTCCGGCGTGAAGATCGCCTGCGTCGGTCAGTCGACTGCGGACAAGGTGCGCTCTTTCGGCATCAACCCCGAGCTGGTGCCGGCCGGCGAGCAGTCCTCGCTGGGGCTGCTGGACGAATTCCCCGAGTACGACGAGATTTTCGACCCGGTGAACCGTGTGCTGCTGCCGCGTGCCGACATCGCAACCGAGACGCTGGCCGAGGGCCTGCGCGAACGCGGTTGGGAGATCGAGGATGTGACGGCCTACCGGACCGTGCGGGCTGCCCCGCCGCCAGCGCACACCCGCGAGATGATCAAGACCGGCGGCTTCGACGCGGTCTGCTTCACCTCGAGTTCGACGGTGCGCAACCTGGTCGGTATCGCCGGAAAACCGCACGCCCGCACCATCGTTGCTTGCATCGGCCCGAAAACTGCTGAAACTGCAGCCGAATTCGGCCTGCGGGTGGATGTGCAGCCGGAGACAGCGGCGGTCGGCCCACTGGTGGAGGCGCTGGCCGAGCATGCCGCTCGACTGCGCGCCGAGGGTGCACTGCCGCCGCCGCGCAAGAAGAGCCGTCGCCGCTAAGCGCGCTCCGCGCAGAAGGAAGGCATTGCTGTTGTCCTTTCCCAGGCATCGGCCCCGGCGCTTGCGGGCCACCCCGGCCCTGAGGCGCTTGGTATCTGAAACATCGCTGGAGCCACGGCATCTGGTGCTGCCCATGTTTGTCGCCGACGGGCTGTCCGAACCGCGGCCCATCGAGTCGATGCCCGGGGTGGTGCAACACACCCGGGATTCGCTGCGCCATGCGGCGGCCGAAGCCGTAGCGACCGGTGTCGGCGGGCTGATGCTTTTCGGTGTGCCGTGCGATTCGGACAAGGACGCCACCGGGTCCCAGGGCGTCGATCCGAACGGCATCCTGAATCTGGCTCTGCGCGAACTGAATTCGGATTTGGGTGACGCCACGGTGCTGATGGCCGACACCTGTCTGGATGAGTTCACCGACCACGGGCACTGCGGGGTGCTGGATCAGGCCGGCCGGGTCGATAATGACGCCACCAATGAGCAGTACGTGAAACTTGCTGTAGCACAGGCTGATTCGGGTGCTCAGGTGTTGGGGCCGAGCGGCATGATGGATGGCCAGGTAGCGGCCATCCGCGACGGGCTGGACGCCGCGGGTCATGAGAACGTGCTGATCCTGGCCTATGCCGCCAAGTTCGCGTCGGCGTTCTACGGGCCGTTCCGCGAAGCGGTGGGGTCCAGTCTTGAAGGCGATCGTCGCACCTACCAACAGGATCCGGGCAACGGCCGCGAGGCGGTGCACGAGATCGAGTTGGACATTGCCGAAGGTGCCGACATGGTGATGGTCAAGCCCGCCATGAGCTACCTGGACGTGGTCCGCGCAGCCGCCGAGATATCGCCGGTTCCTGTTGCGGCATACCAGATTTCGGGTGAGTACTCGATGATCAGCGCGGCCGCCGCCAATGGCTGGATCGACCTGCGGGCTTCGGTATTGGAGTCGTTGACCAGCATCCGGCGCGCGGGTGCGGATATCGTCCTGACCTACTGGGCGACCGACGTCGCCGGTTGGCTGCGGTGAACACACAACTGGACCCGCAGCGTCCGCACGACGTCGACACCGGTGTGTGGCTTTGGCTCGCTGCGCTGCCGTTGGCAGTCATCGGCTACGTGATCAGTCTGGTGACGACGGCCCGAACCGCAGCGTCGGGCCACGGTTCGGCCAGTCCGGGCGTGATCTATGTGTCGTCGGGCCTGATGGTGTTCGTGGTCGCGGTGCTGGTGGTCACGTTCCTGGTCTTGCTGCGCCAGGGCTATCGATGGGCGCGCAGCATCTTAACCGGCGGATCGGCGTTCACCATCGTCTTTCTGGCCTCCGGCCTGTTCGGCGATTTCGGCGGCGCTGCCGCGGCGGTCGGTTATGCGGTCTGCGCTATCGGCGCTTCGGTCCTGATCGGAGGTGGCGTGTACCTGCTGCACCGACCGGACTCGACCAAGTTCTTCACCCGTTAGGCTGGCCGACCATGAACGAGCCCACACCCGTCCCGCCCGCCCGGCCGAAGGCCGTCACGGTGGCTTTCTGGTGCTGGGTGGCGGGCGCGGTGCTGTTGGCCGCGCTGGGACTGTGGCAGCTCAGCCTCAACATCCCCATACAGTTCCGGGCAATCGGTGGCCTCTTGGTCGTGGTCGGGCTCAGCCAGGGTTTCCTGGCCGGTAGGGCGCGCCGTGGAGATGCCCGTTTCCGCCGCGCTGCGGCCGCATTGGCGATGGGCACGGTGCTGCTGATCGTTTTGCTGCTGTTGGCGTTTGGGACCGATCCACTGGGGTTGCTGGTGCTGGTGGTGGTGATGGCGTTATCGATCGCCGGGACGGTGTCGATCACTCGGCCGGTGGCTCAGCAGTGGTTTGACGGAGAGGCCGATACGTGACGGATACACCCGTAGAGGCGGAGGCCGAACAGATCCTGTTCAGTGAGCCCGGTGCCAGTTGGTGGTGGCTGGCGCTCGGTCCCTTTTCAGCGGTATCACTGGCCGGGATGCAGGTGTGGTCTGCGCACCGGGTCGATCCGCTGGTGCCGGTGGCCTTCCTGGTCGTGGTGACGGGGTTCATGTTCATCCAGGTCAAGGCCGCACGTATCCACACCTCAGTCGAGCTGACGCCTGAGTACCTGCGTCAGGGTCAGGAGTCCATCCGCGTCGACACCATCGTCTCGCTGTACCCGGAGGCCCGTGGTTCGACAACGCCGCGCTGGCAGTCGTCGCGGGCGCTCGGCGAGCTGACCGGAGTGCCACGCGGGCGCACCGGTATCGGGCTCAGACTCAGCGGAGAGCGCACCGCCCAGGCGTGGGCACGGCGGCACCGCACGCTGCGCGCGCAACTCGAAGAGTTGGGCACACAGACGGTCGAGGAGGACGACGAGTGAGTGGGCGACAACGCAGTCGGATCATCGCGGCTGCCGAGCTGCTGTTGGCGTTGGCGGCGGCGGTCGCGTGCGTGTGGAGCTGGCTGGCCGCGTCCTCGGTTGCCCAGGTGCAGCCCGTGATCGCAGGTGAACCGACGAAGACCTCGGTCCTGTACGACCCGGCCAACCTGTCGCTTTCGTTGTTCCTGGCGATGGTCGCCGGGGTTCTCGCGGTGCTGGGGATCGGGCGGTTACGGCGCAGCCAGTAGGGTTGCCTCCATGTCGTTTTCGCTCCAACTTTCCGACGATGTCATCGAGGTCCGAGACTGGGTCCACGAATTCGCTGTCAACACGATCCGGCCTGCGGCCGAGGAGTGGGACGAGCGCGAAGAGACCCCGTGGCCGTTGATCCAGGAGGCCGCCAAGGTCGGCCTGTACTCGATGGAGTTCTTCGCCACCCAGGCCGCTGAGCCGAGTGGGCTGGGCATGCTGACGGCGTTCGAAGAGATGTTCTGGGGTGATGCGGGCATCGCGCTGGCCATCATGGGCACCGGGCTGGCGGCGGCGTCGCTGGCGTCCACCGGCACCCCGGAACAGATGGGTGAGTGGCTGCCACAGATGTTCGGCACGGCCGACGACGTCAAGCTCGCGTCGTTCTGTTCGTCCGAACCTGGTGCGGGATCGGACGTTTCGGCGATCATCACCAAGGCGCGCTACAACGAGGCCACCGACGAGTGGGTGCTGAACGGCACCAAGACCTGGGCCACCAACGGCGGCATCGCCAACGTCCACATCGTGGTGGCCTCGGTGTACCCCGAGTTGGGGTCGCGGGGCCAGGCGACGTTCATCATCCCGCCGGGCACCAAGGGCTTCAGTCAGGGACAGAAGTTCCGTAAGCACGGCATCCGGGCCTCGCACACCGCCGAGGTGGTGCTCGACGACGTTCGGATCCCGGGCCGGCTGATCATCGGTGGCCGGGAGAAGTTCGAGGAGCGGATCGCCCGTACTCGGGAAGGCAAGAGTTCGGCGGGCCAGGCCGCGATGAAGACCTTTGAGCGCACCCGGCCGACGGTCGGCGCCATGGCGCTCGGTGTCGCCCGGGCAGCCTACGAGTATGCGCTGGAGTACGCCCAGCAGCGCGAGCAGTTCGGCAAGCCGGTCGGCGACTTCCAGGCCATCGCGTTCAAGCTCGCCGACATGAAGACCAAGGTGGACAGCGCCCGGCTGCTGGTGTGGCGGGCCGGGTGGATGGCCCGCAACAACAAGCCGTTCCTGAATGCCGAGGGTTCCATGGCCAAGCTCGTGGCGAGTGAGGCGGCGGTCTACGTCACTGACGAGGCCATCCAGATCCTCGGCGGCAACGGCTACACCCGGGACTATCCCGTCGAGCGGATGCACCGCGACGCCAAAATCTTCACCATCTTCGAGGGCACCAGTGAGATTCAGCGGCTGGTGATGGGCCGGGCGCTCACCGGCCTGCCGGTGAAGTAGACCCCTCCTTTTTCCGCGAGCCGTGCTGGGGGTACCTCCCGCTTGCGGGGGAGTCGGCCGCCGACACGCACGCTCGCGTGTATATGGGTGGGGTATGCCCCATTGCTACAAAGTGCAAAATTTGTAACACTGTCCGCATGACCGAAACTGTGGAACAGTCGGAGCTGGTCGACGCCCTCCCGCTGGGGCCCGATTCGTTGGTGTGGAAGTACTTCGGCGACAACCGGATGTTCCTGATCGGCCCGCGGCCCGCAGTGCTGCAGAACATGCTGGCCGAACTTGGGCAGGGAGTGCTGGACCATTCCGTGTTCTTCGCCGACACCTCGGCTCGGATCAAGCGGTCGTTGCCGCCGATCTTCCGCACCGTTTATGGTTCGGACGACGACAGCTCCGGCTCTCAGGCCGGCACCCAGGTCCGCGACTTCCACCACAACATCAAGGGCGACATGCCCGACGGGAGCCGTTACCATGCCCTTGACCCGGAGACGTATTACTGGGCCCACGCCACTTTCGTCGAGCAGGTGCTGTACTTCGCCGACACCTTCGTCAAGCGGTTGACCGACGACGAGAAGGAACGGATCTACCTCGAATCAAAGACCTGGTATCGCCGCTACGGCGTCAGCGAACGCCCGATGCCGGCGACCTATGCCGAGTTCGAGCAGTACTGGGCACACATGCTGAATGATGTTGCGGTACCACATAAAACGGCCAGATACGGCGTCGGCTATGTCACCAAGGGCTTTCCGAAGCCCAAGGCGGTAAACCCGGTGGCGTGGCGAATGGTCGCGCCGGTGTTCAACCCGGTCGCGGCTTTCCTGACCACCGGCGGTCTGCCGCCCCAGGCGCGCGAAATGCTGGAGCTGCCGTGGACCGACCGGCAGGAGCGGGCCTACCAACTGTTCGCCGCGGCGTGGCGCTCCAAGCCGGTCAACTGGATGTGGGACCGGTTGCCGATGTCGGTGCGGTACAACAAGTTTGCGCAAGTGGGCTATGCCCACGGCCACTGACGCGACGGCTGTCATCCTCGATGCAGCCCTGGCGGAATTCGAACGGCACGGCATCCGTCGGGTCGCGCTGGACGATGTCGCCAAACGGGCAGGGGTCAGCCGCACCACCATCTACCGACGTTTTGCCAACCGTGACGAATTGGTCGCTGCTGTGGTCGAGCGGGAGAACACCGAGTTGTTCGCCGATATCGCTGACGAGCTGAAAAATGCTGCGCCGCAATCGGATTTGTACGTCGAAGCGTTCACTCTGTCGATCTTGCGGTTCCGCAGGCATCGGGTGCTCAACCAGTTGATGGTCGACGAGCCGGCGCTGCTGCTGGAGTTGGCGCACCGCCATTACTCTGCGGCGGTCGACCGGATGGCCACAGCCCTGCGGGTCATCTTCCCGGCGGGGTTCGCCGACCGGATCGGCGAACAGGCCGTCAACGATCTGGCCGACACCATCCTGCGGTACGCCGCGATGGCGCTGATGCTGCCGAGCGTCGAGGCGCTGGACACCGCCGAGGACATCCGTGCCTTCGCGGCCCGGCACTTCCTACCCAGCCTGCCGCCGGCGCTGCGGGCGCAGTCGACGAAGGCGACCACTTCTCCTTGAGGGTAAGTTTCCACTAACGGTTGACCAATGCTTACCGTTAGTGGAGACTTACCAATATGCCACCGACTGCCGACGCTGTTCTCGACGCACTGGGAGACCGCACGCGTCGGGCGATTCTGGAGATCCTCGTCGAGGGCCCCAGTGCCGTAGGGGCATTGGCAGACCGGCTGCCGGTGTCCCGTCCGGCGGTCTCGCAGCACCTGCGGGTGCTGAAGGAAGCCGCGCTGGTGGTGGAGCAAGTGGCCGGCACTCGCCGGGTTTACCGGGTGAATCAAGCGGGGCTGATGGCGGTGCGGGATTACCTCGACCGGTTCTGGGAAACCACGCTGGACAACTTCGCCATTTTGGCTGCGCAGGCGCAGCGCGATGCAGAACTCGACAAAGAACTGGGGAACAACGATGAGCAAGATGAGCAATGAGTCGACCGTTGTGGAGGTCTTCCGATCGGTGACCGTGCCGCTGTCGGAACAACAGGCATTCGAGCTGTTCACCGAAAGGATGACCGACTACTGGCCGGCTGAACATTCGATCGGCGGCTCGCCCTTCGAAGCGGTGGTCATCGAACCGCGGGCCGGTGGCCGCTGGTATGAACGCGGTGCCGACGGTACCGAGTGCCAGTGGGGTCGGGTAGCGGATTGGCAACCGCCGCGAAAAGTGGTGCTGCTGTGGCAGATTGGCGCGGACTGGAAGTTCGACCCGGAGTTCCAGACCGACGTCGAGATCACCTTCACCGCCGAAGGGCCAGGCCACACCCGCGTTGACCTACGGCACACCAACCTGGAGCGGTATGGCGATGCGGCAGAGCAGATGCGCGGCATCCTTGATTCGCCCGGTGGCTGGCCCAACACCCTGGAGCGGTTTGCCGAGGCCGCGGCTGCTTCATGACGACAATGGACCTGGCCCGGGCCGAGCGCGCGGACTTCGTCGAACTGCTGTCCGGGCTCACTCCCGAGCAGTGGGACCAACAATCGCTGTGTACGGGCTGGCGGGTGCGCGACGTGGCCGCGCATGCCTTCGGTTTCGATGAGCTGAGCCGGGGTGAGACCGTCTGGCAATTCGTGCGAGGCGGGCTCATCCCGGGCCGGATCAATGCCCGCGTGCTGAACCTGTATCGCGACTGGACCTCCGAGCAGCTGTGTCAGATGGTCCAGCGTCACCCCGACCCGCACGGGTTCACCGCCGGCTTCGGCGGCATGATCGCGCTGGTCGACGGCATGGTGCACCAGCAGGACATCCGCCGCCCACTGGGGATACCGCGGGCCATCCCGGACGGGCGGCTGTGCGCCGTGCTCGATTTCGCGCGGTACGCACCGCTGATGCGCGGCGCGTGGCGGGCCAGGGGAGTACGGCTGGCGGCCACCGATGTCGACTGGTCGTTCGGCAGCGGTCCGCTGGTGAGCGGTCCCGGCGAGTCGCTGCTGATGGCGATGGGCGCCCGGCTGAGCGCGCTGGAGGAACTCAGCGGGCCCGGCCTTGACCGGCTGCGTCAGAACCTGAAGAGCTCAGGCCCGGTGGAGTAGCACCGCGTAGTCAAAAGGCAAGTGCGGGAACGCAAACCGTCCGAGGCCGGTGACCTGTCCGGCGGCTTCGGCGCGGGTGACCATCCGGGGTTCGGTGACATCGAACGTGTGGCCGTGACGCTTCAGCCGCCCACCGCCGGCGGCGGTGATGTTCTTGAGCCAGTCCCGGTTCGGCCCGTAGGTCAGCAAGATGGCGACCCCGTCGTCGGTGCTGAACACCGTCAGCGGGGTACGAAAAGTCTTGCCGGACTTACGTCCGACGTGTTCCATAATGCCCATGGCGGGCGCCCAGCCGGCCCAGAGCCGCATCACGGGATTAATGGTGTATCGGTTCAGTCGTGCGACCCACTGTGGCATTTGCATGTCGCCATCGTCCGTCATCGCGGCAAGTGATGGCTAGGCCAGCGAGTAACCTCAGCGACAGTCGGCCACGGCGACATCGGCGTCGCGCAAGCGGCCCGCCAGGTTTCAGCCTCAAGGAGGGATCCATGCCCGCGCCCACAAATCCCGACGCCCGTCGGATCTACGACCTGGAACGCAGTCGCGTGTTCCACTCGTGGTCCGCGCAGGGCAATCTGGACCCGCTGGTCATCACCGGCGCTGAGGGCAGCTACGTCGTCGACGGCGACGGCAACCGGCTGCTGGACTTCTCCAGCCAGCTGGTGTTCACCAACATCGGCCACCAGCACCCAAAGGTGGTGGCCGCGATCGCCGAGCAGGCCGCCAAGCTCTGCACCATCGCACCGCAGCACGCCAATGAGGCCCGCGCCACCGCTGCCGATCTGATCTGCCAGGTGGCCCCCGAAGGGTTCAACCGGGTGTTCTTCACCAATGGCGGCGCCGACGCCGTCGAGCACGCCGTCCGGATGGCCCGCGTGTACACCGGCCGCTACAAGACGCTGTCCACCTACCGCAGCTACCACGGCGGCACTCAGCTGGCGGTCAACCTGACCGGTGACACCCGGCGTTGGGGCAACGACTACGGCACCGCAGGCACCACGCACTTCTTCGGCCCGTTCCTGTACCGCAGCCAGTTCGGTTCGCAGACACCCGAGGAGGAGACGGAACGCTCGTTGGCGCATCTGCGCTCGGTCATCGAGTTCGAAGGTCCGGGGGCGTTCGCGGCGATCATCCTGGAATCGGTGCCCGGCACCGTCGGCATCATGCCGCCGCCCCCGGGCTACCTGCAGGGCGTGCGCGAACTGTGCGACCAGCACGGCATCGTGATGATCCTCGACGAGGTGATGGCCGGCTTCGGGCGCACCGGAAAGTGGTTCGCGCTGGACAACTTTGGCGTCAGCCCTGACCTGATCACCTTCGCCAAGGGCGTCAACTCCGGCTATGTGCCGCTCGGCGGTGTCATCGTCAGCGACAAGATCCTGGACCGCTTCCTGGACAAGCCGTACGGGGGTGGGCTGACGTACTCGGGTCACCCGCTGGCCTGCGCCGCGTCGGTGGCAACGCTGACCGCGATGCACGACGAGAAGATCGTCGAGAACGCCGAGATGATCGGCACCGACGTCTTCGGTCCGGGCCTGGCTGCCTTGGCCGAGAAGCACGACATCGTCGGCGACGTCCGCGGCCTGGGGGTGTTCTGGGCGGTGGAGCTGGTCAAGGACCGCGCGACCAAGGAGCCGCTGGCACCCTACGGCGGCAGCTCGCCGGAGATGGGCGCCATCAATACGCGCGCCAAGAAGAGCGGTCTGCTGTTGTTCATGAATTACAACCGCTTCCACCTGGTGCCGCCCTGCAACATCAGCATCGACGATGCCAAGCGAGGCTTGGACATCCTCGACGACGCACTGTCAGGGGTGTAGTCATGGCCTATCTCAAGCCGCCGTGGTTCGTGGTTCACGTCTTCAACCGCATCGCGCGGGTCACCGGTGCCGGTGGCAGCGAGACGCTGACGGTCACCCGAGCCTCCAATGGCGAATTGCAGCGCATCCCGGTCGTCGTTCCGGAGGTGGACGGGGTGAAGTACCTGGTGTCCACCCGCGGTGAATCGGCGTGGGTGAAAAACGTCCGGGCCAATCCGGTGGTGGCTCTCGGCAAGGTGAACTATCTGGCCGGCGAGGTGCCGGTCGAACAGCGGGCGCCGATCATCGCGGTGTACCGGCCGTTGGCCGGCAAGGTGGTCGAGGGCTACTGGCAGCAACTGCCCGACGATGTCGACCATCCGGTGTTCAAGCTCACGCTGCAGAAGTAGGGCTGCGCCGGGTCTGCTGGGTCGCGTGCGGCACTGTTGTCACGTCTGCCACTTGCGTCGCTGTTCCAGGCAACAGAGGCGGACACAACCGTCGGCGCCAGGTCGGGCGGCGCGTGGGATGACTGCGCCCGCCGCGGCGGCCCAAGGGCGGTATCAGCCTTCGACTACGCCCTGTAGTTGGTCCATTCGCGCACGCCTGGGACACTGGTGGTCATGGTTTCTACCGACGTCTCCGCGAAACTGTTCGCCGACGCGTCCACTGTCATCCCTGGCGGGGTCAATTCGCCGGTGCGGGCCTTCTCCTCAGTCGGCGGTACGCCGCGGTTCATCACCTCCGCGAGCGGCTACTGGCTGACCGACGCCGACGGCAACCGCTACGTCGACCTGGTGTGTTCCTGGGGCCCGATGATCCTGGGTCACGCCCACCCCGCGGTGGTCGAAGCGGTGCAGACTGTCGCGGCCAACGGCCTGTCCTTCGGAGCGCCGACGCCCGCCGAGACCGAGTTGGCCCGCGAGATCATCGACCGGGTGGCTCCGGTGCAGCTCATCCGCTTCGTCAACTCCGGTACCGAGGCCACCATGAGCGCCATCCGGCTGGCTCGCGGCTTCACCGGCCGGCCCAAGATCGTGAAGTTCTCCGGCTGCTACCACGGTCACAGCGACGCGCTGCTGGCCGCCGCGGGTTCCGGTGTCGCGACGCTTGGCCTGCCGTCGTCGCCCGGTGTCACCGGCGCGGCCGCTGCCGATACCATCGTGTTGCCCTACAACGACCTGGATGCGGTGCGGGCCACCTTCGCCGAGCTCGGCGACCAGATCGCGTGCGTCATCACCGAAGCCAGCCCCGGCAACATGGGTACAGTGCCGCCGGCGCCCGGCTACAACGCGGCACTGCGACAGATCACCGCCGACGCCGGCGCGCTGCTGATCATGGACGAGGTGATGACCGGCTTTCGGGTCAGCCGAGGCGGTTGGTACGGCATCGATCCCGTCGACGCAGACCTGTTCACCTTCGGCAAGGTGATGAGCGGCGGCCTGCCCGCCGCGGCATTCGGTGGCCGCGCCGAAGTCATGGAGCGGCTCGCCCCGCTGGGCCCGGTCTATCAGGCCGGCACACTCTCGGGTAACCCGGTGGCCATGGCCGCGGGCCTGGCCACGCTGCGTGCCGCAGATGACGCCGTCTATGCCGCGCTGGACACCAACGCCGACCGGCTGTCCGGACTGATCTCCGATGCGCTCACCGAAGCGTCTGTGGCACACAAGATTTCGCGCGCGGGCAACTTCTTGACCGTGTTCTTCGGTGACGGTCAGGTCACCGACTTCGACTCGGCCAAGGCCACCGAAACCTGGCGTTACCCGGCCTTCTTCCACGGCCTGCTCGATGCCGGTATCTACCCGCCGTGCAGCGCTTTTGAGACCTGGTTCGTCTCGACTGCCCTCGACGACGCGGCGTTCGAGCGGATCGCCGACGCCCTGCCTGGCGCCGCCCGTGCGGCCGCCCAAGCTCAGGAGCCTGCATGATCGAGCAGACGATCGTGCACGTGATGCGGCACGGCGAGGTGTACAACCCGGAGAAGATCCTCTACGGCCGCAAGCCCGGGTATCACCTTTCCGACAAGGGCCGCGCGCAGGCCGAAGCCGTCGCAGGCTGGCTGGCCGAACGCGACATCACCTATGTGGTGGCCTCGCCGCTGGAGCGCGCCCAGGAGACCGCGTCGCCCATCGCCGCCAGGCACGGGTTGCCAATCGACACCGATCCGAAACTGATCGAGTCGACCAATGTGTTTGAAGGGCAACGAGTTTCACCCGGGGACGGAGCCCTGCGCGACCCGCGTAACTGGTGGCACCTGCGCGACCCGCGGACCCCGTCGTGGGGCGAGCCCTATGGTCACATTGCAGCACGGATGACCGGAGCACTGGACCGTGCCCGCGCCCGCGGTGCCGGCCACGAGGCGGTGTGCGTCAGCCATCAATTGCCGGTGGAAACCCTGCGGCGCGCCATGCTCGGAAAGCAGTTACACCACTTCCCAACCCGGCGGATGTGCAACCTGGCGTCGGTGACGTCGTTCTATTTCCACGACGAGCGCATGGTCGGCTGGGCGTATTCGGAGCTGGCCGGACAGTGAGGACTCTGGTCGCGGTGGTGTTATCGGTGGCTGCGCTGTTGGCGGGCTGTTCCACCGGTGACGACGCCGTCGCTCAGGGTGGCACGTTCGAATTCGTGGCGCCGGGCGGCAAGACAGATATCAGCTACGACCCGCCGGCCAGCCGGGGCAAGCCCGGTCCGGTGCGCGGCCCGCTGCTGTCTGACCCGTCGAAAACCGTTTCGCTGGAAGACTTTTCGGGCAAGGTCGTGGTGATCAACATCTGGGGTCAGTGGTGTGGCCCCTGCCGTTCGGAAATCGCCGAACTGCAGAAGGTGTACGACGCGACCAAGGACCAGGGCGTCGCGTTCCTCGGCATCGACGTCCGCGACGCCAACCGCCAGGCCGCGCTGGACTTCACCATCGACCACAAGGTGACCTTCCCGTCGATCTATGACCCGGCCATGCGCACCATGATCGCGTTCGGCGGCAAGTACCCGACCACGGTCATCCCGTCGACCCTGGTGCTGGACCGTCAGCACCGGGTGGCGGCGGTGTTCCTGCGTGAGCTGCTGGCCGAGGACCTCAAACCCGTTGTCGAGCGGCTGGCCAAAGAGGCTGGCGCATGACCGGTTTTGCCGAAACCGTCGCCGCCGGACCGGTGCTGGTGGCGATCGGGGTGAGCCTGCTGGCCGGACTGGTGTCCTTCGCCTCGCCGTGTGTGGTGCCGTTGGTGCCGGGCTATCTGTCGTATCTGGCCGCGGTGGTCGGGGTTGACGACTCCGGTAACGGGGCAGTGGGCAAGCGCTGGCGGGTGGCCGGGGCGGCCGCGCTGTTCGTCGCCGGGTTCACCGCCGTGTTTCTGATGGGTGCCGTGGCGGTGCTGGGCCTGACCACGACGCTGATCACCAATCAGCTTCTGCTGCAACGCATCGGCGGGGTCGTCACGATCGTGATGGGTCTGGTGTTCGTCGGGCTGGTCCCGGCACTGCAGCGGCAGGTGCGATTCACCCCGCGTCAGGTGTCCACGCTGGTGGGCGCTCCACTGCTGGGTGCGGTGTTCGGGCTGGGCTGGACGCCATGCCTGGGCCCCACGCTCACCGGGGTGATCGCGGTGGCATCGGCCAGCGACGGCGCCAGCGTGGCCCGTGGCGTGGCTCTGGTCATCGCCTACTGCCTGGGCCTGGGAATTCCGTTCGTGTTGTTGGCCTTCGGCTCGGCCCGCGCGGTGCAGGGGCTGGGTTGGTTGCGGCGGCATGCCAGGGCCATCCAGGTGTTCGGTGGGTTGCTGCTGATCGCCGTCGGCGCCGCGCTGGTCACCGGGGTGTGGAACGACTTCACCTCGTGGGTGCGCGACGCCTTTGTCAGCGATGTGAGGCTGCCGATATGACCGAAGTCGATTCGCGACCTGGCGCTAAGGCCCCCGAAACGCAGCGTCCAGGGGTGCTGAAGCGCCTGCTCGCGCTCTTCCGTAACACCTGGCGGAGCCTGACGTCCATGGGCACCGCGTTGGTGCTGCTGTTCCTGCTGGCTCTCGGTGCCATTCCTGGTGCGCTGCTGCCGCAGCGCTCGCTCAACGCAGGCAAGGTCGACGAGTATCTGGCCAAGCATCCGACCATCGGTCCCTGGCTGGACAAGGTGCAGGCGTTCTCGGTGTTCTCCAGTTTCTGGTTCACCGCCATCTACGTGCTGCTGTTCATCTCGCTGGTGGGCTGCCTGACCCCGCGGCTGATCGAGCACATCCGCAGCTTGCGGGCCACTCCGGTGCCGGCGCCGCGCAACCTGGCCCGGCTGCCCAAACACTTCGAGACCGAGCTGCCCGGTGAACCGGAACCAGTCGCGCGACGGATGTCGGCCAGGTTGAAGGGTTGGCGGCAGGTGACCCGCACCGAGGACGGTGTCACCGAGATATCGGCCGAAAAGGGCTACCTGCGCGAGTTCGGCAACATCGTCTTCCACTTCTCGCTGTTGGGCCTGTTGGTCGCGGTGGCCGCGGGCAAGATGTTCGGCTACGAGGGCAACGTCATCGTCATTGCCGACGGCGGGCCCGGTTTCTGCTCAGCCTCGCCCGCCGCCTTCGACTCGTTCCGGGCCGGAAACGTCGTCGACGGCACCTCGCTGCACCCCACCTGCCTGCGAGTGCACAACTTCGACGCCCATTACCTGCCCAGCGGTCAGGCCACCATGTTCGCGGCCAACGTGGACTACCAGGACGGCGCCGACCTGAACACCGACACCTGGCGGCCCTACCGGCTGGAGGTCAACCACCCGTTGCGCATCGGTGGCGACCGCATCTACCTGCAAGGGCACGGCTACGCGCCGACCTTCACCGTCACCTTCCCGAACGGGCAGAGCCGCACCTCGACGGTGCAATGGCGTCCGGACAGCCCGCTGACGCTGCTGTCTTCCGGTGTGGTGCGCGTCGACCCGCCTGGCGGCACCTATCCGGACGAACGGGAGCGCCGTAAGCACCAGATCGCCATCCAGGGGCTGTTCGCGCCGACCGCCGAAATGGACGGCAAGCTGCTGTCTTCGAGCTTCCCGGCGCTGAATTCGCCGGCCGTCGCCGTGGACATCTACCGCGGCGACACCGGCCTGGACACCGGCCGCCCGCAATCGCTGTTCTCGCTGGACCCGAAGATGATCGAACAACACCGGCTGACCAAGCAGGCCCGGGTGAACCTGAAGACTGGGGAGCAGGCCAAGCTGGACGACGGCACTGTCGTCCGGTTCGACGGCGCGGTGCCGTTCATCAACGTGCAGGTGTCGCACGACCCGGCCCAGGCGTGGGTGCTGGTGTTCGCGCTGACCATGATGGCCGGGCTACTGGTGTCGCTCGTGGTGCGCCGACGCCGGATTTGGATTCGGATCGAGCCAGTGCAGCCGGGTAGCGTAAGCGTCGAGCTCGGCGGCCTGGCCCGCTCCGACAACTCGGGGTGGGGCGATGAGTTCGAGCGGCTCACCGCGCGGCTGGTGGGTCCCGAGGCGGAGGCATAGTGAATACAGAGCACATCGACATCGGGCTGGCCCGGTACTCGGACTGGGCGTTCACCACGTCGGTGGTCGTCTTGGTCGCCGCCCTGCTGCTGTTGGCCGTTGAGCTGGCCTACAGCCGGGGCCGCAAGGCCGATGAGCGCTCGCGCGAAGAGCAGATGGCAGGGGCAAGCGTCGGCGGCGCCGCAGGCGTCGGCGCCAACAGCACCACCCCGGGTGTGGTGATAGAGGAGCCCACGCGCAGCGTAGATGAGCGGATCGGCCGAGTCGGGCTGTCGCTGGTGTATGTCGGCATTGCCATGCTGTTCGCCTGCATCGTGCTGCGCGGCTGGGCCACCATGCGGGTGCCGTGGGGCAACATGTACGAGTTCATCAACCTGACCAGTTTCAGCGGGCTGATCGCGGCGGCAATCGTGTTGCGCAAGCCGCAGTTCCGGGCGCTGTGGGTGTTCGTGCTGGTTCCGGTGCTGATCCTGCTGGCGGTCTCGGGTAAGTGGCTGTACACCAATGCCGCTCCGGTGATGCCCGCGCTGCAGTCGTACTGGCTGCCGATCCATGTGTCGGTGGTCAGCCTCGGTTCCGGGGTGTTCCTGGTCGCCGGCGTCGCCAGCATCCTGTTTCTGCTGAAGATGTCGCCGCTGGCCGAGCCAGGTCGGGACGGCACTCTGGCCCGCATCGTCAGTCGCCTGCCCGATGCCCAGACCCTGGACCGCATCGCTTACCGGACAACCATTTTCGCATTCCCAATCTTCGGCTTCGGCGTCATCTTCGGAGCCATCTGGGCCGAGGAGGCCTGGGGCCGGTACTGGGGCTGGGACCCCAAGGAGACGGTGTCGTTCGTGGCCTGGGTGGTGTACGCCGCTTACCTGCACGCCCGGTCAACCGCCGGCTGGCGGGACAAGAAGGCCGCGTGGATCAACGTCGTCGGCTTCGTGGCGATGGTGTTCAACCTGTTCTTCATCAATCTGGTGACCGTCGGCCTGCATTCCTACGCCGGGGTGGGTTGAGCTTGACCCCGTCGTTCCGGGCACAGGGCCGATTCAGAAACTTTGTTTCTCCGGCCGTCGTATTCGGCCCCGCGGAGCTTGCCGAGATCGTCCTGGACTCGGTTGAGGTTGTGCCCGTAGTCGCGGAGGAGACGTCGGGCACGCCCGAGCCAACCGCGACAGCAGAGCCATCACAGGTGTCAGAGCCGTCGGGGCCGCCCGAGCCTTCGGAGTCGCCAGAGCCGTCAGCGCCGGAACCGCCCGTTACCCGCACCGTGGACCCGGAGACCATTGCACTGCTGACCCGACCCGGGCGCGCACCGTCGAGCGGCTGGCGCAAGTGGGTGTACTACGCCACGGGAACCTTGGTGAATCCGGGTGAGCCACGGAAATTGCTGGAGCACAAGGGCCTTACCGCACAGGTGAACCAACCGCTGCGGGACTGCTACCGAATTGCGCTGCTGTCGCTCAAAGGCGGCGTGGGCAAGACGACCATCACCGCGACCCTTGGTGCGACGTTCGCGTCGATCCGCAGCGACCGCGTGATCGCCGTCGACGCCAACCCCGACCGCGGCACCTTGAGCCAGAAGGTGCCACTGGAGACCCCGGCGACCGTGCGTCACCTGCTGCGCGACGCGGAGGGCATCACCAGCTACAGCGACGTGCGCAACTACACGTCACGTGGACCCAGTCAGCTGGAAGTGCTCGCGTCGGAGAGCGATCCGGCGGTATCCGAGGCATTCAGCTCGGAGGATTACGCACAGACGCTCGCGGTGCTGGAGAAGTATTACCGGCTGGTGCTCACCGACTGCGGCACCGGCATGCTGCACTCGGCAATGGGTGCTGTACTTGAGCACGCAGACGTGCTGATCGTCATCAGCTCGGGCTCGGTGGACGGAGCCCGCAGCGCATCGGCCACGCTGGATTGGCTTGAGGCGCACGGTTATCAGGATTTGGTGAGCAACGCGATCGCCGTGATCAACGCGGTGCGGCCGCGGTCAGGCAAGGTCGATCTGCGCAAGGTGGTTGACCATTTCGCCCGGCGTTGCAGGTCGGTGCGGCTGGTGCCGTTCGACCCGCATTTGGAGGAGGGCGCCGAGATCAGCCTGGACCGGCTGCGCCCGGAGACGCGAGATGCGTTGCTGGAGTTGGCCGGTGCGGTAGCCGACGGCTTCCCACTGGCGCTTTAGAGGGTGTGGCTCAGCCTGCCTCAGCCGCCGAGTCGACGCAGGAATTCCGGATCATCGTCTGGTCCGATGACGCGGGTGCTGCCGGTACGAGTGGCCGAAGCACGCGTGACCCGCCAGCCCAAGTAGGCCAGCAGCGCGATGAGAGCGCTGAGGAGCAAAAACTGCACGGAAACCTCCTTTCATCGAATATACGCGCCGTCGGTAGGCTCGGGTTGTGTCTGATACTCCGTCCTGGCCGCGATTGCTGCTCGATGTCGCCGCCTATGCCGCGGCGCGGCTGGTGCTTGTCGCCGCGCTGACCGGCGTCATCTATGGCGCCGGACTGCTGCTGGGCATCCACCAACTTCCACTTATGGTTGCGCTGCTGTTCGCGATCGTGCTGGGTATGCCGTTGGGTATCTGGCTGTTCGCGCCGCTGCGCCGCCGGGCCACCGCGTCAGTTGCGGCGGTCGACGAGCGTCGCCGCACCGAACGAGACCAGCTGCGGGCACGCCTGCAGGGCGACGAATCCGACAACTGACACCCGCTGGGCGTCAGCGCGCGACTATCAGAGCCGTCGTCAGAAGTACCGCCCACACCAGCATGGCCATCCCGGTGTCCCGCAGCACCGGGATCAGCTCGCGACCCGTAAGTCCGGACCGCACTGGGCGGCCCGCTCGCACTGCCAGTGGCAGCGCCAAAAACCCGACCGCACACCATGGCGTCGCCAGCATCAGCACCGCGGTCAGTAGGAACGGCAGCGCAACCAGAGCTTGGTAGAGCACCCGGGTACGCGCGTCGCCCAGGCGCACTGCCAGCGTGATCTTTCCTGAGGTCTCATCGGTCGGGATGTCGCGAAGGTTGTTGGCCACCAACACCGCTGAGGACAGCGCTCCGATCGACACCGCCAGCAGGCCACCTACCCAGTCGACCCGCAGGGCCTGGGTGAACTGCGTGCCGAGCACGGCGACCAGACCAAAGAACACGAATACCGCGACCTCGCCAAGACCGCGGTAGCCGTAGGGGTTGGCGCCGCCGGTGTACAGCCAGGCGCCCGCGATGCAAGCCGCGCCCATCGCGATCAGCCACGGCTCGCTCACCAGCGCCAATGCCAATCCTGCCGCAGCGGCGACGCCCAGGCTTATCACTGCTGCGGCCAGCACTGCCCTGGGCGACGCCAGCCTGGAGCCGACCAGCCGCACGGGCCCGGCGCGATCGTCGTCAGTGCCCCGGATGCCGTCCGAGTAGTCGTTGGCGTAGTTGACGCCGACGATCAGCGCCAACGAAACAACAAGCGCCAGAGCGGCTTTCCACCACACTTCGGAACCAAGCCAGGCCGCGGCTCCGGTTCCGACGAGCACCGGTGCAACGGCGTTGGGCAGGGTCCGCGGGCGGGCGCCCTCTACCCATTGCGCAAGACTGGCCACCCGCGTCCTTCCATGTTCTCGGTGCGTCGCGTGACCGGATGTGATCTTCCCGTCGCTTCGCTCGCCCCAGTGTGATCTACCCGTCGCTTCGCTCGCCCCATCGTCGCACGGCCCTACACTTATCGGCATGAAGGATCGAATCAGCAAGAACGAGATCCGCAAGGACGTACTGCAGGAATCCGTTGAAGCGGTGACGTCCACCGTTGGCGAGGTCACCAACATCATCATCGGGGCGGTCAAGGACGTGGCGACCTCGATCGGTGGGTTGGCAACCGATGCGTTCGCCATCCGGGATAGCGCTCGTCAGGCCCGTGCACAGCTGGACCGGGACGAGGCTGACGACCTGGAGGCAGACCGGGCGCCGGGAGCGGAGACCGACGCCGAATAACCCATGCTCGGAGTAATTGGCGGTAGCGGCTTCTACACGTTCTTCGGGGACGACGCCCGTAGCGTCACGCTCGATACGCCTTACGGACCGCCCAGTGCCGCGATCACCGTCGGCGCCATCGGCGGGCACGAAGTGGCGTTTCTTCCGAGACACGGGACCGGCCATGAGTTCTCGCCGCACACCGTGCCGTACCGCGCCAACATGTGGGCGCTGCGGATGTTGGGGGTGCGGAGGATTTTTGCGCCATGCGCGGTCGGCAGCCTGACTGCAGAACTCGGCCCCGGATCGGTTGTGGTGCCCGATCAGCTCGTCGACCGCACCAGTGGCCGCGCCGATACCTATTTCGATTCCAGCGGTATTCACGTCGGGTTCGCCGACCCGTACTGCCCGACGTTGCGGGCTGCCGCGGCCGCGCAACCCGGCGTCACCGACGGCGGCACCATGGTGGTGATTCAGGGGCCGCGGTTCTCCACCCGCGCTGAAAGCAAGTGGTTCGCTTCGCAGGGGTTCACCCTGGTCAACATGACGGGGTATCCCGAGGCGGTACTGGCTCGTGAACTGGAAATATGTTATGCACCAATAGCTTTGGTCACCGATCTGGATGCCGGCATCGAAGCGGGCGGCGGCGTGACGGCGGTCGATGTATTCGCCGAGTTCGAGCGCAATATGCCCGCGTTCAAACAGTCGTTGCGGGACGCGATCAGCCGGGTCGACGCCGAGCGCAGCTGCACGCATTGCCTGGCCCACACCGGAGTGGACCTGCCCTTCGCCCTGCCCTGAGCGCTTTGGGCGCGCATCGTCACGCCCTGTATGACGCGGCACGCCGGAATCACATAATGGGTGCCATGGCATCGGGCATCTGCGAGCAATTCGGTATCGACTTTCCGCTCTTCGCATTCAGTCACTGTCGCGACGTGGTTGCCGCCGTGACCAATGCCGGCGGTTTCGGAGTGCTGGGCGCCACCGCATATACCCCTGAACAACTCGACCGCGAACTGGCCTGGATCGACGAGCACGTCGGCGGTAAGTCCTATGGCGCGGACATCATCGTGCCGGCCAAATTCGAGGGCAAGGGTGAGAACCTGCCCCGCGGGCAGCTGGTCGACCGAATCCCCGGCGAATACCGCGATTTCGTCACCCAACTGCTCGTCGATCACGGCATCGAGCCTGAGGAGCCCCGGACCGGGGGGTCGGGTTTGTCCGGTGACACCGGGCGCGAACTGCTCGAAGTGGCCATGGGCCATCCCATCAAGCTGATCGCCAACGCGCTGGGTGTGCCACCGGACTACATGATCGAGGCTGCCCGCGACCGGGGGATACCGGTGGCCGCGCTGGTCGGAGCCAAGGAGCACGCCGTCAAGCAGGTTGCCGTCGGGGTGGACGTGATCATCGCGCAGGGCACCGAGGCCGGTGGGCACTGCGGCGAGGTGTCGACGTTGGTGCTGGTCCCGGAGGTCATCGACGCGGTCGCGGCTACCGGCAGTGACGTCCCGGTGCTGGCCGCGGGAGGCATCGTCACCGGGCGGCAGATGGCCGCGGTGGTGGCGATGGGCGCGGCCGGCGCTTGGACCGGGTCGGTGTGGTTGACCACGGAGGAAGCCGAGACCGAGCCGGTCACCAAGCAGAAGATGCTCGCTGCATCTTCGCGGGATACCGTGCGGTCGGCGGGCCGGACGGGAAAGCCTGCCCGCCAATTGGTTTCGGACTGGACCGCGGCCTGGGCGCCGAATGACGGTGGCCGCAAACCACTTCCGTTGCCGCTGCAGAACATGCTGAGCGAGCCGGTGCTACGGCGCGTCGATCGACTTGCCGCGCAAGGGCATCCAGGGGCCCAGCAGTTGGCCACCTATTTCGTGGGGCAAGGCGTCGGGATGATGAACAAGGTCAAACCTGCGCGCGAGGTGGTGCGTGAATTCATCGAGGACTACCTGGCCGCTACCGAGCGGCTGACCAACTCGCTGCCTTGAGTGATTTGTGCACGATTGTGTGCGCTCAGCGCCCGAAATCGGGCATAAATCGCGGCGTTACGGCTCGATGGCGAGGCGGCCGGATTCAAGTTGCGGCCGGTCGGCCGGCGATTCCAACCCGCTTGAGCTTGCCGGTCGTTGTGCGCGGACAGTGGCATCGGGGGCCACATCACCGGTGGTGGCGGGTGTCTGGTCGGCGGTGTCGTTCACCGTCACTCGCAGCGTCCGCCTCAGAGTGAAGGTGATCTCTTCGAATTCCTCAATAACCTTTTGCGCCGAACGCAATTGCTGCGTCGAGGTGTCGATGGCTCGGGTGACCACCGGTGGCACCAGTGGGGCCAACGGCCGCAACCACCGGGCGGCGACGCGGGTCAGGTCGGGCAGCCCCGGAACAGGGGAGTTCGAGGTCTCTGGCGCGACGGGGACCGGCAGATTCTCCGCCGGCTGTTCGACGGGTGCGGGCAAGGCCGGAGCATCCGGGGCAGGTGCCTCGACGACGGCCGGTGCCTCAGGAGCAGCGGCGGTCGGTCCCAGGAACTCCGCCGGCTGGACGGGTGACTGCGCGGGTGCCACGGCCAGCGCATCGGCCACGCGCTGACGGTGGTATTCGCGGTGGATCTCGGCGTCGGCCTCCAAAGCGACCCGCATGGCGGTCAATTGGTGCTCGGTTTTCATGATCTCGGCCGCAGCCCGGGCCTGTGCCTGCTTGACCGCGATGTCGGTGTCGGCGCGCAGCTCAGCGCGCAGCCGAGAATCAGAATGGCGGTCGCGGACGGTCCGATCGTCGCGGGCGTGCAGCAGCATGGGCAGCAGATACAGCAGGATGCACCCGCTGACGACCCCCAGGCGAGCCGCGAGCGTCGCCGGGGTGCTCAGGGTGTAAGCGTCCATTGCCACCCATCGCGTCCCGAACCCGCGATCCGATCCGGCGACAGCGGCGCCCCGGGCCTGCGTCAGCGCACGTTCGGCGTCGGCGATCCGCGCGTCCAGGGCAGGACCCTGCCGGTCCCTGGCGGCCAGCGCGGAATCCAGCTCACGCTGATTCTGCCCGAGCACTTCCTGGGCGTTTTGGGTGATCTGACCGTCGCCTGGAACGCCGGTGATCGGCTGCTGTGCGCATGACGACGTCGGGTGGTACTCGCAGCGGGCCACCACTTGGGCGTCGTCGCGGCGTTGCCGCGCGGAGTTGACGGCAGCGTCCAGGGTCCCGCGGCTGGTCCGCAGCGCCTCAAGGCTGGCGCCTGCGGCGGCGACGGACGGGACGCCCGCGGTACGGGCCGCGGCTTCACCTTCGAGGCGCTGCGAAATGGCATTGGTGAACAAGGTCATTGCGCACAACTCGCCGACGAGAACTCCGACCGAGACGGCCAGCAGCACCCGTCCCACCATGCTGCGGCCACTGCCGACCGTGCTCCGGATGGCCGCGACCACCACGAGCCCGAAGACCAACGTAATCGGCAGCACGAGCGCCAGTGGCCAGCCCGTCGCCGGCACCGCGACGGCAGCCGCCACCAGCCAGGCCAGTAAGCCGCCGGTCCAGGTCAGCGCGGCAACCGCGGGGTTGTCATCGTTCGTGCTGTGGGCAGCCATGGGAGAACTCCAGTCTTCTGGTGCTCATTCAGGGTCCCAGAGAGCCGTCCTGGTCGCCGAATCAGACGCCGGTCATGTGATCGGCATCACCCGCGGTCAGCTTTGACCGAACCGGGCGGCCAGCGCCGGGCGGTCCAGCTTGCCGATGCCGCGGCGGGGCAACTCGGCCACCACGTGCACTTCGCGCGGGGCGGCTGTTGCGGCCAGAGTGAGCGAGATGTGTTGGCGCAGTTCGGCAATGGTTGGGGCGGCCGCACCCGGGGCGAGCACGACGGCCACCACGACGCGTTGCCCGAGCCGTTCGTCGGGGACGCCGAACACCCCACACTCGGCGATCGACGGATGGCTTGCCAAGGCCGATTCAACCAGCACCGGCAACACTTTGAGTCCGCCGGTGGCGATGGTGTCGTCAACCCGTCCCAGCACCTGCAGTGTTCTCGAATCATCCACGGCGCCAATGTCATCGGTGAGAAACCAGCCGTCGCTGAACGGCGAGGGGTCCACTGGGTTGCGGTAGCCCGACGCCAACGTGGGCCCGCCGAGGGCGATCCTGCCGTCGTCCCCGAGTCGTAACCGCACGCCGTCCAATGGCAGCCCGTCATAGACGCAGCCGCCGGCGGTTTCGCTCATCCCGTACGTGCGGATTACGGAAACCCCTGCGGCCAAGGCGCTTTCGTTCAGCTCAGGCGGTATCGGGCCGCCACCGATCAGTACGGCGTCCAGTTCGGCCAGCGCAGCGGCGGCCGCCGGGTCGGCCAGTGCCTTGGCCAGCTGCACCGAAACCATCGATGCATAGCGGCGGCCGGACCCCAAATTCTTTACCGCAGAAGGAAGTTCGCTCGCCTCGAAGTCCGGAGGCAGGGCCACCGGAGTGGTGCCGGCGTACAGACTGCGCACCAGCACCTGTAGCCCCGCGATGTGATGCGTGGGCAGCGTCAACAGCCAGCGCCCCGGACCGCCGAGTCGGTCATGGGTGGCGGCCGCGCTCGCTGCGAGTGCGGATCCCGAAAGCAATGCTCCCTTGGGGGAGCCGGTACTGCCTGAGGTGGCCATCACGATCGCGATGTCGTCGGCGATGGGCTCACCCACTCGCAGTGTCGACGACAACAGGGCGGCCCTACGCTCGTCGTCAATAGGCAACGGCAGCAACGCATTCGAACCCTCAAGTGCGCGCTGCAACTTGGGTGTCAGGTCAAGGGCAGCTGCCCCGGAGTGCACACTGACCGCGCGCAGGACGGCTATGCCGGGCCTCCGGCCTCGTCACCGGCGTCGCGCGGGTCGTCCAACGGCCAGCCTTTGGCGGCGAGGCGTTCCCGGACCCGCTCGATGTCCTCCTGGCGCGGCAACTCGTCGGTGATCTGCGTGATCAGTACTCCGATGTCGATGTGGTCGAACTCGCCGCGGGCGATCAAATCTCTTGCGACGGCTTTGACTTCATCGTTGGACAGGCGCCGGGCCAGCAAGGCGAGTAGGGGGACCTGATCGGGGCCTGGCACGCCTTCGGGGTATCCGGCGTGCAGCCACGCCATGATCTTGGTCAGAAATGCACTCACAGCGTCACCTCCAAAAGTGCCGGGGCGTATCGGTTGTCAACTTCGCATCAGCATCGCGATCCTAGATCGTCGCGTCAAATGCGCAACCACGGCTACGTTAGCGTCCAAAATTGGGTGGGTTGCCTCGCCTGCCAAACGTGTCTGGACGCAGAAATGAACTCTGCGTGAACACCTTCGCTCATGCAGCATCTTCCCAGGTCAGGGTCAGCTCCGATGCTAGACGTAGCTAGAAAAAATCACGGCCGTTCGGTCAGAATGAGCGCCATGAGCGGACAGATGGTCATCCTGGTGCTGTTGATAGCAACGGCACTGGCATTCGACTTCACCAACGGATTTCACGACACCGGAAATGCCATGGCCACGTCCATTGCGACGGGGGCCCTCAAGCCGAAGGCGGCGGTCGCCTTGTCCGGCATCCTGAACCTGGTCGGTGCCTTCCTATCGGTCAACGTGGCCGTCACGGTGGCGACCAACGTGCTGAAGATTCAGGATCCCAAGACGGGCCATCTCCAGCTCGACGGAGCCGTCGCGCTGACGATGATCTTCGCCGGTCTGATCGGCGGCATTCTGTGGAACCTACTGACCTGGTTGTTCGGTATCCCGTCCAGCTCGTCGCACGCGCTGTTCGGCGGCCTGATCGGTTCGGGCATCGCAGCAGCCGGCATGGCCGGCGTGAACTGGCAGGGTCTGAGCAGCAAGGTGCTGATTCCGGCGGTCGCCTCGCCGTTCATCGCGGGTGTGGTCGCCATGAGCGGCACCTGGTTGGTCTACAAGATCACGAAGAACGTGGTGAAGTCCCGTCGCGAGGAAGGCTTCCGCTGGGGCCAGATCGCTACTGCCTCGCTGCTGTCTCTGGCGCACGGTACCGGTGACGCACAGAAGACGATGGGTGTCATCGCGCTGGCGCTGATCAGCAGCGGTCACCTCACCGGTGACGTCAAGAAGGACGGCCTGCCGTTCTGGATCATCGGTAGCTGCGCCCTGGCCATTGCCGCGGGTACCTACATCGGCGGTTGGCGGGTCATCCGCACTCTGGGCAAGGGTCTGGTGGAAATCGACTCCCCGCAGGGCTTCTCCGCTGAATCCGCATCGGCCGCGGTCATCCTGACCTCCAGCGTCGCGGGTATGGCACTGTCCACCACGCACGTGGCCACCGGTTCCATCCTGGGTAGTGGCGTCGGCAAGCCGGGCGGCCAGGTGCGTTGGTCTGTGGCGGGCCGGATGGCCGCAGCCTGGTTGATCACCCTGCCCGCCGCCGGTCTGGTCGGTGCGCTCTCGTTCTGGCTGTCGCACACCATCGCCAAACTCGGCACTCCAATGCTCGGCGACATCGTGATCTTCGCGATCCTGGTCGGGCTGTCCGGATTCATGTACTGGCGCGCCCAGCAGCAGAAGGTCGATCACAACAATGTCAACGCCGAATGGGACGAGTCGACCAACTCGACGGTTCCGGCCGACGTGCGCGCCGCCGCAAAAGCTGACAAAGACACCGCGTCCGTCTGACGCCGCGGTCGATAGCGACGAATTCTCCAGCGAAGAATAAGGAATCATTCGATGACGTATCTGGAAGCCATCTTCCGAGTGCTGATCCTGGGTCTGATCTTTGGTGCAGGTCTGCCGGCAGTGTTTGCCGGCGGGCTGGTCGCCTACTCCAACGGGGCCGGCGGCACTAGCGACGACGGCACGGTGCACGCTCCCAATCCGGCGCTGAAGCTGCTCGGCCAAGCGCTGTTCGTCCTGGTCGGGGCCATCGTCCTGCTGGCCATCCTGTGGATCACCAAAGACGTGATCGCTCATCACACCGGCGTTGACCTGTTCTCGTTCCTCAACAAGAAGAAGTGAGCTGACCAGACATGACCGAAGGTAATGGATTGCTCGAGAGTGTTTTGAACTGGCTGCGGGCCGGCTACCCGGAGGGTGTGCCGCCGAAGGACTACTCCCCGGTGTTGGCGTTGCTCAAGCGCACCTTGAGTGAGGACCAAGTGGTCGACGTCGCCCGGTTGATCCTCCGGTCCAACGAGGTTGAAACCCCGGTCACCGAGGCCGAGATTCAGGACGCGATCCAGCAGGTCACCGACCAGGCCCCCAACCCCGAGGAAATCCACCAGGTGTCAGCGCGGCTGGCGCTGGTGGGCTGGCCGCTGGCAGCGCCCTCAAACTGACCGCACCTTACTGACAGGGCCCCAGGCTCAATCATCGAACGACGATCAAGTGGCTCGCTCCCAGCCGCTTGATCGTCGTTCTGCGTCAACTGCGGGTGTCGCGGCGCAGCGGATGCGTCTCGGGCACCTGCACGAAGATCAGCCTGATCCCATCGGGATCGACGACGTGCATTTCGTGCAGCCCCCACGGCTCTTGTTGTGCTGCACGGGAAATCGGTACGCCGCGAGCCTCGAGTTCGGCCTGGGTCGCGCGCACGTCGCGCACCTGCAGCCACAGCGCCCCGGGGAACGGCCCGCCCGCATCGTCGGCTCGGCGGCCGTGGCCGGCGAGTTCGATCAGCGATTGTCCGGCGTAGAACACCGTGCCGGCGCCGTAGTCGCGGGCGATGGCCAGCCCCAGGGCGTCCCGGTAGAACGCCAGTGAGGCCGGGTAATCGGCGGGCCGGATCAGCATCCGGCTGGCGAGAATCTCCACCCGGTCACCGAACCGGTTGTACGCGTTGACGTTTCATCACCGAATCAACAGCGGCGGGCACGACGCTGTTGAGCGCGTGCGCGGTCACCGCCATCCGCGGCGCGATGCGGACCGGCCTGGTGCGCGCGGCGGTGACCATCCAGTCCGCCGCCTCGTCGGCGGACAATCCCGGCAGTCCGTCGTATTCCCGGGTCGGTGCGATCATCGGCGTCTTGACCAGCGGGTAGAACAGCGTCGTCGAGTGCACTCCGGCTTCGCCCCACTCGGTTTCGATGACCCGGCTGACCGCGGTCAGCGCCGCTTTGGAGGCGTTGTACACCGAGAACAGGGGCGAGGATTCGTTCATCACGCCCCAGCTGGACACGTTGATGATGTGCCCGTCACCGCGCTCCAGCATGCCCGGCGCTAACCCGCGGACCAGTCGAAGCGGTGAGTAGTAGTTCAGGGTCATGGTGCGCTCGACGTCGTGCCAGCGCTCCAGTGACTCGGCCAGCGGCCGTCGGATCGACCGGCCGGCGTTGTTGATCAGGATGTCGACGCCGCCGAGTTCTGCTTGCACGTCGGCCACCAGCGTGTCGATAGCGTCCATGTCGGACAGGTCGCATGCGCGGGCGATCGCGTCTCCACCGGCGGTGGTGATCCGGGCCGCGACGGTGTCCAACAGTTCGGCCCGACGGGCCACGATCACCACGGTGGCTCCGGCGTGGGCAAGCTTGGCCGCGGCCGCCGCGCCGATGCCCGACGACGCACCGGTCAGCACGATGCGTTTGCCAGCCAGATCGACCTCGGGGCCGCCGGGTATCCGGTCGATCAGCGGGGGACGCATCGCTGCCAGCAACAGACCATCGGCGATTCGCCGAAGCGGATTCCTACTCACCCCTGCGAGCTTAGGACGCCCCAGATCCGGTCGCGGGCCAGGTGTCGGTGTAGACGAGTTCATCTAGCGGGCGGGCCGTCGTCCAGCCCACGATTTCCAACTCGGGGCGGTCCGGGAACTCGGGCACCGGCCCCAGACACAGCACCGCGATCGGGTCAGCGCCCTCCGGCATACCCAGCAATTGGGCTAGGTCGGACGGCTCGAACAGCGAAACCCAGCCCATCCCAAGGCCTTCCGCACGCGCGGCCAGCCACATGTTCTGGATTGCACAGGACACCGAGGCCAGATCCATGTGCGGCATGGTGCGGCGGCCGAAGATGTGTTGCTCGCGTTGATCGCCCAGCGCCACCACCAGCAGTTCCGCGCAGTCGCCGATACCTTCTACCTTCAAGGCGAGGAATTCGGCCTCGCGCGGGCCGAGTGCGGCCGCCGTATGAAGCCGTTCGACGTCGACCAGGTCCTTGATCTTGTTGCGCAGGGTCTGGTCGGTGATCCGCACAAAGCGCCACGGTTGCATCAGCCCGACGCTGGGTGCCGTGTGTGCGGCTTCCAGGATACGGCGCAGAACATCTTCGGGCACTTGAGAATTCGGCGTGAAGCGCCGCATGTCCCGGCGCTCGGACATGACGCGGTACACGGCCGCGCGTTCAGTATCGGAATATGCCGGCTCACTCACCCCGGGGAGGCTAACAGTGCTCAGCTGCTGGGGACGGTATCGGGGTTGCGCTTGGCTAGACGGGCGGGAGTCTGGTGTTGCGCAGGAGGCGCATGGTGTTTGACACCGACGGTGAACCACAGCACCAGCGCCAGGTTGTACAACGCCAGGATGCCGTAGAGCAGGCTGTCGCGGGTGTCGAAGCCGAGCGGCCCGGGTGTATGACTGGCAGCGGCCGATATGCACACGATCGTCAGCACCAGCCAGCCGACGGAGGCGATGCGGCTGAACAGCACAGCGGTGCGCCCCAACGAGGCGAAAAGGGTCAGCACTCCGGCGCCCAACATCAGGGCACAGTGCATCGGCGTCACGTGCAGCCACAAAATCGGCGCACCTTCGGCTCCGAACTGCGGATTGGCCATCGACCAGGCCAGGCCGGCACCGCCGAAAACTCCCATGACGATCCCCTCGGCCAACAGCACCCATCGGCCGATGCGGAGGCGCGTTCCCGGAATCATCGGCTCAAGTCTGCCGCCCAGTCCCCGCGGCGGGGCCGTCCGCAAGCGGATACACAGGCCATTAGTGGCAAACCGCACAGTCTCGGCCGACGGGACAGTGCCGATCGGACCCGGCAGTCGGTACTGTTTGCGGTGATGGGAGCGCGAATCAGGGGTGTGCTTGCGGTTGTCGCAGCGGGTTCGACGCTGCTGACCGCATGTGAGAGCAAGCCCCGGGAACCGACGGCGATCACCGTCTACGCGACGTCGACCATGATCCACAGCATGACCGTCATCGGCAAGAAGTTCGAGGAGGATAATCCCGGTACGTCGGTCGAGTTCATCTTCGCCGGATCGACAGATTTGGCCAGTGAGCTGGCAGCCGGCGCCGGTGCGGATGTCTTCGTCTCGGGTGCGGTCGAGCAGATGACGTCGGTGGTCGATGCCGGGCTCATTCAGGGTGCACCGGAGCCATTCGCGACCAGCCGGCTGGTGATCGTCACCCCGCCGGGAAACCCGTTGCACCTGGTGAGTTTCGCCGACCTGGCTGCCCCTGGTGTGCGGGTGTCGCTCTGCGCTGCCCAGATGACCTGCGCAACGTTGACCCGCACGATCGAGGGCAAGACCGGTGTGCGGTTACAGCCGGTCAGCGAGGAAGTGACTTCGGAGGACGTCGTGCGCAAAGTGGTGACCGGCAAGGCCGACGCCGGGGTGGTGTTCGCCTCCGAGGCGATCACCGCAGGCGCGCATGTCAGCTGGGTGGATTTTCCCGAAGCCGCCGCTGCCAAGTCGGTATGCGAGATCGGTCTGCTCAAGAGCACCGACGAGGCGGAGCTGTCGAAGAAATTCATCCGCGAGGTCACCGATGAGACGAGCCGGCCGGTGTTGGCTGAGTCCGGGTTCGGCGAGCCGCCCGGTCAGAAATAACGCGGGAACTGACTCCAGTCCGGATCGCGCTTTTCCAGGAAGGCGTCCCGACCCTCGACGGCCTCATCGGTCATGTACGCCAGTCGGGTGGCCTCACCGGCGAACACCTGCTGGCCGACCAGGCCGTCATCGAGCAGGTTGAAGGCAAATTTGAGCATCCGGATGGCCTGTGGCGACTTGCCGTTTATCTCCGAAGCCCATTGCAGCGCAACATTTTCCAGATCCGCGTGGTCGACGACCTCGTTGACGGCGCCCATCGCTTGCATCTGTTCGGCGGTGTAGGCGCGGCCCAGGAAAAAGATCTCGCGGGCGAATTTTTGCCCGGCCTGTCGGGCCAGGTAGGCGCTGCCGTAGCCGCCGTCGAAGCTGCCGACGTCGGCGTCGGTCTGCTTGAACCGGGCGTGCTCACGGCTGGCCAACGTCAGGTCGCACACCACGTGCAGGCTGTGTCCACCGCCGGCGGCCCAACCGTTGACCAGGCAGATCACCGGCTTGGGCATGAACCGAATGAGCCGTTGCACCTCGAGGATGTGGAGGCGTCCGGCGCGAGCCGGATCAACGGTGTCCGCGGTTTCGCCGCTTGCGTACTGATAGCCGGCCCGGCCCCGGATGCGCTGATCGCCACCCGAGCAGAACGCCCAGCCGCCGTCCTTCTCCGACGGGCCGTTGCCGGTCAGCAGGATGACGCCCACATCAGGTGACATCCGGGCGTGGTCCAGGGCGCGGTAGAGCTCGTCGACGGTATGCGGCCGGAATGCGTTGCGCACTTCGGGCCGGTCGAATGCGATCCGGACCGTCGGCTGTGGCTTTCCGTCGAGGACGTGCCGGTGGTAGGTGATGTCGGTCAGCTCACCGAGTGCGGTGACGGCCTCCCACAACGCGGGGTCGAACGGATTCGCTTGGCTCACGTGTTTGACTTTAGCTATGAGGCGATTGGTGACTGCAGTGGTCTTGGGGGCTGGGCTGGTGCTGGCCGGGTGTTCACCGGCGCAGACGGGCGGTGACACCACCTGTAAGAACTTCTTGGGTGCCGAGCTGTCTCAGCAGGATGCTGCGGTGGCCAAGCTCCTCAAGGACGAAAGAGGCAAAGAGGCAACGAATCTGGAGATCACCGGAACACGGATTGCGGTGCAGGCCTACTGCCAGACCGGAGGCACCCCGGACAGCAAGATCAAGCAGGCTCCGCACCTCTAGGTAGGGTCCAGCCGGAACACTGCGCACCGACCGGCCAGTGCCTCGAACTCGTCGGGGTTGGGGCCCGTAACCAGCCCGACGTTCTTCATGAATCCGACACCGCTCGGCACCAGGACCGGGAACTGCCGCAGCAGTGGGCGGGCCTGCTCGGCCGGTACCTCGACGATCCCGACCTGTTGCTTGTGCCGGCCTTGGGTGACCGTACCGGCGCCGGCCGCCCGCGCGTTACGCACCCAGTCGGCCTTCGGCAAACCGCCGACCACGTAGCGTTGCCCGTCAATCACCATCGGGGTGATGGGCGTCGACCGGGGTTCACCCGACGTGCGGCCGGGCACGGTGAGCACTACCGGACCCTTGATCGGTACAACTTTCATTACCGTCATGAGCACCTTGTTCACGGGCTTGAGCCACCATGGTGGTTTGAGGTTCGCGTCGTTGTTTTGGCTCATGTTTCCGAGGGTAGACGTGCCACTGCGGCGGTGCCGCGATGTAATTTGCGGCGGTGCCGCGATGTAATGTCCGCCCAGCTTGACGAGGGGGTTTCGATGGCCAACCAGTACCCGCCGGGCCCGGGTTATCCCTACGGCGGCAATCCCTACGGGGGCATGCCGCCGAACGTGCCCTACCCGCAGCAGCCGTACGGTTTTCAGCCTGGGTATGGAGCGCCGGTTTTCTCGCCGCCGGGTGGCACTGCGATCACCGCGGCGGTGCTGAGCATCCTCGGCGCCCTGTCGACCTTCGTCGGTGCGTGCGTGGCGTGGTATGCGGTCAGCGAGCTGACTTCATTGTCCCAACAACGCTACGACGGTGGTGATTCTCCGCTGTCGGGGTGGATAGGTGTCACGACCGTTGTCGCAGTGGGGGATACCGTTGTGGCGGTCGTGCTTCTGGCCGGCGGCGTCTTGCTGCTTCGACGGTCGTTGGCCGGCCGGATGACGGTCATCGTCGGGTGTGCGGCAGTGATCGTGATCTGCGTCATCAGCTTCCTCGCAGTGCTCGCCATGACTGGTGCCTTGCACGCCAAACTCGGTAGCGAGTACTCGAGCGCGATGGGAACTATGATGGGGATGTCTGCGGTGCGGACCCTGGGCCCCATCCTGTTTGCCGGAGCCACAATGGTTCTCGCGCTGCTGAAGCAGACCAAAGAGTGGTGCGAGTACAAGCCGCCCCCGGTTGGCATGGTCGGTCCGGGAGGCTATCCCGGTCCGGTTGGTCCTGCTGGCCCCGGCGGATACCCGGGCTACCCGCCGCAGTACTAGACGTACCGGTTGCGGCCGGCGGCCCAGCCGGCCGTCAACTGCACTGCATACACCGCAAAGAACAACACGTACGGCACGTTCCAGCCGCCGTACAGGTCGTGCAACAGGCCGAACAGGAACGGTCCGGTGCTGGCCAGCAGATAGCCGAATCCCTGTGCCATTCCGGATAATTGGGCGGTGTCCTGGGCACTGCGAGCACGTAGCGCAATGACCGTCAGTGCCAGTGAGAACGCACTCATGCCGATGCCGATCAGCGAACTCCACAGCACCGGGGCCACCGTCGGGGCGACCATCAGTCCGATGGTGCCGCCGATGCCCAGCACGCCCATGCCGGCGTTCCACCAACTCTGGCTGGAGCTGCGTGCGGCCAGCGGCGAAATGATCAGTGCGACAGGCACACCGATCAGCGACATCACTCCGGACATCACCCCAGCTGTGGTCTTGTCCATGCCGCTGTCGATGAAAATCTGTGGCAGCCAACCCATCATGATGTACGCCAGCAGCGACTGGCTGCCCATGTACAGGGTGACCGTCCAGGCCAGGCGGTTGCGCAGCAGCGAGCGCCGGCCAGTGGTGTTGCCGTTGGTGGTGGCCCAATCAGAGCGGTGCCGACGGGCCGCGGGAATCCACAGCAGCAGGGCCAGTGCGGCCAGCACCGCCCACTCGGCCAACGCCGGTCGCCAGCCGCCCAGTGGCTGCTCGACGGCCGGGGTGATCGCTGCGCCCAGCGCGCCGCCGGCCTGCAGGGCGCTGGTGTAGATGCCGGTCATCAGGCCGACCCGGGCCGGGAATGAACTCTTGATCACCACCGGGATCAGCACGTTCGCCAACGCGATACCCGAGCAGGCGACCAGCGTTGCACCGAGCATCAGGTATCCGCCGCCGTGTGGGCGCACTGCCAGTCCGGCGGCGAGCGCCACCATGGCAAGTGACACCGTGCGGCCGAGACCGAGGCGCTTGGCCAGCAGCGGAGCGGCGAACCCGGCACCGGAGAAACACAACACAGGCAGCGTGGTGAGCACACCGGCCCAGACCGAGGACACCCCGAGTGCGGCGCGCATTTCGCCGAGCAGTGGAGCGACGCTGGTGACGGCTGGTCGCAGGTTCAGCGCAATGAGGACGACGGCCGCGGCCAGCATGACGCCGCCGGCGACGCGGGTCGGGGTCGACGCGGTGGGGACCTCGATGGCGCCATCGAGCTCGAGGGCCAACCCGTCCTCATAGTGGGTCGGGTTTGGTTCCTTCGTATCGGCGCTCACGGTGATATGGTGCCATACATCCTATGATTGGATGAAAGGATATTCGTGTGCCGCTGAGCACAACGCGCCGCACGGGCCTGGTCGAGCAGGTCATCGAACAGCTCCGCAGTTCGGTGACCAGTGGTGAGTGGCCGGTCGGGCACCGCATTCCGAATGAGAGCGACCTCGTCGACGTCCTTGGCGTGGGGCGCAACACGGTGCGCGAAGCCGTCCGTGCCCTGGCACACGCCGGCCTGTTCGAGGTGCGTCAGGGTGATGGCACCTATGTGCGGGCCACCAGCGAGGTGTCCGGCGCGCTGCGGCGGATGTGCAACACCGAACTGCGTGATGTGCTGCAGGTACGCCGGGGCTTGGAGGTCGAGGGTGCGCGGCTGGCCGCCACTCACCGCACCGCCGACGACATCGCCGGACTGCGTGAGCTGTTGCGCGGCCGTGACGACCAGCAACGGGCCGGCCATCACGACGAATTCGTGCAAGCCGACACCGAATTCCATTGCGCGGTGATGCGCGTGTCGCGCAATGCCATGTTGATCGAGCTGTACCTCGGGCTCATCGAGGTCATCACCGCCAGCGTGGCCGTGATGAACGAGACTCCGGTCGAGACCGAGTTTGAGGACCACCACCGGCTACTCGAACATATCGAGGCGGGAGACGCCGAGCAGGCGGCCCAGGCGGCCGCAGAGTTGTTCGACCGACTGTTGGCTCGATTGTCTGAGTAGTCGACCGCCTTAATCCCCCGCCCAAATCGACGAAATGGCTGCCCCGGAGCATCCGGAAGCAGGCATTTCGTCGTTCTCGCGCAAGAACTAGCCGACGGCACGCTCCGCGCCGGCCCAGAACTGTGCCCGCACAGCCTTCTTGTCTGGCTTGCCCAGCGCCGTCACGGGCACCGACTCGACCACGACGACCTGCTTGGGCGACTGCACCGAACCCTTGCGCTCCTTGACGGCAGCCTGAATCTCGGCGGTCATGGTGGCGACGGCATCTTCGGAGCTGTCGGCGTCCGGGCGCAGCACCACGACCGCGGTCACCGCTTCGCCCCACTTCTCGTCCGGGGTGCCCACCACGCATACCTGCGCGATCGAAGGATGTTCGGCCACAACGTCTTCCACCTCACGCGGGAACACGTTGAAGCCGCCGGTGACGATCATGTCCTTGGTCCGGTCGACGATGTACCAGAACCCGTCCTCGTCTTCACGGGCCAGGTCGCCGGTGTGCATCCAGCCGTCTTTGAAGGTGTCCGCGGTGGCCTCCGGCAGGTTCCAGTAGCCGCCGGACAGCAGCGGGCCGGACACACAGATCTCGCCGACCTCACCCTGAGGCACCTGGTTGCCGTCGGAATCGAGCAGTGCCGTCCTGCAGAACAGTGTGGGTCGACCGCAGGATGTCAGGCGCTTCTCGTCGTGCTCGTTCTTGCCCAGGTAGGTGATCACCATCGGGGCTTCGGACTGGCCGTAGTACTGGGCGAAGATCGGGCCGAACCGGCGGATGGCCTCGGCCAGGCGCACCGGGTTCATCGCCGAGGCGCCGTAGTACACGGTCTCCAGCGATGAGAGGTCGCGCGTGTGCGAATCCGGGTGGTCCATCAGCGCGTAGATCATGGACGGCACCAGCATGGTGGCGGTGATCTTCTGCTCCTCGATCACCCGCAGTACCTCGGCCGGGTCGAATTTGGTCAGCACGATCAGCTCGCCGCCCTTGACGATGGTCGGCACGAAGAACGCCGCCCCGGCATGCGACAGCGGTGTGCACATCAAAAAGCGCGGGTTCTCCGGCCATTCCCATTCGGCCAGCTGAATGGTGGTCATGGTGGTGATCGACTGCGTGGTGCCGATGACGCCCTTGGGCTTGCCGGTGGTGCCGCCGGTGTAGGTCAGGCCACCGATGTGGTCAGGGGCCAGGTCTGCAGCCTTCAATCGCTTCGGCTCGAACTTGGCGGCCTCGGCGGCCAGGTCCTTGGCTTTGTCGCCCAGGCCGGCCAGGGCCTCAGGGACCGGTCCGATGGTCAGCACCTGCTGCAGCGACGGCACTTTGTCCAGCAGCCCCAGGGCCCGCTCGACGAATGCGGGTGTCGGGTCGATGATCAGCGAGGTAACTCCGGCATCGGTCAGAACGTACGCGTGATCGTCGAGTGAGCCGAGAGGGTGTAGTGCAGTGCGCCGGAAGCCCTGGGTCTGTCCCGCGCCGATGATCATCAGCACCTCGGGGCGGTTGAGTGACAGCAGCCCGGTGGCGCTCCCGCTCCCTGCGCCCAGCGCCTCGAAGGCCTGAATGTACTGGCTGATGCGATCGGCGAGCTGGCCACCGGTCAGCGTGGTATCACCCAGGAACAGCACCGGCTTGTCTTTGTTGCGCTGGAGCGCGCCCACTGTGAAGTGCCCGGAATGCAGGGGATGGCGCAGCAGCTCGTCAGTCATGACCTAAAGACTAGAACGTGTTCTAGTCTGTGTCGCCCGGCTCCCCAAAATTGTTTGATCCTGTGTGTCGGACGCTTTTGTTATCCATTAGCGTTCGCCGCTCGTCGGGCCGCATATCCCTGTCAGGTCGTCCGAGCGCAGTGCCAAGGAGTCAGCACAATGAGTGACCAGTGTTCTGCAGCGTCTACCACCGAGGGCCAGGCGAGGGACATTCCCCGGTTTCTGGGCCGCGCCGAGGTGGCGCGGCACCTCGGTTTGAAAGGCGTGCATTCGCTGTCGCGGGTCCAGTTGCCACCGCCCGATGCGCAGATCGGCCCGCACAAGGGTTGGTTGCCGTCGACAATCGACGAGTGGAACGCACGGAGGCCGGGCCGGGGCCGCTGGGGACCTCGATAGGAGCCGAAATGTCCAGTGCCGGTGTGGTTGCGGACCTTGTCTTTTTCGGCACCGTGCTGACCGTCGATGACAGTCGGCCCACGGCAGGAGCGCTGGCGGTGGCAGGCGGACGCATCGTTGCCGTGGGCGAGCCCGCCGAGATCGAGCCGTGCATCGGTCCGGACACCCGCACCGTCCACCTCGGCGCCGGCTGTGTGATGCCGGGATTGGTGGAGGCTCATGGCCATCCGCTGATGGAAGCGGTGATCCTGTCCGGACGGATCGGCGATATCCGACCAGTCACCATGACGGCCGCGGCCGACGTCCTCGCTGCCATCAGCGCCGGAATCGAGCGCGGCGGTCAGGACGGTGCCTACTTCATGGGCTGGGACGGGCTGCTGCAAACCGGCCTGCCCGAACCGACGCTGTCATGGCTGGACGCTCAGGCACCCGATTCTCCACTGGTGATCCTGCACAACTCGGGGCACAAGGCGTTCTTCAACTCGGTGGCGGCCGGCGAGGTCGGGTTGAATCGCGACACCCCGGACCCCAAGGGCGCCAAGTACGGCCGCGACGCTCAGGGCAACCTGGACGGCACCGCCGAAGAGTCGGCGGCGGTGTTCCCGCTGCTGGCCGAGGTCATCGACCCGGCCGAGTACCCGCAGTTGCTCGCCGCTGAATGCGCGCGGCTGAACCGGGCCGGGCTGACCATGTGCTCGGAGATGGCGTTCGATCCGATGTTCCGCCCGCTGTTGGACCAGTTCCGCGACTCTCTCACGGTCCGGCTGCGCACCTACGAGATGTCCAACGAACATCTGCATACCGATGCGTCCCCGGACAACGGTGATGACGTGCTGCGTCAGGCCGGCATCAAGGTCTGGGTCGACGGGTCGCCGTGGATCGGCAACATCGACCTGACGTTCCCATACCTGGATACCGACGCCACCCGTTCCATCGGAGTGGTCCCGGGCTCCTGTGGTCACGCGAACTACACCCGCGAGCAGTTGACGGAGATCGTCGGGACGTACTTCCCCCAGGGCTGGCAGATGGCCTGCCACGTCCACGGCGACGCCGGCGTCGACACCATCCTGGATGTGTATGAGCAAGTGCTGCAACAACATCCACGCCAAGACCATAGGCTGCGGCTGGAACATGTCGGCGCGATCACCGCCGAGCAGCTACAGCGAGCGCATGACCTCGGGGTGACCTGCAGCTTCTTTGTCGACCACATCCACTACTGGGGTGACGTCATCGTCGACGGATTGTTCGGAGAGCGCGGTGAGCAATGGATGCCGGCGGGCTCGGCCGTGGCCACCGGCATGCGGATCTCGCTGCACAACGATCCGCCGGTGACCCCGGAGGAGCCGCTGCGCAACATCAGCGTCGCCGTCACCCGGACGGCGCCCAGTGGGCGAGTGCTGGCTCCCGACCAGCGGCTAACCGTGGAGCGGGCGATTCGGGCCCAGACCATCGACGCTGCCTGGCAGCTGTTCGCCGACGATATCGCCGGGTCACTGCAGGTCGGCAAGTACGCTGACCTGGTGGTGCTGTCGGCTGATCCGCGTACCGTGCCGGCCCAGCGGATCGCTGAGCTGGACGTGGTCGCGACATACCTTGCAGGACAGCAAGTTTATGGCAAACCTGAATGACGGCTCGGCTGGCATGGCAGGCTCAGCGGATGACTGAATTACCCGAGCCGAAGTTTCTGGCCGAGCGGGTCGCCCACTGGTCGGCGGCCACCCCGGACGCCGAGGCCATCACCTATCTGGATCGCACCTGGACCTGGTCGCAGTGGTACGACCGGATTCGGCGGCTGGCCGGGGCGCTGAGCGCATGGGGAGTTCGGCGCGGTGACGTCGTGGCTTTTCTGGACAAGAACCATCCGGCCGGTGTCGAGCTGACGCTTGCGGTATCGCTGTTGGGTGCAGCCAACTCCGTCATCAATTTCCGGTTGGCTGCAGACGAGCTGGACTTCGTCATCAATGACTGTGGCGCAAAGGTTCTCATCGTCGGAACCGAGCTGCGACCGGCGATCGACGCCATCACCGACAAGCTGAACACCGTCGAACACATTGTCACGGTCACCCCGGACGGCGGTGAGGGCGACGAATACGAGGCGCTGCTGGCGGGTGCGCAGCCGGTCGATCGGGCTCCGGAGGTTCAGCCTGACGATGTCTGCGTGATCATGTATTCGTCGGGCACCACCGGCCGGCCCAAGGGGGTGGCGCTGACCCAGTCGAACATGATCGCCCACACCATAAATGCCTATCACGGTTGGACTTTCGACGAAGGTGACAAGGTCCTGGTGGCCATGCCGCTTTTCCACGTCGGGGGCACCTCGTATGTTCAGGTCGGTATTCACCATGGGCTCGCCAGCTACATGACCCGCGACGTAGACGGGATGACGCTGGCCGGCGGCATCCTGGCCGGGGCCAACCGCACCTTCCTGGTGCCCGCGGTGCTGGCCAAGGTGCTCGACTCCGGGCCTGACGCGGTGAAGTTGTTCGGTGGGCTCAAGACCTATGCGTATGGCGCGGCGCCAATGCCGTTGCCTCTGCTGCGATCCGCGCTGGAGGCTTGGCCCAACACCGATTTCATGCAAGTGTACGGCCTGACCGAGCTGTGCGGCGTGGTGACGCGGCTCGATCCGGACGACCACCGCACCGCCAGTGAGGAGCGTCTGCTCAGCGCTGGGTCGCTGATCCCGGAGGCCGAGTTACGCGTCGTCGACCCCGACACCTGCGAGGACGTGCCGCCCGGCGAACAAGGCGAATTGTGGTTCCGCACACCGCAATTGATGAAGGGTTATCACAACCGGCCGGACGCCACCGCAGAAGCGGTCACAGCTGACGGTTGGTTCCGCACCGGCGATATCGGCCGCGTGGACGAGGGCGGCTATGTGTTCGTCGAGGACCGGCTCAAGGACATGATCATCTCCGGCGGCGAGAACATCTATTCGCTGGAGGTCGAGCGGGTGCTGGCCGAGCATCCCGCAGTGACCGAGGTCGCGGTGATCGGCGTGCCTGACCAGAAGTGGGGCGAATCGGTGAAAGCCGTTGTAGCCACTGAGTTTCCGGTGTCCGATTCGGAATTGATAGCCTACGCGCGGGAACATCTGGCCGGGTACAAGTGCCCCAAGACCGTCGACATCGTGGACGCGCTGCCCCGTAACCCGACGGGCAAGATCATGAAGAAGGATTTGCGAAAGCCGTACTGGGAGGGTCGAGATCGCTCCACCGTGTGACCTCGCGGACCTGCTGGAGCGCCTGCACGTCGTGGCGTTGCCCATGCGGGTGCGCTTCCGCGGTATCGATGTGCGTGAAGTCGCGCTGATCGACGGGCCTTGCGCCTGGGGCGAGTTCGGGGCTTTCCTGGAGTACGGCCCGGCCGAAGCGGCGCACTGGCTGGCGGCCGGAATCGAGGCGGCATACGAGCCCGCGCCCACGCCGGTACGTGAGCAGGTTCCGATCAATGCCACGGTCCCCGCTGTCGCGGCTGCCCGAGTGCCCGAGGTGCTGGCCCGGTTCCCGGGCGCACGAACGGCGAAGGTGAAGGTCGCCGAGCGGGGGCAGACGCTGGCGGACGACGTCGCGCGCGTCGAGGCGGTGCGCAAGGCGGTGCCAGTGGTTCGGGTCGATGCCAACGGAGGGTGGACGGTGCCCGAGGCGGTGGCTGCGGCGCAGGCGCTGACCGCGTCGGGGCCGTTGGAGTACCTTGAGCAGCCGTGCGCCACCGTGGCCGAGTTGGCCGAATTGCGTGCTCTGGTCGACGTTCCGGTGGCCGCTGACGAGTCGATCCGCAAGGCCTCGGACCCGTTGCGAGTGGTGCGTGAGCGCGCAGCCGATGTCGCGGTGGTCAAGGTCGCGCCGCTCGGCGGGGTCAGCCGGCTGCTGGAGATCGCAGAACAGATCGACATCCCGGTCGTGGTGTCCAGCGCGCTGGATTCGGCGGTCGGCATGTCGCGCGGACTGCTGGCGGCAGGCTGCCTGCCCTCGCTGGAGCATGCCTGCGGTTTGGGTACCGGTGGGTTGTTCGTCGAGGACGTAGTGGAAGCGCTGGCCCTGTCCGATGGCTTCTTGCCGGTCGCTGCCGTGACGCCGGACCCGGCGCGGCTGGCGTCCCTGGCGGCGCAGGCCGAGCGTCGGGACTGGTGGATCAACCGGATCCGGGAGTGCTACCCGCTGATTTGATGCCGCCGAGCATCGGCGCCAACGGCAGTGGTGCTCTGGTCCGTTCAGCGGACCGCACTATTGCTCGAATCACCCAATCGACATGCAATAGGGCCTCATGGTGCATGACTCTGGAATGCGCTGGCGGATAACCAATTCCGGACTGCGGACGAACCGCGTTCGATGTGGACACCGACTGCGTTTCGAATCGTGGTCACGGGGATGGAGGGACGATGACTGGCCAGAGCTACGTCGTGGCCGGATACCTTCCGGGCTACGCGACCAACAAGGAACGCCGATACGACATTGCCAACGCACCCGGCGATCAACTGACGCATCTGATCTATTGCTTCGGTGGCTTTGCCTGGAATGGCGCCGTGTGGGAGGTAACGACACCTGAACCGAAAGACGAAACCGCGAACTTCCCTAAGCTCGCTGCTCTGAAGCAGACGTATCCCAACCTGCATCTCATGATTAGCGTCGGCGGATCGAACAATTCGCAGCAGAAGACCGGTAACCAAACCGTCTTCTCCGCGATCGCAGCCGATCCCCGCCTACGCGAAGCATTCGTCAAATCCTGTCTGGAGCAGTTCATCCTGCGCGATCCGCCGCTGTTCGACGGCATCGACGTGGACTGGGAATTTCCCGGCCCTCAGGACGAGGCGAACGTCACCCTGCTGATGCACGACCTGCGCACACAGTTGAATGCTGCCGGTTGCCAGCAGAACCGGCAATTTTTCTCGACGATGGCGATCCGCGCGACGAAGACGGCGGGCTCAGTCGATGTATCCGCGGTGCAGGAGAGCGTCGACTGGTTCAACGTAATGGCATACAACTTTCACGAACCTCGTACCAACCCGCAAGGTGACGTGACGAATTTCAATGCGCCGCTGTTTGGCTCGCCCCACGCGCCGCGCCCGGACCACAACATCGACCAGTCGATAACGGGACTCATCGGCGCAGGCGTGCAACCGCGGAAACTGGTGATTGGGATACCGGCCTACGCGCATTCATATGCCGGCGTGGATGCGACGAACAGTGGCCTGTACCAGTCCTATAGCGGACCCGGGCCCGGCACCTACACGCCAGGGATCCTCACTTACCAGGACGTGATGGACAACTACGTTGGCCCGCCCCTGTTCGACGACCTCTCCTGTTCGTCATCGATGTATTCCGCGAGCGAGCGGGTCTGGATATCGCCGAACATGGCTGGCGACGTGTTTGCCAAGGCGGCGTATGTGACCGACTCGGTCGGAGAGATACGCCGCGGCTACCACCTCGGCGGCCTAATGTTGTGGGAGCTAGGAGCCGACAAAACCGACCAATTCCGACTCGCGGAATACATGTCAACCGCCTTGCACGACACTCTCGAATGACCCGCCCCCGGTTGCCGCTACCCGCTGGTCGAATTATGGCACTGGTTTGCAAAAATCGTTGTGCTACAAAGGATCTAGAGTCGGGGGAATTCCAGGCAGCCGGCGAGATATGCTCTGCGTTCCGGTGACCACTCAGCGCGGTACGTGTACTGGTTCATGGCCCGCAGCGGCGTCCCGGCGTCTGATACCTGTCCTAATCTGAGGGGTACATGGCCTAGACGCCATCCCGTCGGCGGACCACGATGAAACCGTGAAGCGATCGGTGGTGCTGCTCGGCTATCCGGGGGTGCAAGCCCTCGACGTGGTCGGCCCATTTGACGTGTTCACCGGCGCCACGCTGCACCTGGCTGCCAAAGGGCACGGCGACGAGGGCTACGCGCCGATCCTGACCTCGATCGACGGCGGTCCGGTCGCGACCATGACCGGGTTGGAGTTCGTGGCCAAGCCGCCGCCTGACCCCGGCCAGGCGATCGACACCATCGTGCTGCCGGGCGGTATGGGTGCCGACCTGGCCCGAGCCAACCCCGCCGTCATCGACTGGATCCGATCCGCCGCAGCGAACGCGCGTCGGGTCGTCAGCGTCTGCACCGGCGCGTTCCTGGCCGCGCAGGCCGGCCTGCTCGACGGCTGCCAGGCCACTACGCATTGGTCTGAGGCCGCGAGGCTGGCCAGCGAATTCTCAAGTATCACAGTCGATCCCGATCCGATCTTCATCCGAAGTTCTGAAAAGGTGTGGACCGCGGCGGGAGTGACGGCGGGCATCGACCTGGCGTTGGCCCTGGTCGAAGAAGACTATGGCACCGACATCGCGCAAGAGGTGGCCCGTTGGCTGGTGCTGTATCTACGTCGGACCGGCGGCCAGACGCAGTTCGCGCCTCCGGTGTGGATGCCCCGCGCCAAACGTGAGCCGATTCGTGATGTGCAGGAACTCATCGAGGCAGAACCCGGTGGTACACACAGCATTCCGGAACTAGCCCAGCGAGCCGCGATGAGCGCGCGGCACTTCACCCGCACCTTCAAGGCCGAAGTCGGTGAGCCGCCTGGGGTTTACGTCGAGCGGATCCGCACCGACGCGGCGCGTCGCCAACTGACCGAGACCGACGATCCCGTCACTGCCATCGCGGCCCGCTGCGGATTTGGCAGCGCCGAGACCCTGCGTCGCAGTTTCGTTCGGCGAGTTGGAGTTTCGCCGGATCAGTACCGTAAAACGTTCGCTTAGAGGAGAATTCATGCAGATCGCCATCGTGTTGTACCCGGGATTCACCGCCCTGGATTTCATCGGCCCCTATGAGTCGCTTCGCTATCTGCCCGACGCCGAGGTCCGGTTCGTCTGGCACGAGCCCGGCCCGATCCCGGCCGACTCCGCCGTGTTGCTCGTCGGCGCCACCCATTCGTTCGACGAGACCCCGACGCCGGACATCATCCTGATCCCGGGCGGGTTCAGCACCATGGAGCACGCCCGGGATCAGAAGGTGCTCGACTGGGTGCGTCGTGCCCACCAGAGCAGTACCTGGACGGCGTCGGTGTGTTCGGGCTCGCTGATTCTCGCCGCCGCCGGGCTGCTCGACGGTAAGCGGGCCACGTCCCACTGGGCCGCGGTGCCGGTGCTGAAAGCGTTCGGCGTCGAGGCGGTCGGCGATGAGCGAATCGTGCAGTCCGGCGATCACGTCGTCACCTGCGCAGGTGTCTCGGCCGGGATAGACCTCGGCCTGTGGCTGGCCGGGCAGATCGGCGGCGAGGAACGGGCCAAGGCCATCCAGCTGTCCATGGAGTACGACCCGCAGCCGCCGTTCGACTCCGGACACATGTCGAAGGCCTCCGCCTCGACCAAAGCTGGCGCGACCGCGCTGATGTCGCGCGAGCTGCTCAAACCCGCCCAACTCAAGGCCAGCGCGTTGCTGCTGTGGGACCAGGCCCTCAACAAGGTCCGTTCCCGCCGCTGAGTCCCCGCAATCTCAGCGCGCTGCGTCTTGCTGAGCCTGATCAAACGCGCCCAAATCACGGGTCCAGTAACCTCGGCCGGGTGAATTTGGCATTCGACGAACGTGGTACCGGCCAGCCCGTGCTGTTCATCGCTGGTAGGGGCGGTGCGGGACGCACCTGGCACCTGCACCAGGTACCGGCGTTTCAGCGGGCGGGCTACCGCTGCATCACCTTCGACAACCGGGGCGTCGGCGAAACCGAGAACGCCAGTGGGTTCGCCCTCGAGCAGATGGTGGCCGACACCGCGGCGCTGATCGAAAAGGTCGGCGGCGGTCCAGTGCGCATTGTCTCGGTGTCGATGGGGTCGTTCATCGCCCAGGAACTCATGGTAGCCCGGCCCGAGTTGGTGTCCGCAGCGGTTCTGATGGCCACCCGCGGCCGTGAGGACCGCACCCGCCGATTCTTCCGCGACGCCGAGCGTCAGCTGCTGGACTCCGGTGTTCAGCTGCCCGTTGCTGTGGACGTGCGAAACCGTCTGATCGAGAACTTTTCGCCGAAGACCCTCAACGACGACCAGGCAGTCAAGGACTGGATCGAAATCTTCTCCATGTGGCCGACCAAGGGCACACCCGGTTCGCGGGCGCAGTTGGACGTCGCACCGGCCACCAACCGGTTGCCGGCCTATCTGCAGGTCGCAACGCCGGTGCTGGCGATCGGGTTCGCCGACGACACCGTGTTGCCCCCGCACCTGTCCCGCGAGGTGGCTGACGCCTTCCCCAATGGCAGCTACCTGGAGATCGTCGACGCCGGGCACCTCGGATTCGTCGAACGCGCAGACCAGGTGAACGCCGCAGCACTGGAGTTCTTCGCGGCCAACCCGGTGTGACACGCTGTGGATATGAACCCGTCGACCGTTCAGGCACGCGTCGTCGTGGACGAGCTCATTCGCGGTGGCGTGCGGGACGTGGTGCTATGCCCCGGTTCGCGTAACGCGCCGCTGGCCTTTGCCCTGGCCGATGCCGACCGTGCCGGGCAGCTGCGCCTGCACGTCCGGATCGACGAACGGACCGCCGGTTACCTCGCGATCGGTCTGGCAGTGTCGGCGGGCGCTCCGGTGTGCATCGCCATGACCTCGGGCACCGCGGTGGCCAATCTGGGCCCGGCCGTCATCGAGGCCAACTACGCGCGGGTGCCGTTGATCGTGCTGAGTGCCAACCGGCCGTATGAACTGCTCGGCACCGGTGCCAACCAGACCATGGAGCAACTGGGCTACTTCGGCAATCAGGTGCGGGCCACCATCAGCCTGGGCTTGGCCGAGGCGAATGTCGATCTGGCCGCGTGCAACGCCCAATGGCGGTCGGCAACATGTCGGGTTCTGGTGGCCGCCAAGGGTTCTCGTACAGCCAACGCCGGCCCGGTGCAGTTCGACATCCCATTGCGGGAGCCATTGGTGCCCGATGCCGGCCCCGATGCTCCGTATGCCCCCGCGGGCCGCCCGGACGGTAAGCCCTGGACCTACACCCCGCCGGTGACGTTCGATCAGCCGCTGGAGATCGACCTGACGCCCGACACCGTCGTCATCGCAGGGCATGGCGCGGGGGTCCATCCCAACCTGACGCACCTGCCGACGGTCGCCGAAGCCACCGCACCCGCGGCCGACAACCCGCTGCACCCGCTTGCGTTGGCGCTCGTCGAGCCCGAGCAGGTGATCATGCTGGGCCGGCCCACCCTGCACCGTCCGGTGTCAGCTCTGCTGGCCAACCCTGCGGTGCCCGTCTACGCGCTGACCACCGGCCCGCGGTGGCCCGACGTGTCCGGCAACTCGCAGGCCACCGGCACCCGGGCCGTCACCAGCGGCACGCCTGATCCGGCCTGGCTGAGCCGCTGCGCGGAGGCCAACGCCCGCGCTGAGAACGCGGTGCGTGACCAGCTCCGGGCACACCCACTGACAACGGGGCTGCACGTGGCCGCCGCGGTCGCCGACGGCCTGCAGCCGGGCGATCAGCTGGTCCTCGGTGCGTCCAACCCGGTCCGCGACGCCGCGCTGGTCGGCCTGAACTCGCATGGCATAGCTGTGCGGTCAAACCGCGGAGTGGCCGGCATCGACGGCACGGTGTCCACTGCAATCGGGGCGGCGCTGGCGCACGAACGTGCCGGGGCCGGCCGAACCGTCGCGCTGATCGGTGACCTGACGTTCGTGCATGACAGCTCGGGGTTGCTGATCGGTCCTACTGAGCCGACGCCGAAGGCCTTGACCATCGTCGTGTCGAACGACAACGGCGGCGGGATCTTCGAATTGCTGGAGCAGGGCGATCCGCGGTTTTCAGACGTATCGTCACGCATTTTCGGCACCCCGCACGACGTCGACGTTGCGGCGCTGTGCCGGGCCTACCACGTCGAATGCCGGCAGGTGGAGGCCGCTGAGCTGGCCACCGCGCTACTTGAGCCGTTCGAAGGCATGCGGGTGCTGGAGGTCAAGGCCGACCGTTCGACGTTGCGCGCCCTGCACGCGTCGATCCGGGCCGCCATCAAGGTCACTTCGTGATCCCGTCGGGACTGATCAGTTGGGCAAATGCCTTGCGGGACAGCCTGATTCCGCACATGTTCGGCGAGGGCAACGAAACCCGTTCGCAGCGCGTCATCCGCAGGATGCGCGTGGGCGTGGTGCTGCTGGCCTGCCTGGTGACGTTGCAGTCGGTGCTGCTGGTGCTCGGCGCCTGGCGCAATGATCAGCAGATCGAGCACAACAAGGGCGTCGCCGCTGCCGAGGTGCTGTCCGCCGGTCCGCGTCGCTCCACCATCGAGTTCGTGACGCCCAATCGGGTGACCTACCGACCCGAGCTCGGGGTGCTGTACCCGTCGGAGCTGGAAACCGGCATGCGCATCTACGTCGAATACGACCGGGACAACCCCGACCTGGTCAGGGTCCAGAACCGCAATGCCTCACTGGCGATCATCCCGGCGGGGTCGATTGCAGTGGTCGGCTGGCTGGTGGCCGCTGTGATGCTGGTCGCACTGGCATTGGCGGAGCGTCGGCTGGAACGCTAGCGGTTGCCTCCCGTCCGCCTGTCGGCAACCTTGCTGTCAGGCGACGATGACACGCTGCTGGTGTGCGCGTTGCAATTGTGGCCGAGTCCTTCCTGCCAAATGTCAACGGCGTCACCAACTCGGTGCTGCGGGTGCTTGAGCATCTGCGCCGCACCGGCCATGAAGCCCTGGTGATTGCACCGGATACTCCGCGCGGCCAGGAGCCCGCCGACCGCTTGCACGACGGGATCCGGGTGCACCGGGTGCCGTCGCGGATGTTCCCCAAGGTCACGTCGCTGCCGCTGGGGGTGCCGCGGCCTCGAATGGTGCGAGTACTGCGGGGTTTTGACCCCGACGTGGTGCATCTGGCCTCGCCGGCTCTGCTGGGCTACGGCGGACTACATGCGGCCCGCTACCTGAAGGTGCCGACGGTCGCGGTGTTCCAGACCGATATCGCAGGTTTCGCCGAGAGCTATGGCGTCGGCGCGATGTCGAGCACGGCCTGGGCCTGGACCCGGCACCTGCACTCGCGCGCCGACCGTACCCTGGCGCCATCTACGTCGTCGATGGAAAACCTTGTTGCCCACCGTGTTCCGCGGGTTCACCGCTGGGGGCGAGGGGTTGACGTGACCGGATTCGTGCCCTCGGCGCGCAGCGCGGCGTTGCGCGCGTCCTGGTCGCCGGAGGGCAAGTCGGTGGTTGGATTCGTCGGGCGGTTGGCGCCGGAGAAGCACGTCGAGCGGCTGGCGGTGTTGGCTGCCCGCGATGACCTTCAGCTCGTGATCGTCGGCGACGGTATCGACCGGGCAAAGCTCCAAACATTGCTGCCCACAGCAGTTTTCACCGGTGCGCTGTACGGCCAGGAGCTGGCTGCGGCATACGCCAGCATGGACGTCTTCGTCCACGCCGGAGAGCACGAGACGTTCTGCCAGACGGTGCAGGAAGCCATGGCCTCCGGAGTGCCGGTGATCGCCCCCGACGCCGGCGGTCCGCGTGATCTGGTGACCCCCATGCACACCGGGATGCTATTGGCCGTGCCGAAATTCGAGTCGTCGCTGCCCGCGGCGGTCGATCACCTGCTGGCTGAACGGCCCCGTTATTCGGTGGCCGCGCGGCGCAGCGTGCTGAGCCGCACCTGGCCCGCGGTCTGCGAGGAGCTGCTGGGGCACTACGAGGCGGTGCTGGGCGAACGGCGCGCGCTGGCTGCGTAACTGGTCCTCGAAAGGCCACATTCTTCGAAATTCCTTGCGAGAATTGGCCATTCGGCGAATTACCGGGGGGGGCGCGTCCCGTTCTGCGTCCACTGCGGGAAAGGTGTGGCGGTCGGGGCGGCTCGACCGCCAGGCGGCACGCGCATCAGACACCTGCCAGTGGCAGAGCACACACCCGGCGATTGCTCTGCATTGACTGCAACATTTCGCCATCGCTGTGGCGGGCGCGGCATAGCCTGGAGGCTGGCAGAGGATTTCGTTGCCGGACTTGCGGAGGCGCGATGAAATTTCACAAGCGCGCTGTGTTTCTGGTGGTTGCAGTTTCGAGCGCCACAGGTCTTACGAGCGGCGCTGGCGTAGCTGCGGCGCAGCCTTCACCGCCACCAGTGCCGTCTGTAGTGGATCAACCTCCGCCGAGTCCCACACTGTGGCCGAATCCGGATTACGAAGGCGGACCGTGGTCTTTGTGGCCCGGCTTCGGCGCGCCTTGCGGAGACCAGTGGCTGATCTGCCGCCACTGACTCGGATCGCCGATCAACTCGGCTCATCGTTCGCTTGATCCCAGACCGGGGTTGGAGTTGTCGTCTCCGGCCGACAAGCGTTGCCGACTGTTTGGCGGCCGAGATTTCTCGCTGAGCAGTTTCGGGTCGTTTCACAAGGCTCTGACCCGGACATTCCGGGCTGGCTTGCGCAACCCGTAAGGTGGCGGGCATGTCGGCCTCGCGAAAGCGGGTAGTGGCTATAGCAGTCGCCCTGCTTGCATTCGGTCTCGTTCGTCGTATGCGTATTGCGGCGGGAATGCGCAGGGGTGATCAGGCCGTGATTGATGCCAAACGCAACCGCAACAAACGCTTCGCCAACAAAATGGTCACCCGGCTAGGTCGCGCTGGCCGCCCGCACAGCATCTTCGCGGTCATTGAGGTGAGCGGCCGCCGCGCTGGCCACAGGTACACCACACCCGTACGAGCTGTCGAACAACCGTCAGAATTTGTCGTTCCGCTCACCTATGGGCCAAAGACAAGTTGGTTGGTAAACCTCCGGAAGAATCCGGGCATCCTGCACTGGCAGGGCCGTTCCATCTCGGTTGGCAACCCCGTTACGGTCCCTACGAGCACAGTCGCGCACCTATTGCCCTTACCCTCCCGATTCTTGCTGTGGCTTGACGGAACAGACCAGTGTGTACGCATTCGACAGCTTGGTCTCAAAGATCGGAGCTTTCACCTGTGAAACGTTGTTCACAAACGCGGTGCTACTTGCTCTGAGATGGAGAACCTAGAGGCATCGCCGCTGGCCTGACACTTCGTTGACTCCTTAACCTCAACGAAGTGCGTCGGGTCAGCGCCTCTCGCCGCGCGCACCACCCGTCCGAGCGGTGCCTCAATCGCAACCATGAGAGCAGGCCCGTCGACACACACCATCGCGCGCGGAGTCAGCCCTGGGCCAGTTCGGACACCGGCTGCCACTCTTCCCAGGTGCTCAGCCGGCTTTCGTAGTCGGCTTTGGCCAGAGCCAGCGGCGCGCTGCCGAAAAACACCCGCAGTGGCGGCTTTTCGGCGTCAACAATCTGCAGTACTGCGGCTGCGGACGCGTGCGGATCGCCCGGCACCGCGTTGAGCTCGCCCCGCCAGCGAGCCACGTCAGCACGCAACCCGTCGTAGGCCGCCAGTTCGGCGGTCCGCTTGGCCGAGGCGCCGCCCCAGTCAGTCGAGAACCCGCCCGGCTCGATCAGTGTGACGTGGATGCCGAACCGCTCGACCTCGGCGGCCAGGGACTGAGAGAAACCTTCCAGCGCCCACTTGGACGCGTGGTAGGCGCCGAGGCCCGGGAACGCGCTGATGCCGCCGATCGAGGAGACCTGGATGATGTGCCCGCTGCCCTGCGCCCGCAGATACGGCAGCGCCGCCTGGGTGATCCAGAGCGCACCGAACACGTTGGTCTCGATCTGGTCCCGAGCCTCGCTCTCGGTCAGTTCTTCGATGAAGCCGAACTGGCCGTAGCCGGCGTTGTTGACCACGACGTCGAGCCGGCCGAAATGGTCGTGTGCCGTCTTGACCGCGGCGAAGTCGGCGTCGCGGTCGGTGACATCGAGCTTGATCGGCAACAGCGCGTCACCGTACCGCTGCGCCAGATCGTCCAGCGTCGACAGCTCACGCGCCGTCGCGGCCACTTTGTCGCCGCGCTCCAGCGCTGCGATCGTCCATTCCCGTCCGAAACCCCGCGATGCCCCAGTGATGAACCAGACCTTTTCACTCATGGCGGTTACAGCTCCCGCGGTGGCTCATCCATTCCCGCGGCCGCCGCACACGTGAGGAGCAAGACGAACCGGTAGCGTCGACCCGGTGAGCCGCGCGTCATTGGAGAAGGATCCGCACGAGGTTGCGTCGATGTTCGACGGGGTGGCCCGCCGCTACGACATCACCAACACCGTGCTGTCACTGGGACAGGACCGGTTCTGGCGTCGGCAGACCAGAGCGGCGCTGGACATAGGCCCCGGCGACAAGGTGCTGGACCTGGCTGCCGGTACCGCAGTGTCGACAGTCGAACTGGCAGCTTCGGGCGCCTGGTGTGTGGCGTGCGACTTCTCCGTCGGCATGCTGGCCGCCGGCGCAGCGCGGGACGTGCCGAAGGTGGCGGGGGACGCCACAAAGCTGCCCTTTGACGACGGGGTGTTCGATGCGGTGACCATCAGCTTCGGGCTGCGCAACGTGGTGGACTTCAGCGCCGGCCTGCGCGAAATGGCCCGGGTGACCCGGCCCGGTGGGCGGCTGGTGGTGTGTGAGTTCTCCACCCCGACCAACGGCCTGTTCGCGACGGTCTACAAGGAGTACCTGATGCGGGCGCTGCCGGCCATGGCCACCGCGGTGTCGTCGAACCCTGAGGCCTACGTCTATCTGGCCGAGTCGATCAGGGCCTGGCCAGACCAGGACGACCTGGCCCGGCGTATCGGCGGGGCCGGTTGGGAACAAGTGCGGTGGCGCAACCTGACCGGCGGGATCGTCGCATTGCACGTCGCCGTCAAGCCTTGAGTGTTCCCGTCCTGGCTGTCGCCGGGTTCCTCGGCTCCGGCAAGACGACGCTGCTGAACCACTTGCTGCGCAATGGTCGTGGCGTGCGGATCGGCGCGCTGGTCAACGACTTCGGCGCGGTGAACATCGACGCCATGCTGGTTGCGGGGCAGGTCGATGCGATGGCATCGCTGTCCAACGGGTGCATCTGCTGCGCGGTCGACGACGATGAAGCCGCCGAGATGCTGGGCAAGCTGGCCACTGTGCGTCCGGCGTTGGACCTGATCGTGGTGGAGGCCAGCGGTGTCGCGGAACCGTCGGCTTTGGCCCGGACGCTGATCACCGCAGGCGACAAGCGGTTTCACTACGTGGGCCTGGTGTTGGTGGTCGACGCCGCCAACCCGCCGGACGAATTGGAACATGCGGTCCGGGTGGCCGATCTGGTGGTGCTCAACAAAGTCGACGACGCTCGTGACGCGGATGCGCTGGCGGAGATGATAGGCCGGCTGGCACCGCGAATTCCGTTACTGCCCATCAACTTTGCCCGGGTCGACCCTGAGCTGCTGATAGACCCGCCGGCACCGCGGACGCCGGCCGCGCAGATGTCGCTCGATGAGTTGCTGCACGACGATCATGACCACGAGCACGCTGCGTTCCAGACCGTCGAATTCACCTCCGACAATCCGCTGAACCCGCGGGTGTTCCTGGAGGCTATCCGTCAGCGACCCGAGGGTCTTTACCGGGCAAAGGGTTTCGTTGATTTCGGCGAGGGCCACCGATACCTGCTGCAGCTGGTAGGCAGTTCGCTGCGGCTGCAGAAGCGTCGCGGGACGGGCACTCAGTTGGTGTGTATCGGCACCGGGATGGACGACTCGGAGGTGCTGACTGCGTTGGAGCGGTGCGCGCGTGAGCCGGCCGATGAGGACGCGATGCTCGGCGTACTCAAATATGTGGTGTAGGTGGCTGCAGGGGTCTGGGGCCCAGATATCCTGACCCAGTTTTCAAGTTCGAGGAGTTGTGTTGTTCAAGGTCAATGAGTATTTCGACGGCAACGTTGCATCGATCGCTTTCACGATGCCGGAGGGACCGGCGACCGTCGGCGTCATGGCTGTGGGCGAGTACGAGTTCGGTACGTCCAGTCTTGAGATCATGCATGTGGTCTCCGGTGCGCTGACCGTCAAGCTGCCCGGCCGTGACGAGTGGGAAACCTTCGCTGCCGGAACACAATTCACTGTCCCTGCCGACAGCAAGTTCGGAGTGCGCACCGAGGTCGAGACGGCTTACCTGTGTGAATACCGCTGACTTTCCGACGCTGAGTGGGCAGTTGATCGCGAGAAATCACTGAAATCTCGCGATCTGCTTCACGTTTCGGCGCCAGCTCAACTGAACGGCTTACGCTGATCGAGTCGTCGGGAACCGGCACCGGCGCGTCGCCAGACGCGCGCCACCCAGTCGTCGTCCTCATCGGTCACCAGGTTTCCCATCGCGCGCACCGCGAGATTCATCAGGAACTGCGAACGCATCGCCACGGGGCCGGCCAGGGGCAGGAACCGTGGCAGCGTCAACAGGATGGCCAGTCGGCGGGCCACCGAAAACCCAGCCGCGTAATGCTCTCGAAGTACCGCCGGCCACACCGCACTCAGATCACCCGAGCCCACAAGTTCGGCAGCCAGTCGTCCGGTCTCCAGCCCGTAGTCGATGCCCTCGCCGTTGAGCGGGTTCACGCACGCGGCCGCATCGCCGATCAGCATCCAATTGGGTCCGGCCACACCGGAAACGGCGCCACCCATCGGCAGCAGGGCCGAACGTGCCGCCCGCGGTGCGCCGTCGAAGCCCCATTCCTCGCGGCGCAGATCGGTGTAGTAGTTCAGCAGCGGGCGCAGCGCGGCGTCGGCGGGACGTTTCTCGGTGGCGAGCGCGCCCACGCCGATGTTCACCTCTCCGTTGCCCAGCGGGAAAATCCAGCCGTAGCCGGGCAGCACCTCGCCCTGCGGCGAGCGCAATTCCAGGTGCGAGGTGATCCACGGCTCAGCGGCCCGCGGGGTCTTCAGATAGGCGCGGATGGCAACTCCGTAGACCGTTTCCTGATGCCAGACCCGGCCCAGCACACGGCCCAGGGTCGAGCGGGCACCGTCGGCCACGATCAATTCGGTCAAGTCCACTTCTTGGCCGTCGTCGAGCTGCAACGTGCGTACTCGACCGGACGAATCATGCTGTACCTCAACAGCTTTGGCGCCCAGTAGCATCCGGGCCCCGGCATCGTGCGCGACCTGGCGAATGCGGTCGTCCAACTCGGTACGCGGTACTGCGCTGCTGACCGGCGGGAACGACGGCCCCGGCCAGGGCACCTGTACGTCGGCGCCGAACCCGGCCATCCGCAGGCCGTGGTGGCAGATTCGTCCGTCCAGCCAGTCGGTCAGTCCCAAGCGACGCAGTTCAGCGATGGCGCGCGGTGTTAACCCGTCACCGCACGGCTTGTCCCGGGGGAACTGCGCGGAATCGATCACCAGCACGTCGCGGCCGGCCCGAGCCGCCCACGCAGCAGCTGCTGACCCGGCGGGCCCGGCGCCAACGACGACCACATCCGCGTGTACGACCATGCCGCCCAGTATGTTGGACCCATGAAGACACCAGCGACGGTGGTCGCGGGCGTGGACTTCGGCGATGCCGTCTTCGCCGCAGAGGTCCGTGATTCGGTGGCGCGCATCGAAGAACTGATGGCGACCGAACTCGGTAAAGCCGACGAACTCATGTCGGAGGCGGTTCAGCATCTGTTCCAGGCCGGCGGAAAGCGCTTCCGGCCGTTGTTCACGGTGCTGTCGGCGTCGCTGGGCCCGCACCCTGGCGATGAGTCCGTATCGATCGCCGGTGCGGTGATCGAGCTGGTGCACCTGGCGACGCTCTACCACGACGACGTCATGGACGAGGCCCAGATGCGGCGCGGCGCCGACAGCGCCAACGCGCGCTGGGGCAACAACATCGCCATCCTGGCCGGTGACTACCTCTTCGCGACTGCTTCTCGACTGGTGTCGCGGCTGGGGCCGGATGCGGTGCGGATCATCGCCGAGACCTTTGCTCAGCTGGTCACCGGGCAGATGCGAGAAACCCGCGGTGCTGCAGAGGGTGCCGACGAGGTCGAGCACTACCTGAAGGTGGTGTACGAGAAGACGGCCTGCCTCATCTCGGCGTCCGGACGGTTCGGGGCGACGTTCTCCGGTGCCGATGAGGACCAGATCGAACGGCTCAGTCGGCTGGGCGGCATTGTCGGCACCGCTTTCCAGATTTCCGACGACATCATCGACATCGACAGCGAGCCCGATGAGTCGGGCAAGGTTCCGGGCACTGACCTGCGCGAAGGCGTCCACACCCTGCCGGTGCTGTACGCCTTGCGCGACAGCGGGCCGGACACCGATCGGCTGCGGGTGCTGCTGGCCGGACCGGTCGACAATGATGCCGACCTGGTTGAAGCACTGACGCTGCTGCGCGCGTCACAGGGCATGGTCGAGGCCAAGCGAACGGTCAAGCGGTACGCCGACGAAGCCCGCGCTGAGCTGGCAGATCTTCCCGATCTGCCGGGCCGGCTGGCGCTGGCCAACCTGGTCGACTACACCGCCAACCGGCACGGCTGACCGCCGTTCTGGAACCTGATGGCTTCCGTCAGACGTTGAAATCGGCGAAGACTTCTGACGTTCCTGGAGGTAGCGGATGACGTGGCACCCACATGCGAACACTGCGAAGACGTTCGCGCTGCTGGTCGGCTTTTCTGCGCTGATCGTGTTCTTGGGCTCGCTGTTCGGCAAGAACATCATGATCCTGTCCGCGCTGTTCGCCGTCGGTATGAATGCCTACGTCTACTTCAACAGCGACAAGATGGCGCTGCGGGCCATGCACGCCCAACCGGTCAGCGAGATGCAGGCGCCGGCGATGCACCGGATCGTGCGGGAGTTGGCCACCACTGCTCGTCAGCCCATGCCCCGGCTGTACATCAGCGACACCGCAGCACCCAACGCGTTCGCCACCGGTCGTAACCCGCGCAACGCCGCGGTGTGCTGCACTACCGGAATCCTGGACATCCTGACCGAGCGCGAACTACGTGCGGTGCTGGGGCACGAACTCTCGCACGTGTACAACCGCGACATCTTGATCTCGTGTGTCGCCGGCGCCATGGCGTCGGTGGTCACTGCGCTGGTCAACGTCGCGTATTTCATCGGCTTCGTCGGCAACGACCGTGACGACCGGGCCAATCCCTTTGTGCTGCTGTTGATATCGCTTCTCGGACCGCTTGCTGCGACGATCATCCGGCTGGCGGTGTCACGTTCGCGGGAATACCAGGCCGACCAGTCCGGGGCCGAATTGACCGGCGATCCGCTGGCTTTGGCCAGTGCGCTGGGCAAGATCAGTTCGGGGGTGCAGCGGGCGCCACTGCCGCCCGAGCCCCAGCTGGCCGAGCAGGCACACCTGATGATCGCCAACCCGTTCCGGTCCGGCGAGCGCATCGGCAAGTTGTTCTCCACACACCCGCCGATCGAGGACCGCATCGCCCGCCTGGAGCGCATGGCCCGCGGTTAGTGTTCCGCCAAACGGACAAACGGGCCGCAAAGGTCGAGTAAAAGCGGCCATTTCGCCGATCTCGGCACCTGCATACCGAGATACCTCTGACGGGCTTCTGCTGCGGTTAGCGAACGCCGCTGTTGACGCTGTATCCAGGGCCGTCCGCTCTCGCGGTTTGTGGCCCTGGATTCAGCGTCAGCGACAAGGCGTGGCTAGTCGGAAGCGTCGACCAGGCGGTTGATGCCCGACGCGGTAACCCGCAGCGCCGCGGCGGTCCCGATGTCGTAGAACAGCCCGATCACCTCGAGTTCGCCGACGCGGTGCTTGCTCCGCACCACCGGGTGCTCGGCCAGCGTCCGCACCTGGACCGCGACGTTCACCATAGACAACTGGTCGACGACGCCGAAGCCCTCGTTTGCCGCGGCCTGCGCCACCGGGTGCCGGCCCTGATCGAAGGCGCTCAGCGCCGAATCGCCATGGGAAAGCCACTGGTGCAGGTGTTCGTCGGCGGTGTTGTTGCCGCCGAGAACCGCGGTCATAGCGCCGCAGCTGGAGTGGCCGCACACCACGATCGATGAAACATGAAGGACGTCAACGGCAAACGCGATGGCCGCTTCGACCGAAGCGTCGGCCCGCCCGTCCGGGATCAGGTTGCCGACATTGCGGACGGTGAACAGGTCGCCGGGGCCGCTGCTGGTGATGACGTTGGGCACGATCCGCGAATCCGCGCAGGTCAGGAACAGTGTCTCGGGCTTCTGGCTGTGGGCCAAGTCCTGCATGTGCGGACGCAGCACCGGGGCGGTGCGGCGGTGGTAGGTGGCCAGGCCGTCCATCACCGAGGTCGACTGCGGTTGTGACTTCCACGGGAAGACGCCGGAGCGCTTGTCGAACGGGTTGAACGCGCGGGCCGGCGGGCCGGCGGTGGCGCTGTGCATCTCGACAGTGCCGTGCTCGTGGATGTCGACACTGCCGCCGCCGATCTCATGCTGGCGCTTCCACTCGTCGATGGTCTCGTGCGCCGCGTGGTCGATGAAGTCGACCGATAGTTCGACCGTGACATCAGTGCCGGCCGGTACCGATGCCAGCACCGATGTCAGTCGCGGTAGCGACAGGAAGGACACCGATCCTTCGATGACCACCAGCCACCGGTTGTCCCCGACGGGTTCGGCGTGCATCTTGGCCTTCACCACACGCCAGACCGTCAACGCCACGGCCAGGCCCAGCCCGATCAGCACACCCTCCAGTAGATTCAGGAACACCACGCCCAAGACGGTGACCGTGTAGACCGCGATATCGCCTGTGCGAAGGGCAGTTTCGATGTGGGCACGCTTGACCAACTGGCAGCCGATGACGATCAACAGGCCGGCCAGCGCCGCCGTCGGGATCAGCTGGACCAGGCCGGCGAACGGCACCGCGAACACCAGGATCCAGACGCCGTGCATGATGGTCGAGGCCCGGGTCTTGGCGCCTGCGTTGACGTTGGTGGCACTGCGGACGATGACGCCGGTGACCGGCAGGCCGCCGATGGCGCCCGAGACGACGTTGGCGGTTCCCTGGCCGAGCAGTTCGCGGTCGAAGTTGGTGCGCGGGCCGTTGTGCATACGATCCACGGACACGGCCGACAGCAGGCTCTCAACGCTGGCGATCAGGGCCACCGTCAGCACACCGGCGATGACGCCGTCCCAGTCGTTTGTGGGGAGCGCGGGCAGAGTCAGCGAATCCAGCAGCGAGCCGTTGAGCTGGATGCGCTTGACGTCGAAGGAAAGCACGACCGACAGCAGCGTCACACCGGCGATGGCGACCAGCGGGCCGGGGATCCTGTTGATCGGCGCCGGCACCCAGCGCCAGCAGACCAGAGTGATGATGACCAGCATGCCCAGCAGGAAACCGGGGCCGTGGATGTTGGTCAGCTGCGCAGGCAGCTCTTCGATGTTGTCCCACGCGGAGCTGTTGGAGGTTCCGCCCAGCAGCACGTGCAGCTGCTGCAGCGCAATGGTGATGCCGATACCGGCCAGCATGGCGTGCACCACGACGGGGGAGATGGCCAGCGCAGCCCGAGCCACCCGGCTCAACCCGAACAGGATCTGCAGGATGCCGGCGCCGACAGTGATGGCGCACGTCCCGACCCAGCCGAACTCGGCAACCAGACCGGCGACCACCACGGTCAGACCGGCGGCCGGCCCGCTGACCTGCAACGGAGACCCGCCGAGTGCCCCGGCGACGATGCCGCCGACGATGGCGGCGATGATGCCGGCCAGCACCGGGGCGTTGGATGCCACGGCGATGCCCAGCGATAGTGGCAGAGCCACCAGGAACACCACCAGGGAAGCGGGTAGGTCGTAGCGCAGTATTGGGCGCAATCTGCTTGCCAGTGAAGCGGTTTGCTGCATGGGAAGTTTCCGTTCTCCGGTCCATCTTCGGGGACGACCTGCAGGTGGATCGCCTGCCTGTGTCCGTGTGGTCCGCCGACGTCTTTGTCGATGAAATGCATATTGGCACAACGTATTTCCGCGTTGTGCTGACAGCATTGATGGCAATTGATGCCAATTGCTAAGGGCGAGAATATTTATCGCTTTCTAGGGCGGTCAAGGCAGCGCGGCGGACGCATAGAGAACGCAAATTTTTCGGTCATCGGCTCGGTGAGTGCGTCGTAGGGCACCTGGAAGGTGCTCCGCACGGTGCGGATCACTCGGTTATGCGGCGTTAATTGCCGACCCAAAATCTCTGTATGGCAACGATTCTCGAAAGGGATCGCATAGTTGACGGGGGTGACCCGCGTCATATCTACGACTATTATTTGAAGTCGGTATGAACACTGTGACAACCATCTGTGAGCTCCGGAGAATGGAGGTATGACCACAATGTCGGTACCTCCCCGTGAACGTCACCCGCGCGCGGCTGTCCTGGGCCAGCTGCCGCGTATCGAGCGCGCCGACGGATCACCCATCCGGGTGTTGCTGGTCGATGACGAGCCGGCGCTGACCAACCTGGTCAAGATGGCGCTGCACTACGAGGGCTGGACAGTCGAGGTCGCGCACAACGGTCGCGATGCGGTGGCCAAGTTCAACGAGATGGAACCCGACCTCGTGGTGCTGGACATCATGCTGCCGGACACCGATGGCCTGCAGTTGCTGCAGCGTGTGCGAGAAGCGGAGGGGTACACCCCAACGCTGTTCCTCACCGCGCGCGACTCGGTGATGGACCGGGTGTCGGGGCTGACCGCCGGCGCCGACGATTACATGACCAAGCCGTTCAGCCTGGAAGAACTCGTGGCCCGGCTACGGGGACTGCTGCGTCGTTCCAGCCAGCTGGCACCGCAGTCCGACGAAGTGCTCAAAGTTGGTGACATGGTGCTCAACGGGGCTAGTCGCGAGGTCACGCGGGCCAGTGAGCCCATCGCCCTGACGGTCACCGAGTTCGAACTGCTGCGCTATTTGATGCGCAATCCGCGACGGGCGATCAGCCGGGCTGAGATTCTGGACCGCGTGTGGAACTACGGGTTCGGTGGCAAGTCAAGCATCGTCGACCTGTACATCTCCTACCTGCGCAAAAAGATCGACACCGGTCGCGAGCCCATGATCCAGACCGTCCGGGGCGTGGGGTACATGCTGCGCCCGGCCGGACCGGAGGACTGAACCGGTAGTGAGCCCCCGATGAGGCGTTCATGAATCGGAGCCGGTGGTGGCGCCCCCGCACTGTCCGCAGGCAGTTGGTGCTGGGTGTCACGGCCGTGGTCAGTGTGGTGCTGCTGACCGTCGGGGCGTTGTCGGTGTACAGCCTGCACTCCTACGTCTCGGCCATGAGCGACGGCGAGCTCGCCAGGTCGCTCGATGCGCTCGGGCATTCGTACGACCGGCTCCAGATCAAGCGGGGTGATCCCGCTCATCCCATCGACGCCGGAGCCGATGGTCTGACGGCGTTCGCCGGCCAGGCACCCGGGAACCTGATCGCGGTGCTGCACGACGGCGCGGTGGTGCAGTCGGCGGTGTTCCCGGACGGTGAGCCTGAGCCGACACCGGCCGGAGTCTCCGAGGCGGTTGGTGCCCAGCGGTGGGCCAACCTCGCCCCGCGCACGGTGAAGCTGCCCGAGCTGGGCTGGTATCGCCTGGCTGGGCAGGACGCCGGCGGCGGCGACGTCCTGGTGTCCGGGGTGTCCCTGGCCCGCGCCAACAGTGTGGTGGCCCGCAAGACCGTGATGGTCGCGATCATCACCATCGCGGCACTGGTCCTGACCGCAACGGGAAGCGTGCTGGTGGTCCGCTATGCGCTGCGGCCACTGCGACGGGTCGCCTCGACCGCGGCCAAAGTGGCCGCCCGCGAGATCGACACCGAGGACCACCGCATCACCGAGCGCGTCGGCGAGCAGGACACCGACCCCGGCAACGAGGTCGGAATCGTCGGCCACACCCTCAACCAACTGCTGGACAACGTCGACAGTGCGCTGGCTCAGATCGCCGCATCGGACCGTCGGACCAGGCAGTTTCTCACCGACGCCAGCCACGAGTTACGCACCCCGCTGGCGGCCATCCGCGGCTACGCCGAGCTGACCCGGCAGGACAGCGCGGCATTACCGCCGACCACCGAATATGCACTGGCCCGCATCGAGGCCGAGGCGCAGCGGATGACCGGCCTGGTCGAGGACCTGCTGCTGTTGTCCCGTCTGGAAGAGCGCCAGGACCTGGAGTCCGCCGACGTCGATCTGTGCGAACTGCTGATCAACGTCGTCAATGACACCGCGGTGTCCTCGCCGGAGCACCACTGGCGCACCCGGATTCCGGATGTGCCGCTGTGGGTGCGCGGTGACCCGGCCCGGTTGCATCAGGTGGTGGGCAATCTGCTGGCAAATGCCCGCGTGCATACACCGGCCGGAGTGACGGTCACTACGAAATTGACACCCAGCCCCGGATATGTCGAACTCACCGTCGCCGATGACGGTCCTGGAATTGACACTGAGCTGTTGCCGATTTTGTTCAACAGATTTGTCCGTGCCGACCAATCCCGCTCTCGGGAATTGGGCAGCACGGGCCTGGGGCTGGCTATCGTGGCCTCGGTGGTGCACGCGCACGATGGCACGGTATCTGTCGAATCCAACTCGGCTGGAACGGTTTTCACCGTACGGCTGCCGCTGGTTCGAGAGCCCGGGAAGTATGTCATGGTGAGCGAATTGCATGCGCCGCACGAGCCGGAATGAATATATGAATACGGCCTGAGTTTCAGCCGGCCATTCATGCGGATATTTGTATGTGTTCGACATGAGAAGGCGATCCTTGCCGTCATCTCTCGTTATCCTGGAGTTAACCAATTCGCACGGATTCGGCCCTGGATTTACGGAGGAAAAGCCATGAGGAACGCCGCCATCGGTGCCGGTATTGCTGCCGTAGTTTCCGTGGGTGTGGCTCTGGCTGCGCCGGCCGCTGCCGACTACCCACACGCGGTCGCCCCGGGTGCCAGTGCGGTGGAGACCATCAATCACCTGCAGTCCGAGGGCTACAAGGTCATCCAGTCCAAGGTCGGGAACAGCTCGATCGACAAGTGCACCGTCAGCGCAGTGCGCCCGGGTCGCGACATCACCGAGTTGCAGGCCCGGCCGCGCGGCAACACCGAAACGGTGAAGCTCTACACCACCGTGTACGTCGACCTGGAGTGCAAGGGCTGACCCGATTTTCGGCGTGGACCGATCGCGGACCCGCGTGCGGCGCCCGCGTGAGGTCTAGGGTGTGGCTGTGCTCAACAGATTGGTGATCGGCCTGGTTGCAGCGGGCGTGGTGCTGACCGCCCCTGCCGTCGCCAGTGCTGACCCGCAGGATGACCCTCCGCCGTCGCCGCCCGCTCCGAACCTCAACGGGTTCACGCCGGTCAAGCCTTCGGACTTCGCCGGCAAGGACGGCACTTTCTACACGTTCATGGCTCCTGGCGGAGTGACCTGCCTGATCCGACGCAACAGCGGTGAATACGGCTGCAGCGGCGCACTTCCGGCGGCTCCCGGCGGGGCCAACATGGTCAGCGGAGGCCAGGTCGGCGCGCCGCAGTTCTCGGTCATCGACCGGCCGATCTACATGGGTGAGATGGACGGCCCGGTGCGAACGTTGCCCGCCGGGTCGCGGATCAGCTTCCGCAACGTCAGCTGCGGTACCGACGGGGTCATGACGGCCTGCGTCAACAGCTTCGACCAGTCCGGGTTCGTCCTCAGCCCGGCGGGCAGCTTCATCGCCAACCCGTCAAACCCGTTGCTGGACAGGCCGAAAGACCGAAGCCCTTTCGCCAACTGAGTCCGGCGGCCAACTAGTACGGCCTAGAAACCTGAGCCGTGTACCTCGTGCCCGGGCTTCTCGGCGGCCAGCCCGGCATAGGCGTCTTCGACGGTTGCGCCGTGGTTCACCACGCGATCCACCTCGCGGGCAATGGGCATGTTGAGGCCGTGTTTGTCGGCGAATTCCATGATTACGCTGGCGGCTTTAACTCCCTCGGCTACCTGGTTCATCGAGGCGATGATCTCGTCGATGGTCTTGCCCTGGCCGAGTTGCTCGCCGACGTGACGGTTGCGGCTGCGCTGGCTGGTGCATGTCACGATCAGATCGCCCATACCGGCCAGTCCGGCGAAGGTGTCACGCTTGCCGCCCATGGCCACGCCCAGCCGGGACATCTCGGCCACCGCGCGGGCCATCACCAACGCCCGCGTGTTCTCGCCGATGCCCAGCGAATAGCCCATGCCGACCGCAATCGCGTACACGTTCTTCAGCGCACCGGCCATCTCTACACCCACCACGTCATCAGTGGTGTACGTGCGAAAACGCTTGGTACGGAACAACGTTGCCAAGTTGGCCGCCAGGTGTTGGTCCGGCATGGCCAGCACCGCCGCCGCCGCGTAACCCTCGGCGACTTCACGGGCGATGTTGGGCCCGGCCAGAATTCCGGCCGGGTGCCCGGGGAGTACCTCATCGACGATCTCGCTCATGCGTAGGTTGGAGCCCTGCTCCAGACCCTTCACCAGCGACACCACCGGTACCCACGGGCGCAGTTCCTTTGCCAACTCGACCAGCACCCCGCGGAACCCGTGCGACGGCACGCCCATCACGATGACATCGGCGCGATTGGCTGCCTCGGAGAAGTCGGTGGTTGCGCGCAGGGACTTGGGCAGCATCACTTCGTTACCCAAATACCGGGTGTTGCAATGCTTTTCGTTGATGTCGGCAGCGGTCTCTGCGGACCGCACCCACTGCAGTGTCGGGCCGCGGCGCGCACAGATGGCGGCGACCGTGGTGCCCCACGACCCTCCGCCGAGGACGACTACCGTGGGTTCGCGCTGCGCCGTTGCCATGGCGATCAGGTTATGCGCCGAGGCCTCGTACTCGCGGCGATTTGCTGCGTTGCGCGCAGCCGATTCAGCGGTAGTTGACGAACTGCAGCGCCACGTCCAGATCAGCACCCTTGAGCAGCGCGATGACGGCCTGCAGGTCGTCACGCTTCTTGCTGGACACCCGAATCTCGTCGCCCTGGATCTGCGCCTTGACGCCCTTGGGGCCGTCGTCGCGAATGATCTTGGTGATCTTCTTGGCCTGCTCGCTGCTGATGCCCTGCTGCAGGGTGCCGGACACCTTGTAGGTCTTGCCGCTGGCCTGCGGATCGCCGGCGTCGAAGGCCTTCATCGAGATGTCGCGACGCACCAGCTTCTCCTTGAACACGTCGACGGCGGCCTTGACGCGCTCCTCGGTCGAGCTGACCAGTTCGATGGCCTCGTCACCCTTCCATTCGATGGTGGTGTCGGTGCCGCGGAAGTCGAAACGGGTGGACAGTTCCTTGGCAGCCTGGTTCAGCGCGTTGTCGACTTCCTGCCGGTCGACCTTGCTGACGATGTCGAACGATGAATCCGCCATTGGATTGCCCTCCGTGTGCGCGCCCCTGGTCGGGGACTCGTTTTCGTGTTCGGTACATCTTCGTTGTACTCTGCTACTCGCGCCAAACCCGGTTACCGGGGCGGTGACAAACCCGGCAGGTTGCCCGAGTGGCCAATGGGAGCGGACTGTAAATCCGTCGGCGGAAGCCTACACAGGTTCGAATCCTGTACCTGCCACACTGGTCAGGCCCCCCTTTCGAGGGGGCCTGACTTCGTCTCAGGACACGCCAGTCCGCAGCCAGTCCGCAGTAATTTCAGCGGCGGCGTCGAAAGCGGCGGCCACGGTGTCGAGGTCGTCGGGGAACAGCTGGCCGTATCTGTCGAGAGTCAGCACCGCCGATTTGTGGCCGAGCAGCTTCTGAACGACCTTGATGTTCGCGCCCGACGAGCTCGCCAGCGAGGCGCAGGTGTGCCGCAGGTCGTGCAACCGCACCCCGTCGGCCCCGCCGACCGCCGTCACCGCCTTGATGAACGAATGCCGTGCCTGCCCGAGCGTCAGGTACCCGCCGCCGCGCGCCGACTCGAATACCAGCGCGGTGCCCTCGCGGTCGGCGACCTCGGTTTCGAGTAGCCGTGCGACGAATGCGGGTACGGGCACCGTGCGGGCCGTGTGGTTCTTTGTCGGGCCTTCCACCAGACCGGTCTTGCGAACGTAGGTGACCGACCGGCGGACCCTTATCCGGCGGGCGGAGCGGCGTGTTCTTCCACCGTGGCAGCACCACGGTGTCTAGTAGAGACCGGTATCCGGCGACGGTCTTGGGTGCCCTGGTCGCCTTCGTGGACATCCACCGCTGCGCCATCATCCCGAACGACACTGTGGACAGGGCCGGGTCCGTCCACGTGCCGGCCACCTGGTCGGAAACCTGCTTGTCGAGCCACCGCTGCGCGTCGACCTTGCGGTCGAAACTCTTGGTATGCTCCCGGCCTTCGTCGTCCACGGAGCGGGCTATCCATCGCAGTCCCTTGCCGTGTCTGGCGCTGGGCACCTTCTGTGTGTTGCCTTCTTCGTCGCGCACGGTCTTGGTCCAGCGGTCCTCGACCCCGGCCCTGCGATTGCGCTTCATGCCTGGGACTCTTTCTCGTTCTCTGCCTGGTTGGTCTGTTGACGGTCCAGGAGCTGGCCGCACAGTGCCGCCATGTGAACGAGTTCCTCGAAGGCTGAGATGAGGCGGTTCCACGCTTCGTTGCCTTGCTCATGGAGGCGTCAGTTCAGCGCATCGGCCGCCGACCAGGTGTGGCTGACCGATATCACCGAGCACCGGACCGATGAAGGCCAGCTCTACCTCTGCGCGATGAAGGACGTCTACTCCAACAGAATCGTGGGCTACTCGATCGACTCGCGGATGAAGTCCTCACTGGCGGTGGCCGCCCTGAATCATTCAACGAAAATCTACTGTTGCTCCAAAAGACCGGTGTTGCATCCACCGGTTGGCGTCAGTTGTCCTGGGATGGCTCGTGCGAGTAGTGTCGCGGTCCCGAATACGTTGTGCCGGCTGCAAATCGCTGCGTCGATTCAGCAAGTAACTGGGCTGCCCTGATCTTCTGAGTGGATTCGGTGCCGGGTGTCGCGGCATCGAGTTGTTTGGTGGACTCGGCTTCCTGGCGGAAGATTCGCGGCGGTGCGGAGGTGGCCAGCTGCTGGGTCGGTGCCGCAAGCACCTGCGTCGCGCCGGCCGCGGCACCGGCCACCGCCACCGGATGGGTCGCATCAGTGGTAGCCGCGCCGACCAGCGGAGCCGACGGAGTGGCCGCCATGACGGCGGTGGCGGTCGCGTGCGCTTCCGTGATCGCAGGCGGCGCGTCGGAGTCACCAGGCGATCGAGGCGCAAATCTGCGGCTGTTGAGGAGGGTCGCCATCACGATCGCGAACGCCAGCCAGCACAAGACGACGTCGAACGTACTGGTTATCTGCTGGGAAAGGGTGTTACCGAACACCGGGTTGTCGGCTTTGGTCGCGCTGACGAACGGGATGCGCGGAACGAGGAGGACGCCGACGATCACTCGAGAAATGGTCAGCGCCAATAGAATTCCGGCGAGTCCGACCGTCAGTTTCGAGGACACCCGGGCATCCCGCAAACCGAATCGGAGAAACAGCGCGAGAGCGGCGGTGACGACGTCGAAGATGACCAATGCAGTCGTGTCGTAGGTGGTGCTCTTCAGGTCCAGGTTGAGGGCGGCGACAGCCCCCGCGATGCGTAGAACGGCGCCACCGAAACAGCCGACGGCGATGAGTGCCAGGCATTTTCGCGCCGACTCACGCAGCGCAGTCAGGTCGACGGGGTGACTGAGAACCATGTTCAGGGTGACTGGTGCGAACATCGCGGCGGCAACAACCCAGGCAAGATAGCCCTCGAAACCGACTTTCGTCGTCATCGTGAGTTGCGCGATGCCGTGGTAGGCGTCGATGTCGCGGCCGGAGTCGAGGCCCCACACCAGGGCGCCGGCAGCCAGTGTGGAGGCGCCCAGCGCAACCGTCGCCAGGCGTGATGAGGAATCAGGGTTCAACGTCCATCGCGATGCGGCAATCACGATGACCAGCGACACGATGCCGTAAACCACCGCGGTGGTGATCGCTGTGATTCGCTCGGCTGCGAACTCGGAGTCACCGTCGAAGAGGTACCGAGTGCTCCAGTAGAGGTTGAACACCACCGCCAGCGCGGCCAACACCATCGACGCGATGCCGACGATCCGCGCCGCGCGCGTCCAACCGTGATTGACGTCGGAGGCTGTCGGCCACGCCTGGGCGGCAAGCAGGGCACCAGCGGCGCCGATCCATACGCCGGGGCCGACGCCAGGTGGGACCGTCCCGGTGCCGCCCAGGCGGATTGCCTCCACGATCGCGTAACCGACGAACGCGCCTGTGAACAACAGGTATGGAGCGCACAGAGCCAAACGAATCTTTGCCAGCTGACGGGTGCGCCGTTCGGTGAACGACGCGGTCACCGCGCCGAGAGCCAGTACGGTGACGGCTGCGAGCCCGACGAACAACGATCCCGCGCTGTCGGGCACGCCGACCCCGAACCTCAGGTTCCACGGGAACATGGGGGCTGTGATCAGCAGTACCGCGGCGACTCCCGCGCACACAGTGTTCGCGCGGCGGTCGGGGTTCGTCGGGGTCGCCGTCGGTGATGCGTCAGCGTGGATGTCAGTCATATGCGGTACCTGCCTCTGGCCGTCAACGGCGCAGAAGGCGCCTCGTTAGCTCGAGGGGAGTCTACGGCGATTGTCGGCATCAGGAATGTCGTCCGAATGGCCGACCTAGGGGTTGAAGTAGTTGACCATGACCGGCACCCCGACCAGAGCTGCCACCGCGATCACGGCGGCTATCAGCAGGCCGATGCGTCGGCGGGATTGATCCGGTCGGGCCGCCCAGGGCTGCTCTGGTGCGGGCCCAGGCGTTGCCGACCAGGGTTGTTCAGGCGGCGGGGTAGGCGCCTGCGCCCACGGGATTTCGACCGGAGGGATGGGCGTCGGCGCCGGTTCGGACTCGGCTGCCAACCAGAACTGCCAGCCGGCCGGCGCGGGTGGCCAACCAGGATCGGGCTCCCAATCCGGTGTGGGAGTCCAGCCGAGCGGGACAGGCCAATTCGGCGGCGGGTTGAAACGTGCGTCCGGCAAATGAATCGCCCTCTCATGAGCCCCGACCCGAATTGCAGATGTGATCTTGGCACGGTAGATCGTTTTCCTCCGGTGTCAGGGTTCACGCCCTCACGATTCATACGTTCAACCGACACGGTTTGCGGTCCCGCGCGTCGGTCAGAATGACGGCGCGGGGATTCTGCATGAGTCGCAGGCGTCCTGATGAGAGAATCCGCGTTGCAACAGCTGCGTGGTCAAGGAGGTTTCGCCAGGTGTCTGACTGGGCATGGGCAGTCGAGCTGAACGACGCCAACCCCGATCCTCGTGTCGCCTGCGTGGTGCTGGCCGATGTGTCGGGATCGATGCAGGGCGAGCCGATCGCAGCGTTGGAGCGCGGGTTTGCGGCGTTCACCGATTACCTGCATCGGGATCCACTGGCCAGCAAGCGGGTTGAGGTGGCTGTGGTCACGTTCGGCACCGTCGCCACGGTGCTGGTTCCGATGCAGGAGGCCCGCAGCCTGCAGCCGGTCGGGTTCACCGCGGCCGGCACCACCAACCTTGCGGCGGGAGTCCATTTGGCGTTGGACATTCTGGAGGACCGGAAATACGCCTACAAGGCGGCCGGATTGCAGTACTACCGGCCGTGGATCCTGCTGCTGACCGATGGCCGCCCCAACGTCGAGGGCCTCGACGAGGCCATCGCCCGGCTCAATGCCGTCGAAACAGCGCGCGGTGTAACGATTTTCGCCGTCGGTGCCGGACCCTACGTCGACTATCAGCAACTCACCCGAATGTCGTTGCAACGCAGCCCCGCCCCTCTGGATGGCCTCAAGTATGAGGCGCTGTTCGAGTGGCTTTCTGCGTCGTTGAGCAATGTGTCCAACTCGACCGAGTTCGCCCGCAGTGACGAGTCGTTGGGCTCGATGGGAACCCAGATTCCGCTACCGCCGGTCAGCGGCTGGACCAGCGCGTGAGTTCACCCGCCGCCGCCGAACGCGGCAGCTGGGTGTGGGCTACGTGTGGTGCTTCCGTGGCCGGGTCCATGCACGTGCGCAAAGGACTCGGCTGCGACGACGCGTTCGGCTACGCCGTCGCCGGAGACTTCATCGTCGCGGCGGTAGCCGACGGGGCGGGGTCGGTCAGCGGGACATCGGCCTGGGGCTCCTACGCCGCTTGTCAGAGCGTTCTCCGCGACGCCTCCGATCCCGGTTTCATCAGGGATTTCCGGACGGGGAAGGCGGACCGCGGTGAGGCCTTGATGCGTTGGTTGTTCGACGGAGCCGTCGAGCGCGTGAACTCCCAGGCGGACTCGCTCGGACTCGACGTTTCGCTGCTGTCAACGACATTGGCGGTCGCGATCGCTGACCGGGGGCTGTCGGTCTTTGGCCAGATCGGCGACGGAGTCATTGCTTCGGAGAGCGCCGGCCGGGTGGCCACATTGCTGATTGAGCCAAAGGACGAGTACGCGAATACCACTTGGTTTCTGCAATCCGAGCGGGCGTTCGACGAATCCTTCCGTACGACAACACAAACCGGCGTTACCGCGTTCGCACTCAGCACTGACGGGATGAGCTACAAGATCACCAACATCGCCACCGGTGACCCGTATGAGCCGTTCTTCCGAGGTTCGTGGGAGCACGTTCGTAATGGGGCCAGTGCGGCGAATTTCGAGGCTTTGCTCAACGGTATCGAAGACGATCAGACCGGTGACGACAAGACCATGGTGCTGGCAGCGGTTCGGCGGGAACCAGGGCGGGCGTTGGAACCCCAAGTGCGACAAGTGGCTTCACGCGTACCTGGCGGATTGCCCACCCCGGGGGTGAGTTCCGACCGCACGGTGCCGATACCGAGTGATGACGTGGAAACGACCACCCCCATCACGACCAGCCCCCCGCCGAGGATTGTGCGGACGCCGAGGCAGACCGACACCGAGTCGGTCGTCACCAAGCGGCAGTGGTTTCGTGGACGGCGGCAGAAATGATCGTTCGGCTGGACACCGGCGAACCGGTGACGGTGTCATCGGTCCTCGCCCGGGCCGGTGAAGGCACCGTGTACGGCGTCGCGGGCAAGCCGGGCTGGGTCGCCAAGGTGTTCCATCCGGACCTGGCTGATCTGTCGACCAAGCTGGGCAAGGTTGCCGCCATGGTGCATGCGACCCCACCGGGTGCCGTCCAGGCGGACGGTCTGGTGGTGCTGACGTGGCCGATGCACCTGATTTCCGACGACAGTGGGCCCATCGGCTATGTCATGCCGAAGATCGACACCGCGACGTCGGTCGAAATTCACATCATGAGCAATCCGTCGAACCGGGTGGAACCGCTGCCCAACGCTCCGCAGTGGACCAAGAACGCGACGTGGGGACACCTGGTGAACGTCGCGGCCAACCTCTGCCTGGCCGTGCAGGCCGTGCACCGGGTGGACGCGGTGATCGGCGACTTCCAGGAGCGCAACATCCTGGTGGCCGACACCACCGAGGTGACGTTGGTCGACTGCGACTCAATGCAATTCACCGATGTCTCCGGCGATCAGTTCCTGTGCGCGGTGGGCCGGCCGGAGTTCACAGCGCCGGAGTTGGCCGGATGCGACCTGCGCACCGAAGCTCGGGAAAAGCCGTCGGATCTCTTTGCGTTGGCGATCCACATTCACCAGTTGCTGCTCGCGGGCAACCACCCCTTCATGCGCGGAACGTGGACGGGCGAGGGCGATCAGCCGGACGCACTGACACTCGCCAAAGCCGGGTATTGGGCAGGCGGACCGGCATCGCTGTTCCGCACTCATCCGCTCGCGCCGCCCATCGGTTTTCTGCCCGTCAACATCCAGCAGCTGTTCACCCGCGCGTTCACCATGGGCCTCACCGATCCCAATCTGCGACCGTCCGCGGGGGAATGGCGGCAGGCGTTGCTGCGGATGCGGTTGCGGACGTGCCAGCGCAATGAGCACCAGATTCCCGAGTCCTGCGGGCAGTGCCCGTGGTGCGCGATCGACGACGAGCGCGAGGCGCGACGGCAACGCCAGGCCTGGGCGCCCGGGGCGTCGGGTCCGCAGCGACTCGCGTCACCGAACCGGACCGGACCGCTGCCGGCCAACCGCGGTCAGGCCGCGCCGAAGAAGATCAATCCCGCTGCGACAGGACCGATTCGGCAGCCGGCCAGGCCCGCGCCGCCGCCACCCGCGTGGCAGCGGCCCAAGGTGGTACTCACCGCGCTGCTGATTTTTGCGGTCACGGTTTTGATCGTGACGGCGATCATCGTGTGGATCATCTTGAGTGGGCCGCCGACTGAGGTCGCGGCGCATGCCCTTGGCGTACTACGGTTCGGACCGACGCCAGGGTGATCCTCTGAATTACCTTGGCAGATAGAGGGTGTTCGGCCTATGCGCTGGCGACCTGTTTCGGTCGCAAATACCCGAGTACCGGGCCACTTGCTGTGCTGCTATAGCCATAGCGCTGGGTGTAGGGGTCTGATGGCATGGGTTGCCCATTCACCACTTTGCCCTGTTGCAGAACGGAATACCCGGACCCGTCGACTCCTGTCACCAATGCGACATGGCCGTAGCTGTTGTCCTTCGTCGAACCATAAACAATGATGTCGCCTGGTTCTGGGTGCCCGCTACTGGCCGGAATCTGGTCGTAGTACTTGGACGCCCCATTTGTGCTGTACATGTTGTAAATATCGGACGCGTTCGCGCTGGTCCCGCTTCCGATGGACAGGGGAGCCCCAGCCACGTCGTGGCTGTAGTACTTGTAGATGTCATAACACCAGGCGCCGTTGCCGTCGGCGTCCATCCTGGTCTTGTGCGATTGGACGAAGCGGTCCACCGCCTCGCTCCGGGCGCCAGCTGCGGGAGCGGTCGACCCGGCCGCTGTGGCAGCGGAAGCGCCGGAGGAACTCGCCGGGCTGGCGGCATGCGCCGGCGAAGCCGAGCTGACGGCCCCACCAGATCCACCACTGCTGGCCTGGCGCTGCTCGGAGGCGTTGTTCAGCGCTGACTGACCCAGCCCGTCAACTTGCTGCTGGGCCGCTTGCAACGACTTCTTGTGTTGCGGCCACCACTGGGTGACGAACTGCGTGGCGTCCTGGCCCTGCCAGATCGACGCGAGACCGTTGACGGTCTTGTCGACTTGGGCGATCAGGCTCTGGATCGACGCTGCGTGGCTTTTCAGCTGGCGCCCCGCCTGTTCGACGAGGCCCGCGTCCATCCCCAGTTCGGCCATGGGTCACTCCCTCCGAGCTATCGCGTAGTCGGGTGCGGCGTTAGCGGCCGGACACCTGGCGCTGTTCGGTGGCGTTGTTCTGTGCCGACTGGCCGAGTCCGGCGATCGCGCTCTGCGCGGCTGCCAGAGACTTCTTGTGCTGAGGCCACCACTGGGTGACGAACTGGGTGGCGTCCTGGCCGTGCCAGATCGAGCTCAGCCCGTTCACCGTCTTGTCGATCTGGGCGAGCAGGCTACCGATCTGGTCGGCTTGCGCCTTCAGTTGGCGGGCCGCATTTTCGACTGCATCCGCATCCATTCCCAACTGGGCCATGGGTTTTCCTTCCGGTGGTGAAGCGCTGACGGTGGGCTGTGTTGCACACTAGGGCAAACTTCGTTCCCCGGCGAGCATCGCGGTTCGATTCATCCGAACAACCGACAAGGGGTTGTCCATCTATGGCAGCCGGCCTAGCGGATTGTGGTCGGAATGTTGATGGTTGCGGGATCGGGCAGTCGGCCAGTGTCGGGCGCGGAGCCGAGATCGATGGTGCCTCCGACTTTGCGGATGATCTCCTCGGCACTGCCCAGGTCGAGGACGCTGAACTCGGACACGGGGCTGCCGGCCCCGCCCGCGGAGTATGCGACGGCAACCACTTTCTCCGGCGCATAGTTCGGCCACGCCATCCCCCGCACGTCGTCGAGTTTGGCGAGGTTCGTATTGGCAGGCGGCTTCAGGGGGCTGCCGCTCTTGCAATGCACCCGGGGTACCCCGACGGGGTCGATCATCACCGGGGTGCCCGCCTGCAACACGGTTTGGAATGGCACGCTGCCAGTGTTGGCGTAGCGGTGCGCGGTCACCCAGGCGTCGACGTTCAAGACGACCGGTGTGAGCGTGTTGAGGTAGGCCGGAACCTGTTGCGGCTCAATGCTGAACGTGCGCGACCAGACTCGTGCCTCATCGGAGTGGCTGTCCAGGTAGTTGGCCACGGCTGCGGCGTTGCAGGAGGACGCTCGGTCCGTTGCGCCGTACAGGCCCGGCCGGGTGCCCGCTACGACGCGTACCCCACGCTCGGTCGATGTCGGCAATTGCTGTGTCATTGTGGCGATCTCAGACGCTGCGTGCTCCGACGCGGTAACTGCGTCCACGACGGCAGACGGTGTGAACGCGTCCGGTGGCGCCGCATCCACCCCGATCAGGACGACGGTGTTTCTTCCGTATTCGGAGTCCGATGAGATGCCCCGGCTGAGAACGACCACGGCGACGAGTGTCGCGATGACGACCGCCGTCAGCGCTACGCCCGCGATCGTCAGTACGACCTTGGCGTGCGGGTTGGTGGTGCTGGGTGGATTCGGGTCGATCCAGCCGGCCGGGGGACTGGTCACCTACGCCTGGACCTCCGTTCCGGGAGATGCGGCCTTTTCCAAGAGACTGCGGTGGTCATTTTTCAGAGCGGCATTCTGTGCAGCCTGGTTCTCGGCGTAGGGATCGTCGACCTCCACGCTCGCTCCATGGAACTTCTCGAGGCTCTTTTGCTTTTCGACCAGGCCGGGATCCGTCGAATCGTCGAATGACTGGCCGACATTTGTGTAAACGGCTGGATCACCGTGTTTTCCCAGGGGCCACTCGAGCGGGTTGGCCGGCAGCCCGGTGTGTGGGTCGGTTTGGTAGACGCTGCTCGTTGGAGCATTTCCGGTCCCTGGGACGTTATCGCCGTCGGCGCGTAGGTGGATGGTGTTGATGCCGGATTTGTCGTCATAGATCAGCGGTGCGCCATAGGTCACCAGATCCGTTATGTGGTACCGATTTTCGTGGAGTACCGATTGTGCTTCCATGCCGCCCTGGCTGAACCCGACCAGCATCATGTCGGGTTTGGGGTTGCCGTCGGGATCGTATCCAGACTCGCGTAACGCGGAGTCGATCCGCCCGAGCACGTAGTCTTTGTCGTACAGCCCCAAGCGATCCGGGGCATTGCGCCACCATTCGTGTCGCGGAGTGGCGGTGCCGTCGAAGTAGACGATGAAGCGGGTCTTTCCGTCGGGGCCGGTCACCTTCTCGACATGCATGCCGTCTTTGGTGCCGTCGTCGTCGTTGTGGATGCGCCGGTACAACTCGCTGGTCCCTACCGGAGCCGTGCTGTGCACACCACCGTTGCCGGCGTTACTCACGTGCTCCTGGTCATCTGCGTTCTGCCGCAGTGCGTCTGCGGCGCGGCGGAGTGCGTCAACCGCGGACGAAATTCGCGGCCGTGACACGTTGGTCCACTCGGATCGGAATCGGTCCGCGTCGGAGCCCTGCCAGGCGCGGTGGTTGTTGACCTGTGACTGAAGCGGCTTGAGCGTGGTTTCAAAATTGGTTGCAGTGCGGTTGAATTGGACCGCGAGCTGCCTCAGAGATGCGGGATCAGCGCCGTAAAATGCCATCGCGACCTACCTGTTGCTCGCCGACTGCTGGTCTTGCATATTGCGGCGGATGGATTGGGCCGCAGTGCGCAACGCCTCGCTGACCGCCTTCAGCTCGGTCGCGTGCTTTCCCTGCCAGTCTGTTTTGAAGCGGTCCGCGTCGGGACCGGACCAGCCGACACCCTCAAGGGCTCGGCCGAGTTGCGAGACCAGCGACTGAATCTCGGCGGCCTTCGAATCGAACTGTCGGCCCATCTGATCCATCTGCTCGGATTCGATCCCGTAGTATGCCACAGCGTCTCCTCTCCTAGCTCCCGGGCTGTGCCATCTGTAGCCATACGCCTCGGCCCTTCTCCACGAAAACGCCACGCCCCGGCGGGAATTCGCGCTGGCGCACGATGCCGATGGAGGTGTTCAGCAGCGAGTCCACCTCGTGGCCGTCCGGTACCAGCACGATCCCGCGCCGGGGTGACTTGAATGGCTGGGCCAGCAGGTACGCCTGGTTCCAGGTGGAAACCTCCGACTCGCCGACCACGAAAGCCGAAGCGTCGGCAAGAGTTTTGACCATGCGGGCGAGCTCGGATTCTGCCTCGGTGCCGCTGAAGTCAGACACGGACTCGACAACGACCATCAGGTTCGTTCCGCCGCCCCCGAATTCGACGGACGAGATCACGCTGCTCGCGCGGTCGTATACCGCCGAGGGGCCGATCGCGGTCTCGCTCCACACACTCCGGCGTGCCGTCGCCGACGGGGTCGGCGACATGTACACGATCCGCATGCCGGGGTTGGTCCGTCGCACTGCCTCGGCCAATGTCAGCAATGCTGTGCTGCGGCCACTGCCAGGCGGACCCGTCACCATCAGGACGCCTTGCGGCACAACACCGATCGGAGTCAACGTCTCGGACGCGAGCCCGACAGACGGCACACCTGCGACGGACGCCGGCAGCCCGTCGAGAGGAATGTTCTCGGGCAGACGCTCGATGGGCGCCGGGGCGTTGAAGCCTGCTTCGCGCATCGCGGTCGCCAGCTGTTCGATGGCGCGGCCCTGCGCCGCGACGTTGGCATCACCGCCGAACACCGCAACCTGCAATTCTTGGCCGTCCATGACCCCGCGTCCGCATGGTGAATTGACGTTGAGGATGTCGCTGGGCACATTGACCATGCTGTAGTCGTCGTCGGACGCGAGCCGTAGGACCAGGCGTCGCTGGATCGTCGAGGCGAGCTGGATCGACAGCGCGCCCGGCCGGTCGCCGGTGACGACGATGTGGATGCCGAGCATGCGCCCGTCGGAGGCGAGTTGACTGAACATCGGGTAGATCGGCGAGTGCGAAATATGTTCGTACGCTTCACGGAATGCCGTGATGCCGTCGACGAGCAACAGAATCCTCGGTTCGGCCGGGTCGGCCAACTTCCGGTACTCCGAGATGCTCGACGCATGTACCCGGGCGAAGGCGCGGCTGCGTTCCTCCATCACCGCGGTCAGGCGGCGCAGGACTCGTCCCAGGCGTTCGTCGTCGTCCGCGCTGACGATGGCCCCCACATGCGGCAGCGGCTCCAACATCTTGAGACTGCCCGAGCCGAAGTCGAAACCGTAGACATGCACGGGACCGTCACCGGGCGCCAACGCGGCGGAGATCGCAAGGGTGCGAAGGGCTGTCGACTTGCCGGTGCCGCCGGTGCCGAAGATCGCCATGTTGCCGTCGCGGTCGGGGCTGAAGCCGCCGACCGGTTGTGCCTGCAGTGCCGGCATATCGGCGCGCCCGATCACCAGGTCGCCGTTGGCGGCGTGGCGGGTCAGCGTCTCCAACGGATAGACATCGGCCAGCGGCGGCAGCCACGGCTTACGTGGCGCCGGGATGCGCAGGCTGTCGGATGCGGCCCGGACTGATCGGACGATGCGAGCGATGTCGGTCGGTCCTGTTGCGGCGCTACGCCGGTCGCCGGGCATGGTCGTGTTCCACGGACGACGCCGGCCGAACGCGAATTCGCAGATGTCGATGGGCGTACGGTCCGGCTGATCGCCGGACCATCCACCGACGTATCCCGACTGAAACGTCGTCAGCCGGCCGGGGCCGGTCTTGGCGACGGCGCGGCCAGGAATCTCGGGCGGGAAGTACGCGGCCTGCTTGTCGTCGATGACGTCGACGGAGTCGTCGACATCGTTGAGTCGCAAGGCGATTCGCAGGTTGGTGTTGGCCCTCAAGTTGTCTTTGATGACACCGGCCGGGCGCTGCGTCGCGAGGATCAGGTGCAGGCCCAGCGACCGTCCGCGCTGCGCGACATCGATGACGCCGTCGACGAACTCGGGCACTTCGGTGGCCAGTGCCGCGAATTCGTCGACGATGATCACCAGGCTGGGCGGTGTTTCCCGGTCACCGGTCTGTTCGAGGGAGGCAAGGTCTTTGGCCCGCTTGCTGTTCAGCAGGTGTTCGCGTCGCTTGATCTCCGCGCCGAGCGAGGTCAGTGCCCGCCGCACCAGATGCGGCGACAGGTCGGTGACCAGGCCGACGGTGTGGGGCAGCTCGACGCATTCGGCGAACGCGGTGCCGCCCTTGTAGTCGACCAGCAGGAAGTTGATCCGGTCCGGGCTGCTGGCCGCCGCCATCCCCATGATCCAGGTCTGCAGGAATTCGCTCTTGCCGGAACCTGTTGTGCCGCCGACGAGTGCGTGGGGGCCGTGTTCGCGCAGGTCGAGGTGGAAGTCGTGAGTGCCGGTCGATCCCACCAGTGCCCGCAGGCCCACCGGCCCCGACGGCGGCTTGGGTGATCCGGTCCTGGCGATGACCGACTCGCTGGAGAGCCATTGGCGCGCAATGACGTTCGGTTCGCTGGCCAGGCTGGTCCCGGTGAGGCTGAGGTAGTTGACCGATCGGGGCAGGTCGGTCGCGTCCTCGACCGCTGCCCCTGAGTCGACGACGGGTGCCAGCAGCAGCGCGACCTGTGTCGCGTCCGGTACGTCGAGGCTGTCGCATGCGACAGGGTAGTTGTGCGTGCCGTGACGCACCGCGCCGACCGTCGATCCGGTGGATGCGGACTCGACCAGCAGGTAGGTGCGGCACGCCGCAGGCAGGCTGCTGACCTGCGTGGCCACCCAGATCACGTGCACTCCGACCGGCGCGCCGCGTTCGGCCAGGCGGGTCAGACGCGCGCGGTCGATCGGCGCGGTGTCTTCCACCAGCACGACGACGGCGGGCAATGGGCCGACCGGGTTGGGCTCGGCGGTAGTGTCCGCGGCGATGAGCCCATAGCCGGCCGACACCCGGTCGTCGTTGCTGCGCAGCTTGACCAGTTCCTCCAGCCGCGACAGCAGGGCAATGCCGCTGTTCGCGCTTTCGGTGAGGTGGTTTCCGGCGAGCGGGCTGTGCGCCGATCCGGCGTGCGGCAACCACTCCAACCATTCCCACGAGGCTCGTGACTGCGGAGAACCGAATGCCGCGATCGCCAGCTCGGCCGGCGAGTGCAGCCCGACGAGTTGCATGATGATCCCGCGGGCCACGCCGTCGATGACCCCTCGCGGACCGCAAAGGCCAAGTGCACCGCACTCGCGCAGGCTCGCGACGATGGGGACTTCGGTGATGTTCTCAAACTCGGATTTGAGGGCGGTCAGCTGGTCGGTGTACTGCTCTTCGGAGTCGTAGTCGTTCTGCGACTCGATCTGGCAGCGAGACTCGGCATCACCCAAACCCAGTCGAACACAGAGGAATTCGCCGTGTTCGGGCCGGTGCGTCCACATCAGGGGGCCGAGGCGGTGGATGGCGTCCAAGGTCTCGCCGAGCGCAGGTGCTTCCGCCAGGCGGACGGCGCGCTCGAGTCGCTGCGCCGCGGTGAGATCGGCAGCCAGCTGGCGCAGGCCGTCGGCGAACCGATCCACCTCCTGCTTGTACTTCTTCTTGGTTTGCATGATGGTGTCGACGTACATGCCCACCATCAGCAGCGGGCTCAGTGCGATGAACAACACGGCGATCAGGCTTCGTGTGAAGACCAGCATCACAGCGCCCAGCGCCAGGGGGGCGAGCATCGAGATGTAGGGGATATGCGCGGGTTCGGGGCGCTGCGGCAGCTTGGGTGCGCTGAATTGTTTGACGGGGAAACGGGATACGACGCGCGGCGAGCGGTTGAATTCGATGGCGACGCTGTCGGCCGGCGCCGCACCGGCACGCACGGTGTGGACTATGGCCACCGAGGTGTTGCCCAGTTGGACGACGTCGGTGACGCCCACGAGCGCGCGTTGCACGGGCCGTCCACTGACGACGACATCGGATGGGCCTGCGAGGCTGGAGATTTCGATGCTTTCGCCGACCGTGATGGCCGCGTGTACCGGTGAGACTGCCGGGTCGGTCAGTGCCACGTCACCCGTGAGGGCGGTGCCGACGACGGAATTGCCTGGCGGAAGCTGAAATTCGCGGCCGGCATCCGGGCCGCTCAACACCCGCAGTACGGCAACGGAGCGTCCGCGCCGGGACGGGGCCAGCGCTGAGCGGGTAGCCGGGGCAAGGCTGACCGTCGAGCCGGATCGCATGCCGGAATCGATGAGGCTGCGCGAGGGTTCGATGACGCGTCCCGCCGTACCGCTGTCGAAAGCGCTGTGCTCGAGCTTGAGTGTGGGGTTGGTGGGCAGCTGCGTCGGGCGCAGGTCCGGGTCGCCGATGGTCAGCGCCATCGCCAGATCGCCGACCGATGCGGTGGCGTCGGCGGTCACGGCCACATGCGCGGCGGTCCCGCCTTCTCGGCGCAGGATGAACTTGAGCTGCATCAGGGGCGTCCTACCGGTACAGGCGACTGGATTTTGTTCAGGCTTCGGTCAATGGTTCTGCGCAGTGCCGTCTGTTGTCGGGCGCCGAGCGGATTGTGGCCGACGGTGACGTCGATCAGGGTCAGGCCAGAGGACTTGTCGTGCCTGCCATCGCACGGTGTCGCACTCGCAATGACCGGCAGTGCGGCGAATCCTGCGCTGCCGGCAAAAATCAGGCTGCGCAGGGTGCCGGCCGCGAACCCGGGTGGTTTTTGGTCGACGGCTCGGATCAGGCGCAGGCCGAGCATCGCTTTGCCGAACGACAGTCCGGTGTAGCCCTGCCAGATCGATACCCACAGCCAGACCGCAACGCACGCCACCGGCACCACGATGAGGACGACCTCGCGAACGCCGAGGATTGCGCCGGCAGTTGCCAAGGGCAATGCCGGGCTCACGATGATCGACAGATCGAGGAGGAAACCGCAGCAGCGGACACCCCGGCGCACCCCGACAATGTGGTCAGCGGGGGCGGGCGCGGGTGACGCCGTGGCCTTGGCAGTGACCGGCGGGGCCGTGGCGGCGGGCATCTGCCGGTTGGTGACGGCGCGTCCACACGATGGGCAGTAGGGAGCGTTGGGGCGCAGTGTCGACCCGCATTGTGGACACGATGTACCGGCCGCTGCCGATCCGGTAGGCATCACCCGCAAACTCCATCCCACTGATGCGGGACGTGCCGGAACGGCTGTCGACTCCCGAGCCCGCGGGGAAACCCTAGTACCGCTGGGCCATTCAGCCCACTGAACCGATGTCGGTCAAACGGATGATTGATCGGATCGCTGTCGTGCGCAACAATCGTGCGGATCTAGGAGCGTGCCGTGATGGACGTCGAGTCGGCCGGTGGATGCCGTGGCTGATCCCGCACTGCCGCCCAGTCGCTTCGGTGTGGGGTACACCGCGGGCGGTCCGGCACCGTCCGGAGCCGCGGTTCCGGTGGCGAATATCGGTGGAATATCAAGTGCGGCAACGTATCCGGCGCCGTCGGCGCAATCGTCGAACCTGATGGCGTCGGTGGCATTCGCGCTGGCGGTTTTCTGCGGGTTGTTTGCTGTCCCGCTGACGATTCCGCTTGCCGTTGTTGCTCGGGGACAGGCCAGGCGCGGGGGTGACCGCAATGGCGGGGCGGCCGACGCGGCGCTGGCTGTGAGCCTGATTTACCTGGTCGTGGGTGTTGTCGTATTGGCGCTGTACGTCTTTACCGGGTAACTGTGTCAGCCGAACGGTCGATACAACCGGCGTTATCGGGATGTGATGATGGCTAGGCTGTGGCTCCCCGCCGGCTGATCGCGGTTTACCAAGGAGAAGTTGATGGACGTTGCTCTGGGGGTGTCGGTCGTGGGCACGTCCGCGCGACTGGTGCTGGTGGACGCGTCGGGTTCGAACAGCGTCATCGACCAATCTGTTGTTGACCTCGCCGACGGTGCCGATGACCTTCTCGAGACGACCATCGCCGGCACGCATCATCAGCTGGCCGAGGCCGGTCACCGCCTGGTAGCGACCCGGATTTGCTGGCAGGATGCGGCAGCCGCGGGCCGGCTTCGGGCGGGGCTGCTGGAGCGAGGCGTCGTCGGGGTTTCCCTGGTGTCGGAGGCACAGGCCGCCACAGCGCTGGCGCGAGGTGTCACCGGCGCTGATACCTCCGCCCTGGTGTTGGTCACCGATGAGAAAGTCGCGCTGAGCATTGTGGGCGCTGACGCGGCGACGACGTCCCTGGTCGCGGTGGAGCCGGTGGCGGCGGGCAGCGCGGAATCGGCCTGTGCCACGGTGATGGACCGGTTGCGCGAGGAGCCGGGCGGGGCTGAGACGGTGGTGCTGGTGGACACCTCGGCAACGCCCACCGTGGCCGCGACCCTGCTGGCACAGCAGTCACCGGTTCCGATGCACCCGCTCGCAGATGCCGTGTTCGCCATCGCCCTGGGTGCCGCCTTGGCTCGTTCGAACCAGCCGGAATCGACCGGGCCCACTGCCGTCTCGCCCATTGATCTGACGCCGAACGTGCTGACGACAGCACCCAGCCCGGTCGCGGGTTCGCATCTCGCGTACTCGTTGGCCGATGCCGGCGACGATTCCGCGCTGCTGGACCACGACGCCGGCAACTACGTCGACGCCGGCAATTACGTCGATGACGGCCATGCGGTGCCGATGCAGACACCTATGACGCCGCTGAGTGCGACGCCCGACGCGGCGGAATTCGATGATGTTGCCGCTCCTGCGGCGCGGTCACGAATCCTGTTGCTGGGCAGCGCTGCTGCGGCCGCATTGGTGGTGGTCGGGTTCTCAGCGGCGGCGGTGTCGGTGGCTGTCAACTACCGACCGACGGCAAAGACCGTCGCAATGCGCGAGCTCGCTGAGAGCAACTCGGGCAAGTATCTGCCGGTGCTACCGGGCCAGGGGGTCAAACCGGACGATTTCGGGCCGGGGGCCGCACCGGCCAACACATCGCAAAGTGGGGTACCGGACGGCGCCGCGCCGTCAGCGGCGGGTGACGGGAGCAGCGCGCTGTCGTTCTCTCCGTGGAAGAACAACTCGCGGATCATCGAGGAAGCGATGGATCGGCAGTCAGCCGCTGGCGGCGATGGTCCGGTCCTGGGCGAACCGATTGCCTTCGTGCGCAATGGGCAGCTTGATATGTCGGAGCCATTGCAGGGGCCGCCGACGAATCCGTTGGATGTCCTCAATCAGGTGTCCGGCGCCGTGGGTGCCGCAGGCCAGATAGCGCAAGGCCTGAGCGCCATCATGGCGTTGGGTGGGGTCCCCGGCGGAGCCGGAGCCCTCGGATCGACCGTGGAAGTGCGGGTCGAGCGACAACACGGCCACGATCTTGCTGGTCTGTCTGACACGGACAAGGCCCAAGTGCTGCAGATGCGCGAACAGCGGGCGCGCGCCGAGCTTGATGCCCTGAATGCGTTGCAGGAGCTGAACGCAAAGCGCGACGCGGCATCGCGCGCGGCTGCGGCACAGGATCAGGCCGCCAAAGACGCGGCCGATCGCGCGGCCGCTGACCAGGCAGCTGCCGCAAAACAGGCGATGGAGCGCGCTGCGGCGGCGCAGGAAGCCGCGGCTCAAGTGGCCAAGGATAAGAAGGCCGCCGAGGATGCGAAGGCTGCCGACGACGCTGCGGCCAAGAGGCAGCTGGCCGAACAGCAGGCCAAGAACGCCGAGGACGCCAAGAAGGCTGCCGCGGACGCCGACAAGGCTGTTGAGGACGCCAAGAACGCGGCGGACGCCAAGAAGGTCGAGGACGCGAGGAAGGCCGCCGAAGAAGCCAACAAGGCTGCTGCGGATGCGAAGAAGGCCGCCGACGACGCCGACAAGGCTGCAGCGGACGCCAAGAAGGTCGAGGACGCCAAGCAGGCTGAGCGGGATAAGCAGAAGCAGCAGGCGGCGCAGCAGCAGGCTGAGCAGGACAAGCAGAAGCAGCAGGCGGCGCAGCAGCAGGCTGAGCAGGACAAGCAGAAGCAGCAGGCGGCGCAGCAGCAGGCTGAGCAGGACAAGCAGAAGCA
>NZ_JARXVD010000014.1 GCF_029892685.1 Mycobacterium sp. OTB74 | reverse complement strand
CGGGGGGGTGTGGGGCGTGGCGCCCCCCCGGGGGGTTTGCGGGTGGGGCGGCTATTTGGTTTTTTGGGACTACAACCTGACCATTCCCTAAATTCAACCCCCCCGACCCCGGACGAAAGATGTCCGGTCAGCGCTGACGCCGGAACCAGCGACGCCGTGATGCCGGTGGCTCCCAGACCGGGAGCGCGGCAGTCGACGGTGCGGCCTTGACCTCGGTCTCAGCTTCTGCCTCCGCCTCGGCTTTCACCTCGGGCTCTGGCTCCGGCTCGGATTCCGATTCGGCCGCTGCTTCCGGCTCCTCGTTCACCTCGGGTTCGGCTTTCGCTTTGGGTTCCGCCTCTGGCTCAGATTCCGTCTCTGACTCCGCTTCGGCTGCCGGTTCGGCTTCTGCCTCCGGCTCGGATTCCGCTTCCTGCTCCGCTTCCGCCGCCTCCGGCTCAGCTTCGGCTACGTCGTCCTCAGCCGGTTCACTTGCCGATTCCGGTGCTACCGGCTCGACCGCTGCGGCCAGGTCGTCAGACTCGGCGGCATCCGCTTCGCCCTCAGGTTCGGCCTCGTCAGGCTCTTCTTCAGACGACTCGCCGGGCTCGTCGGCTTGCCCCTCTACCGATTCACCAGCGTCTGCGACCGGAGCCGCTTCAGCGTCCGAAGCCGGCTCAGCGACTTCTTCAGACGCGACCTCGGCCTCGGGCTCGTCGGCGCCCTCAGCCTCCGATCCCTCCGGCTCCGGGGTCTCGTCCTCCGCGTCGTCATCGGCTAGCACTTCGGTCTCGTCGGACTCCGTCTCGACCGCGTCAGCCTCGTCCGCGATGTCCTCATCGTCCTCGTCCGCGATGTCACTGTCATCCGGCGCAGCTGTCACGGCCTCGGCCGCCGCGGCGGGCTCGTCTTCCGCCGACTCACCTTCGTCCGACGGAGCCTCCTCCGACGCCACTTCCTCCGGCTCAGCGTCAGCTGACTCGTCAGCCGCACCACTGCCGTCGACAGCTTCGGCTTTGCCTTCGGCCACGGCAGCACCCGCCACCGCAGCAGCACCGACAGCAGCCAGCCTCTTGTCGTCCGCATGGGTCTCGGACACGACGTCAGCCTCGACAGCCTCGCCCGCGGCCCGTCCAGCGAGTGACGCCGGATCCTCGCGCCCCTTCGGCGCAACTATCATGTAGAAGACCGCACCGATGAAAACGAACGTCGCGGTGAACGAGTTCACCCGAGTACCGGCGATGAGTGTGGCCGGATCGCTGCGCATCAGTTCCACACAGAACCGACCGATGCAATAGCTCGCGACGTACAGCGCGAACAGCCGACCGTGGCCAAGCCGGAAACGGCGGTCAGCCCACAGCAGAAAGACGAAAACCAGGACGTTCCAGATCAATTCGTACAGGAACGTCGGATGTACAACGGCCGCAACCTGGCCGGTGGAAACGCCGTCGAGTAGGTGCGGGGACACCCGGCCCTGACTATCGGCCCGCTCGAAAATCTCCAAGCCCCAAGGCACATTCGTAGGACGGCCGTAGAGCTCCTGATTGAAGTAATTGCCCAGTCGGCCGATACCTTGGGCCAACACGACGCCCGGAGCCACTGCATCGCCGAACGCGGGCAACGGAATTCCATGCCGACGGCATCCGATCCAGGCACCGACCGCACCCAGCGCAACTGCGCCCCAGATGCCGAGGCCGCCGTCCCAGACCCGCAGTGCACCCGCGACCCCGGCGCCGCCCTCGGCGAAATAGGTGCGCCAGTCGGTCATCACGTGGTACAGCCGACCGCCGACCAATCCGAACGGAACCGCCCACAGCGCAATGTCGTAGATGACGCCTGATTCGCCGCCACGGGCCACCCAACGGCGGTCCCCGATGATCAGCGCAGCGACGATCCCGGTGATGATGCACAGCGCATAGGCGCGGATCGGTACCGGTCCGAGATGCCACACGCCCTGCGCCGGGCTCGGAATGTAAGCCAACAACGTCGTCGTCATGCGGAAACCTTCTGTCTCACTCCCTGAGCCAGTTGCTCGGTCAACTCACGGACCGCTGGAATTCCATTGTCGCCCAACGCTGATACCAATGCAGAGCCTACGATAACGCCGTCGGCGTAGGCCGCGATCTCGGCAGCCTGCTCACGCGAGCGCACACCGAGGCCCACACCGACCGGGATATCGGACACCTGCCGCACCCGGGACACCAACTCCGGGGCCATATTCGACACTGCATCCCGGGCACCCGTCACGCCCATGGTCGACGCGGCATAGACGAAACCGCGAGAGGCCGCGGCGGTCGCTGCCAGCCGCTCCGGGGTGGACGAGGGGGCTACCAGGAAAATCCGGTCGAGGTTGTGCGCATCGGAGGCGGCAAACCATTCGTCGGCTTCGTCCGGGATCAGGTCCGGGGTGATCAGGCCCAGCCCTCCGGCAGCGGCCAGGTCACGCGCGAAGGCGTCGACTCCCCAGCGCAGCACTGGGTTCCAATACGTCATCACCACGGCACTGCCGCCGGCGTTGCTGATTGCCTCCACCGCGCGCAGCGCGTCACGTACACGCACACCGCCGGCCAACGCAGTATTGGTGGCGGCGGCGATGGTCGGTCCGTCCATCCCGGGATCAGAGTAGGCGACGCCCACTTCGATGATGTCGCAGCCGGATTCGACCATCGCGACCATTGCGTCGATCGATGTCTGTACATCCGGGAAACCCGTTGGCAGATAACCGATCAGCGCCGAGCGGTTGTCCTTACGGCACGATTCGAACAATCCAGCCAACCGGCTCATGACGCGCCCTCACCACCGTCCAGTAGTCCGAACCACTTCGCCGCGGTCTCAACGTCTTTGTCGCCACGGCCTGACAGATTCACCACGATCACGGCGCTGGGGCCCAACTCGACACCGAGCTTCAATGCACCGGCCACCGCGTGCGCCGACTCGATGGCCGGGATGATGCCCTCGGTGCGGCACAACAACCGGAAGGCCTCCATGGCCTCGGTGTCAGTGATGGGCTGATATTCGGCGCGGCCCGTGTCCTTGAGGTACGCGTGCTCAGGGCCAACCCCGGGATAGTCCAAACCGGCCGAGATCGAATGCGATTCGATGGTCTGGCCGTCCTCGTCCTGCAGCAAGTAGGAGAACGAACCCTGGAACGCACCGGGCGAACCGCCGGTGAAAGTGGCTGCGTGCCTTCCAGTTTCGACGCCGTCACCGGCCGCTTCGAATCCGACCAGGCGGACCGAGGGGTCGTCGATGAAGGCGTGGAAGATCCCGATCGCGTTCGATCCGCCGCCGATGCACGCGGTCACCGCGTCGGGCAGACGGCCGACCTGCTGCTGAATCTGGACCCGCGCCTCCATCCCGATGACGCGCTGGAAGTCGCGCACCATCACCGGGAACGGGTGCGGGCCGGCCGCGGTGCCGAAGCAGTAATAGGTGTTGTCCGCGTTGGTGACCCAGTCGCGGAAGGCCTCGTTGATGGCGTCTTTCAACGTCGCAGAACCCGCCTCGACAGCCACCACGGTGGCACCGAGCAGTCGCATCCGAGCCACGTTCAACGCCTGGCGGGCGGTATCCACCGCGCCCATGTACACGATGCACTCCAGGCCCAACAGCGCACACGCGGTCGCGGTGGCCACGCCGTGCTGACCGGCTCCGGTCTCGGCGATGACGCGGGTCTTGCCCATCCGCTTGGCCAGCAGCGCTTGGCCCAGCACATTGTTGATCTTGTGAGAACCGGTGTGGTTCAGGTCTTCTCGCTTCAGGAACAGCCGCGCACCGCCGGCATGCGCGGCCAGCCTGGTGGCTTCGTACAGCGGCGACGGCCGCCCCGTGTAGTGCTGCTGCAGCCGATCGAGCTCATCGAGGAAGCTCTGGTCCGTGCGCACCTTGTCGTAGGCGGCGGTGACCTCTTCGATGACTGCCATCAATGCCTCTGGCACCAACCTGCCGCCGTAGGACCCGAAGTGCCCCTTGGGATCTGGGTCATGGGTGGTGGGCTCGGCGACAGCCGCACTCATCCGCGGCAATTCAGGGCTGTTCGGTTCAGACATTCAGCTCACTGCTCTTCGCGCAGGAGCCCGCAATTCAGCGGGCCGGTTTCGGGCAGGACGGGTGCGTACCGGCAGTCACCAGGTCGGCGACAGCACTGCGGGGATCTCCGCTGGTGACCAGGCCCTCGCCAACCAGCACCGCGTCTGCACCGGCGCCGGCATAGGCCAACAGGTCGGCAGTACCCCGCACCCCCGACTCAGCGATCCGGATGATGCTGCTGGGCAGGCCGGGGGCAATGCGAGCGAAGCAGTCCCGGTCGACCTCGAGAGTCTTCAGGTCGCGAGCGTTGACGCCGATGACCTTGGCACCGGCCTGCAGCGCACGGTCGGCTTCTTCCTCGGTGTGCACCTCGACCAACGGCGTCATACCCAGGGACTCGGTACGGTCGATCATCGAGGTCAGCACCGACTGCTCCAGAGCAGCGACAATCAGCAGCAGCATGTCTGCGCCGTGCGCGCGCGCCTCGTGAATCTGGTACGGCGTGACGATGAAGTCCTTGCGCAGCACCGGAATCGACACTGCCGCGCGCACCGCGTCAAGGTCGGCCAGCGAGCCATTGAAGCGCCGCTCTTCGGTCAGCACGCTGATCACCCGCGCACCACCGGACTGATAAGCCTTGGCCAGCTTGGCCGGATCATCGATCTGCGCCAGCTCACCGCGGCTGGGGCTGGCCCGCTTGACCTCTGCGATGACACCGATTCCGGGCTCACGCAAAGCGGCCAGAACATCAAGCGACGCAGGTGCCCGCTTGGCGCGGTCTTTGACGTCAGCAAGGCTCAATTCGGCTTCGCGGGCGGCGACATCGGCGCGGACTCCCTCGATGATGGAGTCGAGCACGGTCCCCGAACTCATAACGCGTCGTTGTCCTTCCATACCGATGGTGAAGCCGAAGCGATGTCCCTCGAAGGGTAGTCGCCGAGGCTGGGCCTGATGCCACCGCCCCCAATCACTTGTCGTCGTCGTCCGGGAGCGTCGGGTCCCGACCGTCGTCGAGGGCGTCCCAGATCATCCGTCCTGACATCCCATCAGCGGGTTCTCCCTGTTCCGCCGCTTGCCCGGGAGCGGCATATTTCGCCGCGGCGGCCTTGGTCGAGTCCTTGCCCGCGGCACGCATCAGCAGCACCGCACCGACCAACGTGCACACCGCCGCCACCAGCGTTATCCCAGCACCCCAGTGATGGCGGTTGGTGCCGACCAGGAACATCACCGGCACCTCAGCCATATCCGCGGCCCGGACCGATATATCGGTCACCACCCAAAGACTGATCCCCAGATAACCCATGCCTGCGCTGGCAGCTGCCACCAACAGTGCGAGCAGCCGCAGAGCCCACCCACGGACCCCAAGGGCGGCCACTGCGGCCGCAGCCACCAGCAATGCCAGCGGGATCAGCGCCGTCGACCACTGGGCACCGGACAGCGTCGTGGTCTTGGGCTTGCCGAGCCCGTCGAAGGTGGACACGTCCACCCAGCGCAAACGGGAGGCGCCCCACAGGGTCAGAGCTGCCACCAAGAGCAGCAGCTGTGCGGTCCTGGTCGCGACCGCGGTGCGGTCGGTGTTCCCGGTCATGGCGCGAGCGGGTTGGGGATCGGTGCCACCAGTGTTTCGGCCGCCGCAATGGCCGCGAGCACGGCCTTGGCCTTGTTGGCGGACTCGTTGTACTCGTATGGGCCGTTGGAATCGGCCACGACTCCCCCGCCGGCCTGCACGTAGGCCGTGCCGCCGCGCATCAGGGCGGTACGGATGGCGATGGCGAAGTCGGCGTTGCCGGCGAAGTCCAGATAGCCGAGCACCCCGCCATAGGTGCCGCGGCGCGTCAGCTCGACTTCTTCGATGAGCTCCATGGCGCGCACCTTCGGCGCGCCGGACAGGGTGCCGGCGGGGAAGCAGGCGGTCACCGCATCCAGCGCGGTCTTACCATCGGCCAGATGGCCGGTCACGGTGGATACCAGATGCATGACGTGGCTGTAGCGCTCGATGTGGCTGTAGTCCTCCACCCGCACCGTCCCGGGCGTACATACCCGACCCAGATCATTGCGGCCTAGGTCGACCAGCATCAGGTGCTCGGAGCGCTCCTTGTCGTCGGCAAGCAGCTCCTTCTCCAGCAGGATGTCTTCCTCATCGGTGGCTCCGCGCCAGCGGGTACCCGCAATAGGATGCGTCGTAGCCACTCCGTCGGTGACCGTGACAAGCGCTTCCGGGCTGGACCCGACAATCGAAAAGTCAAGTTCGCCTTCAGCATTGGGGACATTGAGCAGGTACATATAGGGGCTGGGGTTGGTCACCCGCAGCATCCGGTACACGTCGATGGGGTCGGCGACGGTGTCCATCTCGAAACGCTGTGACGGCACCACCTGGAAGGCCTCGCCGGCCTCGATGTCGCCGACCAGCTTTTCGACGATGGCGGTGTACTCCTCCACCGTGCGCTGTGAACGCGGTTGCGGCTGAGGACGACTGAACGTCGCAACGGACGACGGCAACGGCTCGCCGAGCGCCTTGGTCATCACGTCCAGTCGGGCCACTGCGTCGTCATAGGCCCAGTCCACGCGTTCGTCGGTGCCGTTCCAGTTGACCGCGTTGGCGATCAGCGTGATGGTGCCCTCGTGGTGGTCGAGGGCGGCCATGTCGGTGGCCAGCAGCAGCACCATGTCGGGCAGCTTGAGGTCGTCTACAGCGAGCACCGGGAGCCGCTCCAGGTGTCGCACCATGTCATAGGCGAAATAGCCCACGAGGCCGCTGGACAGCGGCGGCAGCCCGGGCACGGCCGCCGTCTCGAGCAAGGCCAGCGTTTCACGGACTGCCTGCAGCGGGTCACCGCCGCTGGGTGCGTCCTTCGGTGTGACGCCAAGCCAAACCGCATACCCGTCCTTGATGGTCAGCGCTGACGGAGCCCCGGCGCCGATGAACGACCAGCGCGACCAAGACCGCCCATTCTCAGCCGATTCCAGCAGGAACGTACCTGGGCGGTTGTCGGCCAACTTGCGGTAAGCCGACAGCGGCGTCTCGCTGTCCGCGAGCACCTTGCGGGTCACCGGAACCACGCGATGCTCGGCAGCGAGCGCGCGAAATTCCTCGCGGGAGGTCGTGTGCACGCGGCAATTCTCCCAGAAGTAGCGTTGGACACATGAAGCGTGGTGACCAGGTAGCTGAGTTCTCCCTGCCCGACCAGAGCGGGACCGTCCGAAGCCTTTCCGAACTGTTGGCCGATGGGCCCATCGTCTTGTTCTTCTATCCAGCGGCGATGACACCGGGCTGCACCAAAGAGGCGTGCCACTTCCGCGACCTCGCATCCGAGTTCGCACAAGTGGGCGCCTCACGCGTCGGCATCAGCACCGACGCGGTGGCCAAGCAGGCCAAGTTCGCCTCACAGCAGGGGTTCGACTATCCCCTGCTGTCCGACGCCGACGGCACGGTGGCCGAGCAGTTCGGCGTCAAACGCGGCCTGCTCGGCAAGCTGATGCCGGTCAAGCGGACCACGTTCGTGATCGGCACCGATCGCACCGTTCTCGAGGTGATCGCTTCCGAGTTCAGCATGGACACCCACGCCGATCAGGCGCTCGAGGTGCTCAAGGCACGTTAGCCGCCTGGGTCACCGCCGCCAGCGACGCGGTCAGCACCGAGTCGCTGGCGGCCGCAGGCCCAGCCTCCGCGATGTTCGAAGTAGGTGAGGGCAGTGGCACCGATCGACTGCTGGGTCAGACTCAGAATCTCGACGGACGCCCCAGCGGCCTCCAGCAGAACCCACCTGAGCGCATTGAAGGAGTCCTTCGCATGACACCGGTCCTGGAACTCGACAACGTGACGTTCCGCCGCGAGGGCAAGCAGATCATCGATGGAATCTCGCTCACCGTGCAGCCCGGTGAGCACTGGGCGCTATTGGGCCCCAACGGCGCCGGCAAGAGCACCCTGCTGGGGTTCTGCGGTGCAATGACCTTCCCGACGTCAGGCACCGTGCGGGTGCTGGGTGAGCAGATGGGCCGTACCGAGCTTGCGCCGCTCCGGCGCTCGATCGGCCAGGTGAACCCCCGACACCGGTTGCAGTATCCGCTGACCGTGCGCGAAGTGGTACTCACCGGGATCACCGGCACCATCGACACTCCACAGCGGTGGCAGCCCTCGCCTTCCGACTTGGAGCGCGCGGACGCCATGATCTCGACCATCGGCTTGGAGCGGATTGCATCGTCGACGTGGCCGACGTTGTCGCAGGGCGAACGGGGCCGAACCCTGATCGCGCGCGCATTGATCTCCGGCCCCCGGCTGCTGCTCCTTGACGAACCCACCACCGGCCTGGATGTGGCTGCCCGCGAACAACTTCTGGAAACCATCGACGCCCTGGACGACGCGCACCCGGAGGTGGCGTCGATCCTGGTGACGCATCATCTGGAGGAACTGCCGACCACGACCACGCACGCGCTGCTGATCGCCGAAGGCCGCACCGTGGCCAGCGGACCTGCGGTCTCAACGGTGACGACCGACAATGTAACGCAAGCCTTTTCGCATCCGGTGCAGGTCGGTTACGACCAGGGCCGCTGGACCGCCCGCGCTAAAGCCAGTCGCGTTTGGTGATCTGTGCACGATTTTCGCCGGTCAGCGCGGAAAATTGTGCACAAATCACTCGGGGGCGAGGAGTTGATCGGCGTCAAAGCAGCTGTGGTCGCCGGTGTGGCAGGCGCCGCCCACCTGGTCGACCTCCAGCAGCACAGCGTCGCCGTCGCAGTCCAAGCGCACCGAGTGCACATACTGAGTGTGGCCAGAGGTCGCACCCTTGATCCACTGCTCACCACGCGATCGCGAAAAGTACGTCGCCTCACGGGTTTCCAGAGTGCGGGCAAGCGCATCGTCGTCCATCCAGGCGACCATCAGCACGTCACCGGTACCGCGCTGCTGCACGATCGCGGTGAACAGCCCCGCCTCATTGCGCTTGAGTCGAGCGGCGATCGCGGGGTCGAGACTCATATGCCATCCCCAGTTTTCGCGCTGGTGCGCACCTGTGTCCATCGCACATTTCGGCTGAGAGCGCTCAACTTTTGTTGACCGTCAAGGAAAGTTGACCGTCCGAGATCGAACGTATGCCGGAGACCAGCCGCGCAAGTGCTCATCGCACTGTGATCCCTTCAGCCGCCATCGCAGCCTTCACCTGACCGATGGTCAGCTCGCGGAAGTGGAACACGCTGGCCGCCAGCACCGCATCGGCACCAGCCTGCACCGCGGGCGCGAAGTGCTCAACGGCTCCGGCTCCCCCGCTGGCGATCACCGGCACGCTTACCGCGGCTCGCACCGCTCGCAGCATCGCCAAGTCGAACCCGGCCTTGGTGCCGTCGGCGTCCATGGAGTTCAGCAGAATCTCGCCGACTCCGAGTTCGGCTCCGCGCCTTGCCCATTCGACGGCGTCGATGCCGGTGCCGCGGCGGCCGCCGTGGGTGGTGACCTCCCAGCCCGACGGGGTCTGGGTGCCGCCAGCGGGTACGGTCCGAGCATCCACCGACAGCACGATGCACTGGGAGCCGAACTGGCGGGACAACTCCGACAGCAGCTCGGGCCGCGCGATCGCCGCGGTGTTGACCGACACCTTGTCCGCACCGGCACGGAGCAGCGTGTCGACGTCCTCGACCGACCGCACACCGCCGCCGACGGTCAACGGGATGAACACCTGCTCGGCGGTGCGCTTGACCACCTCGAGCATGGTCGACCGGCCCGATGAGGATGCGGTGACATCCAGGAAGGTCAGCTCGTCGGCGCCCTCGGCGTCGTAGGCCGCGGCCAGCTCGACCGGATCGCCTGCGTCGCGCAGGTTCTCAAAGTTGACACCCTTGACTACGCGGCCGTCGTCCACGTCCAGGCACGGGATGACGCGGGTAGCCACGTCGCTTTTTGAGACGCTCACAGGTAGTCCTCCGGGGCACCAACGGATTTCACGATCTCCAGCATCCTTTCGTGCACACCGGGAGCGGCGGCCAATGCCGACTTGGACTCGACAGTCCAGGGTTCGCCGGCCAGGTCGGTGACGATGCCGCCGGCGGCCCGTACCAGCGCCACGCCCGCTGCGTGATCCCAGATGTGATGGCCGAAACTGATTGCCCCACCAAGAATTCCGGCACCCACGTAAGCCAAATCCAGACCGGTCGCACCGTGCATCCGCACCCGCGAGCACTCCCGAGTCAGGTCCGACAGGACAGCGTTGCGGTACCGCCCAGGGAATCGGCCCTTCGAAGCGATGTTGAACGTCTGGATACCGACGATCGAGTCAGCCAAAGTGGCCGGCGCCAACGGCGGCAACACCGTTGCCCCGTCACGCACCGGCCCACCGACCATCGCGACATACCGCTGCCCCATGAACGGCAACCAGGTCAGTCCGGCGATCGGATTCCCCTGCCACAGCAGGCCCAGCAGAATCGCCGCCATAGGCGAACCGGCCGCGTAGTTGAAAGTGCCGTCGATCGGGTCCAGCACCCACACCAGCTCGGAGTCGATCGGCTCACCGCCGAATTCCTCGCCGTGCACGCCGATGCCCGTTGCCGCTGCCAGTGCGGCGACTACCTGCCGCTCGATGGCGAGGTCGACCTCGGTGGCAAAGTCGTTGCCCTTCTTGCGAACCGCCGAGTCGGCCCGATGGCCGGCAATGAACGGCGCCGAGGCATCGTCGAGGATGCCGGCCGCCGTGGCGACCAGCTCTGCCAACCTCGCCGGTTCGATCACTTAACCGCAGCCAACGCCTCGGGCAGCGTGAAACGCTCTGCGTACAGAGCCTTTCCGACGATCGCACCTTCCACACCCTGGCCGGTGAGCGTCGCAATGGCACGCAGGTCGTCCAGGCTGGAAACACCACCTGACGCGATGATCGGCGCGCTGGTGCGTCCGGCGACAGTGCTCAGCAAGTCCAGGTTGGGCCCGGTGAGCGTGCCGTCCTTGGTCACATCAGTGACCACGTAGCGCGAACAACCTTCGCTGTCAAGGCGTTCCAGCACCTGCCACAGGTCGCCGCCGTCGGTCTCCCAGCCGCGGCCGCGCAGCCGCCAGCTGCCATTCTCGAACTGCACATCCAGCCCGACCGCCACTCGGTCGCCGTATTCGGCGATGGCGCGGCGGCACCACTGCGGGCTTTCCAACGCCGCGGTACCGATGTTGACCCGGGCGCAGCCGGTGTCCATCGCGGCCTTCAGCGACTCGTCATCGCGGATGCCGCCGGAAAGCTCCACGGCCACATCGAGTTTGCCGACTACCTCGGCCAGCAGTTCGCGATTGCCACCCCGGCCGAACGCAGCGTCCAAGTCCACCAGGTGAACCCACTCGGCGCCGTCCCGCTGCCAGGTCTGTGCGGCCTCCAGCGCCGAACCGTAGTCGGTCTCGCTGCCGGCTTTGCCCTGCACAAGTCGCACTGCCTTGCCGTCCACCACATCGACGGCCGGCAATAAAATCAAACTCATAGTCCCTCAACCCAATTCGCCAACAGCGTCGCGCCTGCGTCGCCACTCTTCTCCGGATGAAACTGTGTCGCCGACAACGCGCCGTCCTCGACGGCAGCGATGAACGGCACATGATGCGTAGCCCAGGTGACCTTCGCCTCGGCCCGGCCATCCCACTGCTGGGCGGCATAGGAATGCACGAAGTAGAACCGGGTACTCGCATCGAGCCCGCGGAACAATGTGCTGCCGGCGGCCGCTTCGACCACGTTCCAGCCCATGTGCGGAATCACCGGTGCTTCCAACCGGGTGACTTCGCCGGGCCACTGTCCGCAGCCGGGTGTCTGTACCCCGAATTCGACACCCTTTGAGAACAGGATCTGCATGCCGACGCATACGCCGAGTACCGGATGCCCTGCGGCCAGCCGCGAGGCGACGATCTGCTCCCCGCCGATCGCACGCAGACCCGCCATGCACGCCTCGTAAGCGCCCACGCCGGGCACCACCAGTCCGTCGGCGGCGGCAGCGGCGGCAGCATCACTGGTCACTTCGACGTCGGCACCGACCCGCTCCAGCGCGCGCTGCGCAGACCGCAGATTGCCCGAACCGTAGTCCAGGACAACGAGTTTCTTCGTCCGATGTCGCCGGCCGAGCGGCTCCGATGTCACAGAGTGCCCTTGGTCGACGGGACACCGGTGACCCGAGCGTCGTACTCGACCGCTGCGCGCAGCGCGCGAGCAACAGCCTTGTACTGCGCCTCGGTGATGTGGTGCGGGTCCCGGCCATACAGCGTCCGCACGTGCAGCGCGATGCGGGCGTTGAAGGCCAACGACTCGAACACGTGCCGGTTGATCACCGTGTGGTACGGCACCGACGATCCCGCGATGGTAAAGGTCACCATGGACTCCGGCTCACCGGTGTGCACGAAGTACGGTCGGCCCGAAACATCAACCGCAGCATGGGCGAGCGTCTCGTCCATCGGAATGTAGGCATCACCGAACCGGCGGATGCCCTTCTTGTCGCCGAGCGCCTGTCCCAACGCCTGGCCCAGCACGATCGCGGTGTCCTCGACCGTGTGGTGCCCCTCGATCTCGACGTCACCTTTGGCATGGACCGCCAGGTCGAAGCTGGCGTGGCTACCGAGGGAGGTCAGCATGTGATCGAAGAACGGCACGCCGGTGCTGATGTCGGTCTGACCGGTGCCGTCGAGGTCGATCTCGACAACGATGCTGGATTCCTTTGTCGTGCGTTCGACGCGGGCGCGACGGGTCACGGCTTTCCTCCCAGTTCGGTCTGGGCCAGCCGGGCGCTGGCTTCCAGTAGGGCGTCATTCTCGGAGGCCAATCCGATTGTGGTGCGCAGATATCCGGGGATGCCTACATCACGGATCAGCACACCGGCATCGAGGTAGCGCTGCCAAGTCGCCGGCGCGTCGGCGAACTCACCGAACAGGATGAAGTTCGAGTCGCTGGGGATGACCCGAAAACCCAAGTCATGTAACGCCGCTGCCACCCGGTCACGCTCGGCCGCCAAGGTGGCGACGCTGCTCAGAGTTTCGTCGGCATGCCGCAGCGCCGCCCGTGCTGCGGCCTGGGTCAGCACAGACAGGTGGTACGGCAGGCGCACCAGCAGCATGGCGTCGATGACGGCGGGATCGGCGATCATGTAGCCCAGCCGGCCACCGGCGAAGGCGAAGGCCTTGCTCATGGTGCGGCTGACGATGAGCTTGGTCGGGTAGTCGGCCAGCAGCTCGACACCGCTTGGCTGCGAGGAGAATTCGCCGTAGGCCTCGTCCAGAATCAGGATTCCCGGAGTCACGTCCAGCAGCCGGCGCAGGTCATCGAGCGGGATGCTCTGACCGGTCGGGTTGTTGGGGCTGGTGACGAACACGACGTCGGGCTTGCGCTCGCCGATCGCGGCCTCCGCAAGATCGACATCAAGCCCGAAGTCCGCGGCGCGCGTCGCCACCATCCAGTCGGTCTGGGTGCCGTCGGCAATGATCGGGTGCATCGAGTAGGACGGCACAAAGCCGATGGCACTGCGCCCCGGTCCGCCGAACGCCTGCAGCAGCTGCTGCAGGATTTCATTGGAACCGTTTGCCGCCCAGAGATTTTCCGGTCCCAGCGCGACGCCGGTTGCCTGCTGCATGTACGCGGCCAGATCGGTCCGCAGCGCCATGGCGTCGCGGTCCGGGTACCGGTGCAACTCGGCTGCGGCCTCGCGCACCGATTCTGCGACATCATCGATCAGCGCCTGGGTCGGCGGGTGCGGGTTCTCGTTGGTGTTGAGCCGCACCGGCACCACCAATTGCGGTGCGCCGTATGGCGATTTGCCGCGTAGGTTCTCCCGCAGCGGCAGATCGTCGAGGGAGATACGTGCGCCCGGCGCTGCCTGTTCTTCGCGCAAGCGGCTCGTCACCTTTCGAACCTCCGACGCACGGCCTCGCCGTGTGCGGGCAGGTTCTCGGCCTTGGCCAGCGTAATAACGTTGCCGGCAACGTCTTTCAACGCTGCCTCCGTGTAGTCCACGACGTGGATGCCGCGCAGGAAGGTCTGCACCGACAGCCCGCTGGAGTGCCGGGCGCAGCCGGCGGTGGGCAGCACATGGTTGGACCCGGCGCAGTAGTCGCCGAGGCTGACCGGCGACCACGGTCCGACGAAAATCGCTCCGGCCGAACGGATTCTGCCGGCCACTTCCGAAGCGTCGTCGGTCTGAATCTCCAGGTGCTCGGCGGCGTAGGCGTTGACCACACGAACCCCGGCCTCCAGGTCGTCAACCAGCACGATGGCCGACTGCTTACCGTTCAGCGCAGTCGTCACGCGCTCGCGGTGCAGCGTGGTCGCGACTTGCGCGGCCACCTCGGCATCGGTGGCATCGGCCAGCTTCTCGCTGATGGTGACCAGCACGCTGGCTGCCATTTCGTCGTGCTCGGCCTGGCTGATCAGATCGGCAGCGATGTGCACGGGGTCGGCCGAGTGGTCTGCCAGAATCGCGATCTCGGTGGGACCGGCCTCAGCATCGATGCCGACCTGAGAACGGCAGATGCGCTTGGCGGCGGTGACGTAGATGTTGCCCGGTCCGGTGATCATGTCGACTGGGGCCAGCTCTTCGCCAGTGGTATCGGTGCCACCGTAGGCCAGCAGAGCGACGCCCTGGGCCCCGCCGACCGCCCACACCTCATCGACCCCGAGCAGCGCTGCTGCGGCCAGGATGGTCGGGTGCGGCAGTCCTCCGTGGTCTTTCTGCGGCGGGCTGGCGATCACCAGCGAGTCGACGCCGGCGGTCTGGGCCGGCACCACGTTCATCACGACGCTGGACGGGTAAACCGCGTTGCCGCCGGGCACGTACAGACCGACGCGTTCCACCGGAACCCAGCGCTCGGTGACGGTGGCGCCGGGCGCCAAGGTTGTGGTGGTGTCGGTGCGACGCTGGTCGGCGTGCACGGCGCGGGTGCGCTCGATGGCGACCTCAAGTGCCACCCGTACGTCGGCATCCAGCGCAGCCAGCGCCGCGTCCAGTTCGGCCTGCGGCACCCGCACCGCGGCGGACCGTACCCCGTCGAGCGACTCTCCGTATTCCAGTGCCGCGACCGCACCCCGCTCGACCACCGCGTCGACGATCGGGCGAACTTTGGGCAGCACCGAGTCCACGTCGACCCCGCCTCGCGGCAGCACCGACCGCAGCTGCGCCGTGGACAACTGCTGACCACGCAAGTCGATACGCGCCAGCTTCACTGCAGTGTTCACCCGACTATTGTTTCAGAGCAGGCCAAATCGAATTAGGAGGCGTCAATGTCGAGCCGCGAGAACCACCCGAACAACGCCCCGGGTGTACCCATGGTCTTCCCGGTGTGGTTCGAAAACCTCCAGATCAAGTACATCAACCCCGCACTGAAGCCGCTCTCCAAGCGCCTACCCGGCTTCACCGTGATCAAACACCGTGGCCGCACCTCCGGAACGCCCTACGAGACGATCGTCACCAGCTACCGCAAGGGCAATACCCTGGCGATTCTGCTGGCCCACGGCAAGACCAACTGGGTCAAGAACGTGCTCGCCGCCGGAGAGGCGGACGTGCACCTGTTCCGCGGCGACGTCAAGATCACCAACCCGCGTGTGCTGCCGAAGGGCACCGTCGATGCGTCGTTACCTCGCATCGCGCAGATCGGGGCAAAGAGCCAGGGCGTCTTCGTCGCCGACATCGTCTGACGTCGCCAGCGGGTCGCGGCGCCGTGGAGGGACAGAATGACGATTTCGTCATCAATTTCACCGCGGCCGACGGTCGCTGGGGCTGGATCTTCATCGTCGGCCTGTTCGGCATCTTTCCGGCGCTTGCCATAGTCGGGCTGACTGCACTCATCTTGATGCGACACGACGCTATGCGTGAGATGGGGCCGTTTCTTTTCGCTTGGTTCGCCTTCATTTGCATGCTCAACATCGGCATGTTCGGGCCCATGGTTGCCCGGCTCGCCGCGCTGGGTATCCGCAGTGGGCGCGGGGGCTGGTGGCTGCGATTGTCGAGTACCGGGTTCGAGGTCAACGACCGAGTTCTGCGTCCCCGCCGGTACGCCTGGCGCGACATCGACAGGTTCGTCCTCGGACACGCGAACCTGGAAGGAATCGCATCACCACGCGTCGGGTTCCGATACGCGCCCGACTACAGCCTGACTCTGCGCAAACGACTGTGCCGGCGGCTGGGCGGACCGGCACGAGACCCCGAAGGTGTGAAGATCGATGTCGCAGTAATGGGCTATTGGGATCGCCCATTCGCCCAGGCGGTAGAGCTGATGAACAACTGGCTGACCCGGTACCGAAACTGCATGCCGGACTAGGGGGTTCCGCAGTCGGTTAGATGTCGAGGCCGACGTCCAGCACCCGCACCGAATGGGTGAGAGCGCCGACGGCCAAGTAGTCGACCCCGGTCGCGGCGTATGCGGCTGCCTGCTCCAGTGACAGCCCGCCCGAGGACTCCAGCTTGGTGCCTTTGGCGTTGGCGTTTCGGCGTTGCACGGCGATCTGGGTCTGCCACACCGGAAAGTTGTCGAGCAGCACCAATTCGACATTTTCGGAGAGGATTTCGTCGAGTTGCTCCAGCGAGTCGACCTCGACCTCGCATTCCAGATCCGGCGCCTCAGCCCGCACCGCCTTGAGCGCCGCCAGCACAGACCCGGCTGCGGCCACGTGGTTGTCCTTGATCAGTGCGGCGTCGCCCAGGCCCAAGCGGTGGTTGACGCCGCCGCCGACCCGTACCGCGTACTTCTGCAGCAATCGCAAGCCCGGCAAAGTCTTTCGGGTGTCGCGGATGGCGGTGTCCGTACCGGACACCTCCTGCACCCAGCGCGCGGTCTCGGAGGCGATCCCGGACAGGTGGCAGACGATGTTGAGCATGGTGCGCTCGGCGGTCAACAACCCGCGGGTCGGGGCCTCGACGGTCAGTACTGCGTCACCGGCCTTGACCTCGCTGCCGTCCTCGACGCGCGAGAGCACCCGGTACGAGTCAGGGCCGATCACCTTGTCCAGCACCAGGAGCGCGATATCAAGTCCCGCGATGACACCGGCCTGACGGGGCACCATCGACGCGACCGTCGTCGCGTCGGCGGGCACTGTCGCCACCGACGTCACATCGGGCCCATAGCGCAGATCCTCATCGAGCGATCGGTCGATGGTGGCATTTGCCTCTGCCAGTTCCTGCGGTGACAATGCCATCAGTTCGCCGCTCCTACTGGCAGAGCCGCGGTGGCTTGGCCGTCGGCGTCCAGACGGATCTGCGCCGACACCGCCAACGCCGGATCGGCGTCGAGATGATCGCCACGATGGTGGCAACCGCGCGATTCAGTGCGCGCGGCTGCAGCGGCGACGACCGCGGCTGCCGTCGCGGTCAGGGTCGCGTCTTCCACCGCAGCACGATCGGACATGCGCCTGCTACCAGCACTCGCCAGCAATTCACTCAGCCTTCCCAGTCCGGGCGTATCACGCACCACCGACGCATACGAGGTCATGCCGCCCTGGAGCGCAACCCGTCCCATGGCCGGCCGGCGGCCGAAGTCGGTTTCCGGCAAGCGGTTTCGTCCTGCAGATCGCGCGTGGTCCGCTGCGGACCGGCCGGCACGGCCACCGACCACCAGTCCCTCCAACAAGCTGTTGGAGGCCAACCTATTGGCGCCGTGCATACCGGTGCGACCCACTTCGCCCGCGGCGTACAGGCCGGCCAGTTCAGTCCGTCCATGCACGTCGGTAACGATGCCGCCGCAGCTGTAGTGGGCGCCGGGCACCACCGGAATCAGTTGGCGCGCCGGGTCGATCCCAAAAGCCAGGCACGCGGCCGTCACAGTCGGGAACCTGTTCGCGACGTCGGCGACGCCACGGGCATCCAGGTAGACACATGCGTCGCCAGTTGCGGCCAGCCGGGCATCGATGGCGGCGGCCACCACGTCCCGCGGCGCCAGATCGCCCATCGGATGGACCCCGGCGGTCACCGAATCACCATGTGCGTCAAGCAGAATGGCGCCTTCGCCGCGTAGCGCCTCGGTGATCAGCGGGCAGCGCCCGCCGATACCCCCGGTGTACAGCATGGTCGGATGGAACTGAATGAACTCGATATCGCTGACCGGCACCCCAGCCCACAACGCGAGCGCCACACCGTCACCGGTCGAACCGTCCGGATTGGTTGTCGCGCTGTATAACTGGCCCAGCCCACCGGTAGCCAGGATCACCGACGGCGCCTCCAGCACACCGGGACCGTCAGGGGTCAGCAGCGCCACTCCGCTGACCGCACCGTCGTGGTGCAGCACCTGCAGCGCAACATGATCAGGCCGGATATCGAGTTTGGTGCTCGCCGCATTGAGTGCCCGCTGCACCTCGGCTCCGGTGGCGTCTCCGCCGGCGTGCACAATCCGCCGCCGGGTGTGCCCGCCCTCGCGGGTCAGCGACCAACCACCCGATGGTCCTGCATCCAGAACTGCTCCGGCACTGACCAATTCGGCCACTGCGGCATAGCCGTCGGAGACAATGGAGGTGACAGCGTCGATATCGCACAACCCAGCTCCGGCCGTGACGGTGTCGGTTACGTGGGCTTCGATCGAATCGTCACCGTCAGGTATCACCACAGCGATGCCGCCCTGGGCATAGGCGGTGGCCGTCTCACGGGACTTACCCACCACCACAACCCGACTGCCGGCCAAGTGTGCAGCGCGGGCGGCGGCCAGTCCGGCTACGCCGGTGCCGACCACCACGACATCAGCACGTTGGCGCCAGTAACCGCGCCCACCACACGCGGCTGACATGGCGCGCATGGTCATTCCCCGCCGCCGGGTTGCCCGACCTCAATCATCCGCTGCACGCTCAACCGCGCTGCGGCGGCGACATCGGTGTCAACGTGTACCTCGTCGGCACCATCGCGGAGGCTGCGCAACAGCGCGGCCGGGGTGATCATCTTCATGTACGGGCACGACGCCCGATCATTGACCGCAAGGAACTCGGTTTCCGGTGCGGCACGGCGCAATTGGTGCAGCATACCGATCTCGGTGGCCACCAGCACCTGCTGCGCGCGAGTCTCACGGGCGGCGTCCAGCATGCCGCCGGTCGACAGGATCTTGACCCGATCCTCGGGCACGGCACCCTCACCGGCCAGGTACAGAGCCGATGTGGCGCAACCGCATTCGGGGTGGACGAACAGTTCGGCATCGGGGTGGTTGCGGGCCTGGTCGGCCAGTTCGTCGCCGTTGATGCCAGCGTGCACGTGGCATTCCCCGGCCCAGATGTGCAGGTTCTGTCGGCCGGTCACTCGGCGCACGTGGGCACCTAGGAACTGATCAGGGCAGAAGAGCACCGTCTTGTCTGCGGGAATCGAGGCGACCACCTCGACGGCGTTGGACGAGGTGCAGCAGATGTCGGTGAGCGCCTTGACCGCTGCGGTGGTGTTCACATAGGACACCACGACCGCGTCGGGGTACTCGGCCTTCCACGCGCGCAGGTCGTCAGCGGTGATCGAATCGGCCAACGAGCAGCCGGCTCGCTGGTCCGGGATCAGCACGGTCTTGTCCGGCGACAGGATCTTCGCAGTCTCGGCCATGAAGTGCACGCCGCAGAACACGATGGTGTCCTCGGGGGCCTCGGCGGCGATCCGCGACAGCGCCAGTGAGTCGCCAACGTGGTCGGCGATGTCCTGAATCTCGGGCAACTGGTAGTTGTGCGCGAGGATGGTGGCGTTGCGTTCCTTCGCCAGACGGCGCACCTCGGCCGCCCACCGGGCGTCGGGTTCGACGTCACCAAAGCCGCTGGAGGCGGCGATGTCGCCGGGCTCCGTCCCTCGATCCAAGACCGTCATGGCCGTCTCCTTTGAACCTGGCCAGGTTTTCGACTTATGATCGAAAACATGCCACATCGTAGCACTGCCCATGAAGTGCTCGCCGTCGTGTTTCAGGTTCGATACCCCGAGTCGCGTAAACCGCAGCTCAGCGTGCTGTTGTGGGAGCGTGCCATGGAACCCCAGCAGGGCGCCTGGTCGCTGCCCGGAGGCCAACTGCGCGATGACGAGGACATGACCAGCTCGGTGCGTCGCCAACTGGCCGAGAAGGTCGACCTGCGCGAGATCGCGCACTTGGAACAGCTTGCAGTGTTCAGCAACCCAGATCGGGTGCCGACCTCGGTCTTCGGCGCCCGCACCATCGCCTCCACCTACCTGGGCCTGGTGCCCTCACCCGCAACCCCCGAACTGCCCACCGACACGCGCTGGCACCCGGTGGACGACCTGCCCCCCATGGCCTTCGACCATCACCCGATGATCACCCACGCACACACCCGACTGGTCGCCAAGATGTCGTATACAAACATCGGATTTGCCTTGGCACCAAGGGAATTCACCCTCTCCACGCTTCGCGACATCTACGGCGCCACACTGGGCTACCAAGTAGACCCAACCAACTTGCAACGGGTCCTGGCCCGTCGCGGCGTCATCAGCCCCACCGGGACCACAGCCAGGTCCGGACGCAGCGGCGGACGCCCCGCAGCGCTGTACCGCTTCACCGATTCGACCTATCGAGTGACCGACGAATTCGCCGCCCTGCGACCGCCCGGCCAGTAACCAACCTGTGATACACGTCACTATTCGGCAACGTTCGGCGCGTCAGAATTGGTTTTTAAGGGTTTATTAAGACAGAATGCCCGGATGGGTTTGGGCAACACAGCCAGGGCTACCGACGCTGAGTGGATCGGCCATCCGTACCACGAGGAACTGCAACCCGGTACTCGCCCGCAACTGCCCGCCGACGACTACTTCTACGTTGCACCCGTCGGCTTCGAACACACCCGACCCGGCACAGTGCTGCGCAGCCGCGAGGTCGAACTCGGCTTCATGGGCCTGATTCCCCAGCACGTCACCGCCACCCAATTGCTATACCGCAGCACCGACGTTTACGGCGCGCCATGTGCGGCAGTCACCACCGTGCTGATGCCGGCCCACCGGCCCATCAACCGCCCCTGCCCCATCGTTTCGTACCAGTGCGCCATCGACGCCGTCAGCGGCCGCAGCTTCCCGTCCTACGCGATGCGACTGCACGCCCGGGGCTTCGGCAACTTCACGCAGTTCGAATACCTTTTCGTGGCCGCAGCTGTAGCCCAGGGTTGGGCGGTCTCCGTCCCCGACCACGAGGGCATCGACGGACTCTGGGGCACCCCGCACGAACCCGGCTACCACGTCCTGGACGGACTGCGCGCGGCCCTGAACACCGAATCGCTCGGCCTGTCCCGAACAGCGCCCATCGGCCTGTGGGGCTACTCCGGCGGCGGCCTGGCCAGTGCGTGGGCCGCCGAGGAACTCGCCGACTACGCACCCGAACTCAATATCGTTGGCGCCGTTCTGGGCTCACCTGTCGGCGACCTCGGCAATACCTTCCAACGGCTCAACGGCACCTTCTTCGCCGGGCTGCCCGCTACCGTGATCGCTGCGCTGACGCACATCTACCCCGGTCTGGACCGGGTGATCAACGATTACGCCACCGATGAGGGCAAGGCCATGCTCCACAACATCGAGGGCATGTCGACCCTGGAGGCGATTGTGCGGCACGCCTATCTGGACATGGACAACCTGCTCGCCAGACCCCTACAGCAAGTGATCGACACCCCGGAAGTCCAGGAGGTGTTCGACGAGATCAGGTTGGGCGGCACCATTCCATCTGTGCCGATGCTGATCGTGCAGGCGGCACACGACCAGATCATCTCGGTCGATGACATCGATGCGCTGGCGTACAACTACGCCACCGGCGGCGCCGACATGACCTACCACCGCGATATCTTCGCCGAACACATTGTGCTGCACCCGCTTTCAGCGCCGATGGCCATGCGTTGGCTGGGTGACCGCTTCGCCGGACGGTCCATGGCCCCCGGTTCGCGGAACACCTACTGGCCGACCCTGCTGAACCCGGCGACCTACGTGGGCATGGCCAAGTTGTGCCTGGTCAGCGCGAAGGTACTGTTCGGAATTCGTCCGTAAAACCACTCGGCGTTATTGATCGGCGGAGCGCACACCGGTATCGACAGCATCGACACCAGGAGCAACCACCTCGGGCCGCACATGCTCCACCGGCGGCCAGGCGTCTAGATCATCACGCTTGGTTGCCAACGCGCACATCGCGTACAGCAGAGTGGCCAACCCCGCCGGGAACATCAGCGTGACCGCGACCAAAGCCGGCGAATGTCCGAACAACACCGGCGGAGCCTCTACCAAGTACGCCACCCGATGTTCGTGCGTCACCGGCACCGCATCGATGTTGACCGCGCCGTAGCGCCAATGTGCCAGGGCCGCACCGACTCCCGCCAGCGCTCCAGCAGCCCCGATCCCGCCGATCGTGAGCGCGGCGACCATCAACGGACCACGATGCGCCCGCCACTGCCAGACCAGAACAGCACCGACCACGGCGATTACCGAGAGAAAACCGACCGCCAACGCAGCGCCCAGGAAAACCCGGTCCGCCTCATCGCCGAAGTAGCCGTGAATCCGCTGACCCTTCTTGGTCAACGCGACCAGCGTGTGCACCGGCGGCGCAAGCCAGGCCCACAGCACGCCGCCGACCGCGCCGGTCAGGACCAGACCGCAGACAACCCGCACCGCTGCCGCAGCATGCGAAAGCTTGGGGGGTTCAGGAGACGACGTGCTCATCAGTGCAGTCTGCTCTACGCTCAGCGCGCATCACCGCCGCGGGTCCAGGTCCTTGGCGTCGACCACTCCATGCCGCGAGCACTTGGCCCACCAGCCATCGGGGCGCACCTGGACCACCATCCGGCGGCCGCACTCGGCGCAGAACCGGGGGGCTTCCAGCCCAAGCTGAGCCGTTGTGGGCACAACGGCACCGTTGGCCGCGTCGGCCGCGACCCCGGTGTAGACGTTGAACTTGCCGGCACTGACCGGTGCGGGCAACTCGCTAGTCATCACTGTTTTCTACAGGGTGGCGTTGAGGGCCTTGATCGGCATCTGCAGATCGTCGAGCAATTCCAGGTCAGACTCAGCCGGGCGACCCAGCGTGGTCAGGTAGTTGCCGACGATGACGGCGTTGATGCCGCCCAAGATGCCCTGCTTGGCGCCCAGGTCGCCCAGGGTGATCTCGCGACCACCGGCGAACCGCAGCATGGTGCGCGGCATAGCCAGCCGGAACGCGGCGACGGCACGCAGCGCGTCGGCGGCCGGCAGCACCTCAAGATCCCCGAACGGGGTGCCCGGGCGTGGGTTCAGGAAGTTCAGCGGTACCTCGTGCGGGTTCAGCTCGGCCAGGTTGGCGGCGAACTCGGCGCGCTGCTCCAGCGTCTCGCCCATGCCCAGGATGCCGCCGCAGCAGACCTCCATGCCAGCCTCGCGGACCATCTCGAGGGTGCTCCAGCGCTCTTCCCAGGTGTGGGTGGTGACGACGTTCGGGAAGTAGGACTTGGAGGTCTCGAGGTTGTGGTTGTAGCGGTGCACACCCATGGCCTTGAGCCGGTCCACCTGCTCCTGATCGAGCATGCCCAGCGAGCACGCGATCTGGATGTCGACCTCGTTGCGGATGGCTTCGATGCCGGCTGCGACCTGCGCGAGCAGCCGCTCGTCGGGTCCACGCACGGCGGCCACAATGCAGAACTCGGTAGCGCCGGTCTTGGCGGTCTGCTTGGCGGCCTCGACCAGGCTCGGGATGTCCAGCCACGCGCTGCGCACCGGAGAGGCGAACAGGCCGGACTGCGAACAGAAGTGGCAGTCCTCAGGGCAGCCGCCGGTCTTGAGGCTGATGATGCCCTCGACCTCGACCTCGGGACCGCACCACTTCATCCGCACGTCGTGCGCGAGGGCCAGCAGGTCTTCCAGGCGATCGTCGGGCAGCTGCAGAACCTCCAGCACCTGCTCCTGGGTCAGGCCTTCGCCTCGCTCCAAAACCTGTTCGCGGGCAATACCCAGCACATCAGTAGCGGCCTGCGTCACCGAAGATCCTCCTGAAATCCAAACTTGAACGGTGTTTAGGATACAGACGTGCAACTGCACCGAAGCGACGTGGTCGCCAAAGCCGCCGAGATCCTCGACAACTACGGGATCGCCGACCTGACCATGCGCCGGTTGGCTCGTGAACTCAACGTGAGCCCGGGCGCGCTGTACTGGCATTTTGCCGATAAGCAGGAGCTTCTGGGGGCGGTCGCCGACCGCCTGCTGGCCCCGGCGGGCACCGATATTTCCACCGGTGGATGGCCGGACCGCGTCAAGGACGTGTGTGGCGCACTGCGCAACGCGCTGCTGTCGACTACCGACGGAGCAGAGTTGGTGTCGGCCAGTTTCTCGGCCGGAAAATCAGCCGAGCTGGCCCGCGTCCTCGACATTCTGGCCGCCGCCGCCGCAGATTCCGGCCTGAGCGCGGATGACGCCGAACTGGCTGCCCGCACCATCGTCTACTACGTGCTGGGCTTCACGGCCGACGAACAGTCCCGGATGCAATGGGACGCCGCCGGGGCCAAACTGACCGACAGCGACGCGGTGTGGACCGAAAATTCCAGTGACCGTTTCGCTTTCGGCCTGGGCCTGCTCATCGGCGGGCTGGCTGCGCACGGTGTGACGCACGACGGAGAGATCAGCCGTCGAACGCACTGACGATGCGCTCGGTGCGGGTATTACCGTCCCAATGCCGCAGCCCCACAAAAGAACCCTTGATTTCCGCCGGATGGCCGGCAACCTGCAGCGCCGACACAAGACCATCGGCCGGTATCCGCCGGGCCAACGTCACATGAGGGGTCCAGTCCCCTGGCTCGCTGTGCGGCATCGGGCTCGAATGCAGGTGATCGGCGCTGACCCGACAGGCCAGCGCATGCAGGTCCAGTAGTTGCGCGCTGGGCACGATCAATCGGGTGAGCACCGCCGCGGCGCGGCCGAACACCAGTGCCGGACCAACCACGCAGCGCAGCGGGAACAATGGCAACAACGACGTAAGCGACTGGACCACAGCGTCATCCATGCCGGAAGCCACTACTAACGTCACATGCGGCCGAGCACCCGGCGGCTGCGCCCGCAGGCCTGCCGCACGCAATTCGTTCCAGGCCCGCCGGATAATCGCCTCGGTGTCGAGGTCGAACAACAACTCCACCGAATGCACCATGTCAGCTGACCAGACGCGAAACCCATTGCGGATCAAAGCAATCCGCACTCACCGAGGCAAACTCCGGCGCTGACAACGCCCCTGCTCCCACGGGCAACACCGCCCGCACCGGCGAGATGCGGTCCAACTCATCACGATTGGAGAGCTCGACCGGACCAGGATCGGAGGGCCACGTGCCGATCACCAGACCGGAACAGGCAATGCCATGCACAGCAAGCGATTCCACCGTCAGGCCGGTGTGATTGAGGGTGCCCAGGCCCGGCGAAACCACCACCAGGACACCGGCACCGAGCTCGACGGCCAGGTCGCGCAGCGTCACACCGGCGGCACCCAAAGCGACAAGCAGCCCGCCGGCGCCTTCCACCAAAGTCAGCCGTCCCGGCCGATCACAGGACTGGATCAACGTCAAAAGCTCTGCACGCGAGGGCAGCTCCATGCCGGCTAACTCGGCGGCCGCCACCGGTGCCAACGGCTCGGGGTACCGCCACCCCGGCACCAGCTCGCTCACTCCCGACAGTCGACCGACCTCGGCGAGGTCGTCGTCACCAGTGCCGTCAGCAGGCGAAAAACCGGTCTGCACCGGCTTGCACACTGCGATGTCGAGCCCGGCCAGCCGGGCATGGCAGGCCAATGCCGCAGTGGCGATGGTCTTGCCGACACCGGTATCGGTACCGGTGATCAACAACACCGTCACGAGCGCACCAGCGCCAGCACCTCACCGAGCACCTTGCGGGCCAAATCCAGCTCGGTGTCATCCAGCGACGCGCGCGCGGTCAGCCGCAGCCGCGACGTTCCGGCAGGCACCGTCGGCGGCCGGAAACAACCGACCCGCACGCCACGCTCCAGACAGGCAGCCGCAGCAGCCAAGGCTACTTCCGGCTCGCCGAGGATCACCGAAACCACGGCGGAGTCCGGCACCGCGTCGACTCCACCGAACTCGGCCAGCGCCGCCGCATGCGACAGCACAGCCTGAGCCCGCCAGGGCTCGGCGATCAGCACTCGCAGCGCCGCAGACGCTGCGCCGACGGACGCCGGCGCCAGACCGGTGTCGAAAATGAACGTGCGAGCCGCGTCAATCAGGTGCGCCCGGACCGGGGCGGGTCCCAGCACCACGCCGCCCTGACTGCCCAGCGACTTCGACAACGTCGTCGTCACCACCACATCGGAGGCGCCGGCCAGGCCGACCTCGTGGACCAGACCGCGCCCACCATCGCCCCGCACTCCCAGGCCGTGCGCCTCATCGACGATCAGCAGCGCGCCGTGCCGGCGACACACCTCGTGCAGATCGCGCAGCGGCGCCATCGCGCCGTCGGTGGAGAACACCGAATCGGTGATCACCACAGCACGTTCCTCGGACCGGCTCACCAGCGCCGTCTCGACGGCCGCGGCATCGTTGTGCGGCGTCACCACCACCCGCGCGCGGGACAACCGGCAGGCATCGACCAACGAGGCGTGGCTGTACGCATCGGACACCACCAGCGAGCCCGGACCCGAAAGACCAACCACCGCACCGATATTGGCGGTGTAGCCAGAGGAGAACACCAGAGCCGACTCGGCGCCCATGAACTCGGCGAGTTCCGCCTCGAAGGCCTCATGCAGCTCGGTGTTACCGGTCACCAGTCGCGAACCGCCTGAGCCTGCACCCCAGGTACGCAGTGCCGCGATGCCACCTTCGAGAACATCCGGGTGCTGCGACAACCCCAGGTAGTCATTGGATGCCAGATCGAGTTCGGTGCCGACCGCCGGCCGCACCCGCAGGCTCCGCCGCAGGCCCGCCGCCCGCCGCTGCCGCTCGACATCACCCAACCAGGCCAACGGCGATCGATCCGTCATCGGGTGCTCCTGACTGGTCAACACTGCACTTGAACGGTGTTCAGGTTAACGCACGGGCAACAGCGACCACGCCCGAGGTGATGCAGTCGACCTCCTCGGGCGTACAGATGAACGGCGGCATCACGTAAACCAGGTTCCGGAATGGCCGCAGCCACAGCCCGTGCTCGATCGCAGTGGCGGTTGCGACGGCCATGCCCGCCTCGCCTAGGGGCTCACGCATCTCGACGACGCCGATGGCACCCAACACTCGCACGTCGGCCACCTGGGGCAACTCCGCTGCCGGAGCCAGCCCGCGGCGCAAGCCATCCGAGATGGCCGCAACCGCAGCCTTCCAGTCCTGGCTCAGCAAAAGCTCCACTGCCGCCACGGACACCGCGCAGGCCAGTGCATTGGCCATGAAAGTCGGGCCGTGCATCAACGCCCCCGGCTCGCCCGAGCTGATTGTCCGGGCGATCTCGCCGGTACATAGCGTCGCGGCCAGCGTCACATAGCCACCGGTAAGCGCTTTGCCGACGCACATGATGTCCGGGCTGACGCCGGCGTGGTCAGCTGCGAACAACTCGCCGGTGCGGCCGAATCCGGTCGCGATCTCATCGAAGATCAGCAACACGCCGTGCCTGCTGCAGATGTCCCGCAGATCGGCCAGGTAGCGCGGATCGTGGAACCGCATGCCGCCGGCGCCCTGCACCACCGGTTCGACGATCACCGCCGCCAGTTCCGCAGCGTGGTCGGCCAGCTGGGCCTCGAACGCAGCGACGTAGTCGGTGTCATATGCAGAGGGCACCTGTGGCGCGAAGATCTGCGGCATCAGGACATCGGTCCAGATCGAGTGCATGCCGCCTTCGGGGTCGCACACGCTCATCGGAGTAAAGGTGTCTCCGTGATATCCGCCACGCCAAGTCATCAACTTGTGCTTTTCGGGTCGGCCCAAACTGCGCTGATATTGCAGGGCCATCTTCACCGCGACCTCGACCGCCACCGACCCGGAATCGGAGAAGAACACGGTGTCCAAACCCGCCGGAGTGATCTGCACCAGCAGCTGGGCCAGCCGGGCCGCCGGCTCGTGGGTCAGTCCGCCGAACATGACGTGATTCATGGTGGCAAGCTGCCGGGTAATGGCGGCGTCCAGTACCGGGTGACCATGCCCGTGCACCGCCGTCCACCAGGAACTCATCGCATCGATGACCTGAACAGGTCGACCCTGATGAACCAACGTCAACATGGTGCCGTGCGCCTCGGTTGCGACCACTGGTTCCAGGGCCTCGGCGCCGATGGTGCTGTACGGGTGCCAAATGTGGGCGGTATCGATCGCGGTGATCTCCGACGGGGTCATTTCTGGCACGGGAATCGAGCGTAATCGCCCGTTCGACAGAGCCGCAGCCGCCCGTCCAGCTACCGCGTAACCACAGTGGTTACATGAACGCGGCCTGGATCTTGGGTAGATTGATTTTCGACCATGACGACACTTGCCGCACCCCGACCGGTGTCGCTACCTGCGTCTGGCACCGCACCACGTGCCGCCGCAAGCGACCAGAAGTCCGGGTTCTACCGACATGACCTGGACGGTCTGCGCGGTGTCGCGATCGCTTTGGTCGCGGTCTTCCACGTCTGGTTCGGGCGGGTGTCCGGTGGTGTCGACGTCTTCCTGGCACTGTCCGGTTTCTTCTTCGGCGGCAAACTGCTGCGCATCGCTCTGGCCCCGGAAGCCTCACTGGCTCCCGGACCCGAACTGCGCCGGCTGGCGCGCCGCTTGCTGCCGGCGCTGGTCGTCGTGTTGGCCGGCGCCGGCGCGCTGACAGTAGCGATCCAGCCGATAACCCGATGGGAAACCTTCGCCGATCAGAGCCTGGCCAGCCTGGGCTACTACCAGAACTGGGAACTGGCCAACACCGCGTCGAACTATCTGAAGGCCGGCGAAGCCGTCAGCCCGCTGCAACATATCTGGTCCATGTCGGTGCAGGGCCAGTTCTATATCGGGTTCCTGGCGCTGGTGTTCGGCTCTGCCTACCTGCTGCGCCGCCGACTCGGCGAGCGGCTGCGCATCGCGTACATCGTGCTGCTCAGCGCACTGACCGTTGCGTCGTTCTGCTATGCGATCGTCGCGCATCAGGCCGACCAGGCGACTGCCTACTACGACAGCTTCGCCCGAGGCTGGGAGCTGCTGCTCGGTGCTCTCGTCGGCGCGCTGGTGCCGTACGTGCGATGGCCCATGTGGCTGCGGACGACGGTGTCGGCCGGCTCCCTGGCGGTGATCGTGTCGTGCGGGGCCCTGATCGACGGCGTGCGCGAATTTCCCGGTCCGTGGGCGCTGGTCCCGGTGGGTGCCACCATGCTGTTCATCCTCAGCGCCGCCAACCGGACGGGCGAACTGCCCGCGCCCAACCGGATGCTGGCCAACGGCCCGTTCCTGTCGCTCGGTGCCATGTCCTATTCGCTATATCTGTGGCACTGGCCGCTGCTCATCTTCTGGCTGGCCTACACCCGCCAACCGCACGCCGGGCTGCTAGACGGCTCGGCCGTCTTGCTGATCTCGGGTGGGCTGGCCTGGCTCACCACCAACTACGTCGAGAACCCGCTGCGGCGACGGTCAGGACAGTCGTCGGCACACCGGACCGAGGCCCCACAGATTCCGCTGCGGATGCGGCTGAAACGACCGACCATCGTGCTCGGCTCGATCGTGACTTTGCTGGGCGTATCCCTGACTGCCACCGCGTTCACCTGGCGTGAGCACATGGCCATGGAGCGGGCCAACGGCAAGGAACTCGCCGCGCTCTCCCCGCAGGACTACCCCGGTGCGCGAGTCTTGCTCAAACCGCACCTCAAGGCGCCAGTACTGCCATTCCGCCCGACCGTCTTGGAAGCCAAGGACGACGTTCCCGCTACCACCGCCGACAGCTGTATCGCCGACTTCGACGACCTGTCCATCCGCAACTGCACCTACGGCGATCCGAATGCCACGCGCACCATTGCCCTGGCCGGCGGTTCACATGCCGAGCACTGGGTCACCGCGCTGGATCTGCTGGGCAAGCGTCGCCATTTCAAAGTCGTCACCTATCTGAAGATGGGCTGTCCGCTCTCCACCGAACCCAACCCGCTCGTGATGGGCGACAACCGGCCGTACCCCAAATGCTATGAGTGGAACGAGTTGGTCATGCCGAAGCTGATCGCCGACCACCCCGATTTCGTCTTCACCACCTCGACCCGGCCGTGGAACATCAAGCCGGGCGACGTCATGCCAGGCACCTATATCGGTATCTGGCAACGACTTTCCGATGCTCACATTCCGATCCTGGCGATGCGCGACACCCCTTGGCTGGTGCGCGATGGTAGGCCCTTCTTCCCGTCAGACTGTCTGGCCAGCGGTGGCAATTCGACGTCGTGCGGTATCAGTCGTTCCGAGGTACTGTCCGACCACAACCCGACCCTCGATTTCGTCGCGCAGTTCCCATTGTTGAAACCGCTCGACATGAGTGACGCGGTGTGCCGTCCTGACATCTGCCGAGCCGTGGAGGGAAATGTGTTGCTGTACCACGACTCTCATCACCTGTCCGCCACATACATGCGCACCATGGCCGGTGAACTCGGCCGGCAGATCGCGGCCGCCACCGGTTGGTGGTGACACGTGGTCACGACTGTCTGGCCCGGCACCGCCTACCCTCTGGGCGCCACTTACGACGGTGCCGGCACCAATTTTTCGTTGTTTTCGGAGGTCGCCGAACGTGTCGAGCTGTGCCTGATACGTAAGGACGGCACCGAAGAACGGATCAACCTCGAAGAAGTCGACGGCTATGTCTGGCATGCGTACCTGCCCACGGTCGCCCCCGGCCAGCGTTACGGGTTCCGGGTGTACGGGCCATGGGACCCGGCGGCGGGCCATCGCTGCGACCCCAGCAAGCTGCTACTCGATCCCTACGGAAAGTCGTTCTACGGCGACTTCAAATTCACCCAGGCGTTGTTCTCGTATGAGATGGGCGCCGAGGACACCGCCACGCCGGCCGCCCCGGACGGCACGGATTCGTTGGGCCACACCATGACCAGTGTGGTGATCAACCCGTTCTTCGACTGGGCCAGCGACCGCGCGCCACGGACGCCGTATCACGAGACGGTGATCTACGAGGCCCACGTCAAAGGGATGACGCAGACGCACCCTGCGGTGCCTGAAGAACAGCGCGGCACCTACGCGGGCCTGGCGCATCCGGCGATCATTCAGCATCTGCAGTCGCTCGGCGTCACGGCGATCGAGTTGATGCCGGTGCACCAGTTCCTGCACGATCAGCGACTGCTGGAACTGGGGCTGCGAAACTACTGGGGCTACAACACGTTCGGCTTCTTCGCGCCGCACTACCAGTATTCATCGAATCAGCACGCCGGCGGAGCGGTCGCAGAGTTCAAGGCCATGGTCCGTTCGTTCCACGAGGCCGGCATCGAAGTGATCCTCGATGTGGTCTACAACCACACCGCCGAAGGCAATCACCTCGGGCCGACGATCAACTTCCGCGGCATCGACAACACCGCTTACTACCGGCTCGACGATAACGATCCGGGGCTGTACAAAGATTTCACCGGCACCGGTAACAGCCTCAACGCCCGCAACCCGCACACCCTGCAGCTGATCATGGACTCACTGCGGTACTGGGTACTGGAAATGCACGTCGACGGGTTCCGGTTCGACCTGGCTGCAACGCTGGCCCGCGAGTTCTACGACGTGGACCGATTGAGCGCATTTTTCGATCTGGTACAACAAGATCCGGTGGTCAGCCAGGTCAAGCTGATCGCCGAGCCGTGGGATGTCGGCGAGGGCGGATACCAGGTCGGCAACTTTCCCGGGCTGTGGACCGAGTGGAACGGCAAGTACCGCGACACCGTCCGTGACTACTGGCGGGGTGAGCCGGCGACGTTGGGCGAGTTCGCCTCCCGCCTGACCGGTTCATCGGATTTGTACGAGGCGACCGGCCGGCGACCGTCTGCCAGCATCAACTTCGTCACCTGTCACGACGGCTTCACGTTGGCGGATCTGGTCTCGTACAACGAGAAACACAACGAGGCCAACGGTGAGGACGGCCGCGACGGCGAGAGCCACAACCACTCGTGGAACTGCGGCGTCGAGGGACCAACGGATGACCCCGAGATTGTGGCGCTGCGTGGTCGCCAGATGCGCAACATCCTGGCCACTCTCATGCTGTCCCAGGGCACCCCGATGATCAGCCACGGCGATGAGATCGGACGCAGCCAGCACGGCAACAACAACGTGTACTGCCAAGATTCCGAGCTGTCCTGGATGGACTGGGACCTGTGCGAAACCAACGATGCCCTACTGGAATTCACCCGTACTGCGGTGGCGTTGCGACGCAAGCACCCGGTGTTTCGGCGGCGCCGATTCCTGGTCGGCAAGCCCATCCGTAGCGGCGAGCAGGTGCGCGACATCGCGTGGCTGACGCCGGCGGGTCAAGAGATGACCCCTGAGGACTGGGGCTCGGGATTCGGCAAGAGCATCGCGGTGTTCCTCAACGGTGAGGCCATACACGAACCCAACGCCCGGGGTGAGCGGGTCACGGACGACTCGTTCCTATTGTGTTTCAACGCGCACGACGAAGCGTTGGACTTCGTGATCCCCGACCAGGGTTATGCCGAGAAATGGTCTGCAGCGCTGGACACCGCCGACCCGCACGGCCGCACCGAGATGATGGCCGGGGCAGGCGAGACGATTTCGTTGCAGGCCAGGTCACTGCTGGTGCTCCGCAAGACGGCCTGAGCCCCGATGGCGGTACCGATACCAGTCTTGTCCACCTACCGGTTGCAACTGCGCAGTGACGGCATGACATTCGCCGATGCCGAGGCGCTGCTTCCCTATCTGGACCAACTGGGTGTCTCCCATCTGTATCTGTCGCCGGTACTGACCATGGCGGCCGGGTCTACCCACGGTTACGACGTGACCGATCCGACCTCGGTGTCAGCTGAGCTCGGTGGCGCAACAGGATTGGCGCAGTTATCCGCCGCGGCACAGGCCCGTGGCATGGGCCTGATCGTCGACATCGTGCCCAACCACGTCGGCGTCGAACGGCCCGAGCAGAACAGCTGGTGGTGGGACGTGTTGACGTACGGGCGCGCGTCGCAGTACGCCACGTTCTTTGACATCGACTGGGATGTGGACCCCGAGGGTCGAATCGTGTTGCCGGTCTTGGGTTCTGATTCCGATGTGAACGACCTGACCGTGGACGGCGGGGTGCTGCGGCTGGGTGACCGAGTGTGGCCGATCCGGCCGGGCACCGAAGGCGGTTCAGGCGCCGAGGTTCATTCCCGACAGAGCTATCGGCTGACCGGCTGGCGTTCCGGCGTCTGCGGCTACCGGCGCTTTTTCGCCATCACTTCCCTGGCCGCAGTTCGTCAGGAAGACCCCGCGGTGTTCGACGCCACCCACACCGAAATCGGCCGGTGGTTCCGCGAAGGTCTGGTGGACGGGCTGCGCATCGACCACATCGACGGATTGACCAACCCCGCAGGCTATCTCGACCGGTTACGGACACTGGTGGGGCCGGATGCCTGGATTGTCGCCGAGAAAATCCTGGCGCCCGACGAGCCACTGGGCCCCTGTCTACCCGTCGCCGGCACCACCGGATACGACGCTCTGCGAGAGATCGGCGGGGTCTTCGTCGATCCGACTGGAGAAGCTGCACTGACAGCCCTGGCCGCCGACACCGAAACCGACGTGCGGGCGTTGAAGGTCACCGCGGCCACCGAAACCCTATCCAGCGAACTGGCGCGGCTGCACCGCTCCGTCGAACAGGCGGCCGGCATGGACGACCCTGCGCTGCCTGAGGCCATTGCTACGTTGCTGGCCGGCATCAACATGTACCGCACCGACTACGGTACGGAAGAGTCGACCTTCCAGTTCACCCGGGCTTTCTCTGAGATGCTCACCTCTACAACAGGATCAAGCGCTTCTGCCATACTCGCGGCCGGGCTCGAAAACCCCGAGACCGCAGCGCGCCTGCAGCAGCTGTGCGGCGCCGTCACCGCGAAAGCCGTCGAGGACACCTGGTTCTACCGCGCCGCCCGACTGGTGTCGCTCAACGAAGTGGGCGGCGAACCCGAACTGTTCGGGATGTCTGTCAACGAGTTTCATGAACGCGCCAAACGTCGAGCACGGGACTGGCCGTCGGCCATGATCACGCTGTCCACCCACGACACCAAGCGCGGCGAGGATGTTCGGGCCCGAATCACGGTGCTGTCCCAAGTGGCCGGACCATGGGCGCAGCGGATGGTTCGATGGAACCGCGTGTGCCTACCACCCGATGAGGCGACCGGACTGTTCCTCTGGCAGAACATAGTGGGAGTGTGGCCGCTGTCCGGCGAGGTCGGTGATGCTGAGCGAGCGCGGCTACATGCCTTCACAGAGAAGGCAATCCGCGAAGCGGCGGTGCACACCACGTGGATTGATCCTGACCACGAATTCGAAGAATCGGTGCACGCCTGGCTCGATGCACTGATCGACGGCCCGATTGCAACCGAGATCACCGCGCTGGTCCAGCACCTCGACTCGGCCGCCCGCAGCGACGCCCTGGCACAGAAGCTACTGGCGCTGACCGTTCCCGGGGTTCCGGACATCTATCAGGGCACCGAATTATGGGACGACAGCCTGGTGGACCCCGATAATCGTCGACCGGTCGATTTCGCGCTTCGCCGTACCGAACTTGATGCGTTGGCCCACCGCAAGATCCGTGTGGTTGCCGCGGCGCTGCAGTCCCGGCGAGAACACCCGGACATGTACCTTTCCGGTGGCTACACTCCCGTGTTCGCCGATGGCGCAGCCGCCGAGCACGTCATCGCCTACCGACGCGGTGACGACGTGCTGGTGGCGATTCAGCGTTGGACACTGCGGCTGGGTGAAAAAGGCTGGGGTGAAACACAACTCACTCTCCCTCAGGGTGACTGGATCGACCGACTGACCGGGCGCACACTGTCCGGATCTGTGTCCGTGGCTGCCCTGTTCGCCGAATTGCCCGGCGTCCTGCTGGAGAAAGCCCGTGCCTGAGCACACATTCGAGGTCTGGGCGCCGCGGCCACAGACCGTACACCTTGACGTTGCCGGTGACCGGTACCCGATGACGCGCGGCGTCGACGGTTGGTGGCACAGCACCGTGGACGTCGCCGACGACGCCCGCTACGGTTTTGTCCTGGACGGCTCTGATCCATTGCCGGACCCGCGCTCGCCCCGACAACCCGATGGTGTGCACGGGCTTTCGCAACTGTGGTCACCTCCAGAGACCACGCCCGTGATGTGGCCCGGACGCCGGGTGTCCGGCGCCGTGATCTACGAGTTGCACATCGGCACCTTCACCCCCGCCGGCACTTTCGACGCTGCCATTGAGAAACTCGACTACCTGGTGGACCTCGGTGTCGACTTCGTCGAACTGATGCCGGTCAACGCGTTCAGCGGTTCGCACGGCTGGGGCTACGACGGCGTGCTGTGGTACTCCGTACACGAACCCTACGGCGGCCCTGAGAGTTTGATGCGACTCATCGACGCATGCCACCGCCGCGGCCTCGGGGTACTGATCGACGCAGTGTTCAATCACCTTGGGCCCTCCGGAAATTACCTACCCCACTTCGGGCCGTATCTAGCGGCAGACCGGACACCGTGGGGCGAAGCGATCAACCTCGACGGCGCCGGGTCCGACGAGGTACGCCGGTACATCGTCGAGTGCGCCTTACGTTGGATGCGCGAGTTTCACGCCGACGGCCTGCGACTGGATGCCGTGCACGCACTGGTGGACACCACCGCGATACATCTCCTCGAGGAACTTGCCGCCGAAACCGATGCACTGGCAGTCCAATTGGGCCGACCTCTGGCGCTGATCGCGGAGAGCGACCTCAACGATCCCCGGCTGATCACACCCCGCAGCCGCGGCGGGTGCGGACTGACAGCGCAGTGGGACGACGATATCCACCATGCCATTCACACCGCAGTGTCGGGCGAAAGGCAGGGTTACTACGCTGATTTCGGCTCGCTGGCGACATTGGCCGACACTCTTCGCTATGGCTTCTTCCATGCCGGCACCTACTCATCGTTCCGGGGGCGACGCCACGGCCGCCCGTTGGACACTGCGACCGTCCCGGCGACCCGACTGCTGGCCTATACCCTGACCCACGATCAGGTCGGTAATCGCGCCCTGGGCGACCGCCCCTCCCAGAACCTGACTTTCGGCCAATTGGCGGTTAAGGCTGCTTTGGTGCTCGGATCGCCCTACACCGCAATGCTTTTCATGGGTGAGGAATGGGGTGCATCCACCCCGTTCCAGTTCTTCAGCTCGCACCCTGAACCCGAACTGGCCCGTGCGACAGCCGAAGGCCGCAAAGCCGAATTCGCCGAGCACGGTTGGGATGCAGACGATATCCCCGACCCACAGGACGTTGCGACGTTCCTGCGTTCCAAGCTGCGCTGGGACGAGGTGCACTCCGGCGAGCATGTCCGACTACTGCAGACGTACCGCGATCTGATCGCACTGCGACGCGCCGAACCCGACCTAGCCGACCCGTGGCTTGATCACCTGCGTATCGAGTTCGATGAGGATCAGCGCTGGATCATCATGCACCGCGGAGCGCTGGCCATCGTCTGCAATCTGGGCTCGGACCCGGTTTCGATCCCGGTGACCGGCGATGTGGTGCTGGCCTGGGATCCCCCTGACGCCGGGGTAACCGAAACCGCTGCCGCCGGAACCCGTTTGGCCGCACATTCTTTCGCAATTCTGCGCGCTGTCAACTAGTTTTCCACAGCTTCGCAGCCTGTGCATAAAGCAGTAGCGTCTCAGGGCCGTGCCCGGCCATGATGCGAGCATGACTCATGATCGGCCGCCCATCGAAACCGCCACTGACCCCATCCGTTCCACCAGTGACATGCGGCAGCGCTGGCGGGCCCTGATGGGTGAGCTCGGATTCGGTCAAAGCATGCTGTGGGTCGGATTCGTCGGCCCCGACCGCCGTATGCCCAAGCTGCTGATCGACCTGCCCAGGCCGGCATCTCCGCGCAGCGATCTGGTCGACCCTCTGTTGGACGAACTGGTCAGGGTGCTCGATGACATGGAACCGGGCACCACCGTGGCATTCCTGCTCACCGGTCCCGGCCACGGCCCACTGTCCACCTTGCATCGGCGGTGGGCCACTGAACTTACCGCTGCCGCAGCCCAACGCGCCGTCCCACTCAAGCCGATCTTCGGCGCGAATGACGACATGCTGATCGAGGTCGATTCCGCCCTCAAGCAGGCCGGATGACCGGTCAGGTCAGATAGCGGTAGGCCGTTGAGCCAGGTTCCAGCGCTTCGACGTAAATGCCGGAGCTGTGCATCCTGTCCAGCAGACCGTCGAAGTCGGCAGCCGACCCCAGTTCAATACCCACCAGCGCCGCACCGGTCTCGCGGTTGTTGCGCTTGACGTACTCGAACAGAGTGATGTCGTCGTTCGGCCCGAGCACCTCGTCAAGGAATCGGCGCAATGCACCGGGCTCTTGCGGGAAGTCGACCAGAAAATAGTGCTTGACCCCTAGGTGCACCAGCGAGCGTTCCAGGACCTCGCCGTAGCGCGAAACATCGTTGTTGCCACCGGATATCAGGCACACGACCGTCGACCCCGGCTCGATGTCGGTCTCCATCAAGGCGGCAACCGACAGCGCGCCGGCGGGCTCGGCGATGATGCCCTCATTCTGATACAGGTCGAGCATCGCGGTGCATACCGCGCCCTCGTCGACGGTCGTGATCGAGACCATGTCGCCGGCAGCGGCCAACGCCGCATAGGTGAGGGTCCCGGCGCGCGCGACCGCGGCGCCGTCGACGAATTGGTCGACGTACTCCAACGTCACCGGCTCACCCTTGGCCAACGCGGCGATCATCGATGCCGCACCCGCCGGTTCGGCGCCGAGAACAGCGGTGCCGTCGGTGTGTTCGGCCAGGTAGGTGGTGATACCGCTGATGCAGCCGCCACCACCGACCGGCACGATCACCAGGTCGGGTTCGGTGTCGAGCTGATCGAGGATCTCGACCGCGATAGTGCCCTGCCCGGCCATGGTGCGCAGGTCGTCGTACGGCGGGACCAGGGTGGCACCGGTTCGAGCCACGTCCTCCAACGCCGCCTCGGCGGCCAGGTCGTAGGTGGCACCGCCGACGATCAGCTCGATGAATTCGCCGCCGTGATAGCGAATCCGGTCTCGCTTCTGTTTGGGAGTCTTGGCCGGGACGTACACGCGACCGTGAACGGCCATCGACTTACAGGCCAAGGCGAACCCCTGGGCGTGATTACCTGCGGACGAGCACACCGCGCCTGCGGCCTTCTCCTCGTCCGACAGCTGCATCAGCAGGTTGTAGGCACCACGCAGCTTGTACGAGCGCACCGCCTGCAGATCCTCGCGCTTGAGGTACACGTTGGCGCCGGTCAACGCGGAGAGTCGATCACTGAACTGCAGCGGGGTTCGAGTCACCACCGAAGAAATTCGCTGAGCAGCCTCGACGACGTCAGCCGCGGTTAGCGGTGACCTGTGGGTTCCCTGGCTCAGCTCGGCAGACACCGCCTAATGGTGCCACTCGATGCGAAACTGAGCGCATGGACCCCATATCCGAGCCGTTGCCACCGGCGATCAAGTCGTTTGTGGAGCGCACGCACCGCCTCACCAGCAGTGCCGAGCACCACGTGCCGTCCTGGCTGCGACCCGGAGCGCCGGAGAACCGGTTGCCGGTGATTTTCGCGATCCTGGCCGCGGTGGTACTGCAACGGGCGATACCCCAGCAGTACACCATCCCGGCGATTCCCCGGTGGCCGTTGATCACTTTGGAACTGCTACTGGTGGCTGTGCTGTTGGTGATCAACCCACTTCGGCTGTCCCGGCGGACTACCGTCGGCAAGTGGACGATGATCGCGTTGACTGCCGCCATCACCGTCGACAACACCGCATCTGCGCTGATCCTGGACCTGAACATCTTGTCCGGCAGGGTCAGCAACGACGCCGGCGTCCTCTTGGGCAGTGGCGCAGCGGTATTCATCACCAATGTCATTGTGTTCGGCATCTGGTACTGGGAGCTCGACCGCGGCGGCCCGTTCGCTCGGCGATCCGGTGACAACCCCTATCCGGACTTTCAGTTCCCGCAGATGTGCGATCCGCAGAACGCCCAACCCAGTTGGCGCCCAACGTTCATCGACTACCTGTACACCAGCTACACCAACGTGGTGGCGTTCTCCCCCACCGACACCATGCCGCTGTCCCGGTGGGCCAAGGTGATGATGTCGCTGCAGTCGTTGGTTGCCATGTCCACGATCGCGCTGGTGATCGCCCGCGCGGTCAATGTGCTGAAGTGACCCGCGCCGGATAGGCGTGCACCAACACCGTCGACAGCTTCGGAATAGCATGGGACAGTTCGTGTTCAGCATCGTGAGCCAGCTGGTGCGCGGCGGTCAGTGACAACGTGTCGTCGACGTCGAGTTCGGCGTCGGCTTCCAATCGGTGCCCCACCCAGCGCATCCGGACCCGTCGCACCGACCGCACATGTGGTTGCCCGGCCAGCACGGTGTGTGCGGTGTCGACCAATGCCGGGTCCACGCCGTCGAGTAACCGGGAGAACACGTCGCGCGCCGCGGTGACCAGCACAGTTACGATGGCTCCGGCGATCAGCAACCCGACGATCGGGTCGGCCAGCGGGTAACCCAGCGCAACGCCGGCAGCCCCGGCCACCACGGCCAGTGAGGTGAAACCATCCGCGCGGGCATGCATTCCGTCGGCCCGCAGTGCCGCCGAACCGATGCGCCGGCCCACCCTGATGCGGTAGACGGCTACCAACTCGTTGCCGATGAACCCCACCAACCCCGCCGCGGCCACCCAGCCCAGGTGAGCGATGGGGACCGGATTGACCAATCTGCGGACCGCCTCGACCGATGCGACCACCGCCGAAATCGCAATCACCACAACGACAAACAGGCCGGCCAGATCCTCGACGCGGCCGAAGCCATAGGTGAAACGCCGGGTTGCTGCCCGCCCGCTGATCGAGAACGCGAACCACAGCGGCACTGCGGTCAGCGCGTCGAACACGTTATGGATGGTGTCCGCCAGCAGTGCGACCGATCCTGACAGCGCAAAGATGGCCATCTGCAGGACGGCCGTGGCACCGAGCACCAGCAGACTGATCTTGACCGCCCGGATGCCGGCTGCGCTGTCGCGCAGGGCCTCATCGATGCGACCGGCGTGGTCGTGGGTATGTGCATGTCCCTGGCCGTGCCCGTGCACGTGCGAATGGCCGTGTGAATGACCGTGGAACCCGGACATCAGCGGGTCCCGTCACGCAACTGGCGCACGCCCGCGTCGTTCCGGTGGTGCGCTGGGATACCGCCGGCGGCGTGTTCGGCGTTGTGCACGGCGTCGCGCACCAACTGCGCGACATGGTCGTTCTCCAACCGATAGAACACCTGGGTGCCCTCGCGGCGGGTCCGCACCAGGCGCGCCATTCGCAGTTTCGCCAGATGCTGTGACACCGACGGTGCCGGCTTGTCGACTCGGTCTGCCAGATCGTTGACCGGCAGTTCGCCCTCGGTCAGTGCCCACAGCAGTTGCACGCGGGTCGCATCGGCAAGCATCCGGAACACCTCGACGACCAGCGCTGCGTGCTCCTCGGCCAACCGATTCACACCCACCTGCTTATCTGCATTCATACGCAGATAATAGCGCTCAGCCGCCGCCGAACTGAATCCACCTGAGGCGGACTCAGCCGCCCTCGCCCGTCATATTGGGTTGCAATGGCAACCGCACGACGAATCTGGTGTCGTGCGGCCGTGAGGTGACCGACAGCTCTCCGGCATGCCGGTTGACGACGATCCGCCACGCCAGGTGCAGACCTAGACCAGTGCCCTCTCCGATTGGCTTGGTGGTGAAGAACGGTTCGAAGATGCGCCCGCGGGCATCCTCGGCAATTCCGCTGCCGGTGTCACAGATTTCGATCCGGACGCTGTCGTCATCGAGCCTGGTCCGCACCGAGAGTGTGCCGGTGCCGGCCGAGCCGCCATCAGCATCCCTCATCGCAGCGACCGCGTTGTCGATGATGTTGGTCCATACCTGATTGAGTTCTGCTGGATAACAAAGTAATTCGGGTATCGATTGATCGAACTCGGTGATCACCTCGATCCCGGCTTCCTTGCCGATGCGCCCAGCGAACATCCGCAACGTACTGTTCAGCAACGCGTTGACGTCAGCGAACTGGAACGGTGCACTGTTCAGTTGGCTGTACTGCTTGACGTCGGTGACCAGCCCCGAAATCCGTTGGGCCGCATCATGGAGCTGATGGGTCAACAGCTCGGCCTCGGCCCGGTGCCGGAGCCACTGTATGGCATTTCCCAGCCAAGGCGGCCGCTCGTCACCCGGCGACAGCTGTTCCAGCCATTGCCGATCCAGTCCGGCTTCGACAAACGTCGACGCCATGTCCCACGCGTCGGCAATCCCGCGATCGGACAACCATTCACCGATCTCGTCTTCGAGGTCCGACGCCTGCATCGCCGACGGCGCCCGCCCCGAAATACCTGCTACGCGCGCCACCACATCACTCTGCGCGGAGGCCAGAAAACTGAGTGCCTCATCGTCGAATTGCTTGTCCACCAACGGAGTCGTGACTACGTCCAGCATCGTCCGCAGCCCGCCTGCCGCGCGGACCACGGCCGCCACGGGGTTGTTGAGCTCGTGCGTCAGGGCGGCGGACAGCTGCCCGAGCGCAAGCAACCGGTCGCGTTCGTCGGCGACACGGTGTTGCTTTTCAGCGGTCTCTGCCAAGCCATCGATGAGATGCACCGCCATCGGGAACTGGCTTTTGACGAAGGTGCCGAATTCCGCGGCGCTCATGACGAAGAACCGCGAACGTCGGGTGGCCCGCACCGAGAACCGGTTCCGGTCATGTCCCACCTGACTGAACGCCGACCGCGCACCGAAGTAGACGCCGGGCTGCGCAGTCCGGTTGATCTCGAGATCACGCCCCGCGGCCCGCTTCGAGATCACCAATTCGCCGTCCAGCAGTACGTGCAGGGGCGCAACCGGATCGCCTTCAGCGATGATCGGGCCCGGGCCCTGCTCCTCGACATGACCCACGCTGCTCAGGTACCCCAGTTGCTCGTCCGACAACGACTCGAACAGAAACAAGGCCTTCAGTTCTTCGGGTGGGCAGTGCCGCCGTTCACCACCGCCATCTGTCACGCCGACACACTAAGCCCGACCGGCCGATGTGTGTGTCTTTCCAGTCAGTCCGCATCCGGGTGGCCAGCACCACAGCGCTACCCGCCCGACGGGCACGCGACAACGGCACTCACGAGTTGCTCGCGCATCCGGTTGTTCGGCTAGAGTGAACAGCGCCAGGCCGCAGTAACCCCGGGCCCCAAATTTTGCCGCCGAGAGCGGCCACTCGCCGAGAGGCGTTCTGCGGTCTGGCTTTAACTTCCCGGTTACCCGCTCAGCTTCAGTCCAGCGAGCCGCTGCGCCACAACGCGGCGGCGGCACCCAGCTCATTGGCCAATCGGGTAAATCGCACAGCATGCTCGGTCAGCTCGGCGGCGCGCTCCGGCGCCGTCACGGCCGCATCTTCCGCCAAACTCATCGATCCCGCGGCACTGAGTCGGCAATACGCCGCAGCGCGCTCCAAGGCGACCGCGAAGTCACCCTCGAACACCCCGCGCAATATCCGGTCGGCCAGTTCGCGGATCTCAGCCGGCCCCGTCGGCGTCGCCGCACCGGCGACCACAGGGTCGATCGAATGCACCATGTCCACGCCACGTACGTACAGCAGGCTGGCGGCATGCGGGTCCTGCCGGATGGTCAGCCGAAGCACGTAGACCCGCCACAACACGCCGGGCAGGCTCCGCGCGTCGGCACCCGACCACAGCTCGGCGATGTCGTCGATGCCGTGTTCGTCGGTGTAGGCAACCAATCGGGACACCACGTCCGGGTCGGGATAGCTCCGCACCCGCTCCAGCAGCGCTGCTGCCGTCTCGTGGGCGATCCGGCTGGCATGAACCGGATCCTCGACGCCGCCGAACGCTTCGAAGTCCCGGCCCAGGAATTTCGTGGGCTTGTGGATTCGGCGCCCTTCGCCGCTCATCAGGTTTTCTCCCGTCGCTTCGCTCGCCCCGGAGGTCTCTCCCGTCGCTTCGCTCGCCCCGGAGGTCTCTCCCGTCGCTTCAACGCCAACCGTCAGCGTCCTTCGCCGCACGCACCAGCACCTCACACAGCTCGCTCAACTCGGCCACATCGGCGCCCTCGGACACTGCCATTGCCACGTCCTCAGCCGCACAACGTACCTGGTACACCCGATCCGACAGCGCCTCGGCTTCGTCAGCCGTCAACACCACCGAGTCCGGCGCCAGCGACGTGCCTTTCACCATGGCGCGCTGCTCGTATGCCCGTTGTCGACAGGACTGACGGCAGTATTGCCGTCGCCGTCCCATCCCGGCATCGGCGACCTCGCGACCGCACCACCGACACGGCTGTGCCTTCGAGCGCCTTACTGATGCCACGCCCGCGACTGTAACCGCCGACCGCCACAACCCCGGTATCATGAACAATTGAGTCGGGAACTGCGCGGCGCTGGCCTGCGTTGTCTACCCGTCGCTATACCAAGGAGTGTTTGACGATGGCTGATCGCGTCCTGAGAGGCAGTCGCCTCGGAGCCGTGAGCTACGAGACCGACCGTAACCATGACCTGGCACCGCGTCAGGTGGCCCGCTACCGCACCGACAACGGCGAGGAATTCGAGGTTCCGTTCGCCGACGATGCGGAGATCCCAGGCACCTGGGCCTGCCGCAACGGCATGGAGGGCACCCTGATCGAGGGCAACGCCCCCGAGCCCAAGAAGGTCAAGCCGCCGCGTACCCACTGGGACATGCTGCTGGAGCGCCGTTCGGTCGTAGAGCTCGAAGAGCTGCTCAAAGAGCGCCTGGAGCTGATCAAGACCCGCCGTCGCGGCAACTGATCCCCTGGCAATAGAAAAACCCCGCACATGCGGGGTTTTTTATTGCTCACGGATGCACGGCAAGCGTGCCCAGATCGACGTTTTTGCCGCTTGCCCTCGTGCTTTGCGGCCCGTTTGTCGGTTTCGGCGCGAACTAGCGGGAGATGCCACGGGCGCGGTCAAGCCGGCCCTGGATACCCCACTTCGCGACCTGCGACATGGCCTCACGAATGTTCGAGCCGCTCATCTTCGACACACCGAGTTCGCGCTCAGTGAAGGTGATCGGCACCTCGACCACCTTGAAGCCGGCGTTGATGGCGCGCCAGGTCAGGTCGATCTGGAAGCAGTAACCCTTGGAATCGACGTCATCGAGGCCGATCTTCTCCAGCACGCCGCGCCGGTATGCGCGGTAGCCGGCGGTGATGTCGTGGATGTCCACGCCCAACAGCACGCGTGAATAGGTATTGGCGGTGCGCGACAGGACCAGTCGACGGTGCGGCCAGTTGCGCACGGTCCCGCCGGGCACATACCGCGAACCGATGGCCAGATCAGCCCCGCCATCAACGGCGTCCAGTAGCCGGTACAGCTCCTCGGGGGCGTGGCTGCCGTCGGCATCCATCTCCACCAGGACGTGGTATCCACGACTCAGGCCCCAACCGAATCCCTCGATGTACGCCGCGCCCAACCCGCCTTTGCCTGGGCGATGCATGACGTGCAGGCGGTCCGGATCGGCGAGCGACAGCTCGTCGGCCAACTGTCCGGTGCCGTCGGGGCTGCCGTCGTCGACCACCAGGATGTGCACGTCGGGCCGAGCGGCGTGGACGCGGCCCACGATGAGCGGCAGATTCTCCCGCTCGTTGTAGGTCGGAATAATGACCAGCGTGCGCTGACTCGGACGGTCGCCACCCATGGTCATTGCCCCTCTTCGTTGTCTTCTTCTATGCCTGCACGGCCTGCCGCGTCCGCCCTGTAGCGACGCACGAACATCCCATTCTGCAGCATGTTGTGCACCATGGCCGCCAGCAGACCCCCCGCACCCACCGCGATCAGCAATCCGTTGACGATCGGCCCCCATTGCGTCGCCGGAGTCAGCTCCGTCTTCAACCGCACCTGTTTGTCCAGGTAGGCGGGCTCGAAGAACGCCGTCCGCGCGATCTCACGGCCGTCGGGCGCGATCACGGCACTGATTCCGGTAGTCCCGGCGACGACCACATAACGGTCGTGCTCGACGGCACGGAGCCGGGCGAACGCCAGCTGCTGCGCGCTCATCGACTCGTCGAAGGTTGCGTTGTTGGTCGGCACCGCCAGCAGCTGGGCGCCGTTGAGCACCGCCTGCCGCGGCGCGCGATCGAAGATGACCTCCCAGCAGGTGGTCACGCCGATGGGCACCCCGGCCGCGGTGACCACACCGTTGCCGTGTCCCGGAACGAAGTAGCCCGCCCTATCGGCATATGACGACAAATGCTTGAAGAACCCGCGCCACGGCAGATATTCACCGAAGGGCTGCACGATCGCCTTGTCGTGCCGCTCCCCCGGCCCGTTGGTGCCGTCCCAGACGATCACCGAGTTGGTGGTCGCCGGGTTATCCGGTGAATAGTGCGGTGCGGCCAACACGGTACCGACCAGAATCGGCGCGTGAATGGCCAAGGAAGCCGCTGAAATCTCTTGCGCTGCATCGAGATTTGTCAGTGGATCGATGTCCGAAGAGTTCTCCGGCCAGATCACCACCGCTGGTTGATGGGCGCGACCGGCGCGGACGTCATCGGCCAGTTGCATGGTCTCGTGCACGTGGTTGTCCAGCACTGCACGCCGTTGGGCGTTGAAATCCAGCCCCAACCTCGGCACGTTGCCCTGAACCGCGGCGACCGTGACGGGCGGTTCGTCGCTGGCCCCCGAACCCGCCTGGCGCACCGCAGGCCAGGCCAGGCCCGCCAACAACAGCACCAACGCAACGCTCACACCCGGGATTACCGCTTCGGACGGCGCCGCGGCACCGGTGCGGTGGTCATGGCGCAACCTCTCGACCGTCTCGAGCACCAGTGCCGTCAGCCCGAAGCCGACCAGTGCCACCGCGAAAGACAACAGCGGCGCACCGCCGTACCGGGCCAGCGCCAACAGTGGACCGTTGACCTGGCTGAAACCCACCACGCCCCACGGAAAGCCACCGAACGGCACTGTCGACTTGGCCCACTCAGCCAACAACCACAGGCCGGCGAACCACACCGGCCAACCCGGCAAGGTGCGCACCAGCGCCGCCATCAGCCCGAAAAATCCCGTGAACAGTGCCTCCAACGCCGCCAGCAGTAGCCAGGGCACCGGACCCACCAGAGCGCTGATCCACGGCAGCAAAAACACGTGGAACACCAGCCCGGTCAGCATTCCGTAACCGAAACTGCCTGCCGGTGTTGTCTTTTCGTGCACCAGAACCCAGCCCAGCAAGGCCATTGCCGGGAACGCCAGGTACCAGTAGCCCATCGGGGGGAACGCCGCATACAACAGCAGGCCCGCGGCGATCGCCGCCGCCAAGCGCATCAGCCGGGGCTCGAAGAACCGCTTCGCCGCGACCAGCATGCGCTGCCCAAGACCCGGACCGGCCGGCGCCGGGTCGTCCGTGAAATCCGCCACATCGGCTTCGGTCACGCCGTCATCAACCATGAATTACCTCGCCGCAGCGGACGGTTCGCACGCAAGTGGGCAAGTCGTCGTCGGGCCCCAGCGGCGGCAGGGCCGGCACCCGGGACCGCGGATCGGTGGACCAGCGCTGCACCGCGTCGGCCGGCGCGGTGACGTCCAGAGCCTCGGCACCCCCGGGCACCCGCCATACCGCGTACGACGCAGGGGCGCCGGGGACCAGGGTGCCGGTCATCCCGTCGCGGACGCCGCCGGCCCGCCATGCCCCGCGGGTGGCGGCCAGGAACGCCGACCGCGCCGAGATAGCGCTGCCCGGAGTCTGATGCAAAGTCGCGGCTCGCACTGATCCCCACGGATTCATGCTGGTGACGGGACTGTCAGAGCCGAACGCGAGAGGCACGCCTGCTGATGCTAACAGCGCAAACGGGTTCAATTTGAGCGCTCGATCAATACCGAGCCGCTGGGCGTACATGCTGTCCGTACCGCCCCAGAGCGCATCGAAGTTCGGCTGCATGCTGGCCACCACGCCCCACGCTCCGAGTTGCCGAGCCTGCTCGTCGTCAACCATCTCGAGGTGTTCCAGCCGATGACCGCACCGTGCCACAGTGGGTGCACCGAAGGAGGACACGGCCTGAGCGAACGCGCGCACCACCACGTCGACGGCCGCATCACCGATGACATGGAATCCGGCGGTGACCCCGGCCTCGGTACAGGCCAGCAAGTGTGCTGTCACCGCATCGACGTCCAGATAGCGGTTGCCGCAGCAGTGCGGGGCGTCGGCGTAGGGCTGCTTCAGCCAAGCAGTACGTGAGCCCAGCGCGCCGTCGATGAAGAGGTCGCCGGCCAGGCCACGGGCGCCCGTCTGCTCGAGCAGGCTCCGCGCCTGTGCGGCGGTGCTGACGGCCTCGCCCCAGTAACCGACGATCTCGACACCGTGCTCCGTAGAGCTCAGGTCGGCCCAGTCGTCCGCTCCGCCGATGTCGGGTCCCGCACACTCGTGCACCGCGACGATGCCGTTGCGCGCGGCCAAATCGAGCGCGGCTGCCTGCGCAGCGCGGCGCTGAGTTGGGCTGAGCAGGTCCCGGGCCGCGGCCCGCACTCGATGATGCGCATCGGCGGTCAACGGTGCCTGCTCCGAAAAGCCCTCCGCTCCAACCAGTTCCGGCACCAATCGGCGTAACGCCGTCGACGCGGCTGCCGAATGCACGTCGACCCGGGCCAGGTACGCCGGCCGGCCGTCGAGGACGCGGTCCAGGTCGGCAGTGGTCGGCGGGGTTTTGACCGGCCAGCCCGACTCGTCCCAGCCGTGGCCCCAGATGATGCCGTCCGGCTGGCTCGCGGCGTACTGCACGAGCCGTGTCAGCAACTGCTCCAACGACGTGACCGACCGCAGATCCAGACCGGTGACGTTCAGCCCGGTGGCGGTGAGGTGGACGTGACTGTCGACGAATGCCGGGGCAATGAAGGCGCCCTCGAGGTCGTTAACGATGGCGTCCGGAAACTGGGCCCGCCCGATGTCGTCAGAGCCGAGCCAGACCACCAGCCCGTCGCGTACTGCCAGGGCGGTCGCATCGGGCGCAGCCGGACTGTGCACCCGGCCATTGAGCATCAGTGTCGTCACGAAAGTGACAGGTTAGTCCGTTCAGCCAGCCTGACGTCGCACCGCAACCGGTTCGCTGTCGATCACGTCGATCACTTCACCGTCGATGTAGTCGCCGCGACCCCGATAGCGCTCATCGTGGTTGATATAGATCACCTCGGTCGGGTAATTCATCGGCCCGCCCAACTGACGGCTCAACACCGCCTTGGCGGCCGGCCGGATGAGCGCCCGCGTCGGCGGCAGCAACATCAGTGCCCCTACCACCGTGCTGGCCACACCGGGCAGCACCACCAGCAGCGTGCCCAAGGCCACCAGCACACTGTCGGTGAGTAATGCCTGGTCACCGGTGCGAGCGCTCAACGCGTCCTGCAACCGGCCGACATGCCGGGTGATCTGTGCACCGGCGATCGCAAGCCCCGCCGCGAACGTCGCCAGCAACGCCAGCAGCGTCCAGCCAACGCCGATGGTCGACGCCAAGACCGCGAGAACCGCAATCTCGATCAGCGCATAGACCAGAAACAGTCGGGTAGCCATGCCCAGAACAACGTACGAAACCGCCCGCGCGTTCCGGTTCGGTCAGAAAATGACGGTTTCGTTACCGTTGCGAAGAATGCGGTCCTGGCAATGCCACAGCACCGCTCGGGACAGCACTGCCCGTTCCACGTCGGCGCCCAGACGCACCAAATCCTCGACTGAATCAGCATGGTCCACCCGGACCACGTCCTGTTCGATGATCGGGCCCTCGTCCAGGTCCTCGGTGACGTAGTGCGCCGTGGCGCCTACCAACTTCACGCCGCGTTCCTTGGCCCGCCGGTACGGCGTGGCGCCGATGAACGCCGGCAGGAACGAGTGGTGGATGTTGATCAGCGGGCAGTCGATGGCAGCCAGGAATTTCGGGGTGATGATCTGCATGTAGCGAGCCAGCACCACCAGATCGACGTTGCCTTTGAGCAATTCGAGCTGGCGTTGCTCCGCTTGCTCCCTGATATCCCGGTTGGCCGGGATGTGGACGAATGGCACCCCGAAAGCGCGGACCTGCTCGGCCAGATCGGCGTGGTTGGAGATGACCATGACCACCGTCATGTCGAGTTCGCCACGTCGGTTGCGCCACAACAGGTCCAGCAGGCAGTGGTCGGCGGTGGAGGCCATGATGGCCACCCGCTTGGGCTTGGCGGCGTCGGTGAACCGATATTCCATGCCGAATTCTTCTGCTACCGCCGCAAACTCGCGCTCCAGGTCCGGCTGCGCGGCGGCCAGACCGGGCAGATGGAAGACTGTGCGCTGCAGGAACATTCCGTCTTCGGGCTGGGTGGAATGCTGATCCAGCGAAATGATGTTGGTGCCGGCTTTGGTCAGGAATGTCGACACCGCTGCAATGACGCCGCGACGGTCCGGACAGCTGAGCAGTAGCCGTCCGATGTCCTTGTGACGCGGCAACTTTGGCGCGCCGGCGGGAAAGCCACTCACTATGCTGCCCGTAGCTCCAGAGCGAGGTTGTTCTGCATTCCGCCGCGCATCTTGGAAAAGAAGTTGAACGTCTTGCCGATCAGCCCGTAGCGCTTGCCGATACCGTCGTACACGGTGCCCAACTGCGACTGGTCCAGGATCGTTGCCGTGGCCTCCACCGCCTCGCTCTTCGGGTTACCGCGCATATCGCACTTGGCAACGGTCACCCGCGGGGTGTTGCGGATACGCTTGACCTTCCAGGACTTCGACTCGGTGATGACCAGCAGCCGCTCGCCATCGGGTACCGCCCAGATTGCGGTGGGCTTCGGACGGCCGTCCTTGGTGAAGGTGGTCAGCAGGATGTAGTTGGCCTTGGCGACGTCGGCAAAGGTGAGAGCCATGGCGCCAGACTAATCCAGCGTCAGCCCTCCAGCTCACCTTCGGTTTCCAGCAGCACCTGCTTGAGCCCATCCAGAGTTGCGGATTCCGGCTCGGCCCACATTCCGCGGCCGGCGGCCTCCAGCAGTCTCTCGGCCATGCCATGCAAGGCCCAGGGATTGGACTCGGCCATGAACTTGCGGTTCTCCGCATCCAGCACATAGCTCTGGGTCAGCTGCTCATACATCCAGTCCGCCATCACGCCGGCGGTGGCGTCGTAGCCGAACAGATAGTCGACAGTGGCGGCCATCTCGAAGGCGCCTTTGTAGCCGTGCCGGCGCATGGCGGTCATCCAGCGAGGGTTGACCACCCGGGCGCGGAACACCCGGGTCGTCTCCTCCGACAACGTACGGGTGCGCACCGCATCGGGCCGGGTGTTGTCGCCGATATAGGCCGCCGGGTCCTTGCCGGTCAGCGCCCGCACCGTGGCCACCATGCCGCCGTGGTACTGAAAGTAGTCGTCGGAGTCGGCGATGTCGTGCTCGCGGGTGTCGGTGTTCTTGGCGGCCACCGAGATTCGGCGGTATTGCCGATTCATATCCTCGGCGGCCGGCGCGCCGTCCAGACCGCGGCCGTACGCGAAGCCGCCCCAGGCCGTGTACACCTGAGCCAGATCGGCGTCGTCGCGCCAGTTCCGGCTGTCGATCAGCTGCAGCAGGCCGGCACCGTAGGTACCTGGCTTGGAGCCGAAAATCCTCGTGGTGGCGCGCCTTTGATCGCCATGGTCAGCGATATCGACCTGCGAGTGGGCGCGGATGTAGTTGTCCTCGGCGGACTCGTCCAACCCGGCAACCAATCGCACAGCATCGTCGAGCATGGTCACCACATGGGGGAAGGCGTCGCGGAAGAATCCGGAGATGCGCACGGTGACGTCGATCCGTGGCCGACCCAATTCATCGAGGGCGATCGGCTCCAGCCCGACGACGCGGCGCGACGCGTCGTCCCACACCGGCCGAACACCAAGCAGTGCAAGCACTTCGGCGATGTCGTCACCAGCGGTACGCATGGCCGAGGTACCCCACACCGACAGTCCCACCGAGTCGGGCCAGCGCCCGTAATCGGCGCGGTACCGTTCCAGCAGCGAATCCGCCATGGCTACACCGGTTTCCCAGGCCAGCTTGGACGGAACAGCCTTGGGGTCCACCGAGTAGAAGTTGCGTCCGGTGGGCAGCACGTTGACCAACCCGCGCAGCGGCGATCCCGACGGACCGGCGGCGATGTATCGACCGTCCAGGGCGCGCAGGATCTGGTCGATCTCGCGGCCCGTTTCCCGCAGTCGCGGCACGACTTCATCGGCAGCGAACCGCAGGACCTTCGCGACTTCGGCGTCGGCGGTGATGTCGTCGACTGAGGCTGCGTCCCAACCGGATTCCTGCAACCCGGCCACCAACTCCCGGGCACGGGCTTCGGCAGCATCCACTGCGGCTTTGTCGGCCTGACCGTCCTCGGTGAGCCCCAATGCCTCCCGCAGCCCGGGCACCGCCTGCTCGCCGCCGAACAGCTGCCGGGCCCGCAGGATCGCCAGCACCAGGTCCAACTCTGCCTCGCCGCTGGGCGCTGCGCCCAGGATATGCAGGCCGTCGCGGATCTGAACGTCCTTGATCTCGCACAGCCAGCCGTCGACGTGCAGCAGCATCTCGTCGAACGAATCCTCGTCGGGGCGCTCGTCCAGGCCCAGGTCGTGGTCCATCTTGGCCGCCCGCATCAGCGTCCAGATCTGCTGGCGGATAGCGGGCAACTTGCCTGGATCCAGCGCGGAGATGGTGGAGTGCTCGTCGAGCAGTTGCTCCAAACGGGCAATGTCGCCGTAGCTTTCAGCCCTGGCCATCGGCGGGATGAGGTGATCGACCAACACCGCGTGCGCCCGGCGTTTGGCCTGGGTACCTTCGCCCGGATCGTTGACCAGGAACGGGTACACCAGCGGCAGGTCGCCCAGCGCGGCATCCGGCCCGCAGGCCGCGGACATGCCGAGGGTCTTGCCCGGCAGCCATTCCAGGTTGCCGTGCTTGCCCAGGTGGATCATCACGTCGGCACCGAAATGCGCGTTGATCCAGTGGTAAGCAGCCAGATAGTGGTGACTCGGCGGCAGATCGGGGTCGTGGTAGATGGCCACCGGGTTCTCGCCGAACCCGCGCGGCGGTTGGACGATAAGTACGACATTTCCGGAAACCATTGCCGCGATGACGATTTCACCGTCCGGATCGCTTGAGCGGTCGACGAACAACTCCCCCGGTGCCGGTCCCCAGTGCTGCTGGACCGCGTCGGTGAGTTCGGTGGGCAAGGTTGCCAACCAGGCCCGATAGTCCTTGGCTGACACCCGGATCGGGTTGGCCGCCAACGCTTCTGCGGTAAGCCAGTCCGGGTCTTGACCACCCTTTTCGATCAGCGCATGGATCAGTGCGTCACCATCGACAGCGTCGACGCCGGGAACGTCGCCGATAACGTATCCGGTGTCGCGCATGGCCCGCAGCAGTGCCACCGCGCTGGCCGGGGTATCCAGGCCGACCGCATTGCCGATCCGCGCGTGTTTGGTCGGATAGGCCGAGAACACCACGGCGACACGCTTTTCCGCCGGCTCGATGGACCGCAGGCGGGCATGGCGAACGGCCAGCCGGGCCACCCGCTCGCAGCGCTCCGAGTCAGCAACATATGAGATCAGGCCTTCGCTGTCGATCTCCTTGAACGAGAACGGCACGGTGATGATCCGGCCGTCGAATTCCGGCACTGCGACCTGGGACGCGACATCCAGGGGCGACAGCCCGTCGTCGTTCTCGTCCCACTGGGCCCTCGAGCTGGTCAGGCATAGGCCCTGCAGGATCGGGATGTCGAGAGCAGCCAGGTGCGCGACGTTCCAGTTGTCGTCGTCCCCACCGGCGCTCGCGGTCGCCGGGGTTGCGCCACCGGCCGCCAGCACTGTGGTGACCAGGGCATCAGCGGTCCCCAGCAGCTCGATGAGCTCCGGTTCGGCGGTGCGCAGCGACGCGCAGAAGATCGGTAGCGCGCGCCCGCCTGCAGTTTCGATGGCCTGGCAGAGCGCGTCGATGTAGGTGGTGTTGCCGGCCAGCTGCTGGGCCCGGTAGTAGAGCACGGCCACGGTCGGCCCATCCGTATCCTCGGATGTGCGCTCCAGCACGCCCCAGCTGAGGGTGGACTCTGGCTTGCCGAAGCCGAATCCGGTCATCAGCAGGGTGTCCGAGAGGAAAGAGTGCGCGTGACGCAGGTTGGTCACGCCCCCCTGGGCCAGGTAGATGTGCGTTTGCAGGGCGACACCGGCCGGGACGGTCGAGTGACTCATCAGCTCGGCGTCAGGCGACTGCTCGCCGGACAGCACCACAGTGGGGATGCCACTGGCGAGCACCGCGCCGATCTCGTCCTGCCAGGTGCGGTAGCCGCCGAGGACACGCACCACCGCCAGATCCACGCCGGCCAGCAGATCGGCCAGTTCCCCGTCGATCAATCGTGACGGATTGGCCCACCGGTAGTCCGCCCCACTGGCGCGGGCGGTGATCAGATCGGTGTCGGACGTCGATAGCAGCAATACGGTCGGCACCGACTATTCGTACCGTACTAGCGGCATCGCGTGGCATGCAGCGTCTGGCGTGATCGTGACCAGCTGGTTGTGGCCGGGTTGCAGCACCGGTGTTTAGCCTCGCTATAGAAGCTCAGATGCAGACGGGACGGGTCGCTTTTCAGCAACCCGTCCCGTCTGGCTGGCTGTCTCGCCGTACCGCCACAGCGACAGCGTCAGCGCTCGTTCGCGCTCCAGCGCGAGTACCAGGTCTTGCCCTGGTAAGGCAGTCCGGCGGCCACGATCAATGCGAGTACGCCACCGACGTACAGTGCGAAATCGGACATTGCGTCCCTCCCTCAGGTCATCCGAATACCAAGTAGCAAGCGGAAGTTCGTGTTTCACCGTACGGACAAAGAGGTTGAAGACAAGGGACTTGTAAGGCAGGAAACACCGCCAAATCGACGGTGACGCACTTCACAATTCACCGCGGCGCGGTGCGGCAAGCATCGGCGCGCGCCTAGAGCAGGCAGCTACGCAATCTGCGTTTGGCACGAGCCGTAACGTGGACCTATGGCCCGGACCCGTAACGACGACGCCTGCCCTGGCGCGCTACAGGTGCACCAGGCGGCCGACGGCGCCCTGGCTCGAATCCGCGTGGCCGGCGGCATGATCAGCGCCGGGCAACTGGAGTCACTCGCCCATGCGGCAACCGAATTCGGTTCACCCGCAATGGAACTGACCTCCCGCGGCAACATCCAGGTGCGTGCTGTCCACGACACCGAGGGACTGGCTGCAGCGGTCTCAGCGGCCGGGTTGCTGCCATCTGCCACCCACGAACGGGTGCGCAATATCGTCGCGTCCCCGTTGTCGGGTCGATTCGGCGGGCTCGGCGACATGCGCGACACCGTCCGAGAGCTGGACGAAGCCCTACAAAACCGTCCTGACCTGGCCGAACTCCCCGGCAGATTCTGGTTCGGCATCGACGACGGCCGGGGCGACATCTCTGGCCTGCAGCCTGACGTCAGCACCCATCTACTGGCGGCCGACACGGCGGCGGTGCTCATCGCGGGCCGCGATACCGGAGCACGGATATCGGTATCTCGCATTACCGAGACCCTGCTGAACCTGGCCGCCGCATTTCACCGCGTGCGCGGAAACTGCTGGCGAACAACCGAACTCGATGACCCGGTGGCATTGGTAACCGATACCGGGCTGACCCCCACCGACGCCGCCGGTGCGCTATGGCCGCCCGTCGACAAGCCGCCGGTCGGCTGGATCACGCAGAACGATGAGAAAGTCACGTTGGGGGCTGCCGTGTCACTGGGCGTGCTGCAGGCCCGTACCGCCGAGTTTGTCGCGGCCATCGGCGCCCCAGTGATCATCACGCCGTGGCGGTCATTGCTCGTCTGCGATCTTGACGAGGGCGTCGCAGACACCGCACTGCGGGTACTGGCACCCATGGGGCTGGTTTTCGACGAGAACTCCCCCTGGCTTCGCGTCAGCGCATGCACCGGCAGCCCAGGATGCGCCAAGTCGCTGGCCGATGTGCGCTCGGATGCCGCTGCCGCTGTCCTGGACGCTGCTGAAGACGACGCCGAAGGCCTGCCACCAGCCGAACACCGGCACTTCGTCGGCTGTGAGCGTGCCTGCGGCCGCCCTCAGACCGGTCAAGTGCTGGTAGCGACCACTTCGGGGTACCAACTGCGCCACCCGTAGGGTTAGCGGGTGCTTGACTACGTGCGTGACGCCGCGGAGATATACCGGCAGTCGTTCGCGACCATCCGCGCCGAGGCGGATCTGGCGCGTTTCCCCGATGACGTATCCCGCGTCGTGGTGCGACTGATCCATACCTGCGGGCAGGTCGACCTCACCGAGCACGTCGCGTACACCGACGATGTCGTCACCCGGACCCACACAGCGCTGGCCGCCGGTGCCCCGATCCTGTGCGACTCGTCGATGGTGGCCGCCGGCATCACCCGTTCGCGGCTGCCCGCGGACAACGAGGTGGTGTCGCTGGTGGCCGATCCGCGCGCTCCCGAGCTCGCGGCGCAACTGGGCAGCACCCGGTCAGCGGCGGCGGTAGATCTGTGGGCCGACCGCTTGGAGGGTGCGGTGCTAGCCATCGGCAATGCGCCGACCGCCTTGTTCCGGCTGCTGGAGCTCCTCGACGCGGGCGCACCGGTGCCCGCGGCGGTGCTGGGCGGGCCGGTCGGATTCGTCGGCTCGGCGCAATCCAAGGATGAGCTGATCGCGCGGCCCCGCGGCATGGATTATCTGGTGGTGACGGGGCGACGTGGCGGCAGTGCCATGGCCGCCGCCGCAGTGAATGCGATTGCGAGTGAACGCGAATGAGCCCGGCGAGTCGACGATGCCGACCGAGGAACGAGGCCGGAGGATAAGTGAGCCAATGAACCGAGGAACTCTCTACGGCGTCGGACTGGGACCGGGCGATCCGGAACTGGTGACGGTCAAAGCCGCCCGACTCATCGGCGAGGCCGACGTGGTGGCCTATCACAGCGCTCGGCACGGGCACAGCATCGCGCGGCGAATCGCCGAACCGTATCTGCGCGAAGGCCAGATCGAGGAGCATCTGGTCTATCCGGTGACCACCGAGACCACTTCGCATCCGGGTGGCTACGACGGCGCGATGGAGGACTTCTACGTCGAGTCCGCCGAACGGATCGCCGCACACCTGGAAGCAGGTCGAAACGTGGCGCTCCTGGCGGAAGGCGACCCGCTGTTCTACAGCTCGTACATGCACATGCACACCCGCCTGACCTCACGGTTCGACGCAGTGATCGTGCCGGGCGTGACGTCGGTCGCCGCTGCGTCCGCAGCCATCTCCACGCCGCTGGTGCAGGGCGAGCAGGTTCTCACTATCCTGCCCGGCACCCTGCCGCCTGATGAGCTGCAGCGCCGCCTGGCTGATACCGACGCCGCGGTGATCATGAAGCTGGGCCGATCGTATCCTGCTGTGCGGCAGGCGCTTTCGGCATCTGGTCGGCTGGACCAAGCGTTCTACGTGGAGCGCGCCAGCACCGAGGCGCAGCGGGTGCTGCCGGCCGGGGATGTCCAGTCCGACACCGTGCCGTACTTCTCGCTGACCATGGTGCCCGGCTCGCGCAGCGCGCCGGCCGAGGAGGGCAGCGTCGTGGTGGTCGGCCTGGGCCCGGGCGACCCGGAATGGACGACGACTCAGACCCGCCGCGAGCTGGCGGCGGCCACCGACCTGATCGGTTACGGGCCGTATCTGGACCGGGTGCCAGTGCGGCCAGGACAGCAGCGTCATCCCAGCGACAACACCGATGAGCCGGCTCGCGCCCAGTTGGCGTGCCGCCTGGCCCAGCAGGGCCGGACCGTCGCCGTGGTGTCCTCCGGTGATCCTGGGGTTTTCGCCATGGCAACCGCGGTACTAGAAGAGGCCCAGCAGTGGCCGGGCGTCCATGTGCGGGTCATTCCGGCCATGACGGCCGCGCAGGCCGTCGCCAGCCGCGTCGGTGCTCCGCTGGGCCACGACTACGCCGTGGTGTCGCTGTCCGACCGGCTCAAGCCATGGGACATCATCGCTACGCGGATCAAGGCCGCCGCTGCCGCCGATCTGGTGTTGGCCATCTACAACCCGGCTTCCAAGAGCCGTACCTGGCAGGTCGGCGCCATGGTGGATCTGCTGCTGGAGTACCGCGATCCGAATACTCCGGTGGTGATCGGCCGCGACGTGGCCGGCCCGTCCGAGTCAGTGCGCGTGGTGCGGCTGGCGGACCTGGACCCAGCCGAGGTGGACATGCGCTGCATGCTGATCATCGGGTCGTCCCAGACAGTGTGGCAGCACACGGAAAATGGCGACGGGACGGGTACTGACCGGGTGTTCACGCCGCGGTATTACCCGCACTGATCCACTCACCGGTCTCCCGGCGCGCCGAATCGCATCGCTGATTCGGGTGAGCCACTAACCGTGGAGGCTGATCGGCGAGGGCGGCGGGCACCGTTGACGCTTTACAGTTAGTACAGCTAATGTCACGTGCCATGACGGCTGTCGTATCCATCCCCCGCGGTCCCGGCGACGTGACCCCGCAGTGGCTCGGCCACACGCTAGAGACAGACGTCGCCACCGTCGACGTCCAGCCGATCGGTACCGGACAGACCGGCGCCACTTACCGACTGAACGTAAGCTACAGCGAAAATTCATCTTGGCCAAAGACTTTCGCGATCAAGCTGCCGTCGCAGGACGAATCGGTACGCGAGCGGGTCGCCATCGGCTACAAATCCGAGCACGCGTTCTACACCAACATCGCCGAGCACGTCGATATCCCCGTACCGGTCTGTCACTACTGTGAAATCGGCAACGACGGCGCCGACTTCGCGCTTCTGTTGGGCGACATGGCCCCAGCGGAGCAAGGCGACCAATTGGCGGGCTGTTCGGTGGAAGAGGCACTGCTTGCGGTCCGGGCGCTGGCCGGTCTGCACGGCCCCAGTTGGTGCGACCCGAAATGGGCTGACTTCCCGGGTATCTCGATGCCCAAGGCCAACGAGGAGTTCGCCAAGGGTTTCGGCGAGGTCGCCAAGATGGCTACTGACATCACCTTGGAGAAACTCGGCGCCCGCATGTCCGAGGAGGACCGCGACACCCTGCGCACGTCGATGTCGATGGTCTACCCCTGGCTGATGACCGAGCAGAGCCGGCATGCGCTGCTGCATGGCGACTACCGGTTGGACAACATGTTGTTCAACCCGGACCGCACGGCGGTGACCATCGTGGACTGGCAGACGCTCGGCAACGGACTGCCGGCCCGTGACCTGGCCTATTTCACCGAGACCAGCCTGCGGTCCGATGAGCGTGCCGACGCTGACCGTCAGCTGGTCGATGCCTACTACGACGAGCTGATGCGTTATGGCATAACCGATTACGACCGGGACGCGTGCTGGCGTGACTATCGGCTGGGCATGCTGCAGGGGCCGCTGCTGGTCGTATTGGGCACCGCTTTTGCCACCTCGACCGAGCGCGGCGACGACATGATGCTCACCATGACCGAGCGCAGTTGCCAGGCCATCCGCGAGCTCGGCTCCATGGATCTCATCCAGTGATTTCGGCGCGCTCGGTGTCGCTGGCCGTCACGGAACGCGCCGAAATCACGAGCGTTCCCTGACCCAACCCTCGGCTTCGGCAACAGTGGCCACTGCGTTGACGCCCTCCGGCAGCGCCGGCCGGTCCACCATGATCACCGGAATGTTGAGTTCTTCGGCTGCTTCGAGTTTGGCGCGCGTCATGGACCCGCCGCTGTTCTTGGTGACCAGTGCATCGATCCGGTGCTCCTGCAACAGGGCACGTTCGCCTGAGTAGTCGTACGGGCCGCGGGACAACACGATTTCGTGGTGCGGTGGGAGCGTCTCGGGCGCTGGCGGGGTGACCGCCCGGATCAGGAACCACGCATCCGATTCTTTGAAGACGGCGGTGCCCGAACGCCCAGTGGTCAGGAAAACCCGTTGATACCCTCGGTCTTTGACCGCTTCTGCCGCGGCGACGTCGCTGGCCACCAAAATGGCATTGCCATGCGGCCAGGCCGGCCGGGCCAGCACCAGATGCGGTAGTTGCAGCTCTGCGCACGCCTGCGCCGCGTTGGCGGTGATGGTCGCTGCGAACGGATGGGTGGCGTCAACAACCGCGGCAATGTTGTTGTCCTGCAGGTATTTCCGTAAACCATCGACGCCCCCGAAACCGCCGATGCGGACGGGGCCTTCAGGCAGAGCCGGGTCGGGAACCCGGCCGGCCAGCGAGCTAATGATCTCGATGTCGGGGTGCAGCCGCTTCGCCAGCGCCCGAGCTTCCGCCGTGCCGCCCAATAGCAGCAGCGTCATCAATGCCTACTTCCGCGGCGGCGGTCGCTGGAGTACAAATAGCTACCCTCGAAACCCTGTGCTCCCAACACATCTCCGACGATGATCACCGCTGTCTTGGTGATACTCGCCTGGGTCATGCGCTCGGCCAGATCGACCAGCGTGCACGTGATCACCTGCTGGCCCGGCCAACTCGCGAAAGCAACCACAGCACAGGGCGTTTCCTCCCCGTAGCCGCCTTCAAGCAACTGCGGAACGATGTTGTCGATCTGGGCCGCGGCCAGGTGCAAGACCAGCGTCGCGCCAGGCTTCGACAGGGTGACCAAATCCTCGCCGTCGGGCATCGCGGTCGACAGCGTCGCCACCCTGCTCAACGTCACGGTTTGCGCCACCCCCGGCACCGTCAACTCTCGGCCCAACGCCGCAGCCGCCGCAGCGAAAGCCGGTACACCCGGCACAATTTCGTGGTTGATACCCAACTCGTCGAGGCGGCGGCACTGTTCGGCCACGGCGCTGTAGATGGATGGGTCGCCCGAATGCAGTCGCGCAACATCGTGCCCTGCGGCGTCCGCAGCGGCCAGTTCGGTGATGATCTGCTCCAGGTTCAGCGGCCCGGTATCGACTACCCGCGCTCCCGGTGGGCATAGTGCCAACAGGTCGTCGGGCATTATCGACCCCGCATACAGGCAGACATCGCAGGACTGCAGCAGCCTCTGGCCCCGGACAGTTATCAGATCGGCGGCGCCCGGTCCGGCTCCGATGAAGTACACCGTCATGGTTTGACCACCGTCCATTGAGTTATCGGTAGCGCTGGACGCCACCCGGTGAAGCCTCCGATCGGTTCACCCGTGTAGTGCTGGAACCTGCGCAGTTCGCCGCCGTACTCCGAATAGCGTTGAACTGCAAACGCTTCGGATTCCGCCGTGACCGCGTTGGCCACCAGCCGGCCGCCCGACCCCAACGCGCGGTAGCAGGCGTCAAACAGATCCTTCTGCGTCAACCCACCGCCGATGAAGATGGTATCCGGACGCGGCGCATCATCAAAGCACTCCGGAGCCGCCCCACGCACGTCGACACTGACGCCAAACATGTTGGCGTTGTTGATGATCCGCTCTCGACGTCGTGCATCGCGCTCGAACGCGACCGCTCGACCGGCAGTGACCCGACACCACTCGATCGCCACACTGCCCGACCCCGAGCCGACATCCCACAACACTTGACCTGGTCGCGGCTCCAGCGCGGTCATGGTCACCGCGCGAATGTTCTGCTTGGTGATCTGCCCATCGTGCTGAAAAGCCGAGTCCGGCAGCACAGTCGATATTCGCTGATCTGGAACATATCGCACCGCAATCACATTGAGCACATCAACATCTGGAGAGGCGTCGGCCCAATCTTCCGCCACCATGGCGGTGACGCGTTCGCCAGGCCCGCCGAGCTGTTCCAGCACGGTGAATTCGGACTCGCCACGGCCCGTTTCGACGAGCAACTGCGCCAGCGCCGACGGCGTCTCGGCATCCCGGGACAAAACGACAGCCCGCCCACCACGACGAATCGCAGTGTGCGTGGCGGCATTGACCAAGCTGATCACCTCGACGTCCTGGACGGACCAGCCCAGTCGCGCACAGGCCAGTGCCACAGACGACACATGCGGCAGGACGGTCACCCGGTCCCGGCCGAATAGTCGGATCAACGTGGCACCGATACCGTGCAGCATCGGGTCGCCGGACGCCACGACGTGCACATCGGCCAGGCCGTCGAACAATTCCGGCAGTGCCGGCAGCATCGGCGACGGCCAGCTGCGGCGGTCAGCGGTGACTGACTCATCCAGCAGTTCCAGTTGGCGCGGTCCACCGAAAATCACTGTGGCCCTGAGCAGTTCAGCGCGCGACGCCGACGCCAGGCCAGCCATGCCGTCAGCGCCGATGCCGACAACCGTGATCTGTCTGTTCATCAGCATCCTCTGTTCTTCGCGCAAGCGCTTATCACCGCGGCATCTTTCGCCAAATCACCTGCGGCACAAACCGCGTGGCGAAAATCAGCGGCCTTATCCCCCACGGCACCCAAACCGCGCGTTTGCCCCGCCGCAACGCCCGAACGGTCGCATCAGCGACCTGCGCTGGAGTGCTCGACAACGGTGCCGGCTCCATACCCTCGGTCATCCGGCCGATCACAAAACCCGGTCGCACGATCAACAATTGTGCTCCGGTGCCATGCAGGGCGTCGGACAGGCCGCAGGCGAAGCCATCCAGACCTGCCTTGGCCGAGCCGTAAACGTAGTTGGCGCGGCGGACCCGCGCGCCCGCGATAGACGAGAACACCACCAACCTGCCCTTCCCCCGTTTCCGCATCCGATCGGCCAGCACGGTGAGCAGGTTCACCTGCGCGACGTAGTCGGTATGCACCACCGCCACCGCGTGCGCCGGATCGGTCTCGGCGCGGGCCTGATCGCCCAGGATGCCGAATGCCAATACCGCGGTGCCGATCGGGCCGTGGTCGGCTTCGATCCGGTCGATCACTGCGCCGTGCGACGCCAAGTCGTCAGCATCGAATTCGCAGGTCAGCACCACAGTGGCGCCGGCGGCGGTCACCGTCGCAACCTGGTCAGCGAGCTGGTCCGGGCGGCGGGCAGCGAGCACCACCGTGTTGCCTGGCGCCAACCGGGCTGCCAGTTCGATGCCGATCTCGCTGCGGCCACCGAAAATGACGACGACTCCGCCGCCGTCCGCCGTGTCGTTCACGGCTGCGATTATCTCCTGCGCTAGTTTTGACCGTGATGCCCAAGGCAACTACGCGGCTAACCAGCGACGCACTGGCGTTCCTCACCGAACGTCATCTCGCGATGCTGACGACCCTGCGGACAGATGGTTCCCCGCACGTGGTGGCCGTGGGGTTCACGTTCGACCCCAAGACACACGTGGCGCGGGTCATCACCACCGGAGGGTCCCAGAAGGCCCTCAACGCCGCCGATCGTGGCGTGGCGGTGCTGAGCCAGGTCGACGGGGCTCGGTGGCTATCGTTGGAGGGCAAGGCGTCCGTCAGCACCGAAGCCGAGGCAGTTCGCGACGCTGAGCTTCGGTACGCCCAGCGCTACCGAACGCCTCGGATCAACCCGCGCCGTGTGGTCATTGAAGTACGGGTCGAGCGGGTGCTCGGCTCCGGCGAACTGTTGGACCGCGGCGAGGCCTAACCGTCAGTCCCGCTGCGCCCACACCGAGATCGACGAAGTGGCCACTTTCACTCGGCGGCCCCAGGTTCCGATGGCTGCAATGGCTTATCCTGCTCCTACCACGGTTGGTTCAAATTGGGTTCAGCAAAGTTCGGCGGGAACCGGTCTATACCGACACCACTACCAGCTCATGCGGCTGGTTGTTCACCGAGATGCAGCCGCCCTCGGTCACCACCACGATGTCCTCGATACGCGCACCCCATTGCCCGGCGAAGTACACGCCCGGCTCGATGCTGAACGCCATGCCCGGCTCGAGCGTCAACCCATTACCCGCCACGATGTACGGCTCCTCGTGCACCGACAACCCGATGCCATGGCCGGTGCGGTGCACGAACACCTCGGCCAGCCCCTCTGCAGCCAGCACGTCGCGGGCTGCAGCGTCGATCTGCTCGGCGGTCATGCCCGGCCGCACCGCGGCCACAGCCGCCGCCTGAGCCCGCTGCAGAACCGAATACTGCTGCGCGACCACAGGATCAGGAGAGCCGATGCTGTAGGTCCTGGTGCAGTCCGAGTTGTAGCCCGGCTCCACCGGTCCACCGATGTCGACGACGACGATGTCCCCGTGCTGCAGTACCCGATCCGAGCATTCGTGATGCGGGTCCGCCCCATTCGGACCCGACCCGACGATGATGAAGGCCACCTCCGAATGTCCTTCGGCAACAATGGCTTCGGCGATATCAGCAGCAACGTCGGCCTCGGTACGTCCGGGCACCAAGAACGACGGCACCAGCGAATGGACCCGATCGATCGCCGCTCCCGCCTTCACCAACGCGTCGATTTCGGTGTCGTCCTTGATCATTCGCAAATTCCGCAAGAGGTCGGTCGCCAAGACCGGCACTTCACCCAGCACCGACGCCAGCGGCAGCAAATGCAGTGCTGGCATCGAATCCGTCACTGCCACAGCCGAACCCGAGAGCGCCGCGGCCACCATCGCATACGGATCCTGGCCGTCAACCCAATCTCGAACGGCCACACCGAGTTCACCAACGGCGGACTGTCTGAGCGCGGCCAGCTCCATCCGCGGCACCACCATGGTCAGCTCACCCGAGGCCGCCACCACGAACGCGGTCAGCCGCTCGAAGGTCTGCGCCCGCGAACCCGTCAGGTACCGCAGGTCGTACCCGGGCGTGATGACCAACCCTGCCAACCCGGCCTCGGCAGCGGCAGCCGCCGCCCGCCGGAGTCGCGCGGCATAGACGTCGGTGCTGAATCGGCCAACTGTCACATTTCCCGTCGCTTCGCTCGCCTGCATAACCAATAGGCTAGTGCGATGCTGCGTGATATCCGTGACCTCACCGACCAGCGCGACGAGTACGCCGCCGAATTGCGACGCCGTTGGGGTGGCCTGCTGAGCTACCGCTACATCGGCCGCCAATATGACTCCATGGACCCCCGCGACGTCGGCAACACCGTCACGGTGCGCCACGACATGCGCAACCCCAGCGGCGGGCTGCTGTTCGCGGTGTTGGGCATCAGCGCACCGGAGAGCGGACACATGTCCGACCTGGAGGCGGTGCCCAACCCCGTCATCCACTCGTGCCAGATCATCGACCCGGGCCACGACGTGCAACGCATCGAGATCATCTCCGAGGAACTCAAACGGGGCCGGCAGATGGGCTACAGCCGGGCCAAGATCGTCGACGCCGATCGGCCCGACCGGACCCTGGCATTGATCGAGGGCCAAGGTGTTGCCATCGGGGTGCCGCCCGAGGGGCTGGAGAAGATGGAGGTAGACAACATCGAGGTCGTGGATTCGCCCAGTCTCCCTCCGTTATGGCAGGTGTTCGGCGGCTACCAGCACGATGGCAAGTGGCTGCTACCCGAACTGACCGAGGACGTCGCCTCCCCCGATGCTGCGCTGCACATCGGGCCACAGTTCGTCATCCTGGAGACCGCCGCAGCGCATGCGGCAGGCACCGACGTGCAAGGCGTATCCGCGCACGTAATGTTCCTGGCGCGCGGCAAGTCCGGCCCGTTCCGCGCCGAGACCGAAACGTTGGAAGGTGCCGGCGGCACCATCGCGGTGCGCGTTCTGCTACACGACGAAGGCAACGACGACAAGGTGATCACCTCGGCGTCGTACGTCTTCCGGGCGACCGCATGAGCGAATCAAATGCACATCCGGTCCTGCTCCTCGACGGGGCCAGCATGTGGTTCCGCTCGTTCTTCGGGGTGCCGTCGTCGATCACCGCGCCCGATGGTCGCCCGGTCAACGCGGTCCGCGGCTTCATCGACAACATCGCTGCGCTGGTCACCCAGCACCAGCCCGGTCGGCTGGTGGTGTGCCTGGATCTGGACTGGCGGCCGCAGTGGCGCGTCGACCTGATCCCGTCATACAAGGCACATCGCGTCGCGGAGGAAACCTCGGGTGACGATCCCGACGTCGAGGAAGTGCCCGACGAGCTGACCCCGCAGGTCGACATGATCATGGAACTGCTCGACGCTTTCGGCATCGCCACCGCAGGCGCGCCGGGTTATGAGGCCGACGACGTGCTCGGGACGCTGGCCTTCCGCGAGCAGCACAACCCGGTGATCGTGGTCAGCGGAGACCGCGACCTGCTGCAGCTGGCCAGTGACAAAGGGCCAGGTCTGCGTGTCCTTTACATCGGCCGCGGACTGGCCAAAGCGGTGCTGCACGGACCGGCGGAGGTGGCCGAGAACTATGGCGTGCCATTGGACCGGGCCGGTGCCGCGTACGCCGAACTGGCACTACTGCGCGGTGATCCATCCGACGGGTTGCCCGGGGTTACCGGAATCGGCGAAAAGACCGCGGCCACCCTGCTTCAGACCTATGGATCCCTGGCCGCCGTCCAAACCGCAGCCGCTGACCCTGGGTCGAAAATAGCTGCGGCCCAACGCAAGAAGCTGCTGGCGGCTACCGACTACATCGCCGCGGCGCTGCCGGTGGTGCGGGTGGCTACCGACGCGCCGGTACAGCTGTCGACCGAGACCGACGTGCTGCCACTGGCCGCGCGAGACCCGCAGCGGGTGGCCGAACTTGCTGGCGCCTACGGCGTCACTTCATCCATCGGCCGACTGCAGAAAGCGCTGGACAGCCTGTAGCCCGCGAGCTTGGGGCTACTTGGGCCGGCCCACTTCGTAGGTGCCCTTGTCATCCTGGAACTTCACGGTGACGCTGCGCTTGGTTCCATCGATGCTGACGTCACAGTTGAACGTCGTGCCCGGCTTCACCTCAGGGTCTTGGCCGTTGTTGCACTTGACGTCCTTGACGTTCTTGGCGCCGTAGCCGTTGGTCTCGTCCGAAAGGACCTTCTGCACACCGGTCTGCGCGGCGTTGACGTCCAGCTTGGTGGTGACGAACCAGCCCGGCCACACGAAGCCCAGCACTCCGACAGCAATCACAGCAACGGCCGCAACTGCGCCGGCAATGGCGATCAGCTTCTTGGACGGCTTGTTGCCCGACGGCGGCGCACCGAACTGCTGATCGAACTGCGCCGCCTGCCCGTACTGGGGCTGGCCGAATTGCTGGCCGAACTGGGGCTGGCCGTAAGGCTGCCCCGGCTGCGGTGCGCCGTAGCCGGCCGCCGGATAGCCGGCAGCCGGGTTGTATTCAGGCTGACCGAACTGCTGAGGCGGGTAGCCGGCGGCTGGCTGTCCGGTCGCCGGATACTGCTGATACTGCTCCGGGCTGTACGCCGGCGGCTGCTGCCAGGCCGGGTTGGCCGCGTCCGGTTGCGCGCCGGGTGTGGGCTGACCCCACGCAGGCGGCTGACCTGACCACTGCTGCGACGGGTCAGGTCCCTGTGGTCCAGTCATCGTCTCTCCTCGACCCGTGTGGGCTCTGCCAAAACCTCCGCCAATCAATTAGGCGCTGACCATCTACCCTACCGTCGCAAACTGGCATGCATGCCGCGCCGATGGCTGGCGACGCGCGTGTCTGGCCTGTTACTGCGGGTTAAACACCCGTTTGGTCCGGTCAACCCCTACTGTCGGCCACGTGAGCAATCGCATCCGGATGGGCAGCGCCACCCTGACCCGGATCGTGGAGACCCAGATCGAGGTGACGACTTCCCTGTTCGCCGCCACGCCGCCAGAATCATGGCGGGCCGAAGCCGACCTGCTGGCCACGGACTTCTGGAATGCCGACACCAATCAGTGGCGCATCATGATGCAGACCTGGGTCCTGCAGGTGGATGGCTTGACGATCGTCATCGACACCGGCGTCGGCAATGACCGGGACCGGCCCGACAAGCCGCCGCTGGATCACCTGAACACCGGATTTCTGGGCGCGCTGCACGCAGCCGGGGTCGACTCAGCGGAAGTCGATGTGGTGATAAACACCCACCTGCACACCGACCACGTCGGCTGGAACACCCAACTGGTCGATGGCAGTTGGAAACCGACGTTTCCCAACGCCCGCTATCTGATGCCAGAGGGCGACTACCGATTCTTCGCCCCGGACAGCCCGACCACGACCGACGACATGCGAATCGTGTTCTCCGACAGCATCATTCCGGTCGCCGACCAGACCGAGAAGTTCAGCGGAGAGCATCAGTTGAGTGAATCGGTGTGGTTGCGGCCGGCCGCCGGCCACACCCCGGGATCGACGGTGGTGTGGCTGGATGCAGGTAAGCCCGCGGTGTTCGTCGGCGACCTGACCCACTGCCCGATCCAGATCCCCCGACCCTCCGACCCGTGCGCATTCGACATCAACGCCGACGAGGCCACCGTCACCCGGAAACGCATCTTCACCGAGGCCGCTCGACGACGCGCCACCGTGATACCGGCGCACTATCCAGGCCATGGTGGGGCGACGATCGTCGCCCGAGGCGACCGGTTCATGGTCGACGACTGGCTGGACTTGGAGCGGATCTGAGTTACATGGTGTCGATCGCCACGACGCCGCACCGCACCGCATTGATGGCACGCTTGGCCGTCGCCCGCAACTCAGCCGACGGCGCCGCCAGCCGCACCTGATCCAGCAGATCAAGAACCTGCCGGCACCAGCGCACGAAATCGCCTGCAGACAAAGGGTTTCCGTTGCCGTTGTCGGAAGCTATCAGGGCCGCGGTCAAATCACCGTAAGAGGCCCAGCTGTACACGGCCGCCACAAAACCGGAGTCGGGTTCACGGCTGAAGGGCAGGCGGTGCCGTCGTTCGTCGCCCCGGATATCGGTCCACAAGCGGCGGGTCTTGGCCAGCGCGCGCCGCACCTCTGCGGTGGCCTGCTCGGCGCCGGGCGGTACGGAAGGCCCGTCCCCGCGCGATTCGAACAGCACCGCCGACAGCACCGCAGCCAGTTCCGCCGGGTTCAGGCCATCCCACGCACCGCTCCGCAGGCATTCGGCGACCAGCAGGTCGCTCTCGCTGTAGATGCGGGCCAGCAACCGGCCGTCATCGGTGACCTTCGGGTCATCACCGGAGGCGTCGATGAACCCTCGCTCACTCAGTAGCAGAACAATTCGGTCGAACGTGCGGGCCAGCGAGTTGGTGGCGGCGTCGACTTTCTGCTGAATCTGGGCGTTGTCCCGCTCGATCCGCAGGTACCGTTCGGCGGCGCGGACCTGGGCCTCGCGGTCGGGCAGTTGGTGCACCGGGTGACGGCGCATCTGCTCGCGTAGACCGGCAAGTTCCAGATCGACCTCAGGCCCCTCGTCTTCGGTACCGGCACTGCGCTTGCGCCGCGCCGACGGGAGCTCCAGACTTTCGGCCGCCGACAACAGCGCCGACGCCAGGTCGCGGCGCACCTTGGGTTGGCGATGTTCGACCCGTTTCGGTAGCGACATGGTGCCCAGCCGAGCCGACGGTCCGGCGTAATCAGCAACCGAAATCCTTCCGGCCCAACGGTGTTCGGTAAGAACCAGCGGACGCGGATCGTCGGCGTCCAACGCCGCCTCCAGCACCACAGCCAGACCGCTGCGCCGACCCTGACCGACGGAGATGATGTCGCCGCGCTTCAACGAGGCGAGGGCTTCGTTGACGGCCCTGCGCCGCTGTAGCCTCGAGGCCCGAGACTGGGCGCGTTCACGCTCGGTGATGGCGGCGCGCAGCCGGGCGTACTCGAGTACCGACGACCACTGCTCGCCCTGTTCTGCAGAGATCTCGCCGAGCATTCGCTCACCACGCTTGATGCCGCGTACCAGGCCCGATACCGACCGGTCGGCCTGATACTGCGCAAACGACTGTTCCAACAGCTGGTGGGCCTGCGTCGGGCTCATATGCTGCACCAGGTTGATGGTCATGTTGTACGACGGCGCGAACGAGCTACGCAGCGGGAAGGTCCGGGTCGATGCCAGACCCGCAACCTGGGCGGGGTCGGCCATCTCGTCGGTGGCGTGCCACAGCACCACCGCGTGCCCTTCGACATCGATGCCGCGGCGGCCGGCCCGTCCCGTCAACTGGGTGTACTCCCCCGGGGTCAGCGGGGCGTGTTGCTCGCCGTTGTACTTCACCAGCCGTTCCAACACCACTGTGCGGGCTGGCATGTTGATACCCAAAGCCAGTGTCTCCGTGGCGAATACGGCCTTCACCAGCCCAGCGGTGAACAGTTCCTCGACGGTGTGCCGGAACACCGGCAGCAGTCCGGCATGGTGCGCCGCCACTCCGCGCAGCAGGCCCTCACGCCATTCGTGATAGTCCAGCACCACCAGATCGGACTCGTCGAGGTCGGCGCACCGACGATCGATGACCTCCGCGATCCGGTCGCGTTCCTCACGGTTGGTCAACCGCACCGTTGAGCGCAGGCATTGCTTGACTGCGGTATCGCACCCGGCGCGGGAAAACACGAAGGTGATGGCCGGCAGCAGGCCGGCCTGATCCAGGGTGCCGATGACGTCGGGCCGACTCGGCGGGCGGTACATCGCCGGCCGGCCCCTAGGACGTCCGCGCCCGTCTCCGCTTCGACCCCGCGGTTGCCAGTCCAGCATCCGGTCGGCCTCGCGGCGGTGCGCGATGTGCCGCAGCAGCGCCGGATCGACCTGGGGCTTGGCGCCGGTAGCGCTGAGATCGAACAGATCGAACAGTCGTCGGCCCACCAGCATGTGCTGCCACAGCGGCACCGGGCGGTGCTCGTCGACCACCACGGTGGTGTCGCCGCGGACGGTCTGAATCCAGCCGCCGAACTCCTCGGCGTTGCTCACCGTGGCCGACAGGCTGACCAGTCGAACGTCGTCAGGCAGGTGCAGGATCACTTCTTCCCACACCGCACCGCGCATCCGGTCGGCCAGAAAGTGCACCTCGTCCATCACGACGTACGAAAGTCCGTACAGCGCATCAGAATTGGCGTACAGCATGTTGCGCAGCACCTCGGTGGTCATCACCACGATGTCTGCGTCACCGTTGATGGCCTGATCGCCGGTGAGCAAGCCGATGCGCTCGGGCCCGTAGCGGGCCACCAGATCGTTGTGCTTCTGGTTGCTCAGCGCCTTGATGGGCGTGGTGTAGAAGCACTTTCGGCCGGCGGCCAGCGCCAGGTGTACGGCGAACTCACCGACCACGGTCTTGCCGGCGCCCGTCGGTGCGCACACCAGTACACCCCGACCAGCTTCGAGCGCAGAGCAAGCCTGGACCTGGAAGCCGTCGAGTGTGAACGACAACCCCGCGGCGAAGTCGCGGAGTTGCGGACCGATGACGATGTCAGGTGGCGTCGTCATCGAAGTTCAGCGGCGCAGGCACCGCGCTCGGCGCGTCGATGGGTTCCGGTGTCCCGATCGGGGCGGCTTCGTCCTCGGGAACCTCGAGAGCTTCGCGACGGGCCTTACTGCGATCGTGCAACCTGGCCACCTGGATGGAAATTTCCAGCAGCACCGTCAGCGCCAGTGACAACGCCAGCATGGAGAACGGATCCGAGCCTGGCGTGGCGAAAGCGGCGAACACGAACAGCCCGAAAATCAACCCGCGGCGCCACGCTGCCAGCCGCTCATAAGTCAGCACGCCGACCATGTTGAGCATGATGATCAGCAACGGGAACTCGAAGCTGATACCGAACACGATCAGCAGGTTGATCAGGAAGCCGAAGTACTGCTCGCCGGACAGCGCGGTGATCTGCACGTCGCTGCCCACAGTGAGTAGGAACGACAGCGCCTTGGACAGCACCACATAGGCCAGTAGTGCACCGGAGACGAACAACAGCGCGCCGAACCCGACGAACAGCGAGGCGAACCGGCGTTCCTTCTTGTACAACCCAGGAGTGATGAACGCCCAGATCTGATAGAGCCACACCGGGCAGGCCAAGATGACGCCCGCGGCCATACCGACCTTGAGCCGCAGCATGAACTGATCGAATGGCGCCGTCGCAAGCAACCGGCATTCGCCGTTGGGGGCGATGGTCGCCCGCGCCGAAGCGGGCAGCGCACAGTATGGTCCGCGCAACCAGTCCCCCAAGCTGGGGTAGCCGAAGATGCCATGGCTGTACCAGAAGAAACCGACAACGGTGGTCAACAGGACCGCGATGACCGCGATGAGCAGACGGCTGCGCAGCTCTTCGAGGTGGTCGACGAGCGACATGGTGCCGTCAGGATTGACCCGCGCACGTCGACGGCGCGGGTCAAGCTTCTTGAGAAATCCGGGAATCTGCACGTGTTTAGTACGGGATGCCGCACCGTCACGCGCTCATCGCGTGACGGCCGGCGTCCAACAAAGATCAGGCCGGGTGCTTGTCCGCGGAGTCCGGTGCCTGCTGCGGCGCAGGCGCCGGAGCTTCGGCCCGCTCAGATGCGATCGGCGTGGGGGCGGCCGGTTGACCGTCCGACTGCATCTCCTTGATTTCTGACTTGAAGATGCGCATCGACTTGCCGAGCGAACGAGCCGCGTCCGGCAGCTTCTTGGCGCCGAACAGCAGAACGAAAACCGCAATGACAATCAACCAGTGCCACGGCTGTAAACCGCCCAATTTGGTCACCTCCAGAAGTTGTTGCCGAGTCTACTCGCCAGAGTCGGATTGGTACGCCGCCAACGCCGCGGTGGCGCCCTGTCGAACCCGATCGGCCAGCGCCGGCGGGTCGACCACCCGAACCGCCGCGCCGAAGCCGAGCACAAACCGGGCCATCCACTCATCGGACGCATATGTCATGGTGGCTTCCCAGCTGCCGTCAGGGAATTTCCGTTGCTCACGCAGCGGGTAGTAGTCGAATACCCAGGACGCCGACTTGTCGATCAGCAGCGTGGCCGTCGGCAGGCTGGGGTCGGCGGCCTCGGCAGAGAACAGCGAGGTGTCGGGCTCGGCCGGAACCGCAGGTGCTGCCGCTGGTTCGTCGAGCACGGCGGCGTCGACGATGCGATCGAACCGGAACAACCGAACCGCCTCGGCCGTGCGGCACCAGGCCTCCAGGTAACTGTGGTCGCCGATCAGTCGCACCCGGATGGGGTCGACGGTCCGGTGCGACACAGTGTCATGCGAGGCCGAGTAGTACTCCATGGCCAGCGCCCGTTTGTCCCGAGCTGCGGCGCGCACTGCCGCGGTCGCCTTGTTCTCCGGCCCGGTGGAATGGGCGTGCTCACCGCCGCTGACCGCCCCCGCCGCGGCTTCGATCTTGGCGATCGCGCTGCGGGCCGCCTCGGGGTCGACCACCCCCGGCACGTCAACCAGCGCACGCAGAGCCATCAGCACGCCGGTCGCCTCCAGCGAAGTGAGCCGCAGCGCCCGATCCATCCCCGCCGAGAAGATCACGTCGACGGTGCCACCCTCGAAATCGAGGTCGATCAGGTCACCGGGGCCGCCGCCTGGCAGGCCGCACATCCACAGCTGGTTGAGATCAGCCAACAGTTGCTTGCGGCTCACACCCAGTTCGGCCGCAGCCTCCTCGTGGCTGATCTGCGGGTTGGCTTGGAAGTACGGGACCATGTTCAGCAGCCGCATCAAGCGGATGGACGTGTTACTCATCGTCAGCCACTCCCTGCGCCTGCGCTCGCAGCCGGCCAATCACGTTGTCCCGCAAGGATTCCGGCTCCAGTACCACCGCGTCGGCCCCATGGCCGGCGATCTCCCGGGCCAGCCGGTCGACCATGCCTATATCGAGGACGATCTCGTCGCCACCACGCCCGTCGCGGTTACTTGGTGCGGTGCTGACGGCCTGGCGGCGCAGCGCTGTTGCCCGGCCCTGCGCGACCCATACCCGAGCCTGTTCACCGGCCGGCCACTCGGCCACCGCCTGGTGCACGATGTCGCGCAGGTTAACGCCCTCCGGCCGGGTGACGGCGCAGTCGGGGCCGACGGCTCGTACGCCGTCACCGATGCGGGAGACCCGGAAGGTGCGCGGCGCATCACGGTCACGGTCGTGGCCGACGACGTACCACCGGCCGCCATATGTGACGACGCCCCAAGGTTCCAGGGTGCGGTCGACGAACGGCGCACTCCGGTTGGATCGGTGCCTGAACTGCACGGCACGGCCGGAATCGATGGCGGACAAGAGGATTCCGAGCGCCTCCTCGGAGCCGCGCAGCCCTGGGGTGGCGCCGGAGGCGATCGCCACTGCGGTGTCGGGCGCATCGACGTCCGCCCCGGCCGCCCGCAGCTTGAGCAACGCACCCTGGGTCGCGGTCACCAGCTCCGGGGACTCCCACAGCTGGGTGGCGATCGCGACGGCCGCGGCTTCGTCAGTCGTCAGCTCGACCGGCGGCAACTCGTACGCGGTGCGGTTGATGCGGTAGCCGTCATTCGTGTCCATCACCGAGGCACGCCCGGTCTCCAGCGGGATGCCCAGATCGCGCAACTCGCTCTTGTCCCGCTCGAACATCCGGGAGAACGCCTCGTCGTTGGTGGAATCCTGATACCCGGCGACATTGGCCCGGATCTGTTCCGCAGACAGGTAACTGCGGGTGGACAGCAGCGCGATGACGAGATTCATCAACCGCTCAACCTTGGGCGTCGGCACGCCCAACAGAGTAAGGGGTTGATACGCGATGGCCGCCGAGTGCCACGTGTCTGGCGCGGCGAGCCGTCACATGCTGGCGATCAGCCGGTTCACCCGCTCATCGACCGACCGGAACGGGTCCTTGCACAGCACAGTGCGCTGAGCCTGGTCGTTGAGCTTGAGGTGCACCCAGTCGACCGTGAAGTCACGCCCAGCTTCCTGTGCAGCCGTGATGAACTCGCCGCGCAACTTGGCCCGGGTGGTCTGCGGCGGGGTGTTCACCGCAGCGTCGATCTCCTCGTCGGTGGTGATCCGGGCAGCCAGCCCCTTGCGCTGCAGCAGGTCGAAGACACCGCGGCCACGCTTGATGTCGTGGTACGCCAGGTCCAATTGAGCGATCTTGGCATCGGACAGTTCCATGTTGTGGCGGTCCTGGTAACGCTGGAACAGCTTGCGCTTGATCACCCAGTCGATCTCGGTGTCGACCTTGGCGAAGTCCTGGCTTTCGACCGCGTCGAGCTGGCGGCCCCACAGGTCGACGGCCCGTTCGATCTGCTCGTTGGGTTCACGCGTCTGCAGGTAATCCACGGCGCGCGAATGGTATTCACGCTGGATGTCCAGGGCGCTGGCCTGCCTGCCGCCGGCCAGCCGCACGGGACGTTGGCCGGTCAGGTCGTGGCTGACCTCACGGATGGCACGAATGGGGTTATCCAGCGAGAAATCCCGGAACGGCACGCCGGCCTCGATCATTTCCAGCACCAGCGAAGCACTGCCCACCTTGAGCATCGTGGTGGTCTCGCTCATGTTGGAGTCGCCGACGATCACATGCAGCCGGCGGTACTTCTCGGCATCGGCATGCGGTTCATCGCGGGTATTGATGATCGGGCGGGACCGCGTGGTCGCGCTCGAGACACCCTCCCAGATGTGCTCAGCACGCTGGGACAGGCAGAACGTCGCAGCCTTCGGGGTCTGCAGGACCTTGCCCGCGCCGCAGATCAGCTGGCGAGTGACCAGGAACGGCAGCAGGACATCGGAGATCCGGGAGAACTCCCCCGCACGCACGATCAGGTAGTTCTCGTGGCAGCCGTACGAGTTGCCCGCCGAGTCCGTGTTGTTCTTGAACAGGTAGATGTCGCCGCCGATGCCCTCGTCAGCCAGCCGCTGCTCGGCATCGACCAGCAGGTCCTCCAGGACGCGCTCACCTGCCCGGTCATGGGTGACCAATTGGGTCAGGTTGTCGCACTCGGCGGTCGCATACTCCGGATGACTACCCACGTCAAGGTACAGCCGCGCGCCGTTACGCAGAAAAACGTTGGAACTGCGGCCCCAGGACACCACACGCCGGAAAAGGTAACGCGCTACTTCGTCGGGGCTGAGCCTGCGGTGACCGTGGAACGTGCAGGTCACGCCAAACTCGGTCTCGATTCCCATGATCCGTCGCTGCACATGGTCGAGCTTACTGGGTGCAGTTCGGTACAGGTGTGCAACGGCTCACAGCGAATTCGCGTCGGGTCAGGCCAGCGACAGGAACAATTTCTCCAGTTCGGCCTCGCTCATCGGCTCGCGACCCTCCTCGGCGTTACCGGCCAGGCACTCACGCAGGCCGCTGGCGACGATCTTGAAGCCGGCGCGGTCCAGCGCCTTCGACACCGCCGCGAGCTGCGTGATGACGTCCTTGCACTCCCGGCCCTGCTCGATCATCGAGATGACGCCCGCCAACTGACCCTGCGCGCGGCGCAACCGGGCCAGGACCGCAGCCACTGCCTCTTCATCACCGATCATGTCGCACCTACCTTTCGTCACGGTTCTCCAGCCGGACCCACCTATACCCCACAGGGTATCAGCGAACGGCCGGTGCCGCCGCACGCTCCCACAGCGCACGCCACTGGGCCTCCTCGGCCTGCTTGTCGTGATGCAACTGCTCGGACGGCCGGCTCAGATGGATCTCCGGATGCGGCGTCTCAAAGAAGTTGCCCTTGCCCTGAGCCGAGACATGCCCGCCGACGTCGATGTAGCAGTAGCCCTCGCCGGACAGCGCGGCCCCGTCGCCGACGAGCCCGAGATAGCGCAATGCGTTGCGGGCAGCGGCCTTTGCACCGTTCTTGGCGAAGATCGCGGCCTTGGGCACGGCCCGACCTGGCCCGGAGGTCACCGTGGTCGCATCTCCGATAGCGAAGATCCCCGGGTATTCGGTCGCCATATCGGTGTCGACGGTGATCCAGCCCTTCTCGTCGAGCGAGACTGCCGGCTCGTGCGGCGGCACGAACACCAGCAGGTCGAACTCAGCGACGGTGCCGTCGGCGAAGTGGATCACCTTCTGGTCGGGGTCGACGCGCTCGACGACATGCTCGCCGTGGAACGTGATGTCTTCCTTGCCAAGCACTTCCACCAGTTCGAGCCCGGCGTACGGTCCTGCCGATGGCATGGGCTGCTTCTCCGGGGTGTACACCGCGATGTCGGTGGACTCGCGACAGTTTTTGTCGTGCAGCAGGTCTGCGGCCAGCAGTGCGCCTTCGTACGGCGCAACCGGGCAGCGGTAGGGCACCGAAGTAACAAGGAATGCCAGCTTGCCGCCGGGGAAGCGCTCGAGTGCCGCATACGCAACGGCCGCCGCATCGGCGCTGTAGTAGTGCACCGCAACCCTGGCATCGGCCGCGTCCTGAAGCCCCGGAATCTTGTCGACGACGTTGCGGGCACCCGTGGCGACGATCAGTGCGCCGAAAGCGATTTCAGTGCCGTCAGCCAGTGTGACAACACGCGCCGAGCGGTCGATTGTGGCCACAGTACCGGTCACGGTTTTGACGCCGGACAGCACGGCGACAGTCGGTTCGATGGGCACGCTGCTCTGTTCGCGCCAACCACGCATCACCCACGGCAGGGTGAAACCGAGGAAGTGCGAGAAGTCCTCATCGACGATGGTGATATCCAAATCATCAAGGGCCACGCCAGATTCGGCGAGTTCTTTGATGACGGACAGGCCGCCGATACCGGCACCGAGGATCACCAGCTTGTTGTCGTTCATCTCATTACCTCCAGAACTTCAGACGGGACGGTTTATCGGACTTCGGATGCCCTTCACACCACTGGGCAGCGGGCACAGTGGCTTTGACGGCATCGACGTGCATTCCGCAACCGGACCACGTCATCTTGGCGCAGACCGAGCAGCGCTTGGCGTGACACATGCTTTGACCTTTCAATACTTTCAATGCTTTTCAGTGGATACGTGGACGTTCGATTTGGGTGAACTGCGGCATCTCGGTCAGCCTGGCCAGAGCGGCAAAGTCGGCCGCAGCGACCTCGACCGCAGGCAGCTCGGTGAAAACCGGCCCGAAAAAAGTGTGGCCGTTGATGGTCAGCAGTGGACTGCCGCAGGGGCCGCCGTAGGCGTCCTGCGCGGCCTGATGCGACTGTCCAACAAGCCCATCGAGCGCGTCGTCGTCGAGTACCGACGCGGTGATCCCCGATGTCCCGACCGCAGCCAGCACTTTGTCGGCCAACTCCACGTCAACCGGTAGCGACTGATCGAAATAGAGCTCACCGAGGGCGAAATAAGCAGCGACCAGCGGCTCAGTGCCCAAGTCCCGGCGGATGGCGGCCATCAGCCGGCCAACACGCCTCGAATCCACCATTCGGGCCTGCTGCGCGGCGGGCAACTCACGACCCTCGTTGAGGACGGCCAGATTCAACAGTCGCCAATCGATCTCAGCCACGCCGGCCGCCGCCACGGCCTGCATCCACCGTGCGGTGTTCCAGGTGAACGGGCAGACTGGGTCCAGCCATAGCGTCACTGCCGTCGGACCACCGGATTGCTCACCGCCGGGTTGCTTGAGGGTCACGTTGTGCTCCTTCGCAATTCGTACCGATTCACGGACTACCAGGACCGTCTCCCACACTCATGGTATACCCCCAGGGGTATTGGTCAATCGTGTCGTCCGTCACGACGTCGGCAACAATACCCTAGGGGGTATGGCCCAAGCCCAGCGTCCGAGGCAACACCGATGGTGTGATCAGGCTGTCGCGCTCGGAATCCGCGCCAACATCGCCAACAACAACTCGGCGCGGACCCGAGCCACGCCTAGATCGCAGCCCAGCAGCGCCTCTGCGGTCTCGATGCGCTTGCGCAACGTGTGCCGGTGCACACCGACCACCGCCGCGGCCGACTCCCAGTGACCGTTGGCCTCCAGAAATGCCCGCAGCGACTCCATCAGTTCGGTGCCGAACTCCGCGTCATGCTCGACGACGGGACCCAGCACCGCGCCACCGAGTGCAATGAGCACCTCGCGACTCTCCCCGAACGACAACAACGCACTGCCCGCCATCGCGGCGAATTCCAAAGGTACACCGCCACGTTCGGCCACCGATGCCGCCATCCGGGCATTGTCGGCGGCCTCGGTCAGCTTGGACAGCAGTTGCACTCCGCTCAGTCCGCTGCGGATCGTCTTGCGCAGCGTTCGGTCGATGCCGGCCAGCAGCGCGGTCGCGTTCTCAGTGGTTTCCGTCCCGGGCAACAGGACCGTCAGCCGCTGCTCGGTGGAGTGCACGAAGACGGGGTGCCCGGCGTTTTCGATCTGGTGTATCACCGCCGCGCTGATCCGGCGTAGCGAATCGCCGGGGTCCGCGGCGCTGCGGGCGTCGGTGCTGGTCTGGATGACCAGCACCCGGATCCGGCCCCGATGATCGGCAGCCTGCGACAGTTGCGCCCATACCGGTTCCACGCGGTGCATGCCAATGTCGTCGAACGCGCCGCCGACGGCTCCGCAGAGACAGTTACGCCCGCTGCAACTCGAACAGCGGAATCACCCGGCTGGTCTTGGATTGAGACTCAGCTACAACCGGCGCCACGGCAGTCAGCTTTGGGAACAGTTCCTCACGCTCTGCGGGAGGCAGTTCGCGCGCCGTCACGTCGAACGCGTCGGGACCGACCTCGACGTGTGCCTGTGGGTTGGCCCGCAGGTTGTGCACCCAATTCGGATTGACTGAAGCGCCGTGGAAGGACCCGATCACGATCAGCTTGTCGTCGATGTGGAAATAGACCAGGGGCGACACCCGGCGCTGGCCGGATTTGGCGCCCGTGGTGGTCAGCAGCAGCAGGTCGGCCTGAGTGAATGGCCCAGTGACCTTGCCGCCGTTGGCCCGGAACTCGTCGACGATGCCCTTGTTGAAGTTCTTGACATCTTCGGCGTTTGTAAAATCGGTCATGCCTGGTCAACCGGCTTGGGCTTGGCGTCTATTCCGGACACCTTACGCTGCTGGGCGGTGATCGGCGCCCGGCGCGGCGTGGTCGGTGACCTCTGGCTCGACGACTGCGGCTTCGTGCGGTTCAGCGAATGGATCATCGATCAGTGGCGCCGGGTCGCGACTGGCCATGGCACGCGCGGCCGCGACCATGGTGGCGGTGGCACCGACGCTGGAAGCCAAATCCCACGTGTCGTTCTCGGTACGAGCCATATTCGCCTCTTTTGCCTACGGGTCAGTGTCAGCCTCGACGTCACGCCGCCGGAATGCCAGCATCGACGGTAGCCCGCGATGCTGGGAGCAACATGTACGAAAACCTGTTTGATCGCCGCACGCTGCTGCGCGGTGCCGGAGTGCTCGGCGCAGCAGCGTTGGCGCCGTGGGGTTCGGCGTGTGGCAACCCCGACGAACACACACTGACCTTCTTCTTTGCCGCCAATCCGGAGGAAGCAGACGCCCGCAGGCGGGTCATCGCAGAATTCGGCCGCCTCCACCCAGACATCCCGGTCCGAATCGTGCTGTCCGGCCCGGACCCAGTGCAGCAGATGTCGACGTTCTGCGCCGGTGGCCGGTGCCCCGATGTGCTGATGGCGTGGGAATTGACCTATGCGTCGCTGGCCGACCGCGGTGTGCTGCTGGATCTCAACACGCTGGCCGCGAAGGACCCCGATTTCGCCAGTCAACTGAAGGCCGACAGCATCCCGTCGCTGTACGACACCTTCGCTTTCAAGGGCGGGCAGTACGCATTCCCCGAGCAATGGTCTGGGAATTTCCTGTTCTACAACCGGGCATTGTTCGCCGGGGCCGGCGTGCGACCACCACCGGCCAGCTGGGAACAGCCCTGGAGTTTCACCGAATTCCTCGATGCAGCAAAGGCTTTGACCAAGCGCGATCGGGCGGGCAAAGTCAGCCAGTGGGGATTCGTCGAAACCTGGGTGCCCACCTACTCGGCCGGCCTGTTCGCCATGAACAATGGCGCGCAGTGGTGCGTGCCACGGACCAACCCGACCCATCTGAACTTCAACGACGACGCGTTCCTCGAAGGTGTGCAATTCTACGCCGATCTAGCTGCCAGACACCGGGTTTCGCCCACCGCGATCGACGCGCAGTCGATGTCCACGATGGATCTGTTCGCAGCGGGCAAAGCAGCGATGGCGCTGGCCGGACATTGGCGTTTTCAGAGCTTCGCCCGGTCCGACGGGCTCGATTTCGATGTCACTGCATTGCCGGTCGGCCCCCGCGGCACCCACGCTTGTTCCAACATCGGCACCACCGGCTTGGCCATCGCGGCCGCCAGTCGGCACAAGGACCAGGCCTGGGAGTTCATCAAGTTTGCGACCGGTCCCGTCGGCCAGGCCCTGATCGCCGACACCGGACTATTCGTGCCGGCGCTCAACCCGGCCCTCAAATCAGCCGGGTTTGCGCTTGCACACAAGCGGATTCGCAACCTCGCCGTGCTGACCGGCGGGCCGGCGCGCTCTGGGTACCTGCCGATCACCCCGTGCTGGAACAAGATCGACGCGTTGATGGACCGGAGTTTCGGTCCGGTATTGCGTGGCACCCAACCTGCAACGTCACTGAAAACCAGGTTATCCGGACAGGTCGACGCGATATTGGCGGGCGGCGCATGACTTTCGGCGAGAAGCGCAGCGCACGGCGCATGACTGGTCAGCGAGAAGCGAAGCGGATCGCGCATGAGTAATCGCCTGTCCGCCGCAGAACGGGCTAGAGCCCGTGCCGGGCGCGCTTTCGTCGTACCGAATTTGGCCGCACTGGTGGTGTTCATGCTGTTTCCGCTCGGTTTCTCGCTGTATATGAGCGGTCAGCGGTGGGATCTGTTCAGCCCAGCGAAATTCGTGGGGACGGCCAACTACCACCACCTGTTCACCGCAGACCCACTCTTCGGCATCGCGCTACGCAACACTGTGGTTTTCACCATCGGTTCCGTGCTGCCCACGCTGGTGATCAGCCTGGCAGTGGCGGCCCTGCTGAACCGAAAGCTTAAGGGCATCAATATCTTCCGGACCATCATCTTCCTGCCGCTGGCGGTCTCGGCAGTGGTGATGTCGGTGGTGTGGCAATTCGTCTTCAACACCAACAACGGGCTGCTCAACATCATGCTGGGCTGGTTCGGGCTGGGCCCGGTCCCCTGGCTGGTCGACCCGCACTGGGCGATGGTCTCGCTGTGCCTGGTCAGCGTCTGGAAGAGCGTTCCGTTCGCGACGGTCATCTTGCTGGCCGCGATGCAAGGCATCCCCGAAACCCTTTACGAAGCCGCCAGAATCGACGGCGCCGGTGAACTCCGGCGCTTCTTCTCGATCACCCTTCCGATGATCCGCAGCGCACTGTCCTTCGTGGTGATCATCTCGATCATCAACGCATTCCAGGCCTTTGATCAGGTCTACGTGTTGACCGGTGGCAACGGCGGGCCGGAGTCGGCCACCTACGTACTGGGCATCATGCTGTTCCAGCATGCGTTCGCGTTCAGTGAATTCGGTTATGCCTGTGCCCTGGCCTGGGTGATGTTCGCCATCTTGCTGGTGCTGACCGTGTTGCAACTGCGTCGCTCCCGGCGGGCCGAATCGTGATGTCCCAATTCGCACCGCGGAAGCAGCGGATCATCCGACGCGGGATGCTCCGTGCCGCGCTGATATACACGCTGCTGATCGCCATGGCATGGTGCGCAATGTTTCCGGTGCTGTGGGCGCTGTCCGGATCGTTGAAGACGCCGGCCGAGGTCAGTGAACCCAAACTGCTTCCGGCGCAACCGCAGTGGTCCAACTACGCCGAGGTGTTCACCCTGATGCCGTTCTGGCGGATGTTCGCCAATACCGTGCTGTATGCCGGTTGCGTGACGGCCGGGCAGGTGTTCTTCTGTTCGCTGGCGGGTTATGCGTTTGCCCGCTTGCCTTTCCGTGGTCGCGACACCATGTTTGTGCTGTACCTGGCGACCCTGATGGTGCCGCTGACTGTCACGGTCATTCCGCAGTTCATCATCATGCGCGTCCTCGGCTGGACCGACACCCCTTGGGCGATGATCGTGCCAGGGCTGTTCGGTTCCGCATTCGGCACCTATCTCATGCGACAGTTCTTCCGGACCCTGCCCACCGACCTCGAGGAGGCCGCCGTGCTCGACGGCTGCTCGCCCTGGCAGATCTATTGGCGGATACTGTTGCCGCACACCAAGCCTGCGCTCATGGTGTTGGGGGTGTTGACATGGGTGAACGTCTGGAATGACTTTCTCTGGCCGCTGGTGATGATCCAGCGGCCTGAAATCGCCACGTTGACGCTGGGCCTGGTTTGGACTCAGGGACAGCATGTTTCGCGGTGGCCGGTGCTGATGGCGGCCTCCATCCTGATCCTGCTGCCATTGATCGCCCTGTACGCGGTGGCGCAGCGCTCGTTCATCCGCGGTGTCGCAATGACCGGTCTGGGCGGGCAGTGACCAATGGCCACAGTGGATTTCGACAAGGTGACCCGGTGCTTCCCCGGGACTGACCGGCCGGCGGTGGACCAGCTGGATCTGGCTGTCGGCGACGGCGAGTTCCTGGTTCTGGTCGGACCGTCCGGTTGTGGCAAGTCGACCTCGCTGCGGATGCTGGCGGGCCTCGAGAGCGTGGATTCCGGACGCATCCGGATCGGTGGTGCCGACGTCACGGACACCGATCCGAAAGACCGCGATATCGCCATGGTTTTCCAGAACTACGCGCTGTACCCGCATATGACGGTGGCGCAGAACATGGGGTTTGCCCTCAAGATCGCGCGGCACCCCAAAGCCGAGATCGCCGAGCGGGTGCTGGATGCGGCCCGCATGCTGGACCTCGAGCCGTATCTGAATCGCAAGCCCAAGGACCTGTCCGGTGGCCAGCGCCAGCGAGTGGCGATGGGACGGGCCATCGTGCGCCATCCGCAGGTGTTCCTCATGGATGAGCCGTTGTCTAACCTCGACGCGGGCCTGCGGGTGCAGACCCGTAACCAAATCGCCGCGCTACAGAGGAGATTGGGTACCACCACGCTGTACGTGACGCACGATCAGGTCGAGGCGATGACCATGGGCGACCGGGTCGCCGTACTACGCGACGGGGTGCTGCAACAGTGCGCGCCGCCGCGCGAGCTGTACCGCAATCCGACCAACACCTTCGTCGCCGGCTTTCTCGGGGCACCACCGATGAACCTGTTCGCGCTGTCGGTTCGCGGCGACTCAGTTGCACTGGGCGACTGGATGATCCAGCTGCCAAGAGCGATTGCTGATGCCGGACCCGACGTGGTGGTCGGCATCCGGCCCGAACACTTCGAGCTGGGCTCGGACAGTGGGACCGAGGTCGAAGTCGACGTCGTCGAGGATCTCGGCGCTGACGCTTACCTACACGGCCGGATCACCGCAGATGGTATGGACGGCACCGCCGGCCATACCGTCACGGCACGTACCGATGCTCACGACCCGCCGGCGCGCGGAAGCCGGGTACGACTCGTCGCCAAGCCCGAGCACCTGCGCTTCTTCGGCAGCACCGGAGCACGACTGGAGTGAGCAGAACCGACACCGACCCGATAGCGGAGCTATTCGGCTTCGCCTTCGGCTTCGGCTTCGGCTTCGCCTTCGGCATCAGCTTCGGCCGGGTTCGCATCCGCCTTGGGCAGCAACGCATTCAGTGCCGCACCGGTGATCCGGCGGAACGCCCGGCGTGGGCGCTTGGCGTCCAGGACCGCGACCTCCAGGCTCGATACCCCAAGTACGCGATCTTCTCCGGCACCCGCATGCAGCGCATCGACAGCGATCTTCACCGCGTCGGCCAAACTGGCGTTCTCGGTGTAGGAATCGTTGAGCGCCGTGGCGATGGGCTCGGTGGTGCCGCCCATCACCACGAAATGCGGCTCGTCGGCGATGGACCCGTCGTACGTGATCCGGTACAGCTCAGGGGCTTTGGTCTCGCCGTAATGGGCCACCTCGGCCACGCACAACTCGACCTCGTACGGCTTGGCCTGCTCGGTGAAGATGGTGCCAAGAGTCTGGGCGTACACGTTGGCCAGTTGCCGACCCGTGACGTCACGACGGTCGTAGGCGTAACCGCGGGTGTCAGCGAACTGGATACCGCCGCGACGCAAGTTGTCGAACTCGTTGAACCGCCCGACCGCGGCGAAACCCACCCGGTCGTAGAGCTCGCTGACCTTTTGCAACGACCGCGACGGGTTCTCCGCGACGAACAGCACGCCACCTGCATAGGCCAGCGCCACCACACTGCGGCCACGCGAAATGCCTTTGCGCGCAAGCTCGGAACGCTCACGCATCGCCTGTTCGGGCGAGATGAAATACGGAAAGCTCATCAGGCGTTGCCTCCAGCGCGCGTCCGCTTGGCGATGACCTCGCGGGCCAGCGCGGCGATCCGCTCCTCTGTGACTTCTTCGGCGCCGTCGGCACCTATCAGCGCCGCGGTCGGGTAGATGCCACGCGTCAGGTCCGGTCCGCCAGTCGCCGAATCGTCATCAGCAGCGTCGTAGAGCGCCTCGATGGCGACCTTCAAGGCTGAATCCGCATCGGTCACTTGGGAATACAGCTTCTTGATGGACGACTTGGCGAACAACGAACCCGAGCCCACCGACTGGTAACCCTCGTCCTCGATATTCCAGCCGCCGGCAGCGTCGAACGAGACGATACGACCGGCATTGCCTGGATCAGAATCATCGAGGTCATAGCCCACCAGCAGCGGCAACGCGACAAAGCCCTGCAGCGCAGCACCGAGATTGCCGCGAACCATGATGGCCAACCGGTTGACTTTGCCCCGGAAGGTCAGCGGTACGCCTTCGAGCTTCTCGTAGTGCTCGAGTTCTACGGCGTACAACCGGGCGAATTCCACCGCGATGGCCGCCGTGCCGGCGATGCCGGTGGCGGTGTAGTCGTCGGCGATATGCACCTTCTGCACGTCACGGCTGGCGATCATGTTGCCTTGGGTGGCCCGCCGGTCCCCCGCGATCAACACGCCACCGGGGAACTTCAACGCGACGATCGTGGTGCCATGGGGCAAGTCCGAACCGCCCGCTGAAACCCCATTGCTCCTCACGTCCGCGGTCACGTCACTCACCGACGGCAGCAGGTGTGGTGCCTGTCGGCTCAGAAACTCCGAGAACGACGACAGACTCAGCTGCGGTGAGGTGACATCTAAACGATCGGCGAATTGGGGCCCAGCGGGTAAGCGGCTGTACCGGGCCGTCATTCCCCACCCTTTTGGACATAAGCCCGCACGAAGTCCTCGGCGTTCTCCTCAAGCACGTCGTCGATCTCATCGAGCAGGTCGTCAGTGTCCTCGGCCAGCTTCTCTCGACGCTCCTGGCCCGCGGCAGACGGGCCCGACTGGTCGTCGTCCTCGCCGCCACCACCGCCACGCTTGGTCTGTTCCTGAGCCATCGCCGCCTCCTACTGCTCGATTGCGTTACCTCACACTACCGGTCGGCACCCGTCTTGCCCGGTATGCCAAGCAGTTACGTCGTGAGCTGTTCCACCAGTTCCACGGCGCTGTCCACTGAATCCAACAACGCACCGACGTGTGCTTTGCTGCCGCGCAGCGGCTCCAGGGTGGGAATACGCACCAGCGACTCGCCTCCGAGGTCGAAAATCACCGAGTCCCAGCTGGCCGCGGCGATGTCTGCACCGAACCGGCGCAGGCATTCACCCCGGAAGTAGGCCCGCGTGTCGGTCGGCGGGTTGTGTACCGCGTCGAGCACCTCCTGCTCGGTGACCAACCGCTGCATCGAACCGCGCGCCACCAGCCGGTTGTACAGGCCTTTGTCCAGCCGAACGTCGGAATACTGCAGGTCCACAAGGTGCAGCCGCGGCGCGTTCCAGCTCAGGTTCTCGCGCTGCCGGAAACCCTCCAGCAGGCGCAGCTTGGCCGGCCAGTCGAGGATCTCGGCGCACTCCATCGGGTCGCGTTCGAGCAGATCCAGCACCCGTGCCCAGGTCTCGATGACGTGGTTGGCCCGCGGGTCCGGGTCGCGGCGCTCCTGCAACTTGGCCACCCGGTCCAGGTAGATGCGTTGCAGCGCAAGGCCGGTCAGCTCGCGGCCATCGGCCAGCGCCACAGTGGCCCGCAGCGACGGGTCGCGGCTGATGACGTGCACCGCGTGCACCGGGCGGGCCAGCGCCAGGTCCGACAGCTCGATGCCCTCGGCCGCACCGAACTCGATCAGGTCGAGCACCAGCGAAGTGGTGCCCACCTTGAGGTAGGTCGACGTCTCCGAGAGGTTGGCGTCACCGATGATGACGTGCAGCCGCCGGTACTTGTCGGCGTCGGCGTGCGGCTCGTCCCGGGTGTTGATGATGCCGCGCTTGAGCGTGGTCTCCAGGCCGACCTCGACCTCGATGTAGTCGGCCCGCTGAGTGAGCTGGAAGCCCGGCTCGTCGCCGGATTGCCCGATACCGACCCGGCCGGAACCGGTGACCACCTGCCGCGACACGAAGAACGGAGTCAACCCGGCGATCACCGAGGTGAACGGGGTCTGACGGCTCATCAGGTAGTTCTCGTGCGAACCGTACGACGCACCCTTGCCGTCGACGTTGTTCTTGTACAGCTGCAGCCTGGCCGCGCCGGGCACGCTGGCCACGTGCCGAGCCGCGGCCTCCATGACGCGTTCGCCGGCTTTGTCCCAGATCACCGCATCCATCGGATCGGTGACCTCGGGCGCCGAGTACTCCGGATGGGCATGGTCGACATAGAGCCGAGCGCCATTGGTCAAGATCATGTTGGCGGCGCCGATCTCGTCAGCGTCCACGATCGGTGCGGGGCCAGTGGAACGGCTCAGGTCAAAGCCACGGGCGTCGCGCAGCGGGGATTCGACCTCGTAGTCCCAGCGCGTGCGCTTGGCCCGCTGGATCCCGCTGGCCGCCGCATATGCCAGCACCGCCTGAGTCGACGTCAGGATCGGATTTGCGGTCGGATCCGACGGCGATGAGATGCCGTATTCGACCTCGGTCCCGATGATCCGTTGCATGCCGCTCAGACTAGACGAATCGCTTTCAAGCCCCCGTCCGACTTCTGTTGCACGATTGAGCACCATGACCATCTCGGTAACCGACCGGATCGCCGCAGAGACCTGGTTCCTGCGCCGTGGCCTGCCGGCGGTACTACGTCCAGGGGCGCTGGTACGGCGGCTGTGGCAGCGCTCGGCGCCCGTGCTGGCGGCATTCGCCGTGTTCATGGCCAACTCGATTCTGGTGACGTCGATCACCGGCAAACACACCGTCAACATCGGCGGCGCGCCGACCCGTACCGAATGGTTCGTCCTGGGTCTGCTGGTGTTGGTGGCACCGGTCGCGTCGCTGATCGGCTGGGGGGTGTCACGAATCTCGTCCTGGCGCAATCGCGCGGCAGCGGCCTTTGTGGCCGTCGCGGTATGCGTGACAGGAGCGGTATTAGGCGGGCCGAGCCCACGAGTCGGCCCGAATCTGATCTATGCCGGGGTGATCATCGCCCTCATCCTGGCGTGCACCGCATCCGGAATCGGATCGATACTCGGCTGGGCACTGGATGTGACGGTGCACAATCTGTCCAACCTGGGCCGCCTGTTCGCCAGGGTGCTGCCGATAATGCTGCTCACCGTGCTGGTGTTCTTCAACGGTTACGCCTGGATCATGGCGGCCACCCTCAGCCGCGCCCGACTGTGGTGCGCACTGGATTTCCTGGCGCTGATCGCGGTGACATTCGTCGTGACGACGACGATCGACCGGGTCCGCCCGCTCCTGACCACAACCACGCAGCAGTCGTCCACGACGGGACCCGCGCCCCTGACCGGAACTCCCTTCGAGCAGATGCCCGACCCCGGCCGACGAATCCCGTTGTCTCGCACCGAAAGTGCCAACGTGGTGTTCGTGTTGGCGATGTCACAGGTGGCGCAGTTGTTGACGGTCGCCGCGGTAACCGCGGCCATCTTCTTCGGGTTCGGGCTGATTCTGCTGAGCCCGGAGCTACTCGCACAGTGGGCACCGTCCGGGTCACCCATGGGCACCCTGCTGGGCATGACGTTGCCGATCCCGGAGCCACTGATTCAGATGACGCTGTTCCTGGGCGCCCTGACGTTCATGTACCTCAGCGCCCGCGCGGCCAGTGACTCCGACTACCGCACCGAGTTCGTCGACCCCCAGGTGGCGGATCTGCAACGCACGCTGGAGGCCCGCGACCGGTATCGGACCCGGGCGCCGCGCTGACTACGGCAGTGGGGTGGTGTTGGACCCCGAGCCGTGCGCAGACACAAATATCCCCACTCGACGAAGCGAATGGGGATATTTGTTTCTGTTGGAGAGTGACGCGCTACAGGTACTGTCCCAGGTTGCTCTCGGTGTCGATAGCGCGGCTGGCGCTGGAACTCTTGCCAGTGACCAGCGTCCGGATGTAGACGATCCGCTCGCCCTTCTTGCCCGAAATCCGTGCCCAGTCATCGGGATTGGTCGTGTTGGGCAGATCCTCGTTCTCGGCGAACTCATCGACGATCGAGTCCAGCAGGTGCTGGATACGCAAGCCCCGCTGTTGGGTTTCCAGCACCGACTTGATCGCGTACTTCTTGGCCCGGTCCACCACGTTCTGGATCATGGCGCCCGAGTTGAAGTCCTTGAAGTACATGACTTCCTTGTCACCGTTGGCATAGGTGACTTCCAGGAACCGGTTGTCGTCGATCTCCGCGTACATCCGATCCACGACCTTCTCGATCATGGTCTTGATGCAGAGCGCCCGGTCGTCGCCGAACTCGCGCAGATCGTCGGCGTGCACCGGCAGTTCCTCGGTGAGGTACTTGCTGAAGATGTCCTGCGCCGCTTCGGCATCCGGCCGTTCGATCTTGATCTTGACGTCCAGGCGGCCGGGCCGCAGGATCGCCGGGTCGATCATGTCCTCACGGTTGGAAGCGCCGATGACGATCACATTCTCCAGGCCCTCGACACCGTCGATCTCACTGAGAAGCTGTGGGACGACAGTGGTTTCGACGTCGGAGCTGACGCCGGTGCCGCGGGTCCGGAAGATGGAGTCCATCTCGTCGAAGAACACGATCACCGGGGTGCCCTCGGACGCCTTCTCACGAGCTCGCTGGAAGATCAGGCGGATATGCCGCTCGGTCTCGCCGACGAACTTGTTCAACAGTTCCGGGCCCTTGATGTTCAGGAAGTAGCTCTTGGCCTCGCGCGCATCGTCGCCGCGGATCTCAGCCATCTTCTTGGCCAGCGAGTTGGCCACGGCCTTCGCGATCAGCGTCTTACCACAGCCGGGCGGGCCGTACAGCAGCACGCCCTTGGGCGGCCGCAGCGCGTACTCCTTGTACAGATCCTTGTGCAGGAACGGCAGCTCGACGGCGTCGCGGATCAGCTCGATCTGCCGGCCCAGGCCACCGATGTCGCTGTAGCTGACGTCGGGCACCTCCTCGAGCACCAGATCTTCGACCTCGGCCTTCGGGATGCGCTCGAACGCGTAGCCGGCCTTGCTGTCGACCAGCAGCGAGTCACCCGGACGCAGCTTGCGTGAACGCAGGTCCTCCTCGGCGTCCTCCAGCAAGGCGACGACCTCGGGGTCCAGGAACTCCGGGGCGACCAGCGGCTCGGCCAGCCAGACGATGCGCTCCTCGTCGGCATGGCCGACCACGAGGGCTCGCTTGCCGTCGGACAGGATTTCCCGCAGCGTGCTGATTTCACCGACGGACTCGAAGGAGCCGGCCTCGACGACGGTCAGTGCCTCGTTGAGACGGACGGTCTGGCCTTGCTTTAGTTCCTTGATGTCGATGTTCGGCGAGCATGACAACCGCATCTTGCGACCCGAGGTGAACACGTCGACGGTGTCGTCCTCGTGGGTGAGCAGCAGGACGCCGTAGCCGCTGGGCGGCTGCCCCAGCCGGTCGACCTCCTCGCGCAACGCCAGCAATTGCTGGCGCGCCTCTTTGAGGGTGTCCATCAGCTTGCCGTTGCGCGCGGTCAGTGAATCGATCCGGGCTTCGAGTTGCTGTACGTCTCGTTGGCCGCGGGGAGAGCCGGCGGCGAGGCTCAACTGCTCGCGCAATGCGGCAGTCTCGCTTCGGAGCCGTTCGAGTTCCGCGGCGTCTACGCCGGACATGGGCTTCGGGCGGGGTGTGTCGGTGTTACCGAACGCATCCGCACGGTCTGACTCACTCATCATGCGCTCCTTTCCCACACCTGATGTTGGTGCGGCGGATACCTCAACGCTACCGGCGATCGGTCATTCATGTGTGCTCAAGGAGATTCGACACACTGACGATCATCCGACGGCGCTGTTAACCTTCTACCCAAGTCGGGATCATCGAAAGGACTGTCGTGACCGTCAAATCCCTCGTTACTGGTATCACAGCTGTCGCACTTGTCGGCGCAGCTTCGGCCGGTGCGACCGCGATTGCCCCGACTTCCGGGACGCTCACCGCGACGGCTATCACGCCCGTGGTGCGCGAGGTTCCGTTGCCCCAGGCGCCGGCTCCCGGCCTGCAGGCCCCTTTGCTGGCCACCCTCAACGGTCTTACCGGCGCCGGCACCTTCGCCGGGGCCAAGGGCAACTACATCCAGGGTGGCGTCGGCCGCCTTGAAGCCATCACCGCCGACCGCGCCTACAGCAACGCGCTGACCAAGGGCGTCTTCCCGCTCACGTTCGCCATCGCTGACATCGATGACGCCGGCGACGGCACCGCGACCGCAAACGTCACCGCAACGGCCGCCAATGGCGGCACCGGGATGCAGCCGCTGACCTTCGTCGCCGGTCCGAGTCCGTCCGGCTGGCAGCTGTCCAAGGCGTCTGCCATGGCGCTCCTGCAGTCGGTCAAGTAGCCGAGCTACCAGGTGCTTGCGGTCCGGACAGCCCTCATCGTCGCCGCAGTGGTGACGACCGGGCTGTCCGGGTGTAGCAAGCACGTCGAGCCGCCCGTCGACCCCGCCTCGCAGTCGCAGCTGACCGCAAGCGCGCACACGCCCGCGGCCGCCGCCCCACTTCCGGCCGCCGATGTCCTCACCGGGGTGTTAGCTCGCCTCGCCGACCCTTCGATTCCTGTTGAGCAAAAGATCGGGTTGATCCAGTACGGCACCGTCCAGGACCGCGGCCCAGTGAACAGCTTCACCAAGGCGCTGCATGACAACGGGTTCGATCCGATGAACGTGACCGCCACCGATCTGGCCTGGTCGGCCAGCAGTCCCGGCAACATTGTGGCCACCGTCACAATGAGTTCGTCCGTCACACCGCAGAAATCCTTCACCTTTCCCATGGAGTTCAGCCCGCTGCGCGACACCTGGCAGCTGAGCCGCCAGACCGCCAACATGCTGCTGGCATTCGGCAAACCTGGCGGGCCGGAGAACGAGGCTCCCGCTCCCTCTGTGCCGGCCCCGCCGGCACCTGCCCCGCCGCCAGCGCCCGTGCCCGACGGCGGGCACTGACATTCGATGTGGATCGGCTGGCTGGAATTCGATCTGCTGCTCGGTGACGTGCATTCGCTGAAGCAGAAGCGTTCGCTGATCCGTCCTATCATCGCCGAGTTGCAACGCAAGTTCTCGGTGTCGGCGGCCGAGTCCGGACACCAGGACCTGCACCGTCGGGCAGCGATCGGAGTGGCGGTGGTGGCCGCTGATCGCAGCCACTGCGTCGACGTCCTGGACGCGACCGAGCGATTGGTGGCCGGGCGGCCGGAGGTCGAGTTGCTGTCGGCCCAGCGTGGGTTGGCCAGCAGCGAGGACTAGCGCGGAGCCGTCATATATTTCGCTTACGGCGCAACGGCGTCGGCGTCACCGCGCCCGGAGCCAGCCGGCGCGCACTGATCAGAAACGCGGTATGGCCACGCATCGAATGCTGCGGCCGGACTGCCAGCCCGACCACATCCCAGCCGCGCTGCAGTGACTCCCAGGAGCGCGGCTCGGTCCAGCAGGTCTGCTCACGCAGCGCCTCGACGGTCCGCGACAGCTGGGTGACGGTCGCGACATAGACGATCAGGACACCACCGGGCACCAGTGCCTTCGACACCGTGTCCAACACGTCCCACGGCGCCAGCATGTCGAGTACAACCCGGTCCACCTGCTTGTCCCCCGTCGCTTCGCTCGCCCCCGACGGGCCGTCGTAGCTGTTCAGGTCGGCGACCACCAGGTTCCAGTTCTCCGGCCGCTCACCGAAGAAGGTCTCGACGTTGCGCACCGCGTGCACCGCGTGATCGTCCCGCACCTCATACGACGTCACGGTGCCGCCGGGGCCCACCGCACGCAGCAGTGAACAGGTCAGCGCACCGGACCCGGCGCCGGCCTCCAAAACCCTTGCGCCCGGGAAGATGTCGCCCTCATGCACGATCTGCGCGGCATCCTTGGGGTAGATGACCTGCGCGCCGCGGGGCATGGACAGCACGTAGTCGATCAGCAGCGGCCGCAGCACCAGGAACGGGTCGCCATTGGTGGACTTCACCACGCTGCCCTCAGGCTGCCCGATCACCGAATCGTGAGCGATGATGCCGCGATGGGTGTGAAACTCCCCGCCGGGAGCCAGCACCATGGTGTAGTGCCGGCCTTTGGCGTCGGTCAGTTGAACGCGGTCGCCGACAGTGAAGGGTCCGGTGATGGGCACCGGACTAGCCTGCCAGCTCACGCGTAGCCGCAGGCGGCCGGGTTGGGCGAGTTTTGTCGGCGCCGGGCCATAGGCTGCATGTATGAGCACTCGGCGAGAAGCGGAGTCGGATCGCGCATGAGTACATCCGAGATCAGTGACGACGCGGTCCGCACCCGGCGCCCGGCGTTGTCACCGTCGCGGGCCAGCGACTTCAAGCAGTGCCCGCTGCTGTACCGATTCCGGGCCATCGACCGGCTCCCCGAGCCACCGTCGACGGCACAGTTGCGTGGGTCGGTGGTGCACGCTGCGCTTGAACGGCTCTACGCCTTGCCCGCCGGTGACCGCATCCCGGAAACCGCGCTGTCCTTGGTCGCCCCAGCCTGGAATGCCGTGATAGCCGAGCGGCCGGAGCTGGGCGACGAGATCGCGCCCGAGTTGCGCGAGACGCTGCTCAAGGAAGCGCGGGCGCTGCTGTCGGGTTACTACCGGCTGGAGGATCCGACCCGGTTCGACCCTCAGAGCTGCGAACAGCGCGTCGAGGTCGAGTTGGCCGACGGCACCTTGTTGCGCGGTTTCGTCGACCGCATCGACGTCGCGCCAACCGGCGAGATGCGCGTGGTCGACTACAAGACCGGCAAGGCCCCGCCGGCAGCACGGGCCATGGCCGAGTTCAAGGCGATGTTCCAGATGAAGTTCTACGCGGTGGCCCTGCTGAGGTTGCGCGGCATCGTGCCGGCCCGCTTGCGGCTGCTCTACCTGGCTGACGGCCAAGTGCTGGACTACAGCCCCGAGCTGGACGAGCTGGAGCGATTCGAGAAGACCCTGATGGCCATATGGCGGGCCATCCAAAATGCCGGCGTGACAGGTGATTTCCGGCCCAGCCCGTCCCGGTTGTGCGACTGGTGCACGCACCAGGCGCTGTGCCCGGCATTCGGCGGCACTCCCCCGCCCTATCCGGGGTGGCCGGACAGCTTCGATGCCGCATGATCGACTGCTACTACCGCCGTCTCGGCACCGATGGTGACTGGCAACTGTTCGATTCCACCGAGGGCACCTCCAGCAACTGGGATCCGAGCATTCAACATGGCTCACCTCCACTGGCTCTTCTGACCCGGTCCATCGAGGAACTTGCCGAAGGGACAGGACTTCGGGTCGGCCGACTGACCATGGACATCCTGGGCGCCATTCCCGTTTCACCCGTCCGGGTTCGGGCCTGGATATCGCGTCCCGGCTCGCGCATCGCCATGATGACCGCCGAAATGACGGCCGCTGCGCCCAACGACTCCCAACGGGCAGTGGCCCGGGTCAGTGCGTGGTTGCTGGCCACCAGTGACACCCGCGACGCAGCACAGGATCGGTATCCGCCCCTGGTGGAGGGAGCCGACACGGGGTTCCGGCATCCCTGGCAGGACCGCCCCGGGTACTTGGAGACCGTGACGTGGGTGCCGCAGTCCGACTCCGCCGACGCCGCGGTGGTGTGGCTGCGCCCCTTGGTGCAATTGATCGACGACGAAGACACCACGGCGTTGCAGCGCCTGGCCATGGTGGCGGATTCGGCCAACGGTGTCGGAGCTTCGCTGGACCCGCAGCAATTCCTGTTCATGAATACCGACACCACCGTGCACCTGCATCGCCTGCCAGTCGGCACGGACTTCGCGTTACGGGCCCGAGGTTCGATCGGACCGGACGGCATCGGAGTAACCACTGCCGAGTTGTTCGATGTTGAGGGTTTCATCGGGACTTCGGCGCAGACATTGCTGGTACAACGGCGCTGACCTGCCCAGAAAATTACCGCGCGCGCAGAATATATTCTGCTAACATCCTCGAAATTAACTTGTGAGTCGGTACCGGCGTCTGGGGTCGAGGGGGTGGTGTGGGCAGCGCATGGCAACTAATCGATCGGCCGGTTGAGCAACGGCTGATCGCAGAGGCCTTGAGCTCTGACACTGTCAGCGGCGTTGTGCTGGTCGGGCCGGCCGGTATCGGCAAGACCACGCTGGCCCGCACACTGACCAAACCTTCGGTACTGACGGTCCCATCGGCGACTGTGCACTGGGCTGCCTGTACGGCCACCTCACGCGCCATTCCCCTGGGAGTCTTCGCGCCGTGGATAGGCCTGTGCAGTGGACACGACCCGATCGCTCTGCTGTCGGCCTCGCGACAGGCACTGCTCGCAGGCAATCGGTCCATCATCTGTGTCGACGACGCGCACCTGTTGGATCAGCTTTCGGCGACCATGCTGCACCACGTTGCGGTCGAGCGGGCCGCGCGCATTGTCCTGACCGTCCGCAGTGGCGAACCGGTGTCCGATGCGGTGACTTCGCTGTGGAAGGACGGCTATCTGCTGCGCCTCGATCTGCAGCCGATGTCGAAGTCGCAGTGCGCCACGCTGGCACAGCAAGCGCTCGGCGGGACACTGGAGGGTCTGTCGGCCGACGTACTGTGGCGGACGTCGGGAGGTTCTCCGCTGTATCTGCGGCACCTTCTCGAAGGCGCGCTGCAAGCCGGCAACCTAACCGAGGTCGACGGAATATGGCAGCTGCGCGGACGCGCGGCCGTGACATCGAGCTTGGTGGCGCTGCTGGACGAGCAGCTCAACCGGGCGGGCGAGGCCACCGCTGCGCTACATCTGCTGGCGCTGTGCGAGCCACTGGACATCGATACACTTACCGAGCTGTGCGGCGAGGCGTGCGTGAATTCCGCAGAGGCACAAGGGTTTATCCGAATCGCCCGAGACGGCCTGCAGACCGAGGCCTCATTCAGCCATCCGCTATACGGTGAGGTGATCCGAAGACGCCTGGGCACAGCGTCAGCGCGGATGCTCAGAGGCCAGCTGACCCAGGTACTGCGCCGTCAGCCTCTGGACTCGGCCGCCGCACGGATCCGGCTTGCTCAGTTGAGCGCCGAAAGCGACCGGCTGCCGGACAATTCCCTGCTGGTCGCGGCAGCTCGGGATGCTATCGCGCTGGCCAATCTGCCGCTCGGAGAACAGTTGGCCCGCACCGCCTTTGATCACGGAGACGGCTTGCGGGCCGGCGCGCTGCTGGCCCGCGCAGTGCTGTGGCAGGGCCGCGCGGATGAGGCCGACGCCGTCCTGGCCCGGTTCAATCCCGACGATCTCGATGAACTGCTATTGCTGCTCTGGGGCATCCCGCGATTGAGCATATTGTTCTGGTCGGTCGTCGACGTCGAGGCGACCCATGACCTTCTTGTGTTGTTGCGATCCCGGATTCAGCAGCCGGAACGGCGATCGATCGTCGAAGGCTGCGCTGCGGCGGTATCGGTGCACCAGAACGACATCGAGGCTGCAATCAGTGCCTCGACCGCGGTTCTGAACGACCCCTGCGCACCCGAAGAAGCCATCGACTTCGCGACGTTTGCCGCCGGCCTGGCCATGCCGGTCAGTGGGCGCAGCCGCTCGTACGTCACCATCGCCCTCCGTTATCGGGCCGAGCCGAGAACCACCGACGGCATGATCCGGCTGATGATCCGGTACTTCGACGTGCTCGCACTGGCCTATCTGGGCGACCTGGATCGGGCCGGTCAGCTCGCCGCCGAGTTCGGCAATGTCTTCTCCGAAGGCCAGTTCATGGGCTGGGCCATCGCGAAAATCGCGACTGGTCTGGTGGCAACATGTCGTGGTCAATTCCGCGACGCCATCACCGAGATCGAGCAGGCACTGGCCGCTCTCAACGCTAAGACTCCCCTGCCGTGGCGCCTCGTGGGTCAACTGCTGCTCATCCGTAGCTATACCGCGCTGGGCCAGTTCCTCGATGCGGAGCGTGTGTTGGCCGACGCGGCCCGACGTTTCGGTCCGCAGGTCGCATTGTTCGGCCCGGAAATGCTGATCGCGCGGGCGTGGCTGGCAGCGGCGCGCGGTGGGCACCGTACTGCAATCGACCTCGCCCGGCGCGCTGCCACTGAAGCGCGACAATCCAAGCAGTACGCGGTCGAAGCCGAGGCCCTCCATCACGCCGCACGATTCGGCGACCGGACCTCCGGGTCTCGCCTTGTACAACTTGCTGGAGACCTGGACGGCAAGCTCGCGGTGCTTTATGCCGATCATGCCGTGGCCCTGGCCAACTCCGACGCCGAGCGTCTTGATGCCGTGAGCCTCGAGTTCGAGGCCGTCGGGCTGCTGCTGGCGGCCACAGACGCTGCAGCGCAGGCCGCCACCGCACACGACCGGGCCGGGCGACGACGGCTGGGCGCGCTTGCCGCGGCCCGGGTTGCCGACCTCGCGGAGCGCTGCGGTGGTGTCATCACTCCCGCGATTCGTGCTGCAGCACAACCACTTCCGCTAAGCTCCCGCGAACACGAGATCGCCTCTCTGGTCGCTGAGGGCCTGTCCAACCGCGATATCGCCGACAAACTGTGCATGTCCGTGCGAACTGCCGAGGGCCATATCTACCGGGCCTGCCTGAAGCTCGATGCCGCTGATCGTGAGGAGTTGGCCGCGCTGATTCGCTGGCCGATGAAGCGGGCATAACAGCCGTAGCACCACGCAATGCCTGTGGCTGTAGGTTCCCAACTTCGATGACATATCGTCGCCGCCTGAATTGGGCTTATCGGCCGTCCTTACAGCGTCGCGGCCACGTCCCAAATCGGTTCCAGCGCAGCCACGCCTGTGCGTACCAGTGGACTGAGCACGACATCGGTCGCTCCTGCATCGAGATAGCGGCGCAGTTGTGCGCCCACTTGGGCGGCGGTGCCGACTGCAGCGAGGTCGATTATGGAGTCCACGCCTTCGCGCGCGATCACCCGCGCGTATGACGGAATGGTCGTGTAGAACTCGAGGGCCTCGGCGGCGCGTGCCCGACCTTCGTCGACGTCGTCGGTCACCAGCACGGGTACCGCGGCGATCACCTTCGCTGCGGGTCTGCCGGCCGCGCTGGCGGCCGCGGTGATGGTCGGCACGATGAATCTCTCAAGGGTGCGCGGCCCCGCCAGGTACGGCAAAGTCCCGTCAGCCAGTTCCCCTGTGACGCGTAATGCCTTGGGCCCCATGGCCGCGACGTAGACCGGCAGCGGCGCGCCGCCGGCCACCGTCACCGGCCACTGCGGGGCGGCGGTGAATTCTTCGCCGTGGAAGTCAACGGTGCCGGTGTCCAGGATCGCCCGCAGCACCTGCAGGTGCTCGCGTAATCGGCCGATGGTGTTGGGCCAGGCGGTCCCGAACGCCACCTGTTCGGGAGCGTGTGCGCCCAGGCCCAGACCGAGAGCGAAGTTCCCGCCGGTCGCGGCCTGGGCGGTCTGGGCTTGGGAGGCGACGATCAGCGGATGCCGTGGGTTGATGGGAACCACGAAGGTACCGTCGCCAAGGCCTGGCACCGCGGCGCCTACATATCCGGCCAGCGAGATCGCGTCGTGGTCGAACTGCTGGGCTATCCACAATTGACGTACGCCGGCGTCATAGGCGCGGAGGGCCTGGTCGATCGCGGCGGCGACATGATTGGTCGAACTACGGTCGGGATCTAGAACAACTCCGGTAGGCAATACCGACGATAACCATCCGAACCCAGCCGCCGATTCCGCTCCGCTCACGCTGATTGCTTGATCGCGTGTAGCACCGTCATGCGGTTACCTCCTCCGCCTGCTGGCAGGCGCGTCATTGGCCGGCGCCTTATATTCCTTTACATCTATATAGATGATATGCGATATTAGTTGCGTGGATGTGTTCGAAGCCGTCGCCGAACCCAACCGCCGCGCCTTGCTCGACGTACTGGCGGGCGGCGAACGTACCGCCGGCGAACTGGTGGCCACACTGCCCGGCCTGACCCAGCCCACCGTGTCCCGGCATCTGCGGGTGCTGCGCGAGGTCGGACTGGTCGAAGTGCGCCCCGATGCCCAGCGACGCATCTACGCACTGCGGGCCGACGGCCTGGTCGAGATGGACCGCTGGATCGAGCGGTACCGGCGCTATTGGACCGATCATCTGGACGCTCTGACCCGTCACCTGGACCGCGCTTTCAAGGAGGATGAATGAATCAGATTGGGCTGCAAGGCGAAGTCGTCGTCGACGGTGATCGCGCAACGTTGATCTTCGAGCGGAGGCTGGCCCATCCGGTGGAGCGGGTATGGGCTGCCATCACCCAACCGGCACACCGCGACCAGTGGATGGGCAAGACCCAGATCGACGCCAGGGCGGGCGGCTCCATCGAGACCGTGGCCTCTGGTCCCCCGGTGCCGCCGGAGATGAAGCGGATGACTGGGCGCATCCTGGTCTGGGACCCGCCAAAGGTGTTCGAACACGAATGGCACCAACAGATCGTCGAACCCGGCGTGGTGCGTTACGAACTCATCGCCGACGGCTCCGGCACGCTGCTCCGCCTGACTCATCGCGGCCTTGGCGTCCCCAACGCCAACGGTTTCCGGCCCGGCACCCAGGCCTACCTGGACCGGCTGCAAGCACTGCTGGACGGCACACCGCTGCCCGGCTGGTTGGAACGCTACGAACAGATCGCGGGCCGCAGCCCCATTCAGAACGGCTAAGCGCATGTCCCAGAACGATTTTGACAGCACCCCTTCGGTCGTCGTTGCCTACCAGTCCGGCTTCGGTCACACCGCAGTCCTGGCCGACGCGGTTGCGGCGGGCGCCCGGTCGGCCGACGTCGAGGTGGCCATGATCCGACTTTCGGAGTTGTCCGACGACGACTGGCCCACTCTGGACTGCGCCGACGCCATCATCTTCGGCACCGCCACCTACATGGGCAACGTGTCGGCGGTTTTCCAGGCCTTCGCCGAGCAGACCGGTCGGCGCTGCCAACTCGGCACCTGGGGCGACAAGGTCGCCGCGGGCTTCACCAACTCCGGCGCCAAGAGCGGCGACAAGCTCAATTCACTTGTCTCACTAACGGTATTCGCCGCTCAGCATCACATGCATTGGGTGAACCTCGGCCTGGGGCCCGGCTGGAACAGTTCCGGGTCGAGTGAGCACGACCTGAACCGACTGGGCTTCTGGCTCGGCGCTGCAGCAGCCACCGACGTGGATGCCAATGCCACCGATGTACACCCGTCGGACCTTGCCACGTGCGAACATCTGGGTCGCCGGGTCGCCCTCGTGACCCGGCAGTTGGTCGCCGGACGTGCTGCGGTACAGGCTATTACGGGGCCAGTTGCTGCAGAGGCCTGAGCCCCTCCAACATCGTCGGCACCAACTCCGCCACGGTCGGGTGGATGTGTACGGTGTGGGTCATGGTGGTGTACGGCGCTCCAGCGGACATCAGGTCCAGGATGCAGTGCACCACCTCGTCGCCGCCGACGCCGAGGATGGATGCGCCGAGAATCTGCCCGGATTCAGCGTCGACCAGTACCTTCATGAAACCCTGAGTCTCGCCCTTCTCGACCGCCCTACCGACCCGTGTCATCGGACGCTTGCCCACCAACGCCTTTCGGCCCGAGGCCCGCACCTGGGCCTCGGTCATCCCGGCCCGGCCCAGCGGCGGGTCGATGTAGAGCGCATAGGTGGGGATCCGATCGCTGACCCGGCGAGGTTCGCCATCGAGCAGATTGGCCGCCACGATCTCGAAGTCGTTGTACGAAGTGTGGGTGAACGCTCCCCTGCCGTTACAGTCACCCATTGCCCAGATGTGCTCGATGTTGGTGCGCAATTGGTCATCCACGGTGATGAAACCCCTTGCGTCGGTTGCTACTCCGGCGACATCCAAACCCAGCTCATCGGTGTTGGGCACCCGTCCCACCGCGACCAGCAGATGCGAGCCGGTGACCACCGGGCCACCGGGACGGGTGGTCACCGCCACCCCGTCACCTTCGCGCTCGACACGAATGTCGCTGGCGCCCAAGTGGATTGTGATGCCCTCGCGCTCCAGGATGTCCTTGATGGCAACACACACATCGTCGTCCTCGCGGGAGGCCAATCGCGGGCCGCGCTCAATCACGGTGACCTCGGCACCGAACCGCCGGTACATCTGCGCGAACTCGAGGCCGATATAGCTACCGCCAATGATCACGAGATGCGTTGGTACCGTGTCGAGTTCGAGAATACCGACATTGGTCAGATAGTCGACGTCGGCCAGGCCCGGGATGTCAGGCACCGAGGCCCTGCCACCGACGTTGAGGAAGATCCGCTCGGCAGTGATGGTCTGGTCGCCAACCGCCAAGGTATGCGGGTCGGTGAACCGGGCGTGCCCGCGCAGTAGCGTGCAGCCGTCCATGGTCTCCAGCCAGCCCTCAACGCCCGTGCGGTCGGCGGTGACGATGCCGTCTTTGCGATCCTTGACCCTGGCCATATCGACCGTGATCTGCCCTGTACCGATGCCGAATTCGGCGCTGCGGCGGGCCAGGTGCGCGGCGTGGGCGCTGGCCACCAGGGTCTTGGTGGGGATGCAGCCATAGTTGACGCAGGTGCCGCCCACCAGTTTGCGTTCCACCACCGCGACGGTGTTACCGGCCTCGGTCAATCGACCGGCCAGCGGCGGCCCAGCCTGCCCCGCTCCGACGACAATGGCGTCGAATGCCGTTGTGGCAGTGCCCATTTACAGAAGAGTTGCCAGTGCGGCCACGCCGAACCCACCGAGCACCGCAATGGCGTCCTCGACGATGGCAACCGGGCGATCCTTACCGCCGTTGCGTTCGACGAGGGCCCGGCGGGCGTTGTAGCCGGCCATGGTGCCGATCACCGCACCGATCATGCCGCATCCGGTGGCGGTGAAGGTGTGATGCCAACCGGCACCGATCACCGCACCGGCAAAGGCACCGGTGAGGATCCGCACCACGAACTGCGGCGGGACCGTCCGGGCCGGCGTCGAGGGCAGCTGATCGGTGACCAGCTCCACCAGCAGCAGAATCGTCAGCACGGTGACCGTGATCGGATGGGCCACCCAGGAAGCCCAGGTGCCGGCCACCGGCAGCCAACCGAGCTTGGCGCCCCACGCCACAACTGCCGGGGGCGTCAGCGCCCGAAGACCGGCTACCACGCCGATCAGTAGAGCCAAAAGCATTACCAGTGCGTGCGTCACATCGACCTCCGAATCGGCGGTGAGCCAAGGGACAACCTCAGCAGACGCTAGCACCGGTCGGGTTCAGAAGCGGCAGAACCGAATATCGGACGCCAGGATCGCCTTCGCCCCAATGGTCGCAAGCTCATCCATGATGGCGTTGACCTGACGGCGTGGCACCAATGCCCTTACCGCCACCCAATCCGGGTCAGCCAGTGGGGCGATGGTCGGCGACTCGAGCCCCGGCGTGATCGCGGTCGCACGCTCCAAAGCGCTTCGCGGGCAGTCATAGTCGAGCATCAGGTACTGCTGCCCGAACACCACGCCCTGCACTCGGGCGGCGAGCTGATCGCGGGCGGCCGACGGCTCGACGTCCACGCGTTCGATCAGCACCGCCTCCGAGTCACACAGCGATTCGCCGAAGGCCACCAAATCGTGCAGTGCCAGGGTCCGACCAGAGCCGACCACATCGGCGATCGCGTCCGCCACCCCGAGCTGGATCGAGATTTCCACCGCCCCGTCCAGCCGGATCACCGTGGCTTCGATTCCCTTGTCCGCCAGGTCCTTCCGAACCAGGTTGGGATAGGCGCTGGCGACCCGCTTGCCGGCGAGGTCGGCGACCGTCCAGTCCCGCCCGGCGGGTGCGGCGTACCGGAAGGTCGATGAACCGAAACCAAGCGCCAGCCGCTCCTGCACCGGCGCCATCGACTCGGCCGCCAGATCACGCCCGGTGATGCCGAAATCGAGCTGCCCGGAGCCGACGTAGATGGCAATGTCCTTGGGCCGCAGGAAGAAGAACTCGACCTTGTTGGCCGGGTCGACAACCGTCAGGTCTTTGGGGTCAGTCCGACGGCGATAGCCGGCCTCGGACAGGATGTGCGCAGCCGACTCGCTCAGCGCACCCTTGTTGGGGACGGCAACGCGCAACATTCCGTTCGTCTCATTCATCCCGCTCGTCAACGTGTTCACAGCTTGCCGTACACGTCGTCGAGGGTGAGACCGCGCTTGATCATCAACACCTGGGTCCAGTACAGCAGCTGGCTGATCTCGCCGGCCAGTTCGTCATCGCTCTCGTGCTCGGCGGCGATCCACACTTCACCGGCTTCTTCGATGATCTTCTTGCCCAGATGATGGACCCCTGCGTCCAGGGCTGCGACGGTGCCACTGCCGGCCGGGCGGGTCTGCGCTTTCTCGCTCAACTCAGCGAACAGCGCGTCGAAGGTCTTCACGGGCTTGAATTGTTTCATGCTGTGCAAACCGGTTTCGCAGGCGTGTCGACGACGCCAATCAGCCACTGTCAGCACGCCACCGCGTCTTGGCGCGAAAAACTTTGGTCACTTTGTTTGCGCTGGTCACGGTAGGTAACTGGCGTCACATCCAGTGCCGATTCTTGTCGGTGGTTCGAACTAGTGTTCGATTATGACCATCGACCGGGCCGCGATCGAGGAGGCCTACGCCGAACTCGAAACCCTGCACGCCCGGCTCGCCGCCTTCGACTACACCGGGCTCTCCGTGCCCGACCTGCTGGAATTGCAGTCCCGCCGCGAGAAGGTGTCCTGCGCCGGCGCGGTGGTCGACCACTCCCTGCTGGCCGCGCTGCAGGCCCGAACCACCCCGACAGCGATCGGCGCCAAAAACTGGGCCGACGTCCTGACCATCCGACTACGGATCAGCCGCGAGGAGGCCCGACGCCGGGTCCGCGACGCCGAACACCTCGGCCCACGGATAGGGCTGACCGGCGAGCCACTGCCGCCGCTATGGGAGCACGCGGCCGCGGCGCAGGCCGATGGCGAGATCAACACCGACCACGTCAAAGCGATCGGTCACTTCCTCACCAACCTGCCCAACTGGGTCGACCCCACCACCATCGCCCAGTGCGAACAGACCCTGATCGCCGGGGCCCGGCATCAAACCCCCGAAGAACTCCGCCAAGCCGCCAACCAACTGCGCTACCGCCTCGACCAGGACGGCCCCGAACCCGACGACCGTGAACGCGCCCGCCGCCGCGGCGTCACCATCGGCAAACAACAACCCGACGGGATGTCCCGCATCGAAGGCTGGCTCGACCCACCATGCCGCGCCCTACTCGACGCAGTACTCGAGAAGTTAGCGGCCCCCGGCATGGCCAACCCCAACGACCCCACACCCTGCACCACCGGCACCGCTTCGGCCGACCAGATTCAGTCCGACACCCGCACCGCCGCCCAACGCACCCACGACGCCCTGGCTACCCTGGCCCGCCGCGCCTTAACGTCCGGGGAGTTAGGCGAGCACAACGGCATCCCCGTCTCCGTCGTGGTCACCACCACCCTGCAGGAACTCCAAGCCGGTGCGGGCCTGGCCCTCACCCACACCGGCACCACCCTGCCGATGGGCGAGCTGATCCGGATGGCATCACGGTCCTACTGCTACCTCGCGGTGTTCGACAAACACACCACCATCCCGCTCTACCTCGCCCGCACCCGCAGAGTGGCCTCACCAGGGCAACACCTGATGCTCTTCGCCCGCGACCGCGGCTGCACCCGCCCCAACTGCACCCAACCGGCCTCCCGCACCCAAGCCCACCACGCCGTCTGCACCTGGAAAGACGGCGGCCCCACCGACATCACCAACCTCACCCTGGCCTGCGGCCCCGACAACCGCCTCGCCGACCAACCCCACGGCTGGACCACCACCATCGGCCCCGACGGCCGCCCCCACTGGACCCCACCACCACTACTCGACGTAGGCCAACCCCGCACGAATCAGTACCACCACCCGAGCCTGTACCCACCCGAAAACGAAGACGACGAAACAAACAGTCCGGCAACGAGATTGACCAGTAGCATGCGGGTGTGGTGATCCACGCCGTTGAGTGCCGGCGGAACCGCCGGCGGTTGCGCTAGGCCTCCAGGAGTTCGGCGTGCATGTCCTCCAGGGCCACGCCCTTGGTCTCCCGCACCCACCGGAGCACAAACAGCAGGGACAGCGCCGCACACAGCGCATAGAACCCGTACGCCAGGCCCAACATGTCGCGCAGTGCCGGGAACGTGACGGTGATGAGCCAGTTGGCCACCCACTGGCCGGCTGCGGCTAGACCCAAAGCCGCGGCCCGGATACGGTTCGGGAACATCTCGCCCAGCAGCACCCAAACCACCGGACCCCAGGACATACCGAACGCCACCACGAACAGATTGGCTGCCGCCAACGCGATCGGCCCTTCAATGTGGTCCAACTGGGGCACGCCATTGACCTGCGGAGCAGTACCGAAGATGACCGCCATAGTGGCGAGCGTGAGCGTCATACCGGCCGAACCGATCAGCAGCAGGGGCTTCCGGCCGATCTTGTCGATCAACATGATCGCGACCACCGTCGTCAGGATGTTCACGACCGAGGTGATCACCGTGATGATGAACGAGGAGCTCTCGTCGAAACCGACGGCCTCCCACAGGATGTTCGAGTAGTAGAAGATCACGTTGATTCCGACGAACTGCTGGAACACCGACAGCGCCAGACCGACCCACACGATGCCGTAGAAGTTCAGCGGGCCGCCGCCGGGCTTGCACATGTCCCGCCACGACGGTGCTCTCTCCGTGTCGAGTGTCTCCTGGATACGGTCCAGCGTGATTTCCAGGTTCTTCTCCCCGAGCAGCATGGTGAGCACCTTGCGGGCTTCCGGAATGCGGTGCGTGGCAACGAGATAACGTGGCGACTCGGGAATGGTGTAAGCAAGCAGACCGTAGGCGACAGCGGGGATGGCCATGGTCAGGAACATCCATCGCCAGGCTTCTTGACCAAGCCACAGCTCATTGCTGGCGCCGCCGGCCAGGTGGGCCAGCAACGCGTCGACCGCCAAGGCCAGGAAAATACCGCTGACGATGGCGAGCTGCTGCAGAGAGCCGAGCCTGCCACGGATGTTTACAGGTGAGGTTTCCGCGATATAGGCCGGAGCGATCACCGAAGCGAAACCGACACCGAGACCGCCGACGATCCGGAACGCGACAAGAACCCAGATGTTCGGGGCCAAACCCGCTCCGAACGCGCTGATCAAGAACAGCAGCGCGGCCAACTTCATCACCGCCAGCCGGCCGACATGGTCAGCCAGCCTGCCGGCCGTCATGGCACCGACCGCCGCACCAAGTAGCGCGGAAGCCACCGCCATTCCGAGGCGCGCGTCGTCGATAGCAAAGGCCTGCTGGATCGACTTCACCGCACCATTGATCACCGCGCTGTCATAGCCGAAGAGCAGCCCGCCCAACGCCGCCACCGCTGCGATGCGCACGGGGCTGGTGCCGGAGTGGAAGACCTCGGTAGCGATTACCGGCGCGGATTCCTCGCCGATCGGACCATGAGTCACCGGATGTCCTTTCGCAGCACTGCGTTATGTGCGTCAACAATCGCACAATCGCGGGGCACGAATCGGTCAATCGAGGCGGGGTCAGGTCACGATCTGCGTGTAAATGCTTCGCAGTTCGGCGACGCCGAGGCCGGTCAGCGTGTCGATATGCCTGCGGCGCGGGCCATCCGGCACCTGGACGTCGTTGGGCACCACCAGAACCGCGCAGCCCGCGGCGTCCGCCGACTGCGCACCGGTCACTGAATCCTCGATGGCCAGGCAATCCTCCGGTGCCACCCCGAGCAGCTCCGCGGCCCGCAGGTACGGAGCCGGATGGGGCTTACCGTCGGGAACCTCGTCACCGCAGACCGTGACCGTAAAGTAGTGGCGGCCAATGGTTTTCAGCGCTTGCTCGGCCAGTGTGCGCCGAGTGTTGGTCACCAGCGCCAGCGGAAGATCGCTGGCGGCCAATGTTTCCAACAACTCCTGCGCACCCGGCCGCCAGGGCAGCCCCTGCTCGAACAATTCACCGGTGTAGTCGTGCAACCAGTCCGCGGACTCCGCCATGGCCTCGGGCGTGGGGTCCAGACCCAGATCGTCGTAGACGATGCGCATGACGTTCTCCGCCGAACCACCGACCGTCGCCACCCGCACCTCGTCGGTCAGCACTCCACCCTTTCGGGCGTAGAAAGCGTGCATCGCGACTTCCCAAAGCTTTTCGGAGTCGACGAGTGTGCCGTCCATATCGAAGAGGACAGCTTGGAACTTTGGGCGGGCGACACAGGGACGGGAGATGGGATCAGTCCTCCGGGTTGTAGCCCAGGTTGGGGGCGAGCCAGCGCTCGGCTTCGGCCAGGGTCCAGCCTTTGCGCTTCGCGTAGTCAGCGACCTGGTCCTGGGCCATCCGGCCGACCACGAAGTACTGCGACTGCGGGTGCGAGAAGTACCAGCCGCTGACGGCAGCGCCGGGCCACATCGCCATCGACTCGGTCAGCTCGATGCCGGTCCGGGCCTGGACATCCATCAACTCCCAGAGCGCCGCCTTCTCGGTGTGCTCCGGGCAGGCCGGGTAGCCGGGGGCAGGACGGATTCCTACGTATTTCTCATCGATGAGCGCCTCGTTGTCCAGCTGCTCGTCGGGCTGGTATCCCCAGAACTCCTTACGGACCCGTTGGTGCATCCGCTCGGCGAAAGCCTCTGCCAGCCGGTCTGCGATGGACTCCAGCAGGATGGCGCTGTAGTCGTCATTGGCTGCCTTGAACTCGGCGATCTTGGCCTGGCTGCCGAGCCCCGCGGTGACGGCGAACGCGCCGATGTAGTCGGCCAGACCGGTGCCCTTGGGGGCGACGAAGTCGCCCAGCGACCGGTTCGGGATGCCGTCACGATGCTCGCCCTGCTGGCGCAGGTTGTGCAACGTGGTCAACACCTCAGTACGGGTCTCGTCGGTGTAGACCGCGATGTCGTCGCCGACCGCATTGGCCGGGAAGAACCCGATCACCCCGTTGGCAGTCAGCCACTTCTCCTTGATCAGGGTGTCGAGCATCTCCTGGGCGTCGTCGTACAGCTTGCGGGCAGCCTCGCCCGCGACCGGGTTGTTGAGGATGTCGGGGAACCTGCCCTTCATCTCCCAAGCGTTGAAAAACGGCTGCCAGTCGATGAATTCGCGCAGCTCGGCGAGGTCGTAATTCTCGAACTCCCGCGCGCCGATCCCCGCGGCGGGCACCGGCGGCGTGTAGCCGTCCCACTCGATCGGCGTCCGGTTGGCGCGGGCCTTCTCCAGCGTCAGCATCGGCCGCTCGTTCTTCTGGGCGTGCCGTTCACGAAGGGCCGCATAGTCGGCCTCGGTGGCCTCCAGCAGGGGACCGCGCTGCTTGTCGTCGAGGAGCGCGGCAGCGACCGGCACCGAGCGGGAAGCGTCCTTGACCCAAACCACGGGACCGCTACGACGCGGCGATATCTTCACCGCCGTGTGGGCGCGCGAGGTGGTCGCACCGCCGATCAGCAGCGGGATCTTCAGCCCCTCACGTTCCATCTCGACGGCGAAGTTGGCCATCTCGTCCAGGGACGGGGTGATCAGGCCGGACAGCCCGATGATGTCAGCGTTGTGCTCCTTGGCCGCGTCCAGAATCTTCTGCGCAGGCACCATCACACCGAGGTCGATCACGGTGTAGTTGTTGCATTGCAGGACAACCCCGACGATGTTCTTGCCGATGTCGTGGACGTCGCCCTTCACCGTGGCCATCACGATGGTGCCGTTGGTGGTCACGGCGTCACCCGGCTGCTTCTCCGCCTCGATGTACGGCAGCAGATACGCGACAGCCTTCTTCATCACCCGGGCCGACTTCACGACCTGGGGCAGGAACATCTTGCCTGAGCCGAAGAGGTCGCCAACGACGTTCATGCCGTCCATCAGCGGGCCCTCGATCACCTCGATCGGGCGACCACCCGCGGCGGCGATCTCGGCCCGCAGTTCCTCGGTGTCGTCGTCTACGTGGGCATCGATGCCCTTGACCAGGGCGTGTGTAATCCGTTCGCGGACAGGAAGACTGCGCCATTCGGCCGCGACAGGGTCCTCGCCCTTGTCCTTGCTGTTGAACCGCTCGGCGATCTCCAGGAGCCGTTCGGCCGCGTCCTCGCGACGGTTCAGGACGACGTCCTCGATCCGATCCCTCAGCTCGGGGTCGATCGAGTCGTAGGGCACCAGCGCACCAGCGTTGACGATGCCCATGTCCAGGCCGGCCTTGATGGCGTGGAAGAGGAACACCGCATGGATCGCCTCGCGCACAGGGTTGTTGCCCCGGAACGAGAACGACACGTTCGAGATACCGCCGGAGATGTGCACCCCGGGCAGGTTCTCCTTGATCCAGGCGCAGGCCTCGATGAAGTCGATCCCGTATGTCGCGTGCTCCTCGATACCGGTCGCCAGCGCGAAGCAGTTCGGGTCGAAGATGATGTCCTCGGGCGGGAAGCCGACCTCTTCGGTCAGGATCCGGTACGCGCGCCCACAGATCTCCTTGCGGCGCTCCACGTTGTCGGCCTGCCCCTGTTCGTCGAAGGCCATCACGACGACGGCGGCGCCGTACTTTCGGCACAGCCGTGCCTCACGGATGAACTTCTCCTCGCCCTCCTTCATGGAGATCGAGTTGACGATCGGCTTGCCCTGCACGTTCTTCAGACCGGCCTCGATGACCTCCCATTTGGAGGAGTCGATCATCACCGGGATGCGGCTGATGTCCGGCTCGGCCGCGATCAGCTTGGTGAATCGGTCCATCGCGGCGACGCCGTCGATCATGCCTTCGTCCATATTGATATCGATGACCTGCGCACCGACCTCGACCTGCTGCAGGGCGACCGACAGGGCGGTGTCGTAGTCCTCGGCCTTGATCAGGTTGCGGAACCGCGCGGAGCCGGTGATGTTGGTGCGCTCACCGATGTTGACGAACAGGGAGCCGTCGGTGATGTTGAGCGGCTCCAGGCCCGAGAGCCGGGTGGCGACCTCGATCTCCGGCAGCTCGCGCGGCGGTTTGCCCTCGACGATCTTGGCGATCTCGGCGATATGCGGCGGCGCCGTGCCGCAGCACCCTCCGACCAGGTTGACCAGGCCAGCATCGGCGAAGTCGGCGATGTAGCCGGCCTGCGCCTCGGGGGACTCGTCGTACTCGCCGAAGGCGTTGGGCAGGCCGGCGTTCGGGTAGCAGGAGACGAATGTGTCTGCGATCCGCGCCATCTCAGCGATGTAGGGCCGCATCTCCGGCGCGCCCAGGGCGCAGTTGAGGCCCACCGCGATCGGCTTCGCGTGCCTGATCGAGTTCCAGAACGCTTCGGTGACCTGACCGGACAACGTCCGCCCGGAGGCATCGGTGATGGTGCCCGAGATGATCACCGGCCAGCGGCGTCCGCGCTGCTCGAACAGCGTCTCGACGGCGAACACCGCCGCCTTGGCGTTCAGCGAGTCGAAGATGGTCTCGATGAGGAGGAGGTCGGCACCACCGTCGACCAGGCCGTTGGCGGCTTCGAGGTAGGCGGCGACAAGCTGGTCATAGGAGACGTTGCGGGCTCCGGGGTCGTTGACGTCCGGCGAGATCGATGCGGTGCGCGTCGTTGGGCCGATTGCGCCGGCGACGTAGCGGGGCTTCTTCGGGGTGCTGAATTCGTCGGCAGCTTTGCGGGCCAGGGCAGCGCCGGCGTAGTTCAGCTCGTAGCCCAGCTCCTGCATCTCGTAGTCAGACAGCGAGACCGCGTTGGAGTTGAACGTGTTGGTCTCCAGGATGTCGGCACCCGCTTCGAGGTACTCGCGGTGAATCCCTTCGATGATCTGCGGCTGCGTCAGGGTGAGCAGGTCATTGTTGCCTTGCAAGGCGGTCGGCCACTCTATGAACCGCTCGCCGCGGTAGCCGGCCTCATCCGGCCGATCTCGCTGGATGGCCGTGCCCATCGCGCCGTCGATCACCATGATCCGCTGGCCCAGAGCTGCCGTCAGTTCGTCGGTGCAGTCCGGGCGGATGTTCGGCGCAAAGGTTTTCGGCTCAACGATGATCACGCACATTCCTTCCATAATGGAAGGCGTCCTTGACTCTGCCGAGCGTGGCGGATACGGCTGAGAAATCCGGACCCGTTGCAACGCCTCTCGACCAGAAGAGTCTACGTCGTAACACTGACAGACGTTTGGACACCCAAGGTATCGGCAGCGCAAGACTCTGATGGCGTCTCCGACCCGCACACCACCAGCGCTCATCGAGGGCCTCCAGGGCTTACGCTGGCGGTGTGAGTCCGTCCGATTCGATCCCGACCCAGCACTGGGGATCCGAGCTCCCCGACCTGCACGATTCCATCGTCGTCGCGGCGTTCGAGGGGTGGAACGACGCGGGTGATGCCGCCAGTGACGCGCTGGAATATCTCGACGCCATCTGGGAGGGGCAAACGGTCGTCGAAATCGACGACGAGAGCTACTACGACTACCAGGTGAATCGCCCGGTGATCCGCCAGGTCGACGGCGTCACCCGCGAACTGGTGTGGCCCTCGATGCGGATTTCACATTGCCGGCCGCCGGGCTCGGATCGCGACGTGGTGCTGATGCACGGTGTCGAGCCGAACATGCGGTGGCGGACCTTCTGCGCCGAGCTGCTGGCCATCGCCGACAAGCTCAATGTGCACACCGTCGTCATCCTGGGTGCGCTGCTGGCCGATACCCCGCATACCCGGCCGGTCCCGGTGTCGGGCGCGGCCTACTCCCCCGAGTCGGCCAAGACGTTCGGGCTGGAAGAGACCCGCTACGAGGGGCCGACCGGCATCGCCGGGGTGTTCCAGGACGCCTGCGTGCAAGCTGGTATTCCGGCGGTGACGTTCTGGGCGGCCGTGCCGCATTACGTATCGCAGCCGCCATGTCCGAAAGCCACCGTTGCGCTGCTGCGCCGGGTAGAGGATGTGCTGGACATCGAGGTCCCCCTGGGCGACCTGCCGGCGCAGGCCGAGGAATGGGAGCAGTCGGTCACCGAGATGACTGCCGAGGACGAGGAAATCGCCGAGTACGTGCAGTCGTTGGAGGAACGCGGCGACGCCGAGGTGGACCTGCACGAGGCGCTGGGCAAGATCGACGGTGACGCGTTGGCTGCGGAGTTCGAGCGCTACCTGAAGCGCCGCGGGCGGTAGCCCGCAGTCCGGCTTCAGCGGGCGGTAGCCCGCAGTCCGGCTTCAGCGGGCGGTAGCCCGCAGTCCGGCTTCAGCGGGCGGTAGCTAGGGCACCTTCACCGGCTTGGGTGCCTTCCAGGTGCCGTCCAGCGCCTCGGGCTTGGGCCAGTACAACCGGATTGCGATGGCGAACGGGCCGGCCGGTGTCGGCAGCCAGTTGGGCTCACGAGCCGGGCCGGGTGACTTGTTCTGCAGGTTCAGCGTGATACCGCCGTCGGGATCCTTGACCAGAGTGGGCAGCATGGCCGAGTTGATCAGGTATCGGTTGATCGGGTTGGCCACCAGCAGGCTCTGCGGCATCTCGTACATGGTCACCGACCAGAATGCGTTGACCGGCGGCAGCTGCCCGGGCGCAAACCGCAGCGTGTAGTTGTTGGCGCCGTTCAGGGGCGCACCAGTGCTATCGTTGGCTGCACTCGGATAGATCGCCTCGGCAGCGGTGTTGCCGTAGATGCCCAGCACCGCACCGGCCATCCGGTACAGGTAGTTACCCCGCAAATCGCTTGCAGTACCGAATAATTGGGCCGAGGTCACCTCGCCGGTGTCGAACTTCTCCTTCTTGAAGGTTTCGAACGCCGTCCACGCGTCGGCCATCCCGGCCTCGACGGCCTTATGCGCTTCCGGGGTCAGCTTGGCCGCATCGAAATTGCCGTCAGGACCGATGCCCAGGATCGCAAACCGTTGCCGCATAACCTCTTCCGCAGGTTGGACCGGCGCGAACTTCAGCGCGAAGTTGAGGATCTCGAAGAACTTCGGCGAAGTTCGCTGGTCCTGCACCGAGAGCGGCGCGATGAAGTCGATCGGCGGGGCCGGCGGCGGAGGCGGCTGATTCAGGAACGCTGACAATGGCGTCACCTGATAGCCGGCCTGAATCTTCTTGACATTCTCAAGGTCTGAAGGACCGAACAGCTGCGTGCGGAACAGCACCATGTTCAGGTCGGTGTCGCTGTGGATCACCTGGTCGATGCCCAGCGGTGTCTCGCCTCGCCAACTGGGCCCGGCCAGCAGGAATTTGCCGCCACCGTTGCCCGTGGTGCGACTGCCGGCGTAGGCGATGTTATAGGTGTAGAGGTCGACGAATTGCGCTGAGTAGTAACGGCCCGGCTCGATCGGCGGCAAGGTGAAGACCAGGGGTTCGGTGCGCAGATCAGCACCGACGACCGAGTACGGGGTGTCCGAATTCGGCGTCTGGATCGCCGTGTCCTGCGGCGTGTAGACCCGCGCGGAGTTGTGTACCTGGTTCCACGGGCCCTTGTACTCCGGGCTGGACTTGTCAACGAAATACGAGTGCATGACCCGATAGTTGTCGACCATCGGAAAGCCGTACGTATAAGCCGATTTCGCGATAGACCGAATCAGTTCGGGGGTCGGCGCCTGGGTTTGAGGCGGCGCCGATGAACCGTGCTTACCGCTACAGCCCGCCACCACCACTGTCAAAAGTACGGCGATGACAGCGCCGACCCACCTCATCATGGCTTGTCCAGTCCTTCGGTATGCGTGCTTGCGGAACGACCCAGCGCCACAACTTCCGCGTCCATCCGCGGCAGCAGGTCGGGAACGAACTTGGCCACCGGTGCCTCGCCGACGCTAGTGGACAGCACGGGCCGCAGCCAGCGCAACGCACCCACCCAGCGCGGGCAGTTCACCCGGGCCTTGCGGCCCTCGATGCCGGCCACGAACGCCTCGCCGCATTTTTCGACCGAGGTGGTCTTGCTGATGGGCCAGGGCAGCTTGGTGAGCATCTCGGTGAACGTCGGCAGGTCGGCCTTGCTGTCGCGCACCAGGGCGGTGTCGATCCAGGACATGTGCGCCGAGCCGACCTTGACACCCCGGTAACCGAGTTCGAGGCGCAGTGCGTTGGCGAACTGCTCGACGGCGGCTTTGGAGGCGTTGTACGGCGCCAGGCCGGGCGCGGCGGTGTAGGCCGCCAGCGACGACACAATCAGCACATAGCCGCGACGGTCGATGACCGACGGCAGCGTGGCCCGTACGGTATGGAAGACACCGAGGACGTTGATGTCGAGTAGACGTTTGAACGCCACGGGATCGACCTGTAGCACCGACCCGTAGGACGCAATGCCGGCGTTGGCCATCACCACGTCGATGCCACCGAAGCGCTGGACCGCGGCGGCGGCGGCGGCCTGCATGGCGGTCAGATCACGCACGTCGGCGACCACGGTCAACACGTCCTTGCCCAGCGAACCGGAGATCGATTCCAGTTGCGCGGCATCGACGTCGATCAGCACCAATTTGGCGCCCTTAGCGTGCAATCGGCGAGCGACCTCGGCCCCGACACCGGCTGCGCCGCCGGTGATGAATACGACTTTCCCATTCGCAGAACCCATAGCCGAAAAACGTACCCCACCAAGACGTTCTACAGGGCTACCCCGAGTAGCGCGTCGACCGTAGCGGCCACGGTCTGCGGCGCAGTCTGGTCGTGACCGCCGTACTCCAGTGCATCCGTGGTCCAACCATCAAGGGCAGCAAGGACTTTCGGCGTATCCAGATCGTCGGCCAAGTACTGGCGAACCCGGGCGAGGACATCGGTGGCGTCCGGCCCCGCAGGCAGTGCGACCGCCGCGCGCCAGCGCTGCAACCTGTCCTGGGCCGTTTGCAGTACCTCGTCGCTCCAGAACCGGTCGGCGCGATAGTGCCCGGCCATCAGTCCCAGCCGGATGGCAGCCGGATCGACGCCGTCCGCCCGCAGCCGCGACACTAACACCAGGTTGCCGCGGCTCTTGCTCATCTTGTGCCCGTCCCAGCCGATCATCCCGGCGTGCACGTAGTGCCGTGCGAAACGCCGTTGCGCCGTGACGGATTCGGCGTGCGCTGCGGAGAACTCGTGGTGCGGGAACACCAGGTCGCTGCCGCCGCCCTGAATGTCCAGGCCGATGCCGAGGCGGTTGAGCGCGATCGCCGAACACTCGATGTGCCAGCCCGGGCGTCCGGCCCCGAAAGGCGAGGGCCAACTGGGTTCGCCCGGACGCTGCACCCGCCAGAGCAGCGCGTCGAGTGGGCCGACCTTGCCCACCCGATCCGGGTCGCCGCCGCGCTCACCGAACAGCTTCAGCATGGTGTCGCGGTCGTAGCCTGACTCATAGCCGAACTGCGCGGTGGCGTCGGCCCGGAAGTACACATCCGGGTACTCGGCGTCATCGACGACGTACGCCGCCCCCGAGGCCAGCAGCTTCTCGACCAGTTCGATCACTTCGTCGATGGACTCGATGGCGCCGACGTAGTCGTGCGGCGGCAGGACGCGCAACGCCGTCATGTCCTGCCGGAACAGCTCGGTCTCGCGATCGCCCAATTCACGCCAGTCCACGCCGTCGCGCTCGGCGCGCTCGAACAACGGGTCATCGACGTCGGTGACGTTCTGCACGTAGTGCACCTGGTGGCCGACGTCGAGCATGAGTCGGTGCACCAGATCGAAGGTCAGATACGTGGCGGCGTGGCCGAGGTGGGTGGCGTCGTACGGGGTGATGCCGCAGACGTACATGGTGGCCGTCGGACCCGGCGACACCGGCCGGACCTGACGGTCGGCGGTGTCATAAAGCCGGAGCTGCGGGCCCTTGCCCGGCAGATTCGGGACGCTGGGCGCCAGCCACGATCTCATGACTCCGACTCTATCGGAGCTCGGCCGGGGTGATTTCGGGTGCGACTCCGTCGCACGACGATCAAGCGGCGAGGCACGAGCCGCGATGAGGAGTGCGGCAAGTGAACTACGAGACAGCCCGTACGGCGTCGAGCAAGGTGCCGGCCAGCTCTGGGCGGCACATCACGAAGTCCGGCAGGTAGGGGTCGGGCAGGTTGTAGCGCATGGGCGAACCGTCCAGCCGCGAGACGTGCAGCCCGGCGGCAAGGACCACGCCGGCCGGGGCTGCCGAGTCCCATTCCCATTGCCCGCCGGCGTGCAGGTAAGCATCGACGTCGCCGCGCACCACCGCCATGGCCTTGGCACCGGCCGAGCCGATACCGACCAGCTCCATGTCGAGCACGTCGCGCATCCACCACACCACCGCGGGCGGGCGGTGAGTGCTGGTGGCGACCCGGATGGGGCCCGGCCTGCGCTCAGGCGGTGGGGTGACGGTGTCGGTGCGGTGCACCTCGCCGAGGTCCGGTAGCGCGACCGCCGCATCGGTGATGGATCCGTGCGGGCCGAGCCCGCGCTGCCACAGCGCGATGTGCACAGCCCACTCTGGGCTCCCGACGCCGTATTCGCGGGTGCCGTCCACCGGGTCGACGATCCACACCCGGTCCGCACGGAGCCGCGCAAGGTCATCGACGGCCTCCTCGGACAAGATGGCGTCACCGGGGCGGGCCGCCCGCAGCCGGTCCAGGATCAGGGTGTTGGCGTGCCGGTCACCGGCCGCACCCAGCGTGTACGGATCGTGCAAGCGGAAGCGGTCGCGCACGGCCAGCAGGAACTCGCCGGCCTCCTCCGCAACCTCGGCCGCCAGTGCGGCATCGCTTTGCTCCACCGTCTGAGTATTGCCGAAGTGGCCCGGCCCGCCCAATCGACCGCCGGCACACCACCTGCGCAAAATGGGCTCCGGGGATGCCCCCGAAGCCCATTTTCGTTGTCACGCAGTCTAGTTCGGAGTGGCTCCCGGCGTGCGAACCACCATCGGCACAGCCGGGAAGTACGACGCCATCTCCGAACGGGAACGACGCAGCGCAGCCGTGCCGTAGCCACGGTGCCGCTGCTCGGGGCGGATCCAGATGCGGACGTTCACCTCACCACCGACCAACTCGCCGAACACCATGCCGACCTTGTCGGCGTCTTCCTCGGCCACCAACCAGACGGCTTCCTCGTCGTCGACCCGGTGCACCGCAGCCTTGATCTCCTCATCCAAGTCGCCGGCGGCGCGGCCCGAGCCGTCGCCGGAGGACCCCACGTCAGCGGTGCGGGCGGCGAAGATGTCGCGGTCCGCGGTCCCGGAGAACGGGCGCAGCACCAGGTGATCACCAAAGCTGGCGGGCCGGTCGGCGATGGCGAATGACAGCTGGGAGTTCAGGTCTTCCAGTTCCTCGGCGATCCGCTTGCGGGCGTCCTTGGTCAGCAGCGCGAAGGACATCGCCATGACCTGTTCCCCGCCGGCCTCGGAGGTACCCAGCAGGTTGGAAATGGCATCGACAGCGGCGGCCTTGTTGTCGGCCTCGACAATGACGTCTAGCACCTCATGCCGGCGGTCGAGTGCCTTCTGGAGTGCATCGGCGATCTCGCGGCGGGCGGCAGCCCGGTCATGATCGGTCATGAGACCGAGCCTAAAGCACTACTGATCGGTACGAAGGATGAAATCACAACCGATGTGCGCAAACTGCAATCAGAAGGCCGGCCACGGGATCGGCCGATGCCGATCCGGCGTCGGCATCACCGGATTACTCAGCAGCGCAACGACTCTCGCCTGCAGCGCAGCGATCTCACGGCGGGTCAGGTGTTCCGCCAGTTGGGCGCCCAGCCCATCGCGCAACGCATCACCCAACGCGGCGATGTCGGTAAGCGTGTCGTCTTCCAGCGGTTTACCGGCCCAGCCCCACAGCACTGTGCGCAGCTTGTCCTCGCTGTGCAGACTCACGCCATGGTCTACCCCGTACACGCCGCCGTCGGTTCCGGCCAGCACATGGCCGCCCTTGCGGTCTGCGTTGTTGATCAACACGTCGAACACGGCCATTCGGTACAGGCGAGGATCGTCGGCATGCACCAGCAGGACCTCGTCGCCGGCGTAGTCATAGGCCTGCAGGATGGGCAGGTAACCGGACGGCAGCTTGCCCGCCGGCACCAGATCCACCAGATCGGGCCCCTCCGGATCCGGCTCGTCGGCGTCACTGAGCGCGTCACCGGGCCGGTCGACCCAGCGCTGCACCATGCCCCGCCCAGCCGGACCGTTTCGAATAATGGTGTGCGGCACCACATTCCACCCGAGCGCAGCCGACACCAGGTAGGCGCCCAGCTCGCGCCCAGCCAGGGTGCCGTCGGGGAAATCCCACAGCGGCGCCTCGCCGGAGATCGGCTTGTACACGCAATGCTGCTGCAGCTCACCAAAAGTGGCCTCGCACAGAAATGTCGCGTTGCTGGCCGACCGAATCCGTCCCAGGACGGTCAGATCGCCGCTCAGAAGTACCTCTGCAGCGTCGTCAGGAGGACGCGTCATCCGGCTCATCACCACTGGCACCCAGGACTCCGCGCCGATACCCGTTGGTGCGCACGCAGATATGCCCTTCCGGGTCCAACGGCTCTTCACACAACGGGCAAGGCGGCCGGCCGGCCGAGATGACGCGATTGGACCGGTTCGCGAAATCACGCGCCGACTGCGGCGTCAGGAACACCCGCACCGCGTCCGGGCCGTCCTCGGCGTCGTCGAGCACCACCGACGCGTCGAACTCCGAGTCGGTGACGGCCAGCAGCTCGACCACGACGGTCTGCGCCTCGGCGTCCCAACCCAGCCCCATGGTGCCCACGCGGAACTCCGCATCGACCGGCATCAGCAGCGGACTGAGGTCGACGACATCGCCATTGTCGGGCGGGATCGGGGTCCCGAAACGGCGATTGATCTCGACCAGCAACGCTGAGATGCGTTCGGCCAGGACGGCGACCTGCTGCTTCTCCAGCATCACCGAAACCACTCGCTGGTCGTGGACGGCCTGCAGGTAGAAGGTCCGGTTGCCCGGTTGCCCAACGGTCCCGGCCACGAAGCGGTCGGGCGAGCGGAAGACGTGAATTGCGCGGGCCATGGCACCTTTCAAAATACCGGTTCGGCGTGCTCACCGTATGGTGCAGCGCCGGGAGTGCTAGTCCGTCGTGCCTCCGACAGCGGCATCCGTGTCGGGTTGCTGGTCAGGCTTGGGCTTCAGCGCTGAGCTCAGGCCGGCGCCGGTGTGATTGATGTGCAGCACAAACGGCCGCACCGGGGTGTAGCGGATGACGCTCATCGACGCGGGGTCGGCGGTGATCCGCTGAAAGCTGTCGAGGTGCGTGCCCAACGCGTCGGCCAGCACAGACTTGATGACGTCACCGTGCGTACAGGCCACCCAGAGCACGTCGCCCTCATGCTCTTCGGCGAGTCTGCGGTCATGTTCGCGGACCGCCTGCACCGCGCGGGTCTGGACCTGGGCCAGGCCCTCGCCGTCCGGGAACACCGCGGCGCTGGGCTGCTGCTGCACCACCGCCCACAGTGGCTCTTTGACCAGCTCGCCGAGTGTGCGACCGGTCCAGGCCCCGTAGTCGACCTCGGTGAGCCGCTCATCAACGGCGGGCTCGATTCCCAGAGCGGCGGCCAGGGGCGCCACCGTGTTGCCGCAGCGCAGCAGGGGTGAGCGGACGATGGCTTTGACCGGCAGGTCGCCGATCCTGGTTACGATCGCGTCGGCCTGCTCACGACCCTTGTCGTCCAGGTCGACGCCTTCCGAGCGGCCGGCCAGGGTGTGCGCGCTGTTGGAGGTCGACCGTCCGTGCCGCAGCAGAATGACCGTCATCGCGCTCCCCTTCCTAGTAATTTGTGCACAGTTTGGGGCGCTGGGCCCACTTTTTCGTGCACCGATTGCGTCCTCACTGGGCCGCCACCACGCCAGTGCCCACCAGCATCAGCACGGTCACACCCAGCGCGATCCGGTACCCGACGAACCAGTACATGCTGTGTCGCACAAGGAATTTCAGGAACCACGCCACGGCGGCATACCCAATGACGAAGGCGATCACGATGGCCACCGCCAACTGGGCACCGGTGGCGCTCATGCCCTCGGTCACTGGTTTGAACGCGTTGGGCAACTCGTGCAGTCCGGACGCGAACACCGCCGGGATGGCCAGCAGAAAACCGAACCGGGCGGCCAGCTCACGCTTCATGCCCAGCAACAGCCCCGCGCTGATCGTGGCCCCCGAACGCGAAACCCCCGGCACGAGCGCCAGGCATTGCGCCAAGCCGACGATGACACTGTCGCGCCAGGTCAGCTGCTCGACGTCGCGGGTCTGCTTACCCAGGTATTCGGCGGCGGCGATCACCAAGGAGAACACGATCAACGCAGTGGCCACGATCCACAGATTGCGGGCGCCGGAACGGATCGCGTCCTTGAACACAAGGCCGAACACCCCGATCGGGATGGTGCCGATGATCACCCACCAGCCCAGCCAGTAATCGGCGCTGCGCCGCGCGGCGTCGGTCAGCCCGCCGAACCACGCCTTCAGGATGCGAATGATGTCTTTGCCGAAGTAGATGAGCACCGCGGCCTCGGTGCCCAATTGGCTGACGGCAGTGAACGATGCCCCCGCATCACCCGAGAAGAACACCCGTGACGCGATGGCCAGATGCCCCGAGGATGAAACAGGCAGAAATTCGGTGAGACCTTGAATCACGGCCAGCACGATGGTCTGTGTCCAAGACATCGCTGTCACGGCCGTCACGTCAGTCACGCCGACGACCGTACCGTGACTAGTACCTCAGAGCTGTGCGCGCTGCACGGGCTGCGCGTCGGCGACGGCATCGCGTACCGCCGCGGCCAGGCTGCGCTCGTCGTCCACGTCGACGTGGGCGAGCCTGCGCGAAGCCCGTGCGACAACGTCTTCTTCGTGCGGGACGAGGCTCGATAACCGCGGGCGGTATACCTCGACGGTCAGCGTGCGCTTGTCATCGAGGTGAAAGGAGAAAGGCCGACCATCGCCGACCTGGCCAAAACCGCTGGCATGCAAGCCTGTCGAAATATCCTCGATGATGAACTGGCCCTTGAAGCGGGCTCCAGTCACATCACCGTCGACAGCCATTGTCATGCCCGAACGATACCGCTCCGTATGCACAATGCCGTCAGGACTCGGGCAATCCGGGACAATATATTTGCTTAAACGTGCGACAGTGGTCTGCCGCCCCGAACCGAAAGCCAATCTGTGTCACAGAATCGCCGCCAGCCTCGGTTTCGAGACCGCACACGAAGTTTTGCGGTCGGACTCGTCGCCCTGAGTGCGGTGGCATGTTCGTCGCATTCGGCTGACGCTCCGCCTCCGACCATCTCACCAGCTCAGCCTGCGGTGTCCCCGGCGGTCAGCGGGGCCCCCGACGGGGTGGTGCGGCCGTTGCCCGGTCCCGGTGTGGCCGCAGCGTTCGACGCGGCGACATCGTCGCTGGTGGTGCTGGGTTTCGATAGCGCACAGCACCCTGTGGTCACGGTGCCGGGCACGGCGCCGATCACCTTGCCCGCACCGGCCACCGGTGTTGTCGGCGACGGCCACGGGGTGGCGTTCCTGTCCACCCGCGGCGGGTATTTCCGCTTCGACATCGCCCACCGCGCAGTGAGCATGGTGAATGTCGACGGCCAGGCCGCCACCGACTTCACCGCCATCACCCGGCGCGCCGACGGCAAGCTGGTGCTGGGCACCGCTGACGGTGCGGTGCTGACTGTGTCGGAGACTGGCGTCGAGGCGCGGATGAAGGCCTTCGCCAGAGTGGACGGCCTTGCGGCACAAGGTAATACCGTAGTAGTGCTGGACCGTGGGCAGACCTCGATCACGGAGATCGACGCGTCGGGAACCGGGGCCACGCAGGCACTGCGGGCCGGCGAAGGCGCCACCACGGTGGCCGCCGATCCGGCCGGCCGGGTGCTGGTAGCCGATACGCGCGGGGACGGCCTATTGGTGTTCGGCACCACGCCACTGCTGCTGCGCCAGCGGGCGCCGGTGCGCGGGGCACCGTACGGGCTGGTCGGGACATCTGGACTGGCTTGGGTTTCGGAAACGGCAACTAACAGTGTCGTTGGTTACGATCTGTCGACTGGTATTCCCGTCGAGAAGGTGCGTTACCGAACCGTGCAACAACCCGATGTCCTGGCTTTTGACGACACGACCGGCACCGTGTTCGTGGTGTCGGGGTCAGGTGCGGGCGTGCAAGTCCTGTCGCGAGCCGGGACGGGACCCGGCCGATGATTCACCGGGGGCGCATGCCGGCGGCATGGGAGTCGGACCTGTCCGATGACTATGAATGGATCCCGTTGCGCCTGCCCCCCGATGTCAGCCGGGTGACTGCATCGATCCGATTGTCGATCGAAGCTGAGTACCGCGGCTGGGAACTGACCAAGGTGCGTTTGTACACCGACGGTTCAAGGCGGGTGCTGTTGCGCCGCCGCAAGACTGGTGAGGACCGGCTGAATCTGCCCGAACAGCCGGCGATGTGAGGAGCTGTTGATGTATCGCGCGCTGCGATGGCTGATGTTCCGGCTACCGCCCGAAAACATCCATACTCTGGTTTTTTCGCTGTTTCGCCTCGTGACGTTCCTCGGGTTCAGTCGCAGACTGCTGGCCCGCTGGCTGGCTCCTACCGATCCCGTGTTGGCGTCGACGCTGTTCGGTGTGACATTCCCGGGGCCGGCCGGCTTGGCGGCCGGGTTCGACAAGGATGGCTCCGGGATAAATGTCTGGGGTGCACTGGGATTCGGCTATGCCGAGGTCGGGACCGTGACTGCTCAGGCACAGCCGGGCAACCCGCCGCCTCGACTGTTCCGACTGCCCGACGACCGTGGGCTACTGAATCGCATGGGCTTCAACAACCACGGCGCAGGTTCGATGGCGGTGTCGCTGGCGCACAGTCAATCGACCGTGCCGATCGGGGTGAACATCGGCAAGACCAAGGTGACCCCACCGGAACAAGCGGTAGCCGACTACGCCGAAAGCGCCCGACTGGTAGGGCCGTTGGCTGATTTCGTGGTGGTCAACGTCAGCTCACCGAACACACCAGGGTTGCGCGATCTGCAAGCGGTGTCGTCCCTGCGGCCGATCCTGGCGGCCGTTCGGGCCGAGACCACCAAGCCGGTGCTGGTGAAGATCGCACCCGACTTGTCCGATGAGGATGTCGACGAAATCGCTGATCTAGCTGTCGAATTGGGGCTGGCTGGGATTGTTGCGACCAACACCACCATTTCTCGGGCCGGTCTGCTGACCCCGGGGGTTGACGACCTTGGCTCGGGCGGGGTGTCCGGACCGCCGGTGGCGGCGCGTTCTGTGGAGATTCTGCGGCGCCTGTATCGGCGGGTCGGTGATCGGTTGGTGTTGATCAGCGTGGGCGGTATCGAGACTGCCGACGATGCCTGGGAACGGATCATCGCCGGGGCCTCGCTGGTGCAGGGCTACACCGGGTTCATCTACGTAGGCGGGTTGTGGGCCAAGCACATTCACGACGGCATTGCCGCGAAGTTGCGGGCCGGCGGGTTCGCCTCGCTGGCTGACGCGGTCGGCTCGGGGGCCACGCCTTAATCGCAGCCGCACACGGTGGTCAAATGTCCAGTACCACGTCGCTTTCCGGGGCGGCCGAACAGATCAGCACCGTTCCGGCTCCAGGTGGATCAAGTGGCTGCCGAATGTATTTCATTGTGCCAGAAATGATTTCGGTCTCACATACGTGGCACACCCCACTTCGGCAGGCGAAGCGAGTGGGAACATCGCACGCGTCAGCCAAGTCGAGCACGTTGTCGTAATCGGGCGACCAGGGCACTGTGAGACCGCTGCGGGCGAAGGTAACGGCCGGGCCAGAATGTACCGGGCCCGGAGGTGGATGCGGCGTTTTGCGGGCCGCTCCGTCAACGACACCCGGGCGTATCGCCGGCAAGGCGCCGAACATTTCGGTGTGAATGCACGCGGGCTCCAGCCCAGCTGCCACGAGACCGTCGCTCATGTCAGTCATGAAACCGGCAGGCCCACACAGGTAGGCCGCGGCAGCCGCCGGTAGACCCAGCGCGGTGATCGTCGCTTGGTTCAATCGCCCCTGAGTCTGCGTGTAGATCGTTTTCTGACGCGCATTCGGAAGTGCTGCGATCAATGCGTCGACTTCACCTGCGAAGCAGTGTGTCTCAGGGCTACGAGTGGTGTGCAGCCACCAGATTTCACGGTTGCTGTGCCCCGCCGACAGCGAATAGAGCATTGCCAGAACCGGGGTGATTCCGATGCCTGCCGACACCAGCACCACAGGGCCCGTATCGTCGGTGAGATAGAAATCGCCACGGGGAGCGGCTACCTCAAGTGCTAGGTCCGGCGCGACGTGGGCGTGCAACCAGCGACTCGCCGTGCCGTGTTCTTCGCGTTTGACACTGATGCGGTAGTCACGTTCAGTCGCGTTGCCCGATATGGAGTAGCTGCGCACAAGCGCAGGACTGCCCGCCATGGGAATCCTGACCGTCAGGTACTGGCCGGCTCGTGGTTTCGGTAACGGGCTGTGGTCTTGCGCTTCCAGCCATATGGACATCACCAACGGCGTTTCGTGACGGATGGCGCTGACCCGGAAGTCGCGAAATCCGTTCCAGCCCGGTTCGGTTCCGATCGGCGGTGCCGCAACAGGCACAGAGTCTTCGTGTGCCGAGAGCATCTCGCGAAACGACTGCTGCCAGCCCGGGCTCAGAGCCGGAACTTCGACAATCTTGCGCAGCTGGCTGACGTCGCGGTCGGGCAGGTACATCAGAGCGTCGACGTCGACGACGCTGAGCTGATGAAGGCCGCGTCGGATACGGACAATGTCGTCGCCTGCTTGCACCGTTCCTTCTTTGATGACGCGAAAGTAGAAACCCGGACGGTGCTGAGACACAAGCAGATTGGGCATCTGCGGCTCATTCAGTCGCAGACCGACGCGAAAGCAGGTGACCCGCGGTTGGGTGACTTCGAATTCGGCATCCCCGACGCGGTAGCGATCGCCGATGCAGACGTCGTCATCGGCAAGCCCGCTAACAGTGAAGTTCTCGCCAAAGTTTCCCGGCAACAGATCGTCTCTGTTCAGGTATTCCTGCCAGAAGTCATAGGACTCTGTCTGATAGACCATGACGGCGCGCTGTTCGCCACCGTGGCCTTCTCGATCGCCTTGACCGTCCCCGTCGATATTCAGGCGCCGCACCATGACTGGACCTTCCACAGGCATCTTCCAGATACCCGTAAGGACAGTCTCATCCCGCCATTTCACGTTTTTCGGCATCCCGACGTTGACTGAAACAAGCCTGGCCACGTGTGCCTCCTCGCGACGAGTCGACGGCGTCGTCTCAATGTACCGACACGGAATGCTGCCCGCTGCTCGGGTAAATATCGCACTGGGCGTCTGCACCGCCGACACCTTCGGCCGTATGATTTCGCAATGCGGCGGGGGCCAACCCGACGCGCGAACGTATGACGGTCTAGTCAGCCAGCTCTTCCCTTCACCCGGAGGCCGACCCTGATGTCGCGAGTAGCGATGATTACCGGAGCCAGCCGCGGGATCGGTGCGGCCACTGCCCAGGTCCTCGCCAAACGCGGTTTTCAGGTGATCGTGAACTATCGATCGAGCGCCGCGGAGGCCGACGAGGTCGTCGCAGCCATCGCCGCGGACGGCGGCGCTGCGATGGCGGTGCGGGCTGACGTGACGGTCGCCGGCGATGTCACCAACATGTTCGAGGAAACCGAGCGGCACTGGGGTCCGGTCGACGTGCTGGTGCACAACGCATTAATTCCTTATGACATAACGTCGTTCGCCGATCTGACCTGGGAGCAGCTCGGCGGAAAGCTGGACAGAGAGCTACACGCCGCATTTCTACTCACCAAGGCCGTTGTGCCGGGCATGATTTCCCGTAGCTATGGCCGTCTGCTCTATCTGACCGCCGAACCTTCGCGGCATCCGCGTAACGGCATGATCAACCTTGGCGTCGCGAAAGCGGCCATGAATCAGTTCGTCCGCTACGTCGCGCTCGAGTTGGCGCCGCACGGAATCACCGCCAACCTCGTCGCACCGGCAACGGTGCAGGGTACGGCGATGAATCAGAAACTGGCACCGGAGCAGTTGCGCGCCCTTGGCGCGGCGGCGCCAATGGGACGGCTCGTCAGGCCTGACGAAGTGGCCAACACGTTGGCTTTTCTGGCCGGCGAGGAATCCGGCTTCACCACCGGCCATTATCTCCCGCTCGACGGCGGTCTGACGATGGACTGAATGCGACTGCACCGCATCGGATCTCATCGGATCACGGAAGGACTCCGAGCCATGCACACGATCGATCTGGCCTATGTCGGGCGCGGTATTCACGAAGAGCTGATTGCCTACGTTGCCGATCAGGAAGGCTATTTCGAAGACGAAGGCCTTCACGTCGCATTGCGGGATGGAACCCGTTGGGACATAACTCGGGTACGTACCTGTGCAACCATCGGGCTGGGCCGGGCAGTGTTATCGCAGCTCACCGACGGCTTCACGTGGTCGGTGCTGAGCGTCAACACCGACCGTCCGCTGTTCTGGTTCCTCGGCAACGCCAACGTGACGTCTATGGCCGACCTTCGCGGACGTCGAGTCGCCGTACACGCGCCAGGCAGCCCGCCCGGGTGCTTCGCGCGCATAGTCCTGCGCAAGCACGGTCTGGACCCGGATCACGACGTGCAATGCGTGGTGCGGCATCCCGGGGACTACCAGATGGATCTGCGGCGCCTCCGCGACGGCTCCATCGATGCGGCCTACGTCGGCAGCACTATCGGACCCGAACAAGTCGCCGCAGAGGAGGGCTTCCACGTACTGGCCTGGGTTGGCGACCATTTCCAGATTCCCACCGTAGGGATCGCGGTTGACCCGACCCACAACGCGATCGACAGTCCGGCGGTGCAGGCGCTGGTGCGCGCCAACCAACGGGCCCTGAAAACGATGGCGGACCAGCCTGATCTGGCGATCGAATATCTGGCGTCGTTTCTGGACCGGATGACGCATCACGAGGTGCAGCGCTATTACGAGCGCTACATCCGTCCCTATTACACCTCCGACGGCCGGGTGGACCTCGACGTCGCCAAGAGCGCTATCGATGCGGTCGCGGCCGAACTCGGTGTGCAGCCAGTCGCCGCCGACGCCATCTACGCGTCGGCCCTATGAGTGAGCCGAAAAGCCATGGCATCACAGGACTGATGGATACGGCAGTCGTGCTGCAGACGAAGTCCGTCGCAGAGCTTGTTACTTCTGCTCGTAAGTGCCGTGGATGACGGCCCGGGCGATGGCCTGCATGAACAGGTTGAAGCCCAGGAAAGCCGGGGTGGCGTCCTCGGTGATCTCCAGCTTTTCGACCGGAAGCGCGTGCACCGCGATGTAATACCGGTGCAGCCCGTGGCCAGCCGGCGGGGCGGCGCCCAGGTAGCGCTTGAGGCTGGCGTCGTTGGCCAAAGTGACTGCGCCGCCGGGTAGTTCGGAGCCGTCGCCGGCGCCGGCGGGCAGCTCGGTGACATCGGCAGGCAGGTTGAACACCGCCCAGTGCCAGAACCCCGACGCGGTCGGAGCGTCCGGGTCATAGACGGTGACCGCGAAGCTGCGGGTCTCGGCCGGGAAGCCCGACCAGCTCAGCTGCGGCGAGATGTCCTCTCCCCCAGCCCCGAAGATGCCGCTGACCTGATCGTTGGCCAGCGCGCCGCCATCGCTGAGCGACGACGACGTCAAGGTGAAGGTCGGCAGCTTCGGCAGGTTGTCATACGGCGACGTGCTCAATGGTGTCCCTTTCCTAGATGTTCAGCAGTGCGTCAAGAAGTGTTGAAGGACCTTGGCGCCGAACTGTAGTGCGTCAACTGGCACACGCTCGTCGACCCCGTGGAACAGTGCGGCGAAATCCAGCTCCGGCGGCAACCGCAACGGAGCAAAACCGAAACATCGGATACCAAGGCGGACGAAGGCTTTCGCATCGGTACCGCCGGACATCATGTACGGCACGGTACGGGCGTCGGGGTCGACCGCCAAGATCGCGGTATTCATAGCGTCGACGAGGTCACCGTCGAAGCTGGTTTCCACGCTCGGCAGATTCCGCTCCCAGCTACGGCTGACGTTCGGTCCGAGCAATCCGTCGACCTCGCGCTCGAAGGCCGCTTGGCGGCCCGGCAGCACCCGGCAGTCGACCATCGCCTCCGCCGTGGTCGGGATGACATTTGCCTTGTAGCCGGCCTTGAGCATGGTCGGGTTGGCGGTATCGCGCAGGGTGGCGCCGACGATCCGGGCGATGCCACCGAGCTTGGCGATGCTGCCCTCCAGGTCCGGCGAGTGCGGATCGAGGTCGTAGCCGGTCTCTTCGGCGACCGCGGTCAGGAACTGCTCGACGGACTCATTGAGCACCAGCGGGAATTGGTGCCGGCCCAGCCGGGCCACGGCCTCTGCTAGTTCGGTGACGGCGTTGTCATCGTGCACCATCGAGCCGTGCCCAGCGCGTCCCCGGGCGGTCAGCCGCATCCAGGCCAGGCCCTTTTCGGCGGTCTCGATGAGGTACAGCCGCCGTTCCCCGCCGTCCCGGGTGGGCACGGTCAGCGAGAAGCCGCCGACCTCGCCGATGGCCTCGGTGATGCCCTCGAACAGATCAGGACGGTGGTCCACCAGCCACTGGCAGCCGTACGTGCCGCCGTGTTCCTCGTCGGAGACGAACGCGAACACCAAGTCGCGGGGCGGGGTGATTCCGGATCGCTTCAGATGCCGCGCGACAGCGATCATCATGCCGACCATGTCCTTCATGTCGACAGCGCCGCGACCCCATACGTAGCCGTCTTTCACCGCACCGGAGAACGGGTGCACGCTCCAGTCAGCCGGCTCGGCGGGGACGACGTCGAGGTGGCCGTGGATCAGCAACGCACCCCGGTTCGGATCGGCGCCGGCCAGCCGGGTGAAAACGTTGCCGCGGCCGGGAGCGGTCTCGACGTATTCGGTTTCGTAGCCGATCTCTTGCAACTGCGCGGCGACCCACCGAGCGCATTCGGCCTCGCCCTTGGTGGTCTCCGGATCGCCGGTGTTCGACGTATCGAACCGGATGAGCGTGCTGACGAGGTCGACGACTTCGTCTTCGGGCGCTGTCACAGTCACCATTCGTAGCACCGCCCGTTACGCCGCGCTTGCCCTACCCCTCGTGCAGCCATTGGAGATTTACTCCTGCCGGCGACGAGCCGGTTTGGGTCTCGGCCCCCCGATCCGTTAGCCTTAGCTGCCCACTAAGAGGTCCGAGTGGCGGAATGGCAGACGCGCTAGCTTGAGGTGCTAGTGCCCTATTAACGGGCGTGGGGGTTCAAGTCCCCCCTCGGACACATCCTGCGACACGACTCAAGTCGGCCGTCGCCTTGATTTGTCGCAGATGCGGATCGTAATCAAGGCGGAGCCCGAGGCTCGCGTACACCTCGGCGCGTTCCGCCCCGGTCGCCGCACCCAACACGGCTGACAGCCCGCCCAGTTCCTCGACCAATTCGCTGATCTGTACGGCAGACATGACGCGAGGCCGCTCCGCTTGCTCAAGACGCGCCTTCAGCTCGTCGCGCTCGGCGGTGCGGCGACGCAATGCAGCAGTCAAATCCTCAACGGCCACACCCGACTCCACGGCGGTAACCAAAGCAGCAACCTTGGCATTCGCCTCGGTAAGCTGGCGCCGCAAGGCGGCGTAGGCAGTACCGACTGCCGGCTCCGCGTCGTGCCCCCGTGCGAGGTCTTCCGGATCAGCCAGAGTGGCGATCCATTCATCAAGTCGCGCTGTCACCTCGTCTTCACGGAGATAGACGGTCCGCGGGTGATCACGCAGGTCCGTAGGTACCGAACGCGACTTACCTAGCTCGCAACGGTAGAGAATGCGGGTTGTTCGTTTCCCGACGCGGGCGGCGCCCTGCATCCGCCGTCCGCACGCGGCGCAGAACAACAGCCCGCGCAGCGCATACGGCATCGTCGATTCTCTACTGCATACGAGACCGGGACCACGCCGTGCCTGCGTCCGAAGACGAACAGCCTGCGCCAGTTCGTCGGGTATCAACGCTTCATGTGTGCGGCGGTCCGGTGCGATCCAGTCCGACTCATCACGCCACCGCATGCGTGTCTCATACCCGGCGGCGACATCGTCAGGATTGACCAGAACTTCGTATTTCTCCTGCTTGCCCCAAACACGGATACCGCGGTAAGTCGGGTTGTCGAGTATGGCGCGGATCGCCGAATGAGACCAACCTCGTGGGTCACGGTGACTATTCCGGGCCGGGTCGTACTGGCTCGGTGACGGTATGCCTTCGTCGGTGAGCTGTTGCGCAATGTAGCGCAGGCCAGCGCCGTCGGCGTACATGCGGTAGATCCGCTCGACGACCGAAGATGTCGCGCGGTCAGGTTCGAGGCGGTGAAGCCGCTGTCCAAGATTTGCCTTGGCAGGGTTCGGGTGCGGGCCGGCATCAACGAGTCGATAGCCGTACGGTGGGCGGCCACCGAGATACCTGGCGGTGTCCTGCGCGAGTGCTGACATCGCCGTACGGACGCGCATCTGGACTCGCGCGCGCTCTCCCTTGCTCATGCCGCCAAAGAGAGTCATCACTAGGTCGTGCGCCTCGGAGCCGGGGTCGACTGCTCCGCCGACCTCGGGTACCCACAGGCCGACTCCGTAGTGCGTGAGGACCGGGAAAGTAAGCGCGAACTGCGGTCCGTAGAACGCGCGAGCGGGTTCCCCGATCACTACGGCATCGAACCCGGGGTCACGAGAAGTGACATCTGCAAGGAGACGTGACGCCTCCGGTCTGCGCTTCCAGGGAAGCGAACGGCTCTGTCCTATATCGAAGTAGTCGGCGGCGAGGACTCCGCCATGCGGAGTGATCAGGTCGATGGCACGACGTTTCTGCCAACTGCGGCTCGCCTCCGGGTCTTGAGCGTCTTCGGTGCTCACTCGGCCATAGAAGGCGAACCTCAGGCTCACGCCACTCCCCTCCCTGATCCAAGCATCCGGTCCCGCACAGCCATTATGACGTGTACCAGCGCGCGGTTGGCCTCGCGCGGAAGTCGATAGTGGTCGGACACGACAATTTCAACACCCTCCTCTGACAGGGTCGGCGCGTCGAGTCGAGCGCCGCACTCGGAGCGAGAATGCGCTGTTCGGGAGTTGTCAGTCATCGGGTCCCCCTGGCGGATCCGATTGTTCGTCGCGGGCTTGGCGACGGGCCTCTACCAGTCCGATGCGGCGGGTGTCGATGTGTTGGAGGGCGGCAGAGTAGACGAGGGTGCGGTCGCCGGGGGTGGCGTGTCCGGCACGGTCGAACTCCCAGCACACTTCGTCGCTTTGCTCGTCTAGATCGAGTGGCGAATAGTGTTGTGGCGAACAGCCTTTGGCGGCTCGTTGTCGACTCCAGGTGGCTCGGATGGCGCGGAGTGCGCCCATGGTGACCGAGTAGCGGCGGGATTTGGTGGTGACGTGTCCCCGGTAGCCCAGGGTGTGTAGCCAACGCCCGATCCCCGCCAAGGCATCGATACCGAGGGTGTGGGCTTCGTCTGCCAGATGGGCGATGGTGGTCAGGATCGCCCGGACGTGGTCGGTGACGTCCAAGTCCCCGATGGCTTCAGCGGATACGCGGCGAGCAGCGACACCGAAGTCTTGTAGGGATTTCGTGACGTATTTGGCCAGATATCCGGCGACTCGGCGCGGCGACGTCCGACTCATGGCGACGTGTGTTTCTGATTCCGTTGGGACCGCGTGGTTTTGGATTCCCAGTGGTTGGGTATCGATCTGCGTGCCGAACCGGACCACCAGTGGCGCAGTGTCGTGAGACTTGTTGGGGTTGTCGGATTGGTGGTTGGTGTCGGGGTGCAGGACGTCGAGAGTGACGGTGCGGGCGGCCTGCTGGATAAGGGCGGCGAGTTCGGCGGCTGACACCGGCGGCTCCCAGACAGGGCCGGTTGCCGAACGGGGCTCCCCACCACCACATGTGGCGGCGGGGCCGTGATCGTTGTGGTCACGTGAGCCAGCGGTGGCGGTACCGGTGGGATCGTCGGGTGGATCGAGCCGGATGAGAGCGTGGATGTGGGGGATGGCACGGGCCTGCATTTCGACGACCTTGATGAAACTGGCTTTAGCCGAACCACGTGCAATGCCAGCAGCTTTGAGGTGTTTGGCGAGATTGCGTCGTAGGGCGATGGTGAAACGCCGCCATAGTTCGGGCAGGTGCCAGGTGAACATGACGTGCCCGAGGTAGTCGTAGCACTCGGTGCACAGCGGTTGCCCGACCGTGGGGTCGGTGCGGTAGTGGATGGTGCTGCACCACAGGGGTTTTCCGTGTGGGCATCGCCTGTGGCCACCCATCGTCCTGTGGTCACGGCAGACGCTGCCTGTGCTGCCATGGACGGGGCCGAAGCTGGGCGCGGTCAACGTGGCGAATACCTGGGGCCGGTCGGCCACGGTGGGGGTGATGTTGTGGCGTCCTCCGGTGGTTCCCGCGACGACGAGTTGCCAAGTGTCGCGGGCGTACAAGTCTGAGCAGGAGGGGCAGACGGTGGCGCGGCGGTTGTTGCACCGCACCCACACGATTCTTTCGCGGCCGAACTCGTCGGTGCCGATGAGTTGGATCGGGTTGGCGCAGAAACCGACTGATCCGGCGCGCCGCCACCAGGCGTCGAATCCCGGCGAGCAGGCGCGGCGCACCATCTGGGTGATCACGCGGTGGTGGTCGATGTCGGCGGGAAGACCCGGCAGCGTGATTGCCGGGCTCCCTGTCTCGTCGACGGCGCTCACTGGTGCCCCGCACGGTTGCCGCTGTCGCCGTCTGTGCCAGTGGTGTTCTCGCTGTCGGCCTCCCTAGCCTGGGAACCGCGTGTGCGCCGCGCGGGGAAGGCGCGCACCAGATAGGCGATATCGGCGTCGGTGACCCAGAAGGCGCGCACGCGGAGCGGGTGGGCGGTGCCATCGATCATGACGTAGCCGACCCCGCGTGTGCCGTCGGGGATCAGATCGCATTCGGCCCCGGCATCGCGGGCACCCTGGCCCAGGACCATGGCGGTTTGCGATGCCTCAGTCAGCCGCAACCCGATCCGCACCGTGAACAGCTGCCGCACGGGCAGGGTGTCTTTCGACGGGTCCTGCACTGCCGCCACCACCGAGATACCCACCGCGCGGCCCTGAGAGAGCAGCAGCCCTAGCAGTTGTTCGATTTCGGTCTTGATCTTGCGGTCGGTGACGTAGGCGGTCAGGGCCGCGATTTCATCGATGACGACCACGAACAACGGATCGGCCGTGGTCGGTGTGTGCAGGCGGGCGTGCCCGCGTAGCCGGTTGGCGCGTTCATGCATCAGCGTGACCAACGCACGCAGCAGTTGCAGAGTTTGGCCGGTGGCGTCGTGGGCGAAGAACGAAAACATCGACGCACCGGGACCGAGTTCCATGCCGCCCTTGGGGTCGATCACGCACAACCGGACCCGCCCGGTCTTCACGTCCGGGGCTAGACCGGCGATCAGTGACCACAACACACTGCCCTTACCCGCGCCGGTGGCCCCAGCCACCAGCAGGTGATGCCCGAGGATCGGCAGCCGCCACACGCCCCGGTTCTCGGTGACCCCGACGCCGATGGCCAACAAGTTCACCGTCGCACCGGGTTCGGGCATCGGCAGGGCGACGGGTTCGGCGAGCACGTCGCGGCGCATGATCGCGATCCGGATTTCACCAGGTGCGGTGGCGGTGATGGTGATCCGATCGGCCGTCCACGCGGCGGCCAACGCATCGGCTTGACGCTGCCAGTGGCTGATCGATTGGCCGGTCACCACCCGCACCGCAAGTATGTCGGTGTGGTCGCCGATATGCACCCCGAGTAGCGCTGGAATGAGTTGGCGGTCACCGAGTTTGGCGGTCAATCCGTGCAGGCTGCAGACGTGTTCCCAGCGGCGCCGGTAGCGCCACCAGGTCTGCGCGGAGTGGGTGGGTGGGTCGATCACCCACCGCTGCAGACTGTTCTCGTCGACGAATCCCCACAGCGCGTACAGGGCGGTGAAACCTACGAGGGTGAGGAATCCGGCGTTCATGCCCTGCCAGCACGCCACGCCGACGGCGACAGCGACCGGGGCGCCGAGCAGCGGGAACCGTGCACCCCACCACAGCAGCCGCCCGGCCGCTACCAGGATTGACCAGATATGTTCACCGACCCAATCCTCACCAGAGGATTGGGTGTTGTTCTTGTTGTTCGTGTTCGACACGATTATTTTCTGCCTTTCGTGAAACAGACTGTGGGAGTGGGGAAACCACCCCGGCAGCGCTCCAAACCAACGTCAGCAATTAGTGGCTGCCGGGATGGTTCCCTGCCGGTTTTACGGGCGGGGCGTGGAACCCGGCTTGCCGCCCTCGGCGGTGGTGATCGTCTCGGCGCGGAATGCGATACCGCTGCGGCCGTCCTGCGACCACGGCAGTGCCACCAAACCAGTCACCGATACCTGCTGGCCCACAGCGACTTTCGGTGCACCAGGCACGGTCACCGACAACACATCCCCGCCATCGACGTCCAGCGCCATCAACTGCACCGTATGCAGCACCGCGCCCGTGGCCTTATCGATCTTGGGCTGCCCGGTGCCGAAATCGGTTCGCGGCTCCGGGTTTTTCGTGCACATGAACGACACCGCAATGGTGTCGATTTTGAGTTTCATCTGTTCTGTCCTTTCCGATCGTTGTCACCGATGTGTGGTGACTGGATCAAGGACAGCGCGATCGGGTGAAGCGTCGATAGCGGCAGCTAGGAACAGCAAGGAACACTGCGAACGCGCAGATATGCCCGGACCTGCGGCGTTGTTCATGCATGATCGTTGTATGGCCTTGACCGACCCTGCTCGCCGCCAGAGCGGACTACGGGTTCATCAAGCGCGCGAGGACGCCAAGATGAGCCTGAGCGATCTGGCGGCCAGAGTCGAGACGGTCCGCAAGCAGCGCGGCGACACACCACCGGAGCGGGCTACGTTGCGCCAGCAGATCGTTCGGATCGAAGCCGGCGGCAGTGCGGGGCCGATGTGGCGAGGCGACCTCGCCGAAGCGTTAGGCCTCGATCCTGCCGACCTGTTCGGGCTGACAATCGAAACCAGTCTGCCGCGCCCACTTCTGCTGCAGCTTCCGGTTGACCGTGACGTCCTGACCGTGATCGCTGACCAGCGCCAAGTTCATATCCAGGCCGAACATACCTTCGGCCCGGAATACGCCCAACCGCTGGTGGAACGCGATTTGCAGACCGTGGAAGCGCTCATCAAATCCACGCCCGCCGAGCTGCGCACCCAGGTACGCGAGGTAGCAGGAACCATCGCCGAAGTCGCCGGCTGGATAGCGCAAGACCTCGGCGACCACCCCAAAGCGCGGGAATTGACCGATCGAGCCACCGATCACCTACGGGCCGCCGCCCCTGAACTGCGCGCCATGGTTTGGATGCGCAAATCCAACATCATCGCCAGCCAGGACCCCGACCTGGCCGTCGAACTCGCTGCCGATGCCGCACGATTGATCGACGGCCACGAAGTAGGACGGCTGCAAGCCAGCATCGCCCGTCAACAGGCCCTCGCTGCGATCGCCAACGAGGACAAACGCGGGTTCTTGCGTCACGCCGCGCATGCACTCGAACTCGGCGATATCGACCCGGCAGTCGATGATCGCGCCACCTACGCCCACGCTGGATTCGTCGCCAGCGATATCGCCGCGGGATACCTGGAACTGGGCCACCCACAGCAGGCCGTCGAGCTGCTCACCCGGCACCGACCGTCCTGGACCTCTCATCAGCATCGCGACCGGGCCGTCGCCGACATCCGGCTACTGCACGCTCTCGTTGTGATCCGCGAGTATCAACTCGCCTGCGCCCACGCCGCCGAAGCCCTGCGCGGCTACTTGGCAGCACCATCCCAACGCGCACGGCGACACCTTGCCAGCTGCGCGACCCTCCTGCGTGATCGACGCCGACACGACAAAAGCCCACTGCTGCAACAACTTTTCGGACAGATCAAGGACGCAACCGAAGGAATCGCCCCATGACCGACACCGTCATCCCCAATATCACCACGGCCAGCGACCACCCCCGAGCCGATCTTGCGGTCCTGCCGGTCGGCTCGTTCGAGCAACACGGCCCCTACCTGCCACTTGGCACCGACACCCTCATTGCCGTCGCCATTGCAACCTCAATCAGCGAACATCACAACATTTTTCAGCTTCCTCCCGTCACTTTCGGCTGCTCCCACGAACATGCCGCATTCGCCGGAACTGTCAGCATCACGGCCACCACCCTGGCTGCTCTTATCGGCGACATTGCCCACTCCCTGGCCGAGCAACATGTCCGCGGGCTAATGATCGTTAACGCCCATGGTGGCAACGCTGTCCTGACCAACGTTATCCAGCAAGCCAACCACACCGGCGCACCGATCCGACTCGGCCTGTACCCCAGCCGTGACGACTGGACCGAAGCCCGCGAAGCCGCCGACATCACCAGCAGCAGCCATGACGACATGCACGCCGGTGAACTCGAAACTTCGATACTGCTGGCGGCCTACCCCGAATATCTGCGAGACGGCTGGGCTGACGCCGACCACACCGCCGACGACCGCCGCTACCTGACCACCCTCGGCATCGCCGCATATACCGACAGCGGCGTCATCGGTTACCCCAGCCGCGCCACCGCCACCAAGGGCAGAAAAGCCCTCGACCACCTTGGACGCAGCGCCGAAACCCTCCTGAACATCCTCACCGCACCGCAATAGCCGACCAAGCCAGGGGCGGCGGCTACCGTCCGCTTGGCCGCTCCCGTCCGCCGCCGCCCAACAGACCGGCCAGCGCCACCCAAGGAGCCCAAGAACCGGCTCTGGCCTGCGGTATGAGAAGTCTCTGTCAGGAGGATCACCGCGCGGTCCGCTCCGAACGTGAGCGCCGCTGACGGCGCCGGCCGCCGATCCCTATGGCGGAATGGCGAGCAGACGGAACGGTCAGGCCGACTTGGTGAGAATTTTCGGTACTGGTATCAAGGTGGAACTAGTTGCGGAAGCTGAAGGTGGTGTCGCGATGACCGGTGTCCTTCTCGGGCGCAGGAGTAGTTGTATGCGCCACATGAGGAAATGATTTTTGATCGTTAGATGGCTAAGTCGACTCCCTTCTCTTGTAACCGGATTTAGTCCAGTCAATTGAAACCGTCTTGTCGCAACAGCGTTGCCAGTGCGTGCAGCCCAAGACCGTTCTCACGCAAACTTTCCTCCTCCTCCCCATCGAAATTCAAAAATAACCAGCATTGCTCTGGGATCATAGTGACAATATCTTAAGATATATGCGAACCGCATCCGAGTTGAACCGCTATGGACAATATTGTCGGCGATAATCACAAGAGCAGCGGGGAAACAAATCACCGTCCACATTCGCCGCGGTCCGTACTCTTTCGCGCTCTGCACATAACTCCCACTCGAAGCTGCGGATCGGAAACAGCCATCGCACCCAGAAGCAGGAATGAACGATATCAGAAGCCGACAACTTGTCGTATTCCGATTTCACGGGCAATATCAACCATTCCTCTCGCTACGACATAAGTTTTTGACCGTTCGACGGAACTCGCTTCGTGTCAAGTGCCCAAGCCCTTTTTGGCCACTCTGATTGGTAGGCAGAGTTTCCCGTGTCTGTGTAACTTAACTCGTAAACAGCATCGATAGCACAGCTCGGGTGGCTCCCCCACACGGCACTTCCACCCACCACTGACCTATCGTGATCTCAATGCACGTCCAAGCGACGCGATCATCCGTGCATGATCTTCGAATTTCTTCGAAAAGGTAGCAACCAGAACTTCATTTACGCCATAGCACGACGCAATTTTCTCGATCTTTTCTACACACGAGTCGCAATCACCCACTACATTGTTTTTAAACGGCCTGCCCCCAACCACAGATCTATCGATCGCTTGAGCGTCTTCGCTTGTTTCGCCACATATCACCGATACGGCGATCAGTGGACCCTCCATCGGAACCGGCTTAACTTCCGTCCGATACTGCTCAACCAACCCGGGACCAAACTCGTCCGAACCCGGGAAGATACACATGAAACCGTAGCGAGCAGACATACGGATAGCTTGCCGCGCGCTTCGACTGCCTGATCCTAAAATCCAGATCGGTGGTGGCATCACGCCGCGGGGTCGCGGCGTTAGCCAATCCGGGCGGTTAGCCTGTGGATCTAGGAGATAGACTAGATCATCAACCTTGGCGTCATAGCTCTCATCTGTCAATTCTTCATTATTTCCACCGACGAGCGCGAACGCCACATTTTGATCTAACACGCCCGGACCGCGGCAGAGCCCAAGGTCAAGTCGTCCGGGGAACGCCGCAGATAACGTTAGATAAAGTTCGGCCACCTTAAATGGACTGTAGTAGCGGAGCAGGAGACCGCCCGGACCTATTTTGATCCGGTCTGTTTTAGCGGCAAGAAGAGTTAGGATTATCTCTGGTGCCGCAAGGGCAGTGTCGGCACCATGATGTTCCCCCAGCCAATACCGGCTGAAATCATATTTCTCGGCCAGCCTTGCCAATTCGACGGTATGCTCTAGCCGCTCTTTGGCGTTCAGCCCCTCGAACTCTCGGCCGAAATCGAGTACCCCTATTTTCATTCGTCCATCGTTCCAAACAACGGCTGTGAGCTGTCAGTATGTAATTTCAACGTCACTAGCTGGCACGCTAGCGCTAGCTTGCCCTCGTTAAGGCCTGTCCACTTAGGGCCAAGAGATTGAGTATTGGTCGACATACCTCTGGCCAGATTCTGTGCATTTCTGTATCCAAATCCGGTCTGGAGCCTAACCGCTGCTCCGTGCCCACAACATTGTGTTGGATACATCTGCTTCATTCGTCCTATCTTAGAATCCTCGTAGCCGCGGATACATTTAAAATTGAATCGCTCCGTTGGTAGCACTAGGCGGCGGGTTCGGGCTGAGGGTCGCGTGGCACGGTCGCCGCTTGGTGCGAAATTGTGTCCCGCGTCCGAAGCAGCAAGCCGAGCGCTCGCCGCTCTGCGCTCGGGTCTCCCCAAAGCCGGTTAAGGTGCATGTGCACGTAGCTTTCGTAAAGTCTCGATAGGGGTTGTGACAGGACCCCTTTGATATCCAGCTGGCCTAGCTGAGCTGCAACAGAACTGACAGCCGCCCGACGGGAAGCGAGCGCTTCGCGGACGGATGCGTCAACTTGCGAAGGATCGCGCAATGCAGTTACTAGCATGTCGCGCATTGTTCGGTACTCGGCGCCTGTCTCCTTCCGGGATGTAACCGTCTGCTTCAGCCACGCAACTCGGGATGGCTCGTCAACGTTAAGCGCTTCAAGCAAGTCGTCTACCGTGACCACGCCGAGTACCACGCTGTCCGCGCTAAGCCCACTGTCGATCAGTTTGACGACGGCACGGCTATCAGCGGCAAAAAGCTCCTCAGCAATGGTCATGGCATCGGGGCCGCCGTACCGCTCGACCTCCCGTTCGTACGTGTCAAAAGTGAACTCCGAACAACGGCCCTGCGCAACCAGGCCGGATGCCCAGTCGCACAATCGCGGGAACAACACCTCGGTGAGCCTTCGCGGTGATCCATGAAACCGCAACCTCAAATGAGGGCGGGGATCAGCGTAACGCACGAAAAACCACCCATCAGCCAGCTGCGATTCTTGGACCTCATCACAGAGACTGCGTACTGGACCTGCAAGGAGTTCGTTCTGTCCGCTCCGTGGCGCATAAATTTTCAGGTACAGCCAGTCGCTGCCGGGGGGCCGCACGCGAACGTCGGACCCGATCATCGGGCTGGAATGGAGCTTCTGTTGGTCCGCGGCTCCAGCGCGCCCGGCAGGGCGCGCATCCAGCCCAAGAGAGACAACCAGCTCCGCAATATGGTGGCCGCCGTCAGCTGAAGGAAGCCAGGCATGTTCAGGTCCGGGTAATGCCTCCTGAAGGAGCCCCTGGCCGCGAATTGTTTCGCGACGCAGTTCGCGACGCAAGTCGTCCACCTGTGCGGGGTCGTCGAGATCGTAGAGAAGCCGATTGTCGGCATAGCTCAGATAGACCCGGCGGGGCACACGCCAGTGCTTCCGCCACGCCGCGAACCAGGCACCGAAGGCCTTGGCGTTCTCGACGGGAATGTCTTTCCCAGGGGCGCCTCTAAGGCGCCACTGGGCGCAATGAAGGATCGCGCGCCCGGCCTGAACGCGTGGCAAGAAATCGAATGTGCCCGCAGGACCCCAGTCGAAGCCGCTCAGCCGCGCAATTCCGTCGTGAGTGATCTCCGTTAGGAACGAGCATTCCGGCGGAGCCTGATTCGAATTCAGCATATGACCGGCAGCAAACCGGACCACGACATCTCGCCGCGGCCAGCGCACGTAGAAGCGGCTTTGGCGGACCCCGACGACAAGCTCGTTGAGCGGTACCACGTATGGGGGCGAGACGCCGGGTGTGACCCCATGGACGGCTTCGTAGTAGCGGACGCCTGGACGAACAACAACGTTCGCTATCCGGAAATTCGTAGGTAGGTAAACCACTTCCGCCGTGATCCAGTCTGGGGTGAACTCCTCGTCACGCCGGGCGGCGCCCTCTAGTGCTGTGCGCGCTTCCGGCCCAAGGCAGGGCACGAAGCGTGCCAGGTTCCTGCCAGCCTCCTGTGCACCGACATTGGGGCCGACCATGACCTGGAAATCCCCCTCATCGATCGCTGCGCACGAAGAGGCCAGGACGAACACATTCAAGTCGATCGAAGTGGGCAAGTTCACTTCAGCTAAATCGCGGATTGAGAGCCTGCTTATCAGTTGATCGTCTAGTTCGATGCACAGCTGGCCATCCCGGATAGCGCTCAACGCCAAAGCTTGCAAAGTTTCCGAGCGGCTGGCGAGGCGCTGCGCATCGCCGGTCCAGCCAGGGTTGTGCCGGCCGATCGGCCCAAGCCCCCAGTCGGAATCGACCAGTTCGAGAAGCGGAACTTCGCGGTTAACGCCGTATTTGCCCAGGAACACCTGTCGATAGCCCTCGACTAGGGCCGGTCCGTTTGGCGCGGGGGTAAGCCTCAACAGGAGATCAGCAGCATGGGCCGCCTCTCTGCCGATGGCAGATGAAAGGTGCCGCCCTCCGAGAGCAAATGTCATGTCGACTTGCAGGGGCATTTCGGTCTGGGTAGGTCCGAGAAGGGACAAGTGGGTGGTCGCTTTTCGCAGCGCCGATGGGCCTTGGTCGACTGGGACCGTGTCGCAGGCGTCGATGGTGCGTGACAGCGCGTCGAGTTGCACGTTCAGCGCCTTACCGGCCGCTATTGGCCTTAGGCGGTCGCGGACCCAGGTCATAGGCTCTTCCACGGTGAGAGGCGGCATGAGCTCGGTTCTTAGAAATCCGTGTTGCCACAGCTCGTTAAGGAGGCGCTCTGCCTTGCCCGGGGTGGCCGACGGGGTAGTGGCGACCAACTGCTCGAGCAGCTCCGGGTAGGCGACTGGCGCCCGCGCGAGCTCGAGTACACGCCGTACCACGGGGGTGGCAGCTATGGAAACGGTTCCCTGCGATCCGTGCCCAGATGGCTGATTTCCAGACAGGAACACGCGGCCGTTACGCGTCCAGGCCGAGGAGTTCGCAAACCACCGGAGCTGCTGACGTACGGCGGGTGTCGTGTTGAGGTCGAGCACGTAGCGCACGAGCCAGTCCATGTCGACACGTGTGCGCGTCTGCGGTGGCCCAGCCAGGAGCACATCGGTGTGCTGCCCCCAACCTGCGAGGGCGACGCCGGCGAAAGTTCCGTAGGGCGTCGGACGCGTCGACATCCGGATGAGGAATCGGCGAAGCTTGCTCGTAAGCTGGACCGCCTTCTTGTCATGCGCCGATGCTCTTTCCAGTCCCTCTAAGAGCGAGGGAGCTCCGATCGCCAGGGCGCGCCGCACCTGCGGATCAATAAGCGTGGGAGTGGAAGATCCGGATTGAGGGATGGTTGGCTTCCCCAAAGCCAGATAACTCTCGATGGGAAGCAGTGGCGCCCGCAACAACACGAAGTCGAGTGGCCGGTACAAAATCTTGCGATGGGACCTGTCTCTCATGGCGATTCACCGTATCAAGAAACAAGAAACGCTCGGTCCCAATCTGGCTCCACCGGGCAAGCGGCTGCGAGCAGCACCAATGCCACGCCGGGCGCCCCGTCCAAGAGGCCTGGCTGATCGACGCGCTTGCCTTCAAATTCAATACTCCGGTATCCGAGAAGAGACTCGGGCTCGTGGAGGGCAAGAAGCTGGGCGAGAACTGTGGAGGCGCCCGTGCGAAGGGTTTCTGCGCCGGTGTCGTTGCTGAGCCGTAGCAGGACTTGGAGAAGACCCGCTACCCCGTGGCAAAAGGTAGGTGAATCGATCCAACGCATCGCTACTGGCCGGCGCAGCACCGCTTCTGCCGCGGCGGCGGCGAGGTCACAGTACTCCCGCGAGCGCAAGGCAAGACCTGCCAGGTAAAGGGAGCGCGAGACTCCCGGGCTGCCGTAACACCATCCGGCCCGGGCCTGTGGGGGCTCTACTGGCGCGATCCGGAAGCCGCCATCACTCGCTGGCAGGAGGCCAACGCCGGCCGGCCAGTTGATGCCCCACTGGTCGTCAAGCCGATGAGCCAGAATCCAGGCAGCGAAACGATGAATCGCTTCGTCGAGTCCTGCGCATGTGAGACCAGCCAGGCGCGAAAGCGACAGAACGGCAAGCGGACCCGGAATTCCGTGTGCGAGACCACAGTTCAGATAGCCGTGTGGAAGCTGTTCCAACATGACGTCATTGCTGCTCGATAGATGGCGTGGCGTGTGCCAACGTGGCAGCCCGTCATCCTCTAATGACAGCTCAATGAGGGCGTCCACCAACTGATCCAGGACCTCTTCTGCGTCTGGGGACTCCCGACGGCTAAGGAGGTAGACCCCCGCACCGCTGAGGCCGGATATCAGGTCAAATGCGTTCACGGGCACACCGTGTCGTTGCTCGCGAACATTCGCGATCAACGGCTTGAGCTGATCAATCAAGGCTTGGTCCAGGGTGGCCAGGAGACGCTGGTAGCGAGCACCGCCCTGGGAGAGGTACGACGCGGCAAAAGCCAGCCCGCTAAGTCCCGCGGAAAGACCGGGCGGAAGGTAGCCGCGAGATGCGGCATCGTGCGCAGCGATCTCAAGATGCCGGTGAGCTACGCGATCCCAGCCGTCGCCAGGAAAGCACCGGTCCAAATGCCCAAAGAGAAGAGCAAGCCCCGCATAGCCCTGAGCCAGCCCATAGCCAGCCCACTGCGGGCCACCCTTCGGCAAATTCGACTGCAGTCTGGCCTCGACAACAGCGCCCTCGACTTCGACCGGCGAGCGCAGGCGGTTTGCGATAGCCAGCGCGATCTCACGGGCCGCCGCAGCCTGCGTGCTCTCCGCTAGCGGGCTCCAACGGGAAACCCCGACACTCGGCATATTCCTCCCGATACGGCTGCGATCGCCATGATCAATTACGCGGTGTAGTCCTTACCATGGCTGTGGCTTGACGACCAGGGGAATGGCAAAAGGGCCCGCTTACTGTATGCAATTCTGGCACGTGAACATGCATGTCGGCTGGTTACACGTGTTCGGGCAGGTTTGCCCCTGACAGGTGCCCGCACAGGATTGAAATTCGGGGCAGGTGTCGTGGCACGTGACACCGCCCCCGCACGTGTGACCGCATGTGAACTGCCCCTGGCACGTGGTGTCGCATGTTGCGACGCCAGCGCATGTTGCGTGACCGCACGTGAACAACGCGCACGTGTTCCCGCAGGTGATGCCACAGGTGTGCGGGCAGGTGGCAATGACCTGGCAGGTGTTCCCGCAGGTGACTCCACAGGTGTTCCCGCAGGTGATTCCACAGGTGTTGCAGCCGCTAACTGGTGCAACGCCACAGGTGTTCCCGCAGGTGGCGATGACCTGGCAGGTGTTCCCGCAGGTGGCGATGACCTGGCAGGTGTTCCCGCAGGTGATTCCACAGGTGTTCCCACAGGTGGCAATGCTAAGAAAGTCGTGGGGTTCGAACGCCCCTGCGGCGGGACTCGCGCCGGCGGGCCCGCTGTGCACGATGTCGAGATCCCAGTCGCTGTCTTCACCGCCTTGCGGCGAGGAACCTCCTGCGCCTTGCGGTGAGGAACCTCCTTCGCCTTGCGGTGAGGAACCACCTCCGCCTCGGGGCGAGGAGCCTTTGGCGGGGCGGTGTGGTGCTGCTTGGCTCCACGGGATGTCGATATCGAAGTCATCGTCGTCACGCATGGAACACTCCCTTTGGTAGCCGCTTTCGAGGTTTCCTAGTTCGCGAGTTTCCTAGTTCACAAGAAGTGCAGAGGTTGGGGGATTCGGTTCACCGACAGGGCCGGGAACAGTCGATCGGTGGCCGGCAGGTCCATCGCTACCAAGACCATCGATTAAGACCACGGCCATTGGCGACGTCTCTGGGCGCTAGCCGCCGCGTGCATAGCCAGCAAACCCCGACGCCGAACCATGTTGGTAACGGCAGTCACCAGTGCGCTTGCAGTCGAAAATTCCTTAATGAAGCGCACCGGTGTGTCGTTTCGAATCCAAAGGGTCGTCGCTCCGTCAGGCATCACGGTCTCGGGAGTAGACGCAGTGTGGATAACGGCATCTTCGGGGAATTCGGCGTAATGGGATCCCCCTATTGCCGAATAGAGCCGAACCAGCCCCGGCTGGCTGGCCGGGCCGACGTAACCGGAGAGCTTTACCGGCGCTTGCGGAGGCGAGGCCGGTGGGGTACCACCTTCTGCGAGCTTTGCCAGCACCGGATGCACCGGTACCTTCGGCGTAGCAGGCTCAGACATTACTTCCCTCCTCACAACCGCAAGCAAAAAAATTCGCATGGCCACGAGCGTTGTGCCCGATGCGGTCGCAGCCGATCGATCTAACATTCCTAAGTACTAGACCGGATTGCCGAGCGGCACTAGCCTCACGTTTCCGCAGGATTGGCTTCCCCGGGGAGATGTTCACCGATCCGTTCCCCACCGGTAGGGGCTGGCCAAGTGCGCTCGCCGACCAAAAACCACAGCCCAACAATGTGCGCAACCCGGTGAAGAAGACGAGGCCGCGCCCCCGCATTGAAAGTACATCGTCGAATTCAGCCACCCCTGCACGATTTCCGATGCCGGCATGACCGACGTTACGGCGATTCCGAGTGGCCCGCGCGGGTAGTCGACTACCTGCTTGTGCTCGACTTTCCACATGTCGTGCTGAGCAGCTGGCAGGCGCGCGCACACCATTGACAAGAGCCGTGACAGCGATCGCGACAACAGCGACGTACACGAAAACGCGCGAGTTCATGACTCCTGCTAGCGCCTGTTTCTAATCCCGCTGGGTTCTGCGCCTAACAACAATACGCCACCGGCGATGGACATGGTGCAAATCAAGATGAATTTTCAGTTGTCTAACCGCGCGGTCAAGCCAGCAACTGCTTAAAACAGGCTAATTACTAGCACCTGAAGAAGGGTTCGCCGGATCGGGACTCAGTGGGTGGCGGCGGGAGCGGGTTGGTGGGTTGCCGGTAGGTTTCATGCGGCGAGGGCGCTGATCTTGACAGGTTGTGGGCGAAGATATCGTGGCCGCACCAGGTCCGGGCGCCTTTGATGCCGGTGAGTTCGGTGCGTTCCAGCAGTAGCTTCGTTTGAGATGGTTGTTTCGTCCGTCGGATCCGGTGCGCCATTTTGATTTTGTCGCGGAAGGCGTGTCGGAATTCGAATTCGCGGCGGTTGGCTGTTGGTTTGCTTCGGGCGGAATCGCCACGCTGCGCACGCCGAGGGCATGCAGGTCGCGTTCGACAGCGACCGGCTGGTGATCTTCATCAACGTGGTCGGATGCGGCACCGAACCGTCCGGCTATATCCGGCAAAACCGCCGCCAGGAAAGCAAACCGGCCGCCTCCCGGCACAGTGACTCATAACCCAGCCGGTAGCGAAACTTCAAGAACATCAGCCGCAGATAGGTCTTACATCGGAGGAACGCTGCATCAGGGGGCCGTCGCGGGTGATGCCGTGCCACGTAGCGCGGTGAGAAGCGCGCTGCCTATCGGACTCCCCAGACCTGTGCACGCGTCCCAGCCCGGGCCCGCGGAGTACGCGCCGTTATTGCCTTGCGTGATGTTACGAAACGCAGTGGGTGTGCCATACAGCGCTGGTAGAAGTGGCGCGACCGATTGGCCAATTTGCTGCTGTATCAGGGCGATCAGAGCCGCCCATAGCGGTGCAGCGGCGCTGGTTCCACCGGTGACGGTGGAGGTGTCATCGCCGAGGATTTGATAACCGGGGTCGGCGACACCCGCGACGTCCGGCACCCCACGCCCGGGCCGTCCCGGTGGGTTCGCCGAGATCGGCTTGATGCTTTGCTGGAAGGGAGGGACTGGGGTGATCACGCTTACGCCACCGCCGGTTGCGCCACCGTCAGGACCGTCATTCCAAACCGTCTCACTGGTTATCTGGCCTCCTGCGGCACGCATGCTGGTGCCCCCGCAACCGACAACCAACGGGCTCGCCGCCGGAAAATCAACATGAGCCTGCTGATCTTGCACCCCATCGCTTGAGCCGTCGTCTCCAGCTGAGGCGAAAACGGGGACACCCACTGCGGCAGCAGCCTCGAATGCCTGGTTCATCGCGTCACGGAAGTGAGCGGTCAATTTATCCTCGGCCGACCCCCAGCTGGTGCAAATCACCGTGGGCTGGTTGGTTTGATCAGACATCGCGGCCAGGAGAGCATCGGCGAGCCCTTGCTCTGTGTTGGGCGCAAAGTACACCGCGATCTTCGCGCCCGGGGCCACTGCTCCGGCGACCTCGATGTCGAGCACAACCTCACCGTCGAAGCTCTTGAGATTGCCGACCGGCGCATTGGTTGCTCCATCGACAGAGACCGCGACCACCGTCGGCGGCGGAGTAATTCCCAACTGGCTGAAGTACTGCGCTAGATCGTCCGGACGGAAGCCGCCACCGAGCTCGATCAGCGCGATGCACTGTCCCGCGCCGGTCGCGCCGGGCGGAAATTGGTAGAGGCCGGCGACCTGGTTAGGGGTGAACGCTGCCTGAGCAGCCGCCGAGGGGAGATTGGCCTCTTGCGCGGCCTGCCTCATCCTGAAGTGCGGGCGGGCAGCCGGCCGCGTATCGAGGCCCAGTACCGCGACGATCGCGGAGGCAAGCTCCTTAGGCACGTTAATGGAGCCACTGCGACCCCTGTAGACGCCGGTAGCTGACTTGTGCAGACCCAGGTCGACGCCGAATGCGTGGGTCATCGCAGCCACTGTGCCGCTCAGCTCTACCGTCCGCCGCTCTGGATGGACTGAGACGACATTGAGATCGTGATTCGCAGCGAATTGGCGGACGGGGGCAACATCCTCGGGTCGGGCACCGAACTTCTGGGCAAACTCCTCCCGGGTGAGATGCTGCCGGGCATCGGCAGGCGCTGTGGCTAACTGGGCAAGTAGGCGGTCAAGCTGGTCCTGCGCGCGACCACGTAGATGCACCGTGACCTTGATGATCTCTTGTTCCGGCGCCGGGCCGATGCGCGGGTCGGAGGGTGGACTGCGGTCGCTGCCCTCCAGGGCAACGTAATCCTGGCTAGTCATGGCTGTCCTCTCATCGCTGGACATCTCATATTCTGACTTGAGCTCAACTGGTCAGTGCGCATCACTCCGACGAAGGTTCCATTGTTACCCCCAGAAGATGGGATTGTTACCCCAGAAGATTGGGACCGGCGGCTCGGCTATCGAGGTAGTCGAGTAGGTCTTGGACGCAGGGCTGCCGCATGCTGCGCCTGCCCAGCATCCGCGACCGGTTCACCGAGATCGCCGCGGCCGCCGAGCGTGAACAAATGTCCTACCTGGGGTTCCTGTCTGAGCTGGTGATCACCGAGTGGGAGAATCGCACCCGCCGGGCGCGCCGGGCGCCGCATCCGCGAGGCTGGGTTTCCCCGGCCAAAACGGTTGGAGGAGTTCTCTTTTGAGGCTAACCCGGCCATCAACCCTGCGGTCATCGGTCAACTGGCCAGCTGCGCCTGGGTCAAGGCCGGACACCCATTGTGTTTGATCGGTGACTCGGGCACCGGCAAAAGCCATCTGCTGATCGCGCTGGGCACCCTGGCCGCCGAGGCCGGCTAACGCGTCCGCTGCACCCTGGCCAGCAAGCTGGTCAACGAACTGGTCGAGGCTGCCGACGACAAACAGCTCAGCAAGCTGATCAACCGCTACGGCCGAGTCGATTTGATCCTGGTTGACGAGCTCATCGAGCAGCAGCAGATCGGGGCGGCCGTAGCGGGCCACTACGCGGGATAGGACGCGTTCGTCGGCGGCTTCGACGAGTTCGTTGACCAGCTGGGCGCAGGTGACGTAGCGGACCTTGCGGCCCTGCTCGCAGCCCGCTAATCCGAGACCGGTGAGAAGGTGGGTTTTGCCGGTTCCGCTGTCACCCAACAGCACGACGGGCTCTCCGGCGTTGAGATAGTTACCCGACGCCATAGGGCGGGCCGGTCGTAATGAGCCCACGCCCCGATCGGGATCGCCCCGTCAGGCTGGTCCTCGGCCGCGCTGCATCGGCGGGCCTCGATCAGCACCACCTGGGGATCCAGCATGCCGGTGGCCACCGCCGTATCCATCGCCGCCAACAACGCGGTCTGCGGCAGCGTGCGGTGCGCCAGCAGAATCTCGATCAAGGCTCAGAAAGACATGCCACGCTTGTCCTGAAATCGGCCGATCAGATCGTCTGCACATTGACGGTGCAGACGATCGCCCACATCCCAAAATCCTGTCGGCATCGGCACCTTCGAGGGTGTTGAGCATCTCTGTGTATGACGACCACGGAGGGGCTCATCGTCACTGCCCCATTTGGCCAGCGCGCCGTCGCAGCGCGGGCAGCGCATGGTTCCTGCGGCGAGCCAGGCCGCGGCGTCCTCGGGCCGGCGGATGACGATCACCGCCGTACACGGCGTTCATGGTCCATCAGGCTTGCCTACCACGCCCGAATCGGGGAAGGGGCCAGTTCGTGTTGGGCGCAACGACTTACGCGACCGTGCCGTCACCCAGGTTGCAGACGACCCCCGCCCGTCACGATGCCGACGCCACAAAACCCCGCCAAGAGTCGTCACCGGCGATGCCACCGAGCTGTCCGGCAGGCTCTCGATACTGACGAATTCCGACAGGCCATCGACGCGACGGTCCGGCGGGCTCTCGACACCGACGAATTCCGACAAGCCGTCCGCGCAGCGGTCAAACCGTTTCTCGCCGACGCACGCCGTGACGCCCGCTAGGCGTCGGTGGTGAACGAGATCGAGCGCTCGGTGGCATGGCCGGTCAAGCGGGCCGTGGCTGAGGCGATCGGTTTTGACGAACTCGCCAAGCACGGCACACCCGAGCCACAGCGCGCCGCCGAGCAGACGAGACGCTCAATCGGTATCGCGGTAGATGCGGCGGTACGTGACGTGATCGAGCAAGCGTCTAACCTTCGCGAAGGGTCGTAGAAGCCTGGACCGATCCAGCGGCCTTCTGCTCATACGCGCGACCACGGTTCCGTCGGGGAGCTGCATCTCGTGAATGAACGTGACACCACTGTCGCAGGTCACTTCGCCGCGTGAAGGGCATATTAATCACCTGTCACCAACGTTGCGGCGCGCCGTTGTTAGCGCGGTGCCGGGGCCTTTAGCCAGCCGTAACCTGGCCGGCACGAAGGTCGTGCTACGGCTGGACGGTCACCTCGTCCACGTCGTGCACAACGGGGTGCTCGCCAAGACGCTGCCATCACCAATCCCGGCCGACCAGCGCACCAAGATCCGCGGAGCCCGCGTGGCCACTACGCAACTGCCCCCACCGCAACCCGGCCCCATCAGCGTCCAGCGCAAGGTCCCCACCGACGGCGTCGTGATGGTCGCCCGCCAGCGTCTGCGAATAGGGCGCACCTACGCAGGCAACATCGTCACCATCCACGTCGAGGACACTCATTTCCGCGTCACCTGCGACGGCGCCGAACTAGCCATCCACCCCCGCAACGGACCCAGTCAAACGCTGGAAAGCCAAAATCCACGCTCCCCGAATCTAATTTGAATGTCAGCAATGTCCTGAGACTCCCCACGATGTCATGAGCCTCAAACGCCAACTAACTCCTGAGACCAGATACAACCGGCTCAACATGGGGAATTCCGTGAACGTCGACACGTTGGGCTGCCATGGCCATTTACACCTGGCAGCACCATCGGCTGCCGCTCGATCGCTGCCAGGGCGTCCAGCAGCACGTTAATGTCTGCGAGCGCTTTCTCCAGCCATGGCCTCAGCACATTGCACTTGATCTCATCCACGTGCGGGATGAAGGCGGTGTCGTTCATTGGCGGGTGGTGCGCTACTGCGAGCGCGGCCAGGGCGCTATCGATGGACTTGATGACCACCTCGATCTGCTCGGGCGTCGGCACCATGAACCGGTGCTTCTTCGCGTTCAGATACGTCCGTAGTTCGTCTAGATCTGCCTCCACGGGGCTTCCGGGAAGGAGGCCTCGATCCACATTCTCAACTGCTCGCACCAAACGGAACTGCGAGTTGAGCCGCGCTCGCAGTTCCATACGCTGAGCTGCCTGGCGTTCGTCGAAAGGAGCGCTCTTCGCATTTTGGTTGGCGCGGATGGTCAGCCAGATACCGAAAGCAGTCATGACCAGGCCAAAGACGGTTGAGATGACGGTGAAAGTGTTCATGCCGCGGAGTGTACGGAGGCACGGTGCACGCACCCGACGCCTAAAACGACACTCAGCGTCGAGCAGTTCCTCGACGTAACCCACCACCTCACCATCGGCTCCACGCACATCGACTCCGCTGACATCGAGGACATGATCAAGCACGTCGTCCACCACGGCTCCGGTCGGTTCGGCGCCTTAGGTGCGCCCTATTGGGCCACCTGACACCCCTACCCTGTTTCCGTGGGGTATCTACCGCCGAGATCAGGTTTCTCGCTCGAAGAAATGAAAGCTCGGGAGGCGTACCTTGAGTCCCTCTCCGGCGCACAGTTCAAAGACGACATCCGGGCCATGAACTTCTGCTCGTACACCATGAGCCATAACGGGATAGCGCTCGAAAGCCATGTCCGTCAGTTCATGGGTGCCCCGGTGTTGCAGGAAGAACTGTCCGATGACTTCGAGAACGAGCTTGTCCGCTTGCTCCATAATTTTCTTGCCTCCGTCACTTCGCTGATCGACGCGCAACGGGTGGTAATGCGTCACCGGTGGCCGGATGAAGGTCAAACGCCGAAGTTCGCTCAGACCGAATACCGAGATGCCCTTGCAAAATGTTTCCGCCCAGGCGAATCCGAGTTCGTTGTCAAATTGAGGAACTACTGCACGCATCGTTCAATCGTTTCGCCCGGGCTTGAGACGACCATAAGTTGGGAACAGGGCGGCCCACTGATGCATCGAAACACGCTGACGCTCACCCGCGACGATCTTCTCGAATGGGATAGCTGGGGGGCGGCGGCTCGTTCCTATCTTGAGGGGCAGAACGAATCGTTTGAACTGGCTCCGATAATCGAGCGGTACACCGGGGCGGCGCGTGAGTTCTATCAGTGGTTCTGGGATGAGATGCACCGGCACTACTCAGTCGACCAAACTGAATGCCTGTCCAAAGGGAAGGAGTACGCCCTTTGGCGCCTCGAGAACGACAACCGACCGGAGTGGTGGCAACAAGGGCCAGAGCCGCCACAGGAATGGCTCGCAGATCCAACAGGCATGTCGCGCCGACAGCGCGCCCGCCGTCGATTGGAACGGTACGAGTTCGGGACGCACCGCTTCAACGCACATGTGATCGATGCCAACGGCGTCATTTTGTGGGTCGAGGACGACTGGAAGCCGCTTCCTCCCTGAGTTAGCTATCGCTCCGGCCCCGCCGCGGCGATGCCGGGCGATTCTTCAGCGGCTTAAATGACGAGTTCAGCGGTGCTTTACGGTTTCATTTCGGAGCAATGCAGCTGCTGGACCAACGTTGCCTCATACACGGATTGCCGCTGCGCTGCTGTCACGCTTCTGTCATGTCCCCATCACCACTGCCGGTGTCCGGCTCGTAAGTCTCGGCGAAATGCAGCACGCGCGGGGCCAGGGGCGTTGTCGGCGGGGCCAAACGACGGCGGGTGAAGCCGGGGCCGGTCTGCAGGAAGTACATGCCCTGTCTGCCCTCAAATCGAGCGATCAGCTCTCGTACCGTCGCAGCATCGTTGGCAACATTGGGATACAACACGTTGTCCAGCTTTTCCTGCAGCGGACCCATGAGCGGCTGGACAGCCTGGATCATGTCCAGCACGCTCGGATCGCCATCCAACTCCTGAAGTTCGCGAGGCTTCAGCCACGGCTTGTTTCGGTTCTCACGACCGATGAAATCCAGCATGAACCCTCGGTCCAGGTTGATCGTGACCTCGGGCTCAGCGTGCATACTCACGTTGAAGCTCCACTTGAACGCGTTGATATCGCCATGCTGCAGGGCATCACGCAGGGCCTCCAACCAGCGGTAGGCAAATGAAGTCGTCTTCAGGGCATCAAACAACGCCTTGACTTCAGCCACCTGATCACGACCCAATCCATGTGTTTGCCGCACGCTGCGGATCGTCTGGTACTCATGGATTTGCAACGCAGCGGTGAACGAGATCAAGGCCGAACGAATCCTGCGCCGACGCTCGTCCATGGCGTCCTGATCACCTAGCGACACACGTTGGCTCTGAAGCTCGCGCATCACAGCGATCAGTACGTCCAACAATCGGTCGCTCTCATCGGAAATGTGTTGCAGTAGTTCACTGTCGACCATGCGCCGAATCCGTTCGTGCGCATCTACGTAACGCTGGTGCTCTTCTTCGGTGAAGGAACACAGCTTCGTGAAGATGGGAGCGTCGGAGACCGCGGTGTCGCGGTACAGCAGAACCGCTCCGTAAGGATCAGCCTCAGCTTCGGCGTCGTCGGCGTCCATCTCTGCGTTTCTAGACTCGTGGTACTGCAGGGATCCACTTACGACTGCACGAACTGACGCGTTGCGGGCACTAATCGTATCGGCCGAAGGCAGGCCCTCCTGCAGCCACTGTCGCGCCTCATCGAGGATGCTTGCCAACCCATCTCGCAAAAGATGCTCAACGTCACTGCGCGCCAGGCGGTGTTGACCGTCGCGTTGAATAGCGACCACGTGGTGGGGATTCGTCATTGAGGTTGCGGACCGGTGATCGGGGCGATCGGGGTTGGTCGGCATCATCACGGTGATGATGATGAGCGGGTCCGCCGGTCACAGTGCCGCACCGGGTCCGTGCCGCCGGTATGGTGACGTAGCCCGGGTGGTCGTCATCGACGGTGACGGGCAGTGGTGAATTCCGTTGACACCAACACGAACTGACCCCTACCCCCGGGGCGGGGTGGTAAGTAACGCTGGTGCACCGTGGACACTTCGGGCGATCGTGATCGTTATTCGCCGGCCCGCCGACGCCGACACGTGGCTCACCGACGCCACCATGGCGTGCCCAGACTGCGGCGGCCCCCTGACGCGGTGGGGGTACGCGCGGGCACGCACCGTACGCGGGCCCGGTACGTCCACGGTCACCGTGCGGCCGCCCCGGGTACGGTGCACTGCCTGCGTACGCACCCATGTGCTGCTGCCCACCGCATTACAGCCACGGCGCGCCGATACCACCGAGGTCATCGGTGCCGCCCTGATCCACAAGGCCCATGGCCTGGGCTTCCGCCGTATCGCGGCGGTGATGGGCAGGGCCGAGTCCACGGTGCGGCGCTGGCTGCGCCGCGCCACTGACACACACCTGGTCTGGGCTTACCAACAAGGCGCCGCACGGCTGATCGCGCTGAACCCGGACGCGTTCACCCAGCTCCGCTTCGCAGGCGGTCAACTGCGTCATGCCCTGCAGGTACTGGCCGCAGCGGCCTACTGGGACGCCCAGATATGCGGGTTCGACGACTCGCCTTGGACCCTGATCGGGATGTACACCAGGGGCCGGCTGCTATCCCCACCCCGCTCCGGCTGAAAACACCGACCCGTCAACGGGATTCCCATGCCCGCAGCACGTCGTCAGCATGACGTGCAGCACCCCTCACCACGCCGACGACGCCGTCAACGCACCGATCACCCCGTCACCACGCCCACCAACACCGCCAACGACATCGGCAAACACAATGACGGCGTCATCGTCATCTTCAGCGACGGCTAACAGGCGGTCCCGAACATCAGGCGTGTCAGCCCAGTCTGTGGACACCTTGGTCATCACTCTAGTCAGTACGGCGAACGACTCCGTAATAACCAGCACTGCCGGACTTGTCGGTGGCGGGCTGTCTGTCATGGCGATGTTCTTCCAAGCGTCACAGGCGCTTTCGCAGAAGTCGCTTGGCGACTCACCTTCCAAGTCTTCTAGCGCTCCGCTGAACGCCTCCAGCCGGCCGATCCACTCTCGCAGATGCGCTACGTCTTCCTGCTCATCGTTCTCCATGTTCGTTGCTTCCCTATATGGTCACCGCAGTTGTGGCTCCCTTGTGTTGGGCAGCTGGACAGGATCGCACATAGGTGCCCTGGAGTCGCGTAGCGACACGCGGCGAGCCGCGCAGCGTTGAGTCGTCTCTTCCCCGCAGGGAGCCGCGGCGTGCCACCGTGCCGAGGCGGTTCGCGTCGGCGAGGTCGAGCTGCATCCGAGGTCCGAGCCAGCCGCGGTGGCGATCGAGGTGGCTAGCGAAGTCATTGCTTTCGTGGCCAATCCTTGAACCGGCCCGGCTTCGGCGCCTCCGAGTCCGACGCTGCACGGATTTCCAACGCCAACTGCTCCGCGTCCGTCCGGACCCGGTCGTCGGTAACGGCGGGCAGCGCCCGCTCGATGGCGTCGACGAGGGCCTGGGCCTGCTCGACCTTCTGCTGCCCGGATCGGCGCGTGCCGGGCAGCAAGGGGATCAACGAAGCCGGCGCCACTGCGTCGGCACCCGGTCGAACCACTTTGAGGTCACCACCAGTTGCCAGCGCAGCCGTTCGCCAGCCGCCAGAAAGCTGGCTGGTCAACGGCTCAACTCAAAGACCCCAACCCGTGTCGTAAGTGGCCAAGTCCCCCCTCGGACACATTTGTGATGAGTCGAGTCATCGGTGACAGATGAGTCGGGTCATCGGTAACAGGGAACCCCGGTCTTTTGGCCGGGGTTTTTTGTTGGTTAGGCCAGTAGTTGCGGTCGGGGTGGATGTGGTGGCCGATACCGAGGTGGTGCAGGCGGTTGCTAGTCGAGCTGGGCGGTGTGGCGACACGACACAACAGTCAAATCCTCAACGGCCACACCAGACTCCACCGCGTTGACCAAGGCAGCAACCCTGCCATTGGCTTCGCTAAGTTGGTGCTGGATGGCGGCGTAGCCAGTTCCTACTGCCGGGTCCATGTCCTGCCGGCGTGCGAGGTCTTCGGATCAGCCAGGGTGGCGATCCGTTCGCCAAGGAATTCCCTTGTAGGACATGGCCGGCGAAGAAGCGCTGCGACGCGCGGCACCGCCTAGTTGTTGAGCCTGCGCCCACACCAGAGCTGCCGCCCAGCGCACCACGTAGACGCGCGGGCCCGTCTTGACATACCCTGAATGTGACCTATATCACTCTCCCGGCTACGAGGAGGCGAACGATGGTCGCTACCACGACGCATTTTGGCAGGCAAAAGGCGCCCTGCGGCCACCTGGCCGAGGGAGATCAGCACATCGAATCCGACGACGACGGCCTCAATTACGACGACCTCAGGTATTCGTGCGGCTGCCGCGAAATCCGCCATGTGTACCACGACGGCACCACGCGGATGCGGACGATCCGTCACGATGGGAAGGTGCTGAGCGACGAGCACACCGATGAACACGCCACATTCGAGGCGTAAGCCACGCCGATGACCGCGGCCTTCGACATCGCGGTCATCGGCGGCGGCGGCGCGGGGCTACGCGCCGCGATCGCGATCGCCGATACGAATCCGCGACTGAAAGTGGCGATCGTCTCGAAGGTTTATCCGATGCGCAGTCACACCGTCTCGGCGGAGGGCGGCGCGGCAGGCGTGGTCGGCGAAGATGACAGCCTCGATGAGCACGCGTACGACACGATCTCCGGCGGCGACTGGTTATGCGACCAGGACGCGGTTGAAGCATTCGTCGCCGAAGCACCGCGCGAGCTGTTGCAGCTCGAACACTGGGGATGCCCGTGGAGCCGAAAACCGGACGGGCACATCGCCGTTCGCGCATTCGGCGGAATGAAGAAGCTGCGCACCTGGTTTGCAGCCGACAAAACGGGATTTCACTTGCTGCACACCCTGTTTCAGCGGGTTCTGGCATACCCCGACATCGTGCGTTACGACGAATGGTTCGCCACAACGCTGCTCGTCGACGATGGCGCGGTGCGCGGTGTTGTCGCCATCGAACTCGCCACGGGCCGCGTCGAAACCATCCTCGCCAACGCAGTCATCGTGTGCACCGGCGGCTGCGGGCGGGTGTTTCCCTTCACCACGAACGCGAACATCAAAACCGGCGATGGGATGGCGCTGGCCTACCGCGCCGGTGCGCCGCTCAAGGACATGGAGTTCGTCCAATATCACCCAACTGGCTTGCCGTTCACCGGAATTCTGATCACCGAGGCCGCGCGCGCGGAGGGCGGCTGGCTGGTGAACAAGGACGGTTACCGCTACTTGCAGGACTATGACCTCGGCAAGCCGACACCGACGCCCAAGCTGCGCAGCATGGAGCTCGGGCCCCGAGACCGGGTCTCCCAGGCGTTCGTCCACGAGCAGGAGAAGGGTCGCACCGACGAGACGCCCTATGGGCCGGTCGTTTACCTCGACCTGCGGCACCTCGGGGCCGAGTTGATCGACGCCAAGCTGCCGTTCGTGCGTGAGCTGTGCCGTGACTACCAGCACATCGACCCCGTCACGGAGCTCGTCCCGGTACGGCCGGTGGTGCACTACATGATGGGCGGCATCGGCACCGACATCAATGGCGCGACAACGCTTTCCGGCCTTTACGCCGCGGGCGAGACGGCGTGTGTGAGCATCAACGGCGCCAACCGGCTCGGGTCGAACTCGTTACCCGAGTTGCTGGTGTTCGGCACGCGGGCCGGTCGCACCGCAGCAGAATACGTATCCACCGCCGGCACGGCCTCACTCGCCGTGCAGGCACAGGCACGTGACGAGACGCGTCGGCTAGAGCACGAGCTCGCTCGCCGCTTCGAAGGCGGCGAACGAATCGCCGACATCCGCACCGCCATGCAAACCACCCTGGAGACGGCGGCAGGCATTTACCGCGACGGGCCGACACTGACCAAAGCCGTCGACCAGATCCGCGAACTCAAGGAGCGTTTCGCGGGCGCCGGTATCGACGATCACAGCCACACGTTCAACACCGAACTGACAGCCCTACTCGAGTTGTCCGGGATGCTCGACATCGCACAGACGATCGTGGAATCCGGGCTGCAGCGCGAGGAGTCGCGGGGCGCGCACCAACGCACCGACTTCCCCAAACGCGACGACGAGCGCTTCCTGGCACACACCGTGGTACATCGGGAAACCGACGGCACCGCGCGAGTCGACTACCTCCCGGTCACCATCACGCGGTGGCCACCGGGCGAACGTGTCTACGGGCGATAAGCCCGGGCGAACAAAGCGACGGGAGACGGACAGCGATGGCGGACCGAATCGTCATGGAAGTCAGCAGATATCGTCCTGAAGTCGACACCACCCCGGTGTTCCAGTCCTACGAGGTTCCCCTCACCCGGGAATGGGCCATTCTGGACGGCCTCAACTACATCAAGGATCACCTCGATGGCACCCTGACATTTCGATGGTCGTGCCGGATGGGCATCTGCGGCAGTTGCGGAATGACCGTCAACGGGGACCCGAAACTGGCCTGCGCAACATTCCTTGTCGACTATCTGCCCGGCCCGGTTCGGGTCGAGCCACTGCGCAACTTCCCCATCATGCGCGACCTCGTCGTTGATATCAGCGACTTCATGGCCAAGCTGCCGAAGGTCAAGCCCTGGATCATTCGCGACGACGAGAAGTCGGTCGATGACGGCGAATACCTCCAAACCCCAGCCGAATTGGACGAATTCAAGCAATTCAGCATGTGCATCAACTGCATGCTGTGCTACTCGGCGTGCCCGGTGTACGCCCTGGATCCCGACTTCCTGGGCCCCGCGGCAATCGCTCTGGGGCAGCGCTACAACCTCGACTCCCGCGACGACGGCGCAGCGGATCGCAGGGACGTACTCGCCGCCGCGGATGGCGCATGGGCATGCACGTACGTCGGCGAGTGTTCGACCGCGTGCCCGAAGGGCGTCGACCCCGCGGGAGCGATTCAGCGGTACAAGCTCACGGCGGCAACATATTCGGTGAAGCATCTGGTGTTTCCCAGGGGGACGCGATGACCACCTCCACCCGACCGTACCGGCCGCCGGTGCCCCGGCTGTGGTGGCTGAAACGACGGTCGTATCTGCTGTTCATGCTCCGCGAGCTCAGTTGCGTCTTCGTCGCATGGTCTGTCGTGTACCTGGTGCTGTTGGTGCGCGCGGTCGGCAGGGGCGGGGATTCGTATCGCGAGTTCATGCACACGGCAGCTGCTCCCCCGGTCGTCGCGCTCAACATCGTCACGTTGGTGTTCCTGCTGTTGCACGCGGTGACCTGGTTCAGCCTGGCGCCACGGGCGATGGTGATCCACGTTCGGGGACAGCGACTTCCGGCGCGTGCGGTTCTTGCGGGCCACTACGTGGCGTGGCTGGCGGTCACGGCTGTAATCGCCTGGGTGGTGTTGATATGAGCGCATCCCCCGCGCCACGTCGATCCTCACCTGAGCCGTTCCTCTGGCTGCTGTTCAGTGCCGGCGGGATGGCCGCCGCCCTGGTGCTGCCTGCCGTCATGTTGCTGTTCGGCGTACTGATTCCGCTCGGGCTGATCGACGCGCCCGAACCGGCTCATCTGCTGGCCGTCGTCCGTAATCCGCTGACGAAGTTGGTGCTGATCGGTGTCAGCGTGCTGACCCTGTTCCATGCCGCACATCGATTCCGGTTCACCTTCGAACACGGGCTCCAGCTGGGCAGGTTTGACCCGGTGATCGCTCTATGTTGTTACGGTGCAGCCATATTGGGGTCGGTGGTCGGGTTTTGGGTGTTGATCTCGGTGTGAGGAACCAAAGGCAGCAGGTACTGAACTTCAAAAACCCGTGGGGTCTTGGGCATTCCGGAAATGCAGCTTGCCCATCGACTCCATCCGCCGCCCCAACCGGATCGTGCTACGCGGGGAAGGCGACGGCCGACCACTGCGCCAGTTCACCGACGATCGCACAGCGGTCGCCTCCGCGCACTTCACCGCGCGAGCTCAGCACAAAGAGTGTCCCTAGCGCATCGCTAGCGAGCTACTAGCCCGAGTGTGGGTGGGCGAACTAATCGCCGTAATGTCCTGGTGGCTGGGGGCCGGATGCCCGGACGGCCCCGAACTGATAACCGCGCAGTTGCTCGACCTCTCACGGCGAGGGCACTACCGGGCCTCCGGATTCAACGACGAACAAGCGCGGCAGCGCTAACGCGTCTTCAATCTTGATCGTCGTTTTCGGCCCAGTGATGTCGGCCAGACGGCCAGCTTTCTGAACCGTGACCAAGCCAAGGGTTGCAGCAATTGTGTTCAGTTCAACCACTTACTTCGAAGATCACAATCCGTGTCGAAGATCACAACCCATGACGTGAGTGGCGGCGAAATCGCGGCCGTCCGGGCGGCGCCCAGGATCCAGCGCATTCAAGCGATTCTATCGCGGGCTTTCGCATGTCTTTGCTACAACGCCAGCGCTGTGCAACTGCTCAGCGGTTTCGCACACACCTCGACAGCAAACGCACTGTTCAGAGCTTTTTGGAAGATATATTTTCGATTTGACTCCGCGCACGCTTGGGTCTGCTGCACGATCAGGTGACAGTTTTCTCACGCGGCTTGTCTGGCCGGTGCGGTCATGATTGCTTCGAATTCGATCGGGGTCAACCGGCC
>NZ_JARXVD010000013.1 GCF_029892685.1 Mycobacterium sp. OTB74 | reverse complement strand
GGGCACGGAGTCGGGTAGCCGACGACATCGGGCACGGAGTCGGGTAGCCGACGACATCGGGCACGGAGTCGGGTAGCCGACGACATCGGGCACGGCGTGGGATAGCCGACGCCCCTCAGCCACGCTGCCAGAGGCAGTACCCGCTGAGCTTCACGGTGAACATGTGGTCGCTGACTTCGAAGGTCAGCGACCGGCCCGCGTCGGACGAATAGGTCTGCGGCGCTGACGTTCTGCCGGCGCCAATGACGTCTACGCTCTCAGCGCTGCATCGGGCTTCGCTGGTCTGCGGGCTCGCGGTCCAAGTTCCTGCCTTGGCTTCCGGATTGCGGCGGCCCTGCCCGTGGAGGACCAATTCACCGCCGGTGGTCAACCAGCGGTCTGACGAGGGATAGGGGTCGGCGAACGGCTGCCAGATACCGTCGCTGCACTGCAGCAGGTGCAGGTTGTTGCCGGTCGGCGCGGAGCCCGTCGGAGTCAGTGCCCCGGCAAGGACTTGGGCGCACGACGTGGCCGGCTGTGGCGGCGCCGCCTCGGATGGGCCGGTTGGTATCGGTGTGGGTTCGGCATCTGCGCATGCACCCGCGCTGACGAAGGCTGCCGCGCTGAGGGCTGCCGCAGACGCGAGGGAAAACCGCACGGGCTACACCGAGACAGTCTTCATCGATTGCAGGTCGGTCTGCATTAACTGGACGTTGTAGTCGCCCCAGTAGGACAAGTCGTAGTACAGGTAATGCGAGTTGTCCTGGATGGTGCCGTCAGGGTTGGTGGTGTTGAAGTAGCCGGTTCCCGACATCGGATGGACCATCGGGGCATACATGCCCGTGTTGGTTGTGTAGTTGTTGGTCACCAGCGTCGTCGGGTCCGACCAGGTGCCCTGCGGTGAATCCGACTCCCGCATCACCACGTTGTTGCCGCCGTCGGTGTAGAGCACCACGTACTTACCGAGATAGTCGTTGTACTGAACCGACATTTCGCTGACATTACCGAAGGTAGGTAGCCCCCCGACCCAGATGCCGTTGGCGATCTTGCTGAACAGCCCGAAGGTGAAGCAGTCGAGGACTTTGTACAGGGACGGCAGGAAATCGGTGGGGTTGGAGCCGAACACCGGGATTGCCGCCGACGGGTCCCCGGTCACCCACTGCCCGACGCCGCTGGAGTTCTGACCGGACCAGTACTGGTACGCACCAAGATCGGTGATCTGATCCTTCTGGACGCGAGCCAGGTATGCCGAGCCCTGGCGCCCGGATGGCGTCCCGTACACGTACACGTACGGATCGGTCGGGTCGTTCGACATCACCAGCCCGCTCTGCTGGAAGTGCTCGTCGCCGGGGACGTAAGCCGTGCTCGCGCGGAACCATCCGGAGGACCGAACGGTGCTGGGGTCGACGGTCCAGTTCTTGCCGCCGTCGGTGGAAGTGGCGATGGCTGCGTAATTGGTGGTCCAGCTGCCGGGGTTGTCCCAGGTGCGGATCGACATCACGGTGGCGTACTGCGTGTAGGTTCCGTCCGCGTTCTTGATGGCGATCGCGGAGGTCGGGATCATCGTGTAGGTCTGGCCGAATAGCCCGTTGAGGCCGCCCGGGTCGTAGATGATCTGGGTGGCGCCCGCGGGCGGACCCTGGGTCGAGTACCACTGGTGAACTCCGTTGGGATCGCCCGGGTATTGCGCCCCGGCGCTGATCATGGCGTCACTGAACTGCAGGCCGTTGGACAGGACGGTGTCGCTGGTGCGGAACAGGACGTTGTTGCGCCAGTCGCCGGTCATGTTCGCACCGCTGTAGGTGTCACCGAACAATGCGTAGATGATGGCCTTGCCGGTTGTGGAGTCGGTGTAGCCGCTGTTCCACAGGATTCCGAGGTCCGTGCCCGCGACGTACCAGTGGTCGGTGACGCCGGTACCGGTGACCCACCCGAGCTGGGTCGTGAAGTCCGACAGTGACGATGGGACCGTCGGCTTGGGCGTCAGGTTGTCGGTGGCCGCTGCTGTTGTCGTTGTCGTTGACGGGCTGACCGCCGCCGTCGGCTGGACGGTACTCTCGGCCACTACGGAGGCGGCGTTGGTGGCCGATACCAGGCGGGTGCCGCTCGGATTGACTGATCGATCGAATTCCCTTCGCGCCCAAGCCATCACTGCCCACAGCAGGGGAGACTGTTGCGGCGTGACCGGGTTGCCGCCCGCGGCGAGCGGGGACAGTCCCACGGCTGCCAGCAGCGTCGATACCACTGGGGGCGCGGCGACCTGGGGTGTGGTGACGTGCGCAGTGGACATGACCTGGCTGGCGGACAGTGACGTGATGGACAGTGTCTGGACGGCCTCTGCAGGAGCGACCGCACTCACCACGACAGGTGCCGTGGTGGCAGGTGTCGAGACAGGTTTGGTGACCGTGTCGGTGGCGGCGGCGATCTTCGGCGCCACGGTGCTGGGACGCTGCGCCGGGCTCGAGTAGGTCTTGGCGTTGTCGGATCGGGTGCGCGTCGGTTTGCCGGTCTGAGTCGCGGCCTGTTCGACGATGTCGGACGACGCGGTTTTGCTGCCGGTGGCCTTGCCGCTGAGCGGAGTTCGGGTTTTGTCGAGCTGGCTCTGGAGGTCCTTGCGGACTTGGTCCGCGAGCTTCGACAGCGGACTTTGACGCGTGGCAGCGGGCTTCTTGGTCGCTGAGCCCTCGCCGGCTGACGAGTCGGTGGACGCGTTGGTGTTGTGCGTACTGGTTTTCCCGGAGGTTCCGTTGTCGTCGGCCCATGCCATACCGGTCCCGGAAGCCATAGCGGTACCGATGCCCAGCGCCACGGCGAGTGCTCCGACACGGCCGATGTATTTGCTTGAATCCATGACGCTCCACGAATCGATTGGCGGCTCCGACCCACAAACAAGGTAGCTCTTGGCGGCGGCTGCCGAAGGGAAACACGCCGATCGATCCGGCACTACCGGCCCAGCCAGTGACCGGCACTATCACGTGATTAATGAATCTGCTTGCCGCCCTTGGGGCTACTTATGGCTGATGGTCACCGCTAGTCGCACGTGCACGACGTCCCCGTCGTCGATGCCTTCCGCGCGTCGTAGCGCCACCTTCAGCGGAACCAGGTACGTGCCGTCCTTCGGCATGAGCGACGTCTGCGCCTCGGTGTCACCGATACGCACTCGCGCAGGGATAACTCCCCAGCCGTAGGTCAGCTCGCCGCGATGATCGTGTAGGAACGCATCGACTTCCTCCGGGGTGACAACGAAGAAATAGGGTGCGGGGCCGCGCCATTGGAACACTTCGGCCGCGAACTGCCAGTCCACCCTCTCCAGGCTACGGAACCAGAACCCGCAATGCGTCCGGCACCGCCGAAACCGTCACCGGCAGCGGGCACATGAATTCCCCGTCGGCGTAAGCGTTTATCCCCGGGCAGTCGACGGTGACGGTGCGGGCCCGCGCCGTCCGGATCTCGGCGAGGTCGACGTGCGTGCCCTTGAATACGGTGGGGAACAACCGGACCAGCTTCAAGCGTGACGCGGAGGTGGCCATGGTGATATCGAGCATCCCGTCGTGTAGATCGGCGCCGGGCGTGATCAGCATGCCACCGCCGTAGCTGCGGGCATTGCCGAACGCCGCCAGGGTCAGCGGTGTGTCGTCTACCGGTCCGCCGTCAAAGCTCATGCGAAAGGGCAGCGACCTCAGCTGCGACAGCTCGGCCAACATCGCCATGTTGTAGCGCATCCGGCCGCGTGGCCAGCTCATCCGGTTGGCACGGTCGGTCACCAGCGAGTCGAATCCGGCCGCCATCACGGTGCCGAACCACCGGACGGTGCCGTCGGCGGCTTCGATGCGACCCAGATCGACGGATTCGGTGTGCCCGGTGGCGACGATGTCGGCGGCGGCCTCGGGGTCATCACGAGGGATGCCGAATTCACGGGCATGGTCGTTGCCGGTGCCGGCGGGGATGATGCCCAGTGGAACATCGCCCAGCGCAAGTGCTTGCAGCGCAAGGGAAATCATGCCGTCACCGCCGGCCACCACCACGGCATCGGTGCCGTGACCGAGTGCCTCGTCCAGCAGCCGCCGGGCGTGGGCCGCGTCGGCGCCGACCAGTTCACACACGTCGACGCCGCGCCGCTGCAGCCGCACGACAGCACGCTGTGCCGCCGCCGACCCATGACCATGTCCCGAGGTTGGGTTGGTCAGCAGGGTTATGCGCTCGAGCGTCATCGTGCTCCTCGCGTCCGCGGTGTCATCTTGCTCCTCGCGTCCGCGGTGTCATTTTGCTCCTCGCGTCCGCGGCGTCACGGAATCAGCTTGCCAGGGTTCAAGATTCCAACTGGGTCCAGTACCTGCTTGACCGCCCGCAGTACCTGCACGCCCAGCTCGCCGACTTCCGCGGTCATCCATGGTTTGTGGTCGGCGCCGACGGCGTGGTGGTGGGTGATGGTCGCCCCGCACCCGACGATTGCCTGGGACGCCGCGGTTTTCGCCGCCCGCCACTGCTCGATCGGGTTGCCGCGTTGGCCGGCCACCACGGTGAAATACAGCGATGCGCCAGTGGGGTAGACGTGCGAGATGTGGCACATCACCAAAGCCGGTGTGCCGCTTTCCTGCAGCGCCGTGGTCAGGGCATCGGTGACGGCCGTCTTGAGCGCCGGGACGTTGGACCAGGTGGTGGCGGTCTCCAGGGTTTCGCACAGCGCCCCTGCACTCAGCAGCGAGTCGCGCAGATACGGTGCCCCGAACCGGCCGTGCTCCCAGGCCCGGGCCTGGGCTTCGCCCAGCGAGGTGCCGCCGTGCGCGGCCAGTACGGCGCTGGTTTCCTCCTGCCTGCTGCGGGTGTGGGCCTCGGTGCCCTCGAAGACGGTGATGGCCAGGCAGCCGCCGGTGATGCTCTGCTCGCCGATGCTGCCGGTGGTAGCCAGATTTATGCCGGTCTCGACTTCGTCGGACAGTCGGATGACGGTCGGTCCGGTTCCGGTTTGGGTGACGGCACGCAAGGCCGTTGCACCGGTGGCGAAGTCGGGGAAGGACCAGGCCTCGTAGCGACTGGTTTCCGGCACCGGGTGCACCCGCACCCGCACGCGCGTGATGACGCCGAAGGTGCCCTCTGAACCGACGATCAGCTGACGCAGATCAGGACCGGCCGCCGATGCCGGGGCGCGGCCGAGATCGAGCACGCCGGCCGAGGTGATGACCGTCAGGCCGCGGACCATGTCATCGAATCGGCTATAACCCGCGGAGTTCTGGCCCGACGACCGGGTGGCGGCGAAGCCGCCGATGGTGGCGAATTGGAAGCTCTGCGGGAAATGGCCCAACGAGAAGCCTTGGGCACCAAGTAGTTCCTCGGCCTGTGGGCCGGTGACGCCGGCTTCTAGTTCTGCCTCGCCGGACTCCTTGTCCAGTGATACCAGGCGGTCCAGGCGGCGCAGGTCCAGCGACAGCACGGCGGCGAACTCGCCACGAATCGGGTCGAGCCCGCCCACGACGCTGGTGCCACCACCGAACGGCACTACTGCGATGCGGTTTTTCGAGCAGTATTCGAGGATCTGGCCCACCTGGTCCTCGGAGCCCGGCAACAGGATGGCGTCCGGTGCATCCTGTGGGCCGGTGTCCTTGCGGCGCAACAGATCCAGCGTGGACTTGCCGCCGGCGTGCAGCAGCCGATCGCGGTCGTCGGTGCGGCAGTAATCTTCGCCGACAATCGCCGCGAGCGCGTCACGGTCGGCGTCAGAAAGGGCGGACGGACGCAGCACGACGTCGTCGGGCTGAAGTTCATCGGTCGCGTTCGCCTCGACGCCCAGGGCTGCGGTCAGCAAGCCGCGGATGCCGTCCGAGAGTGGCTTGGCGGCACTCGGATCGCCCCAGGCGTTCCATGCCATCGGCGGCTGCAAGTGGTCTTGGGGGTGGGCGCTGCTGGCACTCATGCGTTACAGTATTACATATGGTGTCAATCAGTAACGATGATTCTCGCGACTCCGTTGCTCGGGACTCCACCGAAGACCGGATCATCGATGCCGCGGCCGACTGCGTTATCGCCTTCGGCGTGGATCGCGTGACGCTGGCCGAGATTGCCCGCCGCGCCGGGGTCAGTCGGCCGACGGTGTACCGCCGCTGGCCTGATACCCGCTCGATCCTGGCAACAGTTCTGACCACACGAATCACCAACTCGCTGAAGGACATCGCCGTCAACGGCACCGACCGTCAGGCCGTGGTGGGGCGGATGGTCGGGTTGGCCGGCAAGCTGCGCGACGATGACGTCATCATGTCGGTGCTGAGCACGGGACCCGACCTGGCCATGGTCTACATCGCCCAGCGAATGGGCACCAGCCAGCAGATCCTGCTCGAGGTGGTCGCCAGTGCGCTGGCGGAGGCTCAGCGCGACGGCAGCGTCCGCGCCGGCGACACCAGGCAAATGGCCGCCATGTGCCTACTTATCGTCCAATCGGCCGTCCAGTCCGCCCAGATGGTCGCCCCGGTCCTCGACGTGGCAGCCCTGGACATCGAACTTGCCCACTCGCTGAACGGATACCTCAAGCCATGACAAGTAGCGCTACCCTCAACGCCGCACGGCGCACCGCCGAACTGACCGCACTGGCTGACGCCCCGGTCGACGTCATCGTCATCGGCGGGGGCATCACGGGTGTCGGCATCGCGTTGGACGCCGCTACTCGGGGCCTGACTGTCGCGCTCGTGGAGAAACACGACCTGGCCTTCGGCACCAGTCGGTGGAGTTCGAAGCTGGTACACGGCGGTCTGCGCTATCTGGCCAGCGGCAACGTCGGCATCGCTCGGCGTAGCGCCATCGAGCGCGGCATCCTGATGAGCCGCAACGCCCCGCATCTGGTGCACGCCATGCCGCAACTGGTGCCCCTGCTCCCTGAAATGAGCAAGGCGTCAAGGGTATTGGTGCGCACCGGATTCCTGGCTGGCGACGCATTGCGCAGGCTGGCCGGCACGTCGGCGTCGACACTGCCGCGCTCGGGCCGCGTCGGTGCGGCGCCCGCCACTGAGTTGGTCCCCACCGTGCGTCGCAGCGGCCTCGACGGGGCTCTGCTCGCCTACGACGGCCAGTTGATCGACGACGCCCGGCTGGTCACCGCCGTCGCCCGCACCGCAGCCCAGTACGGCGCGCGCATCCTGACCCGGGTGGCGGCGTCTGCGGCCACCGGCAACTCGGTGCGGCTGACCGACCAGCTCACCGGCGAATCTTTCGTTGCCACCGCTCGCGTGGTGATCAACGCCGCGGGAGTATGGGCCGGCGAAGTCGATGGCTCAATCGCGTTGCGGCCCAGCCGCGGCACCCACCTGGTTTTCGATGCCACATCTTTCGGCAATCCGACTGCTGCGCTGACTGTTCCTATCCCCGGCGAACTCAACCGCTTCATCTTCGCCATGCCCGAACAACTCGGAAGGGTCTATCTGGGCTTGACCGATGAGGACGCACCGGGCCCGATTCCCGATGTACCGCAACCGACTTCATCCGAAATCAAGTTCCTGCTGGACACCGTCAACACGGCCCTGGCCATCAGCCTGACCGCCGCCGATGTAAAAGGTGCCTACGCCGGACTGCGGCCGCTGATCGACACCGGCGAGGGCCGCACCGCCGATGTGTCCCGCGAGCATGCGGTAGTGGAATCGTCCGAAGGCGTCCTGAGCGTCATCGGCGGCAAGCTCACCGAATACCGGTACATGGCAGAGGATGTGCTGAATCGGGCCGTGGCAGCCCGTGCTCTGAGGGCGGGGGAGTGCAGCACCCGGAACCTGCCGTTGGTGGGTGCGCCGGACAACCCGGTGTCGGACACGCGTCGTGCGGATCTGCCGGCGTCGCTGGTGGCGCGTTACGGCGCGGAGGCGTCGAACGTATTCAGCGCCGCCACCTGCGATCGACCGACCGAGCCGGTTGCCGACGGAATCGATGTCACCCGAGCCGAATTCGAGTACGCGGTGACTCACGAGGGTGCGTTGACCGCTGATGACATCCTGGACCGCCGCACCCGGATCGGCTTGGTGACGGCCGATCGGGAGCGGGTCGCTGCGGTGGCCGAGGAGTTCGCTCAGCGCCGCCAGAACAGGTGATGAGTAACCCCACTTGGGCTCGGCACCACGTCGCAGTGGAACCGGTCCAGCAGTTCGTCGGGTGACTCCCAGAGTTGGGTGCCGGAGCCGAGCGTGATGTTGGGGGACACCGCCACGTGCAAGGTGTCGATCAGATCAGCATCGAGGAAGGCGCGCACAGTGTGGGCCCCGCCGCCGATCCGAACGTCCTTGCCCTGCGCGGCTTCCCGGGCCAACGCAAGCACTTCGGCCGGTGAACCGTCGACGAAGTGAAACGTGGTGTCCGACAGGGAGAATGATGGCCGCAGGTGGTGCGTCATCACGAACACCGGGGTGTGAAACGGTGGCTCGTCACCCCACCAGCCCAGCCAGTCATGGTCGGCCCACGGCCCACGATGTGGGCTGAACTTGTTGCGCCCCATGATTTCGGCGCCGATGTTGTGGTGAAAGTCGCGGACCAGGTAGTCGTCCAGGCCGCGGCTTCCGCCCGGATCGGTGCGGTTGGGCCAGTTTGCGGTCGCGCCGCACCAGGCGAACATCGTCGCTGGGTCGGCGTGCCCGAACGGCCGCTCAAAGCTCTGCCCCTCACCGGCACCGAAGCCGTCCGCTGAGACATTGAAGTTCTGCACTTTAACCAGTTGGACCAAGGCTCTCTCCTAATTAGATGTCAGTGAGTAGACCTGGAGCGCTAGCAATACTCATCGCGGGTCGATGCGCGATGTCCGACGGGTAGAGGTGAGCCAGGTCCGATGGTCAGCTGTGGGTGCTATGCCGAGCGTGGCGGTTGTTGTTGAAGATTTCGCGAAAATTCGACGGCAGCCGACACATTCACCACAGGAGCCGGACAGCCGAGAAATCCCCCTAAACACGCGGTTTAGGGGGATTTCACTGGGGGCACCTCCCGCTTGCGGGGCACTGCTCGCGAGAGATCAGAGCGGGATGTTCTTGTGGCGACCACGCCGGGCCGGGGCTTCGGCCAAGGCCTGGGTGATCTTCGACCGGGTGTGGGCCGGGTCGATTTTCTCGTCCACCACACCGATCTCGATGGCGCTGTCCACACCACCGGCGATGCGCTCGTGCTCCAATGCCAGCTCTTCGTGCAGGGCCTCGCGCTCGTGATCGGGCGCGGCGGCCAACTTACGCTTGTGCAGGATGCCGACGGCGGCCTTGGCGCCCATGACGGCAACCTCGGCGTCCGGCCAGGCGAAGACCTTCGAAGCACCCAGCGAGCGCGAGTTCATGGCGATGTACGCGCCGCCGTAAATCTTGCGGGTCACCAGCGTCACCCGGGGCACCGAGCACTCGCCGAAGGCGTGCAGCAGCTTGGCGCCGCGGCGCACCACGCCGCCCCACTCCTGGTCGACACCGGGCAGGTAGCCCGGGACGTCCACCACGACGATCAGCGGGATGCCGAACGCGTCGCACAGCCGCACGAAACGTGCTGCCTTCTCAGCGCTTTCAGAGTTCAGGCAGCCGCCCAGACGCAGCGGGTTGTTGGCGATGACGCCCACCGACCGGCCCGCGAGCCGGCCCAGGCCGACCACGATGGACGGCGCCCACTTGCCCTGGAACTCTTCGAACGGCACGCCCTCGTCCAGCAGCGCTGTGACGATCGGGTGCACGTCGTAGGCACGGCGTGCCGACTCCGGCATCAGGGCCCGCAGGTCGGTGTCGCCGGCCTCGGCCTTGTTGCGGTCGAAATGACCCTGCTGGCAGAACAATCCGACCAGGCGACGGCCACGCTCGTAGGCATCCAGCTCATCGTCGGCGACGATGTGGCAGACGCCGGACTTCTTGTGGTGGGTGTCCGGGCCGCCGAGCGAGACCATGTCGACGTCCTCGCCGGTAACGCTGCGCACCACGTCCGGACCGGTGACGAACACCTTGCTGTCTGGCGCCATGATGATGACGTCGGTCAGCGCCGGGCCGTACGCCGCGCCACCGGCCGCGAAACCGACCACCACGGAAATCTGCGGGATGTAGCCGGAAGCGCGGATCATCGCCTCGAAGACCAGGCCCACGCCGTGCAGGGCGCGCACGCCCTCGGCCAGACGGGCCCCGCCGGAGTGCCAGATGCCGACGATGGGCGCCTGGTCCTCGATGGCGGTGTCGTAGGCGCGGACGATGTGCGCGCAGCCATCGACGCCCATGGCACCACCCATGACCGTTCCGTCGGTGCAGAACGCGACGGTCCGCACGCCGTTGACGGTGCCGGAAGCGGCCAGCACGCCGGACTTGTCCCGCTCATGGAGTAGCGAAACGCTGCCGTCGTCGAAGAAGGTCGAGAGCCGCAGCAGCGGGTCGCGAGGATCAAGAGACTCGGCGGTCGCCTCGGGTGCCAGGGTCGTCATCTGTTCAATCTCCTTGATCTCGCGGTAGGCGCTCACGGCTGCCGCGGTTGCTCAGTACCGGCCGAATGCGAGTGCGACGTTGTGTCCGCCGAACCCGAACGAGTTGTTGATCGCGTACCGGTAGTCTCCGTGCCGCGGCGCCTTGGCGACCACGTCCAGGTCGATCTCCGGATCTAGGTTCTCCAGATTCAGTGTGGGCGGGATGACGCCGTCGCGCAGCGCGAGCACGGTCAGGATGGATTCCACCGCGCCGACCGCACCGACCGAGTGGCCCAGGGCCGACTTCGGGGCGTACACCGCGGGCCGGTGGCCTTTCATCGCATTGTTGATGGCCACACCTTCGGCGACGTCGCCGACCGTGGTGCCGGTGGCGTGCGCGTTGACGTGGTCGATGTCAGTGGGCACCAGACCGGCCAGTTCGATGGCCCGGGTCATGGCGTAACCGGCCTGCTCGCCGTTGGGGTCCGGGGCCACGATGTGGTAGCCGTCGGAGGTCACGCTGGCACCCATCAGACGGGCCAGGATGTTGGCGCCGCGGGCCTTGGCGTGTTCCTCGGTCTCCAGCACGAGTAGCGCGGCGCCCTCACCGAACACGAAACCGTTGCGGTCGCGGTCGAACGGGCGACAGGCGCCGGCCGGGTTGTCATTGGTGTTGGACAGCACGATGCGCATCTGGGCGAACCCGGCGATCGGCACTGCCTCGATCTTGGTTTCGACGCCGCCACAGATGGCGACGTCAGCCTCGCCCAGCACCAGCTGGCGCCAGGCGTTCGCGATGGCTTCGGAACCGGACGCGCACGCCGAGATCAGGGTGCTCACCCCAGCCTTGGCCTTGCGGTCCAGCCCGACTGCCGCGGCCGGCCCGTTGGGCATGAACATCTGGACGACCAGCGGCGATACCGCCCGCAGCCCGCGTTCGCGCATGCCGTCGTAGGCGAAGACCAGCTCCTCGGCGGAGCCGATGCCGGTACCCATGGACACCATGAGTCGGCGCGGATCAACGTCCGGCGAGCCTGCGTTTTCCCAGACTCGCCGGCCGATGACCGTCGACATTTTTTGCAGATATGACAGGCGACGCAGTTCGACCCGCGTCAGTTCACTTTCGAAATCCTCGTGCAGGTGCCCGCCGATGCGGACGGGTAGGTCGTACTCCTCGATGAAAGCGTCATCGAGGAGGCGAATCCCACTTTCCCCCTCAAGGAGTTTCTTCCATGTGGTTTCAGCATCGGTTGCCAACGCCGTCGACATCGCGACACCGGTGACGACGACATTGGGGAGACCATTCCCCGTTGACAACTTCTTTGCGGTTACCTCTGCCATTACTGCCCCAGATTTCCCTTCGACTCAGTAACGCCCAAAGGCTAGGGCGACATTGTGTCCACCGAACCCGAATGAGTTGTTGATGGCGTACTTGTAGTCGCCATAACGAGGCGCGCCCGCAACAACATCGAGATCAATCTCGGGATCCGGTGTTTCGTAGTTCAGCGTCGGAGGGATGACACCGTCACGCAGCGCCAGCACCGTCAACACCGACTCGAGTGCACCGACGGCCCCGATGGAGTGGCCGAGTGCGGATTTCGGCGCGTACACCGCAGCGTTCTGACATCCGGCGACTCGGATGGCATTGGCCTCGGCGGTATCACCGATCGGCGTGGCCGTGCCGTGGGCATTGACGTGGTCGATGTCCTTGGCTTCCAGCCCGGCGGTTTCCAGCGCACGCTTCATCGCGGCACCGGCCCGCTGGCCGTCGTCGGCCGGGGCCACCATGTGGAACGCGTCCGAGGTGATACCCGCACCCATGATCCGAGCCAGCGGCTTGGCGCCACGGGCCAGGGCGTGCTCCTCGGTCTCGATGATCATCATCGCGCCGGCCTCGCCGAACACGAAACCGTCGCGATCCTTGTCAAACGGACGCGAGGCACCCGCGGGATCGTCGTTGCGGGTCGACATTGCGCGCATCATCGAGAACGCCGCGATCGGCAGCGCCTCGATGCCGCCTTCCACGCCGCCCACGACGGCGAAGTCCGCGTCACCCATCACGATCTGACGCCAGCCGTGGGCGATGGCCTCAGAACCCGACGAGCACGCCGACACCGGGGTGATGACCCCGGCACGGGCGCCCAGCTCCAAGCCGGCGACCGCAGCGGCACCGTTGGGCATGATCATCTGAACGGCGAGCGGGCTGACCTTGCGAATCCCGCCCTCGTTCATCGCGTCGTAGGTTTCGACGATCTTCTCGCCACCGCCAAGGCCGGTGCCGATCACGACAGCGAAACGATCCGGATCGACCTCAGGGACACCCGCGGACTGCCACAACCGTCGGGCCAGCACGAGCGACATGCGCTGCACGTAGGAATTGCGGCGCAGCTCGATGCGGGTCAGGTGGCTGTCGAGGTCATCGACCAAGTGACCACCGATACGCACCGGAAGGTCCCACTTGGTGACGAAGTCGTCGGTCAACTCACGGATGCCGCTTTCTCCGGCCAGGAGGCCCTTCCACGTGCTCTCGATGTCAGCGGCGAGCGCCGTGGTGGCCTCCACGGCGGTCACCACGACGTTCGGGAAGCCTCCGTTAGCAGTGGAAGGCCTGGTCACTTGCTGAACTTATCGCGAAGGGCGGCGGCAGCTTCGGGGTTTTCTTCCTCGAGCTTCTGGATGTAGGCGACGACGTCACCAACGGTGCGCAGACCGGCCAGGTCCTCGTCCGGGATCTTCACGCCGTACTTGTCCTCGGTCTGGACGGCGATCTCAACCATGGACAGCGAGTCGATGTCCAGGTCGTCGACGAAGGACTTCTCCGGGGTCACCTCAGACGGCTCAATGCCGGTGACCTCTTCGATGATCTCGGCGAGGCCGGCGATGATTTCTTCTTGACTGGCAGCCACGATGGCTCCTTCTCTGTTGGATCGGCACACGGTGTGCCTGGGTGGATGTATCTGGGCCGACAGGCCTGTCAGAACTCGGCGAGTGCGTCCAGGTCTGCGGGGGTCTTGATGGCGTAGGTCGGCACGCCCTTGCACTCGCGCTTGGCAATGCCGGTCAGGGCGCCGGCGGGCGGGAACTCGATGATGCCGGTCACCTCTTGCCCGTCAAACCGGGTGCGCATGGTGGCCGAGCACAGGTCCCAGCGCACCGGGCGGGTCATCTGGGCGACCAACTTCTCCATGGCGTCGGCCGCTGACGAAACAGGCTGGCCGTCGGCGTTTGAGAGCAGCGTGGTGGTCGGTTCGCTCGCGGTCACCGTTGCGGCGGCTGCGGCGTACGGCTCGGCGGCCGAAGACATGTAGTGGGTGTGGAACGCGCCGGCGGTGGCCAGCTGACGCACCCGGGCCTTGGCCGGCGGGTCCTCGGCAAGCTTTTCCAGGGCTGAGACGGCACCGGCCGCCACGATCTGCCCGGCCGCATTGCGGTTGGCCGGCACGAGTTCGAGGGCTTCCAGGCGGGCCAGCACCTCGGCTTCGTCGCCACCGAGGACGGCGGACATGCCGGTGGGCTCCAGCGCACAGGCCTTGGCCATCTCGGCACCGCGGGTGGCAGCCAACTTGATGGCGTCGTCGGCGGAGATGACACCGGCGATGGCGTAGGCGGCGATCTCGCCGACGGAGTGCCCGGCCACGATGGTGGTGGCACCGGACAGCAGACCGCGCTTGGTCAGCTCTTCGTGTGCAAGCAGGGTGGCCGCGACGACCAGGGGCTGGGTCACCGCGGTGTCGGTGATCTCCTCAGCGGTCGCGGTGGTGCCCAGGCGGGCCAGGTCCAGGCCGCTGATGTCGGACCACGTCGCGAGACGGTCAGCTACGCCCGCCAGCTCAAGCCACGGGGCGAGCATTTCGGGGGTCTGAGAACCCTGCCCAGGAGCGAGCAGCGCAAGCACGGGTGTTTGAGGCACGGATTAAGAAAACACTGTGAAGGCGGATTTACCTCGTGTAAGAGAATATGAACCTCGTCTTAGGATTTTGTGGAATGTCTACAAAAGTGCACGTGATGCGATGCGGGCGAGACCGGATTGCGACCTAGGTCACTGCCCGGGTCTGCGCCGACAGGCCCAAATCGTCCATCTCGGGTGCTCTGAGCAGGTTGTTTGCTGTGGTTGCGTGGGGTGCGTGGCGGTTCAGCCGACCCACCGTAGAAGCCACTCTTAATACATAAGCATCACGCGGCACCATCGGATCGCGGCCGGTGAAGTCGGCGATTCGGCGCAGTCGGTACCGGACGGTGTTTGGATGAACGAACAATTTGCGGGCGCACGCCTCTATGGCACCCCCGGCATCGAGGTAGGCATCCAGGGTCTCGGCAAGGGCCGGACCTGCGTCTGCCAGCGGCCGGACCACCTCCATCTCCAGGGCTGTGATGGCCGATCGATCGCCGAGTAGTGCACGTTCGGGCAGCAGTTCCCGAGCCGGCACCGGGCGTGGTGCGTTGGTCCATCCGGACACCGCGTTCATGCCCGAGATGGCCTCGGTGGCGCTGTAATGCGCCGCCGATAGGGTCGCCGCCACGGGTCCGATGACCACCGGCCCGTCAGCGAATACCGACATCAATTCGCCGAGGAACCGATCGGTGGGCGAGATATGTCCCGACACGATGGCGACCAACCAGGTGCCGTGCACGTCGGACAGGGCTACCCGGCCGTTGCGGGTGGTGACGTCATGTACGTCCTCGCTGGCCAGATCGACCCGGTCTGGCTGGGGTAGTCCCACCACGACTGTCGCGGGCGCCGTGGCGTCCCAGTTCAGTGCAGCAGCCTGGGACTGCAAGGCGGGGCCGACGTCACCGCGCACCACGGCGTCGACCACGTTGGCCTCCATCCGGGTGTCCCACGCACCCCGGGCTTCGGCGGCGTCGGCGTATGCGGTGGCCGCGGCGAAGGCCAAATCGCGGCTGTAGCGCAGGATGCCCGCGGTGAGGGCGGTCAGTTGCTCCTCGCTGCGGGCCAACAGCGGTACCACCTCTTCGAAGAACTCCATGGTGACGCGCACCATCTCGACCGTCTGCCGCAGCGCGATGCGCCGCTTCAGCTCTTGAGGCACCACCTCGAAGGCCTGTGCGGTGTAGCTGACGTCGCTGTTTGGATCACGCATCCACTCGACGAAGTTGACCACCGCGGTCTGCACCACCAGGTGCACGCTGGCCCGTTGGGAGGCCTCCAAGTCGGCGAAGAACGGCAACCGCTCCTCGAGCGCGTGCACCGCCTGGGTGGCCAAGGTGCCGGAGTACTGCTTGAGACGGCGCAGCACCGTCTCCGGCACGTTCTCCAGCACCTCTAGCGTCGACTTCGGCGGGACGAACCGATGGTCGGCCATTTTGTCGGGCACAGCTAAAAGCTACGCCTGTTGTCTGGTGATTTCCGCCAGTGCTGGTCGCGAGGACCTACGCGCTGCCGGTGTCCACGTAGGACACTTCCGCCGCTGACACATCGTCGATCCGGTACTGCTTGGCCGCCGCCACCGCCACCGACGGGTCGATCTCGCCGTCCCGGGCCAGTGCTTCGAGCACCGCCACCACCACCGATTCGGCGTCGGTGTTGAAGTAGCGCCGAGCCGCCGGGCGGGTGTCCGAGAAGCCGAAGCCGTCGGTACCGAGGGTGACGTAGGTGTTGGGCACCCATGGGCGGATCTGCTCGGGTACGGCCCGCATCCAGTCCGACACCGCGACCACCGGTCCCGAGGTGGGGGCCAGCTTCTGCGTCACGTAGGGCACCCCGATGGGATTCTCCGGGTGCCGCAGCGCCTCCCGATCGATCGCGACCCCGTCCCGGTTCAGCTCGCCCCAGCTGGTCACCGACCAGACGTCGGCCGCCACGTCCCATTCGGCGGCCAGCAGGTCAGCGGCGCGCAGCGCCTCGGGCATGGCAACACCCGAGGCCAGAATCTGCGCGGTGCTGGTTCGCTTCTCTGTGGCGGCTCGGTACTGGTACAGCCCGCGCAGCACGCCCTCGGGGTCCAGGTTCTCGGGCTGGGCCGGTTGTGGGTACGGCTCGTTGTAGATCGTCATGTAGAAGTAGACGTTCTCGGGGTTCTCGCCATACATCCGCTGCAGACCGCTTTCGATGATGTATGCGATCTCGTAGGCGAACGCCGGGTCGTAGGCCACCACGGCAGGGTTGGTCGAGGCCAGCAGTAGCGAGTGCCCGTCGGCATGCTGCAGCCCTTCACCAGTGAGCGTGGTGCGACCGGCCGTCGCGCCCAATACGAATCCACGGGCCATCTGATCGGCCGCTGCCCAGAAGCTGTCGCCGGTGCGCTGGAACCCGAACATCGAATAGAAGATGTAGATCGGGATCATCGGCAGGTCGTGGGTGGCATACGAGGTCCCCACGGCGGTGAACGACGCGGTGGAGCCCGCCTCATTGATGCCCTCATGCAGGATCTGGCCGACTTCACTTTCCTTGTACGCCAGCATCAATTGGGCGTCCACGGCGGTGTACAGCTGGCCGTTGCGGTTGTAGATCTTCAGGCTCGGGAACCACGAGTCCATACCGAAGGTACGGGCCTCGTCCGGGATGATGGGCACCAGCCGCGGCCCAATGTTCTTGTCCCGCAACAGTTCTTTGAACGTGCGCACTGTTGCCATGGTGGTGGCCACGGCCTGGTTGCCGGACCCCTTCTTCAGTGGCGCGTACGCATCACGGCCCGGCAATGTCAGTGCTCTGCTCTTGGTGCGACGTTCGGGCAGGAAGCCTCCGAGGGCCCGGCGCCGGTCCAGCATGTAACGGATTTCCGGCGATTCGGGGCCGGGGTGGTAATACGGCGGCAGGTACGGGTTCTCTTCGAGCTGGGCATCGCTGATCGGCACCCGGGTTGCATCACGGAAATTCTTGAGGTCTTCGAGCGCAAGCTTTTTCATCTGGTGGGTGGCGTTGCGGCCCTCGAAGTGGCTGCCCAGCGTGTAGCCCTTGATGGTCTTGGCCAGGATGACGGTCGGCTGGCCCTTGTGCTCCATCGCGGCCCGGTAGGCGGCGTACACCTTGCGGTAGTCGTGGCCGCCGCGCTTGAGGTTCCAGATCTCCTGGTCGGTCATCGGCTCGACCAGAGCCTTGGTGCGTGGGTCGCGGCCGAAGAAGTGATCGCGGACGTAAGCGCCGTCGTTGGCCTTGTAGGTCTGATAGTCGCCGTCGGGCGTCGAGTTCATCAGGTTGACCAGGGCGCCGTCGCGGTCGGCGTGCAGCAGCGCATCCCACTCGCGGCCCCACACCACCTTGATGACATTCCAGCCGGCGCCACGGAAGAACGACTCCAACTCTTGGATGATCTTGCCGTTGCCGCGCACCGGTCCGTCCAGGCGTTGCAGGTTGCAGTTCACCACGAACGTCAGGTTGTCCAGCGCCTCGTTGGCAGCCACCTGGATCAGGCCGCGGCTCTCCGGTTCGTCCATCTCACCGTCGCCCAGGAACGCCCACACGTGCTGATCGGAGGTGTCTTTCAGGCCGCGGTCGTGCAGGTAGTGGTTGAACCGGGCCTGGTAGATGGCGTTCATGGGACCCAATCCCATTGACACCGTCGGGAATTCCCAGAAATCGGACATCAGGCGCGGGTGCGGGTAGGAGGGCAGGCCACCGCCGGCGTGACTGTGCTCCTGGCGGAACCCGTCCATCCGGTCGGCGCTCAAGCGGCCCTCCAGGAAGGCGCGAGCGTAGATCCCGGGCGAGGCGTGGCCCTGGATGAAGATCTGATCACCACCGCTGGGGTGGCCCTTGCCGCGGAAGAAATGGTTAAAGCCGACCTCGTACAGTGAGGCGGACGAAGCATAGGTCGAAATATGGCCGCCCACACCGACTCCCGGCCGCTGCGCGCGGTGCACCATGATCGCCGCATTCCAGCGAATCCACCGGCGGAATCGGCGTTCGACCTCTTCGTCGCCGGGGAACCACGGTTCCAGCTCGGTCGGGATGGTGTTGACGTAGTCGGTGGACGTCAGCGCCGGGATGGCGACGCGACTTTCGCGGGAGCGTTCCAGCAGGCGCAGCATCAGGTAGCGGGCACGCGCGGGCCCCGACCGACCCAGCATCTCGTCGAACGATTCCAGCCATTCGGCGGTCTCGTCGGGGTCGATGTCGGGTAGGTATGACGCAACACCATCGCGGATCACCCGAACCCGATCGGGTTCGGCTGCGGTGCTGGAGTTTTGAGCCAGGTCTTGGCGCGCGAACTCGGTGGTCAACTGCCGCTCCTTGCGTATTTTGTTTTCTGTTGCTTGTGGCAGTGCCTATCGTCCACCTATCGTGCCGCGCTGGCAGCGCCGGGGTGTGCTACCGGCGAGTACGAATTGATGAACCGGCGATGAACCCGACGAACCGGTACGGTCAGGCATTGTGATCAGTCGGCAAGTCCTGGCGCGACGCCTTCGGGTGGGCGTCGGCGTGCTCGGCGGCCTAGCTGCCAGCGCCATGATTGTCGTCGGGTGCGCCAAGGTCACCGACGGCAGTTCAACCGTTGATACGCCGCAAGCTGCGGCATATCGGACGTCGGTGTCGGTGTCCAGTGCCTCGGCGGCCAGCTCGGCCTCAGTCGCGGCGGTCGTGGGAGCATGTCAGCCTTTCGGCGACGCCATCGACACCGTCCTGACAGACGTCAATGCCTATGTCTCTGCGGTAAACAACGGCAGCGCTGATTCGGCGACCACGCAGGCGGCTGTCGACGCGCTCAACCACAGCGCCGACGCGGTGTCCCAAGCCTCGACCGCCGGGGTGTCGAGCGACCTCAAGAATGCGTTGAGCAGCTGGGTGGACGCCGCGCGGGCACTCGCCGGCGCGATCGGCAGCAATGCGGCAACTGACCCGTTCAACGACGCGGTGAACAAGCTCAACGCGGCGAAGTCCACCATCCAAACGCTGTGCATAGCGGGCACTCATTGATCAAGGATTCGTGAACGTGCGTGGCATGCGGCCAATGAGTTGTACCGTCATGCGACGATGGGGTTCCACCCATATGGGCAGCAAACAGGCAGGTTAAAGGAGGACACCGGTGGCCGCGGCGGACGCGCCGAACTTCGCCCACAGACTGGGCATTCAGAAAAGTCAGATCGTTCAGGAGTTGGGCTGGGACGAGGACACCGACGACGACATCCGTGCAGACATCGAAGATGCCTGCGGCAGTGAGCTTCTCGACGAGGACTCGGATGACGTGGTGGACGTGGTGCTGCTGTGGTGGCGCGACGACGATGGTGACCTGGTGGACCGCTTGATGGACGCCATCACTCCGCTGGCTGAGGACGGTGTTATCTGGGTGGTCACCCCGAAGACCGGTAAGCCCGGCCACGTGCAGCCCGCTGAGATCGCCGAGTCGGCGCCTACGGCCGGGCTGGTGGTGACGTCGTCCGCCAACCTGGGCGACTGGATCGCCAGCCGCTTGGTGCAGCCGAAGTCGAAGGCCGCGGGCCGGCGCTAGTGCGGTATGTCCCTCGGGGGCCGGACGTTCGCCCCGCGGACGTAACTACAGGGCGGCGAACACGCGCGCAGACCGCCATCTGGTTACGTTCGCGAGATTTTCGATGATCCCGGTCGGTGCTCCGGCGCCTGACTTCACCCTGAAGGACCAGCACGGCCGTCCGGTGACAATGTCGGCGTTGCGCGGGTGCAATGTGCTGGTGGTGTTCTTTCCGCTGGCGTTCACCCCGGTGTGTGCGGGGGAGCTCGGCGAGATTCAGGATCACCTGGCGACGTATCGCAATTCCTCGGTGGAGACGTTGACGATTTCGGTCGGGCCACCGGCCACCCACAAGGTCTGGGCCCGTGAATCAGGCTTCGATTTCCCGATCCTGTCGGACTTCTGGCCGCACGGCGCGGTGTCCCAGGCCTACGGCGTGTTCAACGCCGACGCCGGCTATCCGGACCGCGGCACCTTCGTGGTGGATCGGACCGGCGTGGTGCGGTTCGCCGAGTGCACGTCGCCGGGGGAGCAGCGGGACCAGTCGGTGTGGGTATCGGCGCTGGCTGCGCTGAATTGATTTTCCCTTGGCGCGTTAAGCCGTGTAGCGTGCCCGACGCAGGGCGCGTAGCTCAGTGGTAGAGCTCTGGTTTTACACACCAGCGGTCGGCGGTTCGATACCGTCCGCGCCCACCATTATTCACTGAGGTCAGAGGCCTATCAGTGGTGCAACGGCATTGATGGCACATCCCCGTTGTGTCAAAAGTGTGCCCGAGAAGCCATGCCGGCAAAGGACTTCCAGCGTGACTGCCATGTCATGGGCTGCAGACGCTCCTGACGCTATGAGGGTTTCAGCAGGGCTTGGCTCACCGCGGTGCAGAGCCATTGTTCAGCTTTTTGGTAGGTCCACCCGTTGTCGTCGACGAGAGTGAAGAATCCGGCGTAGCCGAGGTAGAACCAGATGATGTCGAGGGCTGCGTCGGCGTCCATGCCTTCGCGCAGAGCGCCCAGGTCGGCGAGGCGCTGGGCCGCCAGGCCATTACCACCGCGATAACGGGAGGTGGCGAGGGCAAGTCCTTCGGCGGCGACCTGGTCATGGGGGGCTGCAGCAAGCACGATGCGCATGATGTCGCCGTACTCCTGGCGCATTTTGCGGGTCAGCTCGGCGAGATAACGGACGATTTCGTTGGGGTCATTGAGGTTTTCGATGTGCTCGCGGGCCTCGGCAACGACCGGTGCAGCCGACCATTCGTCGATCAATGTGCACAGCAGTCCTTGCTTGCCGCCGTTGACGGAGTACACGGTGGCCGGAGAGACGCGGGCGGCGGCCGCGATTTCGTTGACGGTCGTGGCGAAGTAGCCCTTTTCCGTGAACAACCGCCGGGCTGCAGCCACCACCGCGCGGCGGGTTGTTTCGGCGTATTCCGCGCGCCGGCTGATGGGTTCGCTGGGCGTCGACGTCTGCGGGCTCACGAGCACTCCTTTTGTCATCAGAGCTGTGCTCAGCTCAGCATATCAAATACCCTCTTGCTAGAGCGACACTCTAGCGAGCATACTTATGCTCTATCGGATCGATTCCCGCCATCGGGAAGCCCATCGAGGAGGAAAACCCATGACGACCGAAACCCAGCTGATGGCCCCGCCCTCGCGGAACCTGCTCGCTGACCTGCCCGCGGGTCGGGTCTTATCGGGGTCCACGTACGACGCGAGCGTGCGGATCTGGAACGCTGCCGTCACTCACGAACCGGCCCTGATAGTGCGGCCAGAATCGCCCGCCGAGGTGCGGGCCGCGGTTCTCGCCGCACGAAACCACGATGTGGCGCTGTCGGTTCGAGGAGGTGGCCATGACTGGGCCGGCAGGTCGCTGCGACACGGTGGCCTGGTTATCGACATGTCGGGAATGAAGGGCCTCGCGGTTGACACCCAAGCGCGGGTGGCCATCGTTCAGGGCGGCGCAACCGCCAGCGAGGTCATCGGCGTAGCGCAGCCCCACGGTCTCGCGGCCGTCACCGGCACCATAGGCGCCGTCGGGATTGCCGGCCTGACACTGGGTGGGGGATACGGGCCACTCAATGGCCGGAGCGGTCTATCGCTGGACAACGTGCTGCGGGCCGAGGTGGTCCTGGCCGACGGACGCCACGTCGCCGCGACACCCACCGAAGAGCCCGAGTTGTACTGGGCCCTGCGCGGCGGCGGAGGGAACTTTGGTGTGGTGACGTCGCTGACGCTGCAACTGCACCGCGTTCCGAGCGTATTGGCTGGCCTCATTGTCTATCCCTGGTCGCAGGCCGCCGATGTGTGGGCACGGATCGACGAGGTTCTCGCCGATTGTCCCGACGAACTCACCGTCCAAAGCGGAGTGCTGCCCAGTCCTGACGGCCCGATGTTGTTCTTGTCGCCGGTGTGGAGCGGTCAGCTGTCACAGGGTGAGCGCGCGATCGACGAGTTGTTACGTGTGGGCGACCCGCTGTCCTCGCAGGTCGCTCCGATGAGCTACGCCGACATGTTGCGCTTGTTCGACGCGCATATCGTCACCGGCCGCCACTACGCGATGGCGACCCGGACCGTGGCGAGCTACTCTCCCGACGTCATCGCGGGACTTGTCGATGCCGGCGATTCAAAAACATCGGCGCTGTCCGGCATCGTCGTTCATCATTTCCACGGTGCCGCCACTCGCGTTCCCGTCGAAGAGACCGCCTTCGGTATTCGCCGCTCGCACTACATGATTGAGATTCTTGCCGCGTGGGAACCAGGCGACCGGGCCGCTCGGCACCGCGACTGGGCGCATCGTGTCGCCCACAACCTGGCTCGCCACGCACTGCCCGGCGGCTATCCCAACATGCTCGGCCCAACCGACCACGAACAGATCGCGCACGCATACGGGCCCAACGGCCCACGGCTACGCGCAGCCAAAAATCGATTCGACCCGGACGGGATCTTCTCGGCAATCCCGCTGCCACCTAAGTTGAGTGGCTGCACCCAAGGCTAGCCGGGGACAAGCAGCGGCGAGCCCACCCGACGGCAGAAGCGAAACCCGGCGTTCGTAATTCAGTGGTTCGATGACCAAGTCGGCGCTCAAGATGCAGACAAGGAAAGGTGGGTTGGGGCAAATGCAAGAAGCGATGGGCTGGGAAAGCGCATATCGGGAGGAGGGCGACTTCGAGGGCCCTCCGCCGTGGAACATCGGCGAACCCCAGCCAGAGTTCGCCGCCGTGATCCGAGCAGGCAGAGTGCGCAGCGATGTTCTCGAGGTTGGGTGCGGTTACGCCGAGCTTTCGCTGAAGCTAGCCGCCGACGGTTACACGGTGTACGGCATCGATCTGGCTCCGACGGCTATCGCCGCGGCAACCAAGTCTGCCGCGGCTCGCGGGCTGCGGAGTGTCACGTTCCAACAGGAAGACGTCACCACCATGGCCGGGTTCGACGGGCGCTTCAATACGGTTCTGGACAGCGCGCTGTTCCATACGCTTCCCGTCGAGCAGCGCGACGACTATCTGCGCTCGGTATCCAATGCCGCTGCACCAGGCGCTGGTTACTACGTTCTGGTGTTCGCCAAGGGCGCCTTCCCGACTGATATGGAGACCGCAACAAAGCCAAACGAGGTGGACGAGGCGGACCTGCACGCGATCGTCTCGAAATACTGGGTGATCGACGAGATCCGGCCGGCGTTCATTCATGCCAATCCCCCGCAGATCTCGGGTGTCATGATCCCCTCACACGAGCGCGACGAGAAGGGCAGGGTGAAATTTCCGGCCTACCTGCTGTCAGCGCACAAGGTTCACTAACCCTTGTGTCCATGCGGCCAGAGCCAATCCGCAGCTAACCCGTGCGGCGCGTGCGCCGCTGCCGGTAAAGCTCGAAGCCTGCCATGACCGCGTGCAAGGGACCGCGTTCGAACACGACGTAATCGTGTGCTCGTACCAAACGCCGTGCCAGTTCCGGTGATTGGTTGTGAAGAATCCGTCGGGCCCGACGCGCATGGAAGGTGTCCGATGCGATCTTGATTGCGGGACTGCCGAGCATCAGCGGGACAGAGTTCACGATGTTCTCCACCGTGGTTCGCGACTGGTCTTCCAGGACGATGTTGGCCGACGGCACCCCCATGAAGTCAACGGCGTAGTCGGCCATGATTTGAGCCTCCGAGACCGGCGTACGCACCGCACCACCGGAGAAGATGAACCGCGCACGGAGCGGATCGGTCGAGCGCACCGCAATACGGACCCGCCACCGGTGCAGCACCGGAAACGGATTGCCCAGCACCAGAACACACTCGTCGGCGACGACCTGGCCCGGATCGGTCGCCCCCGCCGGTAGCAGTTCCCGAGATGCTCGCCAGGTTGCCCATTCCGCCCATCCGAGCACTGTCCCCGCTGCCACTGCCGCCATCCATCGAGTCCGCCCACACGTCATCGGAACCCATTGTCACCGCAACGCTCAGTGACCGCAGACCACCAGGCCGGCGGTCCAGCGCTTAGCCATTTCACATGAGGATCTGAGCTGATTCACTGTTCTGGCAACCACTGTGTCCTTATGCACACCACATCTCGTACCCAGCGCTACGCCGTTGCCACCCTTGCCGGATTCGCTGCGCTCTCTTTGGCAGCATGCGGATCGTCGAACACTCCGTCGTCCACTACCGCCGCTTCGTCTCCCGCGGCCAGCCCTTCTCCCGGAGCCGGTGGCCACAACGGCCATCCCGACAATGGCAAGGACCGGGTGTTCGGGCTGGTCAACTCGGTGGCGGGTGGCACCGTGTCGGTCACCGGGAAGGACGGTCCGGCCACCGTCGACGTCACCTCCTCAACGCGCGTCATGCAATTCAGCCCGGGCCAGCTCACCGATGTCACCGCGGGTGAGTGCATCGCCGTCCGTCCGACCAAAGACAACGACACTGCTCCCACGGTCACCGCTGCAGGCGTCCTGTTCGGCCAGCCCGACAACGGCCAATGCGGACACAAGGGTGGTACCGAGGGGCCCAAGGGACACGGAATCGGCGGCACCGTGGCTTCGGTGAACGGCAACACCATCGTCGTCAAGGCGGCCGACAACAGCCAAACCACGGTGACCGTGACACCCGATACGCGCTACACCAAGCGTGCGAGTGCCGATGCAACGGCTATCGCCGCCGGGGTGTGCCTCGGAGCACGTGGCACCAAGGATGGCAACGGCGTTTTGCAGGCCACGACCGCGTTGGTGCGGCCGGCTGTCAACGGCGCTTGCGGCGGCGGGCAGCCGCACAACTAAATCGCCGGGCTGGCGAGTGCGGGGTAAAGCGGAGATCGGCGCGAAATCCATCGCGCCGATCTAGCGTGACTATGAACCGCTGGAATTTTGTCAATGGTCAGCGTGACCCTGCCGATCCCACCAACATTGGGAACCTGGCTATCGCCTTATTTTGCGTAGAGAGTGGAGTCTGACACGGGTCCCAGCGTCGATGTCAGTGACAGGGGCTTGTGGCAGAGACATTCCAGTCGTAGCCGGGATCACGCCGGTCCACCGTGAAAGCCAGTGAGAGGATTGACATGACCACCTTGGACGTGTCCACCGATATCGGCACCTTCACGTTTGCCTCGCAACTCGACCAAGCCCCAATCTTTGTTCGAAAATGGCACCCGCCGTGCGGGATTCGCCCGCGAGCTGCCGTTCAGATCACCCATGGCATCTCTGAACACAGTGGCCGATACGGCCGACTCGCGCGGTATCTGGCAGCCGAGGGTTACGTGGTCTACGCACTGGACTTACGCGGGCACGGCCACACCGCAGGTCCTGGGCAGCTTGGCCAGGCCGGAATCACCGCCTGGCACGATATGACCGCCGACATCAAACAACTTGCCGACATAGCCCGAGCCGAAAACCCGTCGTTGCCGCTGGTCGCGTTCGGGCACAGCATGGGCTCGGCGCTGACGCAGGCGCACATCGAGAATTACGGCGACCTTCTAGCCGGGGCGGTGTTGTGCGGCACGATGGGCGCGCTCCCCGGCCTGAGCGAAGACCGCTATCCGGCAGTCATCGAGGAGCTTCATACGCTTGCCGTGGGGCCAGATGCCACGGCGCCCAGCACGTTTTTCGGCGGACTGCTGACGGAATTCAACGCGCCATTCGTGGCCGATGTCGCCAAACCGACCGGCTGTGAGTGGCAAACCAGCGACGCCGCAGAGATTCAGAAATTTCTCAGTGATCCGTTGTGTGCCAAGCCGTTTTCGAATGCCATGACCTATTCGGTGATCAAGGGCTTCCACGACCTATGGCTACTGGAGAACGAAGCGCGGGTACCGCTGGATCTGCCGATTTTGATCGTGGCGGGAACGGCCGACCCGGTCGGCGGCAAGACGGAGACAATCCAGCGTCTTATCACCCGCTACATGACGCATGGCCATCTCGCGCTGGAATACCGCTTTTATGCCGGCGGGCGCCACGAGATCTTCAACGAAGCAGAAAAAGATGACGTCCACCGCGACATCGGATTGTGGCTCACTAGCGTTCTGAACCGATGAGATACGTCACGGGTCGGGCGGGTCGTCGACGTATTCGCTCGCCAGGGCGTGCAACTTCTCGAGCGCGAGGGCCGAAGGGCTTCCGGGTTCCGCGTGGTAGATGACCAGGTGCTGGCTACTCGAATACGGCACCGCCAGGGGAGTGCGCTGCAAGTACAGGTCGCCGACTTTGGGGTGGCACATGTGCATGACTTCAGCAGGCTGGATGATGTCAGCGCGGCCCCACAGCTCGCGGAATCGTTCGCTGGCCGCCGACAGTTCGTCGACCAACGCGCGCACTCGCGGGTCTCCCATGTCCGCCCCCACCACTTCGCGCAGCACGCTCACACTGGTTGCGGTAGAACTTTCCCAGTCGACGTAGAACTCTTGCGCGGTGGGGTCCAGAAAGCGCCAGGTCAGAAAGTTCTGGCCAGGCCGGAATCCGGGTGCAAGCGCACAAGCGGACCTGGGCGTGGACGCGGTCCACTTCCCGGCGGATCAGCGCCCGGTCGGCGTCGGTGCCGTACGTTGCGGCGGCCAGGTAGGTACCAGTAGTGCGGGCCCGTTTGATCGGATGCATGTAGACGTTGCCGCTGTCGACCGGGCTCTCCAACACCCCATAGCCCACACCGGGCAATGCCAGCTGCATGATGACGTTTGCCGCCGGAGCGAGTGCAGCCGCGGGATTGATCAGATCGACAATCCGCCTGGGGTTTCGGGGTGGGCCGAGCCGCATGTATCTGAGTAAAGCACAGTGTGAGACGCTCCCGGCGTGATTGGACACCGTAGTGATCGGTCGTAGCAGCGCGCCGCGGGCGGCCGGTCTGGCGCTCGGCTATCTGGCAGACAAGTGCTGGGCCGATCCCCGCCGCGGCCATCCGGTGGCGCTGTTCGGGATGGCTACCACGCTGCTGGAACGTCGCACGTATGCGGACAACCGGGCGGCGGGCGCCGCGCACACCGCGGTGCTGCTCGGAGCGCTCGCGGCATTGGGGTTCGGTCTGCAACGCGCCACCAGGGGACCGGTCGGGACGGCTTTGGTGACCGCGGCCGCGACCTACACCGTGCTGGGCGGTACCTCGTTGGCCCGGACCGGGTCCGACATGGTTGCCCGGCTGGAACGCGGCGACATCGACTCCGCCCGCGAACTGCTGCCGTCACTTTGCGGGCGGGACCCGGCTTCGCTGGACGCAGACGGCCTCGCCCGGGCGGCGTTGGAATCGGTCGCGGAGAACACCTCTGACGCTCAGGTGGCCCCGATTCTGTGGGGTGCAGTGGCTGGGGTGCCGGGGCTGCTCGTATACCGCGGTGCCAACACCTTGGATGCGATGATTGGTCATCGTTCGGAGCGTTACGAGCGATTTGGTTGGGCCGCAGCGCGATTCGATGATCTGCTGAACTATGTGCCGGCTCGGTTGGCGGGTCTGTGCGTCGTGGCGGTGTCGGGTCGGCCCGGCGCCGCTTGGCGGGCCTGGCGTGCCGACGCACACAAGCATCCCAGCCCCAATGCCGGTGTGGTCGAGGCGTCGTTCGCCGGGGCGCTCGGGGTGCAGCTCGGTGGTGCGACGCAGTACCCGTACGGAATTCAGCTGCGGCCGACCTTGGGCGACGGGCCGTCGCCCACCACCAAAAATCTGGGGCAAGCGGTGCGGCTGTCGCACCGCGTGCAAGCGCTCACCACTGCGGTGGCAGTGGGACTCAGCGCCGCCGGCCGTAGCGGTCGGCCAGCTTCTCCTCGGTAGTCTGCGGCGCGGCGGGTTTATCGGGATCGGGACCTGATGCCGCAGAGGTGGATTGGGCCTTCTCCAGCCGGCGTTGGCGGATTTCTGCTCGCACGAAGTAGCCGACACCGATCGGGGCGATGATGCCGAACGCGATCCACTGGATGCCGTACGACAGATACGGCCCGGCATCCAGATGCGGAATGGCGATCACTCCGAGGCCACCGGGCTGGCCGTCGACCAACTGCAGGTACGAACCGGCCAACGGGATCCCGGTCAGCTTGGCGACCTGGGCCGGGTTGATCGAGTACACCTGCTGAATGCCGTCGCGACGGAACGGTTCCTTGCCGGCCGCCACCGGTTCGGGGTCGCGCAGCCGACCGGTGATGGTGACGCTGCCGGTGGGAGCGGCCGCGAACGGTGGCACGCCGGGACCGTCAGCGGCCTTGACGTAACCACGATTGACCAAGACGGTCGGCCCGTTGTCGACCGCGAAAGGCGTCAGCACCTCGTATGACGCATCGCCGTCGTCGAGCCGCAACCGGACCACCACCTGACCTTCCGGCCGGTAGTGTCCGGTCGCCGTCACCCTGCGCCACTGGGCGTCCTGAGCTGACGAATCCTGTTGTGGCAGAAGTGTTGTCAGCGCCACCGGATCAGTGTTCAGCGACGATGCGATCTGGTTGTTCTCCCGTGAGGTCCGGGTGTTCTTGCCCAGCTGCCACGGCGCCAGCACGGTGAAGCACAGGTAGGCGAAGGCAATTACCACGACGTAAAGCGCCAGCCACTGCGGCCGGAGCAGGAACGCGAGGCGGCGCATCAACTCGCCTCCTCTGCCAACTGCTTGTCTACCCAGTCGTGCAGGCCGGGCAGGGAGGCCTCGATTACGTCGAAGGTCTCCTCGAAGTCGTCGATATCGCCGTAATACGGGTCCTCGACGTCCAGCGCGTGTGCGCCCGAGCGCGGGTCGAACGAGCGCATCATCCGGACCCGGTCCCGGTCGACGCCGAGGTCGTGCAGGATGCGGGTGTGGTTGCGGCCCATGGCCACCACCAGGTCGGCGCCCATGTGGTCCGGTCCGATCTGGGCGGCCGCGTGCGCGCTGGGGTATCCGTGTGCCTGCAACACCTTCTCGGCACGGCGGTCGGCGCCGTCCCCGGCATGCCAGCCGCCGGTACCCGCGCTGGTCACCCGGACCACGTCGGCCAGGCCGCGCTCGCTGATCTGGTGGGCGAACATCTTCTCGGCCATGGGCGACCGGCAGATGTTGCCGGAGCAGATGAACGTCACGTGCAACGGCGCGAACCGCTCAGACACCCAGCACCTCCCGCAGTTCGTCGACGGAGGCTACGCGCCGCACCGTCGCATCATCATCGAAATCTGTTGCGCCGTAACCCCAGTCGACCACTACGGCGTCGATGCCGTGGGCCGCGGCACCTTCCACGTCGTGCGACCGGTCGCCGACCATCAGCACCCGCTCCGGTACGGGGTGCAGCTGGGTCAGGGCGTGGGCGACCACGTCGGCCTTGGCCGAGCGGCTGCCGTCGACACTGGCTCCGGCGATCACCTCGAAATGCTCGTCGATGCCGAAGTGCTCGACGATGCGCTGCGCGGTCGGCTCGGCCTTGGAGGTTGCGACAGCCAGCCGTACGCCGGCGGCGCGCAGGTCAGCCAGCAGTGCGTCGATGCCGTCGAACATGCGGTTCATGGACCAGCCGCGGGTGGTGTAGTCGGCGCGGTAGGCGGTGATCGCCTCGTCGGCCTTCGCGCCCAGGCCGAGCGAGCGCAGCGTCACGTGCATCGGCGGGCCGACGATCCGACCGGCCAGGTCGCCGTCGGGCACCTCGGCACAGATATCGCCGGCGCCGATCTCGGCCAGCGCATGCCGGAAGCTGGCGACGATGCCCTCGGCGGAGTCGGTCAGGGTTCCGTCGAGGTCGAATAGCACCAGCTGTGGAGTCACCAGGACATTGTCTAATGTCGTGGGGTGGCAAGTCGAACCGCCGCCCGGTACCACGGTGACCAGGCCGTGCGTCCCGGCATGGTGGATTTCGCGGTCAACGTGCGCAGCGCGCAGCCGCCGGGCTGGCTGACGGCGCGGTTGGCCGCCCGCCTGGGTGATCTTGCGCACTATCCGTCGGCCACTGATGCCGCTGCAGCCCGAGCTGCAGTCGCCGCGCGCCACGGTCGCGCACCTGCAGAAATCGCCTTGTTGGCTGGCGGGGCGGAGGGATTTGCGCTGTTACCGCAGCTGCAGCCGCGCCTGGCCGCGTTGATCGCACCGTCATTCACCGAGCCGGAGGCGGTGTTCCACGCGGCCGGGGTTCCGGTGGCCCAGGTGGTGCTGCCCGCCCCGTTCCGGCTGTCGGCAGCGGTGGTGCCCGACGATGCTGACCTGGTGGTGGTCGGCAATCCGACCAACCCGACCGGGGTCGTGCACTCGCGCGACGAGATTCTCGCCCTGCGCGCGCCGGGGCGGCTGCTGGTGGTGGACGAGGCCTTCATGGACTCGGTGCCTGGCGAGCCTGAATCGTTGGCGGGCCACTTGCTGCCCGACGTGCTGGTGCTGCGGAGTCTGACCAAGACCTGGTCACTGGCCGGCCTACGGGTGGGTTACGCACTGGGCGCCCCTGAGGTGCTGGCCCGGCTGACGGCGCAGCGCGCGCACTGGCCGCTGGGAACCTTGCAGCTGGAGGCCATCACTGTGTGCAGTGCTCCCGATGCCGTCGGCGAAGCCGCAGCAGGCGCCGTGCGGCTGGCGCAGCTGCGAGCCGATATGGTCGCCGGGCTGGCCGCGGCCGGTTTTCCGGTGGTCGACGGGGTGGCGCCGTTCGTGTTGTTCGGCGTGCCGGATGCCGGATTGGCCCGGAAGTATCTGCAGGAAAAGGGGATTGCCGTGCGACGCTGTGACACGTTCTTCGGCCTGCCAGACGGATACCTGCGCGCCGCCGTGCGACCGGAATGGCCGCTGCTGGTGCAGGCACTACAGGAGGTCAGCTGGTGAGCGTGCCGTTGCGTGAGGTCATCTCGGTTCTGGACGACGCGTACCCGCCGGCGCTGGCGCACGACTGGGACTCGGTCGGCCTGGTGTGCGGTGACCCTGCCGAGACGGTCGATTCGGTGACCATCGCGGTGGACGCGACTGCAGATGTGGTCGCCTCGGTGCCGGAACGTGGTCTACTCGTGGCTCACCATCCGCTATTGCTGCGCGGCGTGGACACCGTCGCCGCCAACACCGCCAAGGGCGCGCTGCTGCACTCACTGATCCGGCGCGGATCGGCCCTGTTTACCGCCCATACCAACGCTGACGCCGCTGCGCCGGGTGTCTCTGACGCCCTGGCCGATGCGCTGGGGCTGCACGTTGAGGATGTCCTGGACCCTGCCGCAGCTGGCGCCGACCTGGACAAATGGGTGGTCTTCGTGCCGTCATCAGATGCCAGGGCGGTCCGTGAGGCGCTGTTTTCCGCCGGCGGCGGGCAGATCGGTGACTACTCGCATTGCAGCTGGACCACCTCTGGCGTCGGGCAGTTTTTGCCGCACGAAGGTGCTGCCCCCACGATCGGTGAGGTCGGCGCCGTTAAGCAGGTGGCCGAGGAGCGTGTCGAGGTGATCGCGCCGGCCCAGTTACGTGCCGCGGTACTGGCAGCGATGCGCGCCGCGCACCCGTACGAGGAGCCCGCGTTCGATGTGCTGACGCTGGCGGCGCTGCCGTCGGGTGTGGGGATCGGACGCATCTGTTCATTGGCAGAGCCGGAATCGTTGTCGGCCTTCGCTTCCCGTGTTTTGCGCGGGCTGCCTGCCACCTCGTGGGGGGTTCGCGCATCGGGCGATCCGGACGTGGTGGTGTCGCGGGTGGCGGTGTGTGGGGGTGCGGGTGACTCGCTGCTGGGTGCTGCGTCGCGGGCCGGTGTCGATGCCTACGTGACCGCCGATCTGAGGCACCATCCGGCCGACGAGCATCGCCGCGCATCGTCGGTCGCACTGGTCGACGTGGCGCACTGGGCCAGCGAATTTCCATGGTGTGAGCAGGCCGCCGGGGTGTTGCGTGCACAATTCGGTGATGCATTGCCGGTGCGAGTCAGTCAGATCCGCACCGACCCGTGGAACCTGGATATCACCTGCTGAGAGATGTGGATATGAAAGCTGAAGTGGCACAACAGCGTTCGTTGCTGGAGCTGGCAGAATTGGATGCCGCGCTGGCCCGGCTGACGCATCGGTCGAAACACCTGGCCGAACAGCAGCGGTTCGAGGCAGTGCAGGCCGAGCATCGGGAGGCCAATGACCGGGTGGCGGCGCTGGGTATTGCGGTGGAGGACCTGGATGCTCAGGTCGGCAAGTTCGAATCCGAGATCGACGCGGTGCGCCAGCGTGAGACCCGCGACCAGCAGCTGCTGGACAGCGGCTCGGTAGCGGCCAAGCAGCTCGGTGAACTGCAGCACGAGCTCGAGACGTTGCAGCGTCGGCAAGCTGCGCTGGAGGAGCAGCAGCTCGAGATCATGGAGCGTCGCGAAGATTTGCAGACCGAGCAGGCCGAGGAGCTGGCGCTGATCGACGCGCTGCAGGGTGATCTGACCACTGCGCAGGTCGACCGCGACAACGCTCTGGTCGCCATTGACGAGTCGCGGCAGGTGGCCAACGACCGACGGGCCGCGGTGGTATCCACCCTGGACCCCGAACTGGCCGGGCTGTACGAGCGGCAGCGGTCGCGGGGCGGTGCCGGTGCCGGGCCACTGAACGGCGGTCGGTGCGGCGCGTGCCGCATCGAGATCGACCGCGGTGAGCTGTCCCGGATTTCCGCCGCCGCCGATGACGACCTGCTGCGCTGCCCGGAATGTGGAGCAATTCTGGTTCGGGTCAAGGACTTTCGGGCCGGGACAACCGGTCTGTGAAAGTTCTGGTCGAGGCCGACGGAGGATCGCGCGGCAACCCTGGACCGGCTGGGTACGGCGCGGTGGTGTTCTCGGCATCCCACGACGAGGTGCTGGCCGAGCGTAAAGAGGCCGTCGGCTGGGCCACCAACAATGTCGCGGAGTACCGCGGCCTGATCGCCGGCCTGCGGGCCGCCGACGAGTTGGGCGCCGACGAGGTCGACGTGTCGATGGACTCGAAACTGGTGGTTGAACAGATGTCCGGCCGCTGGCGGGTCAAACACCCGGATCTGATTCCGCTGAATGAAGAAGCCGCGGGATTGGCCCGGCGGTTCGGACGGGTGACGTATTCGTGGATTCCGCGGGAGCGCAATTCGCACGCCGACCGGCTGGCCAATGAGGCGATGGACGCCGCCGAGCCAGCGCCCGCCAAAGCCGAGCCGGCCGCCAAGCCTGAGGCGCCGGGGTGGACCGGCGCGCGCGGCGCGCCAACTCGGTTTCTCCTGTTGCGGCACGGGCAGACCGAACTGTCGGTCAATCGCCGCTACTCGGGTCGCGGTAACCCGCCACTGACCGAGTTGGGCCGGCAGCAGGCGGCGGCCGCCGCGGCATATGTTGCGGCCCGTGGTGGCATCTCGGCCGTCGTGAGTTCGCCACTGCAGCGCGCGTTCGACACCGCATCAGCTGCGGCGTCGGCCCTGGGGCTCGACGTGACCGTTGACGACGACCTCATCGAGACCGACTTCGGCGCCTGGGAGGGGCTGACGTTTCTCGAAGCGGCAGCCCGCGATCCAGAGCTGCACCGGCAATGGCTGGCAGACACCAGTGTCTCCCCGCCGGGCGGCGAGAGCTTTGACGCCGTCGCGCTTCGGGTTCAACAAGCGCGCGACCGGATCGTCGCCGAGCACGGTCATACCAGCGTTCTGGTGGTGTCGCACGTGACCCCGATCAAGACGTTGTTGCGGCTGGCGCTCGACGCCGGACCCGGCATTCTGTACCGACTGCATCTGGATCTGGCTTCCTTGAGCATCGCCGAGTTCTTCGGCGACGGCGGGTCTGCGGTGAGGTTGGTAAATCAGACCGACTATCTTTGATCAGACCTATTGTCTTTAATTCAGGCTGCTGTCGGCACCCCGTTCTCGCTCGGGAAATACTGCCGGAAGACAGCGACGATTCACCGCCGGACAACGGTGCCAATAATGGCCACCAAGAAGGTCAGCCATCGAGGATCCCCATCCCGGGGACGCAACCAGCGGGTTGACGTTTACCAGTGTCAGCGGTTGGGTGCGCAGCGCGGCGTCGTGGGCCGCGTAGCGCAGCGCCGCTTCAGATGGGCCCGATCCGTCGATGCCCACGACGATGCCTCGGTGCTGTAGTCGGGCCGCCACGGTCGCTTCTTTCGGTCTAGGAGCCGGTGCTGGCGGCGTGAGAGAAGCGGGCTGCGCGGCGATGGATGCGGTGCGCGTCTCCTCTGGTGCGGTGTGGCTGTGCGAACAGCCGCATTGGTTCGGAGTAGAACACCATTTTCGCCAGCTCGACCAAGACCAGGTAGGTGACCACGAAACCGCCGAGCGCGGCAAAGAATTGCCACGGTAGCGGGGTGAAACCCAGGGTGTGCGCGAGCGGGGACACCGTGATTAGCACGCCGATCGCGACCACGGTCAGACTCGTGATGGTCAGCCAACCGCTGGGCCGGCTGCGTAAGAACGGCACCTTGCGGGTGCGGATGGCGAAGATGATCAACGTTTGGGTGGCCAGGGATTCCACAAACCAGCCGGTGCGGAATTCCACGGCACCGGCATGCAGCACCCCGAGCATCAGCCCGAAGGTCAGGAAGTCGAACACCGAACTGATCGGGCCGAAGGTGAGCATGAACCGACGGATGAACGCGACATTCCAGTGCGAGGGTGCATGTAATTGCTCGTCATCGACCCGGTCGGTCGGGATGGCCAGCTGGGAGCTGTCGTAGAGCAGGTTGTTGAGCAGGATCTGGCTGGGCAGCATCGGCAGGAACGGCAGCAGCGCCGAGGCTGCTGCGGCGGAGAACATGTTGCCGAAATTGCTTGATGTGCCCATTAATACGTATTTGATGGTGTTGGCGAAGATCCGCCGGCCTTCGGCGACACCGGTGGCGAGCACCCCGAGGTCTTTCTCCAGCAGCACCACGTCGGCGGCGTCCTTGGCGACGTCGGTGGCGGTGTCGACGGAGATGCCGACGTCCGCGGCGTGTAGCGCCAGCGCGTCGTTGACCCCGTCACCCAGAAAACCGACGGATCGTCCGATGCGCCGCGCGGCGGTGATCAGCTGTGCCTTCTGTTCGGGAGAGATGCGCGCGAAGATGGTGTGATTGGCGGCCGCCTGGGTGAATTCGCCGTCGCTGAGGTCGTCGAGTTGGGAGCCGGTGATGGTGCCTTTGGACACCATTCCGAGGTCGTGGCAGACCTTTTCGGCCACTTGGGCGTTGTCGCCGGTGGCGATCTTGAGTTCGATGCCGAGCGCGGCCAGTTCGGTCAGCGACTGCCGGGCGGCGGTTTTGGGTTCGTCGGCGAACACGAGGAACCCGGCCAGCATCAATTCTGATTCGTCGTCGGCGGTGATGGCGGTGAGGTTGGGTGCGGGCTTGACCGCCACCGCCACCACCCGCCGCCCGCCAGCGAACAGCTCGGCCAGGGTGATCTGGGCGGCCGGGTCGTTCGTCGAGCAGCGGGCCAGGATCTGTTCGGGGGCTCCTTTGACGACGAGGATGCGTTTGCCCTCGTCGTCGATCAGAGCCGACGTTGAACGGCGCAGGTGGTCGAAGGGCAGCAGTGCGACGCGACGGGCCGCGCCGACGATCTGCTTGGCGTTGGGGGATTCCCACAGGGCGGTGTCCAACTGATTGGCGCTGACGCCACCGGCCTGCAGGTCGACATCGGAGGCCAGTAGGCCCAGCCTTAGCACCGAATCACTATGTGCACCAGCGGTGTTGAGGGCGTCGACCAGACTGATGCGCCCTTCGGTCAAAGTGCCGGTCTTGTCGGTGATCAGGATGTCGATATCGCCGAGGTCTTCGATGCACACCAGGCGTTTGACCAGCACCTTGGCCTTGGCCAGCCGACGCGACCCGGTGGCCAGGCTGGCGCTGACCACCGCCGGCAACAGCTGCGGGGTGATGCCCACGGCGATAGCCAGGGAGAACAGCACCGAGTCGATCAGCGGTTTGCGTAGTAGCAGGTTGCTGACCAGGATCAGCACCGTCAGCGCGATCGCCACCTGCAGCAGCAGATAGGAGAAGCGGCGCAGCCCGATCTGGAAGTCGGTTTCAGGCTGGCGTTCACCCAAACCGGCTGCGATCCGGCCGAATTCGGCGTTCTTCCCCGTCGCGTACACCACGCCGCGGCCCTCGCCCGCACTGACGATCGTGCCCATGAACGCCAGATCGGTGCAGTCGGCCAGATCGGTATCGGCGCCCACCGGCTCGGGTGACTTCTCCGATCCCATCGACTCGCCGGTCAGGATGCTCTCGTCGCATTCCAGGCCGACGGCCTCGATCAACCGTAGGTCGGCAGGTACCGCCTCGCCCAGCGTCAACCGGATGATGTCGCCGGGCACCAGCATGGTGACGTCCAGGGTGACGAATTGCCCATCGCGCAGGACCACTGCGGTGTGGCGCATACGCGAATGCAGCGCCGCGGCGGCCTGCTCGGCGCGGTACTCGTTGAAGAACCCCAATCCGATGCTGGCAGTCAGGATAATTCCGATGATGATGGCCTGGATGCTGTCGCCGAGGAAGTACGACACGATCGCAGTGCCGGCCAGCAGGATCAGCACGGCGTTACGCAGCTGGCGACCCAGCACCGCAAGCGCTTTGACGTGATGGGTACGCACCGCATTCGGCCCGACCCGCTCCAGGCGCGCCGCCGCTTCCACGCTCGACAGGCCGTCGCGAGAACTGCCCAGTAGCCCAAGGATCTGATCGGCGGGAGCGGCCGCGGCCCGCCGGGCGGTCAGCGCCTGTCGATCGGGCCCGTCGGTGACGTCCGGTCTCATCGCCACGGCACAACGCACGGTCTGGTCGCAATCCCCGCGACGGGCGCGGCCGGCGCTGCCCTCGATCCCGTGATGACCCCAATGGGTCGCCCGCTCCGATCGAACAATTGCCAGCCCCTTCCCACGACGACATTGTCGAGTGCAGCGGTCCTGGTGACGTAGGGCAGAAAGGCCTCAGCGAGGTTACCGCGCCACTGTTCTCGTTGTGTTCACCGATCGGCCACCCGCCGTCACGGTGTGTGAAGCCATCCGAAGTGGTGGCCGAACCCGCGCGGCGCCCCGGGCCCCATCATCGATCTCCAGACCGCCGATCAAGCCGCCGAGGCGCCGCCCCGTTCTGATGCGGGGTCTCAGGTCCGTGCGTGCACCCGCTCGCCGTGTGCTCCGAAGATGGCGATGGCCTCCACCGGGCCGTCGACGGATCCGAACCAGTGTGGGGTCCACGTCGAGAATTCAACAGCCTCACCGGGTTTGATCACGAAGTCACGTGCGCCGAGTATTAGTCGCAACCGGCCGGACAACACGTACAGCCATTCGTGACCGTCGTGCACCGGCAGTTCGGCGGGTGGGATGCGGCGGCGCGCGCTGACCCGGAGTTTGAACGTGTGCAATCCGCCTGCCGGTCCGTCGCGGGTCAGCGGCCAGTAGGTGATTCCGTCGCGGATCTGGGCGGTGCCGCGCACTCTCGGGTCGTCGGCCTCCGGTGCGCGCATCAAATCGTCGGAACTGACTGCCAGTGCCGCAGCCAGTCTCGGTAGGTGGTCGAGCGCCAGTCGGCGTTTGCCGGACTCCAGTCGACTCAGCGTCGAAACGTCGATATCCGCCGCGCGCGCAACGTCTTCCAGGGTCATACCGCGTTGAGTGCGTAGTTCCCGCAACCGTCGCCGTACCCGTGACTCGATGTCATCGGGATCACGATTTGCCTGCATGGCAAATCAGCTTGGCATTCCCGGGTTGTCGACGGCAAGCTCGACACCATGGAACCGGACAGCACGGGTAGTGATTGGGAATGCATCGTCATCGGCGGCGGAGCGGCAGGATTGAGTGCAGCGCTGGTACTGGGACGGGCACGGCGCCGGACCCTGGTGGTCGACGTCGGACAGTCTAGTAACGGTGTCGCGCACGGTATCGGCGGCCTGCTGGGTCAAGACGGCCGTCCACCGCACGAGTTCTACGCCGCCGGCCAGGGCGAACTTGCTCAGTACAAGTCGGTGCGATTGATCGAAGGCGAGGTGGTCGCGGCTGCTCGGGAAGATGGAGCTTTCCGCCTGGAGCTCGCCGACGGCGATGTTCACCGGGCCGGGCGCGTGCTGCTGGCCAGCAGGCTGCACCAGCGATCCACGCTGGCAGCACAACTCGGCGTCCAGATCGCACCGCCCGGCCCGGCGGTAGTCGATGGCCTGCTGGTCGATCAGATGTACCGCACGTCGGTTCCCGGGGTGTTCGCCGCTGGTGACGCATGCGCCCAGATGCCTCAGGTGGCCGCGGCGATCGCCAGCGGTTCAGCTGCGGCCGTGGCCGTGGTGCAGAGCTTGCTCAGTGACCGCGTCGGGTTGCCCGGCCCGGCCTGGCCGTCGTCTGTCCAGGAGCACTGGGAGAGCCGCTACGCCGAGAAGCCCTCGATCTGGAGCGGCCGGGTTAACGCCCAATTGGCCACGGTGGCAAGTGATCTCGAGCCGGGGCGCGCGTTGGATCTGGGCTGCGGCGAGGGTGCCGACGCGGTGTGGCTGGCCAAGAACGGGTGGCAGGTGGTGGCCGTCGACATCGCCACCACTGCTCTGCAGCGGGCCGAGAAAGCCGCCGCTGCAGCGGATGTCAAAGACCGTATCGAATTCCAGCACCACGACCTGTCCGACAGCTTCCCGGCAGGCGGCTTCGAGTTGGTCTCGGCGCAGTTCCTGCACTCCATGGTGCGGCTGGAGCGACCGCAGATACTCAGGCAGGCGGCGGCCGCGGTCAACCCCGGCGGCACCCTGCTGATTGTCGACCATGGCGAACCGCCGCCGTGGGCCAAGGAACACGTGCACAACCACGTGTTCCAGTCGGCCGAGGAGGTCCTCGCCGAACTGGATCTGCCGGGGCGCTGGCGATACGAACATGTCGGCCCGGTAAGCCGCGAGGGCGTCGGTCCGGACGGACAGCAGGCGACGTTGATCGACAACCTGATGGTTCTGAAGCGGGCCTGATCTAGTACCGTGAACTGCGCGGACGAGTTGGCCGGGCGGCCGCGGCACCGGAAGGTGTCGAGGAAAGTCCGGACTTCACAGAGCAGGGTGATTGCTAACGGCAATCCGAGGTGACTCGCGGGAAAGTGCCACAGAAAACAGACCGCCGCCGTAAGGCGGTAAGGGTGAAATGGTGCGGTAAGAGCGCACCAGCATCCCGGGTGACCGGGGTGGCTTGGTAAACCCCACCCGAAGCAAGGCCAAGAAGGCCGCAACCTGGTTGCGGCTGCGCAGGTGCCCGAGGGCTGCTCGCCCGAGCCTGCGGGTAGGCCGCTTGAGGTACCCGGCAACGGTGTGCCCAGATGGATGGTCGCCGCCCCGCTACCAGCAATGGTCGCGGGGAACAGAATCCGGCTTACAGGCCAACTCGTCCGCCCAATGCCATGTGAGTTGTGTGTTTACCTACCTGGCGGTCATGTCCGTCCGCAGCGCGTCCGCAGTAGATCCGAGCCCGGTCATCAGCGGCACCACCTGCTTACGCTGCACCCTCGGCAACCTCGTTGCGTCGCACGCGCAGGGCGCGGTAGGTCACCTGGGCATCGCCGACCCAGATGCTCATGGCGTGGTGGCCCGACGTGAGCCGGTACCACTGGCCCGTCCTGGTCGTCCTCATGTCCGCCACCTCCGTTCGTGGGCGTAACACCGAGAATTCGTCGCGCCTTCCCGTGACCCTGACGATGTCCTCCTGCACGAAGCGAGCCAAAGCAGCCGTTCGGGGATTGGGTCCGGCGAGTCCCGCGAGGTGCGCCTGACTATCCGTGATGCGTTCGTTCGGGGTGTGCCTCATTCCCTCGCGGGCAGCAGCGCTACATCCACTTGACGTGCGAGGCGAGCTGGCCGCGCTGGACCCGGCTTGGCGTCACTCCAAGGCAATTGATTCGCTGATACCGCCAGGGGCGATCTCGGACAACTACTGCGGGCAGTAGACATTCAGGCTGATATGGCTGAAGGTGACAGCCTGCGCCAAACCCAGTTGTGTGTTGGTAACCGCCCATCGCCAGACTTGCGTCGGGGTTTTGCGACTGGTCAACTGCGCGCAGATTCCGTTGGCCACCCTGAATCCGTTAGCCCCGCCATCCGAGGGAAGTATTTCGAGGAGTTGGAATGATCAAGCAGGCGGTTGCAGCCCTGGCTGCTGCCAGTGTGCTTGGGTTCGCTGCACCGGCACTCGCACAAACTGATGTGTTGGTGCTGCCCGGTGCCGCTGGCACGTGGTCGTTCTTGCCTCAGTCCGCGTTCGGTATCGGCGGTGCAAACAACCCCTACATCGACGCCAATTACTACTCCTGCGCCGGTGGGTGCACTGTTTCGCTGATCCCCTATCCGCGCACCGTGGGTCCATTGTTCGGCCCGAATGCTCCGTCCGGTAACAAGACGATTGCCGTCGGAGTATCACTCACCGAGCAGTCAATCACGGACCCTGCTCATGATCCCGTTGTGGTCGCTGGCCTATCACTGGGCAGCGTGACAGCCGATGCGCTGCAACACTATTACGACACTCACCCGGCAGATGCGCCACCGCCAAGCCGGGTGACGTTCATCGTGTCCGGTGACCCCACCCGCGCCACCCCGCAGACCATGGGGCTGGCTACCTACCTTCCCGCTGAGACCACCATTCCGGTGTTCGGGTACACGGTGAATCGTCCCGACACTCAGAGCCCGTACAACACCGTCGTCGTGGTGGGCGAGTACGACGGCTGGGCCGACTTCCCCGACCGACCGTGGAACCTGCTGGCCGACGTGAACGCGGTGGCCGGGATGGCCCACGTGCACAGCAACTCCAGCCTGTCGAGCCCAGATGGTGTACCGCCGCAGAACATCACGGTCACCACCAACAGCACGGGTGCGACGACGACAACCTATCTCGTACCCACCCCGACCCTGCCGCTGCTGCAGCCGCTGGCGCAGCTCGGGGTGCCCGCACCGGCGGTGACCACTCTCAACACCGCGCTCAAGCCGCTGGTGGACGCGGGCTACTCGCGCAACGACACGGCGACCGGAGTCCACGCCCCATACCTGCAACCCACCAACGGATTACCCAGGCTGGTCGTCCCCGCCCCGAAACCAGCGACCACGGCCACCCGCAAACCGGCGACCACGGCCACCCCGAAGGTGGGCAAAACCGCCCTCACGAAGGCGGCGCATGGGCACCGATGACCGGCGCGGCAACGCCCCGTAGCAGCGGAACCGACTACGGCAGGACAAAAGAAACGACGCCGAGCGCGGGCGCTGCTGCGCCGAATGCGACGGAACGGGGTGGGGGACTCAACCTCCGCGACACCAACAACCACCGCTGTAGTTCCTTCGGATGAAGTCGGTCGTCCGTTCGGATGAATCTGCCCGCGATATTGACGTATCCGTAAGTCGCATGCGTGTTGGGTTGTTATAACTCTCCCAGCGAGTCGTCGGGGCATCGACACCCTGGTCATATACAAAAAGATGGGGGCAACTCATGGGCGGGATTCGGACTAAATGCGGGGCGTTGCTCGCCGTGCTGGTGTCGGGGGCGCTGGCCATCGGAACCGTGAGTGGAGTCCCGACCGCGAACGCCACGTGCGCGTCACTGCTTGGCATCGGCAACTCCGCACAGTGCACGAGCAACCTGACCAGTATCGCCATCGCGGTCGGCACCAACGCTGAGGCTCACGCCTATGGACTGTTCAGCACAGCATTTTCGACCGGCACGCAAGCAATGGCCACGACTGACAACGAATTTACCTTCGCGACGGCGGCAGGCGATAACGCGGTTGCGAGCGCTTTGGGGCTGTTCGGAATCGCTATGCAACTAGGCCCGAATGGCTTCACCGATACAGGGGGGACGCCTTCGCTCGGCACGGGCGGCCTCAATATCGCCGTCAATGTCTCGCCCGGAACCACGACGCCTATCGGCACCATCGGCAGCGTCGTGCACGCCTGGGGTATCGGCAACGTCGCGGTCAACCTTTTCGGCGACGGGACCACGTTCTACGGCCACGTAGTCAACGCGAACGGCATCGCCAATGCCGCCGTGAACCTCGGAGGGACCAACGACGGAGTTGTCGCGGGCCAGGGGGGTGCCTTGAACGTGGCGTTCAACAACTTTGGCAGCAAGAACATTGTGGTGGCAGGCCCAGGTCCGGTGGCAATCGCGGGGTCGTTCCTGCAAAACATCGCGACCGTCACCAAGGTCGGCCCCGGCTTCAACATCAACGGGGCGGCTGTCGGCGGGGCGGCAGCGGTCAAAGCCGCAGCGGTCAAAAGCGCCACCGCCACCGCCCCAACAGCCGTCAAAAGCGGCACCGCCACCGCCCCAACAGCGGCGGCGGTGACCACGACCAAGAAGACCACCACCTTGACAGCCGCCTCCCATCGCGGCCCCAAGAAGTAATCCCAATCGCCACTATCCCCGTGCTCGGGTCGCTGCCGTGGTCTACACCAGGAAGCCCCCCGCCTTCGCACTGCCCCGAGCCCAGGCTGCGGCAGTCATTGAGACCAACCGCCCCCGCCGGGGCCCGAATGAACCAAAGCAATCGTGGGCGTCGCGAACGGGGTACGCGAGTGGGCAAGTTGATTACCGCCGCCTGGGCTCGTCAGTGCTGTGAAAGTCGTTGTGCCACAAGAAATGTGGGGCGACACCATCGAGAGGCTCGATCAGCCGCAGCTGGATTCAGAAGTGATCGACGCTGAGACCGAGGATTTCGACGACGAGGACCCCTACGATCCCACCGAGTTCATCGAGGGCGAGGATGACGATTTCTGAGGCCCGGAGCTGAGGTCGAACTTGGTGTCCTCCTTAAGATTTGGTGCGGCGGCGTTTAGCATGTCCGGGGAAACGCGACCCAGCTCGCGGCTCGTCCGTCGGAGCTTCCTGACCATCCTCGGCGGGTGCGCGAAGGCGTTGGAAAGCTGATAGCAGCGACTTTGCGAAGAACACTTTGTTGCAGCTGCGTGCCTGACACCGAAACTCGACCCACTCCTCGGCTTACACTTCGGCAATGTTCTCCGAGACGCGCTACGCGCTGAACGGGGACTTGCGCGTCCGCCTAACCGGGCGTCGGGAGAGGCTGCTGCATATTGACCAAACACGTTGATCGGCCCGAAGGAGAAACCATGACTGGTGAGCAGCAAAAGCAGAGAGCAAAGGAGCTTCTGCAGGCGGCAGAGCGTGGCGATGTTGCTGCGGTGGAGGCAATGATCAGTGACGATTTCACGCTCGAGGAGATGCTCCGCGTACCGATAATGCTGCCGACCGGCGAGCCGTTAGCGACCGTTTATGACAAAGAGGCATATCTCGATTTCGTGCGCAGCATCCCGAGCTTCACCAGAGATGGCATGCACTTCACTTATGAACTCGCCATGAGCGAGGGTCCCTACGTCGTGCTCTTCGGCGAGTCCAACGCCACCGCACTTAGCGGCAAGAAGTATGCCAACGCATATAGCTGGCTATTCCGCTTCGCCGACGACAAGATTGCGCTTCTCCGCGAGTACTGCGATACCCACTTGGTTCGCACTGTGCTTTTCGGATAGGAACGGCACGGCCTCAGGGGCGTGCCCGGCGAGTGGCGTCTGTTCGCCGTCGCCTCCTAGATGCGGAATCTATTTGAGCCGGCGTTCAGTTCTGTTCGGGCCTGGTCGATCTGGTCGTAGGCGTAAACCGACACCAGAATGGGAGACCCCGCCGAACGGTCTCGGCGGCGTTCCTGTTGGGTTGGGCGGCAGCCTGTGGTCACTGCGCCCGTTGCAGCAGGCTCTTCAGCTCATCGGCAACCTCGATAGGTGCCTCCGTCGGAGTGAAGTGCCCAACATCGTCAAGCAGACGCAGGCGGGCATTTGGAATGCGTAATGCGAACGCACGCGCATTGCCGGGAGTGCAATACGGGTCACGAGCGCCGAACAGGACGGTCGTAGGCGCGGTAATGCGCGGCAGTTCCCGACGTGCACGTACGACAGCGCCAAGGCCGCGACGATAGGCAGCCCAGGTCAGTGCGGCAGCGCGGCAAGCGTCAGGTTGGCGGTAGGGGTCATACAACTCATCGAGCGTGGCCGGATCAATGGGTCGAGCGCACGGACGCAGGAATCCGCGCTTGAAATCGCTCTCACGCGACAGAGTCGCAGCGACCACTCGGGGACCAATCACCGGGACCAAAGACACGACCGCCGCACGGGGTGGGCGAAAGAGTTCGAGAAACAGCGTGGTGTTGAGGATAAGCAACGACGCTAGGCGGTCGGGGTTGCGGATTGCCCACATCAGGCCGACGGGTCCGCCGATATCGTGAACGGCGAGGTGTATTGGACCCTCGGGCACCACACGCTCCAGCAGCGCCTCCAGGAGCCGCGACTGACGAGCAAGCGAATAATCGTAGCTCGCGGGCTTGTCCGACCGCCCAAACCCGGGCAGGTCGGGAATGACCATGCGGGCGCTGCCGCCGATCTCGGCTGCGACATCGCGCCACGCGAGCGATGACTCAGGAATGCCGTGCACGGCGACGACCGTTGGAAGGGTGCTTGTTGCCGGGGCGGTGTCCGCACAGAACACGCTGAGACCGTCGATGTCGTGCCTGGTGCCGTCGAAGCCGTCAGAAGGCGTTCCGGAGGTAGTCATGCCGACCTCGTGGTGGCAGTCGTCGGATCGGCGATCGAGGTCATCGTATTCCTTCTCATCAGCAGGGCGGTGTCCTTATCAACGCCGTCGGCGATACCAGGAGCAACGGTATCGACAGTTCAGGACAAGTTTTGGCTTTCGCGGACACCACTTACTTTCGAGGAACCACCCGAACGCCGCGCGTCGGGGGTCGTCACTTTCCTGTTTACCGGCGAGGCCCAAGGACCTACGAGTTGCCGACTCTTCGCGAACGCAATGCTGCTCGGGCGATCATCACAGGATGATTGAGGAGAGTCATGACTCGACCAACTCGGGTGTTGGGATCGCGTGCGACGCCGAGCTGCATCAGCATCGCGAGTCGGTCGAAGTAGGCGCGTTCGCAGAGGAGATCGGTGCCATCGAACTCGAAGATCGCTACTAGCGGCAGGTCGATTCGGCGACCAGTCGGGGGTAGGCCGCGATACGGCCCGTCGTGGGTGCCTTGCACGCGAGACTCCAGAATCACCCGGTCGCCCTGGTGACACAGCGATCCGGGTGTGATGTCGGAGAAACGCATATCCGGAAGCGCAGTGAAGAGTTCACGGTAGGCGTCGGCGACCGCATCAGGACCATCGGCGACCTCTCCGGGCAATTCCGTTCGGGCGGAGCCGGATTTGAATGTGGCGAGCGTCGCCGCGATGTCGTGTTGGTTCTCTGCCTCGAAATGAGCGAGGACGGTTTTTTCTCGCAATAGTCGACGTTCTGCATCCACGCTCGCTGTCCCCGTCATTACGCTCCCCCTTGCGCTCGGCCCGACCCCTGTCCCGCGTCGTCGCTGACGTGAGCGTAAGTGATGGTGAGTGATTGCAACCGATCAATACGACAAACAGTCCAAGACCACGGGGTTCTTCGTTGGCTTAGGCGATGCCACGACGCGGGCAACACCACCACTTTGCGACCCATCCTGAGCTTTCTCGCTGCGATTCTCGACGGGATCGGACGATGCGAGTCAGCAGCCACCATCGCCGGGTTCGCTGTCGGCCCCTTCACCACGGCAACCATGCCCGAGATCACCACCACGATCACCCATCTGCACGTTGTCCTCGGCGACCAGACCTACAAGTCACTCGCCCACAGGGGTGAAACGATGACCACCGCCGCCATGGTGAACTACGCCTACGACCAAATCGACCAGGCCCGAACAGAACTGAACGCGGTGTCGAAATAGCGGTCCATCAGCTCTGGTGGGTTCGGCGCTATCTGTCGTCAGCTATGTCGAGCAACACATCGGCAAGAGCTGTCGGTCGCGAGAAAAACGGTGAGTGACTACCAGGAAGCTCGATGACATCGGCACCGAGCCTGTCGAGAGCGACTCGTTTCGACCACTCAGGTAAGACCAGCTGGTCGTTACTGCAACCCACGTAAGTACAACGCACAGCAGGAAATTCGGTCAGCGAGAACGGGACAGAATACGGGTACCGTGCCTGCAGTCCAAGCCGGTGGAATGCTGTCTCCGATGTCGATTCATCACAGTCGGCGAACAATATCTTGCGAGCAAGTTCGAGATCGACCCATCCGGTTCGATTCTGCGTATCAGGCTCACTTAGCCCCTTCACGTATTCGGGGTTCAGCATGGGTTCGTCACGCAGTTGGTCGAAAAAGCTCCTGCCGATGTCAGGAATCAGGGCGCACAAGTACACCAAATGCCGTACCGGTCGGCGAGCCGCGACTAATGGAACCGTGTTGCCCGCCAACGAGTGGCCCACGAGCACCACATCGTCATTGCACCCAACGAGCGCAGCGCTAACCACGTCGGCGTACGTCTCAAAGTTCGCCGAACCGTCATCGCAAGGCAGGTCCATGGCGACGACATCATGGCCCGCTTTCCGCAGCAGCGGTGTCAACAATTCCCAGCACCACGCGCCGTGCCAGCTGCCATGCACCAACGCAAACGTCGCCATACGCCGAGCGTAGGGGGACATCTCAACCTGCTATGGGTGAAAACGACGTCACGCCGATTCACTGGACGTCGGTCGTTCGTTCGGATGAATCTGCCCGCGATATTGACGTGTCCGTAAGTCGAGTATGCGCAGGGCGCTCGACATGCGCCAGGTTCCCCACTACCTCCTCTACCTGCCGAAAACGAGTAGGTCTGCCACTGCCATCCTTCGGAATTGGCGCCCCAGCACTGTTACGTCGCGTAACACGCCGAGGCATATCCGCAGTACACGGCAGACCTGCGCAACAATGCCGAAAGACGGAAAATGCAGATCAGAACCTATTTCCACAGGTTGGTTACGGGGTTCGAGTCCCCTTAGCTCCACTGGATTTACCTGGGAAAACATCCCGTTTTCGGGTCGGTGCGGGCTTGATGGACCGGCGCGGTGTGACCGGGGGCCTCTTCACTTTTGCGGACCTCGATATCGACACCAGCACGCCGGCAGGGGAGATGGCGGCGAACATCATCGCGGGCTCCGAATACGAACGTAGCCTCATCAGCCAGCGCACCCGAGATGCCTTGGCGGCCTGGCGCGCTCGAGGCGAGCAACGGGGTGCGGCGCCAGCTCTACGCCGACGAGTCGACGTCGTTACAGCACAACGTGGTTCATATTGGGGGAAGTCCCAAGTCGTCGCCGGCGTCACTCGGCCCTCGGAATGATCAGTCCTGTCGAATGCGAACACCAACTCACTTAGACGGCATAAGCCGCCTGACTCTGTCTTGCCTTAGACGGTCGTGGCCGGCGGCACGATCGTCTCCACGCGCCCCGTATCGACGTCATAGACGAGTCCGCTGACGACAAGCGTGCGGGGGACCAATGGGTTGCTGCGTAGAAGTGAGATATCGCTGCGTACCGCCTCGCGCGGGTCGCCAAGCTGCTGGTTGGGCAACTCGTCCGGCGTGATGCCGAAAAATGGTGCGAGCACCTCGGCATTGGTCTGCGGCGAGAGGTGTGAGAGCCCACAATCTGTGTGCTGCATGAGGATGAGCTCGTATTCGGTCGAAAAGTTTTCAGTCATCGCGACTGCCGCAAGCACGGCGAGGCTGCGAAGGAAATCGGGTGTGACGCGGCCGCCGGGATTCCGGATGACGACGGCTTCGTTGGGCATGAGTCCGAGGACGTGGGCGGGGTCGGTGCGATGGTCGGCACAGCACAAGATCACGGTCTTGAGGCTCGGTTCTAGCGCTGGACGCTTGCCCAAATGGGCGGCGGCATAGCCGCGGTTGCGTTCGGTCAACGTGGTGATTGCGGTCATTGAGAATCTCCTTCGGTTGGGTCAGGCTCGAATGCGCTGAAGTGTGTCGGCCCAGCCGCGGCGGGCGGCGGTGAAGGCGGTCAGGCCGCCGAATAGCTGGTGGTGCCAGTTGGCAGCCATCCCAATTGCGTTAAGTTCGAACGCCGTTTGGTCGGGCGAGGTTGCCGCAGCGAACTCGGCTTGGTCGATGCCCGCGCGGACGTTGTCTGCAAGAAACTGCAGCCATTCCTTCATCACCGCGGCAACGGCGTCGCGGGTGGCTCCCGGGCGTCCATCCATTTCCGCGGACGCCGAGCACAGCATGCAGCCACCCTCGAAGATGTCGTTCTCGAGGTAGGTGAACCACGACTCACCAAGTGTTTCGAGCCGGGCCAGGCCCGGCTCGGCGGCCAGCGCAGGAACGATCACCAACTCGATGAGCATCGCCCTGGCCCGTTGCACGGCCGCGACCTGCAGGGCCTCTTTGGATCCAAATGCGGCGTGAACACTGCTCTTCGCCGTGCCGAGCCGTTCGGCGAGACTGGCGATCGTGAGCCCTTCGAGGCCCTCAACCGAAGCGAGCTGTACGGCCTCCGCGAGCAGCGCGTCGCGCGAGCGGATCCCTTTTGCTCGGCGCCCATCGGACGGCGGATCCCGACGGGCGGCCGGTGAAAGCGGCGCAGAACGGCTCATCGGGCATCGAGCGGGCATGCCCGCATCAGATCGCCGAACCGCACGGCGCTAAACAACCGCGCGATCGTCGACTCGGGCTTGCGCTCGACTTGGCGCTCAAGCGCGGGCAATACAGTGTCAACGAATCCCTGCCGTGGATAAGTGTTCAGAACCTCCTCGATCAGTTCGCCGGGAAGGTCATCGAGGCGAAGGCCGATGACGTCCGCGGCGGCGCCCAGGTGCACGAGGGCGATCTCGGGCCTGGCCTCGGCCGACGCCACGTCGAGATGCTGGCCGATCGCGGCCGCGGTGAGCGCGATACGGTCCTGCGGCCACCCCAGGCCGGCGAGCGTATCGGCCGCCGCGGCAGCGCCGGCCTGTTCGAAGGGTGCATCGCCGTCAAAACTGGCCGTGAGCCCCAAATCGTGCAGCATCGCGGCCACGAATCCGACTTCAAAATCTGCGTCGTGGACATGTTCGGCAATGAGTTGACGACCGAAAAACCACGTGCGCCAGACATGCCCCACGAGTGGAGCGTCGGACACCTCCAGTACCAGGTTGACCGCGGCTCGAGCCGCCGCAGTATCAGGGGCAGTAGGCAGCATGTCACCCACTCTACAAATTGGATGGACGATCGTCCATAATTTTTACCGAAACGAGGTGACGCGTTGACAATGGCCCACGCTGGCAGCCCATCCGCCGAGGCCGATGAGCCCCAACCGCCAACGCCAGCACCACTCGTACGCCGACCACGTTCAGGCTCTGCCGGTATTCGTCGAAGGCTGTTGATGACGGCATCGAAGGGCAGCGGCAATGGTGAATAAACCAACCGTCGGTCTAATTATGGATGTGTGAGTCGGTGTCTCGAACGATCAATGTTGCAGAGCGTGCGGCGCGGCGTGACGCGATCTTGCTCCGCAAGGGCAAGTGGTCGCCAGTGGGCACTACCGGAGTGACCTTGAGCGCAAGGCATCGGCCCCTCCGCAAGCAGCAGAATCGGCAGCAGGAGCAACTGCCAGCCGGCGGCACCATCCGCACCACCGAACGATTCACCAGCAAGATGAGATCGGTGCTGTCGGGGGCCTACCGGGGACGAAGCGGTGATCCGACCCCTGGAGCCATTACAACCCAAGCCCTGCGGCCAGCCACTCGGCTCAGGCCTCGCGGGGGCCAGCTCTGGTCACTCCTCAGCCCCCTGCGGGCGGCCCTCGAGACAATAACTCGCCGAAACAGAAATCGGGACCGTCCGCAGATTGTCCGCAGTAGAGCTAACAACTGCTTTCATTAGCCAACACAACCAGCACTCTGACCTGCACCGTTACAACGCGCCCAACACAGCTAAACGGTACAAACGCCCAGATAACAGAATCCGGCTTACAGGCCAACTCGTCCGCCCCGCAAGGCTGGCTCGCTCAGCGGGCCTTGCGCGCCGCCCGCTCCAACGCCTTCAACGAACCGGTCAACTGCGTCCGCGCGTACTCGGCGACCTCGGCCTCCTGCTGATGCAGTACCCCATAGGTGAAGGTGTCCTCGCCGGCGGCGTGGGCGGCGTCGGCCTGCTTCACCAGATGTGCCCGGCTGACATAGCTGTCCTGATGATCACCCAGCAGGGTCTGGATTTCCCTGGCCCGGTCGGCCACCCGGCCCGCACCGGTGGCGGCTGCGGTGTACCGAAGACGTTTGGCGCTCTTGCGAATCCGATGCAGCAGTTCATCGGCATGATCCGCGCCGGCGGCCTCGGCGCTGCGCGCGCGACGTACCGCCTTGCGCACCCGCCGGTAGGCCGCATCGACCGTCACCGGTCCGGCATCTTCGTCGGACGACGGCCAGCTGCCGTCGGCGACAATGGCGTCCAGTTCGTCGAGCAGCCGGAAATAGCGTTCGGACCGCATCGCCGTTATCGAGCGGCGCAGGCCGGCCTGATAACGGTGCTGTGAGCCGTCGACCAGTCGTTCGCGCACTGGGCCCCGGACCAACCCCGGGGCCAGACCGGACAGGGCACGTTCATAGCGCTGGGCCAACACTTCGGCGTCGCGTGCCGTGCCGAGGACCGACGCGAGCAATCGCAATTCATCGAGCACCCAGGCCCGATCGCCCAGCCCTCCCGCCTCCTGCAGCAAGCTGCGAATCTTGCGGATGGTCACCCGCATCTGGTGGACCGAGTCGAAGACGTCGGCGCGCACCGCACGGTCCCATTCGATCAGCTCGTCGATATGGGCGGCGACGGCGCGATGCACCGCGTCGGTGGGAATCGGCACCGGTGGCGGAGTGTCAGCGCCGCGCGCGGCTGCGAGCACCTTGCCCAGCTTGGAACCGTGCCCGGCCGGCTCTGCGCCGGCATCGAAGAGGCGGTTGGCCAGCCGGTCCAGCAGCTCGGTGTCGCTGACGCCGGGGGCCAGCTCAAGCTCCCACTCACGCCAGTTCTGCTCGACCGCCCCCGCCGAGGCCGTCACCCGGTCGTCGCAGAACTCGGCCAGCTCTTCTCCGTCCGGCCCGTACAACGTCTGGACGCTGCGCTGGGTCTCGATCCGCGCCACCGGCTGCAGCGGCCGGTCCCGGACGATGGCCAGCACCACGTCGTGCAGCTCGTCGGGCACGCCCTCCCGGGCACCGGTCAGCGGCAGGCGCACCTCGGTTCGGGCCTCTGCGCCGGCCGGCAACTTGAGGTGCCAACCCGCATCGGTGCCACCGGTGCGGCGCCGCAGCGTGATGTTGTGCGCCGCCAGGTCGTGGCCGGCGGTGTCGAAGTACACCGCGTCCAGATGGGCCAGCGGCAGCTCCTCGGCCCGAGACACCGCTGAGAGCCCCTGGAAAGACGGTGAGACGGCTGTATCGAGCACCGCAAACTTGCGCTCAATCTCGGTGTGGCGGGACGGTTTACCTTTTCCAGCTGCCATGTTCACCTTCATCTGCGACGCGTGCGGGCCCAACGGAGAGCCGTGAATAGCGTGCCACATCGCTGTGAACCGGCTGGCTGGGGCAGGTACGGGGGAGTTCAGCCGGCGCGGCTGAACTCCCCGGCGGCATCCCAGGCTGCCCGTTCGGCGGCGAAGGCCTCGGACTGTTGTGCCCGGAACGACGCGATGCCATTGGCGTGGGCGGCCAGGAAGTCGCGGTAGCCGGCCAGCGAGAACTCGCCGTCGGTGATTTCGACCTGGCCGCGCCCGGCCGCCATGTCGGCCCGTAGGTCCAGCAGTTCGGCGGCACTGACGGGATAGAAGTTGATCCGGTCGAAGAATCGCAGCAGCCAGGGCGTTCCCGGCTCGAACGACGCCGCCTGGGCCGGGTGGCAGTGATTCCACACCTGCGTGGTGCGGCCGACGAACTGATAGCCGCCCGGGCCTTCCATGCCGTAGATGCACATGTACGCACCGCCGATACCCACCGAGTTCTCGGCAGTCCAGGTACGGGCCGGGTTGTACTTGGTGGTGACCAGTCGGTGCCGCGGGTCCAGCGGGGTGGCCACCGGTGCGCCCAGATAGACATCGCCCAGCCCCAGCACCAGGTAATCGGCGTTGTACACGGTGTCGTGCACATCGGACCGATCGGCCAGGCCGTTGACCCGCCGGATGAACTCGATGTTGTCGGGGCACCATGGGGCATCGGCGCGCACCCCGTTGCGGTACCGCTCGATCGCCTCGTGGGTAGCCGGGTCGTCCCAGGACAGTGGCAACCGCACGGTGCGACTGGGCACCACCAGCTGATCGGACGACGGCAGGTTCTCGTCCACCCGGGAGACCAGGTCGGCCAGTTCACCCAGGGTCAGCTCTGCCGGGTGGAACTGGACCTGTAGCGACCGCACGCCAGGCGTCATCTCAGTGATGCCATCGATCTTGCGGGCCTGGAGTTGCTGATGCAGCACATGAACCCGGGCGCGCATCGCCAGGTCGAGCACCATCGGGCCGTACTCGATCAGCATGCCGCCGTCGCCCGCCCGGCGCAGCGTGACCGCTGTGCCGTCAGCCGCGCTGAACTTGCTCAGCACACCGTCGTCTCTGTCGCCGCCGCTGGACAGCACCTTGGGGAAGGATGCCCTGCGGTCCTGGTCGAGACTGCGTGCCGACGGGGCGCGGTTGGCACGCACCGGCACGAAGCGCACGGTGTCGCCGGGTGCGAGTTGACCCAGCTTCCACCGGTCCGCGGTGACCACCGTGACCGGGCAGACGAAACCGCCCAGGCTGGGGCCGTCGGGTCCGAGCAGAATCGGGGTATCGCCGGTGAAATCAAGGGCACCAACGCAATACGCGTTGTCATGGATGTTCGACGGGTGCAGCCCGGCCTCGCCGCCATCGGTGCGAGCCCACTGTGGCTTGGGGCCTTCCAGCCGCACGCCGGTGCGGTCGGAGTTGAAATGCACGCTGTAGTCCGTGCCGATGATCGTCTGAAAATCACTGCGGGTGAAGAACTCTGGTGCACCGTGCGGGCCTTCGGTGACGGCCAGTTCCCAGCGGTTAGCAATGGCCGGCAGCTCATCGATGGCCGCCCGGGCATCGCGGTCCGGTCGCATCTCGTGCGGTCCGGGATCGGCGGCGACCGTCAGCGCATCACCCTGCAGCAGCTTGCGGCCGCAGTGTCCGCCAAATGCCGCCATGGTGAAAGTCGATGCACTACCCAGGTATTCGGGTTCGACGAGGCCGCCGGCGAACAGCACATAGCAGCGCATGCCGGGGCCGTTGACCATGCCGATGTCGAGCACCCCGTCGACTGGGACGGTGACCGATTGCCATTGCGGTACCGGCGCGCCGTCGAGGGCGACAGTTACCGGGGCGCCGGTGACACAGACTCGACCGCCATCGGGAAAGCTCAGTGCCAGTCCGCCTTTCGTGCATTCCAGGCCGGCAGCACCTTCGGGGTTGAGCAGCACCCGGTTGCCGATCCGGAAGGAGAGGTCGTCCATCGGGCCCGACGGCGGAACCCCGATGTGCCAGTAACCGACGCGGCCCGGCCAGTCCTGAACGGTGGTCAGCATGCCGGGGCGGACCACCACGACGGTGCTCATCGGGAAATCACCATTCGCACCGGTGTCGGGTCAAAACCGTTACACGGGTTGTTGATCTGAGGGCAGTTGGACACCAGGACCAGGGTGTCGACCTCGGCCCGCAGGGTCAGCGATTTGCCGGGGGCGGACAAGCCGTCGACGATGCCCAGCGTGCCGTCCGGTTCGACCGGGACATTCATGAAGAAGTTCACGTTGGACACGATGTCGCGCTTGCCCATGCCCCAACGGGTGGCCTCGGCCAGGAAGTTTTCCGCGCAGGCGTGCTGGTGCGCGGTGTGATGCCCGTAGCGCAGAGTGTTCGACTCCTTGGAGCACGCGCCGGCGATGGTGTCGTGGTTACCGACCTCGTCGGCGACCAGCGTCATGAGAGCCGTGCCGTCCGCGGCGCGCAGCACCGAGCCGGTGGTCAGGAAGATATTGCGTTGTGCCGCAACGGTTGCCTGGGCGCTATAGCGCAGTTCGGGGTCAGGGTGTCCGTCGGTGACACCCCAGAACAAGGTGTCGACGGCCTGGTTGCCGTGCAGGTCGATGATCTGCAGGGTCTGGCCGGCGGTCACGATCGCTGACCACGGGGCGCACGCGGCGACGGTCTGGTCGGCGACGGTGGTCACAGTGCTGGTCACGCGAGTGCTCCTTCGTTTTGTTCTGCAGCCCAAGTGCTTTCGGTGTTGAACAGGGCCCGCAGATATTCCGGCTCGGCATTGACGGGGGTGGTCAGCTCGTCATCGGCCCGCCAGGCCAGCACATCGAGATCACCGGTTGCCGGCGACGAGTCGAGTGGGTGCGCACCGTTGGCGATGACCACCACCACCGGCAGGTGGATCAGCAGGTCTACCGCGGCGCCCGCTCCGGCTGACCCGGTGGCCTCCACGCTGCCGTCCTCGGCGACCCGCACGCCGCGGAAGAAGGACACCGACTGGGCGACATCACGGACGTCCAGGCCGTGCTTGTGCACGCCGAGCAGCAGTTTCGAGCGCACCTCAGCGCCCGCGCCACACAGCGCATCGTGCCTGCCGGAGCTGTCCGCGACGATTGTCGCCAACACCCGGCCCTGGTCGGAAAGCAACGGATGCCCGCTGCCCATATAGGCCTGCCACGGCACCTTCATGGTGTCGGCCACGTTGAGCCGTTCCCATGGGGCGTCGGCGCGGAACATCAGCACATGTGCGCACGCGTCGCCGTCGGTGTCGACCAGCCGCAGCCGACTGCCGCGTCCCAGAACTCGGCTCACATATGAACCCGTCGGGACGGTCTCGGCCCAGCGCAACTCGGTGACGCCCTCGGGGGTCGCCGGCACGCGCATCTGCGCGTCGGTGGCCTGTGCGCGGGCGTGTGACCGGGCGCCCCCGGTCGAGTTGGTGCTCGACATCTCGTCCTCTCCTGATCCCGGATAACTGTCAATTGAGAGTTTTTGGGAGAGTCATGTTCGACGGGTGTCGCCGCTGTTACGGCTGAGTGACATTTCCTGTCAAGCGATAGATATTGGCCGGCCACCTGGACCGCGGGTGTGCAGAATGGGCACATGGCTACCGAAGGCCCGGGCCGGCCCAGGTTGGAACAACCTCGGCGTCCGGGCGAGACCGCCCGCGAACAGATCCTCGACGCCGCCGCCGAACTGTTCACCACCCAGGGCTATGCCAATTCCTCCACCCGCCGGATCGCCGAAGCGGTCGGGGTTCGGCAGGCCTCCTTGTATCACCATTTCGCCACCAAGGACGACATCCTCGACGCACTGCTGGCGGGCACCATCGATGAGCCGCTGCAGCTGGCGGCTGAACTGCTGGCCGACTCCGATCCGGCGCCGGTCCGATTGCACACTTTGGTGGTGGGCGACGTCAGCCACCTGTGCGCGGGCGCATGGAATCTGGGTGTGCTGTATCTGCTGCCCGAACTCAGGGTTGACCGGTTTGCCGAATTCCGTTCCCGCCGTGAGGAATTGCGTGATCGTTACCGGCGGCTCGCGGACGCGGCCATAGTCGAATGCGGGGGACCGCCCGCGGCGGGCGACCTGCCGTTCCGGTTGGTCGAGTCAGTGATCAACGTCCGCTCCGACGACCATTGGTGCCCGCCCGACCAGGCGTGGACGGTGGCCGAAGGAGCGTTGCGAACGCTGGGCTACCACGGCGACTTCGACGCGCTGCGCGACCGCTCAGCCGAAAGGCTGGGCCTGTGCCGGGGTCGGCAGAGCACCCGATAACGTCTTGGGCCATGACCGAATTCGAGACGCTGAAGTTCACCCAATCCGGGCCCGTTGTGAATATCGTGCTCGATCGGCCGGATGCGGCCAACGGCATGAATGACACCCTCACCCGTGAACTGGCCGCCGCGGCCGCGCTGTGCGACACCGCCGCAGTCAAGGTGGTAACCCTGACCGGCGCCGGCCGCTTCTTCTGCGCCGGCGGCGACCTCAAAGCCATGGCGGCCGCCGATGATGCCGGCGTCTTCGTCAAGGGCATCGCCGACGACCTGCACCGCGCCATGTCCACCTTCGCCCGGATGGACGCGGTGCTGATTACAGCGGTCAACGGGGTGGCCGCCGGAGCCGGTTTCCCACTCGGGGTGTCCGGTGACCTGGTGCTGGCGGCCGAGTCGGCGTCGTTCACCATGGCTTACACCAAGGCGGGCCTGAGCCCGGACGGCGGCTCGACGTACGTGCTGCCACGCTTGACCGGGCTGCGCCGCACCCAGGAACTGATGATCACCAACCGGGTGCTCAAGGCCGCCGAGGCCGCGGACTGGGGACTGGTCACCAAGGTGGTGCCCGACGCGGAACTGGCCGGCGCGCTGGAGAAGCTGGCTGCCGAGGTCGCAGGACAGTCCCGCAGTTCGAACTCGGCCGTCAAGCAGCTGCTGCTGACCACCTACGGTGCCGACTACGAGACTCAGCTCGAGCGCGAGGGCCGGATGATTGCCAAGTGCGCATCATCAGTGGACGGCGCCGAAGGTATTGCCGCGTTCCTGGGCAAACGCGCCCCTGAATTCGCGTAGCCGCGCGAACAGACCCAAAAAAGCCCCTCTTCATCGGAAGAGGGGCTTTTGGTTTATCAGCTCAGTAGGAGTGTTCCTCGGCCGGGAACGTGCTGGACGCCACCTCGGCGGCGTATTGCCTTGCTGCCCGGCCCAATTCGGCTCCGATCTCGCCGAACCGCTTGACGAACTTGGCGGTCTTGCCGCTGGTCATACCGGCCATGTCCTGCCACACCAACACCTGCGCGTCGCAGTTGGCGCCGGCGCCGATGCCGACGGTCGGGATGGTCAGCTTGCCGGTGATCTGGGTGGCCAGCTCGGCCGGAACCATTTCCAACACCACGGCGATGGCGCCCGCTTCGGCCACCGCGATGGCGTCGTGGATGGTCTGATCACCCGCGTCGCCGCGGCCCTGCACCCGGAAGCCGCCAAGGCTGTTGACGCTCTGCGGGGTGAAGCCGATGTGCGCTACCACTGGAATGCCGGCCTGGGTCAGCGCGGCGATCTGCTCGACCATGCGCTCACCACCCTCGAGCTTCACCGCGGCGGCACCGGTCTCCTTCATGAACCTGGTGGCCGTGGCGAGGGCCTGGGTGGGGCCGGCCTCATAGCTGCCGAACGGCAGATCGGCGACTACCAGCGCGTGCGGAGCGCCCTTGACCACGGCACGGGCCAGCGGGATCAGCTCATCGAGGCCGATCGGCAGGGTGGTGTCATAGCCGTACACCACGTTCGCCGCCGAGTCGCCCACCAGCAGCACTGGAATCTCAGCCTCGTCGAAAATCCGGGCCGTCGAGTAGTCGTACGCGGTCAGCATCGCCCACTTGTGGCCTTCGGCCTTCCATTTGGCCAGGTGGTGGGTGCGCACTTTGGTACGGGGCGCAGCGTTACAGGCAGGCTCCTGGGCAGCGCCGTAAACCGTCTGATCAGACATCATCGTCCTCAAAATGTGTTGGTCGGTTCGCACCTCGAGGCCCAACGGGTCCCCGGGACATTTGACAACCTAAGTCTGCCACTGCCGGCGTCTCAGGTGAACAACACGTGAAGTGGATTACCTCACACCACGACCTTGCGCCGGAATAGCATCACGGCATGCCCGGATACCAACGGCTCAGCGGTCTGGATGCAAGCTTCCTATACCTGGAGACCGCTGCGCAGCCGCTGCACGTATCGATGATCCTGGAAGTCGACACGTCGACCATTCCCGCTGGGTACAGCTACGACAAGCTGCGTGCCGCTCTGGCCGAACGGGTTGCCGCCATGCCGCAATTCCGCGAGAAGCTGAGGGACTCGCCACTGAACCTCGATCATCCGGTTCTGGTGGAGGACAAGGACTTTGACATCGACCGCCACCTACACCGGATCGGGCTGCCGGCCCCGGGCGGCCGCGCCGAGCTGGCCGAAATCTGCGGGCATATCGCGGCACTGCCACTGGACCGGAGCCGCCCGCTGTGGGAGGCCTGGGTGATCGAGAACATCGCAGGCACCGATCCGCGCACCGGCGGCCGGCTGGCCATCATGACCAAGATGCACCACTCGGGCGTGGACGGGGTTTCCGGCGCCAATCTGATGTCGCAGCTGTGCACCACCGAACCGGAGGCTCCGGCACCCGAGCCTGTCGCTGGCAACATCGGCGCCACGGAGTTCGAGATCGTCCTACGTGGTGCGGCGAAATTCGTCACCCGTCCGCTGAAGCTGGCCAAAGTGGTGCCCTCGACGCTGAACACTGTGTTCGACACCATCCGCAGAGCGAACAAGGGCCTCACCATGGCGGCGCCGTTCAACGCACCGAAAACCGCGTTCAACGACACCATCACCACACACCGGAACCTCGCGTTCGCGCATCTGGACCTCGACGGCGTCAAAACCGTCAAGAACCACTTCGGCGTCAAGGTCAACGATGTGGTGATGGCGTTGGTGTCCGGCGTGCTGCGGCGCTACCTGATCGAGCACGACTCGCTGCCTGAGAACACATTGGTCGCCATGGTCCCCGTGTCGGTGCATGAGCGTTCCGACCGCCCCGGCCGTAACCAGGTATCCGGAATGTTCACCAAACTGGAGACCAACATCGAAGATCCGGCCGAGCGGCTACGGGCCATCGCCGAGGCGAGTTCGGTTGCCAAGCAACACAGTTCGGCTATCAGTGCCACGTTGCTGCAGGACTGGACGCAGTTTGCCGCGCCCACGGTGTTCGGTGTCGCGATGCGGGTCTACGCCTCCAGTCGGCTCACGCAGGTCAAGCCCGTGCACAACCTGGTCCTCTCGAACGTGCCCGGGCCGCAGGTCCCGCTGTATTTCCTCGGCGCCGAGGTCAAGGCCATGTATCCGCTGGGGCCGCTGTTCCACGGCTCGGGCCTGAACATCACCGTGATGTCACTCAACGGGTCTCTGGATGTCGGCCTGATCTCCTGCCCGGAACTGATGCCCGACCTCTGGACCATGGCCGACGATTTCGCTGTCGAGTTGCAGGAACTGGTGGCCGCCACCGAGCAGTGACGCAGCACACCACCGGCGGCCGCGTCTCGACACGTGGCACGGCCTTAGCAACGCCGTAAGCAGGTCCGATGCGGGCTCATGGCACCATGGTCGACCATGAACCTCAGACGGGCGACGCTCGCGGCCGCCATGGTGCTCGTTTTAGCGACGGGCTGCAGCCAGGTGGTGCAAGGGCGTGCGCTGCGATCGGTGCCCAAGCCGGGCACCCCGCTCGAGTGGTCGGCGTGCCAGACCACCTCGCCTGAGGCACAGTCACGGGTTCCCAAGGGAGCCGAGTGCGCGATGCTGTCGGTGCCGGTCGACTACAGCAAACCCGACGGCGACGTCGCGCGGCTGGCGCTGGTCCGGTTCAAGGCCACCGGTGAGAAGATCGGTTCGCTGGTGATCAACCCCGGCGGCCCGGGAGAGTCGGGCGTCAGTGCGGCCGTCTCGCTGCTGGGCTCCATCCCGGCCAGCGTTCGCGAGCGTTTCGACCTGATCGGCTTTGATCCGCGCGGGGTCGGCTCATCCAAGCCTGCGGTGTGGTGCAACTCCGATGCCGACAACGACCGGATCCGGGCCGACCCGCAGGTCGACTACTCGCCGGCCGGCGTTGCGCACATCGAGTCCGAGACCAAGGCCTTCGTACAGCGCTGCGTGGACAAGATGGGCAAAGAATTCCTCGCGAACGTTGGCACGGCCAACGTCGCCAAGGATCTGGACGCCATCCGCGCCGCACTCGGCGACCAGAAGCTGACCTACCTCGGCTACTCCTACGGCACCCGGATCGGCTCGGCCTACGCCGAGGCTTTCCCCGACAAAGTGCGGTCGATGATCCTCGACGGTGCGGTGGACCCGAACGCCGACCCGATCGAGGCGGACATCAACCAGGCGGCGGCATTCCAGGTGGCCTTCAACAACTATGCCGCCGACTGCGCCACCAGCCCCGACTGCCCGTTGGGCACCGACCCGACCAAGATCACCGACGTATACCACAGCCTGGTTGATCCGCTGGTCCAAAAGCCTGCTCCCACAAAGGATCCGCGCGGTCTGAGTTACGGCGACGCAATAGTGGGCACCATCCTGCCGCTGTATTCGCCATCGATGTGGAAGGACCTCACCGAGGGTCTGACAGATCTGAAGAACGGCAGCGGCGACGCCATGCTGAGGCTGGCCGACGCGTATATGGCCCGTGGCGCCGACGGTCACTACGACAACTCGACCGATACCCGCGTTGCGGTCAATTGCGTTGACGAGCCACCGGTTACCGACCGCGCCAAGGTCATCGAGGAGGACCGTCGCACCCGTCAGGTGGCGCCGTTCATGAGCTACGGCCAGTTCACCGGCGACGCCCCGCTGGGCACCTGCGCATTCTGGCCGGTGCCGCCGACGTCCAAGCCGCACCAGATTTCGGTGCACGGCCTGGCCCCGACCCTGGTGGTGTCGACGGTCAACGATCCCGCGACGCCCTACCAGGCCGGAGTCGAACTGGCCAAGGAACTCGGCGGGAGCCTGCTGACGTTCAACGGCACCCAGCACACTGTTGTGTTCCAGGGCAACAAGTGTGTGGACGACCACGCAGCTGCGTACCTCATCGACGGCACGCTGCCGCCGCCGGGTGCGAAATGCTGAGTGGCCCTTGCGGATAACCATTTGATCTCTGTCTGATCTCCGGGTAGTCACCCCGGCCGCCCTGGTGCGGGTCTTGTGGGTTACCCGTGCGAACATGTTCGTCATGTGGTCGTCGGGCAGCCGGGTTGGCAGGATTGCCGCAGCGCTGTTGGTGACGCTTCCAATGGCCTGCCCGGTGGCGCATGCGGGTCCGACCAGTTTGCAGGCCTACTACGAGCAGGCACCGAACTGGGGGAGTTGCGAGGCGTTCATCGGAGACACCGCGGATCTGCCAACCGCCCGTTGTGCCACCGTCAGTGTCCCGGTCGATTACGCCAATCCTGGTGGGCCGCAAGCGAAATTAGCCGTCATCCGAGTGCCCGCATCGGGTCCTCGGCAGGGGGTATTGCTGGTAAACCCCGGCGGGCCGGGAGCCTCGGCGGTCAACACCGTTGCCGGTATGGCTGCGGAAATCGGTGACAGCCCGATCGGCCGCAGTTTCGATCTGGTCGGTTTCGACCCCCGTGGCGTCGGGCATTCCACGCCGCAACTTCGCTGCCGTAGTGACGCCGAATTCGACGCCTACCGGCGTGATCCCATGGTCGACTACAGCCCTGCCGGGGTGGCTCACATCGATGAGGTCAACGGCTTGGTCGCCCAGGACTGCCTGAGCCGCATGGGCCCGGAGTTCCTGGCCAACGTGGGGACCGCCTCGGCGGCCAGGGACATGGACGTGGTGCGCGCGGCACTTGGCGAGGCGCAGATCAACTACCTAGGTTTCTCCTACGGCACCGAACTGGGCGCGGCCTACGCCGGGCGCTTCCCTCAACAGGTGCGGGCCATGGTCCTCGACGGTGCGGTCGACCCGAATGCCGATCCGGTCACCGAGAACCTCCTGCAACTAGCCGGATTCCAAACGGCTTTCAATGACTATGCGACCGATTGCGCCCAATCGGAGGATTGCCCGCTGGGCACCGACCCGAATCTATTCGTGGCGCGCTACCACCAACTGATCGATCCGTTGGCTCAGGAGCCGGGCCCGACGCCGGGCGATCCACGCGGTCTGAGCTACCAGGACGCCATCACCGGCACCACCAACGCGCTGTACACCAAGCGCTACTGGAAATTCTTGACCAGCGGACTGCTCGGCCTGCAGCGTCACACCGACGCGACCGACCTGTTGATGCTGGCGGACGACTACCAGCACCGTGACCGCCATGGCCACTACGCACCACTACAGGACGCCTTCACCGCCATTCGTTGTGTGGACGCGCCGTTCCCCACAGACCCGGCGGTGTGGGCCGCGACGGACCTGAAGTCCCGCGAAGTGGCACCGTTCATGTCGTACGGGCAATACACGGGTCAAGCGCCGCACGACATGTGCGCCAATTGGCCGGTGCCGGCGACGTCCGCGCCACATGAGGCTGTCTCGCCAGGTGACGGCAAGGTGGTCGTGGTGTCCACGACGCATGACCCGGCCACCCCGTATCAGGCCGGCGTCGACTTGGCCCGCGACATGGCCGGGTCGCTCATCACGTTCGAGGGCACCCAGCACACCGTGGTGTTCAGTGGCAATGAATGCATCGACACCGCAGTGGTGGCGTTCCTGCTCCAGGGCGTTGAACCCGAGTCCGGGCTGCATTGTTGACCGTCAGTTATCTACAGCCGATAGCTGACAAGCGAATCAGTCTTAGTAACACAGAATTACGAACGTGTGTTGGTAACACAGAATTAACAGCCGATGCATACGCTGCGGTCATGGACCGCCAGAAGGAATTCGTGCTGCGCACGCTGGAAGAACGCGATATCCGATTCGTCCGACTGTGGTTCACCGATGTGCTTGGTTATCTCAAGTCAGTGGCGATCGCACCCGCCGAGTTGGAAGGCGCGTTCGAGGAGGGCATCGGCTTCGATGGCTCGGCTATCGAGGGCTTTGCCCGAGTGTCCGAAGCCGACATGGTGGCGCGTCCCGATCCGTCGACGTTCCAGGTGTTGCCCTGGACCACCAAGAGCGCTGGCAAGCATTACTCGGCCCGGATGTTCTGCGACATCACCATGCCCGATGGTTCGCCGTCTTGGGCCGATTCGCGGCACGTCCTGCGTCGTCAGCTGGCCAAGGCCAGCGACCTGGGCTTCTCGTGCTACGTGCACCCGGAGATCGAATTCTTCCTGTTGCAGCCCGGCCCCAATGACGGGTCGGTGCCCATCCCGGCCGACGACAGCGGCTATTTCGACCAGGCTGTTCATGATTCGGCACCTAACTTCCGCCGGCACGCCATCGAGGCGCTGGAGCAGATGGGCATCTCGGTGGAGTTCAGCCACCACGAGGGCGCGCCCGGCCAGCAGGAGATCGACCTGCGCTACGCCGACGCCCTGTCCATGGCCGACAATGTGATGACCTTCCGCTACCTGGTCAAGGAAGTCGCGATCAATGAGGGTGTGCGGGCCTCATTCATGCCCAAGCCGTTCAGCCAGTACCCGGGCTCGGCCATGCATACCCACATGAGCCTGTTCGAAGGCGAGACCAACGCCTTCCACAGTGCCGAGGACCCGCTGCAGCTTTCCGATGTCGCCAAGTCGTTCATCGCCGGCATCCTGGAGCACGCCAGCGAGATCAGCGCCGTCACCAACCAGTGGGTGAACTCCTACAAGCGGCTGGTGCACGGCGGTGAGGCGCCGACCGCCGCCTCCTGGGGCGCGGCCAACCGTTCGGCGCTGGTGCGGGTGCCCATGTACACCCCGCGCAAGGCGTCGTCGCGGCGCGTCGAGGTGCGCAGCCCCGACTCAGCATGCAACCCGTACCTGGCGTTCGCGGTGCTGCTGGCCGCTGGCCTGCGTGGCATCGAAAAGGGTTACACCCTGGGGCCCGAGGCCGAGGACAACGTGTGGAACCTGACGGCCGAGGAACGCCGTGCCATGGGCTACAAGGAGTTGCCGTCGAGCCTCGGTGTGGCACTGGGCGAGATGGAGAAATCCGAGCTCGTCGCCGAGGCGTTGGGTGAGCACGTGTTCGACTACTTCTTGCGCAACAAGCACGCCGAGTGGGAGAACTACCGCAGCCATGTCACGCCGTTCGAGCTGAAGGAATACCTGGCGCTCTGACAGGCAGGTAGCGGATATATGCGCTGCCGGGCGGTGCGCTAACGTCGGATGGTGCCCAACCCCGCGACCCAGCGTCCGTCTAAACCCAGCGTCGGCCGCCTCGGTTTGGTTGCGCAGTCAGCGCGTGCCGATCTGGACCAATTGGGCTGGAACACCGATGCCCACGTCGAGCTCCTGTGGTCGTTGTCGCGGGCGCCCGACGCCGACAGCGCACTGCAGGCAATGGTTCGCATCGCGGAGGTGCTCGGCCCCGGCTGGGACGAACTCAACAGGTTGCTGGTCTCGGACAAGTCGCTCCGCGGACGGCTGTTCGCGGTGCTGGGCTCGTCGCTGGCCTTCGCCGATCACCTTGTCGCACATCCTGATTCGTGGCGGTTGTTGCGCGGTCGGGTGAAGCTGCCGACGCGCGCAGAACTGCTTGAGGACCTGGGTGCACTGGCCGAACAAATCGCCTCGGACCTGTCTGTCGCATCATCGGAACTGCGCACTCGCTACCGAGATCGGCTGCTGGTGCTGGCAGCGCTCGACCTGGCCCCGACAGTCGAGAACGAGCCGGTGCTGCCGTTCGTCACGGTGGGTCAGCAGCTGTCCGATTTGGCCGATGCCGCACTGGGTGCGGCGTTGATCGTCGCGAACCGGACGGTGTGCGGGCCGGACGCCGCGCCACCTCGGCTCGCCGTGATTGCAATGGGCAAATGTGGCGCGCGCGAACTGAATTACGTTAGCGATGTCGACATCATCTTCGTCGGGGATACCACGGACCAGACCGCCTCAAGGGTTGCCGGGGAGATGATGCGCTTCGCCGGGGAGACCTTCTTCGAGGTGGACGCGGCGTTGCGGCCGGAGGGCAAGGCGGGCCAGCTGGTGCGCTCCCTGGAATCGCACATCGCCTACTACGAGCGCTGGGCCAAGACCTGGGAATTCCAGGCGCTGCTGAAGGCCAGGCCTGCGGTCGGCGATGCGGAGTTGGGCAAGCAGTACATCAAGGCACTGATGCCGATGGTCTGGACCGCTTGCGACCGTGAGGATTTCGTGGCCGACGTGCAGGCCATGCGGCGTCGGGTCGAAGAGTTGGTACCGGCCGGTGTTCGCACCCGCGAGTTGAAATTGGGCAGCGGTGGTCTGCGCGATGTCGAGTTCGCGGTGCAGTTGCTGCAGCTGGTGCACGGCCGCAACGACGATTCACTGCACGTGGCCTCCACCGTCGATGCGCTTGCCGCCCTTGGTGAAGGCGGCTACATCGGCCGCGACGACACCGCCAACATGACGGCGTCATACGAGTTTCTGCGGCTGCTCGAGCACCGGCTGCAGCTGCAACGGCTCAAGCGCACCCACCTGTTGCCGGAGGACGGCGACGTCGAGGCGTGGCGCTGGCTGGCGCGCGCGGCGCACGTCCGGCCCGATGGGCAACACGATGCACTCGGGGTACTGCGCGAGGAACTCAAACGCCAGCACATGCGGGTGTCCCGGCTGCACGCCAAGCTGTTCTACCAGCCATTGCTGGAGTCGGTGGGCACACGCGCCGCTGACCTCGGGGCCGACATGGGCACTGAAGCGGCTGAAAGGCAGCTTGCCGCACTGGGTTACGAAGGCCCGCAGAGTGCGCTGACCCACTTGGCTGCGCTGACCAGTGCGAGTGGGCGGCGCGGCACGGTGCAACAGGTGCTGTTGCCGACCCTGCTGGACTGGCTCTCGGACACCCCAGATCCTGATGCGGGTCTGCTGGCCTACCGGCGGATCAGCGAAGAACTGTCCGAACAGCGCTGGTTCCTGTCGACATTGCGCGACGAGGGTGCTGTCGCGAAACGGCTGATGCGGGTGCTGGGCACCTCGGCCTACGTTCCTGATCTGCTGATGCGGGCACCGGAGGTCCTGCAGCAGTACGCCGATGGGCCGCAAGGGCCCAAATTGCTTGAGGTGGAACCGGATGGGGTGTTCCGGGCACTGGTGGCCTCGGCTGGTCGGCACTCCGACCCGGCTCGGGCTATCGCCGCGGCCCGTACTTTGCGCCGGCGGGAACTGGCCCGGGTGGCTTCGGCGGATCTGCTGGGTCTGCTGTCGGTGACCGACGTCTGCCAGGCCTTGACCTCGGTGTGGGTCGCGGTGCTGCAGGCCGCGCTGGACTCCGTGATCCGGGCGAAGTCGCCGGACGGTGTTGCGCCGGCACGCATTGCGGTGATTGGTATGGGCCGGCTCGGTGGCGCAGAACTGGGCTACGGGTCGGACGCCGACGTGATGTTCGTGTGTGACCCGATTGGTGACGTCGACGAATCCGCTGCCGTGCGGTGGGCCATCAGCGTGGCCGAACAGGTGCGGACGCTGCTGGGACAACCCAGCGCCGACCCGCCGTTGGAGGTCGACGCCGGGCTGCGGCCCGAGGGCCGAAATGGTTCCCTGGTAAGGACTTTGGCGTCGTACGAGACGTACTACGCGCAGTGGGCGCAGCCGTGGGAGATTCAGGCACTGCTGCGGGCCAACCGAGTGGCTGGTGACCTCGAACTGGGCGAGCGGTTCCTGTTGATGGTGGACAAGACGCGGTATCCGTCAGGGGGCGTGTCGGCCGCCGCGGTGCAGGAGATCCGGCGGATCAAGGCCCGCGTCGATGCCGAGCGACTGCCGCGCGGGGCTGACCCGAACACCCATACCAAGCTGGGCCGCGGCGGCCTGGCAGACGTCGAATGGACTGTGCAGCTGCTCCAGTTGCGTTATGCCCATGAGGTTCCCGCGCTGCACAACACGTCCACACTCGCGACACTGGACGCCATCAAGGCGGCCGGGCTGGTCGACGTCGAGGACGTGGAGATGCTCCGGCGGGCCTGGCTGACCGCCACCAGGGCGCGCAATGCGCTGGTGCTGGTGCGGGGCAAGCCCACCGACCAACTGCCCGGACCGGGGCGGCAACTCAACGCCGTGGCGTTGGCTGCCGGCTGGCAGAACGGCGATGGCGGGGAGTTCCTGGACAACTACCTGCGCGTCACCAGAAGGGCAAAGGCAGTGGTACGTAAGGTTTTTGGAGAGTAGCGCAGTGACTAATCCGATGGCCGATTTCCCCTTCGATGTGATCACCGACGAGGAATACAGACGTCAGCGGGCGCTGTACGAACCATTCACCGAGGCTGTGCGCCGGTTGATCGACGCCGGCATCCGCACCGGCGTGGACGCGGGCACCATCGCCGAGGCTCAGGCGACCATCGAAGCCGTTACCGAGCAGTTGGCCTCGGCGCAGCACACCAGCACCTTGACCTTGCGGCACGAGGGAACCGGGCGTCCATTGGCCTACGCGAATCCTGCTGTGGGCATGCGCAATGCAATCGCACCGCCGATGAACATCGTCCATGAAGCGTCCAGCGACGATGGCCGGTGCTGGGCCGAGTTCGATCTTGGATTGGCATACGAGGGCCCGCCGGGACTGGTGCACGGTGGTATCTGTGCGCTGGTGCTGGATCACCTGCTGGGCGAGGCCGCCAGCGACGGACTGACCAAGCCGCACTTCACGGGCACCATCACGCTGCGCTATCTGCGTGGGACACCGCTGGGGCCGGTCCGGACCGAGGCCTGGATCGACCGGGTCGACGGCGTGAAAACGTATGCCCGGGGCACCATTTCCGACGCTAAGGGGATCACCGTCGAGGCTGACGGCATCTTCATCCGGCCGTCCTGGGCGCGGGGAGCCTGATGAAGTTCTACGTCAGCCTGGCGTTCCTGGACAGCTCGGAATTGGTCGAGGTCGCCAGGGCCGCAGACGAACTCGGCTACGACGGGATCGCCATTCCGGATCACGTGGTGAACCTGGAGACCCTGTCAACGCCCTATCCGTACACCCCTGACGGGCAACGTCGCTGGCAGCCGTTCACGCACTGGCCGGACCCGTGGGTGCTGGTCGGCGTGCTGGCTCAGGTGACCAGCCGGGTGAAATTCGTGACCACGGTGTACATCCCCGGCATGCGGGACCCGTTCTCGGTGGCCAAGGCAGTCGGCACCGCGGCCTGCTTGTCCGGTGGTCGGGTGGAGTTCGGCGTCGGGGTCGGTTGGTGTGCGGATGAATTCGCTTTGATGGGGCAGGCTTTCGAGCGCCGGGGTAAGCGCACCGACGAGATGCTCGAGCTGATCCGGCAGTTGTGGCAGCCCGGTTGGACGGAGTTCTCCGGGGAGTTCTATGACGTGCCTCGGTTGGAGATGGAGCCCACACCGCCGACCGTGCCGATTTACGTCGGTGGTCTCAGTGAGATCGCGCTGCGCCGGGCCGCCCGCAACGATGGTTGGATCGGTGACTTGATCACTCTGGAGCAGGCCATCGCGTCAGCTACCCGGGTGCGGACGATCCGGGCCGAAAACGGCTTGCCGCTGGAGGGTTTCGAGATCCTGACCCCGCTGTCCGATGCGTACCTGCCGGAGCATTTCCAGCGAGCGGAGGCGGCGGGCATCACCGGCAACGTGACGATGCCGTGGATGTTCTACAGCGGCCCGCAGGCCACCGTCGCTGAGAAGATCGACGGGATGAAACGCTTCCGGGTCGATATGGGGCTGGACGTCTAGTTCTTGCGCAGGGTGTCCAGTGCGATCACACCGCCACCGGTGAACACCAGCAGGAACAGAGCAAAGCAGAACAGCACCGCGGGCTCACCGTGATTGGCAAGGGGGAGTAGGGCTTTGGGCTGGTGCTGCCAGAAGTAGGCGACCGCCATCTGGCCGGAGCCGATGAATGCGGCGGCCCGGGTGGCCAGTCCGGTGAACACCAGGATACCGACCAGCAGTTCGATGGCTCCGGCGAACCAGCCCGGCCATGCGCCGAAAGCCGGCGTGCCCATACCGAAGTTGACCGGCCAGGCGAACAGCACCGACGCGCCGTGACAGGCGAACAGGAATCCGATCACCATCCTGAACACCGACAGCACAACGGGGGTAAGGGAATTGAGCCGGTTTTCCAACCGGGCTTCGATCGTCGACGTTTTGGCCATTAGCTGATGATAGGGGCAACCCGACCCGAGGTTACATGTCAGATGTAGCCGGGCGCTTGCTAGAGCCGACTCGCGGCGAAAACCGCGGCCTGATTAACCATCCCGGGCACATAGAGTTCGTGCGCCTTCCAATCCCCACCGTCGGAGCAAACTGGATCTCCCGGGTTACACAAGTCAATGGCCTTAGCTCCATACAGCGGGCTGGTCGCGGTCATCCCCGGCAATTTGTCCCATGGATTTCCGAAGACGGCGATCGCGGCAACGTGATCAGCCACTTGCGGCGGCAGCGGCGCGGGAACGAAGCCCGCGGGTGGCACACCGGCCGTGGTGATGAGATCGGTCACAACGGCGCCTTGGGAATATCCCCCGAGCACCATCCGGGTACCGGGACAGTTCACCGCCATGTACCCGACACGAGCGCTCATATCCTTGGCGCCCGCGTTGGCGGAGTTAGGCGAATCGTGGCTCGCAGGGTAGTCGACTGCATATACCCCAAGGGATCTCCCGCCGACATGCGGGCGCAGCGAATCGACAAATCCCTGTCCAATCACGCCAACACCAGGTGCCTGATCGGTGCCGCGAGCGAACACCACCTCGATGTCGGGGCATGGATTAGCGGCGGAGGAAGGAGTGCCGACGGCTGTGTTCAGCAGCGCCAAGGTTGTCACCACTGTAGCTCCAAGGACACCCGCGGTCCGGTGTGTGCGCACGCCGTCAATACTGACATGTTCGGTCAATTCTCGCCTGACGCAGACGAGTCCACCCGTTCGGCAGTTGGTGCTGTGATTGCCGAGCGGATGGACTCGTTTGAAACTGCTGCGGACGATCTAGCCGTTTGGCCCGCTTAGCTGCTGGTCAGCGCTTTAGCTGGTCTAGCAGTCGTAGTAGAGCGAGAACTCGTACGGGTGAGGGCGAATCTGCACCGGCAGGATCTCGTTCTCACGCTTGTAGGAGATCCAGGTCTCGATCAGGTCCTCGGTGAACACGCCACCCTCGGTGAGGTATTCGTGGTCCTCTTCGAGCCTGTCGATGACGCTGGCCAGCGAGGTCGGAGCCTGCGGGATGTTGGCGGCTTCGTCCGGCGGCAGCTCGTACAGGTCCTTGTCGACCGGGGCCATCGGCTCGATCTTCTTCTTGATGCCGTCGATGCCGGCCATCAGCATGGCCGCGAACGCCAGGTACGGGTTGCCCGAGCTGTCCGGGCAGCGGAACTCGAGGCGCTTGGCCTTCGGGTTGTTGCCGGTGATCGGGATACGGACACAGGCCGAGCGGTTGCGCTGGCTGTAGACCAGGTTGATCGGGGCCTCGTAGCCCGGCACCAGACGTTTGTAGGAGTTCACCGTCGGGTTGGTGAACGCCAGCAGCGACGGGGCGTGGTGCAGGATGCCGCCGATGTAGTGGCGCGCGATGTCGGACAGACCGGCGTAACCGGACTCGTCGTGGAACAGCGGCTTGCCGTCCTTCCACAGCGACTGGTGGGCGTGCATGCCCGAGCCGTTGTCGCCGAAGAGCGGCTTGGGCATGAAGGTGACGGTCTTGCCGTTGGCCCAGGCGGTGTTCTTGATGATGTATTTGAACAGCAGCACATCGTCGGCCGCGTGCAGCAGGGTGTTGAACTTGTAGTTGATCTCGGCCTGGCCGGCAGTGCCCACCTCGTGGTGGCCGCGCTCCAGGGTGAAACCGGAGTTCTGCAGGTTGGTCGACATCTCGTCGCGCAGGTCCACGTAGTGGTCGTACGGCGCGACGGGGAAGTAGCCACCCTTCGGGCGGACCTTGTAGCCGCGGTTGGCACTGCCGTCGGCCTCGAAGGGCTCGCCGGTGTTCCACCATGCGGACTCTGAATCCACCTCGTAGAAGGTGCCGTTCATCTTCGAGTCGAAGGCAACCGAGTCGAAAATGTAGAACTCAGCCTCGGCGCCGAAGTAACAGGTGTCGGCGATACCCGTGCTGGTCAGGTAGTTCTCCGCCTTGCGGGCCACGTTGCGCGGGTCGCGCGAGTAAGCCTCGCGGGTGAACGGGTCGTGCACGAAGAAGTTGAGGTTCAGCGTCTTGGCCGCGCGGAACGGGTCGATGCGCGCGGTTTCGGCGTCAGGCAGCAGCATCATGTCGGATTCGTGAATCGACTGGAAGCCGCGGACCGACGAGCCGTCGAAAGCCAATCCGTCTTCGAAAACGCTCTCGTCGAACGCCGACGCCGGGATCGAGAAGTGCTGGACGACGCCGGGCAGATCGCAGAAGCGAATGTCGACGTACTCGACCTTTTCGTCCTTGATCAGCTTGAAGATGTCGTCGGACGTCTTTTCTGCCACTGAGTGTTCTCCTTTACTGGTGTAACCCGCGGGTTGACGCTAGGGACACGATGTTGCACTCCGATCAACCGTATGTTGCGCGGAAGTTACGCGATCGGCCAGATGTGTCGGTCAGGGTTAGGGGTGACCGCGGGCACCCGCCTATCCTGACACCATGCCCGGTGCAGATGGTTTTCGGTTGGGTTCGTGGCTCTCTGGGCCCGAATCCGAAGGTCCCCGTGACGGCTATCCAGGGCAGGATCTGGGGCTGCCGGCGGAGGGATCGCGGTCGCTGGCGCGGATGGGCCGTCGGATCGCTGCGCTGTTCGTTGACTGGCTGATCGCTTACGGATTGGCCGCTCTCGCAATGAGATTCGGGTTGATTTCGCTGTCCGCACTGTCCACCGCGGTGTTGGCGGTGTGGTTCGTACTCGGCGTTATCTCGTTGTCGCTCTTCGGGTTTACCCCCGGCCAGCTGGCGCTGGGCCTGGTGGTGGTGCCGGTCGACAACGTACCCAGGGTGGGGTTCATCCGGGCGGTGGTGCGCGGCGTGCTGGTGGCCTTGGTGGTGCCGGCCCTGTTCACCGATGCCGACGGCCGCGGACTGCAGGACCGGGTGACGAACACCGCAGTCCTACGCCGTTAGTTGCCCTACTTGCGGCGGGCGGTGCGCTGCATGCCCTTCACCTTGGCGCCCGCGGGCAGCGGGCCCTTCGGCAGCCCACCCGGCCCCAGCTTGGAGCCCAGTGCGGCCATCTTGGATTCCAGCGCATCCATCTGCTTGACGGTGATGTTGCTGGGCAGCTTGGTCAGGTGCCGCTCCAGTTTGGACAGCGGAACCTGGTCCTCGTCGTTGCCGACCACAACGGTGTAGATGGGCACCTCGCCGACCAGCCGTGCAGTGCGCTTTTTCTCTTGCGCCATAAGCGGTTTGAGGCGTTGGGCCGACCCCTCGCCGACGAAGATCACACCCGGGCGACCGATGACCCGGTGCACCGCGTCGAAACTGCCGGTCGCCGCAACGCCAGGCGTGACGCGCCACTGGCCACGCAACTGCTCCAGCGCCCAGGCCGCCGCGCCGGTCTGGCCCTCGGCCTTGCTGTAGACGGATTTTTGCGCGCGCCGGCCGAAGATGATGAACGCGACCAGTGCGCCGAGCACAACGCCCAGCAGGATCAGCGTGACCATGGTGAAGGTGCCGCCGACGAACACCGCGACACCGACCGAGACCGCCACGATCAGGACAAACGCGCCGATCATGTACGGCAGCAGCCGCTTGTCCTCTTTGCGCTGGATCTGGAACGCCTGCCACAGTTGGGCACGGCGCTGCTTGGCCTGCGCCTTACTGGCGGCCTTGGCCTCGGCCTTGGCGGCCTTCAGCTCGGCAGGGTTGCGGGTCTTTGCCATGCCACCAGGATAGGTTCACCGAACCGGGGGTCGTAATCGGGCGGCCTGGGCGTACAGCCGGCCGGCCCGATACGACGAGCGCACCAGCGGCCCGGCCAACACCCCGGCGAATCCGAGCGACTCGGCGAACTGCTGGTGCTCGATGAATTCCTCGGGGTGCACCCACCGCTGCACCGGATGGTGCCGCGGCGACGGGCGCAGGTACTGGGTGATGGTGACGATGTCGCAGCCCGCGTCGTACAGATCGCGCAGCGCAACCTGCACTTCTTCGGGAGTCTCACCCATGCCGAGGATGAGGTTGCTCTTGGTGACCAATCCGTAGTCCCGGGCCGCGGTCAGCACATCCAGGCTGCGCTGGTATCGGAACGCGGGACGGATTCGCTTGAAGATGCGCGGCACGGTTTCCACGTTGTGCGCCAATACTTCTGGACGGGTTTCGAACACCGTCTCCAGTTGCTCTGCGATGCCGTTGAAGTCCGGGATCAACAGCTCGACGCCGGTGTTCGGGTTGAGCGCCTTGATCTGCCGGACGGTCTCGGCATACAGCCAAGCGCCACCGTCGGGCAGGTCGTCGCGGGCCACGCCGGTAACCGTCGAATACCGCAGGCCCATGGTCTGGACACTCTCGGCGACCCGGCGCGGTTCGTCTCGGTCCAGGTCAGCAGGCTTACCGGTGTCGATCTGGCAGAAGTCGCAGCGCCGGGTGCACTGTTCGCCGCCGATCAGGAAGGTGGCCTCGCGGTCCTCCCAGCATTCGTAGATGTTGGGGCAGCCGGCCTCCTCGCACACGGTGTGCAGGCCCTCGCGCCGGACCAGACCCTTGAGCTCCTTGTACTCCGGACCCATCCGCAGCTTGGTCTTGATCCACGGCGGCTTGCGCTCGATCGGGGTCTCGGCATTGCGGACCTCCAGGCGCAGCAGCTTGCGATTACCCGGATCCACACTCATGGTGTCGATGTTAGTGCCGCGGCACCGGAGGTCGTCCCGAGTGCAGAGCAGACCGCCGCGGCGACCTGGTCCATGACGTCGTCGGGGGTGATCGCCCGGCCCAGTTCCTGAGTGAGACTCGTCACCCCGGCGTCGGCGATGCCGCACGGGACGATGCCACCGAAGGCGCGCAGGTCGCAGTTGCAGTTCAGGGCGAACCCGTGCAGCGTGGTGGCACGCGCCACCCGGATGCCGATTGCGGCGATCTTGCGCTCGGGCCTCACGTGGTCGGTACCGGATTCGCGGCTCGCCGCTGAAGGCACCCAGACCCCGGAACGGCCGTCGACGCGGATGGTCTCCAGCTCCAGCTCGGCGCACACACTCATCAGCGAATCTTCAAGCAGCCGAACAAACTTCACCACGTCGAGGGGCTGTGCCAAGCCGATGATCGGGTAGCCGACCAGCTGACCGGGACCGTGCCAGGTGATCTTGCCGCCACGATCGGTATCGACAACGGGGGTGCCGTCGGTCGGGCGCTCGTGCGGCTCGGTACGGCGGCCCGCGGTGTAAATCGGCGGGTGTTGCAGCAGGAGCAGGGTGTCGGGGCCGGTGCCATCGGCGCGGGCTTCGGCGAGTTCGCGCTGCAGCTGCCAGGCGTCGTGATACTCGACAGTGCCCAGTCGGCGCACCTCAATGGGGCCGCGGGAAGATCTGATCGGCACGTTGATCGACGGTACTCGCGCCACGGCGCCGGTGCGAACGGGCGCTCAGTGCGCGGGATGGTGGTGGTGTCCGCCGGCGGCATCGGCGGGGCCCGAGCCGGGGTCGGGGGAGCCGCCCATCATGCGCAGCATCGGGATGCCGCCCGTGCTGACGAATCGGGATATCAGCACCGCGGCCAAGAGCAGGAAGACGATGTTGAGCCACGTGGTGTAGTTCCACGAAATTCCGCTCTCCATCACCATTGCGGCGCGATGGGTGGGGGTGAGACCGGTTGTGCCGAAAAGTAATTCGACGAGGTAGCCCGCGGCGACCATGGCGGCGTAGAAGGTGGCGAGCAGCACCAGCATCATCCGGACGCCGTAGTACTTGCGATAGATGTTGAGGATGGGAAGGATCAGCAGGTCGGCGAAGATGAAGGCGATCACACCGCCGAAGCTGATCCCTCCGTTCCACAGCACCGCGGCCAGCGGCACGTTGCCGATGGAGCAGACGAACGACACGATCGCCACGACAGGACCGATGATCGGCCCCCAAATCGTCGACCAGGTGGCGTCGTCGCTGAAGAAGAAGTGACCCCAGAACGAATCGGGGACCCAGGCTGCGATGGCTCCGGCGATGAGCAGGCCGAGAATCAGATCGCGGATGATCGCGGCCCACTCCATGACGAACACATGCGAAACCGCGGTAAACCCCCGCGGTGAGAACAGGCGCTGGCCAAACGATCCGGGCCCCTGAACCGACATGTCCATGGCGGCGTGGCCCTCCATCGACCCGGCGAGCCCACGATCTGCCTGTTCGCGGGCTTGCTGGATCAGACCGGGGCGGACGCACAGCCGGAACAAGGCAGCCACCAGCACGATCATGATGGGACCGCCGACGAACTCGGCGACGGTGAACTGCCAGCCCATCAGCAGGGCAAGGATGATGCCCAGCTCGACGACGAGGTTGGTGGAGCCGATCTCGAAGGCCATCGCCGCAGTGAAGTTGGCACCTTTGCGAAACAGCGAGCGGGCCAAGGCAACCGCAGCGTACGAGCACGACGATGACGCCGCGCCCAACCCTGCGGCCACCGCCAAGGTGGCCGGTCGGTCATCCCCGAGCAGTCGAACGATCGTGGTCTTGCGGGCGACGGCCTGCACCACTGCCGACAGCGCGAACCCGAGGATCAGCGCCCAGAGAATCTCCCAGGTCATCGAACCGGCCAGGGCCAATGCGTGACCGACCGAATTCAGTGCGGTGCTCATTGGCGTCCTCTTTGGTTGCGATCAGGCCGCATTCGGGGCGGTGACGTACGACAACGCCTCGCCGATAGTCCGCTGATGGAACTCAAAGCCGGCCTCTTCCAGGGCGGCCGGGATGGCGCGTTGCCCGCTCAGCAGCCCCTCGTCGGCGAACTCGCCGAACGCTGTGCGCAGAGCGAACCCTGGGACCGACAGCGGGGTGGGCCGGTGCAGGACCCGCCCGAGCGCCTCGGTGAACTCGCTGTTGGTCACCGGTGCCGGGCCGGTCAGGTTGATCGGGCCGAACAGCTCTTCGTGAGATAGCGCGAACAGCAGCGCCCGCACCTCGTCTTCCAGGGTGATCCACGGCATGTACTGACGGCCGCTACCGAGCCGGGCGCCCAACCCGAGGCCGAAGATCGGCCGCAGCCGGCCCAGCATGCCGCCCGACGGCGCCAGCACCAGCCCGGTACGAGCCAGCACCACCCGGGCTCCAGCCTCGGCGGCCGGCTGCGTCGCAGCTTCCCAGTCGACGCACAGTCGGGCCAGGAAACCTGTTCCGGCACTGGTCGTTTCGTCGGTCACCTGGTTGCGGGTGTCGCCGTAGAAGCCGACCGCGCTGGCGTTGATCAGCACGGGCACCCCGGCGTCCGCCACGGCGCCGGCCAGCACCTCGGTGGGACCGATCCGGCTGTCCCGCAGGCTCTGCTTGAACGCGCCGGACCAACGTCGGGAACCGATGCTCACCCCGCACAGGTTGATCGCCGCGTCGACCGATTGCATTGTGCGCCAATCGAATTCACCGGTCGCTGGGTTCCAGAACACTTCATCGGCGTTCGCCGGGGCCCGGCGGACAATACGCAGCACCCGATGATCGGTGGCACGCAGCGCCGACACGAGTGCCGAACCGATCAGCCCCGACGAGCCTGAGATGGCTATGACCGGCCGACCCATGGGACTACAACCCCAGGTCGGCCTCGAACGCACCCTCTTCGAGACGACGTTTGATGGTGGTCACGAACCGGCCGGCGTCGGCGCCATCGATCAGTCGGTGGTCGTAGGTCAGCGGCAGGTAGCAGATGGACCGCACGCCGACCGACTCGTTGCCGCCCTCGTCCACGACGACCCGAGGCCGCTTGACGATGGCACCGGTGCCGAGCATGGCTGCCTGCGGCGGAACCAGGATCGGGGTGTCGAACAGGGCGCCCTGGCTGCCGATGTTGGTGATGGTGAAGGTGCCACCGGCCAACTCGTCGGGCCGCAGGTTGCCCGAGCGGGCCCGGTCGGCGATGTCGACGATGGCGCGAGCCAGGCCGCCGAGGGACAGGTCACCGGCGTTGTGGACGACCGGAGAGAGCAGGCCCTGCTCGGTGTCCACCGCGAAGCCGAGGTGCTCGGCGTCGTAGTAGGTGATCTCCTTGGTGTCCTCGTTGTAGCTGGCGTTCACGTTCGGGTGAATCTTCAGCGCGTCGATCACTGCGCGAGCGATGAACGGCAGGTAGGTCAGATTCACCCCTTCGCGCTCGGCGAACGAGTTCTTGGCCTTGGCCCGCAGCGCCACGATGCGAGTCATGTCGACTTCGTGAGTCTGGGTCAACTGGGCGGTGGCCAACAGGGACTCGCGGGTCTTCTTGGCGGTGATCTGCCGAATCCGGCTGGCCTTCTGGGTGGTTCCGCGCAAGTGGGCCAACGCCGGTGCCGGAGCGGCCGAGGCCTTGGGTGCAGCCGGGGCGACGGCAGCGGCGGCCGGAGCCGGGGCGGCAGGTGCGGGGGCCTTGGCGGCCTCAGCCGCGGCGAGCACGTCCTGCTTGCGGATTCGGCCACCGACGCCGGTGCCCTTGACGTTGTTCAGGTCAATGTTGTTCTCGGCGGCCAACTTCCGGACCAGCGGGGTGACGTACGGGCTGCCGTCCCCGGCGGGTGCCGACGCGGCGGGTGCCGGCGCAGCAGGTGCAGGTGCGGCAGGAGCCGGAGGCGGCGGGGTAGGAGCGGGCGCGGGGGCCGGGGGTGTCGGCGGCGGGGTGGGTGCAGCAGCCGGTGCCGGAGCAGGGGCAGGTGCAGCGGGAGCCGGGGCTGCGGCGGGGGCGGCTCCCGGGACGCCGATCTTGGCCAACTCGCCGCCGACGGCGACCACGTCGTCCTCTTCAGCGGTGATGGACAGCAGTACGCCTGCCACCGGGGAAGGGATCTCGGTGTCGACCTTGTCGGTGGAGACCTCGACCAACGGCTCGTCGACGGCGACGGTTTCGCCGATCTTCTTCAGCCAGCGGGTCACAGTGCCTTCGGTGACGGACTCGCCGAGCTCGGGCATCCGAACCGGAGTGCCATCGCCGGCCGGAGCCGGCGCGGCCGGTGCGGGAGCGGCCGGTGCGGGTGCCGGAGCCGCTGGGGCCTCTGCGGCTGGGGCCGGGGCCGGCGTGGGCTCAGGCGCCGGGGGAGCGGCAGCCGGGGCAGGTGCCGCAGCGGGGGCGGAAGCCTCACCGGCCTCACCGATGACGGCGAGCTCGCCGCCGATCTCCACGACGTCGTCTTCCTGCGCGACGATCTTGGTCAGCACACCGGCGGCCGGGGACGGAATTTCGGTGTCGACCTTGTCGGTCGAAACTTCGAGCAGTGGCTCGTCCAGTTCGACCGTGTCGCCTTCCTGCTTGAGCCACCGGGTGACGGTTCCCTCGGTCACGCTCTCACCGAGTGCGGGCATCTGGACAGAGATGGCCATTGCGTTGACTCCTCGAAAAGGTCGCTCGTCGTAGGCGATTGCCGAAGCCCATCCTGTCATGCCCGGGCCGCGCGGTCGTCGTAGACCGGGAGACTTTGTCGGCTCCGGAACCATCTGCGCCGCCTGTACGTTGAATTCGCAGGTGACAGCACTGGAAGGAGCGGTTCACAGTTGGGACTCTTCGACATGTTCCGCAATCAGATCACCGGCGCCGATAGTGCCGGTGATCTGAACTATCTGCGTGCCTGGGTTGCGGACCACTACGGGGTCGAGGCTTTCGTCGAACCCAAGACGGCCGTCACCGAAGTCACTGTGGTGCTAGTTGCTGCCGACGGCGAGTGGACCAGGCGCCGAACCGGCGGTATCGCCGGAGCTCGAAAACTCAGCGACCAACTGCAAATTCCGGTGTACGACGTGCTGAAGGTCGGCTATCCGCAGCGCATGCGTGACTACGATTCGCGTCGACGGATCAAGCGGCAACGGGCGCTGCGGCGCGAACTCGCTGAAGGCTGAGCGGCCAGTGTCTTGACTGTGCGCCCTGGTCAGATAGTGTCCTGCAATATCGGTACCGCGGGTATTAGGTATTTGCGGTCGCGGACAAGGGGTAGAAGATGCGGTTGGTCGACAGTGCCGACGGGACGCGGATCGCCGCGTACGAAGAGGGCAATCCGGATGCTCCGGTACTGGTCCTGGTGCACGGCTGGCCCGACTCCCACGACATGTGGGACGCCACCATCGCGCACCTGTCCGACCGCTTCAGGGTCATCCGCTACGACAACCGAGGGTCTCGCAATTCCGATGTGCCCAAGCGGGTTTCGTCGTACACCATGGCGCACTACGCCGACGATTTCGCGGCCGTCATCAATGAACTGGCGCCCGGCGAGAAGGTGCACGTGCTGGCCCACGACTGGGGTTCGGTGGGCATCTGGGAGTACCTGTCTCGTCCGGAAGCCGTCGACCGGATCGCGTCGTTCACTTCCACCTCGGGCCCCAGCGCCGACCACACCCGCCGGTTCATCATGGACGGCCTCAAGCGTCCCTACCGGCCGCGCCGCTTCGCCCAGAGCGTGTCGCAGTTCCTGCGGCTGACCTACCAGGCCGCTTTCTCGGTTCCCGGCGTGGCACCCGTGGCTGTGCGGGCCACCGTGCCGACCGTCATACCGCAGATGCTCAAGCTTCATGACGGGTTGTCGGACAACCAGATTCGGCATTCGGACAGCTTCGCTTCCGACGCGGCCAACAGCCTCAAGGTGTACCCGGCCAATTACTGGCGCACCCTGGTCACCGGACGCCGCGACCACTACGTCAACGTGCCGGTGCAGGTGATCGTCAACACGAACGACCAGTTTGTCCGGCCGCACCTATATGACGAGACCGCCCAGTGGGCACCGCAACTGTGGCGCCGCGACATCAAGTCGGGGCACTGGTCGCCGATGTCGCATCCACAGGTGCTGGCCACCGCAGTGCGCGAACTGGCCGACCACCTGGCCGGTGGCGAACCGACCCGGGCGTTGCGCCGCGCCAAGGTTGGCGGCTCGCGTGAATACTTCAGCGACACACTGGTTTCGGTGACCGGGGCGGGCAGCGGGATCGGCCGGGAAACCGCGCTGGCGTTCGCCCGCGAAGGCGCCGAGCTGATCGTCAGCGACATCAACGAGGTTGCGCTGAAGGAAACCGTCGCGCTGCTCACCGCGCGCGGAGCCACGGCCCATCCCTATGTGGTCGATGTCGCCGACGCCGATGAGGTGGAGCGGTTCGCCGACCAGATCTGTGAAGTGCACGGGGTGCCCGACGTGGTGGTCAACAACGCCGGCATCGGCCACGCGGGGACATTCCTGGACACCCCGGCCGAACAGTGGGACCGGGTGCTCGACGTCAACCTCGGCGGCGTGGTCAACGGCTGCCGGGCTTTCGCGCGCCGATTGGTGGAGCGCGGCACCGGCGGGCACGTGGTCAACGTGTCGTCAATGGCGGCCTATGCGCCGTCCCAGGCCATGAACGCCTACTGCACCTCCAAGGCCGCGGTGTACATGTTCTCCGACTGTCTGCGTGCCGAACTCGATGAGGCGGGCATCAGCCTGACCACCATCTGCCCCGGCGTGATCAACACCAACATCATCAACGCAACGACGTTCGACGTGTCGGGTGACAAGGCCGGCAAGGTGGCCGGCCTTCGGGTGCAGCTGACCAAGGCGTTCGCCCGGCGCAATTACGGGCCCGAGAAGGTCGCCAAAGCCATTGTGGCGTCGGTGAAGACGGGCAAGGCGGTGCGCCCGGTCGCGCCCGAGGCATATCTGCTGTATGGCACGTCGCGGCTGGCGCCGCAGGTGCTACGCAGTACCGCGCGCGGCAAGCTGCTCTAGCCGACGCCGGCGGTGCCGGCAATTCAGCCGTTGCCGGCGGTGCCGGCAATTCAGCCGTTGGGCGGCTAGCCCTTTTCTGCGATGTCCTCCAGCACGGCGAACATCGTCCGGGTCGGCACTCCGGTGCCGCCCTTGCCGGTGTAGCCCCACGGCCCGCCGGTGTTGTAGGCCGGGCCGGCAATGTCCAGGTGCACCCACTGCACGCCGTCGGCGACGAACTCGCGCAGATACACCCCGGCCACCAACATGCCCGCATACCGCGCGCCGCTGACATTGGCCAGGTCGGCGACAGTGGACTTCAGGTCGTCCTTCAATTCGTCGGGCAGCGGCATGGGCCAGGCGTTCTCGCCGACCTGCTGGGACAGCGTCGCCACCCGGTCGCGGAACTCCTCACTGCCCATCACACCGGGGGTGCGGGCGCCCAGCGCGACGGTCTGCGCGCCGGTCAATGTGGAGGTCTCGATCAGGTAGTCGGGCTTGTCTTCGCAAGCCCGGACGATGCCGTCGGCCAGGATCAGCCGGCCCTCGGCGTCGGTGTTGAGCACCTCGACGGTGATGCCGCCGTACTGGGTCAGCACGTCACCCGGCCGCTGCGCGGTGGACGACGGCATGTTCTCGGCCATGGGCACCGTGGCAATGACGTCGATGGGCAGTTTCTGGCGGGCGGCCAGCACCACAGTCGCGATCACCGCCGCCGCGCCGCCCATGTCGGAGGTCATCTGGTGCATGTTGGCGGCCGGCTTGATAGAGATGCCGCCGGTGTCGAAGGTGATGCCCTTGCCGACCAGCGCCACCTTCTTGGGCTTTTTGCCTTTGCCGCCGAGGTAGCTGAGGCGCACCAGCCGGGGTCCGCGCGAGGAGCCCTTGCCCACCCCGACGATGCCGCCGAAGCCGGCCTCTTCCAGTTCCTTCTTGTCCAGTACTTCGACCTCGATGCCGGCCGACTTACCCAAAGCCTTTGCCCGCTTGGCGAATTCGGCTGGGTAGAGGTGGCTGGGCGGGGTGTTCACCAGGTCGCGCGCGGTGGCCACGGCAGTGGCGATATCGGCGCCGCGAGCCGCCTTGGCGGCGGCGTCGGATGCGGTGGACAGCGCGATGACCTTGCTGAGGCCAGGCTCCTTGGGCGCGGTCTTGGCGCTGCGGAACTCGGTGAACCGGTACGAGCCGAGGATCAGGCCTTCGACGGTCGCCTCGACGTCCAGCGCCGACAGCGTCGTCACGGCGGTTTCGGTGCCGTTCAACGAGCGTGCCGCAACGCCGGCGGCCTTACGGATCAACTCGGCTGGCCACTCGTCGACGGCCTTACCGAGGCCGACGGTCAACACGCTGGCGTTGTGCAGGCTGGGGACCACCACCCTGGTCAGCTGCTCAGCGGAGCCCTTGGCACCCAGCACCCGCAGCGCGGCTTTGATCTCGCCGACGGCCTGCGCGTTGAGGAACCCGCTGTCCAGCATGTTCGCTTCGTCGTTCTCACCGGTGACGACGGGCACGATCAGCACCGCGGACGTCAAGTCCTCGGGCAGGTCGACTGCGACGGTGACGGCAGGGGACAGGTAACCAGGTGTGCTGCTCACGGTATTCACCCTAACCATCGACGCGAGGGCGTTCCGGGTCAGTCTCCGGCGCACACCTCATACGCGGTGACCGGACCCTCGAAACCTTTGAGCTCCAACGGGTCTTGCACGGCGATCGGCCAGTCGCCGGGCATCTCGTACCAGGGTGCGGCGACCAGGATCTGTCCTGGTCGGGCCGCGGCCACCAGTCGGGCGGCCAGATTGACCGGATTGCCGAAGTAATCGCCGCCGGTGGCGAGCACCGAACCGAAACTCAGCCCGGCCCGCACCTTGAGGTTCGCCGCGGTCGACCGCGGATGATGAACCAGGTCCAGTGCGGCCTTGGCGAGTGATTCCGGGGTGGCGCTGACCCACATCACCGCGTCGCCGATGAACTTGACCACCCGGCCGCCATCGACGCGCACCACGTCGCTGGCGACGGACCCGAATTCGTTGAGCAAGGCCGACAATTCGTTGGGCTTGAGCACTCGGGTGAGTCGGGTGAAATCGGATATGTCGGCAAAACCGATGCCGCACACCACCGTTGATGAGTCGCGGCGGATGACACCATCGAAATACGTTCGGGCAGCGGCCAGATGGTGGCGATGCACGGCACTGATCATCGCGCCGATGCGGGGGACGAACGCGGCGGCTTCGCGGTAGGCCCGGGCGGTCACCAACTCGTTGTGGGTGTGGGCCAGGTCCAGGTCGGGCATGTCGGCCCGGATCATCGACGTCTCGGCCTCGGCCAGCCGGGCCATGGTCGCGCCGATCACCCGTAGAAACCCCAGCGCAGCGTCGTTCCCCACCGCTGGGCGGATCTCGGCCCAGGTACGCAGCGCCTCGACATCGGCCTCGGTCAGTGCCCGCTGGTTTGGATCAGCCACGGTCAGGCCGAGTACGGCCCAGGCCTGCATCACCTCGGGCAGTGGGACCTCAATTGCTGCGGCGACGTCGGCCAGACTGTGCGTGGGTGTACCACCCCACTGCACGACGTCGCCGGCCAGGCCGAACAGCCTGCCGCGCTGCTCGGCCTCCACCATCTGATCGGCAGTGAAGCCCAAGCCGTCCAGATATTCGATCAGCGGCGCGCGGCCCCGGGCGTCGGCGATACCGGCGGCCTCAAGTGCGGCGAAATCGACCACCTTTCGAGTCTGCCAGCTATTACCCCGGTTGGGGGCTGCGCCCATTAGGCTCACGTGGCGTGAGCGAACTGCTGCAGGGCCCGCTGGAAGACCGTCACCGCGAACTAGGCGCAAGTTTCGCTGAATTCGGCGGCTGGTTGATGCCGGTGTCGTACGCCGGGACCGTCGCCGAGCACAACGCGACCCGCGAAGCGGTCGGCCTGTTCGACGTCAGTCACCTGGGCAAGGCGCTGGTGCGTGGTCCCGGTGCGGCGGAGTTCGTCAACTCGGCATTCACCAACGACCTGCGCCGGATCGGACCGGGCAAAGCGCAATACACGTTGTGCTGCAAGGAGGTAGGCGGCGTCGCGGGAGTTGTAGACGACCTGATCGCCTACTACGTCAGTGACGACGAGATCTTCCTGGTGCCCAACGCGGCCAATACCGCAGCTGTGGTTGCCGAGTTGAAGCGGCACGCTCCCGCAGGCCTGACCATCACCGACGAGCACCGGTCCTACGCCGTGCTGGCAGTGCAGGGGCCCAAATCGGCCGAGGTGCTGACGGTGCTGGGTCTGCCCACCGAGATGGATTACATGGGCTACGAGGACGCTTCGTATGAGGGCGTTCCGGTGCGGGTGTGCCGCACCGGCTACACCGGTGAGCACGGCTACGAGCTGCTGCCCGAGTGGGACCGCGCCGGTGCGGTGTTCGACGCCCTGGTCTCCGCGGTGAAGGCAGCCGGCGGCGAACTGGCCGGGTTGGGCGCCCGCGACACCCTGCGCACCGAGATGGGCTACCCGCTGCACGGACATGAACTGTCTCTTGGCATTTCGCCGCTGCAAGCCCGCTGCGGCTGGGCCATCGGTTGGAAGAAGGACGCCTTCTGGGGCCGCGACGCGCTGTTGGCCGAGAAGGAAGCCGGACCGAAGCGGACGCTGCGCGGTCTCAAGGCGGTGGGTCGTGGCGTGCTGCGTGCCGACCTGACGGTGCTTGACGGCGACACGCCGGTCGGTGTGACGACGTCGGGCACGTTCTCGCCGAGCCTCAAAGTGGGTATCGCACTGGCGTTACTGGACACCGCGGCAGGTATCGGCGACGGCGCACGGGTGAACGTCGACGTACGCGGCCGGGCACTGGAGTGCGAGGTCGTGGCGCCGCCGTTCGTGGCGGCGAAAACGCGGTAGGGGCGAGCGGAGCGACGGGGAGAAGCATTAGGGGGCGAGCGGAGCGACGGGGAGAAGCATTAGGGGGCGAGCGGAGCGACGGGGAAATGCACTAGGGGGCGAGCGGAGCGACAGGGAAATGAATTAGCCACGGGCTATACAATCGGCGTATGACCGATGGCCCCCTCGAATTTGCGCTTGCCCATACGGATAACCCGACAAGCAGCGAAGTAAGGGACCAGATCCTGGCCGATCCTGGATTCGGCAAGTTCCACACCGACCACATGGTGGCCGTCGACTACACCACCGATCGCGGCTGGCACGACGCCCGGGTCATTCCGTACAGCCCCATCGAATTGGACCCGTCGGCCATCGTTCTGCACTACGCGCAGGAAGTCTTCGAAGGGCTCAAGGCCTACCGCTGGAACGACGGATCCATCGTCTCGTTCCGGCCCGAGGCCAACGCCGCCCGGATGCAGGCCTCGTGCCGACGGCTGGCCATCCCGGAACTGCCCGAGGACGTCTTCGTCGAGTCGCTGCGGCAGTTGATCGCCGTGGACGCCGACTGGGTGCCCGCAGCCGGCGGTGAGGCGTCGCTGTACCTGCGGCCGTTCGTCATCGCCACCGAGCCGGGCCTGGGGGTACGGCCGGCCAACGAGTACCGCTACCTGGTCATCGCCTCGCCTGCCGGGGCGTACTTCAAGGGCGGTATCAAGCCGGTCTCGGTTTATCTGTGCACCGAGTATGTGCGGGCCAGCCCCGGCGGCACCGGAGCAGCCAAGTTCGGGGGCAACTACGCGGCGTCCCTGCTGGCCCAGGCCCAGGCTGCCGAGCAGGGCTGCGATCAGGTGGTCTGGCTGGACGCCATCGAGCGCCGGTACGTCGAAGAAATGGGTGGCATGAACCTGTTCTTCGTGTTCGGTAGCGGTGGTTCGGCGCGCTTGGTGACGCCCGAGCTCAGTGGTTCGCTGTTACCCGGCATCACCCGGGATTCGTTGCTGCAGTTGGCAGTCGACGCCGGGTTCGCTGTCGAGGAACGCAAGATCGACGTCGACGAGTGGCAGAAAAAGGCCGCCGAGGGGGAGATCACCGAGGTGTTCGCCTGCGGTACGGCCGCGGTCATCACTCCCGTGGCGCACGTCAAGTACGGCAGTGGCGATTCGGCGGGCGAGTTCACCATCGGCGACGGCCAACCCGGTGAGGTGACCATGGCGCTGCGCGACACCCTGACCGGTATCCAGCGCGGCACCTTCGCCGATACTCACGACTGGATCACCCGACTGGGTTAGTGGACGGCCAGTCCGAGCGCAGTCAGTGTCGTCGTCACCTCGACGGCGGCACCCAGCACGTCGCCGGTGATCCCGCCGAAGCGCCGAACGCAATGCGCCACCAGCAGCGTCGTGACGCCCAGTGCCACCAGAACCGTCACCGGGCCCTGCCACTGCCGCGGCGTCGTGCACGCAGATGCGCCGGCCAGTGCGACGATCCATAACGCCACCACCCAGGGTGGCTGAGTGCCGGCGACCACCGCGCCCAGCGTGCTGCCCGTCGCGGCCGGCACTGATCGGCGGCACGCCAGCACCACTGCGACCCGGCCGGCTGTCACCGCCACCACCACCGCCGCGGGACTGACCGCGGCGAACGTCAAACTTTGGATGCCGATGGTCACCACGATGGCCGCCACCCCGAACGGGCCGGCGGTGCCGCCGCGCATGACGGCCAGCGCCCGTTCCGGCGGGCCGTAGCAGCCGAGCGCGTCGACGGTGTCGGACAACCCGTCGATGTGCAGACCCCGGGTAAGCAGCAGGAGTGCGGCCACCGCCAGCAACCCGGCCAATGGACCAGGTCCGAAACTACGCGAGGCTCCCCACACCACTGCGGCCGCGACGCTGCCAAGCGCCACGCCGACGACCGGAAGTGCAGTCAGCGTCCCCCGCCCGAATGGCCGATAGCTGCGTATCGGCAGTATCGTGCCGAACGCGAAAGCCGAAGCGAGGGAACCGATCACGAGCTCTTGTCGGACACGCTGGCTTCCCCGAATGTCGCCATCGATGCCAGGGTCTGTACCGCGGCCCGCAGCACCGGCAACGCCACTGTGGCGCCGCTGCCTTCGCCCAAGCGCATGCCCAGGTCGAGGATCGGGGTCATCTGCAACCGCTGCAGTGCCACGGCGTGTGCGGGTTCGGTCGACAGGTGACCGGCTTGCCACCAGGCCTTCGCACCGTGGGCCAACCGGTCGGCGACCAGCGCCGCAGCCGTCACCACCACGCCGTCGAGTAGTACCGGGGTACGGCGCATGGCCGCTTGGGCCAGGAACCCGGCCATGGCCGCGATATCCGCGCCGCCACAAACCCCAAGCAGCGCAACTGGATCCGCTTTCACCAGACGGGCGCGGAACAACGCGTCCCGAACCGCGGCGGTCTTGCGGGCCCAGCCCGCGTCGTCGATCCCGGTGCCACGGCCGATCACCGTCACCGGCTCGGACGCGGTCAGTGCAGCGATCAAAGTGGTTGCCGGAGTGGTGTTCCCGATGCCCATGTCGCCGGCGATCAACAGATCGGCGCCGGCGTCGACCTCTTCGTCGGCGATGGCCCGGCCCGCGGCGATGGCCGCCACGGTTTCCTCGGCGCTCAGTGCATCCTCGACGGCGATGTTGCCGCTGCCGCGCCGAATCTTGTGTGCGCCAACCGCTGCAGAGTGCGGGTCAGCGTCGACGGCGATGTCGGCGACCCGGACCGTAGCTCCCGCGACCTCGGCCAGCACGTTGATGGCCGCGCCGCCCGCTTCGAAGTTGGCCACCATCTGACCGGTCACCTCGGCAGGAAACGCCGATACCCCCGATTGCGTGACGCCGTGGTCCCCGGCGAACACCACGATGCGGGCGCGCCGGAAATCCTTTGGCGGACAGGAATCTTGGCAGGACGCCACCCAGATAGACAGTTCTTCCAGTCGGCCCAGCGAGCCGGGCGGTTTGGTCAGCATGTTCTGCCGGGCGCGGGCGGCCTCGGCCGCTTCACGGTCGGGCGGGGTCAGGTCGGGAAACTCGGTGCGCGGATCGTTCATCGGAGCTCCTTGATGGTCAGTGGTTGGCCGGCCACGACCAGCACCACGCGGTCGCACACTGCGGCAAGTCGCTGGTTGAGGGTGCCCAATTCGTCGGAGAACCGGCGGCCCGAATCGGTGAGGGGCACCAGGGTCAGCCCGACCTCGGGGCTCACCAGGGCCAGTGGCTGCGTGAAATCCTCTACCGCAGAGGCCAATTCAGCGACGTCGTGGTCCACTGAGCCGCCTGTCCAGGCGTCCTGTCGATCCATGGCCGTCACCAGCCAGCCGCCGATGTCGTCGACGAGCAGTGGAGTCGTTGACCTGCGCAATTCGGTTGCGACATCAGCAGACTCGACCGTCGACCAATGTGCGGGGCGGCGGTGTCGGTGAGTTGCCACCCGCGCCGCGAAGTCTGCGTCGGTGCCGACGACGCCCGTGGCCAGGTAAGTGACCGGCTGATCGGGGGACAGTGCATCGGTCAAAAGCTGCTCGGCCCACTGCGACTTGCCCGACCGGATACCGCCGAGCACCAGGGTCCGCACCGGCGTCAGGTTACCTTGTCGCCGCGCTTGACCTGCGGCCGCGGAACTCGCATCCGGCGCAGCTGCGACGCCCTGCTGGCTGCGTAAAACCCTAACTTCCAACCAGTTTCGGTGTTGCCCGGGAACTTCGCGTCGACCATCTTGTTCACCAGTCGGCCCACCAGGACGCCGTCGATGGCCATCACCACCATCAGCACCAGCATGGCGATGGACAGCAGGCCCTGGGTCTGCACCGGAGGCAGCGCCATCATGAAGAACACCAGCGCCAGGGCCGACGGCATGAATAGGCCCAGCACGTTGCGGCGGGCGTCGACTATGTCACGGACGTAGCGCTTCTCCGGACCCTTGTCGCGGGGCAGCAGGTATGCCTCGTCGCCGGCCATCATCCTCTCGCGGCGGCTGTCCATGTCGGCGCGGCGCGCCAGCCGCTCGGCCTTGCGCTCTTCCTTGGTCTGGGAGTTGCGCAGTTCCTTGCGTCGCTGCCGCGCTTCGGCCGAGGTCATCGGCGCAGGTGCCACCGGGCCGCGCTTGCGGGTGGTTTCGCTGCGCTTGGGCGTGGGACGACCCTTGGGCGCGGTGGTTCCGGTCAACGCAGTCCCGTCGTCGTCGGCACCCACGGTTTCGGTGATGTCGGCAGCGGAGCTCTCGTCACCGGAGTCGGAGATGTCCTTCTTACGGCCCAGCAGATTCACACATGTCAGGTTACTTGCCGCTCACGCTGCGACAGAACCGGCGGCGGCATAACCTGCCGGGATGACCGCGTCCCGCGTCCTGCAGGTGCTGATCGCACCCGACTGTTACGGCGACAGCCTGACCGCGGTGCAGGCCGCCGACGCCATCGCCGCCGGCTGGGGGAGCGTGCGCGGCGCCGACACCCTCGTCCACGCCCCGCAGTCCGACGGTGGCCCCGGATTCGTCGATGTATTGGCCAGCCGGCTGGGCGAGCTGAGGTCGATTCGGGTGTCCGGACCGCTCGACGAGGACGTCACTGCGCACTGGGTGCTGCACGCCGGTACCGCTTACCTGGAATGCGCGCAGGCCTGCGGGCTGGCGCTGCTCGGCGGGCCGCCCACGGTGCACACCGCTGTGGCCGCACACAGCTGTGGCGTCGGGCAACTGCTGGACGCGGCGTTATCTGCTGGTGCGACCCGGGTTGTGGTCGGTCTGGGCGGAAGCGCCTGCACTGACGGTGGACGCGGCTTGGTCGAGGCGCTTGGCGGGCTGGGAGTCGCCCGCCGCAGACTGACCGGTGTCGAACTTATTGCGGCGACGGACGTCGAGCACCCGTTACTGGGGCCGATGGGTGCCGCCGCGGTGTTCGGCCCGCAGAAGGGCGCCGACCCGCATACCGTCGAACAGCTGGAACAGCGCTTGGCGGACTGGACGGGTGAGCTGAACGCGGTCGCCGGGCGCGATATCAGCGTCGAGCCGGGTGCGGGAGCGGCCGGGGGTTTGGGGGCCGCGCTGTTGGCGCTCGGAGCTCGCCGGGCCTCCGGAGCTGCGGTTATCGCCGAACAAACCGGTCTGGCAGACGACCTGGCGGCTGCTGATCTGGTCATCACCGGCGAAGGACGGTTCGATGACCAGTCTCTGCACGGCAAAGTGATCAGCGCGTTGGCCGCTGGGGCGCGCGCGCACGACATTCCGGTGTTGGTGCTGGCTGGTCAAGTGACGCTGACCCCGGCCACTCTGGCGTCCGAGGGAATCGCGGCAGGCTATTCGATCGCCGACCACGCGGGTTCGGTGGAATTGGCCATCGCCGACGCCGCGAACCAGCTCACCGGCCTGTCCGCAGTGGCAGCCGGGGACTGGCGCGACTGCTAACTGTGCGCTCGGAGTCGGGAATACCGCCCCGACAAGGTACCGTTGAGGGTGCCTGGGTACTAACCAGGAAATCGAGTGCGCACCAGGGAGATGCAATGACTGTTGAGGACACGACCAGCACCGGTACCTCGACCGAGACCCACGGCGTGATCCTGACCGATGCCGCGGCTGCCAAGGCCAAGGCACTGTTGGATCAGGAAGGCCGTGACGACCTGGCGCTGCGTATCGCGGTTCAGCCGGGCGGTTGCGCCGGCCTGCGCTACAACCTGTTCTTCGATGACCGCAGTCTCGACGGCGACCTCACCACCGAGGTCGGCGGCGTGAACCTGACGGTTGACCGGATGAGCGCGCCGTACGTGCAGGGCGCCACCATCGACTTCGTCGACTCCATCGAGAAGCAGGGCTTCACCATCGACAACCCGAACGCCACCGGTTCGTGCGCGTGCGGCGACTCGTTCAACTGACCCGCTGATCGGCCGTCGGACCAGCTACAGCGAGTCCGACGGCCTCGGCAGATACGAGCACACCAGCGACTCGCGCTTCTGCACCAGAATCTGGGCCACCGCTTGGACCTCGCCTTTGGTCTGCGCACTGCGGAATCCGCGCCCGGAAGGCGTCACCTTCATGGTGAACAGCACCTGGGCCTGATGCGGCGACAGCATCACAATCGAGTCGATCGACGAGACCTGAGCCTGGCTGAATTGCCGACGGAACGCGTCGCTGGCCAGGTTGGCCACCGCGAGGTCGGTGGAGTGGTCTTTGATTCCGTCGTACAGCCCGCACAGCGAGTGCCGGGCGATAGCTTCCTTGTCCTGGTGCTGTAGCGCATCCAGGTAGCTCTGAATGGCCGTCTTCGCCCTGTCAGCTGCCAGCCCGCCGTGGGCCTCGGCGCTCTTGAGCGCGAATACGACACCACCGACCAGGGCTGCAACCGCGGCGACCACGGCCGTGCCGATCAAAAATGTGCGCTTCGAGTTGCGAGGCGGGGCCGTGTACTGCACCGGTGGGGGCAGGGCTCCGGGGTAGGCCGTAGGCCCGTATTCCGGGTACGGCAGCGGATAGGTCGCATAGGGCGGCTGGATGGAACCCTGAGGGAAACCTTGAGCCGGGGTCGGGGTGCTATCAGGTCCGGGGGCGCTGGGTACGCCCTGCGGTGAATTTCCCGGATCCTGCTGGGGCGGGAACGATTCGGGGTGCGAAGATGCGCCGTCCATGTTGTCTTCAAGGCTAGCGCACCGTTTCCCGCCGACCGGGAAAAGCGTTAGGTACCCTCGGCCGGGGAGTCGGACTTTCACATGAGTCGGCGAAACGCGCGCCGAAATTTCGTAGACCGTCTAAGTTTGACGATCCAAGCTTGCCCCATTCGTGCGCGACGACTTCGTGCCCGACCAAGAAGGATGACGCTTCGTGACCATTGCTGTGACCGGATCAATCGCCACCGACCACTTGATGCGCTTCCCGGGGAGGTTCGCCGATCAGCTGCTGGCCGACCACTTGCAGAAGGTGTCGCTGAGCTTCCTGGTCGACGACCTGGTGATTCACCGCGGTGGCGTCGCCGGCAACATCGCCTACGCCATCGGCCTCCTGGGCGGCAGCCCGGTGCTGGTTGGTGCCGTCGGTAAGGACTTCACTGAGTACCGCAGCTGGCTGACCTCGCACGGGGTCGACTGCTCGCAGGTGCTGGAGTCGGAGTCCGCCTACACCGCGCGCTTCGTCTGCACCACTGATGACGACATGGCGCAGCTGGCATCGTTCTACCCGGGTGCCATGTCCGAGGCACGCAACATCAAACTCGCCGATCTGGTGGCGGCCCAGGGTGAGCCCGAACTGGTGATCATCGGGGCCAACGACCCCGAGGCGATGTTCCTGCACACCGAGGAATGCCGCGCCCTGGGGCTCAAGTTCGCCGCCGATCCCAGTCAGCAGCTGGCCCGGTTGTCGGGCGAGGAGATCCGCCGGCTGATCGACGGTGCCGAGTACCTGTTCACCAACGACTACGAGTGGGACCTGATGCTGCAGAAGTCCGGCTGGTCCGAGGTTGAGGTGATGAAGCAGATTCAGCTCCGCGTCACCACGCTGGGGGAGAAGGGCGTCGACATCGTCGGGCGGGACGGCACCTTCGTGCACGTCGACGTGCTGCCCGAAACCCACAAGACCGACCCCACCGGCATCGGCGACGCCTTCAGGGCCGGCTTCCTGACCGGCCGCGGTGCTGGCCTGAGCCTCGAGCGGGCCGCGCAGCTGGCGTCACTGGTGGCCACCCTGGTGCTGGAGGCATCCGGTCCGCAGGAGTGGACCCTGGACAAAAAGGCTGCGGTGCAGCGCCTTTCGGATGCCTACGGCGCTGACGCCGCGAGTGAGATCGCTGCGGTCCTCGGTTAGACGCGCTCTGCCAAAATCGACATTTGGGCGGGAAAGTGCGGGAGAGTTACAGCTCGACGGGGTAGACCGGCTCGCTGATCTGCGGGGTGACGGTGCCCTCGATGAAGATGGCATGCCACAGCATGAAGATCAGCACCGTCCACAACCGGCGACTGTGATCGCTGACGCCGGTGCGGTGCTCCTCGAGCATCTGCCGCACCGCGTCGCGGTTGAACAGATAGTCGGTCTGAGACGCGTTGAGGGTGGCGTGCGCCCACTCAAGTAGTTCTCCCGAGCGCAGCCAGTGCCGGATAGGCACCGGGAAGCCGAGCTTCGCCCGGTTCAACACATGCGCCGGCACGATCGGCTCCAATGCCCGCCGAAGCGCGTACTTGGTGGTGGTTCGTGTGATCTTCTGGTCGTACGGCAGCTTCGACGCCACCTTGAAGACCTCGGGGTCCAGGAACGGCACGCGCAGTTCCAGTGAGTTGGCCATGGTCATCTTGTCGGCCTTGACCAGGATGTCGCCGCGCAGCCAGGTGAACAGGTCCAGGTGCTGCATGCGGGCCACCGGATCCCAGCCGGCCGATTCGGCGTAAATCGGTGCGGTCACGTCGGTGTGGGTCCAAGCCGGGTTGAAGTGGGTCAAGGTGGCGCGCAGTTGATCGTCGGAGAAGCTGCGAGCGTTGCCGTAATACCGCTCCTCGAGCGTCAGCGACCCGCGGTGCAACAGACTCTTGCCGCGCATGCCGTCCGGCAATGACTTGGAGGCCTTGCCGAGTCCGCGTCGCAGTCCGCGGGGAACGCGGTCGAAAGCCTTGAGCGACAACGGTTCCCGATAAATAGTGTAGCCACCGAACAACTCGTCGGCACCCTCGCCGGAGAGCACGACCTTCACGTGTTTGCGGGCTTCGCGAGCGATGAAGAACAACGGCACCAAGGCCGGGTCGGCGACCGGCTCGTCCAGATACCAGACGATTTCCGGGAGCGCATCGACGAACTCGGCCTGGCTTACCACCTTGGTCACGTGCCGCGCCCCGATCGCTTCAGCCGAGGCCACCGCGACGTCGACCTCGGAGAAGCCCTCCCGCTCGAATCCGGTGGTGAAGGTGATCAGTTTCGGGTTGTGCCGCATGGCAAGTGCGGCGATCGCGGTGGAGTCGATACCGCCCGACAGGAAGGCGCCCACCGTCACGTCGGCGCGCATGTGCTTGGCGACCGAATCCTCCAGCACCGCGGTGATCTCGTCGTACCGGGCCTGCTCGGAGCCTGCGGCAAAGGGCACCGTGGAGAACGTCGGCCGGAAGTAGCGGGTCACGTCGGGTTGCTGACCCGGCCGGATCCGCGCGTAACTGCCGGACTCCAGCCGGCGGATGCCGCGCTGCAGCGTCTCGGGTTCGGGCACGTACTGCAGCACCGTGTAGTGCTGCACCGCACGCTCGTCGATGCTCAGGTCGACACCGGCTCGTGCGGCCAGTTCCAGCACGCACTTTTTCTCGCTACCCAGGATGGTGCCGCCCCTGCCGGTCGCCATGTACAGCGGCTTGATGCCGAAAGGGTCACGCGCGCAGAACAATTCGCAGGTCTCGGTGTCCCACAGGGCGAACGCGAACATGCCGCGCAGCCGGTTCAGGGCGGCGGTGCCCCAATGGTGGTAGGCCGCGACGATCGTCTCACTGTCGCCTGCGGTCGCGAATTGCGCGCCGAACTCGGCCCCCAGTTCTTCCCGCAGCTCCAAGTAGTTGTAGATCTCGCCGTTGAACACCAGGGCGTAGCGGTCCGGTGACTCGGGCGGGCCCCAACGCAGCGGTTGATGGCTGTGCGCAATGTCGATGATGGAGAGCCGGTTGAAACCGAAAACCACTGAGTGCGCATCGGCCCGGACGGTGGTGTCTGCCCACGCGCCCGACTCGTCTGGGCCACGGTGACGCATCTGGTGAGTGGCGTCAGAAACCGCATTCACCAGGTCGGCCGACGGCTCGGCAGTGGGGTCGGCAAGAGGGTCGGCCAGATAGGCCAGCAGTCCGCACACGGCGCCAGTATGCCTGTTCAGGCGGGTGAGTTCAGAACCGCCGGAATGGTTTGGCCGGTCGCTTCGCTCGGCGCGCGAGGCGTGGTCTACGCTGCGTAGTATTCGCCTAGCTTCACCGACTCCTAGGAGGGCCTCAACGTGACCGCTCGCGGGCTCCGGTTGGTGGCGTTGTCCGCCATTCTTGGCGCGTCGACGCTGCTGCTCAGTGGGTGCAGCTGGCAGGACGTATTCGGTCTTGGTTGGCCGACCGGTATCACCCCGGAAGCTCATGCAAACCGTGATCTGTGGGTGTGGTCCGTCATCGCCTCGTTCGTGGTCGGCGCCATTGTTTGGGCGCTGATTTTCTGGGCCATGATCTTCCACCGGAAGAAGAAGGGCGCCACCGAGTTGCCCCGCCAGTTCGGCTACAACATGCCGCTGGAATTGGTGCTGACCGTGGTTCCGTTCCTCATCATCTCGGTGCTCTTCTACTTCACCGTCGTGGTGCAGGAGAAGATGCTGCACAAGGATCCCAACCCTGAGGTCACCGTCGACGTCACGGCCTTCCAGTGGAACTGGAAGTTCGGCTACCAGAAGGTGGCGTTCCACGACGGCAGCTTCAACTACGACGGTGCCGACGCAGCCCGCAAGGCCGCCATGAAGTCCAAGCCCGAGGGCAAGGACGAGCATGGTGAGGAGAAGGTCGGTCCCATCCGCGGCCAGAACCCCGAGGACCGCACCTACCTGAACTTCGACAAGGTCGAGACCATCGGAACCAGCACCGAGATTCCGATCCTGGTGCTGCCCAAGGGCAAGCGCATCGAGTTCCAGATCGCCTCGGCCGACGTGGTTCACGGCTTCTGGGTACCGGAGTTCCTGTTCAAGCGTGACGTCATTCCGAACCCGCAGGCCAACCACTCCGACAACGTCTTCCAGGTCACCGAGATCGAGAAGACCGGCGCTTTCGTCGGGCGTTGCACCGAGATGTGCGGCACCTACCACTCGATGATGAACTTCGAAGTGCGCGTGGTGGATCCGGCCGACTTCCAGAAGTACTTGCAGTACCGGGTGGATCACCCGAAGGCGACCAATGCCGAAGCACTCCAGTCGATCGGACTGCCGCCCACCGCGGTGACCACGCACCCGTTCGATACCCGTCGTGGTGAGCAGGTCGGCGCACCCGCCCAGGCGAGCAAGTAGGGAACTACACCATGCATATCGAAGCCCGGTTGTTTGAACTCCTGACTGCCTTCTTTGCGTTGGCGTCGATCGGTTACGGCGTCTTGACCTCGATGTTCGCTGACGGTGGCATCGAATGGGCCGGCCTCACCGCTTTGGTGCTCAGCACCGGTCTGTCGCTGATCATCGCCACGTTCTTCCGGTTCGTGGCCCGCCGCCTGGACACCCGTCCAGAGGACTACGAGGACGCCGAGATCTCCGACGGTGCCGGCGAGCTGGGTTTCTACAGCCCGCACAGCTGGTGGCCCATCATGATCGCGCTGGCGGCGTCGACCACTGCAGTTGGTATCGCATTGTGGCTGCCCTGGCTGATTGTTGCCGGTGTCTGCTTCGTGCTGGCCTCGGTCGCTGGTCTGGTCTTCGAGTACTACACCGGTCCGGAGAAGCACTGACCTCGCGGTGACCGGCGTCTGATCCTCTTGGTCAGGTCACAACCGTGCGTCAGTTGTCGGCCCGTCGGCATCATGGTGTCCTTACCGGTTTCCGGTTGGGTAGTGTTGCCGCGAGGTACGGTCTGCCGTAGCTACGGCGACGCTGCGCCCATGGAGCAGTCGAGAGGGATAGGCGTTAGGTGAGCGAGTCACATTCAAAGGACTCGGACGATTCGGCCTCGGACGCATCGAGCACCGGCGAGACCGAGATCTATTCGAGGGCGTATTCAGCGCCTGAGTCCGAGCATTTCACCAGCGGCCCATACGTGCCGCCGGACCCAGGTCTCTACGACTACGACAGCTATGAGGCCAAGCCAGGTAGCGCAGAGCCGGCGGCGGACATGCCTCCGCCACGCTGGCCCTGGGTAGTCGGCGTCGTAGCGATCATCGCCGCGATCTCGCTGGTCGCCTCGGTGGCGATCTTGGTGACCCGAAACACCAGCTCTGAGAACGCGGCGACACCGACCACCAGTACGACGACGTCCGCGCCGCCGTTCCAGGACGAGTTCACCACCACGACCACACCACCGCCTCCGCCGCCAAAGACAACGACGACGGAGGAGCCGCCACCACCGCCCCCGCCGCCATCCACGGTGACGGTGACGCAGCCGGCGCCCCCGCCGCCGAGCCCGGAGCCTCCACCCCCGTCGACGCCGGCCGCGGCCGCACCGCCGCCGCCGACCACGACGACCCCAGCCGGGCCGAAGTACGTCACGTACACGGTGTATGGCACCAAGGCGCCACTGGACCGGATCTCGGTGACCTACACCGACGCTTCCGGACACCAGCGCACCCAACAGAACGTTTACATTCCTTGGACGATCACCCTGACACCGATCTCGTTGTCTGAATACGGGTCGGTACAGGCGTCCAGCTTGTTGCGGCTGAGTCACCTGAACTGCACCATCACCACCAGTGACGGCCAAACCATCGCCTCTTCGCAGAACAACGATTGGCAGACGAGCTGTTGATGCCCACCCAATCTGAATCCGCGTTCCGATCACGAGTGACCGGCGCAACTCCGGATCAGTTCGACCGGATCCTGGTCGGCGTCTGCATCGGCGCCTGGCTGGCAGCGCTGGGCGCGGGGGTGGCGGCCGTCGTGGCGCTGGTCGACCTGGGCACCAGGCATCCAAACGGTTCGGACGGATCGCACACGCCGTGGCTGTTGTACGCCGTCATTGGCGTGTCACTGGCTGTGATTCTTGGCGCCATTCCGTTGCTGCTGCGGGCCCGACGTGCGGGCCAGGGCCCACCGCGGCCGCTGTTCGGTGGCTCGGCGGAGCCGCCTCGCGAGGAGACTGCTGGTTTCGGTGACACTGGAAGAACCAGCCTGCGGTCCTTCAACGACCCGGTGGTGCGTCGGTATTCAGCGTCGCCGGCGACCAGCATGTTGGGCTTCCCGGTAGCCGCTGTCGATCGCTTGTGGCTGCGCTGCACGGCGGGGATTGTGGCCGCGATGGGTGCTGCCACATTGTTCGTTTTCCTGGCCACCTACATGATGGCCGACAGCCACGATCAGCTGTCCTGGATCCTGTACGGGCTGGCTGCCGTCGTCACGGCAGCGATGGTCGGCATTCCGTGGTACTGCCTGCGGGAATTGCATGTGGTGCTGGACGAATCGGCCGAGTCGGCGCGCACCGCCTGATTTCTGTTCGGCCTTCCGTTGGTCCTGCGCTGAGGGATCTCAGTACTCGGCATTTGCCGCCCAGATTGCGGTCTCAACGTCATCTACTGCGACAAGTCGGTGCACACCACGATTTGAGTACTCGGCTACTCGCGACTACGGCGCCCAGCAGAAATAGCGTCACCTTCACAGCAATCTTGAAGGAGACAGACATGAAGTTCACACATAATCGACGAATTGCGATCCGAGTAGTACGCGCCACCGCTTCGAGTGGGTTTGCTGCGATTGCGCTCGCCGCTCCCGCATCGGCAGATACCTGGCATGAGCACTTCGCGGTGGATCAGTGCACGAAGCCATGGACTCAGTGGTGCAAAAACGTCGAAACTTGGACCACTCACTACCCAACGTCGTCGGACGTCTGGATCACCGCAGATCCAACCCACTGCTCCGACATCATCGCGCACGTCCGAATCGATGGCGAGGCGATGGAGTCCTACGTCTTGGGGCCGGGGCAACGTACTGCGGCGTATCGGGTGCCGGCGGGCGAGCACGAGGTCGCTGTGCAAGCTGAAGGGGTCAACGGAGGATGCAACCGCGGCTACCTGGCGGCCTGGGGCGGCACCGTGCACTTCCAGGTGTTGGGGTCCCCGCAGAATTTTGATGGCCCGAATGGGGAAGGATAGGCCGCTGGGGCCGCGGTGACGGAGCCGCGGTGGGGTAGGGGGTGCTGCACCTTCGACGCAAACGAGTTCGGCCCGGTCTGGTGTGAACCAGACCGGGCCGAACTCGTAGATCGAACTAGTGGTGGCCGTTGGAGTCGTCGGCCGGCGAAATGCCGTCCTGGTACTCCTTGAGCGCGGTGAGCGCCTTGTGCTCGGCCGCATGCTCGGCCTCGGTGAGGGCGGCCTGCTCGGACGCCGGATCGGCGAACAGGAAGCTGCCGGTACCGGGAGCACCCGCAGAGCCCAACTTGTTCATCCGCTTCGGCAGGGCGGCACCCTGGTACTCCAGCGGCAGAGGGTGGCCGTGGTCGTCGACCGGGCCCAACGGCTGGTGCAGCTCGATGTACGCGCCGTGCGGAAGCCGCTTGATGATGCCCGTCTCGATGCCGTGCTCCAGCACCGCGCGGTCACTGCGCTGCAGACCCACACACCAGCGGTAGGTGATGTAGTAGACGATCGCGGGGAGCACGATCATGCCGATGCGGCCGATCCACGTCGTCGCGTTCAGCGAGATGTGGAACTTGAGGGCGATGATGTCGTTCATCGCGGCCAGGGTCAGCACCATGTAGAAGGCAATCGCCATGGCACCGATCGCAGTACGGACCGGCACGTCACGCGGACGCTGTAGCAGGTTGTGGTGCGCGTCGTCCCCGGTGACCTTCTTCTCGATGAACGGCCATGCGATCAGCAGGGTGAAGATCAGGCCCATGAGAAGCGCCACGCCGATGACGGCCGGGATGGTGTGCCCGAACGGGTAGAACTCCCATGGCGGCCAGATACGCGCCAGACCTTCGGTCCACATCATGTAGAAGTCGGGCTGGCTACCAGCGGACACCTGCGACGGCTTGTAGGGACCGAGCTCCCAGATGGGGTTGATCTGCAGCAGACCGCCCATGATGCCGAGGATGCCGGTGACCATGGCGAAGAACGCACCCGACTTGACCGCGAACACCGGCATGACGCGCACGCCGACGACGTTCTTCTCGGTACGGCCGGGGCCGGGGAACTGGGTGTGCTTCTGGAACCACACCAGCGCCATGTGTGCACCGATCAGGGCCAGGATGACGCCCGGGATCAGCAGGATGTGCAGGGCGTACATGCGCGGGATGATGATCTGGCCCGGGAAGTCGCCACCGAACAGCGCCCAGTGCATCCAGGTGCCGATCAGCGGGATGCCCAGCGTGATCGAGGACAATGCGGCACGCAGACCGATACCGGACAGCAGGTCGTCGGGCAGCGAGTAGCCGAAGTAACCCTCGAACATGGCCAGGATCAGCAGCAGCGAACCGATGACCCAGTTGGCCTCACGCGGGCGGCGGAACGCACCGGTGAAGAAGATGCGGGCCATGTGCACCATGATCGCCGCGGCGAACATCAGTGCAGCCCAGTGGTGAATCTGGCGGACGAACAGACCACCGCGCACCTCGAAGGAGATGTCCAGCGCCGACTCGTAGGCCCGGGACATCTGCACGCCGCGCAGCGGCTGGTATACGCCGTGGTAGATGACGTCGGTCATCGACGGATCGAAGAACAGCGTCAGGTACACGCCGGTGAGCAGCAGCACGATGAAGCTGTACAGCGCGATCTCACCGAGCAGGAACGACCAGTGCGTTGGGAAGACCTTGTTCAGCTGGCGACGTACAGCGGCCGAAGGGTGATACCGAGAATCGATCGCGTTGGCCTGTGCGGCCAGCTTCGATGTCTGACCCTGTGGACTCATGATTTGCGCTCCCAGAATGCCGGTCCGACGGGTTCGATGAAGTCGCCGTTGGCGACCAGGTAGCCCTGTTTGTCAATCGTGATCGGCAGCTGCGCCAGAGCGCGAGCCGCCGGGCCGAAGATCGGCCGCGCGAAGTGCAGCGCATCGAACTGCGACTGATGGCACGGGCACAGGATGCGGTAGGTCTGCTGCTCGTACAGCGACGACGGGCAGCCCAGATGAGAGCACACCTTGGTGAACGCGAAGAAGTCACCGAAGTTGAAGCTCTCCTGGCCCTTCCGCTTCACCACCCGAGACATGTCCTCGGGCTTGATCCGGATGAGCATGACCGGATTGCGCACGCCCAGTGCGATCTCCGACAACTTGTCGTGGGATTCCAAGGTAGTGCCGTCACCGTCGGACTCACGCCACGGGAAGACGGTCTCCATGCCGCCGGCATCGAGATCTTCCGGCCGCATCTTGACGTAGGGGGACTCGCCGGGCAGTCCGGTGGCCCGGGCCAGGTAGATGGTCTCGCCGTGGAACCGGGGGGTCCAGCCGGACGTCCACAGGACCGCCGTCTTGCCCTTGGCGGTGGGAACGACAGGCTTCCACGGGTTCTTGATCAGACCACCGATGAATGCCACCGCGGTGCCGAGCCCGAATGCGCCCAGCCCGACGCCGAGGGACAGGCCGATCATCTTGCGCCGCTTGATGGTTGAGCGCTCGTAGGCGTCAGTCAGGTTGGCAGCGATGGTGGCCCGGTGAACCTCCGGGGAAGCGCCGTCGTGGCGCTCCTGAACCGAGATCTCCTCGGGGATGAACTTCTTCTGGAACAGCACCGCGCCGATGCCGATGGCCAGAATCGACACACCGAACGTCAGGCCGTAGAGCGGAGTGGCCAGTGAGTAGATGAACTCACCCTCCGAGCCGAATGGCTTGTACTCCCACGGCCAGAACAGGAACACCAGCAGCAGGGCCAGACCTGCGGCGCCACCGAGCAGCAGCCAGAGAGCGACCGACCGCTCGGCGCGCTTCTCGGCCTTGGTGCCCTCGACTGGCCAGCGGTCGCCCTTGTACAGGGTCTGGACACCGTCTATCTCGCCGCCGAGAGCGACGAGCTCGTCGCGCGACATCTCGCGCAGCTCGTCGTCGCTGGGAATGTTCACGTTGTCGCTCATGCTCGCGATCCGATCCACATAGCCACGCCGATCACGGCGACCATTCCGATAATCCACATCGCCATACCCTCCGGCGCGGGGCCGAAACCACCCAGGCCGTAACCGCCCTGGCTGCGGGCATCAGCGGACTCATGCACGTAGGCGACGATGTCGCGCTTCTCTTCCGGGGTCAGCTGCCGATCGGAGAACTTCGGCATGCTCTGGGGGCCGGTGAGCATCGCGGCGTAAACCTGGGACGGGACCTTGGAGGCCTCGCCCAGATCGGGAGCGAACTTGCCGGACGACAGTGCGCCGCCCTTGCCGGTGAAGTTGTGGCAGGAAGCGCAGTTCAGCCGGAACAGGTCGCCGCCGCGGGCCACGTTGTCACCCAGGAACGAGTGCTGATCGATCTCGCCGTTGGCTCCGCGAGGAACCTGGGGGCCGCCGCCGTTGGCCTGGATGTACGCGCCGAGCGCGTCGATCTGATGCTCGTCGAACGCGGGCGGCTTGCGGGTGGCCTGGGCCTCGCCGCGCATGGCCGGCATGCGACCGGTGGAGACCTGGAAGTAGACGGCCGCGTCACCGACGCCGATCAGGCTGGGGCCCCGGTCCTGCACACCCTGCAGGTTGGCACCGTGGCAGCTGACACACGAGGTGTCGAACAGCTGCTTACCGGTGCGCAGCAAGGCCAGTTGCGACTCGTCTGCCATCGCGACCTGGGGCCGCGGGGTCAGGGTAGCCGCCAGGCCGCCCGCCACGAGAAGTCCGAACAACAGCAGCATTGCCGTTGAGAGGCGGCGGTGTAGCCGACGGCGGCGCACTGTCGCCGGCTTTCCGGCTCCGCTGGACTTGCTGGTCATCGAACCCCTTCTCATTGGACGCATCGGCGAGCCGATCATCGTACGAAGTAGATGGTGGCGAACAACGCAATCCACACGATGTCGACGAAGTGCCAGTAGTACGACACAACAATTGCCGCGGTGGCCTGCGCCGGCGTGAACTTGCTCATCTGGGTGCGGATCAGCAGGAAGATGAACGCGATCAGACCGCCGATGACATGCAGCCCGTGGAAACCGGTGGCCAGATAGAACACCGAACCGTAGGAGCTGCTGGGGATCGTGGTGCCTTCGCTGACGAGGACCGTGTACTCGTAGGCCTGACCGGCCACGAAGATCGCGCCCATGATGAAGGTGATGACGTACCAGCGGCGCAGGCCGAAGACGTCACCGCGTTCAGCGGCGAACACGCCCATCTGACACGTGAACGACGACGCGATCAGCACCAGTGTCACCGGTACTGCCTCGGCGAGGTTCAGATGTGTGGGGGGTGGCGGCCACACGCCACCAGCCTGGGCGCGTGCAGTGAAATACATTGCGAACAGTCCAGCAAAGAACATCAGCTCGCTGGAAAGCCACACAATGGTGCCGACACTGACCATGTTTGGTCGGTTCAGCGAATGCACACGCGACGTGATCGCGGTTCCCGAGGTACCTACAGCGCTCGTCACAGCGGTAAGTATGACGCTTTGTAGTTGTTGAACTCCACCCGGGTGGCGAGATTGGCCATAATCGGTTTCGTGCCAACCACGGATCCCCGTCTGCAAGCGACCACCGACGCCAATCTCTGGCCCCAGATCCTTGGTCGGCTGACCACCGGTCAGAATCTTGCCGCCGGTCAAGCTGGATGGGCGATGGACCAGGTCATGACGGGTTCGGCAACCCCTGCGCAGATTGCCGGTTTTGCCGTCGCGCTGAAGATGAAACGGCCGACCTCGGCAGAGGTGACCGAGCTGGCCGAAGTGATGCTGCGACACGCCCGAAAAGTGCCCACCGAGGCGATCGGGACCGACCTCGTGGACATCGTGGGTACCGGAGGTGACGGTTCCAACACCGTGAACCTGTCGACCATGGCCTCGATCGTCACTGCGGCCTGCGGGGTGCCGGTGATAAAGCACGGGAACCGGGCGGCATCGTCGTTGTCCGGTGGGGCGGACACCCTCGAGGCGCTCGGCGTGAAGATCGACCTGGCGCCCGGAGATGTCGCGCGGTGCGTCGCGGAGGTCGGTATCGGGTTCGCGTTCGCCCCGCAGTTCCACCAGTCCTACCGGCATGCGTCGGCGGTGCGCCGTGAGATAGGGGTACCGACGGTCTTCAATCTGCTTGGGCCGCTGACCAATCCGGCCATGCCGCGAGCGGGCCTGATCGGCTGCGCGTGGGGCGATCTGGCCGAGGTGATGGCCGGAGTGTTCGCCGCCCGCGGTTCCAGCGTGCTGGTGGTGCACGGCGATGACGGGCTCGATGAGCTGACCACGACCACCACCAGCACCATCTGGCGCGTGCAGGCCGGGACTGTGGAGCGACTGACGTTGGACCCGGCGGCGTTCGGGTTCGCGCGGGCCGACCTGAGTGAACTCATCGGTGGTGACGCCGTTGCCAACGCAGAGTCGGTTCGTGAGGTGCTGAGCGGCAGGCCCGGTCCGGTGCGTGATGCCGTGGTGCTCAATGCGGCCGGCGCGATGGTGGCGCATGCCGGGCTAGCCAGCGACGCCCAGTGGGTGCCGGCGTGGGAACGGGGTCTGTCGCGTGCCACCGAGGCCATCGATTCCGGGGCGGCCGAGAAGCTGCTCGCGCGATGGGCCCGGTTCACCCAGAAGGTCTGACCGCTCGAGTTGTTCGGCAGCAACTCGAGCTGAGCGTGCGGTGGCGGCCCACTGCGCCAGTCGGCCGGCCGCCGCGACCGGCGTGCAGTACCCGGCCTCGGAGTCGGTGTAGGAATCGGCATCGGTACGTACGATCCGCACACCCGGGCCCGAAAGCCAACGTGCGATCAGTGCCGTCTCTTCCACCAGCGCTCCGCCCAATGGCGAATGCGACGGCAGAATCACTTGTGCCGCAGCACAAATCGCGTCGACAATCGGCATCGGCGGCACGCCTCTGCAGGCGTTACCGGCGGCAGCCAGCTGGCCGTGCCGAATGACCACCAAGTGCCAGCCGCCCGCTCCGTCGGGCCGTGCGGCGACCAACTCGCTGAGCGTGGTCAGAGTGCGCAGACGTTGGCCGCGCCATAGCCCGTCGATGGTTGTCTCGGTGCGGTCGCGGAGCCGGGCCGCGGTCTCGTACCGGCCGTCGGCGGCGAGGGTGTCGATCTGGTGCAGTGCCGCTGCCAGCGCTGAATTGTCAATGCCGGCAATATGATTGGCGGCCTCTAGGGCGATGTGCGCATATTCGGCGGCGGTGCTGCCGCGGGGCGCCGGACACCCGGACAGCTCTACTTCAGGGCATCGTGGGCCGTGTAGGGCGGTGCGCGCCAGCCGCGTCGTACAGGTCCGCACACCGGTGAACCGGGCCAGTAGCGCGGCAGCGTCCACGGCGTCGGCGCGGGCACGAAACGGGCCGACCGCACGGTCATGCTTGGGCGACCGGACGACCGAGAATCGGGGGAATGACTCGTCGGTCAGTACCACCCACCACCATCGGTGCGGGGCCTTGGAGCGCCGGTTGTACGGCGGCGCGTGCGCAGCCAGCAACCGCAGCTCGCGCACACCGGCCTCCAGTTCATGCGCGCACTCGACATGGTCGACGCCGACCGCCAGCGAGGCCATCTCCTTGATCCGGGTTCGCGGGTCGGCTCCGGTGAAGTAATGCCGGACCCGGCGACGCAGATCGACCGCGGTGCCGACGTACAGCACCTCGTCGGACGGTCCGCGGAACAGGTACACCCCTGGGCGATTCGGCAGCGCGTCGGCCAGTCGGCGATTGCGGCGTTGCGCCGGGCTGACGTCGGGCAGGAACCCGCGCAGATCGGCCAGGGTGTGCACGCCCTGATTGCCGATCCGCTCCAGCAGACCGTGCAGTACGTCGACGGTGGCCCGGGCGTCGTCCAGGGCGCGGTGCGTGGGTGTGGTGGTGGTGCGGAACAACCGGGCCAACTCGGACAGCCGCACGCTGGGGGCCTCGTCGCGGGTCAGCACCCGGCGGGCCAGCTTGACCGTGCACAGCACCGGCGGACGCGGCCAGTCCAGCTGGGCGCGCTCTGCGGCCGCGCGTAGGAAGCCGACGTCGAAGCCGGCGTTGTGGGCGACCAATACTGCGCCGCGACAGAACTCCAGGAATGACGGCAGCACCGATTCGATCCGTGGGGCATCACAGACCATGGCGGTGGTGATGCCGGTCAGCTGGACGATCTGCGGTGGGATCGCGCGGCCCGGGTCGACCAGAGTGGCCAATTCACCGATGACCTGACCGCCGCGCACCTTGACCGCGCCGATTTCGGTGATGCAGTCCCAGCCGGTCCCGTCCGGGCCGCCCTTGGCGCGGCCGCCGGTGGTCTCCAGGTCGACCACGACGAAGGTGGTGTCGCGCAACAGTGCCTCATCGAGATCGAACGCAAGCTGCTCGGCATCGGCCGCGGTGGTGCTGCCCATGAGCGTGACAGTAGGCGTGGGGACCGACAGCAAGTCACATTTGTGTAATTCGGATGTCGGGCGGGTCGTCGTTGGCGTTTTTGTCGGACCGGCTCGCTAGCGTGCGCCTCAGTCCGATGAACAGGGGTCCGACGAAAAAGGGGTGAGATATGGGACAGCTTGGTTCGGGGCCGGTGAAGATCGACTGCGACGACTGCGCAGTGCGTGGGCCGGGGTGCAACGACTGTGTTGTCACTGTGCTGCTTGGAGTGCCAGATACGTTGCTAGATGATGAGCGTCGTGCACTGGAAGTCCTCGCCGAGGCCGGTCTGGCGCCGCGATTGCGGCTCGTGCCGATCGGCCGTCCGCGCGGCGAAGACACAGGCCTGGATGTAGAAACGGGTGGGGCTGCTGGGGTTGCGTGACGACACTCACACTGTGATGCAGATTAAGCAAATCTTTCGGCGGCCTGATAAATTGGCCTCTCCCGTTGGACAACGCCGTTGCTGTTTCGTAACCTAACTGAGACCTAAGTGTTAGTTCGAAGCGCACGAACCTGCAGTTGAAGGACGCGAAATCTTGAGTCTCGATCGCCTACACCTGAACATTCGTGCCATTCAGCGACCTGTTGTCGGTGTAGTAGCGGGGCTGACGTTACTCGGCAGCGCGTTTGCTGGAAACGCACATGGTGACCCATCTGAGGATGCCGTAGCAAAGCTTCATCAACTGTCCCGCCAAGCTGAGCAGACCACAGAGGCCATGCACGCGGCCCAGATCGATCTTGATAAGAAGCTGGCAGAGGTAAAAACCGCCGAAACCAAGCATGACTCGGACGTCGCCGCCATCGATGCGGCCAAGGGGCAGCTGGCAACATATCAGACTTCCGTCGACAAAATTGCTGCGGCTCAATATATGGGTGGCCGTACCGATGGCATGAGCGCGATCTTGAACGCAGGCTCGCCGCAGCAGCTCATCGACCAGCTGTCCGTGCAGCGAGTGATGGCCACCGAGATGTCCGCACAGATGGTGAGCTTCCACGACGCCTCCGATGCCGCGACCAAGGCCGAGGCCGAGTCCGCGAAATCGGCCGCCGACGCCAAGACCGCGGCCGAGCAAGCCGCTGCGGTGCGCGCAGATCTGCAGTCCAAGCAGAGCAAGCTTCAAGTTCAGATCGCAATCGTCAAGTCTCGGTACTCCGCTCTGACACCAAACCAGCGCGAGGCGCTCGCCGCTCTGCCGCCGACTCCGCCGCCGCCGGCGGTACCCAATCCTTTGCCACCAGCGCCGGGTCAGGATCCGTCGATCGTGGCGGCCGGCCCCAATCCGCCCGCTGATGGTGCTCCGACAGTCGATCAGCCGGAGCTCGGCGGCTCCAATGCGGGTGCCATCGCCGTGCAGGCCGCGCTGACCCGGATCGGTGATCCGTACTCGTGGGGTGCCGCTGGTCCCGGTGCGTTCGACTGTTCAGGTCTGGTGATGTGGGCGTTCCAGCAGGCCGGCATCGCGCTGCCGCATTCCAGTTACGCACAGGCCGTAGGCGGTCAGCCGGTGTCGCGAGACCAGATGCAGCCCGGCGATGTCATCACTTATTACTCTGATGCGTCGCACGTGGGCATCTACATCGGCGACGGCATGATGGTGCATGCCTCGACCTTCGGCGTACCGGTGCGGGTCGCGCCGGTGGACAACGCGCCGATCCACAACGTTCGTCGTTACTGAGTCCGCAGCTACTGGGTCCGGCGCTACTGAATCCGCCACGGGGCGAGTTCCGTCCTTCCCGCCGCGCCCTGCTCGGCCTGTTGGCCGCTGAAGCGGCGGCCGCGGCATTCGTTCTTGCTCGTCGCCCCGCGCCGGCCGGTCCGTCGCCAGCGACCACACCGCCGTCCGAGCCTGCGAAGCCTGTCGCCCCCGCACCGAGCACCATCACCCTGCGTGACGGCCGGACGGTTCATCTGCTGGCACTGGGAGATTCCGCCCTGTCGGCCCGGATTGCCGCCGAGATCGGTCCAGCAGTCGAGGCCGTCACCGCGTTCTGGAGTGATGACTGGCGCCGCGAGATCACCATCATCACCACCGGCACCGACGAGGAGTTCCAGGCGCTGGCCGGGGGTGGGCCCGACATCGCCGCGTCCACGACGGTCGAACGCATCGTGTTCGCTCCCGGCGCCGCCGGGATGAGTCCTGGCGCGCTGCGAATCGTGTTGCGTCACGAGCTTTTTCACTATGCCTCGCGGTTGGTTACCGCAGCCGATGCGCCGTGGAGCCTGACCGAGGGCGTCGCTGACTACGTGGGTCGGCCACGCACTCCGGTGCCCGGCCCGGCCCGCGCGGCCGAATTCTCAGTGCTGCCCACCAACGCCGACTTCGAGGTCACGGGGGACGCCCTGGCGCTGGCCTATGACCGGTCGTGGTGGTTCGCCCGGTTCGTCGGGGCCCGGTTCGGTGACCCCGTGCTGCGCCAGTTGTACTTGGTCGCGTGCGGCGCCGGCCACCCGGACCTCGACACGGCGCTGACCCAAACCCTCGGAATTAACCGCGACACGATGCTGGCTGCGTGGCGGCAGTGGCTCAGCGGATAACCTGACCGCGATGTCACGCGTCCTGTTGCTCACCAATGACTTTCCGCCGCGCCGCGGGGGTATTCAGTCGTACCTGGAAAACCTCGTCGGCGAACTGATCGCCCGTGGGGAACACCAACTGACGGTGTACGCGCCCAAATGGAAGGGCGCACCGGACTACGATCGGGCCGCCGCCGATTCCGGGTATGAAGTCGTCCGTCATCCCACGACGCTGATGCTGCCCGAGCCGACGGTTGCCCTGCGCATGCGCAATCTGATCACCAGAAACGCCATCGACACCGTGTGGTTCGGTGCCGCGGCACCGCTGGCGCTGCTGACGCCGCTGGCCCGCGAGGCCGGCGCCACCCGGGTGGTGGCCAGCACACACGGTCACGAGGTTGGCTGGTCGATGCTGCCCATCGCACGAAATGCATTGCGCCACATCGGAAATAACGCTGATGTGGTGACGTTCGTCAGCCATTACACACGGGGCCGCTTCGCCTCGGCCTTCGGTCCGAACGCCGCGCTGGAGTACCTGGCTCCCGGAGTGGACAGCGACCGTTTTGTGCCGGACGACGTGGCACGTGCCGAATTGCGCGCCCGCTACAGGCTGGGTCAGCGACCGGTGATCGGGTGTGTGTCCCGGTTGGTGCCGCGCAAGGGGCAGGACATGCTGATTCGGGCATTGCCTGCGATCCGCCAAAGCATCGACGGGGCGGCTCTGATGATCGTCGGCAACGGCCCATACCGAGACCAACTGCATAAGCTCGCGGACCGCTTCGGCGTCACTGACCACGTGGTGTTCACCGGTGGTGTGCCCGGCGACGAACTACCCGCCCACCACGCCATGGCCGACGTGTTCGCCATGCCGTGTCGCACCCGCGGCTCGGGTCTGGACGTGGAAGGGCTGGGCATCGTGTTTCTGGAGGCCTCGTCCTGCGGAGTTCCGGTGGTCGCCGGCAATTCCGGCGGTGCGCCGGAAACCGTCGTGGAGGGCCGGACCGGACGCGTGGTCGACGGCCGGGACGTGGGCGCGATCGCCGCGGCAATCAGTGATGTGCTGGCCGACCCCGACCGCGCCACAGCGATGGGCGCGGCCGGTCGTCAATTCGTGCTCGACAACTGGCAGTGGAGCAGCAAGGGACAGCGGCTGACCGAGCTGCTGTGAGCCCGGCCTAGCTGTACAGCGCTGCGATGTCGGCGGCGAACTTCTCGGCCACCACCTTGCGCTTGACCTTCAGCGTCGGCGTCAGCTCGCCGGTGTCTTCGGTGAAGTCGACCGGCAGAATCCGGAACTTGCGGATCGCCTCGGCCTTGGATACCGACTCGTCGGCGTCATCGACAGCCGCCTGGATTTCGGCGACCAGATCGGGGTCGTCGGCCAGATCGCCGACCGAAGCCCCGGCATCCTTGCCGTTGCGCTGCTTCCAGCCTTCGAACGCCTCGGGGTCGATGGTGATCAGCGCGGCGATGAACGGCTCCTTATCGCCTACGCACATGGCCTGGCTGATCAGCGGATGTGCACGCAGCTGGTCTTCCAGCGGGGCCGGGGCGACGTTCTTGCCGCCCGCGGTCACGATGATCTCCTTCTTGCGGCCGACGATGGTCAGGTAACCGTCTTCGTCGATGGCGCCGAGGTCGCCGCTGTGGAACCAGCCGTCGGTGAATGCCTCTTCGGTGGCGGTCGGGTTGTTCCAGTAGCCGCCGAACACCACGCCACCGGACAGCAGCAGCTCACCGTCGTCGGCGATTCGCATGCTGTTCCCGGGCACCAGCTTGCCCACCGAGCCGACCTTCAATTCACCGACCCGGTTGACGGTGATGGCTGCGGTGCTCTCGGTCAGGCCGTAGCCCTCGTAGATGGTGACGCCGACGCCACGGTAGAAGTGGCCGAGCCGGGAGCCCAGGGGCGCGCCGCCCGAGATGGCGCCGACGCACTTACCGCCCAGAGCGGCCTTGAGCTTGCCGTAGACCAGCTTGTCGAACACCGCGTGCTTGATGCGCAACAGCAGGCCTGGGCCCTCGGGAGTGTCCTGTGCCTGGCTCCACTCGATCGCGGTATTGGCGGCCAGCTCGAAAATCTTGCCCTTACCGTCGTTACGGGCGTTCTGCTCGGCCGTGTTGTAGACCTTCTCGAAGACGCGGGGCACTGAGACCACCAGCGTCGGCTTGAACACCCCGAGGATGGGCACCAGGTTCTTGATGTCGCTGGTGAAGCCGAGCGTCACCTGGTTGGTGAAGGCGGTGACCGCGATGACCCGCGCCAGCACGTGGGCCAGCGGTAGAAACACCAGCAGCTTCTCGCCCTTGGCCAGCAGGTCCGGGAAGCAGGCTTTGGCGCCGCGAATCTCGGCCAACAGGTTGGAGTGGGTCAGCTGGCAGCCCTTGGGCCGGCCCGTGGTGCCCGAGGTGTAGATCAGGGTTGCCGGGTCGGACGATTTGATGGCGGCCAGCCGGGCGTCCAGCTCGGCGGGGTCGACGCCGGTGCCGGCGGTGGCCACGTCGTCGAGGCCCGACCCCTCGATGACGAAAACTTCCTTCAGTGAGGGCAATTCGGCGCGGATCGAGTCGATCTTGGCGGCGTGGTCGTCGGTCTCGGCGAACGCCAGCAAGGCGCCCGAGTCGGCGATGACGTGCCGGATCTGCTCTGCGGCCGAGGTCTCGTAGATCGGCACCGTCACCGCGCCGATGGACAAGATGGCGAAGTCGATGATCGGCCACTCGTACCGGGTGGCGGACAGCAGCGCGACCCGGTCACCGGGCTGCACGCCGTTGGCGATCAGACCCAGTGCGGTGGCCCGGACCTGTGTGGCGACCTGTGCGCTGGTGACGTCGGTCCAGGTGCCGTTCACCAGCCGCTGGATTGCTACGTGGTTGGGGTCTTCGCGCTCGAGGGAGAACACCGGACTGACGACGTTGTCGTGCTCGCCGATGGTGAAGGATGCAGGAACGCTGAACTCGCGCACGGAGTGGCCTTTCGGGTCGCGACATTGCCGTGCTCAGCGTAGTCGGGTGGTTCCACGGTCCGTGACCGCATATGTGAAGCTGATGGGCGATGAACAGCATCCAGATCGCCGACGAGACCTTCGTGTGTGCCGACCCGGTCGATATCGGGGCCGCGGTGGCTAATCCCAAGAGCTGGCGCCGGTGGTGGCCGGACCTGAGGCTCGCGGTCATTGAGGACCGCGGCCCGGTGGGGCAGCGCTGGACCGTCACCGGCGCATTGACCGGAACCATGGAGGTCTGGCTCGAGCCCGTGATGGATGGCGCGGTGCTGCACTACTTCCTGCACGCGGAACCGACCGGTGTTTCGGGCGCTGAGCTGGCCACGCTGGATCTGGCACAGCTCAACCATCGCCGCCGGGTGGCCGGTAAGAACATGGCGTTCGAGATCAAGAACGATCTGGAGCGGACGCGCCCGGTGGGCGTGTCGCGGCTGGCCTGAAAACGCCTTTTCTGGGGGCGGCGGATGGTCAGCATCACGCCGCCGCCGGTGGGTAGTGACGGTACATTGAGAGCTCGGCCGAAGGGCGTGTGATCGTCCGTCGGGCATCGGTGACTCGGGGAAGTGAAAAGGTGGCGGACAAGACTGCGCAGACGATCTACATCGATGCCGACCCGGCGACGGTGATGGACGTTATCGCCGATATCGGTTCGTACCCGGATTGGGTGGCCGAGTACCAGGAGACCGAGGTCCTCGATGTGGATGCGGACGGTTATCCCAAGACCGCCCGGCTGGTGTTGGATGCGTCGGTTCTCAAGGACAGCATGGTGTTGGCCTACGTGTGGCCGCCGGACCGCAAGTCGGTCAGCTGGTCGCTGGTGTCCAGTTCGCTACTGAAGGCGATGGATGGGACATATCGCTTGTCGCCCAAGGGTTCTGGAACTGAAGTGACTTATGAGTTGGCGGTCGATCTGATCATCCCGATGATCGGCCTGCTCAAACGCAAGGCTGAACGGAAGCTCACCGACACCGCGCTCAAGGATCTCAAGAAGCGAGTCGAGACTGCGTGATCAGGGTGGCCCTGCCGGGCGAGCCAGGATCAGTCTGTTCGTCGGCAAGGGTGGAGTAGGCAAGTCGACGGTGGCCACGGCCACCGCGGTGCGTGCTGCACGGTCCGGGCAACACGTCCTGATCGTGTCGACCGACCAGGCTCATTCCACGGGTGATGTGCTGGGCGTCGAGGTCGCTCCAACCGGGTTGCGTGAACCCACCCGGGTGGTCATCGACGGTATCGACGGCACGGACTGCTACCTGGACGCGCTGGCTCTGGACACCCTGGCGTTACTGGAAACCCGGTGGCGCGAGGTGGCTGCGACGCTGGCTGCGCGGTACTCCGAGTCTGACGTGGGAAATATTGCGCCAGAAGAACTTTCGGCCCTACCTGGAATCCAGGAGGTGTTGGGGCTGCACGAGGTTGCCGAACTGGCAGCCTCCGGCCGGTGGGATCAGGTGATAGTCGACTGTGCATCCACCGCGGACGCGATGCGAATGCTGACGCTGCCGTCGGCCTTCGCGCTGTATGTGGAGCGCGCCTGGCCACGTCATCGCAGGTTGTCGGTTGGGCTGTCCGACGCGCGCTCGGCGGCGATGGTGGTGCTGATCGAACGGGTGGCCACGGCCACCGAGGAGCTTGCGGCGCTCCTCGACGACGAGCAGGCCGTCGGCGCGCACCTGGTGCTCACCCCCGAACGGGTGGTGGCTGCCGAGGCGGAGCGCACCCTGGCGGCGCTGACCCTGATGGGGGTTCGGGTCGCCGAGCTGATCGTGAATCAGGTTTTGGTGCAAGATGATTCATACGAATACGAGAACCTTCCGGCGCACCCGGCGTTCGACTGGTATGCCGAGCGTATTGCCGAGCAACGCGCCACGCTCGCCGAGTTGGATGCCGTCATGGGCGATGTGCAATTGGTACTGGTGCCGCATCTGTCCGGCGAGCCGATCGGCCCGAAGGCGTTGGGGGAGTTACTCGATGCGGCCCGATTGCGGGACGGCTCGCCGCCGCCGCAACCACCACGTCCGATCGTCGACCGCGAGTCTGGGTCGGGCTTGGATGCGGTGTACCGACTGCGGATAGAATTGCCGCAAGCTGACCCGGGGTCGCTGAGTCTGGGTCGCGTCGATGACGACTTGATCATTGGCTCCGGCGCAACAAGGCGGCGGGTACCGTTGGCGGCTGTCCTGCGCCGCTGCATCGTGACCGGCGCTCAACTGCGTGGTCGTGAGCTGACCGTGCGTTTCCGTCCGAATCCGGAGGTGTGGCCCTCGTGACTCACTCCGGATTCGGTGCCGACGGTCTGGGCGAGCTGACTCCCGAACTGCGGCAACTGGCGCTGGCGCTGCTCGACCGGTTGGAGCCGGTGTTCCGGTTGACCGCGGCCGCCGTGCTGACTGCCGGTGACGGGCCCGGCAAATGCCAGCAGGTGTGGTGCCCGGTATGTGCCTTGGCAGCGTTGGCCAAAGGTGAGCAGCACCCGATGCTGAGCCTGATCGCCGATCAGAGCGATGCTTTCCTTATCGCGCTGCGCGCGATTCTGGCCGAACGGGCCGGCGAGACAGAGCAACCGGAGCCGCCGACCGATCCGTCGGGGTCGACCGCCGGCGACACGGATGAGCCAGCGGATCCACAGGATCGCCCCTCGCCGGGCCGCTACCAGCCCATCCCAGTGACCTTCGAGGAGTAGCTGGCAGCGCGGACCGATCTGCCGTGTGGTCGCCCCGACAGCGGGTGGGTAAAGTTGTCGCAGGGCACCGTCCGGGCGCCCGCTGCGGGAGGTTCGATGTGGTATTGGCTGTTCAAGTACTTCTTGCTGGGACCGCTGCTCTACGTCATCGGCCGGCCGAAAGTCCAAGGGATTGAATATCTTCCGGATAGCGGCCCGGTAATCCTTGCCAGCAATCACCTTGCGGTGATGGACAGTTTCTACCTCCCGCTGATGGTGCGTCGACGCATCACTTTCCTGGCCAAGTCCGAGTACTTCACCGGCACTGGCATCAAGGGTCGATTCCTGGCTTGGTTCTACACTGCCGTCGGCCAGGTGCCCATCGACCGCACCGACGCCGACTCGGCTCAGGCGGCATTGAACACCGCGGCCCGCATCCTGGGCGAAGGCAAATTGCTGGGCATGTACCCGGAGGGCACCCGGTCTCCGGACGGCCGGTTGTACAAGGGCAAGACCGGCCTGGCCCGGCTGGCTCTGGAGACCGGCATCCCGGTCATTCCGGTCGCCATGGTCGGCACCAACTTGGTCAACCCGCCGGGGGCGAAGTTCCTGCGGTTCGGCAAGATCGAGGTCAAGTTCGGCAAGCCGATGGACTTCCGCCGATTCGAGGGCCTGGCCGGTAATCGGTTCATCGAGCGCGCGGTGATCGACGAGGTCATGTACGAACTGATGCGACTGTCGGGGCAGGAGTACGTCGACATCTACGCCGCAGCATTCAAAGAGGGCGGCGACAAGGCCATCAGCACCACTGCGCGCATTCCCACGGCCGCGGCCGGCTGAGTCCCGCCCGCGAGCTGTCTAGTTGGTTGCCGAGATCGGCGCCGCGTTCTGCGGCCGGTCGGCGGCCGCATCCGGACCACCCTTCAGAGTTCCGACGACGGCGATGGTCGCCAGCGCCCACCACACGTACGAACTGCCGACGATCTGACGCCATAGCGACGCCGCGGTCTCGTGGTGCTCGGGCAGCAGTCGGATGGGTGACCACACCATCAGGCAGATGCCCACCGCGCTGACGCATGCCAACGCGACGTTGCGCATCCGGTAGGCCGTCACCGTCGTGGTCACCAGGGTTGGAAGCGCCCACACCCAGTGATGCGACCACGAGACCGGTGATACCACCAGCCCGAACATCGCTACACACATCAGAGCCAGCACCGGTTGACCCAGCCGCAGCACCCGGTGCGTCGCCCACACCGTCAGCGCCAGCACGGCGAAGCACAGGAGCACCCACAGCAGGAACCGCGGGGTGGCGCCAAGCCCGAACCGGGCCAGCGTTCCGGAGATGTTTTGGTTGGTGTTCAGCGTGGCGGTGCCGATGCGGTCGGTGTTGCCGATGGTGGTGGTCCAGTACTCCCACGAGTCACTCCAGGCCAGTGCGAAGCCGACCAGCGTGGCGCCGATGGCTGAGCCGACGGCGGTGAGCATCGCGCGGAAGTCGCGGCGCAGCAGGAAATACAGAAGGAAAACCGCCGGGGTCAGCTTGAGCGCAATCGCGACGCCGAGCAGCAGGCCGCGCGCCCACGGGGTGCGCCTGGGCACGCAGTCGGCGATCACCAACGTCATCAGCACCACGTTGACCTGGCCGAAGCTGAAATTGGCACGGACCGGTTCGAGCCACAGCACGGCGACACCCACGATCGCCACCGTCAGCCAGCAGCGCCGGACCAGAGCCGAACCGCCGACGACTGAGTGTGGCCAGACGTTCAGCCCGGTCAGCACGATCAGGGTCGATACCAGCAGCAGCACGAATGTCGTGATGGTGATGGCGACGCTGGCGCCGGGCAGCGGCAGCCAAGCAAACGGCGCGAAGACGATCGCGGCCAGTGGTGGGTAGGTGAACGGCAGATCCAGCCCGCCGCGGGTGTGGAATATCGCGCCGTCGCTGTACAGCGGCGAACCGTTCAACCAGGCACGCCCACCCATCCGGTAGACGTCGATGTCGATCCGGTAGGGAATGTGGCCCAACAGCTGCCAACCGCCCCATATCAACGTCACCGCGGCCAGCAACTGCAACAGCCGCCATGCCACGGTTGGCCACAACCCGGTTCCGTCGGTCGACCGTTTGATACGCATCTCGCCGGACAGCCTATCGGGGTGATCGGCGGGTCAGTGCCGTGCGGGGGCGGTGACACGCATCGTCGGGCGTAAGTTCTCGACGGTGCATGCACCGATCCATGCGGACTTCATTGCTGGTAGCCGGCTGCTGCTGCCGTGTGGCCTGGTTGTATTCACCCTGACGTTATTCCCCACCCGGACGATTCGACCGTGAAGCTGGTTGCCTGAATGAAGTACTTCTACGACACCGAGTTCATCGACAACGGTCGCACCATCGAGCTGATCTCGATCGGCGTGGCGGCCGAGGACGGTCGCGAGTATTACGCGGTGTCAACAGAATTCGATCCGGCGTGGGCGGGTTCCTGGGTACGCAAGAACGTGCTGCCCAAACTGCCGTCGCCGGCTTCCCAGGTGTGGCGGTCGCGTCGGCAGATCCGTTCGGAACTCGAGGACTTCTTCGACATCGACGGCGACGAACCGATCGAATTGTGGGCCTGGGTCGGTGCCTACGACCACGTGGTGCTGTGCCAGCTGTGGGGACCGATGACCGACCTGCCGCCGGCCATGCCTCGGTTCACCCGCGAACTGCGGCAGTTCTGGGAGGACTGCGGTAGCCCGCGGATGCCACCGCGCCCACGGGATTCGCACGACGCGCTGGTCGACGCGCGACACAACCTTAAGAGGTACCAATTGATGGCGGAGTTGTTGCAGGCGCCGCGGTAGCTACCGGTCACCAAGTCCGGAACGGGACGCTTGTCACCGCTGCATCATTCGCGCTGAACTGCACCGTCAACCGTAGTGTCCACAGGCCCGGAAGGGGAGCGGTCGCGTAGGTGCTGTGCCACTGACCGTCGGGGCCGGCAGTGAACCGCACCGGCAGCGACGCGATCTGGGCGCTGGACAAGGTGCCCTGGACGGATGTGGCCGCGGTTCCAAGCGTCACGTCAATGGGAATGGCACCGCGGCGGGTGGTGGCGAGGTGAACCTGCGCCTGTCGTCCGCCGGGCAGGTCGGCGGTTGCGGTCAGCGCCGGGCCGTAGGTGGTGCGGGCAGGCGGTTCGCCGGTCAAGACCATGGTCATGATCAGCACCAGCACGCCCAGCGCGGCTTCCAGCGGCACGGTTCGTCGGAGCCGGTCTGTGGTCAGTGGGCGACGGCCCAGCAGCGCCACAGCCAGCATTACCGCAACCAGGAAAACCTTGGCGCACAACGCCATTCCGTAACCGGTGGACCACAGCGACTCGATCGGGGAGATCTGTCGCCAAGCCTGGTACTCGCCGCTGAGGATCACCACCGCCACACACCCGAATGCCGTCAGCGACCAGCGGTCCAGGCCGTCGGTCCGCTTTGCCGGCAGCACCACAACAGCCAGCACACACAACCCGCCCAACCACAGCGCCATCGCCAACAAATGTGCGCCGGTCGCCGCGATGGCCGGCCACGGGTTGGGACCGACCGCAGCGTGGCCGCGCGCTGCCACGCCGATGGTCACGGCTGTTGCGGCGGCTGCAAACAATGCCGGAGGGGTCGACGGGCGGCGCAGCATCAGCACGCCCGTCGCTGCCAGTGCAGGCACGAACACTGCCTGCGCGGTGAGCATCGTGCTCGGTCCGATGTCAGCGAAACTGGCCAGCACCGCGATGCCCAACAGCAACCAACCGGTGCCCGCCAACACCCGGGTGCGGCGCAGCGTCAGTGTCCACACCCACAACGCCCGGCAGATGAGCGGTACACCGATACCGAGCACCAGCCCGGCGTACCACGTGCAGCGGATGGCCGCCGAGCTGACGGCGAACGCCTCCACCTGGTGGTCACGGGTTAGAGGTGGCGCGTTCGGGTCTTGTCCCACACCGAAATTCACGGATCCGGCCACTTCGTGGCCGTCGGCGGAGATCAGCCGCCACATCGCGGTGTAGCTACCGCGCGGCAGGCTCGGGGGCAGGGTCAACTCGACAACCGCGCCGCCCGATTGCAGGTGTGCACCCAGGTCTACGTGCGCTCCGTTGCCTGAGACCACCTGGACGGCGCCGGGCACCATACGGACCGGTTCGTCGAACGTCAGGGTGACGCGGGCCGGGCTGACGGGAAGGTTGGAGCCGTCTACCGGATCACTGGCGACCAGGACCGCGTGCGCGTGTGCCGGCGCCGCAATGAGTGTCGGCAGCGCGAGCAGGGCAAACAACACCCCCAGCAGCGCTGCACTGAATTTCAATTCTTTCGTCGTAACAGAGCCAGGTTAGCGATGCCCAGCAGTAATGCTGCGGCCGCCACGACCAGCGCAGCGATTCCCGGCCAGGCAGGTGCGGCAGCGGCGGCGGTCGGGGCTGCGGCTTGAGGACCGGCAGGCTTCAGCGTCACGGTCGGCGCGGGATGCTCCGGTTCGGCCTGTCCCGGGTTGGCCTTTTCATCCCAGTTCACCACCTTGCCGTCGCTGTAGGTCTGCACCGCGGGCAACGAGATCGACTCGGATTTGGGTAGCGGACCGGCCGAGATGGCGAACGTGTCGAACTGGTGTGGCGGGATTACGGCCTGCGGCGCACTGGCCTTCCATTCGATGGTCGAGACGTATTCGGTGATCTCGTTGCCGTCGTCGTCCTTCTGCGGGGTGGCCAGCTTCTTCTTGGTGACGTTGACCGTCCAGCCCGGCTTCTGCTGGGTGCTGACAGAGATGATCGGCTGGTCGTCGGGCAGCGTGACCAGCAGGTCGGTGGTGGACGCGGTGTCCGACTCGGTCGGCACCCGGAAAGTCAGTACGCCCCAGCCGCCCTGGGTGGCATCGCCGGTCACCTTGACGTGCGCCGCGGCGGGGGCGGCGAGGGCGACGGCGGCGGCTGCGGCGAGTGCTGCAGCGGAGCGGAATTTGGGCACTGCGGCGGAGCGGAATTTGGGCACTGCAGCGGAGCGGAATTTGTGCATGAGTGTCCTCTCGGGAGCGGATGGGGGTGGGTGTCAGGCCGCCATGGCGGCGAAGGCGGCGGTCATGCCGAGCGCCATCAACAGGTCGGCGTAGGGGCGTTGCGGCCCACGAACCAGCAGGTAGAACCACCACAGGGAGGCGACGGCGAAACCGACTGCCAGCGTGGTCGAAGTCGCGGTCAACCAGGTTGGCGTCGGCAGGTGGGGTATGGGATGCGCCGCTTCGGCCATCGCCATGTGCGAGCCGTGTGACATCTGATGCCCGGCGTGCGTCATCGGCGGGGTTGCTGAGTTGGGCGCCATCAACAGGCCCATCAGCGCCATTGCGGCCATCATCGTGCAGTGGTAGATGGGGTGCGGCAGTCGGTCTCCGAACAGCGCGAGGTAGGCGAAGTACAGCGCACAGCCGGTGAATACCAGCACGTAGAGCAGCGGTGAGACCCGCATACCGACTGGCCAGAGCATTGCGATCATCACGATGGAGGCCAGCGCATGCAGCGTCCACACGGTGAACGGCACACCGGTCTGGTCGGTGCACCTGCTGGCACGTCGGCCCGCAACGACGAACAGGACGGTCGCGACGACGAACACCGCGGTCAGCGCCCAGCGCAGGGCGGATTGGTCGATCACATGTAGTTAGTCGCAGGGGAGTGCGGTTTGGTTCCCTGGGATGTACGACTCGTGGCCTACGCACGTCACCTGAGCAGAAGGAAGACAGGAACGGCCAGAACCAAAGTAACCACTGGCGCCAAGCAGCCGACGAGCATGCCCTGCCCGATCTGCGCGATCTTCCCGCCACCCCGTGTCAGCCCGAATGCGACGAGCGCATCGAGAGCGATTATCGGCAGCACACATCATCACGACGAGCACGGCCAGAACAACTTGGATGACAACGGGTGACCACCGGGTGGCGACACCCCAGGCCCGCCTATTCAAATGCGGCAAGTTATTTGGCATCGGCGTTGAAACCTGTCTGATCGCAAACGCCGGCTTAATTCTGATGGTTACGAAGTTCGTCCCACCCTGCTTTGATGTCGTTCACCCGCCTCGTGACGGACACCATTTCACCGTGCGTCCGTTTGATGATGTCGGCGATTTCGCCGCTGCCCTTGGAGACGGCCGCATACAGCTGCGCATCCCCGGCGGCGGTCTTCGGCAGTCCAGCGGCGGCGTCGTTCACCCATTGCCGCACCGATTCCAAGTCGCGGCGGCCGGCCATGACGGCCTCGGCTGACCGGGTTACTTCCGCACCCAATTTCTGATCGAGTTCGGCCATCCGGCCGAACTTGCGGGCGTGGGCGTCGTTGGCATCGGCATAGTTGTCTGCCGCTGGTCCCGTCCAGTGCGCCCCGGGAGCCGCCGCCTGGGTTTGTGACTGGAGGTCCCGGAATTGCGCGCTCTTGTCATACGAGGTGCCGTCGACCGGGACGCCCTCGCCGAACGTGGCCCGCGCCTGACTCCAGATCGAATTGAAGGCATCCAACGCGCCCATGCAGTTGACCTCCCCCGTACGTCCTGCTCAGTCTATGGCGCTGCACATGGGCTAACCGGCGGCAATCTCGATGGAACTAGCCTGCGCTCTGGTCGTGCTGCCCTGCCCGCAACAGGTCATCACGCGCCCGAGCCACCCGAGAGCGGATGGTCCCGACCGGGCAGCCACACACTTCGGCGGCCTCGGCATAGGACAGGCCCAGCACTTGGGTGAGCAGCAGCGCGTCGCGGCGGTCGGTATCGATACCGTCGAGCAGCAGCCGGATTTCGACGATGTCCTCGAACCGTGAAGAACTCCGACGACGCATCTCGGCCGCGGTCTCGATGGCCTCCGGTTCGACCCCCGCTACGGTGCGCGGGCGAGCCTGCTTGCGCCGGATCTGGTCCACCACCACCCGTCGGGCGATCGACAACAGCCAGGTCCGTGCCGTCGAGCGGCCGGTGAACCGGGGCAGTGACCCCAGTGCGCGCAGATAGGTTTCCTGGGTCAGGTCGTCGGCGCTGGCCGGCTCTGCCAGGTAGGCGACTGTGCGCCAGACATCGGCCTGGGTAGCCTTGATGAACTGGTCCAATGCGGCACGATCGCCCCGTCCGGCGGCCAGTGCCAGCCGGGTGACCTGATCGTCGTCGCCGCGGAAACTCACGGGCCGACCCTAGCGGACGATTCCGGCGGGAACCGACGGGCGGTGCGGCGCGACTAATGAATGAGACATCCGCGGAAGAGGAGAAACATGACGGCCCCTGTAGTTGACGGGACCGACCGGCGCGTCCAACTGGACGTTACAGGGATGTCCTGTGGCGCCTGTGCCGCGCGGGTGCAGAAGACCCTGAACAAGCTACCCGGCGTGCACGCCTCGGTGAATTACGCCACCAGGGTCGCCACCATCGATGCCCCCGCCGAACTCGACGACGCCGAACTGTGCGAGATCGTCGGCAAGGCCGGCTACCAGGCTGCGCTGCGCTCGGGCACGCCCCCGCAGGACCAGCCCGACGAAGACCTCAACACGGCCCGCGACCTGCTGCGCCGACTCGCGGTGGCAGCGGTGCTGTTCGTGCCGCTGGCCGACCTGTCGGTGATGTTCGCGGTGGTCCCCAGCACCCGAATTCCCGGGTGGGAATGGGTGCTGACCGCATTGGCCGCGCCGGTGGTCACCTGGGCGGCTTGGCCGTTCCATCGGGTCGCGCTGCGCAACGCCCGGCACGGCGCGGCGTCCATGGAGACGCTGATCTCGGTCGGCGTCACCGCGGCCACCTCGTGGTCGATGTACACCATCTTCATCGGCCATCACACGCGTGAGGTGCATGGTGTCTGGCAGGCCCTGACCAGCAGCGACTCCATCTATCTGGAGGTGGCTGCCGGGGTGACGGTGTTCGTGCTGGCTGGCCGCTACTTCGAGGCCCGAGCCAAGTCGAAAGCCGGCAGTGCGCTGCGTGCATTGGCTGCACTCAGCGCCAAGAACGTCACGATCCTGCTGGCCGATGGGGCCGAGATGACGATTCCGGCCGAGGAACTGTCCGAAGGACAGAAGTTCGTGGTGCGGCCCGGGCAGACCATCGCCGCCGACGGCCTGGTAGTCGAGGGCAGCGCCGCGGTCGATATGAGCGCCATGACCGGCGAAGCCAAGCCAGTGCGAGCCTCCGAGGGCAGCAGCGTGGTCGGCGGGACGGTGGTGCTGGACGGCCGGCTGATCGTCGAGGCCGCCGCGGTGGGCGCCGACACGCAGTTTGCCGGCATGGTGCGACTGGTCGAGGAAGCACAGGCACAGAAGGCGCAGGCGCAGCGACTTGCCGACCGGATTTCCTCGGTGTTCGTCCCGTGCGTGTTCGCCATTGCTGCCTCGACCGCTGCCGGCTGGGCCCTGTCCGGAGCGGGCGCGGACAAGGCATTCGCCGCAGCACTGGCCGTGCTGGTCATCGCCTGCCCGTGCGCGCTGGGCTTGGCGACACCGACGGCCATGATGGTGGCCTCTGGGCGCGGCGCTCAGTTGGGCATCTTCCTCAAGGGTTACCGGGCGCTGGAAGCCATTCGCGCGGTGGACACCGTGGTTTTCGACAAGACCGGGACGCTTACCACCGGTCGGCTCGCGGTCACTGCCGTCACCGTCGTCGACGGCTGGGATCCCGACCAGGTGCTGGCGCTGGCGGCCGCGGTGGAATCGGCATCGGAACATGCAGTGGCGGTTGCTATTACAACGGCGTCGCCGAATCCTGAGTCGGTCAGTGACTTTCAGGCCGCACCCGGCCGTGGTGTGACCGGCGTGGTGGGGGAGCGTCGCGTCAAGGTCGGCAAGCCGGGGTGGTTCGCCGGCGCTGTCCCCGCGGCGTTGACCGAGGGGCGCCGGACGGCTGAATCACGCGGCGAAACAGTCGTTTTCGTCTCCGTCGACGACGAGTTGTGTGGTGCGGTCGCAGTGTCCGACGCGGTTCGCGACTCGGCGGCCGGCGCTGTTGCGGCATTACAGGAGCGCGGGCTGAAAACCATTGTGCTGACCGGTGACAATGCCGCGGCCGCGGCCGCTGTGGGCGCTGCTGTCGGTATCGACGACGTCATCGCCGATGTGCTGCCCGATGGCAAGGTCGACGTCATCCAGCAGTTGCGAGACAGCGGACGCATGGTGGCCATGGTGGGCGATGGGATCAACGACGGCCCCGCATTGGCCTGCGCCGACCTGGGATTGGCGATCGGCCGGGGTACCGACGTCGCAATCGGTGCGGCCGACATCATCCTGGTCCGGGACAGTCTGGACGTGGTGCCGCAGGCCCTTGATCTGGCCAGGGCCACCATGCGCACCATCCGGATGAACCTGGTGTGGGCGTTCGGCTACAACATCGCGGCGATTCCGATTGCGGCTGCCGGGCTGTTGAACCCGCTGATCGCCGGTGGTGCGATGGCGTTCTCGTCGTTCTTTGTGGTGTCGAACAGCCTGCGCCTGAGGAACTTCGGCGGCTGAGCCGCCAATCAGGCAGTGCAGTCGGTAACGGCTCTACTGCCGGGGCCCTCGGCCCTGGGCCAACTCACGCAACATCGCGTTGTAGGCGTCCAGGTCGTCGTCGCCGTAGCTGGCGTCGGCGTGCCGGTCGGTGCGAACCGCTGCGCGGCGATCCTGGCGGGCCCACTGCGATACCAATGCAATCACCACCACGATGACCGGCAATTCGCTTGAACCCCAGGCGATCGCGCCGCCCAGGTGCTGGTCCGCGTTGATGCTGTGCAGCCACGGCAGGTCGACGAATCGGTAGAACGGGCCGCCGATCGTCGAGGTCATGGTCATGGTCGCAATGCCGAAGAACGCATGAAAAGGCATGACCGCGAACAACAATCCGAGTCGGCCCAGGAACGGCAGCCGCTTGGGCCCCGGGTCGATACCGATGATGCCCCAGTAGAACAGGTAGCCCACCAGCAGGAAATGCACGCTCATCAGCTCGTGACCCCAGTGATAGCGCACCAGGGTGTTGAAGATCGGGGTGAAGTACACGATGTAGAGCGACGCGACGAACAGCACGAAGGCGACCACGGGGTGCGAGATGAACGCCGTCACCTTCGAATGCACCAGGCGCAGCACCCATTCCCGAGGTCCGGGCGGTGCGCCCTCGCCTGCCGGAGGCAGGGCGCGCAGTGCCAGGGTGACGGGTCCGCCCAGCACCAGCAACACCGGGATGAACATGTTGAGCGTCATGTGCTCGCCCATGTGGACGCTGAACATCGCCGACCCGTAGGCCTTCATGCCCGAGCTACTGGTGAAAAACAGTGCGGCACAACCGATCAGCCACGCCACAAGTCGACCCACCGGCCACTCGTCGCCGCGTCTGCGCAGCCGCAAGTAGGCATACAGATACGCCGCGGCCAGCACCAGCGCCCCGACGCCGATGAAGGTGTCCAACCGCCAAACCGTCAGTATCCGAATCACATTCGGTGGGTCGGGCAGTTCGTAGCCGAGGAAGATGTCCCAGGTGGTGAACTGGTGCTCCAGGAATCGCGGCGCCGTCTGCACCGCCATCGCCGACAGTGCGGCCAGCGCGGTGATCACCAACAGCACCACCGCCGAGCTTCCGCCGGTGCCGCGGCGCAGTGCCACCACGTCGAGCACCAGGGTTGCGCCCAACGCCAGGGCGGCCACGATCGCCAGTCGGCCATAGCCGTCACCGGTCAGCCCACCTGAGCCGAGCAGCAGGGGCAGCAGCATCGCGCCGTAGACCAAGGCCACCGCCGCGCACACCGTGGTCAGAAGCGTGAGGCGGCGCTGCAGGTCAGCGGACGGTGGGCTGATGGCCGCCGCGATTTTCATGCCGGACAGCACCGCCACTGCGACGGCGAACACGATCATCGAACTGGTTGCATAGTCGTGGCTGGGCCCCTGTGACGCGTTGCCGTTGACGGGCAACGCCAGCACCCCGATTAGGCTGGGTAGCAACAAGACACACATCGCGACCCACCGCACGGTGAACCGCAGCGTGATCGCCACCGCCGCGGCGAAGAGGGTGGTGGCGATCCAAGCCCGTGACATCTCGGAGGCGGCGATCGCATCGCCCACGGTCCCGCTGGTGATCAGTCGCACGGCCGAGGCGCCTGAGTTGTTTGCCGCCTGAACCACCACCATGATCGCAGCCGCAGCCACCCACACCAGCGAAACTCGTTCCAGCACAAGGTGAACGCGGTACGCCGGCGGGTCGATCAGCCCGTTCGTATCGGGCCGCGCGGTGGTCACTATGTAGGCCAGCCCGCCGAGGCAGATGGCCCCGGCCAGGGTCGCGGTGAAATAGCCGATGGGCTCGGCGCATGCGGTGAGAAGGCCGGGGTAGGTGTCGCCGGTGGCGACAAAGCGATGGCTGCCGGAGGCCACGGCGTATCCGATCAGCGCAGCTACCGCGATCAAGTAGCCGACGACCGGCAGGGCAACGCGTCCGGCCCGAGTGGGGTTCGAGCCCATGAGATACCGGCCTTCCAGCAGACAACCAATCACAGCCAGTCTACGACGAGTCGTCGTAGCGGCCGTTGGACGGCCGGGAACTTTTCGCGCTCGGACACCGACCAATGCAGCGATATCTCAGACTGCTGTGCCCATCGAGAGTTGAGAGCTGCTGCCATCGTGAGTCCAACACCGCTGCAAGAACCCCGCTCAACCGGCTCCCCGGACCGGTCGGCCTGGACACGGTTCCGGCCGCTGTTGGTGCGACTTCACTTTTATGCGGGCCTGTTCGTCGCCCCGTTTGTCCTGGTGGCTGCCATCACGGGCCTGCTTTACGCGGTGGTGCCGCAGATCGATGACGCGGTGCACCGGCACGAACTCACCGTCGATGCGGTCGGCGAGCGCCAGCTGCCGCTGGCCGAGCAGGTGTCTTCGGCGCGGGCGGCCCATCCGGAAGGCACCGTAGCCAGCATCCGGCCGCCAACCAGCCCGACCGAGACGACGCAGGTGACCCTCGCCGTTGACGACGTGCCGCCGGACTACGGCCGCACGGTGTTCGTCGACCCCTACACGGGAGCGGTCCGCGGAGCGCTGACCACTTACGGCCAATGGCTGCCGGTACGGGCCTGGTTCGACGAGCTGCATCGCAACCTCCACCTGGGGGCGCTCGGCCGCAACTACAGCGAGCTGGCCGCCAGCTGGTTGTGGGTGATCGCAGGGGCCGGTCTGTTGCTGTGGCTTGGTCAGCAGCGCGGTCGGCGTCTGGTCATCCCGGATCTGCGGGCGTCTGGCCGGCGGCGGCTTTTGTCCTGGCATGGCGCACTCGGGGTGTGGACCCTGGCAGCCGTTGCGCTGCTTGCGGTTTCGGGCCTGACGTGGTCGCGTTTTGCCGGGGCCAACGTTGCCGAGTTGCGATCTGAACTGAGTTGGACGACCCCGTCGGTGGATACCGCGCTGCCGACGACCGAGCTGTCGCAAACTGAGCAGCCGCACACCGCGGGGTCGCACCACTCAGCGCCGCACGACCAGCACGACCATTCGAGCACGCTGCACGGCATCGACACCGCACTGCAGGCCGCGCAGGACGCACATCTGAGCAACCCGATCTGGATGTATCCGCCGTCCGAGCCGGGGCACGGTTGGCGGGTCGACGAGAACAAGCGGGACTGGCCCACCCGGTATGACGCCATCGTCGTCGACCCCGACACCGGCGTGGTGACAGAACGCCTGAACTTCGCCGACTGGCCGTTGATGGCCAAGCTCGCCGACTGGATCGTGGGTGCGCACATGGGGATTCTGTTCGGCGTGCTCAACCAGGTGGCCCTGATTGCGGTCACCGTCGCGATGATTGTCGGGATGCTGCTCGGGTACCGGATGTGGTGGCGTCGCCGGCCTGCCGGGAATCTGCGGCTGCCCACGGGGCCACCGGCGGCGCGAGCGGGTGCCGGGCCGTCGGTGCTGGCCGCGCTGCGGCCGTATGAGGCCGCGCTGGTGCTCGTCGGGCTCGTGGGGTTCGGCTATTTCGCCCCGCTGTTCGGGCTATCGCTGGTCGCGTTCATCGCTGCCGATCTCGCCGTCGGCTGGTGGCGGGCCCGCTGATGGTCAGGCGGCGCCGTCGGTCGGCCACAGGTGGCCGCGGCGCCGTCCTCGAGATGCGTTGTCCGGCAGCGTGATGTCGTCAACTTCGATAGGTGCGCTGCTTGCCTGCGGGTCAGGATCGGTAGTGCGCAGCCGCCACACCACGACGGCCAGCACGGTGCCGACCAGTGCGGGCAGGTGACTGAGCACCCGCGTCATGGTGACCGCACCGGAGACTTCGTCGGCCACCACATAGCCGGTCAGTACCGCGGTGAACACCCCGCCGATCACGGCCAGGCCCGGAGCCAGGGCCGGACGCAGCGCAGCCGCCACCATGGCGACTCCGAGAGCGGCCGACCAGGCAATCGCCTCGTTGACCAGGTGGCCACCGGTCGGGTGGCCCGCGTGCAGGCCGACCGTGGCGCCGAGCGCTTGGGCCAGCGTCAGTCCCAACTGGGTCACGCCGACCAACACCAAGGCGATCTGTGGCCAGATAATCCGGCGGGTCGGGGGAGTTAGCTGCGGCACAGTGTCGGCCACCGGCGCCATCCGCGAACGATCGCCGGACGCCAGGACGGTCAGCAGGCTCATCTGAGCCGTCATCTGCTGATGCCAGCGGGTGCATTCGGCGCACCCGGCCAGGTGCTCATCAACCCGTTGGGCAGGCACGGGCTCACGCTCGCCGTCCATTCGCGCGGACAGCGCTTCGCGGGCAACCTCGCACTCCACGTGACTAATAGTCGCGCATGGGGCCCGTATTTCTCCCGGCGGTATCGAAGTTCTCGGCGGCTGCGGGGTTGGTGTGGTAAAACGCGCTGGTCCCGCGCGGTTACCATAGACGGGTGAACTGGACCGTCGACGTACCCATTGATCAGCTGCCCGAGCTGCCACCGCTGCCCGAGGATCTGCGGGCGCGCCTCGCTGAGGCCCTCGCGCGCCCGGCGGTACAGCAGCCCAGCTGGCCGGCGGACCAGGCCGCGGCCATGCGCAAGGTGCTCGAAAGCGTCCCGCCGATCACCGTTCCGTCGGAGATCGAGCGGTTGAAGCTCCAGCTGGCCGACGTGGCCCAGGGCAAGGCGTTCCTGCTGCAGGGCGGCGACTGCGCCGAGACCTTCGCAGACAACACCGAGCCGCACATCCGCGCAAACATCCGCACGCTGTTGCAGATGGCCGTTGTGTTGACCTACGGCGCCAGCGTGCCGGTGGTGAAGGTGGCCCGGATCGCCGGGCAGTACGCCAAGCCGCGGTCGTCCGACACCGATTCGCTGGGTCTGACCTCCTACCGCGGTGACATGGTCAACGGGTTTGCCCCGGACCCCGCGGCCCGGGTGCACGACCCGTCCCGGCTGGTGCGTGCTTACGCCAACGCCAGTGCGGCGATGAACCTGGTGCGGGCGCTGACCTCGTCGGGTCTGGCTTCGCTGCATCAGGTGCACGAGTGGAACCGCGAGTTCGTCCGGACCTCGCCTGCTGGTGCCAGGTACGAGGCGCTGGCCGCCGAGATCGACCGCGGCCTGGACTTCATGACCGCCTGCGGCGTGAACGACCGCAACCTGCAGACCGCCGAGATTTACGCCAGCCACGAGGCTCTGGTGCTGGATTACGAGCGCGCCATGCTGCGGCTGTCTACTGAGTTCCCGATCGATGCCCCCGAGCCTCGGTTGTACGACCTGTCGGCGCACTACGTGTGGATCGGGGAGCGCACCCGCCAACTCGACCACGCGCACATCGCGTTCATGGAGACCATCGCCAACCCGATCGGCGTGAAGATCGGCCCGACCACCACGCCTGAGCAGGCTGTCGAGTACGTCGAGCGGCTGGACCCGAACAACCAGCCGGGCCGGCTGACCCTGGTGAGCCGGATGGGCAACGGCAAGGTGCGCGACGTGCTGCCGGGCATCATCCAGAAGGTCGAGGCGTCGGGCCACCAGGTCATCTGGCAGTGCGACCCCATGCATGGCAACACCCACGAGTCCTCCACCGGCTACAAGACCCGGCACTTCGACCGGATTGTCGACGAGGTGCAGGGCTTCTTCGAGGTGCACCGTGCGCTGGGTACCCACCCGGGTGGCATCCACGTCGAGATCACCGGCGAGAACGTCACCGAATGCCTTGGTGGCGCACAGGATATCTCCGATGACGACCTGGCCGGCCGCTACGAGACGGCGTGCGACCCGCGGCTGAACACCCAGCAGTCCCTGGAGTTGGCCTTCCTGGTCGCGGAGATGCTGCGCGACTAGAAACATCGCGCCAGTGGCCACTTGCCACACGGTTTTCTCGAAAAGCCGTGTCGCAGGTGGCCACTCGGCGTTTTAGAGCAGTCCGTTGACGTTGCTGCCCAAGGCCCAGGCGCCAGCGGCCACCAGTCCGGTCATGGTGAGGACGGCGATCACCCAGAACAGGGTCAGCCGCCGGGAACGCTGCCGGGCCCATTCGAAGTCTTCGATGTTGATGCCCGCGAATTGTCCTGCCGCATAAGATGATTCGGCCTTGCGTGAATCGTGCCACTGCGCCGGGTCCATGGTGAACTGCAGGGTGTGGTTTGGCTTCGGCTGCTCTGCTGCCCGACCTGTGGCGGTCGTGGTGCGCTCGGCCCGTGCCGGGCTGTGCTCAGCTGCCGCGGCGGCGGTGTGCTGGGCCGAGTTCTTCGGTGCGGGCACACGGAATTCGGGCAGCCCGAGGTCGGTGACGATTGCTGCCAACTCAGCGCCCATATCCCGCGCGTCGAGGTAGCGGTTGGCCGGATCGCGGGCAGTCGCACAGGCCACCAGATCATCGAATTGTTTTGGCACCCCGGCGATCGCCGCGCTTGGCGGCGGAACGTCGTGGTCCAGCCGCTGGTAGGCCACCGACAGAGTGTTGTCGCCGGTGAACGGGGTGACCCCGGTGAGTAGCTCATAGGCCATCACACCGACGGAGTAGACGTCGCTGCGCGGGTCGGCGTCGCCGGTGCTGACCTGCTCGGGAGACAGATAGGCCGCAGTGCCCAGAATCACACTGGTCGCGGTGATCTTGGCCTCGGCAACGGCGCGGACCAAGCCGAAGTCGGCGAGCTTCACCGCACCGTCGTCGGAGATCAGCACGTTCTCGGGCTTGATGTCGCGGTGCACAAGGCCGGCGTCGTGGGCTGCGGCCAGTCCGCCGAGCACCGGGGCCAGCACGGCCGCGACGGCGTGCGGCGGCATCGGGCCGCGTTCGCGCAGCAGTTCGCGCAAGGTGCCGCCGTCGATCAGCTCCATCACCAGGAACGGGTGACGGCCGTCGAACCCCTGGTCATACACGGCGACCAGGCCCGGATCCTTGAGCCCGGCCGCAGCCCGGGCTTCGCGCTGGAATCGGGTCAGGAACTGTTGATCACCGGAGTACCGCGAATCCATCACCTTCAGCGCCACAGGGCGGTCCAGACGGACATCCAGCCCGCGGTACACCGTCGACATACCACCGCTCGCGATGGTGGCGTCGACCCGGTAGCGCCCATCGAGCACCGCACCGAGGAGCGGGTCCGGTTGCTGGGATGACTGCACCCGGCAATCGTACGGCTCTAGAATCAGTGCGGTGAGCAGCATTCCGGCCGCCGAGGACGTTCTCGATCCTGACGAAGCGGTCTACGACCTTCCTGCGGTGGCGTCCATGTTGGGCGTTCCGGTGACCAAGGTTCATCAGTATCTGCGTGACCGGCAGTTGATCGCCGTGCGCCGCAAGGGCGTCGTGGTCGTGCCCAAGGTCTTTTTCGACGCCAAAGGTCATGTGGTCAAGCCGCTGTCGGGTCTGTTGGTGGTGCTGTACGACGGCGGTTACCACGAGACCGACATCGTGCGCTGGTTGTTCACTGCCGACGAGTCGCTCGTGATCACCCGGGACGGGTCGACTGAGCGGCAGGCCAACGCGCGTCCGGTCGACGCGCTGCATTCGCACCAGGCGCGCGAAGTGCTGCGGCGTGCGCAGGCTATGGCCTATTGACGGCTCGGCCGTCTGCGGCCTATTGACGGCTCGGCCGCCTGCGGCCTATTGACGCTGGGCCGTCTGTGGCGTTCTGACGGCTGGGCCGTCTGTGGCGTTCTGACGGCTCGGCCGTCTACGGCGTACTAGGCTCCGCCAACGCGTCCTCGCCAGTCTCCGGTTCAGGCGCCTTCGCCAGCGAATACCACGCTGCGACACCACATCCCGTGGCCAAGATGACGTGCACCCAGGAGTACATGCCGTGCGAGCCGTCGGGTTTGAAGATCACCATGATCCAGGTCGAGAACCCGGCGATCAGGGCGATCGCGGATCGGCTCTGGGTTAGGGCGGAGATGACGGCCAGCGGCCAGGTGTAATACCAGGGCAGCGCGGCCGGCACGAACAGCACCACCACGCCCATGCACAGCGCGATACCGACCAGCGCTTCGCGGTCGGTGTGCCGGAATCGCCACCACAGCAAGGGCAGCGAGATCGCGATGATCGCGATGCCCATGATGCGGGTCACGTCCAGTACCGCGTAGAAGCTGACCGCCATGAACAGACCGCCGACGGCGTGAATCACGTTGGCGGCCGCGGTCGGGATGGTCAGCCAGTTGATGATCTTCACCGAGCCGGCCAATGCGGTCAGCCAGCCCAGTCCGACCCCGGCCAACAGGGACAGCACCGCGAACACCACCGAGAAGATCACTGCCGACGCTGCGGTGGCCGCGGCGAAGGCGGTCACCGGCCGCCAGGATCGACGCTCCTGGAGTTGTCGCATCCATACCCAGACCATGAACGGAAGTGCCAGCCCCGCCGTGGCTTTCACCGCAACAGCCACGGCGATCAGGCTGACACCGAGCACGGGTCGACGGTTGAACGTCACCGCCAGCGCGGCCATCATCAGCCCGACCATGAGCATCTCGTTGTGCACGCCGCCCATCAGATGAATGATCACCAATGGGTTGAGCACACAGATCCACAGCGCCGCAGCGCTGTTGGCGCCGACGTGCCGGGCCACCCGGGGTGCCGCCCAGATCAGCATGATCAGCCCCGGCAGCATGCACAGTCGCAGCAGCATGGTGCCCTGCACCACGTGGTTGCCGACGATCATGGTGACGAACTTGGCGACCAGGATGAACGCTGGACCGTACGGTGCCGTAGTGGTGGTCCAGATCGGACTCACGTTGTCCAGCAACGAATTCGGATTGTCGACCGGCCCGACGATGTACGGGTCCAGACCGTCGCGCAGCAGCGCGCCCTGGGCCAGATAGGAGTAGGTGTCGCGGCTGAACACCGGCACGCTCAGCAGCAGTGGTGCCAACCAGAATCCGGTGGTCGCGATCATCGTGTAGTCGGAAACATCCCCGGATCGCTCCGCTCCTGCCCGCCGTCCAGCAGTGCGGTCCACCACCCGGCGACCCAGCCACAGCCACGCGATCAGCATCAGGCCGACGCCGGTCCACAGCAGGATCGAGGACACCACCAGGCCGTGGCCGAACCGCAGCCAAGACAGATGTAAGGACTCCAGAAGCGGATCGTGCAATCGGGTGCTACCGGCGCCGAGCCCGCCCAGGGTGATCAGCACTGCGCCGGCGAAGCCCAGCAGCGCAGGACGGCCTTCGGGGGAACGCCCGAACGTCGACAATCGGGCGATACGCCCCGGGGGTTGGGTGGCGATAGCGGTGACCATGAACGTCAGGCAGACCGGTTCGACGCGCGGCGGGCCAGTTCGGTGAGTCCGGCCCTGGCGTTCGGGTCGATGGGCGCCGCCGCCAACGCGGTCAGTCCGCGCTCGGTCAGCAGCGTGATCCGGTCCTCGACGGCCGCCAGCGCACCGACCGATTCGATCACCCCGCACAGCGCGCCGACCTGGTCGTCGTCCAGATCGGTTCCGATCGATTCCCGCAGTAGCCCGGCGGCAGTCGGGTCAGTGCTCTCGGCCAGGGCTATCGCTTCGGCCAGCAGCACGGTGCGTTTACCCGAGCGCAGGTCATCTCCCGACGGCTTGCCGGTCACGGCTGGGTCGCCGAAGACGCCGAGCACGTCGTCGCGCAGCTGGAATGCGATGCCCAGGTCTGTTCCGATTTCGTGGAAGATCTTCTGGACGTCGGGCCGGTCGGCCGCGACCGCGGCGCCGAGCTGTAGTGGCCGCGTCACCGTGTAGGACGCGGTTTTGTACATGTTCACGTTCATCGCCGAATCCACGGTCTGTGCTCCGCTGGATTCGGCGACGATGTCCAGGTACTGCCCGCCGAGTACCTCGGTGCGGATGTGGGCCCATACGTTTTGCACCCGCCGGTGCGCGTCGACGGAGATATCGGCGCTGACCACGATGTCGTCGGCCCAGGCTAGGGCAAGATCGCCGAGCAGAATGGCTGCTGACAGGCCGAACTGGTCGGAGGAACCCCGCCAGCCTCGCTGTTGGTGGCGCTCGGCGAACAGTCGGTGCACGGTCGGCAAGCCGCGTCGGGTCGCCGAATCGTCGATGACGTCGTCGTGGACCAGGGCGCAGGCCTGCAGCAATTCCAGTGCCGAGAACAGGCGCAGCTCGGTCGGGCCGGCCGGTTGGTCCGGCGTTTCGGTGACGGCGCGCCAACCCCAGTACGCGAAGGCCGGCCGTACCCGCTTGCCCCCGCGCAGCACGAATTCCTCCAGTGCAGCGGTGAGCTCGGCGTAGTCGTCGCCGATGTAGGAACTGTCGCGCCGGCGTTCGCCGAGATACTCGCGCAGTTGATCTGTGATGGCGTTCGCCAGCTCGCCAGCCGACGGACTTGCGGCGTCCACGCTCAGCGCGCGCCCCTCTCCTGACCCGGTGTTCTTTGCCTCCGGGTGCTCCCGAAGTTAATCCAGCCTAGTGTGTGCGGCCGGATTTCCAGCCTTCAGGAGTCGCTGAGGCTGGTGAACCGGGGAGAGCGGTCTCGAGTCCAGAAGGCCAGCCCGCCGATGATGGCGGCCACGGCGAACGACAGCAGCGTCATCCAAAGGGCCGCACCGGTGAAGGACCGGGCGCTGGGGTCGGTGTACCGGGCCTGGGCCTTCATGGTGCTGACCACGCCGGGCTTGAGCTTCCAGGACACGGTGGAGCTGTCCAACCGTTCGCCGTTGGTTGAGGTGACGTCGCCCGGGAAGGACACCGAGAGCGCTACGTCGGCATCCGGGTCGCTGAGTGTGGTGAGGTCAACACGGCCTTCCAGGATCACCAGTTCACCTGCGCGGCGCAGCGAGAGGTCGACGCCGGCTGCGTCGCTGCTCAAGTTGGCCAGCTGCGGCAGCTCGGAAAAACTCAGGTCGGAGAACACCGCCTCGGAGCCGACGTAGTCGTCCTTGTGGTACTCGGACACCGCCACCTTGGTGGCGAACGGCAGGTTGTTGGACAGCTGGGGCCCCTTGTCGTCGGGGCCTTTCGCCCTGGTTGCAGCCGTTACCTGCCCGGAGACCTTGTCATCGGGGGAGACGGTCAGCGACGTGTGCACCCGCACGCACCCGGTCATTATCGGCAGCAACAACAGCACCAGCGCTAGGGCCGGCAGGCGGTGGCGGCGGCGGTTCACGCAGTTATCGTGCCAGATCTCCCTGGGCGTACGTGTTCAGAGGGCGCAGGGGCTCACAGGGGCAAGGCTCGGCCGAGGATGGCGAACGGCCTCGGGTCGCCAGGAAAATAGTAGCCGCGGATGACGTCGGTGAAGCCGAGGCGGCGGTACAGCCGCCAGGCCCGGTTGCCCTCGCCGTGGATTTCCGGGGTGGATAGCAGCACGTGCGATTCGGTGCGTCCGGCCAGCAGCCTGCGGATCAGCGCCTCACCCAGGCCATGCCCTTGGGCTCGGGGGTGGATGTGCAGCTCGGTCAGTTCGAAGTAGCCGGTCATCAGGTCAGCGATCCGGTCGGCCGGGGTGCCGATCCGGCGCAGCCCTTCGGATACCTGTTGTTGCCACCATTGGTCGGGCGCGCCGCGGTAACCGTAGGCCACCCCTTGCATCGGTGCGGTGGCGATCAGTGCGGGGTCGAGATTGTTTGCATTCGCGGAGTTTGGGTCCGCGTCGAGTGCGGTATCCGCCCCGGCATCGAGCGCTGCGACCGCAAACCAGCCATCGCGTCGGGTGTGGTCCAGCCACATCGACGCCCGCTGCCGTTCGGTGCCACGCGGGTATTGCATGGCTTCGATGTACACGGCCAACGCGTCATCGAGGCGAAGCTGCATATCTGCGGGCGACAGATCGGTGAGGAACGTCGCCACGATGTAGTGCCTTTCGGTGCGCGGGGCCGACCAGGTCCGTCCAGAGGATATGGCCCCGGGATGCGTTCGGGGTGAGGAGATCCGGGGTTTAGGGGGTACTTGGCCCAGTCTTACAATCCGGGAGTTGCGAACAATGTGGTACGGGTCTGTATGACCTCGTATCATGACTGTTAGGTGCCCGTGACCGGCGGGTGCATGCGATTGTGAACAACTGCCGCTCTGCGGCAGGGCAAGACGATGCCGCACCGGCGGCACGAGAAACGATGCCGCACGGCGGCACTGGGCCAAACGGGAGGCACGGATGCCACTCTCCGATCATGAGCAGCGCATGCTCGACCAGATCGAGAGCGCGCTCTACGCCGAGGACCCCAAGTTCGTGTCGAGTGTCCGCGGCGGTGCATTGCACGCGCCGTCGGCACGGCGGCGGCTGCAGGGCACGGCATTGTTCGTCGCCGGGCTGGCGCTGTTGGTGGTTGGCATCGCATTCCGCGTCCTGTGGATCGACCAGCTGCCCATCGTCAGCGTGATCGGGTTCGTAGTGATGTTCGCCGGCGCCGTGTTCGCGCTGACCGGCCCGCGGGTGCTGGCCAAGGACAAGGCTGCGCCGCCCGTGGGTGCCAACCGGTCCAAGCGGACCAGGGGCGGCGGTTCGTTCACCACCCGCATGGAAGATCGGTTTCGGCGTCGTTTCGACGAATGACCAGCGACTGATCACTGCTCTTATGCAGGGGTAGCCCTATAGGGCTGCCCCTGTTTTGTTTTCAGACTGTTTACGGCGACACGCCGGAGGTCATCCCGCACGGCCGCCATGCGACGGCGATGGCGGCCGCCCCATTGGGAGGGCGCCGAATGCCCCCACAATTCCCCACCGCACTGCCTTCTGGCTTGTGAACTGCACTTTTTCTTGGCTCTTCGGGTCCGACAGCGCGCTGACGGCGCTGTTTTCTCTGAGATCTCTGGGGTAGGTGGGGCAGCTGAGGTCACTTTTCGCCACGGGTTGGAGCAATGTGGGGGAATGTGGGGTAAAGTGGCGGACATCGGAGCGGCAAGGTTCCGAAATGGCGGGAGGTGGCCTGATGTTTTTGGGCACCTACACGCCGAAGCTCGACGACAAGGGGCGGCTGACGCTGCCCGCCAAGTTCCGCGAAGCACTGGCAGGAGGTGTGATGGTCGCCAAAAGTCCAGATCACAGCCTGGCCGTGTACCCAAAGGCTGAGTTCGAAGCCGAAATCGCACGCCGGGTGGCCAGCACCCCGCGGAACGATCCCGCCGCTCGCGCCGACCTGCGCGTCTTCGCTGCGGGGGCCGACGAGCAGCTCCCCGACGCTCAGGGCCGTATCACCCTGTCTGCCGACCACCGTCGTTACGGGAGCCTGTCAAAAGAGTGCGTGGTGATCGGCGCGGTCGATTACCTCGAAATCTGGGATGCCGGCGCCTGGCAGTCCTACCAAGACCTTCACGAAGAGAACTTCTCCGCGGCCAGCGATGAAGCGCTCGGAAACGCCCACTGACCTGCTGGCCCGTGCAGCGTGGCCTCTGCCCGAACCGACCCTGGCGTACTTCCCCAACGTCAGGTTCGTGATTTCGGACAGGGACCTCGTTGCAGGGGCCGCACACTTCGATCCAGACAGGCAGGACCCGGACAAGCCGATTGGGGGTGTCGCGTTGACCGATCGCCGGCCGCACATCCCGGTGATGCTCGAACGCTGCGTCCAACTACTCGCACCGGCACTGACCCGGCGCAATCCTGACGGTGCCGGTGCGGTGCTGATCGACGCGACCTTGGGCGCCGGTGGCCATTCCGAACGCTTCCTGACGCAGTTCCCCGGCCTGACCCTGATCGGCCTGGACCGCGACCTCACCGCCCTCGAACTTGCCGGCCGGCGGCTCGCCCCGTTCGGCGACCGGTTTCGCCCGGTGCACACCCGCTACGACGGGATCGACGATGCGCTGACCCAATCCGGTTACCGCCCAGGGGAATTGGACGCCATCCTGTTCGACCTCGGGGTTTCCTCGATGCAACTGGACCAGGCCGACCGCGGGTTCGCCTACGCGCAGGACGCTCCGCTGGACATGCGGATGGACCAGTCCGTCGGGCTCACCGCGGCTGACATCCTGAACACCTACGACGCCAGGGAACTCACCCGCGTCCTACGCGAGTACGGCGAAGAGAAGTTCGCGTCCCGGATCGCCGGCGCGGTCGTCCGTGAGCGGGCTCGTCGTCCCTTCACCACCACCGGTGAACTGGTCGAATTGCTCTACGCCGTTATCCCGGCGCCGGCCCGTCGCACCGGGGGACACCCGGCCAAGCGCACTTTCCAGGCGCTGCGCACCGAGGTCAACGGCGAGCTGGACTGCTTGCGAGCTGCCATTCCCGCAGCGTTGGAGGCCCTGCGTCCCGGTGGCCGGATTGCCGTTGAGGCTTACCAATCGCTGGAAGACCGAATTATCAAGGGCTACTTCACCAATGCCACCGCATCCCGTACCCCGGCGGGCTTGCCGATGGAACTGCCCGGCCACGAACCACCCTTTGTGTCGTTGACCCGCGGCGCCGAGCGGGCTGATGAACACGAACTCGAACTCAATCCGCGCAGCGCATCGGTTCGCCTGCGCGCCTTGGAAAAAGTTGCCACAGGGGGAGGGGCATAATGGCACGACGACCGGCACCGGTACGCGGTGGCAGTAGCCGGCAGGACGGTCGGGCCGGCCGCGGCGGCACCGACGGCCGCAAGCAGACTGCGTTGCGCGACAACGAGATTGCCAAACGGGGTGGGAAGCGGAGCGTCGCCACAGCCCGGGACGGCAAGCGTGAGGCGGCGCGGGGTGCCGGTCGCGACGGGAAGGCCGGTACCAAGGCTGACACTCGCGCCGCGCGCGGTAAGGCCGATACCCGCGCCAAGCGCGGTAAGAGTGACACCCGGCCGCAGCGGTCGGGTCCTCAGACCTCGCCGTTCGCCCGGCCCACGGGCGCACCGTCGCGGCCGAAGAGCGCGTCTCAGGCCAAGGCTCGGGCCAAGGCTCGTAAGGCCAAGGCTCCCAAAGTCGTTCGCACCTCGCTGCAGGACAGGATTTTACTGCGGCTCGCCGAGATCGATCTGAGCCCGCGGCGCCTGCTCGGACGGGTCCCGTTCGTCGTGCTCATCATCGTCGCCCTCGCCCTGGGGTTGGCCGTCACGTTGTGGCTGTCGACCTCTGCAGCGGAGAACTCCTACACGCTGGGGCGCGCCAAGGAGACCAATCAGGCTCTGCAACAACAGAAAGAGGCGCTGGAACGCGATGTGCTCGAGGCGCAGGCAGCCCCGGCGCTGGCTGATGCTGCCCGCAACCTGGGGATGATCCCGTCGCGCGACACCGCGCACCTGGTGCAGGACCCGGGCGGTAACTGGACAGTGGTCGGCAGTCCCAAACCGGCACAAGGTGTTCCGCCACCACCTTTGAACGCTCCGCTGGCCGACCCGGCCCCGCCGGCACCACCCGCTCCGCCGGCGCCGCGGGTCGTTGATCCCCGTGAGTTGAGCGTACGGGCGCCGGATCCCATGGCTCCGGCTCCTGCGGTGGTACCCGGCCAGGTTCCTGCTCCACAGGCGGTTCCCGTTGCGCCGCAAGGGGTTGGCACGCCACCCGGCCCTGCTGCCCAACAACTGACCGACCCTGCCGCTGTGCCCGTCCAGGCCGCTCCACAAGCCGCACCCGCTCAGCCGGCTCCACAAGCCGTGCCTCAGGCCGTGCCGCCGGTTCAGCAGGTCGTCCCGCAGCCGCCGGTACAGCTGGCACCGATTGCGCCCCGGCCGGTTTCGCCGCCGGTCGTCACTCCCGGTGCGCCGATCTGGGCACCGTTGCTGGCGCAATCGGCACCGGGTGCGCCGGCGTGAGTGGCACCGGCCCGGCCAACGGTCGGCGACGCCGACCCCCAACGGCCAAACCGCGTGCCAACCAACCACATTCGGCAAGTGAACGGCGTATCCGTGAGCCGGTGAGCATGCTGAGCCGCACCGGGGGATTCGCCTTCCGGCACCGGGTCGGCAACATCGTGATCATCGTGGTGCTGTTGATCGCCGCGGTACAACTGTTCAGCCTGCAGGGCCCACGAGCGGCCGGTCTGCGGGCCGAGGCCGCCGGCCAGCTGAAGGTCACCGACGTGGAGAAGGCGGTGCGCGGCAGCATCGTCGACCGCAAGAATGCCAAGCTGGCGTTCACCATCGAGGCCCGCGCCTTGACGTTCCAGCCGGTGCGAATCCGTCAGCAGCTCACTGACGCCAAAACCAAGATGCCGGCCAAGGCGCCCGATCCCGACAAGAGACTGAACGAGATCGCCGTCGGCGTCGCCGGACTGCTGAACAACAAGCCCGACGCCCAGACCGTGCTGAAGAAGATCAGCGGCAAGGACACGTTCGTCTACCTGGCCCGCGCGGTGGACCCCTCGGTCGCCGACGCCATTACCAAGAAGTACCCCGAGGTCGGCGCCGAGCGTCAGGACATCCGGCAATATCCGGGCGGATCGTTGGCCGCCAACATCGTCGGCGGCATCGCGTGGGACGGCCATGGTCTGCTGGGCCTCGAAGACGCATTCGACGCGAAGCTTTCCGGCACCGACGGCTCGGTCACCTACGACCGGGGCTCCGATGGCGTGGTCATCCCCGGCAGTTACCGCGATCGCCATGACGCGATGAACGGTTCGACCATCCAGCTGACGCTGGACAACGACATCCAGTACTACGTCCAGCAGCAGGTGCAGCAAGCCAAGGACTTGTCCGGTGCACATGACGTCTCGGCGGTGGTGCTGGACGCGAAAACCGGTGAGATTCTTGCCATGTCGAACGACAACACCTTCGACCCGTCCCAGGATGTCGGTCGCCAGGACGCCAAGCAGATGGGCAATCTGGCAGTGTCCTCGCCGTTCGAGCCCGGGTCGGTGAACAAGATCATCACCGCATCCAGCGTCATCGAGTTCGGGCTGTCCAACCCCGATGAGGTGTTGCAGGTGCCCGGCACCCTCAACATGGGCGGCGTCACCATCCACGACGCCTGGGGCCACGGCACCGAGCCGTACACCACCACCGGGGTGTTCGGAAAGTCCTCCAACATAGGCACTCTGATGCTGGCGCAGCGAGTCGGTCCGGAGCGCTTCGCCGACATGCTCAAGAAGTTCGGCCTCGGGCAACGCACCGGTTCGGGCCTGCCCGGTGAGAGCTCCGGCCTGGTGCCGCCCATCGATCAGTGGTCGGGCAGCTCATTTGCGAACTTGCCCATCGGGCAGGGACTTTCGATGACGCTGTTGCAGATGACCGGTATGTACCAGGCCATCGCCAACGACGGTGTCCGGATTCCGCCGCGCATCGTCAAGTCCGTCGTCGCCGCCGATGGCAGCCACCTCGACCAGCCCCGCCCCGATGGCGTTGAGGTGGTCTCGCCGGAGACCGCCCGCACGGTACGCAACATGCTGCGCGCGGTGGTCCAGAAGGACCCACGCGGCACTCAGCAGGGCACCGGCTGGCCGGCCGCCGTCGAGGGCTATCAGGTCGCCGGCAAGACCGGCACCGCCCAGCAGATCAACCCGGCCTGCGGCTGCTACTACGAGGACCACTACTGGATCACCTTCGCCGGCATGGCGCCGGCGGATGATCCGCGTTACGTCGTCGGCATCATGGCCAACAACCCGCAGCGCAATCCGGACGGTTCGCCGGGGCACTCGATGGCACCGCTGTTCCACAACATCGCGGCCTGGTTGTTGCAGCGCGACAACGTGCCACTGTCGGCGGACCCGGGTGCACCGCTGGTGCTGCAGGCGACCTGACCGGCAGGGCGCCCCCGCTCGAGCCGGTACTGTGTCATGGCCATGTCCTTGCCTCCATTCGCATCTCCGATTGCGTCCCGCTGATGGCGTCTCTACGTCCTGCCGAGCCGGTCGGGGCCGCCTTGGGCTCGGTCGCCGCGCACATCGGCGCCACCGCGGCATTCGGTCGGTCCATTCCCGACCTGCAGCTCACCGGCGTCACGCTCAGCAGCAGTGACGTGGTGTCCGGGGAGTTGTTCGCCGCGCTGCCGGGGGCGGCGGTGCACGGTGCCAGTTTCGCCGGTGACGGGATCGCGGCGGGAGCCGTTGCGGTGTTGACCGACCCAGCTGGGCTGGAGCTGCTCGATGTGAGTGTGCCGGTGTTGGTACACCCGGACCCCCGTGCCGTTCTGGGTGAAGTCGCCGCGGAGATCTACGGCCGGCCGTCCGAGCGGATACAGGTCGTCGGGATCACCGGCACCTCGGGCAAGACCACCACCAGCTATCTGGTGGAGGCCGGGCTGCGAGCAGCCGGGCGCGTCGCGGGGCTGATCGGCACCGTCGGACTGCGCATCGACGGCCGGGACCTACCCAGCTCGCTGACCACCCCTGAGGCGCCCGCCTTGCAGGCGCTACTGGCCACCATGGTCGAGCGCGGTGTGGACACCGTGGTCATGGAGGTGTCCAGCCATGCGCTGACGCTGGGCCGGGTGGACGCAGTGCGCTACGCGGCGGGCGGATTCACCAACCTGTCCCGTGACCACCTTGACTTCCACCCCACCATGGCGGACTACTTCGATGCCAAAGCCCGGCTGTTCGAGCCGGATTCGCCCACTCACGCGGCGGTGTCGGTGATCTGTGTCGACGACGATGCGGGCCGCCAGATGGCCGGCCGGGCAGTCGATCCGGTGACCGTCAGCACGACCGGTGGTGCGGCGGCGTGGACTGTCAGCGACGTCGTCGCCGACCGTGGTGGGCAGCAGTTCACCGCGACAGGGCCCGACGGCACGCCGCATCGGCTGCGAATCGGCCTGCCCGGCGGTTACAACGTCGCCAACGCGCTGCTGGCTACGGCGCTGCTCGATGCGGTCGGGGTAACGCCCGAGCAGGCCGCGCCCGGGCTGTCTACCGCCGCGGTGCCCGGCCGGTTGCAGCCTGTCGACCGCGGCCAACGTTTTCTGGCGCTGGTCGACTACGCTCACAAACCTGGTGCGCTGCAAGCGGTTCTGGAGACGCTGCGGCCGCAGACCAGCGGCCGGCTGGCGGTGGTGTTCGGTGCCGGGGGCAACCGGGACGCCGGTAAACGGGAACCGATGGGACGAGTGGCCGCCGAACTGGCCGACCTGGTGGTGATCACCGATGACAACCCGCGCGACGAGGATCCCGATCTGATCCGCGCCACTATTGCGGCCGGTGCGGCGCAGGCAGGAGGTTCGGCGCAAGTGGTCGAGATCGGTGACCGGCGAGCGGCCATCGACTATGCGGTGCAGTGGGCCCGGGCCGGCGACACCGTGTTGATCGCGGGTAAGGGCCATGAGTCAGGGCAGACCCGAGCCGGGCAGACCCGCCCGTTCGACGACCGTGACGAATTGGCAGCTGCCCTAGACGCTTTGGAGTCATCCGCATGATCGACCTGACCCTGGCCCAGATCGCCGACATCGTCGGCGGGCAGCTCTGTGACATCACTCCGGAGGCTGCCGCCACGACGCGGGTGACCGGCACCGTCGAGTTCGACTCGAGGGCCGTGACGCCCGGCGGGCTGTTCCTGGCGCTGCCGGGCGCACGGGCGGACGGTCATGACTTCGCCGCCGGCGCAGTGGCCGCAGGCGCCGCTGCGGTGTTGGCCGCCAGGCCGGTAGGTGTTCCGGCGATTGTGGTGAAACCCGTTGCTGGACAGGTTGATTCATCTTCTGGTGCGTTGGAGCACGACACCGACGGCTCGGGTGGGGCGGTGTTGGCCGCGCTCGGCAAACTGGCCCGTGCGGTCGCCGACGAATTGGTGGCCGGTGGGCTGCGGATCATCGGGGTGACGGGGTCGTCGGGCAAGACCTCCACCAAGGATCTGCTGGCCGCGGTGCTGGCGCCGCTGGGCCAGGTGATTGCGCCTCCGGGCTCGTTCAACAACGAACTGGGCCATCCGTGGACGGTGCTGCGGGCCACCCGCGACACCGCCTACCTGGTGCTGGAGATGTCCGCACGGCATCCAGGCAACATCGCTGCGCTGGCCGCCATCGCGCCGCCGTCGATCGGTGTGGTGCTCAACGTCGGCACCGCTCATTTGGGCGAGTTCGGCTCGCGCGAAGCCATCGCCGCAACCAAATCTGAACTGCCGCAAGCTGTTCCGTCGTCCGGGGTGGTAGTGCTCAATGTCGACGACGGTGCCGTCGCCGCCATGGCGGAGCAGACGGCTGCACAGGTGGTGCGGGTGTCGCGGGACCCGGGCTCAAACGTCGACGTGTGGGCCGGCGAGGTCTCGCTCGACGAACTGGCGCGGCCGCGCTTCACCCTGCACACCGCGACCGGGCAGGTCGACGTCGCCCTCGCGGTGCACGGTGACCATCAGGTCTCCAACGCGCTGTGTGCGGCCGCGGTCGCCCTGGAGTGCGGCGCCAGCCTGACGCAGGTGGCTGACGCCCTGGCCGGTGCCGGACCCGTCTCCAAGCACCGGATGCAGGTCAGCACCCGCGCCGACGGGGTGGTCGTGGTCAACGACGCGTACAACGCCAACCCGGACTCGATGCGGGCCGGGCTCAAGGCTCTTGCCTGGATGGCCAAATCCGGTGGCGGGGCATCCGGTGCACGGGTCCGCAGTTGGGCCGTGCTCGGCGAGATGGCCGAACTCGGTGATGACGCGATCACCGAGCATGACAGCATCGGTCGACTGGCCGTGCGCTTAGATGTGTCACGACTTGTCGTCGTCGGAACGGGGAGAGCTATGGGCGCCATGCATCACGGCGCGGTGATGGAAGGATCGTGGGGCAGCGAAGTGACACCTGTTCCCGATGCCGCTGCCGCGCTGGACGTGCTGCGTGCCGAGCTGCAGCCCGGTGACGTCGTGCTGGTCAAGGCATCCAACTCGGCGGGCCTCGGGTCGCTGGCCGACGCGCTGGCGCGCGAAGGGGCGGCCAGGGGAGGCGAGGCGTGATCCAGATTCTGTTCGCCGTCGGTATTGCGCTGGCGGTGTCGATCGTCCTGACGCCGGTGCTCATCCGGCTGTTCACCCGCAGGGGCTTTGGACACGAGATCCGCGAAGACGGTCCGGCCAGCCACCAGAAGAAACGCGGCACCCCGTCGATGGGCGGCGTGGCCATCGTGACCGGCATGTGGGCCGGCTATCTGGGTACCCATGTGGTCGGACTGCTGGTGGGCGGCGAAGGACCGTCGGCATCGGGCCTGTTGGTGCTGGGACTGGCCACTGCGCTGGGCGGGGTCGGCTTCATCGACGACCTGATCAAAATCCGTCGGGCCCGCAATCTGGGTCTGAACAAGACCGCCAAGACAGTCGGGCAGCTGGTGGCCGCGGTGCTGTTCGGTGTGCTGGTGCTTCAGTTCCGGAACGAGTACGGGCTGACGCCCGGAAGCGCCGGGCTGTCCTATGTGCGTGAGATCGCGACGGTGACGCTCGGGCCGCTGCTGTTCGTGTTGTTCGTGGTGATCCTGGTCAGCGCCTGGTCCAACGCGGTGAACTTCACCGACGGCCTGGACGGCCTGGCCGCCGGCGCCATGGCGATGGTCAGTGCCGCGTACGTGTTGATCACCTTCTGGCAGTACCGGAACGCCTGCGCGACCAATCCACTGCCGGGCTGCTACAACGTGCGCGACCCGCTTGATCTGGCGTTGGTGGCTGCGGCCACCGCCGGTGCGTGCATCGGCTTCCTGTGGTGGAATGCCGCGCCGGCCAAGATTTTCATGGGCGATACCGGGTCCCTGGCGCTCGGCGGCGTCATCGCCGGCCTGTCGGTTACCAGTCGCACAGAGACGCTGGCCGTGGTGCTGGGTGCGCTGTTCGTGGCCGAGGTCGTCTCGGTGGTGGTGCAGATTCTGGCCTTCCGCACGACAGGCCGCCGGGTGTTTCGCATGGCGCCGTTCCATCACCATTTCGAGTTGGCCGGGTGGGCCGAGACCACGGTGATCATCCGATTCTGGCTGCTGACAGCCATTGCCTGTGGCCTGGGAGTGGCCCTGTTCTACAGCGAATGGCTCTCGTCCGGCGGTCGCTGACCCACGGCGGAGCGCGCCGCGGGTTTGATCGCGGCGATCCGGTCATTCTCGCGACACGCGCTGGATGTGCCGCGTGCTGCGCGGATGACGGGGGAGGATTCTGGGGTGGAAGGGATAACTGGGTCAGATGTGACTGCTGTTACTCGTGTGAATAACGAGGTTCGGTAGTCGCATGTCAGAAATCCTTGCCAAACTGCGTCGCCGCAAAGACGTCGCGCTCGACGACAGCGCCGCGGCCGGTGCCACGGACGCTGATTCCTCGGTCGTCGCTGACAGAGCCGAACAAGCCAACAAAGCCGATAAGTCAGACAGGATCACAGCCGTCGCAGCCGACCGAATCGGGCCGCGGGCCCGCATCGGAGCCTGGCTCGGACGTCCTATGACGTCGTTCCATCTGGTGATCGCGGTGGCGGCGCTGCTGGTCACGCTCGGACTGACCATGGTGCTCTCGGCATCGGGTGTGCACTCATATGACGAGGACGGCTCGCCCTGGACCATCTTCGCCAAGCAGGTGTTGTGGACGGCCATCGGGCTGGTCGCCTTCTACGTGGCCTTGCGGCTGCCCATCGCGTTCATGCGCCGGATGGCGTTGCCGGCATTCATGGTCAGCCTCGTCCTGGTGGCGCTGGTGCTGGTTCCCGGTATCGGTCACCTGTCCAACGGCGCTCGTGGTTGGTTCGTCGTTGCGGGTTTCTCCATGCAGCCCTCCGAGCTGACGAAGATCGCATTCGCTATCTGGGGCGCTCACCTGCTGGCCAGCCGCCGAGCGGAACACGCGAGCTTGAAGCAACTGTTGATTCCGCTGGTGCCCGCCGCGGTGCTCGCTCTCGGGCTGATCGTGGCCGAACCGGACCTGGGGCAGACGGTGTCGGTCTGCATCATCCTGCTCGGGTTGCTCTGGTACGCGGGCCTGTCGCTGCGGGTCTTCGTCACCTCACTGTTGGCAGCCATGGCGGCCGGCGCCGTCCTGGCGGTTTCGGCGGGCTACCGGTCGGACCGGGTGCGGGCCTGGCTGAGCCCGGACGCTGATCTGCTCGGCACCGGCTACCAGTCCCGTCAGGCGAAGTACGCGTTGGCCAATGGCGGCATGTTCGGCGACGGACTGGGCCAGGGCACAGCCAAGTTCAACTATCTGCCCAACGCGCACAACGACTTCATTTTCGCGATCATCGGCGAGGAACTGGGGTTCGTCGGGGCACTGGGCATGCTGTGTCTGTTCGGCTTGTTCGCCTACACCGGCATGCGCATTGCGCGCCGCTCAGCAGATCCGTTCCTGCGGTTGCTGACCGCCACGACGACGCTGTGGGTGGTCGGTCAGGTGTTCATCAACGTCGGCTACGTGCTCGGCCTGCTGCCGGTCACCGGCATCCAGCTGCCGCTGATATCAGCTGGTGGCACCGCGACTGCCACCACGCTTCTACTGATCGGCTTGATCGCCAACGCGGCCCGGCACGAGCCCGAGGCGGTGGCTGCGCTACGGGCCGGTCGCGACGATCGGATGAACCGCCTGCTGCGGCTGCCGTTGCCCGAGCCCTACTCTCCGACGCGGCTGGAGTCCGCGCGCGACCGGTTGCGGTCCAAAGCCGCCAAGGCTGCCCGGCCCGGCGTCCCGGCCCAGCGCAAACGCGATCAGCCGGCCAAGGGGACCAAGACCGCCAAAGCGGCAAACGCGAACAAGCGGGGCAGGCCGGCGAAGAGCAACGTGCCGGCCCGTCAGCACCGTGTCGACGTGCCGGTGCGGTACGGCCGCGCCGCCGCATCGGACCACGGCCGAGGTAAGTCCATACCGGCCGACGGGGCGGGACGGCGCGCAAGGCAAAATGGTGACCGTCAGAGTCAACAACGACGTGACCCTCGTATGTCGGACCGGAGGGTCCGCGCAGTGGAAGGTCATCGGTACGGGTGAGTCAGGATTGGGTGTGAGTTCGGGCCGAGGCGAGCTGAGCGACGGGAGAACTCGTAATATCTCGGTGGTCCTAGCCGGCGGTGGCACAGCAGGTCATATCGAGCCCGCGATGGCGGTGGCTGACGCCCTGGTGTCACTGCGGCCCGATGTTCGGATCACCGCGCTGGGCACTTCCCGCGGTTTGGAAACCAGGCTGGTGCCGGAGCGTGGCTACGATCTGCAATTGATTACTCCGGTTCCGTTGCCGCGCAAGCCTTCTGCGGATTTGGCCCGGCTCCCGCTGCGGGTGCGCTCCGCGGTGCGCGAGACCCGCGGAGTACTCGATGCAGTGCAGGCCGATGTCATTGTCGGATTCGGCGGGTATGTGTCGCTGCCTGCTTATCTGGCCGCACGTGGCGGGCTGCGTCGTCGCGCTGTCCCGGTGGTGGTGCATGAGGCCAACGCCAGTGCCGGCTGGGCCAACCGAGTCGGCGCCCACTCGGCGCGCCGGGTGCTGGCCGCGGTGCCGGACTCCGGGCTCAAAGGCAGCGAGGTGGTGGGCATTCCCGTGCGCGAATCGATCACTGCTCTGGACCGGGCCGCGCTGCGGGCGCAGGCCCGTGAGTTCTTCGGTTTCGGCGACGATGCCCGCGTGTTGTTGGTGTTCGGCGGCTCGCAGGGTGCCCAGTCGCTCAACCGGGCCGTTTCCGGAGCCGCTGAAAGGCTTGCTGCACAAGGTATTTCGGTGCTTCATGCCTATGGCCGCAAGAACACTCTGGATTTGCCCGACCCGGCACCCGGTGCCCCGCCATACGTGGGGGTGCCGTACCTGGACCGAATGGATCTGGCTTATGCCACAGCTGATTTGGCCATCTGCAGGTCTGGGGCGATGACGGTCGCCGAGGTCACGGCAGTCGGTCTGCCTGCGGTTTATGTTCCGCTGCCGATCGGCAATGGCGAGCAGCGGCTCAACGCATTGCCGGTGGTGAACGCCGGCGGCGGCCTGCTGGTCGACGACGCCGACCTCACCCCGCAGTACGTCGCCGGCACGGTCGGTGCGCTCCTTGGTGACTCTGCCGAACTGGACAAGATGACCGCCGCGGCCTCCCGGGCCGGACATCGCGACGCCGCCCGGCGGGTGGCGCAGGTTGCGCTCGACGTCGCGGCTGAAGCTGCACATGCGGCGGGCGCCCGATGAGCACCAATCAGTTGCCACCCGAACTGGCTCAGGTGCACATGGTCGGCATCGGTGGTGCCGGGATGTCAGGTATCGCCCGGATACTGCTTGACCGGGGTGGGCAGGTGTCCGGATCGGATGCCAAGGAATCCCGCGGGGTGGTGGCGTTGCGGGCCCGCGGCGCATCGATCCGGATCGGCCATGACGCGTCGTCGCTGGACATGCTGCCGGGCGGACCGACCGTCGTGGTGAGCACCCATGCCGCCATCCCGAAGGACAACCCGGAGCTGGTGGAGGCGCGCCGGCGCGGCATCCCGGTGATCATGCGGCCGGTGGTTCTGGCCAAGTTGATGAACGGCTACCGAACGGTGCTGGTAACCGGCACCCACGGTAAGACGACGACCACCTCCATGGCGATTGTGGCGTTGCAGCACAACGGTTTTGACCCGTCTTTCGCAGTCGGTGGGGACCTCGGGGAGGCCGGCACCAACGCGCATCACGGCAGCGGTCCCTGTTTCGTTGCCGAGGCCGACGAGAGCGATGGCTCGCTGTTGGAGTACACCCCAGACGTGGCCGTGGTGACCAACATCGAGGCCGACCATCTGGACCATTTCGGCAGCGTCGAGGCGTACACCGCAGTGTTCGACGAGTTTGTGGCGCGGATTCGTCCGGGCGGTGCATTGGTGGTGTGTGCCGACGATCCGGGTGGTGAGGCGCTGGCGCAGCGTTCTGCAGGCAAGGGCGTGCGGGTGCTGCGTTATGGCAGCGGCCAGCGCACCGATCTGGAGGCCAGACTGCTGACCTGGCAGCAGCAGGGGACCGGCGGGGTGGCGGCCATTCAGTTGGCCGGCGAACCCCACCAGCGCGGCATGCGGTTGTCGGTGCCGGGTCGGCACATGGCGCTCAACGCACTGGCCGCGCTGTTGGCCGCGCGCGAAGTTGGGGCCGATCCGGAGCGGGTGTTGGACGGACTGACAAACTTCGAGGGCGTCCGCCGCCGCTTCGAGGCGGTCGGAACCGCTTACGGGGTAAGGGTTTTCGACGACTACGCGCATCACCCCACCGAGGTTCGGGCCACTCTGGAAGCGCTGCGGGCGGTGGCTGGAACATCCCGGTCGATAGTGGTTTTTCAGCCGCACTTGTATTCGCGGACAAAGGCTTTCGCCTCGGAGTTCGGCAAGGCTCTGGACCGGGCCGACGAGGTCTTCGTGCTCGACGTGTATGCGGCGCGCGAGGCGCCGATGCCAGGGGTCAGTGGCGCCAGCATCGTCGAACATGTCAGTGCCCCAGTGCAGTACATACCCGACTTTTCGGCGGTCGCCGAACGGGTGGCCGCGAAGGCCGGTCCTGGTGACGTCATCGTCACCATGGGCGCCGGTGACGTCACCTTGCTGGGGCGGGAAATCTTGACGGCGCTGCAGGCCAAGGCGAATCGGGCCGCCCCGGGGCGGCCGGGATTGTCGTGACCGAACCGTCGGATTCGCCGGAAGCCGAGACGGCCGAATTGGCTGAAGCGGTCGAGGCGGTGGACGAGGCTGCTGGAGCCGAGGAACCTGAGGAGCCTGAAGAGACTGAGGATTCCGCTGCGCCGCAGGACGACCCGGGCCAGCCGGATTACGAGGGCCCGCGCCGCCGTGCTCGCCGTGAACGTGAAGAGCGCCGCGCTGCGTTGGCCAGGTCCCGTGCCCTCGAAGAGGCCCGTCGTGATGCCAAGCGCCGCGCGAACGGTAATCAAGACGCCGCCCGCACGTCGACCCGAGGTGTGATCCGAGGGCTGAAGATGCTGATGTGGTCGGCGCTGGTGGCGGTGTTGGCGGTGGCGCTGGGTTTGGTGCTGTATTTCACCCCGATCATGTCGGTACGTAATGTCGTGATCACCGGATTGGCGGCCATCAGCCAGGAAGAGGTCGAGCAGGCCGCGGCCGTTCGACCGGAGACCCCGCTTTTGCAGGTGGACACCGATGCGATGGCCGAGCGGATCGCCACCATCAGGCGGGTAGCCAGCGCCCGGGTGCAGCGCGAGTACCCGTCGACCCTGCGCATCACGGTGGTCGAGCGGGTTCCGGTGGCGGTCAAGGACTTTCCGGACGGGCCGCACCTGATCGACAGGGATGGCGTCGACTTCGCGACCGCGCCGCCGCCGGCGGGCGTGCCGTATCTGGACACCGATACGCCGGGCCCCAAGGACCCGCCGACGCGTGCGGCGTTGGAGGTGCTGTTGTCGCTGCGTCCGGAGGTCGAAAGCCAGGTGGTGCGGATCGGTGCGCCGTCGGTGGCCGGGCTGATCTTGACCCTGAACGACGGGCGTCAGGTCATCTGGGGAACCACCGACCGGACCGACGAGAAAGCACTGAAGCTGGGGGCGCTGCTGACCCAACCGGGGCATATCTACGACGTGTCCAGCCCCGACCTGCCCACTGTGAAGTAGCCCATACATTTCCCGTCGCTTCGCTCGCCCAGGCCATTTATTTCCCCGTCGCTCCGCTCGCCCAGGCAGAAAAATCGCGTGAACTATCGGCGCGCCTGCGCGATTGCGGCGCGGCGGCACCCTACCGTTCTGGTTGCGCGGAACAACTTGACATAACTCTAAGCCTATGGTTGAGGTTGAGGGTTTATTTCGAGAAATTTCGCTCGGGACAACCGTTCCAAAGGCCGATCCAGGGAGGAAGACGACCAATGACACCCCCGCACAACTACCTCGCTGTGATCAAGGTGGTCGGCGTTGGCGGTGGCGGCGTCAACGCCGTCAACCGGATGATCGAACAGGGCCTTCGTGGCGTCGAGTTCATCGCCATCAACACCGACGCCCAAGCACTGCTGCTCAGTGAGGCCGACGTCAAGCTGGACGTGGGCCGAGATTCCACCCGTGGCCTGGGCGCCGGCGCCGACCCCGAGGTCGGGCGCAAGGCTGCCGAGGACGCCAAAGACGAGATCGAGGAACTGCTGCGCGGCGCCGACATGGTGTTCGTGACCGCTGGTGAAGGCGGTGGCACCGGCACCGGCGGCGCACCTGTCGTGGCGGCCATCTCGCGCAAGCTCGGTGCGCTCACCGTCGGTGTGGTGACCCGGCCGTTCTCGTTCGAGGGCAAGCGTCGCTCCAACCAGGCCGAGACCGGCATCCAGGCGCTGCGCGAAAGCTGCGACACCCTGATCGTCATCCCGAACGACCGGCTGCTGCAGATGGGCGACGCCGCGGTCTCCCTGATGGATGCCTTCCGTAGCGCCGACGAGGTGCTGCTCAACGGTGTGCAGGGCATTACCGACCTCATCACCACACCGGGTCTGATCAACGTCGACTTCGCCGACGTCAAGGGCGTCATGAGCAGTGCCGGCACGGCGTTGATGGGTATCGGTGCCGCGCGCGGTGACGGCCGTGCCCTCAAGGCCGCCGAGATCGCGATCAACTCGCCGCTGTTGGAAGCCTCCATGGACGGTGCACACGGCGTGCTGATGTCGGTGGCCGGTGGCAGCGACCTCGGGCTGTTCGAGATCAACGAGGCCGCATCGCTGGTGCAGGAAGCCGCGCACCCCGAGGCGAACATCATCTTCGGAACGGTCATCGACGATTCGCTCGGCGACGAGGTCCGGGTCACCGTCATCGCGGCCGGGTTTGATTCGGCCGGTCCGGGCCGAAAGCCCGTCACGCAGGCGGTTCCCGGTACCGCTCCGGCCTCGAGTGGTGGCGGCGCACATCGCGCGCCCCAGACCTTTGCACCAGGCGGCGCCGGCAAGTTGACCAACGCGTTCACGCCGGCCGATCCGACCAGTGTTCCGGCTCCGACCAATGGGGTGACGGTGCGGGTCGGCGGTGGTGATGACGACGATGACGTCGACGTGCCGCCTTTCATGAAGCACTGATCACGGTGGGCGCAGGACGCGGACACTGGGACTCGTGACCTTCCGTATCCGCAGGGTGACTACAACGCGTGCCGGTGGGGTGTCCAAGCCGCCATTCGACACGTTCAACCTCGGTGATCACGTCGGCGATGATCCAAAGGCAGTGGCCGCCAACCGATCTCGGCTAGCCACGGCGATCGGTGTCGGCGTGGCCGACGTGGTGTGGATGAACCAGGTACATGGTGACCATGTCGAAGTTGTTGAAGGCCCCGGAACTGGAGCCGGGGGAGCCTACGACAACACCGACGCTCTGGTGACCACGAAACCTGGGCTCGCGCTGGCGGTGATCACCGCCGACTGCGTGCCGGTACTGCTGGGTGATGCACGAGCCGGTGTGGTGGCCGGCGTGCATGCCGGGCGGGTTGGTGCCGCCAAGGGTGTGGTGCTGCGCACGCTTGAGGCCATGCAGCGGATGGGTGCCGATGTCGCCGACATCTCGGTGCTGCTTGGTCCGGCAGTCAGCGGCCGCAATTATGAGGTGCCCTACGAGATGGCTGACGAGGTGGAGGCCGCGCTGCCCGGCAGCCTGACCACCACCGCGCACGGCACTGCCGGACTCGATCTGCGGGCCGGTATTGCCCGACAGCTCACCGCTGCGGGGGTCAAGTCCATCGATATCGATCCGCGGTGCACTGTCGATGACCCGAACCTGTTCAGCCATCGGCGCGGTGCTCCGACCGGACGGCTGGCGTCGGTGGTGTGGATGGAATGACGATGTCGGTGCGCGAGGCTGAACTTGCCGATGCACTCGTTCGGGTGCGGGCCCGTGTCGATGCTGCCGCTGAAGCGGCCGGACGCGATCGCAGCGAAATCGAATTTCTTCCAGTTACAAAATTCTTTCCGCCCAGTGATGTCATTGCGTTGTATCGATTGGGGTGTAATGCATTTGGTGAATCGCGCGAGCAGGAGGCGGCCCGCAAAGTCGTCGACGTTGAATCAGTACTGAACGACAACATAATTCGCTGGCACATGATTGGGCGAATTCAGCGCAACAAGGCCCGCGCTGTTGCGGGTTGGGCGTGGGCGGCGCATTCAGTCGATAGCGCGCCGTTGATCTCTGCATTGGGGCGGGGCGCGGTTGACGCCTTGGAGCACGGTCGTCGTTCGGCGCCGCTGCGGGTTTACATCCAGGTGAGTCTGGACGGCGATCCGGCGCGCGGCGGGGTCTCGTTGGAGCGACCGGCTGAGGTCGACGCTCTGTGCGCCGCCGCGCACCGCGAACCCGGGCTGGAATTGGCCGGGCTGATGGCCATTCCGCCGGTGGCCGCCGAGCCCGAGCAATCGTTCGGCCGGTTGCAGGCCGAATTGGTCAGGGTCCAAAGGCAATACCAGCAACCACTCGGCATGTCGGCGGGGATGTCGGATGACCTGGAAACCGCGGTTCGATACGGGTCGACCTGTGTGCGTGTCGGTACCGCGCTTATGGGACCACGTCCTCTAACGTCACCATGAGTAGTCACTCCAGTCACACAAACATCACAGACACCAACCACCACAGTCTGAGCTAGGGGCATCCGATGAGCACATTGCACAAGGTCAAGGCCTACTTTGGTATGGCGCCGATGGACGATTACGACGACGAGTACTACGACGACGAAGACCACTCGCCGCGCCCCTACCCGCGCCGTCGCGAGGACCGGTTCGAGGACGACGACTACGGCCGCGGTGAGCCGCGTGGCTACGACGAGCGCCTCGGCGGTCGTGAGTACGGACGCGAAATGGACAGTGCCCCAATGGGTTACCGCGGTGGTTACGACGAGATGCCGGTTCGCGGCCCGCGCGAGTTCGAGCGCCCGCGGTTCAACACCCTGCGTGGTGCCACTCGTGGTGCGGTCGCCATGGAGCCCCGCCGGATGGCCGAGCTGTTCGAGGCCGGCAGCGCGCTTGCCAAGATCACCACGCTGCGTCCCAAGGACTACAGCGAGGCACGCACCATCGGCGAGCGGTTCCGTGACGGCACCCCGGTGATCATGGACCTGGTGTCGATGGACAACGCCGATGCAAAGCGCCTGGTCGATTTCGCTGCCGGCCTGGCCTTTGCGCTGCGCGGATCGTTCGACAAGGTCGCTACCAAGGTCTTCCTGCTGTCGCCGGCCGATGTCGATGTCAGCGCAGAAGAGCGGCGGCGCATCGCTGAGGCGGGCTTCTACAGCTACCAGTAGCCACCGGCGGCGGCACGGGCCTTCGGCACGCTCCGGAGGGGGCCGCGGTCGGCGGGTACGCTGGGTGCGACCGGCGCCCCGATGTGCGGGGCACAGATCGCCGGAATCCCATTCAGACGGTAGTGAGGTCCACTGCGTTGGCGCTGTTTTTCGACATTCTGGGCTTTGCGCTGTTCATCTTCTGGCTGTTGCTGATTGCTCGCGTGGTGGTCGAGTTCATCAGATCGTTCAGCCGGGACTGGCAGCCCAGGGGCCTGACCGTGGTGGTGCTGGAGGCGATCATGACGGTGACTGATCCGCCGGTGAAGTTGTTGCGGCGTTTGATCCCTCCGCTGACCATCGGCGCGGTGCGATTCGATCTGTCGATCATGGTGCTGCTCATGGTCGTGTTCATCGGCATGCAGTTCGCGTTCCGCCAGGTCGGTGCGTAGGCGCAGAATTGATCGGTCATGCCCTGACCTGCGAAAAGCGTATTAATTACATTCGTGTAATTAATACGCTTCTTGCGTTCTGCGGCTATTGGACAGCTGTGACCTTCGCTACGGAAATTCCAATGAAACATTGAAATTCGTTCTTAATTCTCGACCTCACACGCAACCGCCGGGTCTGCTGTGACAGGATGGACGCCAGTTACTACTCCACGATGGCTCTACACTCTGACAGCGATTGACGGTCCAAGACTTCAAGGGGGCAGAAGATGCCGCTAACTCCAGCCGACGTCCATAACGTCGCATTCAGCAAGCCGCCTATTGGCAAGCGTGGCTATAACGAGGACGAGGTCGATGCATTCCTCGATCTCGTTGAAACCGAACTGACCCGGCTCATCGAGGAGAACAGCGATCTTCGGCAGCGGGTCGCCGAACTCGACTCCGAGCTGAAGTCCGCCCGTGCCGGCGGTGGTCCCCTTACTGCGCCCGTGCCCGCGCCGGTATTCGCCAAGCCCGAGCCGGAACCCGAGCCCGAGCCAGTCGCGCCGCCTGCCCCGCCGCAGCAGTTCGCCTCTGCCCCGGTTGGCGAGGACCACCACGTCCGCGCCGCCAAGGTACTGAGCCTGGCCCAGGACACCGCAGACAGGTTGACCGGATCGGCGAAGGCAGAGGCCGACAAGACGCTGGCCGACGCGCGGGCGCAGGCCGACGCTCTGGTCAGCGACGCCCGGCACACCGCCGAGACCACGCTGGCAGATGCCAAGCAGCGCGCCGAGGCCATGCTGGCCGACGCGCAGACTCGTTCGGACACCCAGCTGCGTCAGGCGCAGGAGAAGGCCGACGCCCTGCAGGCCGACGCCGAGCGCAAGCACACCGAGATCATGGGCAACATCAACCAGCAGCGTGGCGTGCTGGAAGGCCGGCTAGAGCAGCTCCGTACCTTCGAGCGTGAGTACCGGACCCGTCTCAAGACCTACCTGGAGTCGCAGCTCGAGGAGCTTGGCCAGCGCGGCTCTGCGGCACCGGCGGACTCGTCGGCCGGCAGTGACGGTGCTGGCTTCGGCCAGTTCAATCGAGGCAACAACTGACGGCTGACATATGCTGATCATCGCTTTGGTACTGGCCGTCATCGCCTTGGCGGCGCTGGTTACGGCGATTGTCACCAGCAACGAGCTGATCGCGTGGGTGTGTATTGCAGCCAGCGTCATCGGCGTGCTGTTGCTCATCGTCGATGCGCTGCGCGAACGGTCGCGTGAGGGTGAATCCGAGGAGATTGCCGATAGCGGCGAGGACGAGGCTGACGACGCTGAGGTCCATGCCGACGAGGACGAAGCCGAGGATTACCCCGAGGGTGAAGCTGAATCTGAGGGCGAGTCCGTCGAGTCCGAACACGCTGTGGCTGAGGATGACTCGGCCGACGAGAAGGCTGGCGCCGACAAGGGTGAGCCTGACTAGACCTGACCGGTCACTGATTGCACCGCCATGACGGCATTCCCACTTCTGGTGGGGGCCGTGGTGGCGGTGCATTTCTTTTTCATCGCCTTCATGGTGTTCGGCGGATTTCTGAGCTGGCGCTGGCCTTGCGTTATCTGGCTGCATGTCGTAGCGGAGTTGTGGGGTGTTTGGAGCACGGTGTTCGGATTGGATTGCCCGCTCACCGATTTCGAACGATGGGCCCGTCGAGGCGCCGGCATGGCCCCCCTGCCGCCCGACGGGTTCATCGCGTACTACATCACCGGAGTGCTGTATCCGGCGTCTGCCACCGGGTTGGTACGGGTGCTGGCGGTCGGCATCGTGCTGGTGTCCTGGGCGGGTTGGGCGCGGCGACGTCGGTCGAGTCGGCGCCCGGACTGAGCCGGCAGTACTGAGCTGCAGTAACGGGGTTCTGCCTGGGGCTGTCCTTCCTGAATGTTTCATGGGCATTTCGACCGCGCTGCGGTTGTGGAACTCGTTGTGCACCACGACAAGCCCAGGATGTGAGCGGGGTTTGACGCAGCGTACATAGCGGCGCAACGGCCGCGGAATCGCGCGCTCGTAGATCTGTATCAACACAACTACGAGTTCAGGAGAATCCGTGAGAGCACTGACCCGCAGCCACGACATCGAGCACTGGGATGCCGAAGATGTTGATGCCTGGGAGGCCGGCGGCAAGGACATCGCGCGGCGCAACCTGATCTGGTCCATCGTGGCCGAGCATGTGGGCTTCTCGGTCTGGTCCATCTGGTCGGTGATGGTCCTTTTCATGCCGCAGAGCATCTTTCACATCGACGCGGCAGGAAAGTTCTACCTGGTCGCCATGCCGACACTGGTCGGCGCCTTCATGCGGGTGTTGTACACCGTTGCTCCCGCGAAGTTCGGCGGTCGCAACTGGACGGTGACAAGTGCACTGCTGCTGTTCATCCCGACCACGTTGACGCTATGGGCCATGACCCATCACGGCACCTCGTACACCACTTTCATGGTGGTCGCCGCGGTTGCAGGTCTGGGCGGCGGTAACTTCGCGTCGTCGATGACGAACATCAACGCGTTCTATCCACAACGTCTCAAGGGCTGGGCGCTGGGCCTCAATGCCGGCGGCGGCAACATCGGCGTCCCGGTGATCCAGCTGGTCGGCCTGTTGGTCATCGCGACCGTCAGCAACACCGCCGCCTGGCTGGTCTGTGCGGTGTACCTGGTGCTTATCGCGGTGGCGGCGCTGGGGGCGGCGCTGTTCATGGACAACCTGCGTAACCAGAAGGCCAACTTCGGCGCTATCGCAGAAGTGCTGCGGTACCGGCACTCCTGGGTGATGAGCTTCCTGTACATCGGTACCTTCGGCTCGTTCATCGGATTCTCCTTCGCCTTCGCTCAGGTGCTCCAGATCAACTTCTTGGCCACTGGAGACACCGCGGCCCAGGCTGCGCTGCACGCCGCGCAAATCTCGTTCCTGGGACCGCTGCTGGGATCGATTTCCCGGCCGTTCGGCGGCAAGCTTGCCGATCGGATCGGCGGCGGGCGGATCACGCTGTACACCTTCGTGGCGATGATGTTCGCCGCAGGCATCCTGGTTGCCACCGGCGCCATCGTGGACGGTCACCGCGGAGTGGCCAACGGCACCGAAATGGCTTGCTACGTAGTTGGTTTCATCGCCTTGTTCGTCCTGTCCGGCATCGGAAACGGTTCGACCTACAAGATGATCCCGGCGATCTTCGAGGCCAAGGCGCAGAGCAGGGACGGGCTGAGCAGTGATGAGAAGGCTGCCTGGGCCCGCCGGATGTCCGGTGCGCTGATCGGATTCGCCGGCGCGATCGGCGCCCTGGGCGGCGTGTTCATCAACATCGTGCTCAGGGCTTCCTATGTCAGCCCGGCCAAGTCGGCCACCAACGCATTCTGGGTGTTCCTGGCCTTCTACGTGGTGTGCGCTGCGGTCACCTGGGTGGTATTCCTGCGGGTGCGCAGCGAGTCCGGCCGGGCGGTCATGGTTCCTGCGCCGGTGGGCGCGGGCTGACGGCCATGACGTCACCAGGCGCGGTGACCACACGCACGGCATGCTCGTATTGCGGTGTCGGCTGCGGGATTTCGGTCCAAACCCGCAGCGACCCCGCAACGGGCCTGCCCGTGATCGCACGAGTCTCCGGGGACCGGCTACACCCCACCAACTTCGGACGGCTGTGCACCAAGGGAGCCACCCATGCCGAGTTGATGGCCGCCGACGCCGGTCGGCTCACCAGCGCATTGGTGCGACGCGGCACCGAGATGGTCAGTGTCGCAACAGATGAGGCCACCGCAGAGGCCGGCCGTCGGCTGCAGGACATCATCGACGAACACGGTCCCGATGCGGTGGCGCTCTATGTCTCCGGGCAGATGACCATCGAGGCGCAGTACCTGGCCAACAAGCTGGCCAAGGGTTTCATCCGCACCATGCACATCGAATCCAATTCGCGCTTGTGCATGGCCAGCGCCGGTACCGGTTTCAAACAGTCCCTGGGTGCTGACGGCCCGCCCGGTTCGTACACCGATTTCGATTGCAGTGACCTGTTTTTCGTGATCGGTGCCAACATGGCCGACTGTCACCCGATCCTGTTTCTGCGAATGGCCGATCGAATGGCCAAGGGCGCCAAACTGATCGTCGTCGACCCGCGGCGAACCACCACCGCCGACAAAGCCGACCTGTTCCTGCAGATCAAGCCGGGAACCGACCTGGCACTGTTGAACGGTCTGCTGCACCTTCTGGTCGAAAACGGTGCCATCGACACCGAATTCATCGCCGAGTACACCGAGGGCTGGGAAACCATGCCCGCGTTCCTGGCCGACTATCCACCCGCAACAGTTGCCGCGATCACCGGTATCGCCGAAGCCGACATCCGCCGCGCCGCCGAGATGATCGCCGAGGCGGGGGAGTGGATGTCGTGCTGGACCATGGGGTTGAACCAGAGCACGCACGGCACCTGGAACACCAACGCCATCTGCAACCTGCACCTCGCCACTGGGGCGATCTGCCGGCCCGGTAGCGGGCCGATGTCGCTCACCGGTCAGCCCAACGCCATGGGTGGTCGCGAAATGGGCTACATGGGACCGGGATTGCCAGGGCAGCGGGCGGTGACCTCTACCGACGACCGGGCATTCGTCGAGGACCAGTGGGAGCTGGAACCGGGCACCATCCGCACTGACGTCGGTCCCGGCACCGTCGAGATGTTCCGGATGCTGGGCACCGGTGACATCAAAGCGGTATGGATCATCTGCACCAATCCCGTTGCCACTGTGGCCAATCGGCAGACCGTGATCGATGGGTTGCAGGCCGCCGAACTGGTCATCACCCAGGATGCCTACCGGGACACCGCAACCAACGGTTACGCCGACATCGTGCTGCCGGCCACCCTGTGGGCCGAGGCCGATGGCGTGATGGTCAATTCCGAGCGCAACCTGACGCTGCTGCAGCAGAGCATCCCGGCAGCCGGCGACGCCCGGCCGGACTGGGAGCTGATCTGCAATGTCGCCCGGCACATGGGCTTTGGCGACCAGTTCGACTACAAGTCCAGCGAGCAGATCTTCGCCGAGATCCGCCAATTCGCCAATTCCCGAACCGGATACGACCTGCGCGGGGTGACCTACGAACGGCTGCGGCAGACCCCGCTGCAATGGCCCTGCCCGCCAGAAGACACACCCGGGGGAGGCACCGACCGGCACCCGATCCGCTACCTCAATGACGGTGTGTCCCAGGACCTTTTCGAAATCGACGGGCACCAGCCCCAGCTCGCGTTCGCGACACCGTCCCGGAGGGCGGTGTTCCATGCTCGGCCCCACCTGGATGCGGCCGAGCTGCCGGATGACGATTTCCCGTTGGTGCTCAACACCGGACGGCTTCAGCATCAGTGGCACACCATGACCAAATCCGGTGTGGTGGACAAGCTCAACAAGCTCAACGGGTCGCCGTTCATCGAGGTCCATCCACTCGACGCTGCCGAACTGGCGATTACCGATGGTGCGCCGGTCGAGATTTCGTCGCGCCGCGGTCGGGCGGTACTGCCTGCAGTGGTGACCGACCGGGTACGCCAAGGCAATTGCTTTGCCCCGTTCCACTGGAACGATGAGCAGGGCGAGCACCTGACCATCAATGCGGTCACCAACGATGCGGTGGACCCGGAATCGCTGCAGCCCGAGTTCAAGGCGTGCGCGGTCCGGCTGGCCCCGGTCGCGCCAGCACCCAAGCCGGTAGCAGAGCCGGTGGTAGCCGGTCTCCATCCGCTGGCCGCAACTCTGGGCCTGAGCGGACCACCGGCGCTCAATGAGGACGAAAAGGTTTACCTGTCAGGATTTTTCGCCGGCGCCCAGCATGCCGTGGGGGTCCCGGTATTGCCCGGTTCAGCACCGGTCAGCGCGACGGTACGACTCTGGGTCAACGGCGCGCTGGCCGGTGCACATGGTTCGGCGGCACCGGTGATCGAGGCAGAGCCGGTGCAGACGCCCACTGGCCCACTGGTCCTCTGGGCGTCGCAGACAGGCACCGCAGAAGAGTTCGCAGCACGTCTGGCCGCGCGGATCGCCGGCGCGCGACTGCGGCAACTCGACGGCACCGCGTTGTCCGAGGTCGCGGCCGCACACGATGTCGTCGTCGTGACAAGTACTTTCGGTGATGGTGGCCCTCCGGACAATGGCTCAGAGTTCTGGGCACAACTCGGAGCTGCCGACGCACCGTCCCTGAGCGGCGTTCGGTACGCCGTGTTGGGTATCGGTGACCGGTCGTACGGCAACTTCTGCGGCTACGCCAAATCGCTGGATCGCCGGTTCGGCGAGCTCGGCGCCAGCGCGCTATTGGCCCGTGCCGACTGCGAGGCATACGACGATGAACCGTTGGCGCAGTGGGCAGATGCTGTCACCGACCTGGTCACCACCCCAGCCGCCGAACCGGACAAGCCCGCGGTTCCGGCTAAACCATCGACCAAGCCAGCCGCTCCGTTCACCCGGGCCAACCCGCTATCTGTTCCGTTGTGCCGCAACGTTCTTCTCACATCAGGTGAATCGATCAAGGAAGTGCGTCAGTTCGGATTCGACCTTTCCGGTCACGATGTCAGTTATGGAGTCGGCGACGCACTGGGCGTGATTGTCAACAACTCGGCCGATGCGGTGTCCGCCTGGCTCGCCGCCACCGGGTTCTCCGGTGACGAGGTGATCGAGATCGATAGTGGTGAAACATCCCTACGTGGAGCCCTCAGCACGTCGTATGACATCTGCAAAGTGACCCCGAACCTGATCAACTTCTTGGCCGAGCGGTGTGGTGCCAAGATTCTGCGTGCGCCCCGCGAAGAAAGGGATCGTTGGCTTGACGGCCGCACCGGGTTGGACCTGGTCGAGGAATTCCGGGTGCGTGCAGACATCGAAGAGTGGCGAGATGCGTTGGTGCGCTTGGCTCCCCGGTCCTATTCGATATCGTCCAGTCCGCTGGTCAGCCCAGACGAGGTGCAGCTGACGGTGTCGGTCGTGCGCTACCGAGGGGCTCGCGGTGGGATGAGGCACGGTGTGGCCTCTACTTTCCTGGCTGACCGCGCCGACAAGGTACCGGTGTTCCTGCAACCGGCTCCGCATTTCCGGCCGCCTGAAGACGCGCTGACCCCGATGATCATGGTCGGCCCGGGGACCGGGATCGCGCCGTTCCGGGGCTTCCTGCACGAGCGTCGCGCGCTGGGCCACACCGGGCGCAACTGGTTGTTCTTCGGCGACCAGCACAGGGCCGAAAATTATTACTACCGCGACGAGTTGGAGGCATTCGAGGCGGACGGTCTGCTGACCCGGCTAGACCTCGCGTTCTCCCGGGACCAGGCGCGGCGGGTGTATGTGCAGCACAGGATGCGCGAGCGTGGCGAGGTATTGTGGCGCTGGTTGGAGGACGGTGCGCACTTCTATGTGTGCGGCGATGCCGCCCGGATGGCCAAGGACGTCGATGCCGCGCTGACCACCATCATCCGAACTCATGGCGGTAAGTCTGAGTCGGCGGCGCAAACCTACAAGCGTGAACTCATTGCCGACAGGCGGTATGTACGTGATGTGTATTGAGGTTCGCGAGGGCCCGTCAACAACTACCTGGAGTCGTGCTGGGTCGTGCCCGCAACCGCGGACTCGGCGACCGCCTCTCGTGCCAGCACACAATCAGCCTGCGCGGCAACGCGATCCAGCGAATTCGCGGCCCGCACGTCACCCAGCCGTATTGCGGCGCGCCAGCACAGTACCGCTACGGCGAACTGCCCGGACCTCTCGGCCATCCCAGCGGCCTGCCGCGCCGCACTGACCGCTCCGTGGTGGTCCCGTCCGGCCCGCAATCGCCAGGCGCGGGCGAGTCCGAGTTCCGGGGCGAACAGGGCCGACTTGGTCCCGTGCCGGGATTCGGCCCGCGACAACACCTTTGCCGACTCGGTGAGTTGACCCAACTGGGCCAGCGCGATGGCCCGAAGGGTCAGCGACAGCGGGCCCCATGAGTAGCCGGTGCGTTCCAGAATCATCGACGCAGGGCCTAAAAGCTCTGCAGCCGCCTCCAATTCATCAGTTTCCAGCAGAACGTGAGCCAACAGCACTTCGCCGATAGCACGGCCCGGTTGCTGCAGTTCGGCGAAATCGGTGTACTGCTGGGCCACTGCCCGGGCACCTGTGTTGTCTCCAGCCATCAGCAGCGCGGTGGTCTGGGCCAGGCCGACTGTGAATCGCAGCAGGCCTGGGTGCTCGGCACCGAAGGCCCGCTGAGCCATCGGTTCCACCTCTGCGAACCGTCCCGTCCGCGCTGCGCACAACGATGCAGCGCTGGCTGCCCATGCCACCGCGGTATCGGAGGCGCCCGTCGAACTGAGCACCTCGTCGGCGAGTTGGGCAGCGCGCGCGGGATTTCCGGCGTTCATCGCGAACGTCGCCGCCAGCGCGTCAATGGTGGTCTGCGCCTTCTGTTCGGTGAGCCCGAGCCGGGTCGTGCGCAGGAAGGCCGTTGCCTGCTCCGGTTGTCCAAGCATCCAGAACTGGTTGGCGGCTCGTGGCAGCGCCCACTCGATCAGCTCCGGGTCAGACAACTGCGCGGGGTCCACTGCCGAGAACACCTCGTCGGCGGCCCGCCCATGGCCCTGCCAGGCCAGTGCCTGGCCCAGGATGAGCCGGGCAGCCAATGTGTCTTGGCGCCGTAGTGCGGACTCGGCCAGCCGCTCTGCCAGCGGCAGATCTCCCAGCCGCAGCGCCTCGGCGGACGCTGCCGCCATTTCTGGAGCCGACTGTGGGTCGTCGCTGTCCAACGCCAGTTCGGCTACGCGCAGTCGGTCGCTGGCGTGTTCGCGGGCGCGGGCCGCTGTCAGCGGCAGCAGTCGGCTGCGCAGTTGTCGGGCATTTTCGTCCAGGGCCGCACGCGCGGTCTCGGCGAACAGCGGATGGGCGGGGTAGATCATCGCGGTGGTTCCGGTGGGGCTTATCTGGTCGAAACGCTCCACCGCTCCCAGTCGTTCGGCGTCGCGCACCGCCGGCTGCGAGGTCAGCGTCACCAGGTCGGCCAGGGCGATGGGCTCCTGCACGCTGAGCAGGTCAAGTACTTCGCGCGCCTGCATCGGGAGCTCGGCCACAAAGCGCCGCACATCGGTGAGATTGGTTGCCGCGGTATCGGTTCCGATGTCGATGCGGCGCATCAGCCCGTCGTCCCAGAGTGCTCGGATGGCTTGCGGTGCGGTGTCGGCACGGGCAGTGACGATCATCTGGGTGTCGCCGGCCAACGCCACCTGGTAGACCAGGGTGGCCGACAGCGCGTCGAGCTGATTGGCATCGTCGACGATCAGCACGTCCTCGGCATCGGCCTGCAGCGACTCGCGTGCCGCGCGCAGCAAGGCGGCCGGCTTGCCGATATCGGAGACGTCAACCAGATGGCTGAACGCACCGAACGGAACATGGCGCTCGGTGGGGGTCCCGATGACCCGGCGCAGGACAGCCTGCGGATGCGCCGCGGCGTACCGCTCGGCGGCCAGCCTGGCCAGCGTGGATTTGCCTGCGCCGTCAGGACCCAGCACAACCGCCCCGGGGCAGTCCGGGTCCTGCAGGGCCGCAGTCAGCGCGTTCAGCGCCTCGGCATGCTGGGGAACGCTCCACGGCGTGGGCACCGCCGAATCCTATGGCGATGTACGGCGCGACAGGCTGATTACGCGATGACGGGGTGGATCAGGACAACGCGTTGAACAGCGTCGCCAACTGCCCCGGCGAAACTGACGTCCCGCACTGACCGCGCATCGATGTCAGTGGCCGTGCGATGTTCTGCAGGTCCAGAAACTCACCGGGATGGCCGACGAAGTAAGCGCGGACGGACCGTTCGGCTTCATCGGTCGGCTGGCTGCCCGCTGCGGTCAGCACATCGTTGGCGTCCGGGTGTGCATCCAGGTAGCCACCGGCCTGGGCCAGCACTCCACTGGCGGTGTTGGCCAGCCCGCTTGCTGAACACGGTGGCGCAGCGGCAGCCGTCGGGGCGGTGATCATGAGCGAGGCGAATCCACCGAGCGCGAGCATGGCAGTCAGTTTCATACTGTGATCCTGCGGGAAACCCGACGATTTCGTGCGCGATGTGCGCGAATCGCAAGCGCCGTTTCCGCGGGGTGGACGTGGCCACAGGGCAGACCAGCAGCTACCTGCTGACGGGTCTGATCCGGGCGCTACACGGCGACCACCAACACCCTGTCGTCGCCGAGGGCAACATAGATGTGGCTGCCGTCGGTGCTGACCGCCACTGCCTGCGGTTGGGTTAATGTGCCGAGGGGGATGGTACCGACGACGGTGTTGGTGGCGGTGCTGATTGCCGACACCGTTCCAGTGCCGTCGTTCACGACATAGACGAGGCTGCCGTCGGGGCTGACCGCCGCCGCCTGCGGGTCGGTTCCTGGGCCGAGGCCGATGGTATCGACGACGGTGTTGGTGGCGGTGCTGATCACCGACACCGTGCCGGAATTGAAGTTGGCGACGTAGAGGGTTTTGCCGTCGGGGGTGACCACCAGTCCCGACGCCGGGCCGAGTCCGACGGTGATGGGGGTGCCGGGGGTGTTGGTGGTGGTGTCGATCGGGGTCACTGTGCTGATGCCGTTGGAGACGTAGACGGTGCTTCCGTTCGGGGTGACCGCGAGACCAAACAGTGAGCCCCCGATGGTGATGGGGGTGCTGGCGGTGTTGGTGGTGGTGTCGATCGGGGTCACCGCGCCGCTTTCGACGTAGACGGTTTTGCCGTTAGGGGTGACCGTGAGATAAAACGGCGCGCCCCCGACGGTGATGGGGGTGCCGGCGGTGTTGGTGGTGGTGTCGATCGGCGTCACCGTGCCGCTCTGCTCGCTAGCGACATAGAGGGTGCTGCCATTGGGGGTGATCACCACGCCCTCCAAGCCGCTGACTCCGACGGTGATGGGGGTGCCGGCGGTGTTGGTGGTGGTGTCGATCGGCGTCACCGTGCCGGAACTGAAGTTCGAGACGTAGACGGTTTTGCCATTGGGGGCGACCGCGATCCCCGCCGGGCCGTATCCGGTGATGACGGTGGCCACAATCGTGGGCGGTGAGACGGGCACGGTGATGGTTTCGGCGGTCGTCGACAGGCCGTCATGCACGGTGACGGTGAAGCTGTCCGTCCCGGTGGCGATAGCGCTGAGCTTGGCGATCGCATTCGGGGTGTAGGTGAAGGCCAGGGTGGTGGGGTTGAAGGTGACCGTGCCGCCGCCGGCACTGGTGGGGTCAGCGGTGTAGGTCAGGTCCGCGCTGGGGTCGGTGCCAAAGACTGCCGATCCTGTGACCGTGCCGGTGTTGGGGTCTGCGGTGCCCACGATTGGGGTGCCGGCTGGCGGTGCCGGATCGAACACGTTCTCCACCTCGCGGGCCACCGCCAGGCTCAACAGCTGGAACACGTAAAAGAAGCTGCTCGGGTTCGGCTGCGGGTCTGCAGGGTTCAGGCCGGTAAACGACAAGAACGCGTCGGCGAGGGAATTCCCGAAGGCTTCTAACGGGCTCGCTGTCACTGGTGGCGGGGTGCTGACCGTGACCGCCGTGACCACGCTCGGGCTGACAGCCGCGGTGCCGACCGGCGTGGTGCTCGGTGGAGCGAGCACCACCGCCGCCGTGACCGACCGCGGCGCGGTGCTCGGTGTCGGGGTGCTCAATGCGGTCGTGCCCGAGTCGATGGCGGACGTGGACACAGTGGTGGGGTTGGAATTCCGGTGTGTGCCGGTCGTGCTGCTCGTGGACGCGGGGATAGTCCCGCTGGTGTTCGACGCGCTGGGAATCGTGCCGGGGGGATTGGAGCCGCCCCCGTTATTGTGGCTCGATCCGGTCGGGGCACCAGAGCCGATGTACAGCGCGGATCGGGCGGTACCGACGGAGCCCGTGCTGCTGCCCGGGCCGGTGATGCCGGGGGTGGTTGGGGAGCTGCCCTTGGCGGTAGGGCCACTCGCCGTGGAGCCCGGGGTGGCAGAGCCTCTGGAGCCGAAGGATTGGCTACTGCCGCCGGCCGTGGAAGTGCCGGTGTGTGACGTGTCGGCGTGGGCCAAGCCCGACCCGCTGGCCAGCGCCGCACCGACACAGAGGGAGAGCGCACCCGCGCCGAGCCACGTCGATGCCTGGTGATGATGCTGATGGGCGCGGCGGGCTGCCTTCTTGCGTTCAACGTCGGCCTCGGCTCGGTTGCTACGGTGCATTCCGGTCACGGTCATCGCGGCGGCACCGCCGGTGGTCACACACCTGCGAGCCGACGTCCGTGGTGTGCACCTGGTCTGGCGGCGTTTGGACATGTTGCAATCCTTCGACGTGAGGCAGGTCCCCACGGGCGGCTCTTGCTGAATTTTCGCTGATCAGAGATAGCGGAAATCGTAATTCGCGTGAGGCGCGACAGGTGAAGTAGCGCGCCACTGCAATTTCGCCTGGCATGGGGCGGTACTACTCAACCCAAGTTTTGACCTCCCGCCAGCTGCTCAGACGGCGGGGGCAATAAGGGCTTGTCGGCTCAGTTGCTAGCCCTCAGACGAAGACATCACGGTTAGTTGCCGGTGGTCCTGGTGCCGGAGCCGGCGGCCCATTGCGCCCAGGCCTGCGACAGGGTGCCGACGTTGACCACACCGTTGGTGACGGTGTAGTAGCCGTCGTAAACGGTGAAGGTATTGGCCGTCGGCGTAGTACCGAGGGTGCCGCCGGCGCTCCACGAGATGGTGGTCGTGCCGGAGCCCCAAACGGTGACAGATCCGGTGCCGAGGGTGTACCCGGCGCCTGCGCCGGGGGTTATCGCCGTGTTGGGAATGCTGTCGCCATCGGCATCACTGATGGTCATCGTGCCCACCGTGCAGACGCCGAAGGCGCAGGTGAGGCCGCCGAAGCCGGTTATCGTGGGCGGGGTGTTTATCGCATAGATCGGCACATTGACGGTGTAGGTAGCAGTGCCACCAAAGCCGTCGCTGGCCGTGACGGTGAACGTGTCATTCATTTGTGCCGACGTGGCACCGATCTTGGCGGCTGCGTGGCGGACTGTGGTCGACAGATTCCCGGTGTAGGTGAAGCTCCCGTCTGGGTTGAACGTGAGCGTGCCGCCCTGGGAGCCGGTGGTCGCGGTGTACGTGATCGTGTCACCGTCCGCGTCGGTTCCGGTGAACTTCCCAGTGCTGGTCTGCGTCGTCCCGGACAGTGTGCCGACCGTCGGGGCGGTGGTGAGCGTCGCTGTGGGCGCGGTGTTGGCGATCGTCGGCTGGACGGGCACCTGCAGAGTGACCGTGCGGCCGTTGGCGTCGGTGGCGATCACGGTGAACGAGTCGGCGGCCGGAGCGGTGTGGCCCGCAGCGGTCCGGGTGTAGGTGAAGGCGCCGGTGGTCGGGTTGAACGACAGAGTGCCATTCGACGGACCGGTGCCCAGCGTGTAGGTGAACATTCCGGCGTCGGCGGTCGGAGCCGGCAGTGACCCGGTGACGACGCCCTGCGTCGCGGTGTTGATGTTGGCTGCGGTGATCGCGGTGGAGTTCGGCACCGTGACTGTCGTCGTGACAACACCGCCGTGGCTGTCGTCCACCTGTACCTGGAAGCTTGCCGAGCTACCACCCGTCGCCGTCGAGGTATAGGTGAAGGCGCCCGTGGACGAATTGAGGGTGACGGTGCCGCCGTTGGTGGTGTAGGCGGAGTTGCCGCTCAGACCCGTGACCGACGAGCTGACCAGCGAATAGGTCAAGGTGTCGCCGTCGGCGTCTGTGCCGGTGACCGCGCCGCGCACCACACCTAGCGCATCGGCGCTGCCCACGGAGCTGGACACCGTAGGGGCGTTGTTCTGCGTGCCGATGATCTTGATCGCGAAGGTGACGTTGTAGGGCGCGCCGTCCGCCGTGTACACGGGTATGGTCACGGTGTCGGACTGGCCGGCCGCGCCTGCGTGGAAGTACGCAGTGCCGGGAAGCGTGGCCGTGTAGGTGTATCCACCGCCGTAGGTGTTGATCGTCACCAACGCCCCCCATGCCGAGGTGTAGGTGTTCCCGTCAGCGGGCTGGAAGTTAACCGCACGGCCGTCCTGGTCGAGCGCAGTGAACGTTCCCGCCGCATACTCCGATTCCGAGCTGCCGCTCCCAATGGTGTAAAGCCAACTCTCGTACGTCGTGCTGGTGCTGAACTGTGCGTAGTTGGAAATCTCCTGGAACCGCTTGTACAGCGCGACCAGCACAATGTAGGTCACGATCGTGGACGGATTGACCTGCGCGGCGGTCCAGGTCGGCAACGTCATGGACAGGAGCTTTCCCGGGTTGCTGTAGACGCCGCCGCCCACGAGTATCGACGCGGCGATCTTGGTTTCCAGACTGGCGGTGTTGCTGAGGTCATCCCTGGTGACGGTGGCGCCGGTGGTTGTGTAGATGACGTCAATCTCGATCTGTTGCGGGTCATAGACGTTGTTGAGCATGTCGCTCAAGGCTGTCGCAGTTCCGGCCACTGCAGCGCCCACGATCTTGTACACCGAGATCACACTGAGTGTGCCTGCCCCAGAGGCGATTTGGACCTGCGGCACGATCCGGTTCAGGAAGTCGCCCAGCGCGTTTAGGGTGTCCGCGAATGTGTAGGTCGGGATCGCGGGGGTCGACCAGAAGTTCAGAATGCTGACCAACCCAGAAATCACAGCTGCTGGGGAGCCCGCGGGCGGATTCGCGATCAAGGCGTTGAGTTGGGTGTCTGCGGCGTCCAGAGCTTGGTCGATTTGGTTGGTCGCTACGGAGACGAACGTCTGTGGCGTTCCGGCCCACGCCAGGTTGTGCCAGATCCAGGAACTCGTGCCGGCCAGCCGATCGACCGCCCTCTGCAAGACGAAGAGAAACGCCGCGGCGGTGGGGTCAACGGCTGCGGTGGAGGTGGCTGCGGCCGACACGGCTGCGGTGGAGGTGGCTGCGGCCGACACGGCTGCGGTGGAGACGGCCGCGGCCGACATCGCCGGGTGGTTCAGTTCCCCCGTGAGCAGCGCGCCGACGACCGGCACCGTGCCGATGACATCGAGAGCCATCTTGCCGATTTCGTCCGCGATCCCGGTGAGGTCCGTGTGTTGGACGGCGTGGGTGAATTGGCTCAGATCCTGGCCCAACGTGTTGCTCACGGTACTCAGACCCGGGATCCAACCCAACAACTTGTTCAATGTCGCGCTGAGTGCTTCGCGCTCGGATTCTGACAACGTCGTGGTCGTCGACGCGTCGGTGGCCGCCGCCGGTTCGGCCGCGGCCGGCGGCACATCCGACGTCGTGGTCGTGGCCGCGGGGAGCTTACTGATCTGGCTGATCTGGGCGTTGCGGTGTTGGCGGGCGGCCAGCCACATCGTCGGCACCACCGCGTCCACGGAACCGACGGGCGATGAGCCGAAGTTTGCGGACGAGCCCAGACCGATCTTCTTGAGGACGTCGTCGATGGCGGCCTGGAAACCGGAGGGCTTCGGTTCGGTTTTCGCGTTCTGGGCAGATGACGTCGCGGCCGTGGCGACCGCAATAGTCGGCGCGGCGGTCGGGGTCGTCGCCGACGCGGGCGTCACCACCACGTTGGTCGGCGCCGCTGCCGCGACGGCCGGCGTCCGGGCCGACGGAGCGGCGGCGACGTTCTGGGGGCGCCAGGAATGGGTCGCGGACGCCGGAGCCGGGTGGGCCGACGGCGCCGGGTCGGTTTGTGCCTGCTTCCGGCCATGGGCCTTGGCGGAGGGCGTGCGCGGTGTGGCGGCAGGGGCAGCGTCGCCGACGCCGTCGGTTGTAGTGGTCGCGTGCGTGGAGCCGGTCGTTGTAGGTCGTTTCGGCTTGGCCTTGCTGTTGTGGTTGGCCCCGTCGGGTTTCTTTGTGGCCGCAGTCCCGGGGCTGGGCGCGCTGGGTTTCGAATTCGTACCCGACGAATCATCGGCCGACGCGACACCGGTGGCGTTGGCAGCCGACGCGACCAGCCCGATGCCGACCGCGCCGATCCCTAACCAGTGCGCATAAGTAGATGACTGGAAGTTCGAGGGCTTACGGTGCTTCCCCTTTGTCCGCCGCGATTTACGTGGACTGGCGGCGGCCATTGCAGTTCCTTTGCTCTCTTGTGTCTAGGCAAACAGGTTCGTCCTAGTCCAGCGCCGAATCGTGGACTGCCCGCGCTTTCCGGCCCATCGAATCCCCCCGCTCGGAGGAGGGTAAGGCGTGCCCATGTGACCTACCTCGAGAGACGTACGCAACAGTTCACTTCGCAAATTAACATCGCAGTAAAGGGGTCTGCTGCACGAATAGGTGACACCTGATCTGCCTAGTTTTCAGAGCTGGGCTGAAAGGATGTCATCGTGTCCAAGCCGTATCCCAAGGAGT
>NZ_JARXVD010000012.1 GCF_029892685.1 Mycobacterium sp. OTB74 | reverse complement strand
AGGCCGGTTGACCCCGATCGAATTCGAAGCAATCATGACCGCACCGGCCAGACAAGCCGCGTGAGAAAACTGTCACCTGATCGTGCAGCAGACCCGATCTGCTGGGCATCCTCAATCAGAGCCAGCAGGATGTGCTGACCAGCAGTGGTCCCGGCGATCTCGTGGACAAGATCTCTGTGCCTACCTTGATCATTCAGGGCACCGTCGACGACCTCGTGACGCTGCATCAGGCGATGACGAATGTCGACCTGCTCGCCGGTAATACCGATGCGAACGGCAACCCGGTGCCGGTGAAGATGATCTGGTTCTGTGGCGGTCACGGTGTCTGCCTTGACCTTGATAGTGCCCAAACCGCGCATTAGTATGCCCTCTTGACCAGCGAGACGCTCGATTGGCTGAACCGTTACGTCAAGAAGGACCCGTCGGTCGATACGGGACCGACCTTCCAATGGGTTGATCAACGTGGCGCGTTCTATTCGTCGGACGTGATGCCGACCGATCCGGGTTTCTACGGCACGCCGATCAATGACACCGGGGCCGGCGGGTTCATGCCGATTGTGCCGATCATCGGTGGGTCGGGCCCGTACGGAAATCCGCTGGCGCTGGAGAATTCGCTGCCGATCCCGACGAAGGCGTCGAATGCCATCAATGTTCCGCTGGATCTGCCGGCCGGAACGACCCAGGTGGTTGGCGCGCCCGTCGTGACGCTGCATTATTCAGGGCTAGGGACCGGCAGGTTCGTCTACGGCCAGATTGTCGACAAGAACACCGGGCGCGTGGTCGGCAATGTGGTGACGCCCATACCGGTGACGCTTGACGGCCAGGTCCGGGATGTCACGGTCAACCTGGAGGACATCGCGTACACGGCCGAACCGGGTGACGCGCTCCTACTGCAACTGGTCGGCTCGGCTACGCCGTACCAGAGCTTCTCCTCATTCGGGTTCATCAACGTGTCGTCGGTCGGGGTGTCCTTGCCGACGGTGGGAGCTACGGTCGCGCCAGACAACAGCACAGCCGCGGGCGCCGGGTAACAAAGCGTTGCCCGCTGGGGGACAAGGGGTTTGCACCCTATTGACGAAAGCGTCAGTGCGGCTTTTTGCAGAGGAGTAGCTTCCAGGCTGGAGTCAAAGGGGTATTGCCAACAACGGAGGAGGCACCCGTGCCTGCAGCACGCTACATCGGTCGAGTCGGGGGACTGGCCGTCGCACTCGGAGTGGGAACAGCGATCGTTCTCGGTGGCGGTGTGGCCAATGCTGCCCCGAACGCCTCGGGATCGTCGGGGGCGTCGCACGACAACCAAAGCAGCGGATCGACCTCCAACCAAGGTAGCCAAGGTCAGCAGGGCAAGGGACTGAAACCCAAGAGCTCGAAGGGTTCGGCGGGCTCTTCAGGGGGTTCTGACGCAAAAACCGCGCCCAGCAACGGTTCTGGAGCCGCGGGGACCACCAGCGGTGGCGCTGGCGGAACCACCGCGTCCGCTGATCCGGTGGACGCCATTCGGGACGCGATCAAACAGCAGTTGACGCAAGCACTCAATGCAACTGCGGCTTCAGGAAACTCTGCGGGCGCGAGCAAGCCAGGCAAGTCGGCCAAGTCGGCTACGGCAGTCGCGCCGGCCACGTCAGCCACGTCGCAGGTCTCCCAGACCACGGCCACCGGAGCGGTCGCGTCGACCACACCGGCCACATCCAGCACGGCGTCGGGTCAGAGTGCGCCGTCCTCGTCACCAGCTGTGGCGTCGGTCGCCGCTGTCGTACCCACGACAGCTGCCGCGACCACCACGACATCTACTGCAACCACGTCGGTAGTCGTGCAGCCGCTGGCACAGGTGGTCGCCGACCTGCTCAAGCCGTTCGTCGGCTCGACACCCAACGCCCCCGTCGAGCCGACGGCCGCCTGGGTGTTGCTCGCCGCGGTCCGTCGCGAGCTTGGCATCGATACCGGCACAGGTAGCACTGTCACATCGAATTCGGTTGCCAATACGTCGACTACCACCAGCCTGACTGCCGTCACCCCGACTGTGGCCAGTACTGCAGCAGTGAACCCGCTCGTTGTCCCGACCCCGCTCATTACGATTACCGACGGCATCATCAACGGCTCAATCGGGACTCCGTTCACCGGGACCCTGGTGTACACAGTCGTCAGCGGGCCGACCGGTGGCGCGAAGATCAACCTGAATACGTCGACCGGCACATACACCTATCTGCCGTACCTGTCCGACGTCACCTCGGGTACGCCGGAGAACTTCAGCGTGCTGGTCGCCCAGCAGACCGCGTTCGACACGGCGCTCGAATCCATACCGCTGGTGGGCTCCTTCGTGCCGCAGCTGCTGGTGACCGTCTACCAGGCTCCGGTGTTGGGTCAGCTGCTGGCCCAGATCATCGGATCGTCGCAGGTGGTGCCGGTCAACGTTGACTTGGCCACCCTGGCTCCCGCTGGCACCCCGGTGGCCTACACCTACAAGGTGGCCTCGTTCGACGGCACGCTCATCAGCACCAACTTCTTCCCGGCCTCAGGCTTGCAGGCCGGAGATGTGGCGCCCACGATCATGGACGGCCCGGGGCTGGGCAACGCCGGCGATACCAACCCTAATTCGACCGGCCCGGTCGGTGTCGGCACGTTTAGGGACGCCGGCTACAACGTCGTCACCTGGGATCCCCGCGGCGAATACGACTCCGGCGGAGTGCTGCAGCTCGACAATCCGGCCTATGAGGGCAAGGACGTTTCGGCCGTCATCAGCTGGATCGCCTACCAGAACGGCGTGCAACTGGACAATCCGGGTGATCCGCGGCTGGGTATGATCGGCGGCTCGTATGGCGGTGGCATCCAATGGGTTTCGGCCGCTCAGGATCCGCGCATCGACGCTATCGTGCCGACCATCGCGTGGAATTCGCTCAACGAGGCGCTGTATCCGGATGGGGCGTTCAAGACCTCGTGGGCATCCCTGCTGCTGCTGGATCTGGTGCAGACGGGCGCGCGGATCAACCCCCAGCTGTACTCGGGCGTCGTGCTCGGTGACTTGTTCGGCGTACTAACCCAGAGTCAGCAGGACCTGTTGACCAGCAGCGGGCCGGCCCAAACGGTCAGCAACATCACCGCGCCCACGCTGCTCATCCAAGGCACCGTTGATGATCTGTTCACGCTGCAGCAGGCCATGACCAACGCCAACTTGCTGACGCTGGCTGGTAATCCCAACGTGAAGATGATCTGGTACTGCGGTGGCCACGGTGTCTGCCTCGATCCGGTCGACAGCACCCAGCAGAACACCATCTTGACCAACGCGACGCTCGACTGGATGAACACCTACCTCAAAGGCGAAACCTCCGCCGATACCTTGCCGACCTTCCAGTGGGTCGATCAGACCGGCCAGTTCTACACGGCGGACACGCTCCCGACGTCGTCGAGCTTCTATGGGACCCCGATCACCGACACCAGTACCGGTGGCGGGTTCCTGCCGATCGTGCCGATCATCGGGGGTTCGGGTCCCGACGGAGCACAGGTGGCGCTGCCGTACTCGCTGGTAGTCCCGACGAAGGCGACCAACGCGATCAACGTCCCGTTGGTTCTGCCGACGGCTGGCACCACCCAAGTGGTCGGGGCGCCGTCGGTGTCCTTGACCTACTCGGGACTCGGGACCAGCCGGTTCGTCTATGGTCAGATCATCGACAACGCCACCGGCCAAGTCGTTGGCAACGTGGTGACGCCGATTCCGGTGACCCTGGATGGACAGACGCATCAGGTGACGGTCAATCTGGAGGACATCGCTTACACCTACGACCCGACCACGGCACCAGCGGGTGATCCCCTCACTCTGCAGCTGGTCGCCTCGACCACGCCGTACCAGAGCTTCACCTCGTTCGGGTACATCAACATCTCCGATGTGGGCGTGACGCTGCCGACCGTGGGAGCTGGGGCCGACGCTATGCCGGTCACCAGTGCCGCTGCTGCGGCTGCCTAACCCTGAGACGCACTCAGTCGAAAGGCAGGGTCAGCGCTGGTAGTGACCGGTCAGTGTGCCCCGTGCGATGACATGCCCTGAGGCTGCCCGGAGCACCGAGGGGACCGATGGGGTGTCCGCGGGTAATGAGCAGTCCAGCGCCAGCAGGTGAAACCGGTAGCGGTGCGGGCCGTGTCCGGGGATGGGCCGCGGCCCGGCGTAACCCTGCCTGCTCAGCATGGTCGGGACGATGCGGGTGGTGGCCGACGTGAACGCCCCTGCCGCAAGGCCTTTGGCGTCGGCATCCAGGATCGCCACGCTGTGGATCAATGGCGTACGCAGCGGCACGTCGACATCGTCGAGAATCAGCACGAGCTGCCGCGTGCCCTCGGGGATGCCGGTCCAGTTCAGTTCCGACGAGACGTTGTCGCCAACACCGTGGCCCGCGCTGCTGAACGGCATGTGGCCGCCCTCGACGAATTCGGGGCTGGACACCGCGATGGTCTGCGGAGCGTCGAATCCTGCTGCAGCCAAAGGGCTTCGGGCTGGGTCGGCGCGCAGCGGCCGCAGCAGCCGGCCGATGGTGGCGATCATGCGCCGCTCCCGGCGCCGCGCATGGCCACCGTCGAGGATCGCAGCAATCCGGCGAGTTCGGTTGGCAGATAACCCTGTTCGGCCAGCCTGGGCATCACCCCACCGCTGGCGATGATGTCCAGTAGCAGATCGGGCAGCGGCGGCACCTGCCCGGCTGCGCCGGTGCTGTCGTTGCGCCACGTACCGTCGGTGAGGTTGAACGTCCCAGTGTCACCGTCGGTGAACAGCTCGGTGGCGCCGGGCAGCGTCATTGCCGGCAGCCCGGAATTCACGGCATTGCGGAAGAACAACGAGTTGAACTCTTCGGCGACCAGGCCGGCCACCCCGAGTTCGGTGAACAGTGCTGCCACCGGCCGAGACGACCCGACCCCGAAGTTGCGGCCCGCCATCACGATGTCGCCGCGCTGTACCTCGTCGGTCCAACCGGGGCGTACCTCGTAGAAGATGTGCCGGGCCGCCTCGGGTGGATCCATCTTCATGGCGAACGCCGGGTACATCGCATCGGTGTTCAGGTCGTTGCCGAAAACCCATACGCGTCCGGTGAAACTGATGGTCATGCGGTCACTGTCCTCGGGTCGGTGATGTATCCGGCGATCGCCGAGGCGGCTACCGTCGCGGGAGAGGCCATGAAGATGTGCGCCTCGGTGCTGCCCATCCTGCCGGTGAAGTTGCGCGTGCTGGAGGTCAGGCAGACCTCGCCGGGACCGACGACCCCCATGTGGTAGCCGAAGCAGGCGCCGCAGGTGGAATTGGTGACCACCGCGCCGGCATCGGCGATGTCCTGCAGGTAGCCCAATCGCATCGCTTCCCGGTACACCGCCTGCGACGCCGGGGTGACCAGCAGGCGCACGCCGGGTGCGACGGTATTGCCGCGCAACACCTTTGCGATGATCTCCAGATCTTCGAGCTGACCGTTGGCGCACGAGCCGACGAACGCCTGGTCGATCTTCTGGCGTTCCAACTGCGAAACCGGAACACCGTTGCGGCTCACCGTGCCGGGCCGCGCCACGTAGGGTTCCAGCGTCGACAGGTCGACGCTGCGGACTTCGGCGTAGCGCGCATCGGAATCCGGCTGGGCGGCAAGGTAGTCAGTGACGCCACGTTCGGCCAGGTAGCTCACCAGAACGTCGTCGGCCTCAAAGGTGGCGAAATCCGCAGACACCTCGGCGCACTGGGTGGCGATGGTCCGGCGGTCATGCATCGGGATCGATACCTGCCCCGGACCGCCGAACTCCAGATTCATATTCGCCGCGTCGCCGTAGCGGTCGGCGATGTAGAGGAAGGCGTCCTTGCCGCTGACCGTGTCAGGCTTGGTGCCCTCGAACTCGTACCGGATGGTCGGAGCCACCTGGTACCAGGTGCTGCCGGTACACATGATCGAGTACACCTCGGCCGGGCCGAGTCCTCGGGCGGCGGTGTTGAAGGCGCCGGCGGCACAGGTGTGAGAATCGGTGCAGGCCAACACTTCTCCAGGCCGGGCCAGCCCGTTCTCGGCGATCACCTGGTGGCAGATGCCGTGTCGGCCGACATCGTAGAAGCGCTCGATGCCGAAGTCGGCGGCGAACTTCCGGGCATGTGGTCCACCGGCGGCGTCCTTGAGGGTCGGAGCAGGCACCGCGTGGTCCATGACGATGGCCAGCTTGTCTGGGTCGTTGATCCGGCTGGGCGGAATCCACATGGTGGCGAATTGCAGGTCGATCAGCACTGTCATGTCAACGTCGACAACTACGGTGTCGCCCGGCGAGACGGTGTCCAGTCCGGCCTTGCGGGCCAGGATTTTCTCGATGATGGTCAGGCCCATGGCATTACTCCTTTTCGGCGAGCTTGGTGTCGAGCGCGGCCCAGTCCGCCATCCCGAAGAGGTTGAAGAATTCGGCCGGGCTGGTGGGAACGAACTCGGCGGCGGTGGTCCCGTTGAGTTCGCATAACCCCTCCAACATGGCAAAGGCGGCACGGGCCAGGGCGTTTCCGGGATGGATGGCGATGGCGTAGCCCAGTTGTCGGAGCCTGTCGGCCGATTCGAATGGGGTGAGTCCGCCGAGCACCAGGTTGATCAGCAGGGGTGCCTCGACTTGGCGGGCGATGCGTTCGATCTCCTCGACACCCTGCGGTGCCTCGACGAAAATGACGTCGGCTCCAGCGGCCGCATACCGGTTGGCCCGCTCGATCGCGGCGTCCAGACCCAGCGGAGCTCGGGCATCGGTACGCGCCACGATCAGCAGATCCTCGTCAGAGCGGGTGTCGAGGGCCGCTGCCAGCGTCTGCTCGAACACGCGGGCATCGACCACCTGCTTGTCGGGCAGATGCCCGCACTTCTTCGGAAACGCTTGATCCTCAAGCTGAATCGCGGCAACCCCTGCCAGATCGAACAACCGCACGGTGCGCACGACGTTCAGCGGGGCGCCATACCCGGTGTCGGCGTCGGCGATCAGTGGCACGCCATCGAGTGCGTCGACCAGCATCCGGGCCCGCTCGGCCATCTCCGTCTGGGTGACCAAGCCGATGTCGGGCAGGCCAAAGCCCGAGGCCGCGACTCCGGCTCCCGTCATGTATGCGGCGGCATGGCCGGTGCGTTTGGTCAGCTGAGCAGAGATGCCGTCGAAAACCCCTGGCGCGACGATCAATTCGCCGCGCTTCAGCAGTTCCCGCAACGCTTTTCGTGGTGTGGTCATGGTGGTCCGTTTCAGTCCAGGGCGCCGGAGACCGGCTCTGCCAACAATTCGACGAGGTGATCGATCCCGTCTGAGGTCTCGAGTCCCAGCGCCTCCTGCTCGATCGCCTGGGCCCGGGAGCGGTCGGTCACCCGGTCGGCCAGCGCGTGGAACTTGGCAACCAGCTCGGCATTGGTCACCGGATCGGTGGGTGCGCCGTGCGGTTGGTCGACGCGTACCCGATGCTCGTGACCGTCGCCCGTGGTGACCACGACATCGGTGCGGAAGCGTTCTGTGATGGGTGCGCCACTGAGGGATTCGTCGAGATGGACCTCGGTGCGGTCGATCAGATCCCAGATATCGTCCGCGTCGAGGCGGGCCGCCGTGAACTGCTCGGGCAGCACGTTGCCGTCGAGCAGCGCGGCGGCAACGGCGTAGGCGATATTCATCTGCGCGCCGATCGGCGGGAGCGGGCGCTGCGGAACCCACCAGCCGTGCTTGTAGACGGTTTCGCCGACGGTGATGTCGACATGTGAAACTTGTTGGCCAGCAATGTCATCGTATATGCGGCGGGCAGCATCGATGGCGCCGTGCAACCCGCCCATTGCGGCGTAGGACTTGACCATGATGACGGACGTCTCCCACCACTGGCCCAGTCCGTTGGTCAGCGGCGCTGGGTCGGGCTGGTGGCCTTCACCGAAAACGCTGAGGAATCCGCCGTATTCACGCTCGAAGACCCGCTTGATCCCGGTGTACCCGGCCGCGGCGAGGCCCGCAGCGTAGAGGCCATTGCGGGCGGCGAACCCGTGTTGCATGCGCTTGCTCATCGCTTCGTACTGCGCCGCCATGAGGCCCGACGACTGGGTCGCCGCCAAACCGAGGGCGTCTTCGAGTTGAGCCGCGTCGAGCCCACGCAGTTTGCCGGACGACATGGCGGCGGTGTGGGTGCCGAACACAGGCCCGGAATGCCAACCACGGTCCAGCATTTGGCTGCCGTGCAGCGTGTAACCGACCCGGGGACCCACTTCGAAACCCGCGATGGCCGCCAATAGGAAGTCAGCGCCGGTGACCGATCCGTGCATCTGTGCCGTGGACAGCAGTGTGGGGATCACCAACGAGCAGCTGTGCAGGGGAGCAAGCGGGTGGAAGTCGTCGAGCTCGAAGCCCTGAATGAATGTGCTGTTGAGAATAGCGGCTCCGACGGCGCTGGTGGTGCGGCCGGTGCCGATCACCGCCGCGTCGCCTGCTGGTTCCAGACCGAGCGCGGCATCGGTGGCCACCCGCGACCAGGGCAGCCCGGCGCCGATCAGCGCGCAGCCGATGCCGTCGAGCAGAAGATGCTTGGCGCGCTGCAGCACCGGCTCGGGAACATCGTCCAAGGCCAGGTCGGCGACCCAATTGGCCAGGGCGCCAGTGGGACCGCCGGGGTCCGTGGGTCCGCTCACTGCTCTCTCCCTGTGTCATCCTGTTGTTATATACATATAACAAGTAATCGAGCGTGCGACAAGGAGGTATGTGAAACCATGACGCTGTGCGGGATACCAAAGTCGTGACAGCTGATGCCGGTGTGGCACTGCATCGTCAGCTGTTCTTGGTGCTGCACGACGAGATTGCCCGCGGAGCGTTGGCGCCCGGCGATCCGCTACCCAGCGAGCAGTCGCTCGGTGAACAGTTCGGCGTCTCGCGGATCACCGTGCGCCGGGCGCTGGCCGACCTGGCTGACCATGGCCTGATCGAGCGACGTCACGGCGTGGGTTCTTTTGTGCGACAGAGTGGTTCAACGCGACCGCCCGAACTGCAGTCGTACACCGATGAGCTGCGTCAGACCCAGTTCGAAACCGACGTGGACGTGGTGGAGTTCGATACCCGCACGGCCCCGGCCGCGGTCGCCGAGGCGCTCGGTGCCGATGGCGAAATGCTGCACATCCTGCGAGTCCGACGAGAGCGCCGCACCGGTGAGCCGTTGATGATCACCGAGGCTTGGCTGCCTGCCGACCTCGCCGAACCCGTTTCGCCGGTCTCGCTGACCGAGCGCGCACTTTATGACCTGTTGGCCGATGCGGGCGTGAAGATCGGGCGAATGGTGCACGAGATGACGGCGGAGATCGCGACGCCGGTGACCGCCAAACTACTGGAGGTGGCCATCGGTTCGGCGCTGATCCGCGTCAACCGGGTGGCCTACGCAAGCAAGGGTGCAGCCGGCCGGCCACACCATTACCTGTCAATCACCATGTCGCCCAGCCGAAGTCGGGTGCTGATCAGCCAGTCCATGGTCGATGACGACAGCGGGCTGGCCATCGCCCACGACGTTCGGCGTTGAGCTTTAGAGCCGCCCGTCGCTGCGCAGGTCCGGGTGCACCCAGTCGGGGGAGCGGCGCTGCTTGAACGCGACGAACCCTTGGCGGGCTTCATCGCCGCTGTAACTCGCCTTCATGCCGATCCGGTCGAACAGGCCCAGGTAGTTGTCGATGCTGGACTTTACGACACCCCGCGCCCTCGGCGCCGTCCGGCAGCACGCGGTGAGCACCTCGCGGGCCGCGGCGTCCAGTTCCTCGTGCGGCACCACCCGGGCGACCATGCCCCAGTCGGCGGCTTCCTGCGCGGTCAGTACCCGGCCGGTGAACATCAGGTCCCGGGTCCGCACCGGGCCGATGATCCGGGTCAGGGTCTGGGCGTAGTAGGTGTCGGCGATACCGCGGTACAGCTCAGGCACCCGGAAGGTGGCGCGGTCGCTGACCACTGCCATATCACTGCACAGCGCGATCTGCAGACCGCCGCCTTGGCATAAGCCGTTGACTGCTGATACCACCGGCTTGACCGACTGGCGCAGTGTCTCGAACGGCGTCACATCCATGTTCAATGCCGCACCGAAGGTCATCCAGTCGTCGACGCCGTCTCCGCCGCCCAGGTCGCCGCCGGGCGCGAAGACATCGCCGGTGCCGGTGATCAGAAGCCCGGCCAGATCGGGATCAGCGTCGACATGCCCGACGGCGTAGCGGATGCCGAAGTACATCGCCGGTGTCATCGCGTTGCGCGCTTGCGGGCGATCCAGGGTCACCACCGCGAACGGTCCCTGTCGCTCAAACCGCAGGTAGGGAGTGCCGAGCCAGTCGCCTTCGGGCGGTCGCGCTGTCATGGCCACCGACTATAACGCCTACTGTTGGCGCTTCAGTTGGGGCTCCCCAGGGCGTCTTCGATCGCCTCGTCGGTCGGCGCGCAATTGCCTGCGCCCGGCACGAGGGTGGCCAGCGCGCCGGCGGTCACAGCCCGGCGGAGGGCGTGTTGGGGGTCGGCGGTCCAGCCCGCTGCCAGCACACCGGCGAAGACATCACCCGCGCCGGTGGTGTCGACCGCCTCGACTGCTGGTGCCGCGGTGTGGGTTTCGCCGGCGCTGCTGCGATAGGTGGCGCCGTCCGCACCTTGGGTGATCACCAGATGGGGTGTCGGCCAATTCCACTCCGCGGCCTCGGTTTCGTTGACGATCACCACGTCGGTGACGGCGGCCAACTGGGCGAGGGCCTCCGGATCGGCACCAGAGGGGGAGGCATTGACCATTACCGTCACACCAGCGGAGCAGGCCTGACGCGCCGCGGCCAGCGCGGTGGGCAGTGGAATCTCCAACTGCAGCAACATCACATCGCAGTCGGAGGCGAGTCGGCGGGCCAACGCCGAGTCCAGGGTCAGATGAGTGTTGGCGCCCGGAGCCACGACGATCATGTTCTCCGCAGTTCTGCCGACCATGATCGCTGCTGTGCCGCTCGGAACCGGCAGCTCCGTCAAACCCTGTATGCCAACCCCGTTGTCCTGCAGATGTTTCCGCAATGCGATGCCGGACGCGTCGGTGCCGATCGCGGCCACCAGTTGCACATCGGCACCGGCGCGCGCCGCAGCGACCGCCTGATTGCCGCCCTTTCCGCCGGGCTCGGAGCGCGATGCCGACGCCAATACGGTCTGCCCGGGACTGGGTAGTTGGGCCACTTCTAGGAACAGGTCCATGTTGACGCTGCCCACCACGGTCACCCGAGCCATCGGGTAACCGTAACCCGCCCGGGCCGCATTGCCGATACCTCGTTAAGCTGGGCTAATGAGTGTGCAAGCACCTGCCGACCTGCGTCAGCAGGTCCACGACGCCGCCCGCCGGGCCCGCGTTGCCGCGCGCGTATTGGCCACCCTGACCACCGAGACCAAGAACCGCGCTTTGCACGCCGCTGCCGACGCGGTGCTGGCCGCGGCTGACGACGTTTTGGCGGCCAACGCCGAGGACCTGGACGCTGCCCGCGCCGCCGGCACCGCCGAGGCAATGCTCGACCGGTTGGCCCTGAACCCGCAGCGTCTGGACGGCATTGCCGCCGGGCTTCGTCAGGTCGCCGGACTGCCCGACCCGGTCGGTGAAGTGCTGCGCGGCAGCACCCTGCCCAATGGTCTGCAGATCCGGCAGCAGCGCGTGCCACTCGGCGTGGTGGGCATGGTTTACGAAGGCCGGCCCAACGTGACGGTCGACGCCTTCGGCTTGGCGCTGAAGTCCGGCAATGCGGCGCTGCTGCGCGGCAGCTCGTCGGCGGCACGCTCCAACCTGGCGCTGGTCACCGCGCTGCGCTCGGCGCTGGCCGCCGAGGGACTGCCCGAGGACGCGGTGCAGCTGCTGCCCAGTGAGGACCGCGCCAGCGTCACCCATCTGATCCAGGCCCGCGGCCTGGTCGACGTGGTGATCCCGCGGGGCGGCGCCGGGCTGATCGATGCCGTGGTTAGGGACGCCACCGTGCCGACCATCGAAACCGGCGTCGGTAACTGCCACGTCTACGTCGATCAGGCGGCCGATCTGGATGTGGCAGAACGCATCCTGCTGAACTCCAAGACCCGTCGGCCCAGCGTGTGCAACTCGGCCGAGACGCTTCTGGTGGACCGTGTCATCGCCGATACCGCGTTGCCGCGCTTGGTATCTGCGCTGCAGGAGGCCGGTGTCACCGTGCACTTGGACCCCAGCGATGACGAGCTGCGTGCGGAGTTCCTGACGCTGGATATCGCGGTGGCGGTCGTCGACGGTGTGGACGGTGCCATCGAGCACGTCAACGAGTACGGCACCGGGCACACCGAAGCCATCGTCACCACCAATCTGGCTGCGGCGCAAAGATTCTCCGAGCGAGTCGATGCTGCGGCGGTGATGGTCAACGCCTCCACCGCCTTCACTGACGGTGAGCAGTTCGGCTTCGGCGCCGAGATCGGGATCTCGACCCAGAAGCTGCATGCCCGTGGCCCCATGGGGTTGCCCGAGCTGACGTCGACCAAATGGATTGTGTGGGGCGACGGCCACACCCGGCCGGCTTGAGACCAGACGTGGCGCTCGATGAGCGCTCGCGCTTAGAGGGAGATTAAACCTGTGAGTACACCCGCCCGTTCGGCACCGCTGTTCGCCGACATCGACGATGTGGCCAAGCGGCTCGCCGAAACCGGCTATCTGCCCGACACCGCAACGGCCACAGCGGTTTTCCTGGCCGACCGGCTGGGCAAGCCGCTGCTGATCGAAGGACCGGCCGGCGTCGGCAAGACCGAACTGGCCCGGGCCATCGCGCAGTGCACCGGCTCGGAACTCGTCCGGTTGCAGTGCTACGAGGGTGTCGACGAGGCCCGCGCGCTGTACGAGTGGAACCACGCCAAGCAGATCCTGCGCATCCAGTCCGGGCATAACGCCGGCGGCGACTGGGACCAGACCAAGATGGACGTGTTCAGCGAGGAGTTCCTGCTGAGCCGTCCGCTGCTGACCGCCATCCGGCGCACCGAACCCACCGTGCTGCTGATCGACGAGACCGACAAGGCTGACATCGAGATCGAAGGCCTGCTGCTGGAGATCCTGTCCGACTTTGCGGTCACCGTGCCCGAACTCGGCACCATCAAGGCCCAGCAGACCCCACTGGTGGTGCTGACCTCGAACGCCACCCGCGAGCTGTCTGAGGCACTCAAGCGTCGCTGCCTGTTCCTGCACATCGACTTCCCGGACCCCGATCTGGAACGGCGCATCCTGCTGTCCCGGGTGCCCGAACTGCCGGAGAAGATCGCCGACGAACTGGTCCGGATCATCGGCGTGCTGCGCGGCATGCAGCTCAAGAAGCTGCCGTCGGTGGCCGAGACCATCGACTGGGGCCGCACGGTTTTGGCGCTCGGCATGGACACCATCGACGACTCGATGATCGCCGCGACCCTCGGGGTGGTGCTCAAGCACCAGTCCGACCAGCAGCGCGCAGCCGGCGAGCTGAAGCTCAACTAGGCATCACCGATGAGCGCTCGCGCGAAGGGGAGATGATTCAGTATGGTCGTCCGCCGCACCCGTCCCACCCAACCCCTTGCCCCGCAAGGCATTCCGGGCCACCTGGTGGGTTTCGTCGAAGCGCTGCGCAAGGTCGGCATCAACGTCGGCCCCTCGGAGACCGTCGACGCCGGACGGGTGATGGCCACCCTGGGCCTCGGTGACCGCAAAGTCCTGCGTGAGGGATTGGCCTGCGCCGTCCTGCGCCGGCCCGACCATCGCGACACCTACAACGCGATGTTTGACCTCTGGTTCCCGGCGGCCATGGGGGACCGGGCGATCCTGGAGTTGGAAGCCGACGAGGACTCGGAGGACAGCCCGGACCGGTTGCCGCCCGAGGACGTGGAGGCCATGCGCTCGGCGTTGCTCGACATGCTGGCCGACTCTGACATGGCCAGTCTGGACGACCGGCTGATGGCGATGATCGCGCAGATCGTCGAGGCGTACGGCCGGTACAACTCCAGCCGTGGTCCGTCGTACTCGTCGTATCAGGCCCTGAAGTCGATGGCGTTGGACGAACTCGAGGGCAAGCTGTTGGCCGGGCTGTTGGCACCGTACGGCGACGAACCCTCGCCCACGCAGGAACAGATCGCCAAAGCCATTGCTGCCAAGCGTATTTCGCAGCTCCGGCAGATGGTCGAGGCCGAGACCAAGCGGCGCACCGCCGAGCAGATCGGCCGCGACCACGTACAGACCTACGGCATTCCGCAGCTGGCCGAGAACGTCGAGTTCCTCAGGGCCTCAGGCGATCAGCTGCGCCAGATGCGCAATGTGGTGGCTCCGTTGGCCCGCACCTTGGCGACCCGCCTGGCCGCCCGGCGCCGGCGTGCTCACGCCGGCCAGATCGACCTGCGCAAGACACTGCGCAAATCGATGTCCACCGGCGGTGTGCCCATCGACGTCGTGCTGAAGAAGCCGCACCCGGCCCGTCCCGAACTGGTGGTGCTGTGCGATGTGTCCGGTTCGGTCGCGGGTTTCAGCAGTTTCACCCTGATGCTGGTGCATGCCCTGCGCCAGCAATTCTCGCGGGTGCGGGTCTTCGCCTTCATCGACACCACCGACGAGGTCACCGAGCTGTTCGGCCCCGACGCCGATCTGGCGGTCGCGGTGCAGAAGATCACCCGCGAAGCTGCGGTCTACACGCGCGACGGACATTCCGATTACGGCCATGCCTTCGTCTCGTTCATGGACAAATGGCCCAACGTGCTCTCGCCGCGCAGCGCCCTGCTGGTGCTCGGCGACGGCCGCAACAACTACCGCAACCCGGAGACCGATCTGCTGGCCCGGATGGTTGACGCGAGCCGGCACGCGCACTGGCTCAATCCCGAGCCCCAGCACTTGTGGGGCAGCGGCGACTCTGCGGTGCCCAAGTACCAGGACGTCATCACCATGCATGAGTGCCGCTCTGCCAAGCAGCTTGCCTCGGTGATCGACCAGTTGCTCCCCGTCTAATTTCCGCCCAAACGGACAACCGGGCCACAAAGTGCGAGTAAAAGCGGCCAGAACGTAGATTTCGGCGTGGGCCGGCGTTACCGCAGGTCGTCGGTCTCGGCTCCTGGGGGCACTGCCGTAAGCTGGCCAATCGTGAATCGACGCAGGATGGGCGTAATGGGTGGGACGTTTGACCCCATCCACAACGGTCACCTCGTTGCGGCCAGTGAGGTCGCTGATCTGTTCGATCTGGACGAAGTGGTCTTCGTGCCCACGGGTCAGCCGTGGCAGAAGCGGGACCAGCATGTCAGTGCCGCCGAGGACCGCTATCTGATGACGGTGATCGCCACCGCAGCCAACCCGCGCTTTTCGGTCAGCAGGGTCGACATCGACCGCGGCGGCCCGACGTACACCAAGGACACGCTGCGCGATCTGGCCGCGCAGAACCCGGACACCGACCTGTTCTTCATCACCGGCGCCGATGCGCTGGCTTCCATCTTGTCCTGGCAGAACTGGGAAGAGATGTTCGCCACCGCCCGGTTCGTCGGGGTCAGCCGGCCCGGCTACGAGCTGGACGGCAAGCACATTGCCGCAGCCCGCAAGGAGTTGCCGGCCGACGCGCTGACCCTGGTCGAGGTGCCGGCACTGGCCATCTCATCTAGTGACTGCCGGCGCCGGGCTGAGGCCAACCGACCCATCTGGTACCTGGTGCCCGACGGCGTCGTCCAGTACGTGTCAAAGCGTGGGCTTTATCAGGCCACGCACAACCAGGAGAAACCATGACGGCCTCACCAGAAGCCCTTGAGATGGCGACCGTCGCCGCCCGCGCGGCCGCGACCAAGCTTGCGGAGAACATCATCGTCATCGACGTGTCCGAGCAGTTGGTCATCACCGACTTCTTCGTGATCGCCTCGGCGTCCAACGATCGTCAGGTCGGTGCCATCGTCGACGAGGTCGAAGAGAAGATGCGCTGGGCGGGCCACAAGCCGGCCCGTCGAGAGGGCACCCGCGAAGGACGCTGGGTGCTGCTCGACTACATCGACATCGTGGTGCACGTTCAGCATCAGGAGGAGCGCGAGTACTACGCGTTGGACCGGTTGTGGCGGGACTGCCCGGTGCTGTCGGTCGACCTCAATGGGGAGCTGCCCGCCAAACCGGCCGATGCCGACGATGATTTCGCAGAGGACGTCGAGTGAGGAATCGCAGACTCCTGCTTTTGCGGCACGGCCAGACCACTTATAACGCGACCAGCCGGATGCAAGGCCAGCTCGACACCGAACTGAGCGAGCTCGGTCGCGAGCAGGCGGTGGCGGCCGCTGAGGTGCTGGCCAAGCGTCAGCCGCTGGTGATCATCTCGTCGGATCTGCGCCGCGCGCTGGACACCGCCACCACGTTGGGCGAGCGGGCCGGGGTCCCGGTGACCGTCGATGAGAGATTGCGCGAAACCCACCTGGGTGACTGGCAGGGGTTGACACACGACGAGGTCGACGCTGCCGCGCCGGGCGCCCGGCTGGCCTGGCGTGACGACGCCCGATGGGCGCCACACGGCGGCGAGAGCCGCGTCGATGTGGCCCGTCGAAGCATGCCGGTAGTGGAAGAACAGATTCGCAACCTGCCTGAGTGGGGCATCGATGCTGCCGATCGTCCGGTGGTGCTGGTGGCGCACGGCGGGCTGATGGCCGCGCTGACCGCTGCGCTGCTGGACCTGCCGGTGGACAATTGGCCGGTGTTGGGCAGCATGGGCAACGCCAGCTGGGTGCAGCTGGCGGGGCAAGGTGAAGGTGATTCGGTGAAGTGGCGTCTGGAAGTGTGGAACGCCTCGGCTCAGGTGGCCAATGATGTCCTCTAAGCCCGCATCATCCTCCCCGGGTCGCTCCGCTCTCCCCCGCGAGCGGGAGGTGCCCCCAGCCCGCCGACCCGTCCTGCTGGTTTTCTGCGACTCCCTGTCCTACTACGGCCCCACCGGTGGCTTGCCGTCTGACGATCCCCGGATTTGGCCGAATATCGTTGCTTCCCAGCTTGGTTGGGACCTGGAGCTGATCGGGCGGATCGGCTGGACCTGCCGCGACGTGTGGTGGGCGGCCACCCAGGACCCGCGGTCATGGGCAGCGCTGCCCAAGGCTGGCGCAGTCGTTTTCGCAACCTGCGGCATGGATTCGCTCCCGTCGCCGTTGCCGACGGCGCTGCGTGAATTGATCCGCTATGTGCGGCCGTCACGGCTGCGCCGCTGGGTCCGTGACGGTTACGGCTGGCTGCAACCCCGGCTGTCGCCGGTGGCCCGGCCGGCACTGCCGCCGCACCTGACCGCCGAGTATCTCGAAGAGACCCGTGCGGCAATCGATTTCAATCGGCCCGGCATTCCGTTCGTGGCCACGCTCCCTTCGGTGCATATTGCCGAGACCTACGGCAGCTCGCACCGGTGGCGCGATGCGACCGTCGCGGCCATCACCGAATGGGCTGGTGCACACGATGTTCCGCTGGTCGATCTGAAGGCCGCGGTCGGCGACGAGGTGCTGTCCGGGCGGGCCAACCCTGACGGAATCCACTGGAACTTCGAAGCGCATCGCGCGGTTGCCGAGCTCATGCTCAAGGGTCTGGCCGAGGCCGGTGTGCTGGCGCAGGGGGCCGACGGCTAGCCATGGCTGTGGTGGTGGTAACCGACTCTTCCTCTCGGTTGAGCCCTGAAGACTTGCAGCGCTGGGATATTCGAGTCGTTCCGTTGCACGTTCTGCAGGACAGTGCTGATATGCGTGACGGTGTCGACTCGGTGCCCTCGGACATTCAGGATCGTTCGCATGTGTCGACTTCTGGTGCGGCGCCCGGAGATCTGCGGGACATCTACCTGCAGGCTCTCGCCGACAGCGGCGGAGACGGTGTGGTCGCGGTGCATTTGTCGGCGGCGCTGTCCAGCACCTTCAGTTCGGCGACGGCAGTAGCGCGCGAGCTGGGTCCGTCTGTGCGAGTGGTGAATTCACGTTCGGCAGCCATGGGCGTCGGATTCGTGACGTTGGCCGCGGCACGGGCTGCGGCCGAACGGGCCGACCTGGACGCGGTCGTGGCGCAGGCCCGTGACGAGGTTGGTCGCCAGCACGCCTACATCGTCGTGCACCGGTTGGACAATCTGCGCCGTGGTGGGCGGATCGGCACTGCGGCTTCGTGGTTGGGTACGGCGCTGTCACTCAAGCCGCTGCTCAAGCTTGATATCGACGGCCGGCTGGTGCTTGATCAACGGGTCCGCACGGTCACCAAGGCGCATGCCGCGATGATCGACCGAGTGGTCGCGGCGGTCGGTGATCGACGCGCGACCATAGCCGTTCACCACGTCGCCAACAGCGATGGCGCCGACGAGATCGCCGCGTCGCTGAGTTCCCTTCTGCCCCATGTGGATTCGCTGACGGTGACCGACATGGGACCGGTGCTTGCGGTCCATGTCGGTTCCGGTGCGGTCGGGGTGATCGTGAGCGCGGCCGACTAGCTCACCCGTGGAATCGGCCGGTGATCGGCGGCAGATCCTTGAGCGTGATGATGCCGGGCTCGGCCGCCACCACGGCGGGCACCGCATTGGTCACCGGCATCGCCGTGTAGATCGAACCCAGGCCGTTGAGGTTCGGCTCGTTCCAGTCCTTCGGCGGCAGGCAATTGATCACGGTGCGCATGTTGGGCAGCCCGAACACCTGGATCACATGGCCGTGCGCCACCGGTTTGGGTGGGGTGACGTGGCGGCCCATGATCCAGTTGAATCCGACACTGACCACGTTCTTGTCGCCCACCCAGCCGCGGTGGTAGCCGAAGACACTGCCGACGGTGCCCTTGGGGATCTGCATGAAGCCCAGGTCGGAGTCAGCGGTGGCGGCGGTGAATTGCACGTCGAAGGTGATCCGATCGAGCGTGGCGCCGATCGCGTCGGCCATCATTGCCGCCGACTCGGCGAACACCTCACTCTCCCGGCGCACGCTCTCGGCCAGGCCCGGGGTCTCCGGATCCTGCGAGAAGCCCATCGCGATCATGGTGCCCGCCGACTCGTAGGTCGAGCAGTCCACCGACTCGGTGATCCGGATCTCGTCGACCCGCTCGCACGAGCCGGACAGCACCATGCCGACCATGTTGGTCAGACCGGGGTGCGCGCCGTTGCCAAAGATCGTGGAATTACCTGTCTGGCAAGCTTTTTCGATGCGTTCCCGATCTTCGGGCGTCTGCTTGCCGCCGGTGATCCAGGCTGCGCTGGAGCACACATTGATGCCTGACTCCAGGAGCCGTACCAACTCGTCGATGCTGGGCCAGATCGGGTTGTAACAGCAGGCGTCGGGTTTGAGGGCGATCAGTTCTTCGATGTCGTTGGTGGCCTTGATACCGGTGGGCTCGGGCCAGCCGGCCAGATCGGCGGCGTCCACGCCGACCTTGTTCGCGCCGTAGGCATACACCCCGACCAGTTCCATATCGTCGCGGCCGATGATCGCGTGCAGCGAGCGTTTGCCGATGTTGCCGGTGGTCCACTGGATGACACGGATCGGAGCCTTGGTTGTCATGGGCCGACACTATTCGCAGAGTGTTCATCGACGTAACCCGGGTCACATATCCATTGATGCCGAAAACCATCGCTCAGCTCCTCAAGGTGAACCCCGCGTCGAGTGGCCAAGAGGTGCCGGTGATGAACGACCCGGCGTCGGAGACCAGCCAGGCGACCGCAGCCGCGATCTGCTCGGGCGCTACGAGGGCGACAGGTAGGGCGTTCTGCTGACTGAGCAACCAGGGGTCACCGGCAGCGGCCAGCGCCATGGTCGTCTCGTTCATGATCATGTCGGTGGCGACGCCGCTGGGATGGATGGTGTTGACCCGGATCGAATGCGGGGCCAATTGCAGCGCCCACCCCTGCATGAGTGCCACCAGCGCACGTTTTGACGCCGCGTATGCCTGCAGGCCTGGGCGCTCGGTGCCCGAGGCTTTGATGCCCTGGCTGGAACTCGTCAGCACGATGGACCCACCGCGCCCGCCGGCGATCAGTGCCGGGATCGCCGCGTCAACGGTGTTCCAGACCCCGATCAGGTTGACCTCGATGATGTCGCGGAATGTCTGCCGACGCTGATCGGTGTCGCTCAACCGGATGATCCCGGCATTACCGATGACGATGTCGAGTCGGCCGAACTCGCGCACCCCGTCGGTGACCGCGGTGTCCACCGCGTCACCGTCCCGAACGTCGACCTGGCGGGCCATGATTCGACGACCTTGGTCTTCAACCATTTTCGCCGTGGTGGCCAAGTCTTCGGTCGTAGCGCCGGCATAGTCGGTGGAGTCGAATTCCGTGCAAGCGTCGACAGCGATGATGTCGGCGCCCTCGGCGGCGAGCTTGACGGCGTGCGCCCGACCCATGCCGCGGGCGGCACCCGTGATGAAGGCCACCTGACCTTCGAGGGAACCGCCCATCATTGTGGCCTGGGGAAGTTGACGTCCTTGGTGACGGCTTCCCACCGGTCGATCGACTCGGAGAACGCCGCGAGTTTGTCACGGACGGCCTCGAGCACGTCGCGGCCCAGTAGCAGGCGCAGCGGCGGCTCGTCGAGCGTCGTCACCATCAGCACCGCCTCGGCGACCTTTCGCGGATCACCAGGCAAGTGGTTGGCGAATTCCTTGATCATTGTTTTGCGGGCGCCCACGTTGTCGTTGTATTCGCCTATCGGAGTAGACGATTCCCACATCGACCGCGCCGCCCAGTCGGTCCGGAACGCGCCGGGCTCGATTGCCGTCACCCGAATGCCGAACGGCCCGACTTCCTGCGCCAGGGCTTCGGTCAACGCCTCGAGGGCGAACTTCGTCGATGAGTAGTACGCGTTCGGCGGATTGGCAACCAGTCCGGTCATCGAGGATATGTTGACGATGTGCCCGGACTGCCTGGCGCGCATCCCGGGGAGCACGGCCTTGATGGTGTCGACCACTCCGAAGTAGTTGGTGTCGAACAGTTTCCGGACTTTGTCGTCCTCGCCCTCTTCGACCGCCGACAGGTAGCCGTTGCCCGCGTTGTTGACCAGTACGTCGATACCGCCGAATGATTCGTCAGCGGCTCGGACGGCGGAGACGATCTGGTCTTTGTCCGTGACATCCAGCGCCACGATCTGGGCTCGTTCGCCGAAGTCGTCGGCGAAGTCGGAAATAGTCTCGGTCCGTCTGGCCGTCACTGTCGCAGAGTGGCCGGCTTCCAAAGCGGTGCGGGCTATTTCGCGGCCGATGCCGGTCGAGCATCCGGTTATCAACCAATGCGCCATGTCAGTGGGTTCCTTCTGGCAGGCGGCGCAGGTACGCCGCGCGTCGGTCGGCGATTTGGGTCGCCCGGTCCTTCTCGGACACTCGGTGCAGTGCCGGCGCATCCGTCTCAAGGTTGTCGAGCTTCACGACGCGGCCGCGGGCGCCGAGGTCTTCGGTTGGTCCGTCGGCGCCGAATTCGGCCATGCGGAGGGTCAGGATGCCTTCCATCAGCCCGTCGGAGTCGATCCAGTTCGCGACCCCCGGGTCGGTTGGGGAGATGACGTAGGTGTACGTGCCGTCGTCGTTGGGTGTCGACTGCGCCTTGTTCAGGCTGCCGGTGCGGTCGACGAGTTCCAGTGTGGTGCCCCAGATATTGCTCAACGGCACGGTGAAGTATTCAGCGCCGCCGTCGCTGACGTCGACGACGAACGCTTCGCCCGGCGCCAGGTCGAATCGGCCCATCACGTATACCTGGTTGCGCATCGCGCCGACTCGGTCGGCCGACCACGCGAGGTTGAAGTTGTTGGGCGCCATCTTGTACACGCCGTGGCTGAGCTTGCCGGTGAAGTCCGCGAAGTGAGCCATCATGGCGGCGGTGGCCTCGGCCTGCTCATCAAGTGTTCGGGCCGGGCTCGACGGAGCTGATCCGAGCCGTCGCACCGTTAGATGATTAGGGTCGTCGCGCTCCCAGTTCAGTAGGACGTCACGGATGTAGAACTCATGCGCCTCGGGGGTGGACTGCACGTGGTTGGGTCGCCCGCCGGCTGGATCGCTGTCCACGCTGATGGTGAAGGTACCGTCAGATTCCACCTCCATCGTGCGGCCGTTGAGCACCGCGACGGTGCCCATGTTGGCGTCCCACAGGGTGAAATAATTCTCGGTCATGCGGTTGGCGCCGACCCGACCGCGTATCTCATAACCTTCATCGCCCGAAATCGGAATGACCCGATATACAGTGTCGGGATTGTCTATACCCCAACGTGATCCGGGGATCGATCGACCGGCCACCGGGTGAGCCAACCGCGTGATGCAACTGACCTTCGGCCGCAGCTTGTCCTGGTTGGACGACCATACTGCGGCCGAGAACATCACCTCGGCGAAGGCCTGGTCGAAGACCGTCCGCATGGCATCGGAGGCTTTGGCCCGGCTCAGCCAGGTGTCGGCCACACTACGGTAGGCCGCTCGTACCGTCGGATGTTCCATCAGTTCCAGCGCTGCCAATTCCTGCTCGTGCTGCGATTCGGTGGCGACGGGATTGCCGGTGAACTCGGCCATCAAACACTCCTCAATGGTTTTGTGCCCGAGCGGAATCGGGAGTTGTAGGTGGCGAACCGGGCGTCGATCTGGGCGTCGCTGAGACCGAAATCAGCCGGGCAGTACGACGGCCGGGCCTGTTCTCGCGGGCGGTCGGCTAGCCAGCGACGCATCGCCGCTTCTGTGCCGTCGGTCAGGTCTAGTCCGACGGCGTCATACACCCGGGCCACTTGTCCCATGGGATCGCGCACCGCATCGGCGAACTCGATGTCGGTGCAGATGGTGGTGTCGTCGGTCCAGCCAGCTCGGGTGGCCATCGCTCGGTCGTTCGTCCAGCCCATGCGCTGCAGCCACTGCGCGCCGATGCGGTCGCGGTCCACGCGATCGGTGTGCATGGCGTGCAGTGTGGCGTTGAGGCTGGCGCCCGAGGGAATGGTCTCGCGCGGATCGCGGTGCATGTGCACGATGTGCAGGTCGGGAAACTGTGCGCGCAGTGCGTCCAGGTAGCCGAGATGGGCCGGGGACTTGAGCACCCAACGTTGGGCCGTCCTACCGCTTCGTCTTTTCTGCCATTGCAGGAACTGCAACATCCGGTGCAGGTACACGTAGGCGGGGGTGAAGTCCTGTCTGTCCAGCCAGTGCCGATACGTCGGCACGTGTGCTCCTGACTCGGGCACGTGGGACAGGAAGGCGTCGGACAGGAAGACGATCTCCTCTTCAGGTTCGCGCGCGTACATCGGATGGATGGCGAACAACTCCGGAGCCAACTCGCGCGACATGGCCTCGCGTTTCTCGCTGATGGCGATCCGGGGATCCGCGTCGGTGGACCAGTGGTGCTCCAGCTTCGGTGCGACCTCGACGACCTCCCACCCGTAGGCGCAGTGCACGCGATCGTCGGCGGCCAGCAGGCGCTGCAACAGAGTGGTTCCACTGCGCATCATCCCGACGACCACGATCGGTGCGGCGATCTTCTCCTCGGTGATCTCTGGATGCCGGTTCGTCCACTCTTGAGCCCGCAGCCGCATTCGCAGGCTGTGGACCAGACCTGAGCGCAGCACGTGCACGCCTATGTCGTTGAGATCTGCTGCGGCATAGGCATCGGCGAGCACCGCCAGCGGCTCCCGGAATGGCATCGAGCCCCAGTCGTGCAGGCCCTCTTTCTGCTCGGCCGCAGCCATCAGTGCGGCCGCACTGAACGGGCTTCCCACCGCGCTCAGAACTTCAGATGGTGGCTGGTGTCGCCGACCTGGTCGACGAACATGATCCTGGTGTCGAACCACCACGCGCCGTCGACGCGGTGAAACGTATCGCGATAGTGGCCGGTGATGATCACCTGCAGCGGTAGGTCCGCCGTTGCCTGGGTGACCAGATAATTGGCGGTGCTGCCTGCAGTTCCCGCGTCTTCGTCGACGTCGATGCGGACATTGCTGGTGAGATGCTTGGTCTTCGGCGTGCCGTCCTCGTACAGCCGCGTGGCCATCGCGTACATCTGCCGGACGCCCTTGACGCCGGTGAACACCGTTTCCGGCGGGCCGTCCTCCACGCCGCAGATCCGGCCGTGCTCAAACAATGCGGCGACGCCGTCCAGATCCCCCGCGTCGATCCGCTCGGCATAGATGTAGAGCAAGTTTTCGATCTCGCGGGCGCTGTCCATCACGCGCAACTGGCTCCTCGTCGAACCGATGTTGGTAACCCTGACCGGAATCAGGGCGATTCCAGAACTAACAGTCGGCCCCGGTGATGTCAACGGTTGTTCCCAGTGGGGCTGGGCGTCCCGGCCACATGGGTTCGACGACGCGGTTAACCTCGGGCCGTGACGTCACAGTGGAACCAGTCGCGACTCGGCAATCTCACCGGCAAGCGCATCATCGTGACCGGAGCCACCAACGGCGTCGGGCTGGCCACCGCACGCGCACTGGCCCGCGCGGGTGCCCATGTGGTCTTGGCCGTCCGCAATGTCGAACTGGGGGCACAACGGGCATCCGAGATGGGCGGCCACACCTCAGTGGCTCAACTCGATCTTGCCGATCAGGCGTCGGTGCAGGCTTTTCCGGATCGTGTCGGCGGTGACGTGGACATTCTGATCAACAACGCGGGTGTGGTCGTTCAGAATCGGTCGGAGACGGTTGATGGCTTCGAGACCATGCTGGCGACCAACTTCCTCGGACCGTTCGCGCTGACCAATCTGTTGTTCGACCGGGTGCGATCACAGATCATCAACGTCGCTTCTGATGCGCACAAGTCGGCAGCCTTTGCCCTTGACGATCCGCATCTGCGCGACCAGAAGTGGTCGGCGTACCCGGCGTACGGCCGGTCCAAGCTCGCCGTCATGCTGTGGGGGCTCGAGCTGGACCGTCGGCTGCGCGCGGCGGGCTCGCCGATCACCAGCTACCTGACCCATCCCGGCTGGGTGGCGTCGAACCTGTCCAATGTGTCGGACACCCGGGTGATGTCGGCGTTCCATTCGGTGGTCAAGGCTGCGGCCGGTGCACTGGCCAATGACATCGATGCCGGCGCCGCCCCGACGCTCTACTGCATCAGCGAGCCGATTCCACCGGGCAGCTACGTGGGCATCGACAGCAGGTTCGGGCTCAAAGGCGGTCCGACTTTAAGTGGTCGGGCAGCGGTGGCCTGCGACTACGAAGTGGCTCGGCGGTTGATCGACTTCGCAGAAAAAGAGACGGGCACAACGCTTCCGGTCTAGTTCGTTGGTCTGCGGTCGCGACGGGAGCGGTTATCCACAGTCGCGGATTCATCCACAGACAGCGCCGGCTTCACACCGCACTGCCGAATTGTGTTGGTGCAGTTGCCTACTTTCGGGATATGGACATCGAATCACCCACGCAGCGGCTCACCCGCCGGATCGGTGCGGAGCCTGACCCAGAGTCCGCCGCCGACGGTGACGACGACACCTCGCTGTCGCGATGGTTGCCGGAGTCGGTGCCGACCGGACCGGGGTGGCTGGCTACTGTCCGGGCAGATCCTGGTCGCGCCGGAGTTATCGCCCTCGCGGTGCTTGGGGTGGTCGCGGTGCTGGTCACTGTGGTCGCTGTCCTGGGTGACGACAAGCCACCGGTCACGGCGGCGAAACTGCCACCAGTCCAAATGGTTTCGTCCAGTACAACCGGCGCCGCACCGGCTCCCAAGGCTGAACCCGTGGTGGTCAGTGTCGTCGGACTGGTTCACAAGCCCGGTGTGGTGACATTGCCTGCCGGATCTCGGATAACCGATGCGCTTGCCGCGGCCGGTGGTGCGCTGGGCGGTGCCGATCTGGTCGGCCTGAACATGGCGCGCCGGGTCGAGGACGGCGAACAGATCCTGGTGGGCATCACCGCGCCGCTGGGCGCGCCATCGTCGGTGCACAGTTCGGTCGGTTCGGCCCCGAATCGAACCACGGCTCCGACGACCACCGGAAAGGCTTCCGGACCAAAGGAATTGGTCGACCTGAATACCGCCACCGCCGAGCAACTCGATGTGCTGCCGGGGGTTGGGCCGGTGACTGCCCAGGCGATCGTGGGCTGGCGCGGTAGCCACGGCCGCTTCACCAGCGTTGACCAGTTGGGCGAAGTCGACGGCATAGGACCGGGCCGGTTGGAGAAATTGCGTGCTCTGGTCAAAGTGTGAGTGCGCCGGTCGAGCCGGCGACCGCGGGTGTCGACCTGCGGTTGGTCCCGGCGGCGCTGACCTGCTGGGTGGTGACGGCGGTCGGTATGACCTGGGCGCCGTGGGCCGCGGTCATCATGGTTGCAGTTGCTGTCGTAGCGGCGGTTGTCGCCGGGCGCTGGGCCGGGGCGGTGCGCTGGCCCGCAGTACTGGCGGTCGCGGCGGTGGGTGTGACATTCGCGATCTCGGTGGCACTACGGGTGCATGCCGTCCAAACCCACCCGCTGGCTTCACGATTCGGGTCCACCGTCGCGGTCGTGCTCAGCCCGAGCGAGTCGCCGCGGCCGATCAAAGGTGGCCGGCTGATGTTCTCGGCATCGCTGCGCAAGCTGCAGGACGCCGAATCATCCGGTCGCATCATGGTTTTCGCACCCGCCGCTGGGTTCTCGGAGACCAGCGCGGGCCGCCCCATGGCGTTTCGGGCCCGCGTTGCCCGGCCCAAGCGGCACGATCTATCGGTGGCCGTGCTGACCGCGGTGGGGGAGCCGCGGTTCGGCACCGCGTCAACCGGGCAACGCGGGGCGGCCCGAGTCCGTGCGGATTTCGCCGATGCCGCGCGGCTGAGCCTGCCACCGGATCAGGCCGCGATGCTCCCGGGGCTGGTGCTCGGTGACGTCTCGGCGGTGGAGGCCGACACGACGGCCGCGTTCAAGCGATCCGGTCTCACGCACCTCACCGCGGTGTCGGGTGCCAATGTGACCATCGTGTGTGGGGCCGTGCTGTTCAGCGCCCTATTGGTCGGCCCGCGCGTGGCGGTCGGCTTGGCCGCGGTGGCGTTGTTCGCGTTCGTTGTGGTGGTACAACCGTCGCCGAGCGTATTGCGGGCTGCCGCAATGGGTTCGGTGATGCTGCTGGCTATCCTGGCGCACCGGCGGCGCCAGGCTATTCCGGCGCTGTCGGCCAGCGTGCTGGTGCTCATGGTCATCTCGCCGCAGCTCGCGGTCGACGTTGGCTTTGCGCTGTCGGTCGCGGCAACCGCCGGGTTGGTGCTGATCGGTCCGGTGTGGTCGCGGTGGTTGGTGGCCCGTGGTTGGCCCAAAGTGCTCGCTGATGCGGTAAGTGTCGCGGGCGCTGCGCAGTTGGTGACCGCGCCGTTGATAGCGGCCATCTCGGGTCAGCTGAGTCTGGTGTCAGTACTGGCCAATCTTCTTGTGGCTCCGGTGATTCCGCCGATCACCATCCTGGGTACTGCGGCCGCGGCGGTGGGTTGGGCCTGGCCAGGGGTCGCGCAACTGTTGATTCGGTTCACCGGCCCGGAGCTGTGGTGGCTGCTGCACGTCGCGCGGTGGAGCGCGGCGGCACCTGGCGCGGTTGTGCAGGTGCCCGACGGTTGGGCTGGTGCGCTGGTGCTGGTTGCGGCGTCAGCGGGGTTGACGTTGGCGCTGGTGTGGTGGCGGCGCAGGCGTGCTGGTGGGTGATGGTGACGTGCCGTTTGTACCGGCACAACATTGGTCAGACCGTCATGAAACGATCAACCCGTGAGTGATTCGACCGAGGCGCTGCACTTGGTGCTGGGCGACGAGGAACTGCTGGTCGAGCGGGCGGTGGCCGAGGTGCTCCGCGGTGCGCGCAAGCGGGCCGGTAAGGCCGGGGCCGTCAACAATGACGTGCCGGTCGACAGGTTGCGCGCGGGTGAGGTGTCGACCAGCGAGCTGGCCGAGTTACTCAGCCCGTCGTTGTTCGCCGAGGAACGCGTGGTGGTGTTGGAGTCGGCCGCCGAGGCCGGAAAGGACGCCGTCGCTCTCATCGCCGATGCCGCGGCAGACCTGCCCGGTGGCACCATGCTGGTGGTGGTGCACTCCGGCGGAGGCCGGGCCAAAGCGTTGGCTGATCAGCTCAAAAAGCTTGGCGCCCAAGTGCATCCATGCGCGAAGCTCACTAAGCCCGCCGAACGTGCGGATTTCGTCCGCAAGGAGTTCCGGTCGCTGAAGGTCAAGGTCAGCGACGATGCGATCACCGCGGTGCTCGACTCGGTCGGCTCGGATATCCGTGAATTGGCCGCGGCCTGTTCGCAATTGGTCGCCGACACCGGCGGCCATGTGGATGTCGCCGCGGTGCGTCGCTACCACAGCGGTAAGGCCGAAGTGAACGGCTTCGACATTGCAGACAAGGCCGTCACCGGCGATGTCAGCGGTGTCACCGAGGCGCTGCGCTGGGCGATGACCGGCGGGGTGCCGCACGTGGTGCTGGCCGACGCGCTGGCCGAGGCCGTGCACGCGATCGCGCGGGTCGGTGGTCAGTCCGGTGACCCGTACCGATTGGCGGGGGAGCTCGGCATGCCGCCGTGGCGGGTGCAGAAGGCGCAGAAGCAGGCCAGACGCTGGAACCGAGACACCGTCGCGGAGGCGTTGCGGGTGGTCGCGTCGTTGAACGCCGACGTCAAGGGTGCCGCGGCCAACGCGGACTATGCGCTGGAGTCGGCGGTGCGTCGGGTCGCGGAGTTGGCCGACCGCTGAGCGGTCAGATTTGGCACCGACCGCTGAGCGGTCAGAGCGGTCGGTTCATACACAACAAAACCGCGGCCCGGGTTACCGGACCGCGGTCTTGAAAGACTACGAAGCTGGGCTCAGAGCTGGTTGAACGCGAGGGTCAGCGCCGACTTCTTGTTGGCGGCCTGGTTCTTGTGGATGACGCCCTTGGTGGCGGCCTTGTCCAGCTTGCGGTTGGTCACCACCAGCAGCTCGCCGGCCTTGTCCTTCTCGCCAGCCTCGATGGCCTCACGGAAGCTGCGGATGGCCGTACGCAGCGACGACTTCACCGACTGGTTGCGCAGACGGGCGCGCTCGTTGGTGCGGATGCGCTTTTCCTGCGACTTGATGTTGGCCACGCGTCAGTTCCTTCTAATTTCGTGATGCTTTTTGTCTTACCTAAGTCTGTGTGCGCCCGTCGGCGGGCAGCGACTGTTCAGGTTACCAGCGCACACGCCAATTCCCCAAAGCGCAGCATGCCGCCGCCGCTCGGGAAGCGGGATCGAACCGGCACGAGCATATCGCGGGATTGCTCTCTGTCCTGCCGAAATGCCGTGTTTGGTGCAGCATGTCAGGGGTGACACCACGGACCACGCCCAGCGCCACCGCACGGTTTGCGCGCACCGAACGCACCGCGGCAAAACGCCACACCGGGGTATTTGACGGCTACAACAGCGTCGGCACTTACGCGGACGCATTCGATGAGATGTTCGACGCCCAGGGCAACGTCCGCGTGCCGTACAAAGGCATCTTCGCCGAGTTGGCGCCGTCGGACGCCTCCGAACTGGCAGGTCGCGCCGACGCGCTCGGCCGCGCCTTCATCGATCAGGGCATCACGTTCTCGCTGTCCGGTCAGGAGCGGCCGTTTCCGCTGGACCTGGTGCCCCGGGTGATCTCCGCCGCGGAGTGGTCGAAGCTGGAGAAAGGCATCACCCAACGCGTCAAGGCATTGGAGATGTACCTCGACGACATCTACGGTGAGCAGGCAATTCTCCGCGATGGCGTCATCCCGCGCCGTTTGGTGACTTCGTGTGAGCACTTCCACCGGGAGGCCGCCGGCATCGTCCCGCCCAACGGGGTCCGCATCCACGTAGCCGGTATCGATCTGGTGCGCGACGACAAGGGCGACTTCCGGGTGCTGGAGGACAACCTGCGCTCGCCGTCCGGGGTGTCATACGTGATGGAGAACCGGCGGACGATGGCCCGAGTCTTCCCGAACCTGTTCGCCACTCACCGGGTCCGGGCGGTCGGCGACTATGCGTTGCATCTGCTGCGCGCGCTCCGTAACGCGGCGGCGTCCAATGAGGCCGATCCGACCGTGGTGGTGCTCACCCCCGGTGTCTACAACTCGGCGTACTTCGAGCATTCACTGCTGGCCCGGCAGATGGGTGTCGAGTTGGTCGAGGGCCGAGACCTGTTCTGCCGCGACAACGTGGTGTACATGCGGACCACCGAGGGCGAGCGGCAGGTGGACGTCATCTACCGCCGCATCGACGACGTCTTCCTGGACCCCATGCAGTTCCGGCCGGATTCGATGCTCGGGGTCGCGGGTCTGCTCAACGCCGCACGCGCCGGCAACGTCGTCATCTCCAGTGCAGTGGGCAACGGCGTCGGCGACGACAAACTGGTCTACACCTACGTGCCCACCATCATCGAGTACTACCTCGGCGAGAAGCCGCTGCTGGCCAACGTCGACACCTTCCGGTGCTGGCTGGACGAGGAATGCGAGGAAGTCCTCGACCGCGTGCACGAGCTGGTGATCAAGCCGGTCGAGGGCTCCGGCGGTTACGGCATCGTTTTCGGGCCGGATGCTTCTGAACGAGAACTAGCGGCGATCTCCAAGAAGATTCGCGCCGACCCGCGGGGCTGGATCGCCCAGCCAGTGGTGCAGCTGTCGACGGTGCCCACTCAGATCGACAACACGCTCGCCCCGCGGCACGTCGACCTGCGGCCCTTCGCAGTCAACGACGGGGACGACGTTTGGGTGCTGCCCGGCGGGCTGACCCGCGTGGCGCTGCCGGAAGGATCGCTGGTGGTCAACTCCAGCCAGGGCGGGGGATCGAAGGACACCTGGGTGCTGGCGTCGCGGGCGTCGGCCGCCGATCGGGAACTGGCTGCCGCCCAAGTGGTTCGATCGCTGCCGCGGAACGGGCAAACAGCTGACAAGGCCATCGACACGGCGCCGCACCAGCAAGCCGTTCAGTCGGCGCAGCAGCAACAGCAGCAGGCGGCGGACGGACGGCCGATGAGCGCTTGCGCGAAGAGGGGGCTGTGATGTTGGCGCGCAATGCTGAATCGCTGTATTGGATCGGCCGCTATGTCGAACGTGCCGACGACACCGCGCGCATTCTGGACGTCACGGTGCACCAACTGCTGGAGGACTCGAGCGTCGACCCAAACCAGGCGTCGCGAACATTGTTGCGGGTCTTGGGAATTGAGCCTCCGTCGTCACCGCTGGATATGTGGTCGTTGTCGGAGCTGGTGGCCTTCGGTCGAGGCTTGCAGAGCGGCGGCAATTCCATCGTCGACTCGATATCCGCGGCCCGGGAGAACGCCCGGGGCGCGCGCGAAGTCACCTCGACTGAGATGTGGGAATGCCTCAACACCACCTACAACGCGTTGGCTGATCGGGTCCGTACCGCCAAACGGCTTGGGCCACATGAGTTTTTGGCTTACGTGGAAGGTCGGGCTGCGATGTTCGCCGGCCTGGCGGACTCCACGCTGTCCCGCGACGACGGATATCGCTTCATGCTGCTCGGCCGGGCCATCGAGAGAGTCGACATGACGGTTCGGCTGCTGTTGGCGCGCGTCGGTGACAGTGCAGCCTCGCCGACCTGGGTCACGGTGCTTCGTTCGGCCGGCGCCCACGACACCTACCTGCGCACCTATCGCGGGGCGTTGGACGCCGGACGGGTGGTCGAATTCATGTTGTTGGACAGGCTCTTTCCGCGCTCGGTGTTCTATTCGCTGCGGGTGGCCGAGCAGAATCTGGATGAGCTGCACCACCGCCCGCACGACCGGGTCGGCGCCACCGGCGAGGCGCAGCGGCTGCTCGGCCGAGCCCGTAGCGAGTTGGAGTTCCTGCGCCCGGGCGTGCTGCTGGAATCGCTGGAAGAACGGTTGGCCGGTCTGCAACGGACCTGCCGTGAGGTTGGAGAAGCATTGGCGCTGGAGTATTTCCACGCGGCACCGTGGGTGGCATGGACTGACGCCGGGCATGCCGTGGCGGTCATCGAGGAGGGTGAGGTCTGATGTGGCGTATGAGGGTCATCCACGCCACGGGCTACGCGTACAAGTCCCCGGTCACCGCGTCGTTCAATGAGGCTCGGCTGACGCCGCGGTCGGATTCCCGGCAGAACGTCGTGCTCAATCGCGTCGAGACCGCCCCCGCCACCCGCTCGTACCGGTACGTCGACTACTGGGGTACCGCGGTGACCGCGTTCGACCTGCACGCCCCACACACCGAGTTGGAAGTGACGTCATCGTCTGTAGTGGAGACCGACAAGGGGGAATTGCCTTCGCGGTTGGTGAGCTGGAGCGATCTGGCCGGCGAGGCGGTCCTGGACCGTTTCGACGAGGTCCTGGTGCCGACCGGGTACACGCCGGCCAGCAAGCGCATTCAGCGGGTAGGGCAGCGCATCGCCAAGTACTACGACCCGCAGGAAGCGGTGGTCGCCGCTGCCAATTGGGTGAACACCGAACTCGAATACGTGAAAGGCACCACCGGGGTGCATTCGTCCGGGCTCGACGCCCTGGGTGAGGGCAAGGGCGTCTGCCAGGACTTCGCTCATCTGACATTGATCTTGTTGCGCAGCATGGGGATTCCGGCTCGTTATGTTTCGGGATACCTGCACCCGCAGCGGCGGGCCGAGGTCGGTGACACCATCGAAGGGCAGAGCCACGCCTGGGTACAGGCTTGGACGGGTGGGTGGTGGGACTACGACCCCACCAACGACAACGAGATCAGTGAGCAGTACGTCAGTGTCGGTGTGGGGCGGGACTATTCAGACGTCACGCCGCTGAAGGGCATCTACTCGGGTGAGGGTTCGACCGACCTGGACGTGGTCGTGGAGATCACCCGCCTGGCCTGACCCACACGAATTCCTTTCGCGCTGCTGACATCCGACTACCATGGTGTGAGGCGGATCACGATCGGAGGCGCGCTATGCGGATCGCAGACGTGCTGAGCAGCAAGGGAGCGGCGGTGGCGACCATCGCCCCCGCGGCCACGGTGACTCAGCTGCTGGCCAGCCTGGCCGCGTTGAACATTGGTGCCATGGTGGTGGCCGGTCCTGACGGATTGGCCGGCATCGTCTCGGAGCGCGACGTGGTGCGCAAACTGCACGAGCGGGGCGGCAGCCTGCTGGGGCAGCCGGTATCGGAGATCATGACGACGGTTGTCGCCACCTGCACTCCGCGCGACACCGTCGATCACCTGGCCGTGCTGATGACACAGAACCGGGTGCGGCACGTGCCGGTTCTCGACGACGGCCGACTGGTCGGCATCGTCAGCATCGGCGACATCGTCAAAATCCGGATGGAAGAGCTGGAGACCGAACAGCAGCACCTGCAGGACTACATCACGCAAGGCGGCTGACCGAGTCTGACTCCGGCGTGACGACGGCCGAGGCAGGACGCGGTCAGGACCAGGAGTAGCCGGCGCGCAGCCGGGCCGCTATCACCTCGAACTTGTCGCGTTCCAAGATTGCGCCCTCGCGGCGGATGCCTTCTTCAGGCACGTCGAGCACCCGGTCCAGACGTACCCAGCTGGCGCGACCCTCGTAGTCCCAGCTGCCGGCGCCGATCCCGATCCAGTCGGATTCGCTCTGGTGATGGACCTGGCTGGACAGCATCAGGCCTAGGAGCGTGTCGCGATCGCGGCCCACCACCAGTACCGGGCGGTCCTTACCGCGCGTCGGATCGTCCTCGTACACAACCCAGGTCCACACGATCTCGCCCGGATCAGCCTTGCCGTCCAAATCCGGTGCGTACATCACGCGGCGGGCGCGCTGGGCCGTCGGGACGATGGTCTTGGTGATGGGGCGGCCCGCGGTGATGGCCGTCGAGGATTCCGCAGGCATGGCTCCCAGGGCGGTCAGGCCCGCTTCGATGCCGAACCGGATGCCCTGCTGGATGGTGCGCGACAGGGCATCAGGCTGCTGCAAATTACGGATGAATTTGGGCGCCTCGTTGAACACCAACTGTTCCGCAAGACGCTGGAACGTCCTCCACTGCGACGCCATGACATCGAGCATAGGGGAGTTCGGGTGCCTGCGATTGTGCTGGCGGGGGCCTGGCTCGATACCCTGATAGCGGCGCGCGAAGCGCTCAGACCCATCGTCACCAGGAGATTCCCATCAGCAGTTTCGCCGACAAGACGTTCACTGCGCCGGCGCAGATTCGGAACTTCTGCATCATCGCCCACATCGACCACGGCAAGTCGACGTTGGCCGACCGGATGCTGCAGCTCACCGGTGTCGTCGACGACCGGTCGATGCGTGCGCAGTACCTGGACCGCATGGACATCGAGCGGGAACGCGGCATCACCATCAAGGCCCAGAATGTGCGGCTGCCCTGGATGGTTAAGGGCGAAGACGGCGTTGAACAAAAGCATGTCCTGCACTTGATCGACACGCCCGGCCACGTCGACTTCACTTACGAGGTGTCGCGCGCACTGGAGGCCTGTGAGGGCGCCGTGCTGCTGGTCGACGCCGCGCAGGGCATCGAGGCGCAGACCCTGGCCAACCTGTACCTGGCGCTCGACCGGGACCTGACCATCATCCCGGTGCTCAACAAGATCGACCTGCCCGCCGCCGACCCCGACCGGTACGCCGGCGAGATCGCCCACATCATCGGTTGCGAGCCCAGCGACGTGCTGCGGGTGTCGGGCAAGACCGGCGAGGGCGTCGCCGAGCTGCTCAACGAGGTGGTCCGGCAGATTCCGGCACCGACCGGCGACCCGGACGGGCCGACCCGCGCCATGATCTTCGACTCCGTCTACGACATCTACCGCGGCGTGGTCACCTACGTGCGCGTGGTGGACGGCAAGATCACCCCGCGCGAGAAGATCGCCATGATGTCCACCGGCGCCACCCACGAACTGCTCGAGGTCGGCATCGTGTCGCCCGAGCCCAAGGCCTCGGAGGGGCTGGGCGTCGGCGAGGTGGGTTACCTCATCACCGGCGTGAAGGACGTCCGCCAGTCCAAGGTCGGTGACACGGTGACGACGGCCCGTAAGGGCGCCACCGAGGCGCTGACCGGCTACCGCGAGCCCAAGCCGATGGTCTACTCGGGCCTGTATCCCGTGGACGGTTCGGACTACCCGAACCTGCGCGATGCCCTGGACAAGCTGCAGCTCAACGACGCGGCGCTGACCTATGAGCCGGAAACCTCTGTGGCACTCGGCTTCGGCTTCCGCTGTGGCTTCCTGGGCCTGCTGCACATGGAGATCACCCGCGAGCGCCTGGAGCGCGAGTTCAACCTGGACCTGATCTCCACATCGCCCAACGTGGTCTACCGCGTGATCAAGGACGACAACACCGAGATGGTGGTGACGAACCCGTCGGACTGGCCGGAAGGCAAGGTGCGCAGCGTCTTTGAGCCCGTGGTGAAGACCACGGTGATCGCGCCCAGCGAGTTCATCGGCACCATCATGGAGCTGTGCCAGTCCCGGCGCGGCGAACTGCAGGGCATGGACTACCTGTCGCCCGAGCGCGTCGAACTGCGCTACACCATGCCGCTCGGCGAGATCATCTTCGACTTCTTCGACTCGCTCAAGTCCCGCACCCGCGGCTACGCCAGCCTGGACTACGAAGAGGCCGGCGAGCAGGAGGCCGACCTGGTCAAGGTTGACATCCTGCTGCAGGGCGAGGCCGCCGACGCGTTCAGTGCCATCGTGCACAAGGACAGCGCCTCGGCCTACGGCAACAAGATGACCACCAAGCTCAAAGAGCTGATCCCACGCCAGCAGTTCGAGGTGCCGGTGCAGGCCGCCATCGGCTCGAGAATCATTGCGCGCGAGAACATCCGGGCCATCCGCAAGGACGTCCTCTCCAAGTGCTACGGCGGTGACATCACCCGTAAGCGCAAGCTGTTGGAGAAGCAGAAAGAGGGCAAGAAGCGGATGAAGACCATCGGGCGGGTCGAGGTCCCGCAGGAGGCCTTCGTCGCCGCACTGTCCACCGACGCTGCCAGCGACAAGCCCAAGAAGTAGCGATTTGTGCCCGAAAAGGTGCACCAGCGCCCTATTTCGTGCACAAATCACTGAGCCGGGAATGTTTCGGTCCGCTGGTAGCTTGATCCGACGGTAGCGACCGATCGGAGGACAGCAATGAGCACTACCGAGACATCCCCGTTGGCGGGCCGACGCGCGTTGGTGACCGGAGGTTCACGCGGCATCGGTGCCGCGATCGTGCGCAGGTTGGCCGCCGATGGCGCCGACGTGGCGTTCACCTACAACTCATCGCCGGACGATGCCGAGAAAGTGGCCATTGATGCCGCGGCGGGCGGAGCGAAAGTTGTTGCGATCCAGGCCGATAGCGGCGACGCCAACGCCATAGCCGCTGCTGTCGATGACACCGTCGCGCAGTTGGGCGGCCTGGACATCCTGGTCAACAACGCGGGTGTGGCGACCTTCGGTGACATTGCGGACTATCCGTTGCCCGAATTCGATCGGCTGGTGGCCATCAACGTGCGCGGCGTATTCGCGGCCATCCAGCGGGTGATCCCACACTTGGGCCAGGGCGGCCGCATCATCACCATCGGCAGCGTCAACTCCGAATGGGCACCGGTCAGCGGCATCGCGGTTTACGCCATGACAAAGGCTGCGGTCGCGGGCCTGACGCGGGCGGTGGCACGTGAGCTCGGCCCCAAGGGCATCACCGTGAACAACATCCAGCCCGGTCCGGTGGCTACCGACCTGAACCCGGATGAGGGCGAGTTCGCCGATACCCTCAAGGGTTTCAGCGCCCTCGGCCACTACGGCCAGCCGCGCGACATCGCCAGCGCAGTGGCCTACCTGGCGCTACCCGAAGCTGGTTTCGTCACCGGCGCCAACTGGAACATCGACGGCGGGGTCACCCTCTGATCGGCTGGTCCCGGTGAGCGACGAGGACCGCGCCCGCTGGGACGCGACGTACACCGATCGCTCGTCCGACCCGACACCTGCGCTGCCACCGGCGTTCATCAGCCAGGCTGAGCGGTTTCCCGTGACTGGCTCCGCACTCGACGTCGCATGCGGAGCCGGCCTCGGTTCAGTGTGGTTGGCGCGCCGCGGATTACAGGCTTGGGGTGTGGACGTCTCACCCGTGGCGATCACCCAGGCGCGGCAGTTGGCAGCACGCCATGGCGTGGCCGAACGCTGCCGATTCGACGTGGTTGATCTCGACGACGGCTTGCCCGACGGGCCGCCGGTCGATGTGGTGCTGTGCCATCGCTTCCGCGACCGCGGGCTGTACCCGGCACTGACCGCCCGGCTGCGACCGGGCGGCCTGCTGGCCATCTGTGTGCTCAGCGAGGTCGGCGCGACGGCAGGCCGGTTCCGGGCTGTTGCAGGCGAACTCGAGGCGGCATTTGGCAGCCTCGACCTGCTCGCTGCACACGAAGGCGACGGAGAAGCCTGGTTGGTTGCGCAGGCGCCGGTCAACACCTGATCGTCGGGAAATCAGACCGCGTGGTGTGGCCCCGCTGCAGAGTGCCCGCTGTGCCGGGGTAGGCCCGGAACCATCATCGGAACCTGCGTGCGGTAGTGCCGGTAGGGGTCGCCGAGGGCCGCTGTCAGGTCGTGCTCCTCCAACCGCACCGCGACCAGGATGTAGCCGGTGGTAGCCAGCGCGAACAGCAGATGACCGGCCGTCATGGTGGGCGTCGCCCAGAAGGCCACGATGAATCCCACCATGATCGGATGACGCACCACCCGGTAGAACAGCGTGGTGCGGAACGGCAAGTCGCTGTAGGGCTCGCCGCGCGAGGCCAGGTACACCTGCCGGAGCCCGAACAGATCGAAGTGGTTGATCATGAATGTCGAGGTCAGCACGACGACCCAGCCCAACCAGAACAACGCCTGCAGGACGAACCGCCCTGCCGGAGCGGTCACGTCCCAGATGACCTGTGGCATGGTCCGCCATTGCCAGCACAACAGGGCCAGCAGCAGGCTGGACAGCAGGACGTAGGTGCTGCGCTCGACCGAAGCCGGCACGAACCGGGTCCACCATCTTTTGAACGCCGGACGTGCCATGACGCTGTGTTGCACCGCGAACAGTCCCAGCAGCACCAGGTTGACCGCCACGGCTTCACCGATGGGCGCGGCGATGCCGTTGTCGATCGTGCGGGGCAGCGGCAGATTGCCCACGAAGCCGATGGCGTACAGGAACGAGGCGAGAAACGCCGCATAACACAGCGCGCCGTAACCGAGTGTGAGGTAGCGCTTCATCTTGTCCTCCGACGCAGGGGGTGGCATGGCCGAAGGTGCAGCGGCGAAGTGTCACGTTTGGCGCCGGGGCACCTGGTCACCCGTTAACGATAAATCGTTAACGGGAACGTGAAAATACCTCTGGCGAATCAGCCGCTGTTTGCCGCGATCCTGCGCACCGCGTCGATGAACACGTCGATCTCCTCGAAAGTGTTGTAGAACGCGAACGACGGCCGCACCGTGGCCTCGAGCCCGAGCCGCCGCAGGATGGGCTGCGCGCAGTGGTGCCCGGCCCGCACCGCAATGCCCTCGGCGGTCGGGGCGACCACCTCGCAGACCCGCCCGGGCCGGGGGCCGAAATCACTTGCTACATAGGCGCATTGGCGGGCTGGAAGACCCCGCTGCTGTCCGCTTCGTCCTCGGCGCGGATCACGTGCACCACCGCATTGATCAGAGCCAGGTGGGTGAACGCCTGCGGGAAGTTACCCAGGTGCCGTCCGGTGCGCGGTTCGATCTCCTCGGCGTACAGATGCAGCGGGCTGGCAAACCCCAGCAGCTTCTCGCATAGGTGCCGGGCTCGGCTCACCTCGCCGATCTCGACCAGGGCCGAGACCAGCCAGAACGAACAAATGGTGAAGGTGCCCTCTTCGCCGGCCAGACCGTCGTCGGTCTCCTCGGTGCGGTACCGGAGCACCAGACCTTCTTCGGTGAGTTCGTCGGCAATGGCCAGCACCGTGGCCCGTACCCGCGGATCGTCCGATGGCAGGAAACGGGTCAGGATCGCCAGCAGCAATGACGCATCGAGTGCGTCGTCGCCGTAACGTTGGGTCAGCACGCCACGCTTGTCCACGCCGTGGGCCAGCACGTCGGCCTTGATCTGCTCGGCGATCTCGCGCCAGGTTTGTGCGTAGGACTTCTCGCCCTGCAGTTCAGCGAGCTTGGAACCGCGGTCCAGTGCCACCCAGCACATGATCTTGCTGGAGGTGAAGTGCTGCGGCTCGCCGCGCACCTCCCAGATGCCGCGGTCGGGCTCCTTCCAGTGCTTGATCGCCTCCTCGACCTGATTCTTGAGCACCGGCCAGAGCATCTCGGGAATCTGCTCACGGGACTTGGCATGCAGGTACACCGAATCGAGCATGGTGCCCCAGATGTCGTGCTGCATCTGGTTGTAGGCGCCGTTGCCGATGCGGACGGGGCGCGAGTAGTCGTACCCGGACAGGTGGTGCAGCTCCTCTTCCACCAGGCTGCGCTCGCCGCCCACCCCATACATCACTTGCAGCGGATGGCGTTCACCGTTGTTGGCTCCGGACACATCGGCGATGAATGAGAAGAAGTCGTCAGCTTCGCGGTCCAGGCCCAGGGTGTACAGACCCCACAACGCGAATGTCGAGTCCCGGATCCAGGAGTAGCGGTAGTCCCAATTGCGTTCGCCCTGAGGCGTTTCCGGCAGCGAGGTGGTGCTGGCCGCGAGCAGCGCGCCGGTCGGCGAATAGGTCAGGCCTTTGAGCGTCAGCGCACTGCGCTGCAGGTAGGTCTTCCACGGATGGTCCGGGAAATCGCCGACGTTGATCCACTGCCGCCACGCTTCGCTGGTCTTCCACATCTTGTCGGCGGCGTCGTCGAAGGTCTGTGGTGCCGGGTGCTTGGACCAGGACAGTGCGACGAACGCCTTGTCACCCTCTTTGAGCCGGGTGCGCGCCCGCGCCTCGTGCCCTTCCAGGCCGATCCGCAGATTGGTGGTCAGCCGCAACGTCGGGCTGGCCTCCGGGTCCTTGGTGGCCCGGGCGATGGCTTCGCCGTAGGCCGCGGCCGAGTACTCCCAGCTGGCGCTCTGCCGGCCGTAGTCGAAGGACGGCTCGCAGCCCATCACGACCTCCACAGTGCCGCTGACGCAGCGGACAGTGCGCAGGAGGATGTGCTCGGCATCCCAGTCCATTGGGGTGCGGCGATGGGTGCGCGACCGGGTTTCGATGTCGTGCCAGGGCCCCATGACCAACGCGTCCCGCACGATCAGCCAGCCGGTGTTGGTCTGCCACGTGGTTTCCAGGATCAGGCTGCCGGGCAGGTACCGCCGCGCCGCGGGCACCGTCACCCCGTACGGTCCCAGCCGGAAGTGACCGGCGCCGCGATCCAGGATGGCACCGAAAACGCTGGGGGAGTCCGGCCGAGGCACGCAGAGCCATTCGACAGATCCGGCGGACGACACCAGACAGGTGTTCTCGCAGTCGGACAGGAATGCGTAGTCGGCAATGGGCGGAAACGGGTTTCGCAGGATTCCGGTTGCCCCGTGCGATGTCCCGTGCGAAGTGGCGGCTGCGTCGTGCGCGATGCGGGGCTGCCCGTTGGTCGTCGACTCGTCTGAGTGCCCGGGCTGTGTGGACTGATCAGTGTGTGGCAGCACCATGTCGGACATCATCGACTGCATTTGCGCCCGGCGTCTACCCGTGCGGCCGACACCGTAGGCTGGACTCGATGTACGGCTTTCTGAATTGGTGGGACAGCGTCGAGCTATGGCTGTCCGGGCTGTCGTTTGTCGTACAGACCATCATCGTGATGCCGGTGGTGCTGGTACTTGCGTACGGTCTGGCCGTACTGCTGGACGGCGCCTTGGGCAACGCCATCAAACTGCTGCAGCATGCGCGCCACGTCGAGGAGGATGCGTTGTGAACCCGATGCCGCGTTCCCGCGTGACGTTGATCCTGGTGTTGTTGGTGGTGCTGGTCCTTGTGATGTGGTTACTTACCCGCTGAGCAGTCGCTGAGAACCAACCTCTGTTATCCTTCGGGCCATGCATGCAGCGTCCGGCAACACCGAGGGCCACATCTTGGCCCTCATTGCCGTGGGTGCCCGCGCTGTTGCTGATGTCGCCTGTTGTCGTTGATCCCATTCCGTCCGCGGTTTTCGGGGTCAGCGCAGGCTGCTGTCGTGCCTACGTGCTGATTCAGCACCTTGCCGTGTGACGGGTCGCAGTAAGCCCAGTCCAGAACATCTGTTCACCGCAAGGAAGGCCACATGAACAACATCACCACAAGCTGGCGGCCGGCTGCCGCTATCCTCGCTGCCGCGACTCTGCTGACCGCCTGCGGTGGCGGAGCCAGCGACGTCGCCGGCGGCACCAGCGGCCACGCGGACACCACGCTGACGCTGGTGGCGTACTCCGTGCCGGAACCCGGTTGGAGCAAGGTGCTGCCCGCGTTCGCGGCCAGCCCCGAAGGCAAGGGCGTCGCGGTGACGACCTCCTATGGCGCCTCCGGCGACCAGTCGCGCAGCGTGGTGGACGGCAAGCCCGCCGACATCGTGAACTTCTCCGTCGAGCCGGACGTGACCCGCCTGGTCAAGGCCAACAAGGTGAGCAAGGACTGGAACACCGATGCCACCAAGGGCATCCCTTTCACCTCTGTGGTGACGTTCGTGGTCCGTAAGGGCAATCCCAAGGGCATCAAGGACTGGGACGATCTGCTCAAACCGGGCATCGAGGTGGTCACCCCCAGTCCGCTGAGCTCCGGATCCGCCAAGTGGAATCTGCTGGCGCCGTACTCGGTCAAGAGTGACGGTGGCAAGGATGCCGCCGCCGGCCTGGATTTCGTGCACAAGCTGGTCTCCGAGCACATCAAGACCCGTCCGGGCTCCGGCCGGGAGGCAACAGACGTGTTCCTGCAGGGCACCGGTGACGTGTTGATCAGCTACGAGAACGAGGCGATCAACACCGAGCGGCAGGGCAAGCCCGTCGAGCACATCAACCCGCCGCAGACCTTCAAGATCGAGAATCCGGTCGCAGTCGTCACCACCGGCTCGCATCTGGACAAGTCGACCGCGCTGAAGAACTTCCTGTACACCCCGGAAGGGCAGAAGGCCTGGGCCCAGTCCGGATTCCGCCCGGTTGACCCGGCGGTAGCCGCAGACTTCAGCGCCGACTTCCCCGCGCCCCAGAAACTGTGGACCATCGCCGATCTCGGGGGATGGTCGACCGTCGATCCGGCGTTGTTCGACAAGGACAACGGCAGCATCACCAAGATCTACAAGAAGGCCACCGGGTGACAACGACCCTTGAGGCACCGCGCGCGACGCCGAACCGCAGGTTAGGCAGTACCTCCCTGCGGGTCGGCGCCGCGAGCATCTGGCTATCGATCATCGTGCTGTTGCCGCTGGCCGCGATTCTGGTGCAGTCGGCGCAGGGTGGTTGGAAAGCGTTCTGGTCGGCCATCACCTCCAACTCGGCTATCGCGTCATTCCAAGTGACACTGGGTATTTCGGCTGTGGTGGCGGTGACCAACCTGGTGTTCGGGTTGCTGGTGGCCTGGACACTGGCACGCGACGAATTCCCCGGCAAGCGGTTGGTCGATGCCGTCATCGACCTTCCGTTTGCGCTGCCGACCATCGTCGCCAGCCTGGTGATGCTGGCGCTGTACGGGCCGGCCAGCCCGGTGGGGCTGCATCTGCAGCACACCCGCTGGGGCGTGGGCATCGCGCTGCTGTTCGTCACGTTGCCGTTCGTGGTGCGGTCGGTGCAGCCGGTGCTCCTGGAGTTGGACACCGAGACCGAGGAGGCCGCTGCGTCATTGGGGGCCAACAACTTCGTGATCTTCACCAGGGTGGTGCTGCCGGCGCTGTTGCCGTCACTGCTGTCGGGGGCGGGTCTGGCCTTCTCCCGAGCCATCGGCGAATTCGGCTCGGTGGTGTTGATCGGCGGCGCGGTTCCCGGTGAGACCGAGGTGTCCTCGCAGTGGATCCGCACCTTGATCGAGAACGACGACCCAACCGGTGCCGCGGCCATTTCGATTGTGCTGCTCGTGCTTTCGTTCCTGGTGCTTCTGGTTCTGCGCGTGATCGGTTCGCGCGCAGCCAAACGTGAGGAGTTGGCCGGATGACTCTGTCCCCGGTGGCGCGGCGGCTGGTGAGGTATACCGCACTGGCGTACATCGGCATCCTGGTCATCGTCCCGGTTGGACTGATCCTGTGGCGCACATTCGCGCCGGGCTGGTCCAGCTTTGTCCGGGAGATCACCACGCCCGCGGCAATTGCGGCACTGGACCTTTCGCTGTTGGTCGTTGCGATCGTGGTGCCGCTCAACGTGCTGTTCGGGGTGCCTACCGCACTGGTGCTGGCTCGCAACAGATTCCGCGGTAAGAGCGTGCTGCAAGCGGTGATCGACCTGCCGTTCGCGGTGTCGCCGGTGGTGGTCGGTGTGGCGCTGATCCTGCTCTGGGGTTCGGCGGGTCTGCTCGGATTCGTCGAGCACAGTTGGGGTTTCAAGATCATCTTCGGATTGCCGGGCATTGTGTTGGCCAGCATTTTCGTGACTGTGCCGTTCGTCATCCGCGAAGTCGAACCGGTGTTGCACGAGTTGGGTACCGACCAGGAGGAAGCCGCCGCGACGCTTGGTGCGCAGTGGTGGCAGACGTTCTGGCGGATCACCTTGCCGTCCATCCGTTGGGGTCTGACCTACGGCATTGTGCTGACGGTCGCCCGGACGCTGGGGGAGTACGGCGCCGTCATCATGGTGTCGTCCAACCTGCCCGGCAAATCTCAAACGCTGACCTTGTTGGTGTCAGACCGATACAGCCGCGGCGCCGAGTACGGCGCGTATGCCATGTCCACGGTGTTGATGGCAGTCGCTGTGATCGTGCTGATCGTGCAGGTGGTCCTCGACGCCCGGCGCGCCCGGGCTGGAAAATAGGCTTGATAGGAAGAACGCGAACATGACTGACGAGCACACGCAGGGCTCTGGCTCCACCGCGGCCATCACCGTGCGCGGCGCCTGCAAGCGATACGGCGACTTCGTGGCGCTGGACAACATCGATTTCGACGTGCCCGACGGCTCGCTGACCGCCCTGCTGGGGCCCAGTGGTTCTGGCAAGTCGACCCTGCTACGGGCCATCGCCGGCCTGGATACCCCGGACACCGGCACCATCACCATCAAGGGCAACGATGTCACCGGCGTGCCGCCGCAACAGCGCGGCATCGGCTTCGTGTTCCAGCACTACGCCGCGTTCAAGCACCTGACTGTGCGGGAGAACGTCGCTTTCGGCCCCAAGATCCGCAAGCGGCCCAAGGCCGAGATCAAGGCCAAGGTCGACGACCTGCTGGAAGTGGTGGGGCTCAGCGGTTTTCAGAGCCGTTATCCCAGCCAGTTGTCTGGCGGTCAGCGTCAGCGAATGGCGCTGGCCCGGGCGCTCGCGGTGGACCCGCAGGTGCTGCTGCTCGACGAGCCGTTCGGCGCGCTGGACGCCAAGGTGCGCGACGATCTGCGGACCTGGCTGCGCCGGTTGCACGACGAGGTGCACGTCACCACGGTGCTGGTCACCCATGACCAGGCTGAGGCGCTCGACGTCGCCGACCGCATCGCGGTGCTCAGCCGTGGCCGGATCGAGCAGGTTGGCTCACCCACAGAGGTGTATGACAGCCCGGCCAACCCGTTCGTGATGTCGTTCCTCGGCGCGGTGTCCACGCTGAACGGAACGCTGGTGCGCCCGCACGACATCCGCGTCGGGCGCAATCCCGACATGGCGATCGCTCAGGCCGAGGATTCGGTGGCGGCTACCGGAGTGCTACGGGCGACCGTGGACCGGGTTGTCATGTTGGGCTTCGAGGTTCGCGTGGAGTTGACCACCGCCGCAGACAACACCTCGTTCACCGCGCAGATCACCCGCGGCGATGCCGAGGCGTTGCAGCTGCGCGAGGGCGACACGGTGTACGTCCGGGCCACCCGGGTACCGCCGAACGTCGCGCAGGAGATTGCGCCCGTCGTTTCGGCCGTGCTGTCCGGCGCGTAGGCATTCCAAGCGAGGACGGGCGCAGCACTCACACTTCGATACGTGATCCCAGGATCACCGTCCGGTCGGCCGGCAGTTTGAAATACGCTGCGGCGTCTGACGTTATGTACGACGTGGTGATGAAAAGCCTTGTCCGCCAACGGGACATCGACGGCGGTGAGCCCGCGACCAGGTCGACCTTGGACAGGAAGTAGGCAGCGCCGGCCAGGTCTATCGGGCCCTCGGTGCTTTCGGCGTCCAGTAGGAGCAGAGCGGCCGGGACGTTGGGCCGATCCATGTAGCCGTAGGTCGCGGTCACATGGATGATGCCGTCGTCGGTGTACCCGAGGTCGTCGGTCTGTAGCCGTTGGGTATCGGGGACGCGGGGCACAGTGGCGGTGATCAACGACAGCACCACGACGTGCTCGTGCAGCATCCGGTTGTATTTGACGTTGGCGCGCATGGCAAGTGGCGCCGTTTCGATACCGCGGTTGAGGAATACGGCGGTACCCGGAACCCGGGTCAGTGGTGGGTCGTTGGTCACGATCGAGTCGACGAATTCGCGCAACGGGCCTTCGGCCTCGGCACGTGCCCGGGTGACCACGTCGCGGCCCTTCTGCCAGGTGGTCATCACGGTGAATGCGATCATCGCGATCAACAGCGGCAGCCAGGCCCCGTGCACCAGCTTGGTCAGGTTGGCGGCGAAGAACAGCAGGTCCACGGTGAGCAGCGGGGCCCCGATCGCGATCACAGACGACAGCGGCCAGTTCCACCTGGCGCGCGCGATGTTGAGGAACAGGATGGTGGTGATGGTGATGGTGCCGGTCACCGCCATCCCGTAGGCGTACCCCAGCGCGGAGGAGCTGCGGAAGGCAAATACCAGGGTCAGCACCGCGATCATCAGGAAGGTGTTGATCCACGGTACGTAGATCTGACCCATGGTGGACTCGGAGGTGTGCAGGATCCGTAGTCGCGGTAGGTACCCGAGCTGCGCGGCCTGCGAGGCGACGGAGAACGCTCCGGTGATCACCGACTGGGACGCGATCACAGTGGCGGCCGTTGCCAGGACGACCATCGGCAGCCGTCCCCAATCCGGCGTCAGCAGGAAGAACGGCGCGTCGTGGACGTCAGGGTTCTTCAGCAGCAGCGCGCCCTGCCCGAAGTAGTTCAGCGTGCAGGCCGGGAACACCAGCAGTAGCCAAGCCAGGGTGATGGGTTTGCGGCCGAAGTGGCCCATGTCGGCATACAGCGCCTCGGCGCCGGTGACCGACAGCACCACGGCAGCCAGGGCGAAGAACGCGACGCCGAAGTGGCCCGCCAGGAAGCCCAAGGCGTACCCGGGGTTCAGTGCCCGCAGGATGTCGGGGTTCTTGGTGATCCCCACGACGCCGCACGCGCCGATCACGGTGAACCACAGGATCATCACCGGGCCGAAGAACCGGCCGACGACCGCGGTGCCATGGCGCTGCACGCTGAACAACGCCACGATGATGACGGCGGTGATCGGCACCACCCATTCAGCCAGGAGGGGGTCTATGGTCTTCGCGCCTTCTACAGCGGATAGCACCGAGATGGCTGGCGTGATCATCGAATCACCGAAAAACAGTGCGGCACCGAGGATCCCGAGCCCGGCCAAAATCGTCGCGGTGCGTTTGCCGAGCTTGTTCGACGATCGTTTCACCAGGGTGATCAGCGCCATCACGCCACCCTCGCCGTCGTTGTCGGCCCGCATGACCAGTGTCACGTAGGTGATCGTGACGATCAGCATCACCGACCAGAACACCAGGGAGACCACGCCGTAGATGTTGTCCTGGCTGATCGGCACCGGATGCGGGTCATCGGGATTGAACAGCGTCTGCAGGGTGTAGATCGGGCTGGTGCCGATGTCGCCGAAGACGACACCGAGAGCGCTGACGGCCAGTCCGACTCCGAATCCCTGTGTGCCGCGTTCGGGGTGTGTGCCCACGGGCGGAGCCTCCTCATATCCGGGTCGTCATCAGCAATGAAATCCGACGATCCGGATGGTAGGCCACGCAGATGTGTTTGGTTGGTTAGTGCCTTACCGCGGCTGTGGGCAGGTCGCGCCGATTGAGGTGCCGGCAGGTCAGCAGCACCGACGCCGGCAGGGCCAGCATGGACATGAGTTGCAGCAGGTCAGACATCTGCCACCCCGGGGTTTCGCATGCCGTCGATTCAACGCCCGCGCTGAAGGTGCATGGGACTTCTATACGAAATCCTGACGCCGGGCGGCGCGGTCTTGCCGGGATCAGAACGCCTCAGGCGGCGCGACGGGCGGCCACCACCTCGTCGAAGCGGTCCAGGACGGTGTCGGCGACCAGACGGTGCACGCCCAACGGCTGCGCCATCGGAATGTCATTGGCCCGGGCGAACTCGGTGATCCGGTCGGTGATCCGGCCGTGTGCCAGGAACCACGGCGCAATTATCAGCCGGGTGGCGCCCTGTTGGCGCAGCAACTGGGCGGCCTCGTCGAGGTTCGGGCGCGGACCTGCGGCGAAGGCCGTTGCCGCGCGCCAGTGCGTGCCGGTGACCAGGTGGTCGGCGACCGACGCGGTGCGGGCGTTGGCCGCCGCCGACGATGAGCCGACCGCGGTCACCAAGACACCGACTCTGGAGTCCAACCGTGACACCCCACAATGCGTGAGGCGCTGGCTCAGTACATGGATCAGCCGGTCGTCCTCCCCGAGGACATTCGCCTGGCGGACCGCCGAACCCGCGGACGTGATCATCGCCGGGATGTCGACGCGGGCGTGATATGCGTCGGCCAGCAGCAACGGCACCACCACGCTGTCGGCCGGAGCGTCGACCAGGACGTCGCGCAAGTTCGGTGAATTCTGTTCGCAGAACGCAAATTTGACGTCGACGTCGCGGCGCAACGCCGCTACCGTGCGGGCCACTTCGCGAGCGTTGGCCGCCGACCGCGGGTCGGCGCTGCCGTGTGCGGTGACGATGAGTTGCATGGACAGCCTTACGACGCGTGCAGACCGCATTCGGTCTTGGCCTGGCCGGCCCAGCGACCGCTGCGGGGGTCGGAACCCTCGGCGGGCTTGCTGGTGCATGGCGCGCAGCCGATCGACGGATAGCCCTCGTCCACCAGCGGATTGACCAGGATGCCGTTGGCGTCGATGTACGCCTGCATGTCCTCATCGCTCCACGCAGCGATCGGGTTGATCTTCACCAGACCGAACGCCTCGTCAAAGCTGATCAGGGGAGCGTTGGCGCGGGTCGGCGCCTCGACCCGGCGGATGCCGGTGACCCAGGCCGAATATCCCTTGAGCGCCTTGGACAGTGGCTGCACCTTGCGCAGGTTGCAGCATTGCGCGGCGTCGCGGGAGAACAGGTCCTTGCCCAGCAGTTGGTCCTGCTCGGCCACAGTGTGCTCGGGAGTCACGTTCACCACGTTCACGCCGTAGACGGCCTCGACGGCGTCGCGGGTGCCGATGGTCTCGGCGAAGTGGTAGCCGGTGTCCAGGAACAGCACGTCGACCCCGGGGCGGACCTTGGCGGCCATCTCGACCAGCGCGCCGTCCTGCATATTCGAAGCGACAACGTAGCCACATCGATCGGCCGGCCCGCCGGCGCCGCCGAAGTTCTCATCGACCCAGCGCAGCAGCTCTTCGGCGCTGGCGTCGGCCAACTCGGCGGCGCCGCGCTCGGCGATCGCTCTCAGTTCCTCGACGCCATAGGTGGCTGTGGTCCCACTACTCATCGCAACTCCGCTTCGTCGGCTCGAATGGCCCACTGGGCGAAACGCTCGCCGGGCTCACGCTGTTCCGTGAAGTTGCGCACCACCCGCTCGATGTAGTCGCCGAGCTCGCTGGCCAGCACCTTGTGCTGACGCAGCTTGCGCCCGAAACCACTGTCCAGGCCCAGGCTGCCGCCCAGATGCACCTGGAAGCCCTCCTCGGGGCCATTGCCCTCGTCGATCATCTGGCCCTTGAAGCCGATGTCGGCGATCTGGATCCGGGCGCAGGAGTTGGGGCAGCCATTGAGGTTGATGGTCACCGGCACGTCCAACGCGGCGTTCAAATCTGCCATGCGCTTTTCCAGCTCGGGCACCAAAGTCTGTGCGCGGACCCGGGTTTCGGCGAACGACAGCTTGCAGTACTCGATTCCGGTGCAGGCCATCAGGTTCTTGCGCCACATCGACGGGCGGGTCTGCAGACCGATGGCCTCCAAACCGGAGACTAGTTCTTCGACCCTGTCGTCCGGGACGTCGAGGATGATCAGCTTCTGGTACGGAGTCAGCCGGACCCGGTTGGAGCCCGCGGCTTCGGCCAGGTCGGCGATCTGGGTCAGCAGCGTGCCCGACGACCGGCCCGCGATGGCCGCGACGCCGACGGCGTTCAGACCGTTCTTGAGCTTCTGCACCCCGACGTGGTCGATGGTGTGCGGAACCTGCTCGGGTGCCGGGCCGTCGATCAGCGGACGCTTCAGGTATTCGGTTTCGAGAATCTCCCTAAATTTTTCGACGCCCCAGTCCTTGACCAGGAACTTCAGTCGGGCCTTGGACCGCAGTCGGCGGTAGCCGTAGTCGCGGAAGATCGAGGTGATGCCGTGCCAAACATCGGGCACCTCATCGAGCGGCACCCACACGCCCAGGCGCTGGGCCAGCATCGGGTTGGTGGACAGGCCGCCGCCCACCCAGACATCCAGGCCGGGTCCGTGCTCGGGGTGGTTGACGCCGATGAACGACACGTCGTTGATCTCGTGTGCAACGTCCTGCAGCCCCGAGATGGCGGTCTTGAACTTGCGCGGCAGGTTGGAGAACTCCGGGCTGCCGATGTACCGACGGACGATCTCGTCGACGGCCCAACTGGCGTCCAGCACCTCATCGAGAGACTCGCCGGACAGCGGGCCGCCGAGCACGACGCGCGGGCAGTCGCCGCACGCTTCCGTGGTCTGCAGGCCGACCGACTCCAGGCGGCGCCAGATCTCCGGGACGTCCTCGATGCGGATCCAGTGGTACTGGATGTTTTCGCGGTCGGTGATGTCCGCGGTGTCACGGCCGAATTCGATTGAGATTTCACCGATGGTGCGCAGTGCCTGGCTGCTGAGCGCGCCGCCGTCGCATCGCACCCGCATCATGAAGTACTCGGCCTCGAGCAGGTCGGCATTGTCGTCACCGGTGAAGGTGCCGTCGTAGCCTTCGGTGCGCTGGGTGTATAGGCCCATCCAGCGGTACCGACCGCGCAGATCCTCCTTGGGGATGCTGGCGAAACCCTGCTTGGAGTGGACGTTGATGATGCGGTCGCGAACGTTGAGCGCGTCATCCTCCAGCTTGAACACCTCGTTGGGGTTCAGCGGATCACGGCTACCCAGGGCCCACTGGCCTTCGTCGCGGGTTTTGACCGGCTTAGCGGTAGTCACGGGTTGGGGGCTCCTTCGGACAAGGAACCGGCCTTCGGAATGGCGCTACCCCGGTGGCTGACCGGCAGCGCAGATCCGGCGGCCAGCTGAAATTTCAGGTGGATAGGCCTTACGGCATCAAGCTGGCATCACGGCTGACAGCAACAGCTACAGACGCGCTTGAAGTCGACATGCCGCCGTTTCACCAACACGGTACCGAGGGTGCAGTTGCGGCTAGTGAACACACTGGTCATTGTGCCATGACCAGCGGCATCGGCCCTAACCGGCCCAAACATCGGCGCACCGTGAGCAAAACCCTCCACGGCCTGGTGGGACACTGTTGGACATGACCTCCGATCAACGGCGCGCCGCTTCCACCGGAGATCCGTTCGGCATCTATATCCACGTACCGTTCTGCGCGACGCGGTGCGGGTATTGCGATTTCAACACCTATACCGCCGGTGAGCTGGGTGGTTCGAATCCCGACGGGTGGCTGGCGGCGTTGCGGACCGAGCTGGCGCTGGCGGGCGAGCAGGTCGACCTGCCGGTCGACACGGTGTTCGTCGGTGGCGGAACTCCGTCCCTGCTTGGCGCGTCCGGGCTAACTGCGGTGCTGGAAGCGGTGCGCGAATCTTTCCGGCTAGCCCCCAGAGCCGAGGTCACCACGGAGGCCAATCCGGAATCGACATCGCCGGAGTTCTTCACCGATCTGTTGGCGGCGGGCTACACGCGTGTGTCGCTCGGTATGCAGTCCACGGCTCCGCACGTGCTGGCCGTGCTGGACCGGACGCATTCGGCGGGACGGGCGCCGGCCGCGGCGCGCGAGGCGTTGGCCGCCGGCTTCGAGCACGTCAATCTCGACCTGATCTACGGCACGCCGGGGGAGACCGACGACGATCTGCGTCGCTCGGTGGACACCGCGATCGAGGCGGGTGTCGATCACGTCTCGGCGTACGCGCTGATCGTCGAGGACGGCACGGCGCTGGCCCGGCGGGTGCGCCGCGGCGAGATCGCCGCGCCCGATGACGACGTGCTGGCCTTGCGCTACGAGTTGCTGGACGCGCACTTGGCGGCGGCCGGTCTGGATTGGTACGAGGTTTCCAACTGGAGCCGGCCTGGAGGCGAGTGCCGGCACAACCTGGGTTACTGGGACGGGGGCCAGTGGTGGGGTGCCGGGCCGGGCGCACACGGCTTTGTCGGGTCGCGTCGGTGGTGGAATGTCAAGCACCCCAACGCTTATGCCGAGGAGCTCACGCAGGGGCGGTTGCCGGTCGCGGACTTCGAGGACCTCGACGCCCACGCCCGGCACGTCGAGGACGTGATGCTGCGGCTGCGCCTGCGAACCGGATTTCCGTTGGACGCGTTGACCCCAGGCGAACGGGAGCGGGCCGATACCGCAGTGGCCGACGGGCTGGTGCAGGTTCAGGACCGCCAACTGGTCCTTACCGACCGGGGGCGGCTGCTGGCCGACGCGGTGGTGCGCACCGTTCTGGATTGAGATCTAGACGACTCGGGACGAGGTAGCGCCCCGGGCGGACCGATCGCCGGTTAAGGTTGGCCCATCTTTTGTGAGGTTAGGCTAAATTAACTAGGGTGCTGAAGGTGACTGCTGAAGCGACTGACACTGCTTTCGTGACCCGAATTGCGTTGTCGAACAACGTGAATCCTGCCGATCTGGTGGCGCAGCTGGCCGTCGAGCTGCCGGAGCGTTTGGGCGAGCCGTACGTCGTCTATGAGCGCAGCAGTGAGTGGGTGCTGGCGGTCGGGGTACGCGCGGCGATCGAGCTCGACAGTGATGAGCTGAGGTTGATCGACGCCGACGGATGCGTTTCCCGTCAGGTGTGGAGCGGCCGGCCGGGTCAGGTGCTCGGCGACGCCGTCGACCGTCTGCTGCTGGAGGCTGATCGGCTGTTCGGCTGGGTCGCATTCGAGTTCGGTGCCTACCGGTTCGGGCTGCATCAGCGTGTGGCCCCGGGAACGCCGCTGGCGCGGGTGTTCAGTGCGCACACCGAGATGGTGGTGACCGATGCGGAGGTCCGCATTGTCGGGTCCGACGAGCACGTCTCCGATGTGGTGCGGCAGCTGATTGCCGCCGGAATACCGACAACTCCGGCTCCGACCGCCGTCGACGTCAGCGTCGACCGCACCGACTACCCGACCCGGGTGGCCACCGCCGTCGACGAGATCGCCGCGGGCCGGTACCAGAAGGTGATCCTGTCCCGGCGGTTTGATGTGCCCTTCGCGCTCGACTTCCCGGCGACCTACCGCGTGGGCCGCGCGCACAACACGCCGGCACGGTCGTTTCTGTTGCGGCTGGGCGGTATTCGCGCGCTCGGATTCAGCCCGGAGTTGGTTGCCGCGGTACGCGACGACGGCATGGTGATCACCGAGCCGCTGGCCGGCACCCGCGCCCTCGGCCGGGGGCGCGACCGCGACCGCGCGGCCCGGGACGACCTCGAGTCGAATTCGAAAGAGATTGTCGAGCACGCTATTTCGGTTCGCAGCTCGCTGCAGGAGATCGCGGAGGTGGCTCAGCCGGGTACCACCGTCGTCAGCGATTTCATGACTGTGCGGGAGCGGGGCAGCGTCCAGCACCTCGGCTCGACTGTCGGTGGGCTGCTCTCTGAGGAAATGAACCGGATGGATGCGCTGGAGGCGTTGTTTCCCGCGGTGACCGCGTCGGGCATCCCCAAGGCCGAGAGCGTCGAGGCCATCCTGCGGCTGGACGAGTTGCCGCGCGGGCTGTATTCCGGTGCGGTGGTGATGTTTTCAGCCGATGGCGGCATGGACGCCGCGCTGACGCTGCGGTCGGCTTACGAGGCTGACGGACACACGTGGCTGCGGGCCGGAGCCGGCATCATCGCCGAATCGACGCCCGAGCGGGAATTCGAGGAGACCTGCGAGAAGCTGGGCAGCCTCGCTCCATATCTGGTGGCTCGGGACTGACGCTCACAAACCTGGTTGGTCCTCGATCAGGCCCAGCCAGATCTGCGCGGCGTCCATGGCCACCTTCTCGCTGATGAAGGCGTGCTGCGTGCCGGTATAGATGTCACGGAATGCGCGCTCCAGCCGCGAACCCTCGCGGATCGAACTGGTACCCGCCACCAGGTGCGCCCATTCGGCGGCGGCCCGCGCGGTGTCGGTGGCGTAGACGGCGGCCACCCTCATGTCCGCACGCAGTCGCGGGGTGAGTGGATTTCCGGCCCCGACGGCGGCTTCGGCTGTGGTGAATGCGTCAAGCACCAACAGCCTGGCTGCACGCCAGGCGGCGACGTGATGGGCCAACCCCTTCTGAAATGTCGGGCGGCTTGCGAGCGCGGCCATGTCGCTCATCCGGAATTTGGTCGCAGCAAGTTCCTCGACGTCGTCGAGCATGCTCTTGGCCACGCCGAGCGCCCAGGAAGCATGCCCGGCCGCGGTCACCGGCATCATGCCCATCCTGAATGCAGGCGAGGAGCCGCGCATCGGCTCGGTGGTGAACAGCGGAAAGGTGCGTCGGACCGGGACGAACAGGTCTTTGACGTGATAGTCGTACGAGCCTGTGCCCTTCAATCCCTGCACGAACCATCCGTCGTCGAACGTGACTTGGTCGCGGGGCAGGATCGCGACGTGCATCTCGGGCAATCCTTCGCTGATCCAGCGGATCTCGCCGTCGTGCATAGGGATGAACCCGGCCGCGATGTACTGCGCGTGGCCGGTACCAGAACCGAAGCTCCACTTGCCGGTGAGCCGGAAACCACCGTCGACGGCCACGCCCTGCCCGTTTGGAAAGAACTGGCCGCCCATGGTGACGTGATTGTCGTTGGCGGTGAACACCTCTGAGAAACCGTCGTCGGGCAGGTAGGCGCCGGCGGCGAACGACGAGGGCAGATTGGCGATGCCGACCCAGCCGAATGAGCCGTCCTGCCAAGCCATTTCGATCCAGGTGTCGATCATCTCGGCGAATCCCGGCTCGCGGCCTCCCGCCTCGACCGGGTTGAGCGCCGGCATCAGACCGCTGTGCCACATCTCCTCGACGATGGCGGTGGTCAGCGTGCGCTGCTGCTCGCTGGCGGCGGCCTCAGACGCGACCAGATCGCGCATGCCCCGGGCCATTGCGGTGATCTGGCCGGCGGACTCGGTGGTACTCGTCATCAGTGCCTCCGTTGTGTGGTGTGGATCACTGGACACCATATGCGGCGTTCGGTTCGGCCGAATACGGGGGAGTGACCAGGCGGTGGGGCCATATTTACCGCAGTCGTTTCGTCAAACCCCGTTATCTGGCCGTGACCTGCGCGGTATGGTGCACCCCATGGGCTGGCACGAGTTAGCCGATAACCTGTGGCACCGAAACCGGCGGCCACTGGCACTTGCCGGTGCCGTCATCTCCGCATCCGCCCTGGTCACCGCGGCCGGCGGGATCTATCAGCACGTCGAGGCCGAGGGGTCGTGCTGCGCCGAAGCGCCGGTGTCGGTACCGCTCTCGACACCGATGCGCGTGCCGAAATCCGATGCTGCACTGGCTATGACAAGTAGTCGTTCGATGGTGCGCGGCATCGTGCTGCGGGTCGGCGTCGCGCCCGAGCGAGGATTGCAGATCGACACGATTCTTCTCGCGCGCGCGATCAGCGTGCTGTTTCCCGAGATTCGCAACATCGGTGGGGTGCGGCCGGATTCACTGCGTTGGCACCCTGAAGGACTGGCGCTCGATGTGATGATCCCGAACTACGAATCGGCCGCTGGCAAGGCACTCGGCGATCGAATCGTGGCCTATGCGCTGGCCAACGCGGGACCGTTCGCGCTGAATCATGTGATCTGGCGCCGGGTGCTGTACATGCCGGGCAGCCCTGCGCAGGCGCTGCCTGATTACGGCGGCCCCGACGCCAACCACTTCTCACATGTCCACATCGCGACGAACGGGGGCGGGTACCCGACCGGTCGGGAGACCTACATGTTCGCCTACTCCGCTGCGCCCGTCGCGCCCAGCGGCGTTGCCGCCGGTACCTTCGTCAGTGCGCACTGAGGACCGTCCAGCGCTGATCCGCGCGCCGAGCAGTGCCGCAACGAAGAGCGCCAGCAACGACCAGCCGGAGTCGGTGCCGAGTCCGTTCTTGGCCATCAGTAGGAGCGCAACCCCGGCGGCACAGACCAGCACACCAGCGGCCGTCGACCAGGCGCCGACGGCGCTCATCCGGTCGTCCCACCAGGGCAACCTGCGGTGTTCGAGCGGTGATAGCAGCACGAACATCACCGCCATCACCACGGCGAAGACCAGCGCACGGATGGCCAGGTTGCGCCAGAAATACGGCGCAGATGGGTCGTAGGCATCCAGATGCGCTGCATGCAGGCTGAAGGTGGCGATCGCGATAGCGGCGATATGCCACAGATACAACGTCATGGCGCCGCCGTTGCCGACCGCGACCAGGTACCACACCCAGGGATACTGCACCCAGCGGCGCACCGTGCCGGCTGCTGCGATGAAGACCGCGGGCATCCAGATGCATTGCAGCGCAAGCAGAAGCGTTGGCGGGGTCACATTGGACATCCGCTCGGCGCCGGTCACCACCAGCGACACGTCGTACGGGCCGAAGACCGCGAGCGCCACCTGGGCGGCCAGAGCGACGGCAGCCACCGTCAACGCAGCGCGGACCGTGACCAGCCGGCGGGCATAGGCCGCGCCGATGACCATCGGGATCAGCCACGCCACAAGCAGATTCGCCGCGCCAGCCGCTGCGTTGTGAGTGGCGATCCGGGCCACGTCGCCGATGGCCGCGACCGCAATGAGCACAGCGACCACCAGCGCCGCCGAGCGACCCGACCGCAGCCGGGCCAGTGCCGGAACGAACGCCAGCACCACCAGATACGTGCCAAGGAACCACAACAACGCAACCGATTCATTGCCCAATGCCGCAGCAGACTCAGCTCCCATGACGAGTCGCACCGCAATCAGCGCCACCGTCCACGCGCCCAGGTACCAAAACGCCGGCCGGCACAATCGCTGGGACCGGGTGAAAAGCCAGTTGCCCCAGGACATCCCGGCCCGCCAGCTGAAGATACCGGCGGCCGCCCCGGCGAAAAAGAACAACGGCATCACCTGGAGCACCCAAGTGACTGGTGCCAGCCGGGGTATCGCGCCGAGGGTGTTGCCGATGTGGACGCCATCGGCGTCGATGGTCGCCAGCAGCATGGCGCAGTGGCCGAACATCACCACCAGCAGCGCGCTGAGGCGCGCTACGTCGATGCTGCGGTCACGGTCCGGCGCGGTGCCGTCGATGACGGTGCTGAGGGCGGGCAGCAGTCTCGGCATACCTCAAGCATGCCCGAGATCGGGGCGCTGCGGTTGAGTGTCGTCATTAGTCAACCAATGTGTCGAATTCACCTAGTCATCGGCCGGTACAGGGGACGGTCAGGGGACTCGGGCGGCGCGGCGGTACGCGGCGGGCCCGGTCCCGAACCACCGATTGCACGACCTGGTGAGCACGCTTTGCTCGGTGTAGCCCAGTTCGCGGGTCAGGTGCAAAAGATCGATGTCGGTGGCGCGCAGATAATGCTCTGCGGTGTCGCGGCGCAGGCTGTCGACAAGCGCGAAATACGTTGTGCCCTCAGCGGCTAGGCGCCGTTGCAAGGTTTTGGGGTGGATGTTGAACTGTGCGGCAATCACATCGAGGCCGGCCGCCCCGGTGGGCAGCAGCTGTCGTGCGATCGTACGAACCGACTGACTCATCGTCGGTCCCTGTTGTCCGATCAGGCTGGTGAGGTACTCGACGACAGCGCGATGTGCCAGCTCGTCATGGCTAAGCGGTCGGCCCAGTTCGGCGGTTCGGATGGTGAATCCGGCCGCTGGTTCCTGGAATCGGGGTTGGCAACCGAAATATTCGGAGTACTCGTCGACGGCGGCGACGCGCTTATGAGGCAGATGCACAGACAGCGGGTTGTACGGCGCTCCGAGCAGAAGCCTCAGCACTTTGAGCGTGACACCGAGGGAAAGCTCAGTCGTTTGAGGGTGCGGTGGCACGCGCTCCAGCTGAATGCTGAACTCGAAGAACGAACAATCGGGTCGCGCGGTCAGCGGTGCGACGCGGGCCGACAGAGCTGGGCTGTAAGCGGACATGAAGTTCGCGAAGATTTCCATCGCATCGGCCACAGTTGCGGCCGTGCGTGCGGCCACCCCGACCGGACCGAGGATTTCGATGCCCTGCCGCTGCGCGAGACGGCGACCGAAATCCGTTGTGGCGGTCGCCTCAGCAGCCGACTCCACCGCATCAATCGCAGCCCGCAGGGAGATGAACACGTCGTACTGTCCGATGTCTTGCGGGCGGATACCCGCCTTACGCAGCAGCGGCGCCGGGTCGGCGCCAAGCGTCTTGACCAGACTCGGATAGTTCGACAGCGCCGTGCCCCGCACCAGCGACATGTCCACGCATGCTAATCGGACTTCAAGTGAAATGTCGCCAAAAGCTAAAAGGGTGTCGCAATCGATCAAGACTTCGGTACCCGCCGACCGACATCGTTGTATCAGCGGTTATCCACCCGCGCTTCCGCCGAATTACGACGGAAGTTGTTGCGAACCAAGGAAGAACGATGACCCTCACCGCCGAGCCCACGGGCACGACGACGCTTTCCGGCGCGCCACTGCCGCTAGTGGCCCTTCCCCAAGGCGAGCTGCTGACGATCAACGAAGCCGATAACCCCCTGCTGCGCGATGCACTGGGTCCGGGCGTGCACTTCAAGCCGCTCCGGATCGACATGGAGGCCGGTACCTGGGCCGTGCTGGCGGTGCTGAGCCCCGGTGCTCGTCTGCCGTTGCACTACCACACCGGTGTTGCTGAGGGATACACAATCTCGGGCAGCTGGCACTACCTCGAGTACCCGGACCAACCACAGACCGCCGGGTCCTACCTCTACGAGCCCGCAGGGTCCGTTCACACATTCGTTTGTCCGGAGTCCAACACTGAGGACACCGTGATCTTCATCCGCGTCGAGGGCGCCAACATCAACTTCACCGAAGACGGCCAGTTCCACTCCGTCCTTGACGCGGTGACGATCCGCCACCTCGTTTCGGTCATCGGCGAGGCCCAGCACGCCGGGCCTGTCGATTTCCTCGGCGGTGGCGCCGCCGGATTCATGGCGCGGCAGGCGTGATGCGCGCCGTGGTAATGCAGGACGCCAAGCTGCGCGTCGAGGAGATCGACGAGCCGGTTCCCGGCCCGGGTGAAGCACTCGTGGACGTATTGGCTTGCGGCATATGCGGTTCCGATCTGCACTGCCTCGCCCATGCCCCAGACCTCAATGCCGCCACCAGCGTCGCACTGGGCGTGGAGCTGATGGATCTGTCTCGCCCCGTGGTGTTCGGTCACGAGTTCGTTGGACGCGTCGCGGCCTACGGTCCCGGTACCTCCCAAGACATCCCGGTCGGCAGTCGCGTGGTCGCGATGCCCGCGCTGCTGCGCGGGCAGACCACCTTCCTGGGCTTCGGCGGTCCCGAAATCCCCGGCGCCTATGCCGAGCGAATCCTGTTGTCCGAGGCGCTGATGATCCAGGTTCCCGATCACCTACCCACTGACATTGCGGCGCTGACCGAACCACTCGCCGTCGCCTATCGGACGGTGGGCAAGGCCGACCTCGGTGATCACGACGTTGCGCTGGTCGTAGGGTGCGGCCCCATCGGACTGGCGGTGATCGCGGTACTGCGACTGCGCGACGACCGGCGGATCGTGGCCGCCGACTTCTCGCCCGAGCGCCGCGCGCTGGCCAGGCGACTGGGTGCCGACATCGTCGTCGACCCGGCAGTCGAGTCACCCTATGCGGCATGGCTTTCGGCAGCGGTGACGGACGACTCGACGATCATGGCGCCACCCACTCCGGCGGCCGGTCAATTGCCGCTGTGCCCAACCGTGGCCTTCGAATGCGTTGGCGCGCCTGGTGTTATCGACCAGATCATCACCGGCTCGCCGCCCGGTTCGCGGATCGTAGTGCCCGGTCTGTGCATGACGGCCGACACCATCCACCCGGCGCAGGCCGTGCTCAAGGAAATCGACGTCCGCTTTGCGATGATGTACTCCGCAGCGGAATTCGCCGAAACCTTCGCCCGCTTGGCGGCCGGCGATTTCGACGTCGCGCCATTGCTCACCGGCACCGTCGGCATGGACGAGGTGGCCGATGCATTCGACCGACTGGCGAACTCACCCTCTGACGCGAAAATTCTGCTCGACCCAACCCGGTAATTACGGCTCAACCACTAACCCAGACAAGGAGATACACATGAGCACCACTTTCGAAACCACCCCGGCACAGATTACTGCCCTCATGTCGCGGCCCACCGACGCACCGGTGGTGATGGTCAACCTGCTGAAGTTCAAGCAGGACGGCGGATGGGAGCGCTACCTGCAGTACGGCGAGGAGGTCGCCCCGCACCTGGAGCGCGTCGGCGCAACCATCCGGTACGGCGGGACTGCTCCGGCCAACATCATCGGCGACGGCGAACGTCCATGGTGGGATGCCATTCTCATCGTCGAGTACCCCACGCCGGCAGCTTTCATCGACATGGTGACCTCCGAGTCCTACGCCGCGGTCCACAAGCACCGCGCTGCGGCACTGGACCGCGGTGATCTGATTGCGACGTCGACGTGGTCAATCGGGGACTAGCGCCGCGCTCGCGGTCATCAGCCCGCCATCCAGTCATCACCGCGCATCTCCGAAAGACACAAACAATGACGGCGCTTCCCGAACTCGACGGTGTCACACACCGTTTCGTTGACCTTGGCAACGGCATCACGATCCACGTCGCAGAGGCAGGACCAGCCGACGGCCGGCCCGTGATGCTCGTCCACGGCTTCCCGCAGCACTGGTGGGAGTGGCGAGAAGTCATCGGCCCGTTGGCCGCCGGCGGCTATCGCGTGTTCTGTCCTGACCTGCGCGGCGCGGGCTGGAGTTCCGCGCCGGCGGACGCGTACCGCAAAAACGACATGGCCGACGATCTAGCCACCCTGCTCGATCGGTTGAACTCGGGTCCGGTAACTCTGGTCGCCCACGATTGGGGCGGGTTCGTGGCATTCATCATGATGCTGCGCCACCCGGCAAAGGTCGCAGGCTTCCTCGGACTCAATACCGGCGCACCATGGGTGAGTATGGACGGACCGCTGATCCGGCATCTGTGGCGGTTCTGGTATCAGATACCCCTGGCACTTCCGATCGTCGGACCCCGCATCATCGCTGACCCAAAGGCGCGCTACCTTCGGCTGGTCGTGAAGTGGGTGGGCGCAGGATATCTGTTGCCAGAGCACGACTTCCAACTGTATGCAGGTATCTTGCAGGATCAGAGCCACGCCGTAGCCGGGTCACGGTGGTATCGAACCTTCCTCCGTCGAGAATTCTACCGATGGTTGCGTGGCGAATTTGCCGACGAACACGTCAAGGTTCCGGTCCGCTGGCTGCACGGCAGTGCCGACCCGGTGATCACACCCGTATTGCTGCGTCGACTTGTCGGTCGAGTCGACGACTTCAAACTCAACTTCGCACCCGGGGTCGGCCACTGGATTGCCGAACAAGAGCCAGAGTTGGTGCTGGCCGAACTTAGCAGCCTCCTCAGCGAACGTGCCTGACCTCCGTGTCATCAACGGCCCCAAGGCCTTCGTCGCTCACACCGGTGAGGTCCTCGGAGCGTCCGGAGGCAAGCTGGTCGCGTTGCCGGACAAAGCCGCGTAGCACTGTCACGGCCCCGGCGATGGACAGAACCACCAGTGTGGGGCCGGTAGCGACGATGACGATCTGCGAGATGTCCACCGGAAAGTTGAAGATCATGAACAACGCGAATGCCGGGTAGAGACCGCACAGTAACCCGAGCCAGACGCACAGCCGGGTGTGCAGCTGATGCCAGTCCTGGATGTCTTGTTCGGTCCAACCGCGTTGCGGCAGCGCCGAATCGGCGAGCGCCGGCGAGATCACCCCGGCAACCTTCTTCGAATTCGGTTTGCGCAGTAGGCCGCTCAGCAAGAACGACCACACCAGTAGCGACATGGGAACGAGTTCGAGGGACTGCACCACACGCGGGTTCTTGGTGACCAGCGCAATGGTCAGGGAACATGCCGAACCGACGAGCACCAAGATGTTCGCCGGTTCGATGGTGCGTTTGCGTGCCACGGTCAACAGGCCCTGAGCGGCTGCGGTGACGATGGCGCCGACCAACGCCAGGTAAGGCGCGAGGTCAAAGGCCCGCAGCAGGTAATACGCCGCCAGCGGGGGAAGGGTGTTGATCGCGGTGTTCTTGACGTATTCGGCCAAGGTTTTCGGGGAGTCGGACATGGGGCGGTGCCTCCTGTGGTTTATTCGGCTGGGGGTGGTCAGCTCAGGGTTGCGATGATGGCCTTCTTGTCGACCTTGCCGACCGCGGTGAGCGGCAGCGACGGCAGCGCCAGCAGCGTGTCGGGCCGACTGTGCGGGGCCAGGCCGCGGCCGTCGAGGTAGCTGTGCAGTTCGGGCAGGTCGACCGATGGGCCACGGAAAACTACGGCCGCACAAATCTTTTCGCCGAGGTACGGATCGGGTACCGGGACGGCCGCCGCTGCCGCGATGGCGGGATGTGTCAGTAAGTGCTCTTCGATGTCCGGTGCCGAGACGGTCTCGCCGCCGCGGTGGATGACATCCTTGATCCGGCCGGTGACCTCCAGATAGCCGTTGGTAAGGCGTCGTACCCGGTCTCCGGTGCGGTAGAACCCGTCGGGGCTGAATGAGCGTTTGTTCTCCCGTGGCGCACGGTAGTAGCCGTTGAGTGTGTACGGCCCGCGGACCAGTAGCTCGCCTTCCTGGCCTGGGGCGACCTCGGTCCCATCCTCATCGACGATCCGCAGTTCGTCGGCGGGGCACAGCGGCGCGCCCTGGGTGTGGTCCAACAGGTCGACTGAGTCGCCCGGGCGGGTGTAGTTGACCAAGCCTTCGGCCATTCCGAACACCTGCTGCAGGCCCGGGGTGAGGGTGTCACGCACGGCTGCAGCATCTGTCGCTGCGAGCTTGGCACCACCGACCTGAAGCAGTCGTAATGTGCTGGGGCGCTGTGGCTCCCAGTCGCAGGCCTGGGTCCATAACTTGGCCAGCGCGGGCACCAGGGCGGTGGCGGTCACCCCGTGACGGGCGATGACCGCGAAGGATGACTCCGGGCTGGGGTCGGCGGTGAACACAGTGGTAGCGCCGGCGGACATCGCGCCGAGCAGTCCCGGGCAGGCAAGTGGAAAGTTGTGTGCCGCCGGCAACACGACGAGATATGTGTCTCGGTGCGACATTTCGCACACGTGGGCGCTGGCGGTCGCGTTGTACAGGTAGTCGTCATGGGTGCGGGGGATCAGCTTGGGTGCGCCGGTCGTGCCGCCGGATGCCAGCAGCAGAGCGGGTTCGGTTGTATCGATCGGGAGCACCGGTGGTTTCGCGGTTCCGTCGGTGAAAAGCGAAGACCAGCTGATGAATTCGGCTGCATCGCCATCGACGATCACATGACGCAGCCCGGGGTGCTCGGCAACCAGTGTGCGCGCAGGTTCGCGGTGGTCGAATCCAGCTGCCTGGTCGGCGATGACCAGTCCCACGGCGCCGCTGACCGCGACGAAGTGGCTGAGTTCAGCGTGACGATGCGCGGGCAGACACATCACCGGCACCGCGCCGGCGCGCAGCAGGCCGAACAGAGTGATGGCGAACCGGACCGAATTGGGCAATTGCAGGAGGAACCGGTCGCCAGGCCGGATGCCGAGTGCAGCGAACCCGGCGCCGGCGGCATCGGCCAGTCTGTCGAGTTCGGCAAAGGTATGGGATTGAGTCTGATCGACGACCGCGGTATGCGATGGCCACCGCACTGCGGCCTCAGTCAGCAGGCTGCACAGTGGTTTTCCAGCCCAGTAACCTGCGGTGCGGTAGCCGTAGGCGCGTTCGACAGAGAACGGAGTGAAGCCGTCCAGCAAATCGGTCTCGGCATAGGTGCGTGTCACGTGGGGTCCCTCGGGGTAGGCGCTACCGTTTGTGCAATATAGGGTAGCCTAAGCAAAATTAGGACAGCCTGTGTTTATGAGATGGGGGATGTGGTGGACATCGTTACCGTGGATTCGGGGGCCATCTGTGCCGAGGTCGCCGAATTGCTCGGTATCGGCCCTGACGCTGTCGACATCGATTCCGATCTGGTCGGCCAGGGCTTGGACTCCATTCGGATGATGTCGCTGGCCGGTCGGTGGCGCAAGCAGGGCATCGACATCGACTTCGCCGCACTGGCCGCGGCGGCGTCGGTTCGTTCCTGGTCCGAGCTGCTGTCCGGGTCCGGCCGCCTGGCCCGCGCGGAAGAAACTGCGCCACAGGATGATTCACACCACGATCAACCATTCCCGCTGGCCCCGATGCAACACGCGATGTGGGTCGGCCGCGAAGCCGACCAACAACTCGGCGGCGTTGCCGGGCATCTCTACGTCGAATTCGACGGCCACGGCATCGACCCACAGCGGCTGACTGCCGCCGCTACCGCGCTGGCAGTCCGGCACCCCATGCTGCGGGTCGAGTTCCTGCCCGACGGCACCCAACAAATCATCCCGGCTACCAACGCTTTTCCCGTGACTGTCATCGATCTGCGTGATGTGCCGGCCGACCAGATCGGCGAACAACTGGCCCACACTCAGGTCAGCAAGGCCCACCAGCAGTTGAATGGGCAGGTCTTAGAGCTGGCCCTGACCCTGCTGCCGGGCGGTGCCACCCGACTGCACGTCGACCTGGACATGCAGGCTGCGGACGCGATGAGCTACCGCACCCTGATGGCCGACCTGGCCGACCTGTACAGCGGCACTGAGTTGGCGCCGCTGACGTACACCTATCGCGAATACCGAATGGCCGCACCATCGTCTGACTCCTCAGCGGATGCTGACCGACGGTGGTGGGCCGATCGGTTGCCGGAACTGCCCGACCCGCCGCAGCTGCCCATGGTGCCGCTCGCCGAGCAGAGCGACCCGCGCCACACCACCCGGCGCTGGCACTGGCTGGCCCCCGAGGTCCGCGACGCGCTGTTTGCGGCTGCCCGCCGACGCGGGATCACCCCGGCGATGGCGCTGGCCGCGTCGTTCTCAGATGCCCTGGCCTGCTGGTCGACCGCGCAGCGGTTCCTCCTGAACGTGCCGCTGTTCGGACGCGAGCAGCGGCACCCGGATGTCGACCGGCTCGTGGGCGATTTCACCTCGTCGCTGCTGCTCGACATCGATTTCGAGGGTGCCGGCACCGCGACCCGGCGCTGCGGTGTTGTGCAGGAGGCATTCCGCAGTGCGGCTGCGCATTCGGGCTACTCGGGGCTGGAGGTGCTACGCGACCTCAGTCGCCACCGTGGGACGCAGGTGCTGGCGCCCGTGGTATTCACCAGTGCGTTGGGCCTCGGTGAGCTGTTCGGGACGGCTGTCACCGAGTCGTTCGGTACGCCCGGATGGATCAATTCCCAAGGGCCGCAGGTGCTGCTGGACGCCCAGGTGACCGAATTCAATGGCGGTGTACTGGTCAACTGGGACGTCCGCGAGGACGCGTTCCCGGATGGCGTGATCGACGCTATGTTCGCCCGTCACCTCGGCGAGCTGCAGCGCCTCGCCACCGATGACGCAGCCTGGGAGTCGCCGACCCCCGAACCGCTCTCGGTGTCCCAGCGGGCGGTGCGCGACCTCGTCAACAGCAGCACCGCCGCGCCGAGCGGCGCGGCGCTGCACACCGGATTCTTCCGCACCGCGCAGGCCCGACCGCGCGCCACGGCCATGATCGACCTGTCCACCCAGTGGACTTATGCCGAACTGCGCGAGCAGGTTTCATGGGTTGCCGCGGCTCTGCAGCTGGAGGGCATCACGCCAGGTGACACGGTCGCGGTGCTCGGCCCCAAGGGTGCCGAACAGATCATTGCCCTGCTTGCGATTCTGGCCGCGGGTGCTGTCTACCTGCCGATCGGCATCGATCAACCGGCCGAGCGCACCGCGAAAATCCTTGCCACCGGCGGGGTCCGGATGGCATTGTGCTGCGGCGAAACCGAACCGCCGCAGATGCCAGCACTGTCGATCACCGAGGCGCTGCGTATCGGTAGGGGCGTCGATGGACCCTTCGTCCCCGTCGCCACCGACCCGCACGCGCTGGCCTACGTGCTGTTCACGTCAGGTTCCACCGGCGAACCCAAGGGCGTCGAGGTCACGCACGACGCGGCGATGAATACCGCCGAATTCCTCTACGAACACTTCAATATCGGGCCGGGTGACCGGTGCCTGGCCCTGGCAACCCTGGAGTGCGACCTGTCGGTTCTCGACATGTTCGCCACGCTGGGCACCGGCGGCACCATCGTTGTGGTCGACGAGGTGCACCGGCGCGACCCCGACCACTGGGCCGGCCTGATTCACCAGCATGGCGTGACGGTGCTGAACTTCCTGCCGGGTTGGCTGGAGATGCTGGTCGAGGTCGGCTCCGGGCGGCTGGACACCGTCCGCGTCGTGTTGACCGGCGGCGACTGGGTGCGTGCCGCCATGGTGCGACGACTGCAGGCCCAGGCGCCCGGTGTGCGGCTGGCAGGCCTCGGCGGCGCCACCGAAACTGCCATCCACGCAACGATGTACGAGGCCCGCGAGCTACCGAAGAACTATTCGGCGGTGCCGTACGGTGTACCGTTCGCCAACAACGCGTGCCGAGTGGTCAACGCGTCGGGCCAGGACTGCCCGGACTGGGTGCCGGGTGAATTGTGGGTCGCCGGCCGGGGCATCGCGTCGGGTTACCGGGGCAGGCCGGAGCTGACTGCGGACCGGTTTGTCCGCTATGCCGGACGCACCTGGTACCGCTCGGGTGACCTGGCGCGCTACCGGCCAGACGGCACACTGGAATTCGTCGGGCGGGCCGACCACCGGGTGAAGATCAGCGGGTACCGCATCGAACTCGGTGACGTCGAAGCGGCGCTGCAACGCATTCCGGGCGTTCGTGCTGCGGTTGCAGGTGTGCTGCCGTCATCGGAATCGCGGCGTGGCGACATGTTGGCGGCATTGGTCAGCCTCGGCGACCACACTGTTAGCGAGTCGCAGATTCGTTCCGCGATGGCTGAATTTGTTCCGCCGCATATGGTTCCGCGCAATATTGCACTGGTCGATGCGATCCCGTTCACCGTCGGCGGCAAGACCGACCGGCGGGCCGCCGCGGCGCAGTTGGCCGCTCTGACCGCCGGTAACAGAGAGCAGCGGTGCCTGCCGGAAACAGACCTGGAGCGGGCGCTGACGACCATCGTCGCCGAGGTGCTCAATGCCGACACCCCGATGGGTACCGACGATGACTTCTTCGAATTCGGCGGCGACTCGGTGCGGGCGACTGCCGTGGTGACGCGTATCCGTACCTGGCTGGACACCCCGACCGTGGGCGTGCCGGACATCTTCGCCACCCGGACCGTGCATGCCCTGGCCCGCCGGATGATCGACCGCGAAAACGCCAGCGAGCGGCTGGAACTCGTGGCCCAGTTGTATCTGGAGGTTGCCGATATGGACTACGTCGAGGTGCTCGGCGAGCTTGATTCGGTGCTTGATTCTGCGTCTGGTTCGGAGGCCTCATGACCGTGCCGCAAGTGCGATTCGCGCCGTGGGTCAAGCGTTACCCTGGCTCCGGCGGGCCCGGTGCAGCCGTGATCTTCCCACATGCCGGAGGTGCCGCAGTGGCCTACCGGGGGCTGGCAACAGCTTTGGCCGACACGGGAATCGATACCTACGTCGTCCAATATCCACGGCGGGCCGACCGGCTGGCGCATCCGGCACACGAGAGTGTGGAGCAGTTGGCCGTCGATCTGTTCGCGGCCGGGGAATGGCAGGAGGCCGGACCGCTAAAGCTGTTCGGGCACTGCATGGGTGCGTTGGTGGCCTTTGAGTTCGCGACTGTCGCGGAGAGCAATGGGGTTCCGGTGCACAGCCTCTGGGCGTCAGCCGGCCAGGCGCCGTGCGACGTGGTGCAATCGCCGCCGTTGCCCACCAAACCGCGCGACATGCTCGCCGACATGGTCGACCTAGGTGGCACCGACCCACGGCTACTGTCCGACATCGATTTCGTCGAGCTGTTGTTGCTCGCGATCGGCGCCGACTACCAGGCTCTCAACCGCTACACCGGCGGTGGCCGGATCACCGCGCCGGTACACGCGCTCGGCGGCCGGAGTGACCATCGGATCACCCGGGACATGCTGCGGCGGTGGGAAACCCACACTGCCGGCGCATTCAAGGTGACCGAGTTCGACGGCGGGCACTTTTATCTGAACGACCACCTGGACACCATTGCAGGCCTGGTCGATGACTGCTGACGGCCACCGGGAGGACCCGGTGGTGATCGTCGGGATGGCGGTGGAGGCTCCGGGCGGCGTGGATACCGCGCAGGGCTACTGGGACCTGCTGGTGTCCCGACGCGAGGCGCTCACACCGTTTCCGACCGACCGTGGCTGGCCGGTGCGTGAGCTGCTGGCCGGTTCTCGCCGGGAGGGCTTCAAACGAATTCACGATCGCGGCGGATTCCTTTCCGGTGCAGCGCTGTTCGACCCGGAGTTCTTCGGAATCTCGCCCCGGGAAGCCGTTGCCATGGACCCGCAGCAGCGCGTTGCGCTGCGGGTGACCTGGCGGGCGTTGGAGAACGCCGGGATCAACCCTGATGACCTGTCGGGTCACGACGTGGGTTGTTACATCGGCGCCTCTGGCACCGGCTACGGCCCGGATCTGGCCGAGTACTGCGATCTGAGTGGACATCTGATCACCGGCACCTCACTGGGGGTGATCTCCGGGCGAATCTCCTACCTGCTGGGCCTCGACGGTCCGGCGCTGACAATCGACTCCTCCTGCTCATCGGCGCTGGCCGCACTGCATGCCGCGGTACAAGCGCTGCGCACCGGTGACTGCTCGATGGCGCTGGCCGGCGGCGTCTGCGTAATGGGTTCTCCGGGGTACTTCGTCGAGTTCTCCAAACAGCACGCGTTGTCCGATGACGGCCACTGCCGGCCCTACAGCGCCCAGGCTAGTGGCACGGTATGGGCCGAAGGCGCAGGCACATTCGCCCTGGAACGCAAGTCGTCGGCCGTGCGGGCCGGGCGGACGATCCTGGCCGAGGTCCGCGCCAGTTGCCTGAATCAGGATGGCCGCACCACCGGGCTGACCGCACCCAGTGGCGCCGCACAGGCCCGGCTGTTCAACAAGGCACTGAGCATCGCCGGCGCCCAGTGCGATGAGATCGGCATGATCGAAGGACACGGCACCGGAACCACACTCGGTGACCGCACCGAACTGAATTCTCTGGCACAGACCTACGGCGCCACATTGCCGGGCAATGGCGCCGTGCTGGGCTCGGTGAAGTCGAATATCGGGCACAGCCAGGCCGCGGCCGGAGCCCTCGGCCTGGCCAAAGTGCTGCTGTCGGCAGAACACGGTGCCATTCCCGCCAGCCTGCACACCGAGCAGGCAAGCGATGAAATCGACTGGAATGCCCAGGGACTGCGGCTGGCCACCGATGTGACGCCGTGGCCTGCGGTAGCCGGTGAACGACTGGCCGCGGTGTCGGCATTCGGCATGAGCGGCACCAACGCGCACGTCATTGTGGCCATCCCCGACGGGGTGGTGGCATGATGGTTGCACTTCGATTCCCTGATAATCGGGTTCCGGTGCTGTTGAGTGCCCACACCGAAGACTTACTGTCCACTGAGGCGATCTCGGTTGCTGATTATCTTGACCAGCAATCAGTTTCGGACGTTGCGGCGGTGGGGGGCACGCTACTGCGATTGCGCCGTCGGCGCCGGTACCGCGCGATGGTCCGGGCCGCAGACTGTACTGAACTGCGTGCGGGCTTGCGGGCCTTGGCCGGCGGCGCCGACCACCCGCTGGTCGCGCGGTCGTCGCACACACAGCCCTTGCGTACGGCCTTCGTGGTTCCCGGGAACGGAAATCAATGGCCCACAATGGGCGACGACGCCTACCGACTGCTACCGGTGTACCGCGACCACGCTGATCAGTGCGCATTGGCGTTCATGGCCGCCGGTATCGAATCACCACTGATCTTCCTCAACGATGGCGGCGACCGCATCTGGTCCCAAATGCACAGCCAGAGCGCACAGTTCACTCATGCGGTGGCACTGGCCGCGGTGTGGCAGTCGCTCGGAGTCATGCCGAGTTTGACGCTGGGTCACAGCCTCGGTGAGATCGCCGCCGCGTACCTGGCCGGCGCTATGACCCTGAGCGACGCGGTCGCTGTCGTTATTGCCCGGGCGGGCGCACTGGACAGCCTGGCCGGCGACTATGCCGCGGCCACCCTCGGAATGACACCGGACGAAGCGCAGCAACGGATTTCGACAGCACGGGGTTGGCTGGAATTGTCGGTGGTGAACGCCGCCGCATCTGTCGTGGTCTCCGGTGACCGGAGTGCAGTCACCGACCTGGTTGCCGACGTGGCTGCGGGCGGCCGCTTCGCCCGAGTCATCGCGATGAACTTCCCGGCGCACACCAGCGCACTGGAACCCCTGCGAGACCGGCTGCTGGCGGGCCTGCCCGAGGGTCGGTTCGAGCCCGCGACGGTGCCTTTCGTCGGTTCGGTGACCGCGGATGTGGTCAGCCCTGACACCGACTTCGGTGAGTACTGGTACCGGAACTTGCGGCACATTGTGCGATTCGACCGGGCCGCGACGGCGGTACGGGACATGGGGGCCAACGCCTTTGTCGAGATGTCGGCGCACCCGGCATTGTTGTTCGCGCTCGCAGATGGTGCGGCCGAGGGTGAGGCGGTGCTGAGCGGCTCCGGACGTCGCGACGAATCCCTGGTGGATGTGCTGTCCAGCAACGTCGCTTCGATTGCGCTGGCCGACCCCGAATACGATTGGGCCCGATACCTGGAGCCCGGCCGGTCGTTGTTGCGTGGCTTCCCGAATGCTCCGATGAACGCCACCCACCTGTGGGCATATCCGCAGCCGTTGCCGAAGATCGTCGGCTTGACCACGGCCGTTGAGCAGTGGGTGGCACAGCCGGAAACCGCTGTCCCGCTAATCATTCGACAAGTCTGGGTGATCGAGCTGCCCGGCCCCGGCAGCGGGCTGGCCGATCAACTGCGTGCCGCGGTCCGCGCCAACCCGAGCACCTTGCCGGCCGATGAAGCCGACGCAGACCTGCTGGTTGTCGTCGCGCCGATGCTGGACCATCCTGACGTGGAATCGGCCGTGGCCGACATCGCCGAACTGATCGGCAGTGGGTTACTCGGTTATACCGATGCCATTGGCCCGCAGTGCCGTGATGTGTGGTTGGTGACCGTCGGTGGCGAGCAGGCCAGCGCCGATGAACCAGTCGCCTTGCCCGCTCAGGCCGCCTTGGGCGCCGCGCATCGCAGCATCGGCTTCGACCATCCAGAACTCGCGTTCAGACATCTCGATCTGTCCTCCTGGGAACTGGACGAGAGTGCCGCAATGGCGGCCATCGACACCATGTTGTGCCCAGGTACCGAAGTGGCGCTTCGGGATTCGGTCCGGCACCTTCGTGCGCTGGGGGAGGAGCCGGAACCGGCGCCTTGGGATAGGTCGTCGTTCGACGATGTCGTCATCACCGGAGGCAACGGTGCTGTGGGAATGCACTTCCTCCGTTACCTGGTCGCATCCGGGGCGCGCCGCATCGTGCTGCTGAGCCGCAATCCGGTTGACGACGCCACGCTCGCCGAATTCAGCGGCACCGAAGTGCTTTCCGTGCCTTGCGATATAACCACGCCGCACCAACTCGCCGCGGCGGCCGCAGCGCACGGCGGCGACGGCGCGACGCTGGTCATCCACGCTGCCGGGGCCGTCACCTTCGATACCACCGTCAGCCCTGAAGAATTCGCCAACACCGCGGCCGCCAAACTCAATGGCCTGGCCCGGATCACCGCGCTGTGGCCGATTCGACCAGAAGGCCGAATCCTCTTGTGCTCGTCGGTCTCCGGCTTGTGGGGTGGTCGTGGCCACGCCGCCTACTCAGCGGTGAACCGGATGCAGGACGTGATGGCCGGACAGTTGCGCGCCAATGGACAAGCCGCCATTGCGGTGCGCTGGGGCCTGTGGTCCGGCGCTGGTATCGCCGACTCCACCGAAGTGGCCAGAATCGAACGAGCCGGCCTGCAGGCGATGGATGCCGACGCGGCAATCGAGGCGGCGCTACGGGACCATCTACAGGACCCGCTGGTGTTCAGTGCGGACGCTGCGCGACTGCGGACGTTCCTCGGCGACGAGTCACGCGGTGACGAGCCACAAGCGGCTCCGGACCCGCAGAACGGTCCACTTGACGCGGAAAGTCTTACCCGTTCCGAGCTTGCCGCGGTACTCAGGCATCCCGATCCGGCCGGAATCGACTTGACGGCAGCGCTGTTCGACCTTGGACTGGACTCCCTGCTGGCTCTCGACCTCCGCAAACGACTACGACGGGCCTGCGGGCGGTCCTTGCCACTGGCTGACCTCTTGGGCGGCATCACTGGCACGGAACTGGTCGCACTGCTCGAAGCCGATGCAACCGATCGATCAGAAAAGGTGGATACCTAGCATGACTGATACCGATATCCGGGCGAGCGAAGATGCGCGGCTCGAACTGTTGCGTCACAAACTTGCCGAGCGTGGCCTGCAGAACCGGCAATCCCCGGCACCGGCGGCGGTTCCCGCTCTGTCCGACGGCCAGCGCCGAATGTGGTTCGTGCAGAGCGCCGATCCGTCGGGGGCCCTGCTCAACGTCTGCGTGTCCTTCGCGCTCACCGGTGAACTGGACCTGCAGCGACTGCGCGATGCGGTGACCGCGGTCGCCAACCGGCACCGCGTCCTGCGGACCACCTACCACGCGGACGCGGCCGGCGAGCCCGGCCCGACCGTGCATGCCGACCTCATGCCGGGCTGGGTGACCCACGACCTGACCGACCTGACCGACCACGCGCGCACGCTTCGCCTCGAGGTACTGGCGCAACGCGAGTTCTCCGCACCATTCGACCTAACCGCAGATTCGCCCTTGAGGCTCAATCTGATTCGCGTTGCACCGGACGAGCACATCATGCTGCTGGTCGCCCACCACATCGCCTGGGACGACGCGTCCTGGCAGGTGTTCTTCGACGATCTGACCCGGGCATACCGCGGCGAGACACTGCCAGAGATCATCCCGCCTGAAGAGCCGACATCGTCGTACGACGCGGAACTGGACTACTGGCGCGGCGCGCTCGCCGATCCGCCTGAACCGCTGGAGCTTCCGGGGCCCAACGGTTCGGCGTCACCGATCGCCTGGCGGACACAACGCGAATCCCTGCGACTGACAACGGATGTCATGACCCAGGTGACTGAGTTGGCGCGCAGTACCGGGTCAACGGCCTACACGGTGCTGTTGGCGGCTTTCGGGGCATTGCTGCACCGCTACACCCACGCCTCTGATTTCCTGGTTGCCACACCGGTGCTGAACCGGGCGGGTGGCACCGAAGGAGCCCTGGGCTATTACGGAAACACCGTGGCGATACGGCTACGGCCGCGGGCCCGGGCGAGCTTTCGTGAATTCCTTGACCAGGCAACGCACGCAACGCACGGGGCATTCGCCCATCAGCAGATCAATCTGGATCGCGTGGTGCGCGAACTGAATCCGGATCGTCGGTACGGTGCAGAGCGGATGACCCGAGTCAGCTTCGGCGCCCGTAGCGCTGATGCCGCCGGGTTTTGCCCGCCCGGGATCAGCTGCCAACGCGCCGAGTTCCGCGGACATCTGACCCAGCTGCCCCTGGGGTTCATGATCGAGTTCGACGACGCCGGCGCGTTGGTCGAGGCCGAGTACCTCATCGAGATTCTCGACGCCCAGGCGGTCCGGCAGTTGTTGCGGCACTACGGCGTACTGCTGCAGGGCGTGCTGACCGCGCCCGACAAATCCCTGGCTGAACTCGATCTGATGGACGAGCAAGATAATGCGTGGCTGCGGCAAGTTGCCGCTGGCGAGCACTTCAGCGTGCCGGACACCACGCTGACAGCGTTGGTTGAAGCCCAGGCCGCCCGTACACCGGAGGCAGTCGCGGTGGCGTATGAGGAGCGCCGCTATACCTACGGGGAACTCAATGCCGCGGCGAACCAGTTGGCGCACTGGCTGATCGGGCAAGGCATCGGCACCGAGGACCGGGTCGCTGTGCTGTTGGACAAGTCGCCCGAGTTGGTGATCACAGCGTTGGCCGTGATCAAAGCGGGAGCCGTCTACGTTCCAGTCGACCCCACTTACCCGGTTGATCGGCTGGAGTTCATCCTGGGCGACTCCGATCCGAAACTGGTTATCCGCGAACCGGTTACCGGACTGGGTGGGCAACCCAGTGACAACCCGACCGACGCGGACCGGTTGCGCACACTGACCCCAGCCAATACCGCCTACCTGATCTACACCTCAGGCTCCACCGGTCTGCCCAAGGGAGTACCCGTGCCGCACAGACCGGTTGCCGAGTACTTCGTGTGGTTCGCCGACGAGTACCAGATCGACGCCGACGAACGGCTGCTGCAGGTCGCCTCGCCGAGTTTTGACATCTCGATCGCCGAGGTGTTCGGGATGCTGGCCTGTGGTGCGCGCCTGGTGATTCCGCGTCCTGACGGACTTCGCGACATCGGTTATCTGACCGAACTCTTGCGCACCGAGGGCATCACCTCGATGCACTTCGTGCCCTCACTGCTCGGGTTGTTCCTGTCGCTGCCAGGCGTGAACGAGTGGCGCAGCCTAAAACGGGTACCGATCGGTGGGGAGGCTCTGCCCGGCGAGATCGCCGACAAGTTCCACGCCACCTTCGACGCATTGCTGCACAACTTCTACGGCCCCACCGAAACGGTGATCAATGCCAGCCGGTACCGCGTCGAAGGCGCGCAGGGCACCCGGATCGTGCCGATCGGCACGCCCAAGATCAACACCCAGATCCACGTGCTCGATGATGCGCTGCGACCGGTACCGGTCGGGGTCATCGGTGAGATCTACATCGGCGGAACACATGTCGCATACGGCTACCATCGGCGGCCGGGACTGACCGCCGAGCGGTTCGTCGCCGACCCGAACAGCCCGGGTGGCCGGCTCTATCGCTCGGGTGATCTGGCCCGGTTGAACGCCGACGGTGACATCGAGTTCGTCGGCCGTGCCGACGAACAGGTCAAGATTCGCGGTTTCCGGGTCGAATTGGGTGAGATTGCCGCTGCCATCACGGTTGACCCGAGTGTGGGTCAGGCGGTCGTGGCAGTCCGCGACCTGCCCGGATTGGGCAAGAGACTGGTCGGGTACCTGACCCCAATCGAGCACGGTGATCTGGAATCGGTTGATGTGGAACGGATCCGGGTCCGCATTACTGCCGCTCTACCGGAGTACATGGTGCCGGACGGTTACGTCGTGCTCGATGAAATCCCGATCACCGCGCACGGCAAGATCGATCGCGCCGCGCTGCCTGATCCGGAAATCCAGTCACGCAACGCATTCCAGGAGCCGGATACCGAGACCGAGCGGCGGGTCGCGCAGATGTTCAGCGACCTGCTGGGCGTGGATCGAGTGGGCGCCGACGATTCTTTCTTCGAACTCGGTGGTCATTCGTTGTTGGCCACCAAGCTCGTTGCCGGTATCCGGGCATGCTGCCACGCGGAGCTCGGGGTGCGGGAGATTTTCGAGCTGGGCACCGTCGCGCAGATCGCGGCACGGATCGACAGCGGTTCACCGCGCGACCCCGACCGCCCACCGCTGGTCCCAATCGACACTGACGGTCCGCGTCAGATGTCGGCATCGCAGCTGCGCCAATGGTTTCAGTACCGGATCGATGGTCCCGGCCCTGTCAACAACATTCCCTTCGCCGCACGGATCACTGGTCCGTGTGACGTCGATGCTTTCGTCGCCGCGCTGGCTGACGTGGTCGGGCGGCACCACGTGCTGCGCACCAGCTACCGCGAAATAGACGGTGTGCCATACCAGTTCGTCGATGATGCTGCGCCGCTGCCGGTACGCCGCGCCCGGGGTGCGGATGAGCAGTGGCTGCAGTCCGAGCTCGACAACGAACGCCGATACGTGTTCGACCTGGAGGCCCAGTGGCCTATTCGGGCCGCGGTCCTGTCCATCCCCGGCCAGCACGTGCTGTCCGTCGTGGTGCACCACATCGCCGCGGACCATTGGTCGGGCGGGGTGCTGTTCGCTGATCTGGTTGCCGCATACCGCGCCCGCCGCTCTGGGCAGGAGCCCGACTTCACCCCGCTGCCGGTGCAGTACACCGATTACGCAGCCTGGCAGGCTGGGCTGCTGGCAGCCGAGTCGGGAACCATTGCAGCCCAACGTGACTATTGGCGAGGTCAGCTCGCCGAACCACCCGCAGATCCTGGTCTGCGGCCGGACTTTCCGCGACCGCCCGTACTGTCTGGTGAAGGCGCCTCGGAACCCTTCGCCATCGATGCCGACACCTGGGCCAGGCTGACGGCATTGACTCGTGAGCTCGGCGTCACCGATTTCATGCTGCTGCAATCCGCGGTCGCGGTCACACTATCGGCCTCGGGTGAGGGATTCGATATTCCGCTGGGCACGCCGGTGGCCGGCCGGACCGAGCCCGAACTGGATTCGCTGGTGGGCTTTTTCATCAACATTCTGGTGTTGCGGAACGACCTATCGGGCAACCCCACCCTGCGCGAGGTGCTGCGCCGGGGCCGGGACACGGCGTTGGCTGCGTACGCGCATCAGGACCTGCCCTTCGACCACGTCGTGGACGCGGTGAGCCCGGTACGGTCCCTGGCGCGCAATCCCTTGTTCGGCGTCGTGGTCCACGTCCGCGAGGGCTTGCCTACCGACCATGTGATCGATTCGGGACCGGACGGCGACAGTGCGTTCACCGCCCGGGAACCGACGTTCGATGTGGCGCACGCAGATCTGTCCGTGAATTTCTTTGGTGCCCAGGGCGGTTACCGCGGCCATCTGATCTACCGCACGGATCTGTATGAGCAAACGACCGCTCGGCGGCTGGCCGACCGGCTGGTCCGGGTGCTGTCCGCGTTCGCCGAGGACTCCGATCAGCATCTGCGGGATCTGCGAATGGACCCGCCCACGGCGGGCACCGATGGCGTGTACGTACTCGACGAGTGGCTCCAACCCGTGGGAGTCGGCATCGTAGGCGAGGTCTATTACGCTGCTGACCGACCGGGCGCCGAATCCGGCGAACCCGATCGATTCGTCGCCGATCATCTCTCCGGTCAACAGGACTCGTGGCTGTACCGGACCGGTGAGCGTGGCCGTTGGCGGACCGACGGACAGCTGGAATTCATCCAGGAGACTCCGCTGCGCAATGGTGCATCCCGTCCTGCGGTAGCCGAACCAGCGCGCACCGACACCGAGCGGACGCTGGTTGCGTTGCTTACTGAGGTGCTCGACACTGACAGGGGCACCGAGATCGGCCGCAACGATGACTATTTCAGCCTCGGTGGCGACAGCATCAAGGCCGTGCAGGTTGCTGCCAGGGCCCGCGATGCAGGACTGCGACTGACTGCGCGCATGGTGTTCGAACACCCGACGGTTCACGAACTGGCCTCGGTACTGGATGGATTGGCCGACTCCGGACCACAGCCGGGCGACGCCCACCACGAGCCGATGAGTGTGTCGGGGCTCTCTGCCGATGATCTGGCCGAACTGACCGCGTCGTGGACCGCTGCGCAGGAGATGCCGTGACAACTGTCGAGAAGGCCGCACGGGCGACGGTCCCGCCAACAATCGAGGACGTGTTGGCCCTGAGCCCGATGCAGCAGGGCCTGTATTCGATGGCCAGCCTGACCGGAGCCACCGATCACGATCCGTATCTGATTGGCATGTCCGCCGACATCGACGGCGATGTCGACACGACATTGCTGCGGGACTCTGCCGCAGCGCTGTTGGTGCGTCACCCGAACCTACGGGCCGGGTTCGTGCAGGCCAACACCCACACGGTGCAGGTGATCCCGAGTGCCGTCGAACTACCATGGCGGCAGGTCAGGGCCGCCTCGACTGACGATGCCGACGCTCTAGAGGCAGAGGAACGTCGCCGGCCGTTCACACTCGAACGCGGCGCGGCCATCCGCTTCCTGCTTATCGAAATGCCCGGCGACTGTTGGCGATTCGTGGTGGTCGCGCACCACATCGTGATCGATGGTTGGTCATTGCCCTTGTTCGTCGGCGAACTGGTCGCCCTGTACGCCGCGGGCGGCAACCTCGCCGCCCTGCCGGCCGCACCGCGCCCGTACCGGGACTACATCGGCTGGCTGGCTGAGCGGGACCAAGGGGCCAGTCGCGCGCTGTGGCAGGAACATCTATGCGGGCTGGATGGTCCGACGTTGATGGCTCCGGCGCTCGGGGCCGGCGAACTCGGCGACGGTCTACCCCGGCGCACCGCAGTTCCGGTCGCCCGCGAAGAGACCGTCCAGCTGATGGACGCGGCCCGCACGCGGGGCATAACACTGAACGCCCTGGTCCAGATGGCTTGGGCCGCAATCTTATCGGTGATCACTGATCGTCGCGACGTGGTGTTCGGAGTGACGGTGTCCGGCCGTCCCGGCGAGCTGTCTGGTGTCGAGTCAATGGTCGGGTTGTTCATCAACACCGTGCCACTGCGTGTGCAACTAGACCCGCGGCAACGGGTTGGCGTGCAATGCCTGGCCCTGCAGCGCGACGCCGCGGCCCTTCGCGACCACTCATACCTGCCGCATGCCGAGCTACGCACGCTCGGCGGAGTCGGCGAAATGTTCGACACACTCCTGGTCTACGAGAACTTCCCGGCCGGCGTCCTGGTCGGCAACGCCGGGTTCGATATCCAGGGCGTGACCTTCCGGCCCAAGGCGCTGGAAAGTCTGGCGCACTTCCCGGTCACCATCGCCGCGCACGTCATCGACGAACAACTGACACTGCTGGTCGAGACCAAGGATGGCGCAACCGGATTGCTGAGCCCAGACGCGGTGGGCCGCTGGCTCCTGACGGTGATGCACCGGCTGATCGCGTGCTGGGACCGGCCGCTGCGCGATGTCGTGATGGTTGACCGTCCTGCGATCCTCGCCGCACCGCATCCGGAGCACCAGGGCGGCATACACGAAAAATTCAGCGACACAGCACGACTCCGCCCAGACGACGTCGCGCTGACCTACACCGGTGGACAGCTGACGTACCGCCAACTGGACGCAGCCGCCGGGCAGGTGGCGGCCGAATTAGCACTGCGCGGCGTGCGTACCGAGACGCCGATACCGGTGCTGTTGCGCCGTGGGCCGGATTATGTGGCGGCGATGCTGGGCGTGCTCAGGACCGGTGGGCTGATCGTTCCGCTCGATCCGGCCATGCCCGCCGAACGCATTGCTGAGATTCGTCGTCAGACTGGGGCTGACATCGTCATCGACGACGCGTTCATGGTGGCCGCGGCAAGAAACACAGAATTCTTTGAGGTACCAACCCATCCTGCACAGGGTGCCTACGTCGTATTCACCTCCGGGACAACCGGTAAGCCCAAGGGAGTGGTCGGCACCCACAGCGCCGTCTTGACTTACGCCGCCGACCATGCCGCTCGGGTACTGCGACCTGCTGCGACGAAAGCGGGTCGACCCCTGCGGGTCGCCCATGCCTGGTCGTTCACGTTCGACGCCGCCTGGCAACCTTTGGCCGCCCTGCTGGACGGTCACATGGTGCACATCGTCGATGACGAATCACAGCGCGATGCTGCCGATTTGGTGGCCACCATCGGCCGCGAGGGCATCGATCTGATCGACACCACACCGTCGATGTTCGCCCAGCTGCAAGCTGAGGGACTGTTGACCGCAGTACCGCTGCGGGCGCTGGCGCTAGGCGGTGAAGCGGTCGACCCGGCCACCTGGGCAGCCATCCGCGGCGAATGCCACCGTAACGATATGGCGGCCTACAACTGTTACGGCCCAACGGAAACCACCGTCGAAGCTGTTGTTGCCGCATTCTCCCAGCACCAGACGCCGTCCATCGGATATCCGACCGACTCGACGCGGGCATACGTGCTCGACGCGTGGCTCCGGCCAGTACCCGACGGAGTCACCGGTGAGTTGTACCTCGCCGGCGGTCAGGTGACTCGCGGCTATCTGGGGCGCCCCGGCGAGACCGCGTCCCGTTATGTTGCCGACCCATTCGTAGCCGGTGCCCGCATGTACCGCACGGGCGACGTGGTGCGGCGCGACCCGACCACCCGCGGCCTGCTGTTCCAAGGCCGCTCGGATGATCAGGTGAAGATCAGGGGTTTCCGGGTCGAACCAGGCGAAGTCGCCGCTATCCTGCGTAAACACCCGGGGGTGCGGCAAGCGCATGTAACAGTTCGTCACCACTGCAGCGGTCCGCGCCTGGTCGCCTATGTCGCGGGAACCGTGGCGGTGCCCGAATTGCGCAGCATGCTCGCGGATCGGGTGCCCAAATACCTGGTGCCGCACCACATCATTACGGTGGACGAGATTCCGTTGACCATCAACGGCAAGGTCGATGACGCCGCCCTGGCGACCGTCGACATCGGCGTGGCTGGAGTACCGGAGACCGCAGCCACCGATACCGAAACAGCAGTGGCGCAACTGATCGCCGACCTACTGCAGATCGCCGATGTGAAAAGGGTCGACGTCACAGCGGATTTCCTGGACCTTGGACTGGACAGCATCGTGGCGCTGTCGGTTGTGCAACTCGCACGCCGCCGCGGGTTCGCACTCCGAGCTCGGATGATGCTGGACTGCAAGACCATTCGCGAGCTGGCCCACCAGTTGGACACTCAGAACCAGGTCGACGTGGCCGGCTTCGAGGAATCCGGCCCGGTGCCCGTGCTGCCGAACGTGCACTGGCTGTATCAGTACGGTGATCCGAGGCGGCTTGCGCAGACCGAGGCTCTGCGGCTGCCTGACGCCATGACCGCCGAGCAGTTGAGCACGTTGCTGCACAATGTCATCGCCGGACATCCGGCGCTTCGCAGCCGACTGGACCGCGCCACCATGACGCTGGTCGAGCACGCGGTGGGGGACTTGACGTCAGCGGCTTTGACAGAGGTCATCGTCGCCGGCGACCTCACGACCGCGATCGCCGAGCAAACCGACTTGGTCGTCGAAAAGCTGGACCCGCAGCACGGTCGGATGCTGCAGGCCGTACTGCTGCATACACCCGACCAGAAGGTCCTCGTGCTCAGCGCGCACGTCCTGGGTGCCGACCCGGCGTCCTGGCGCATCATTCTCGGCGAGATTGAAAATGGTTGGCAGTCAATAGCATCAGGACATGAACCGGCACCGATGCGTGAACACACCAGCTATCGTCGATGGTCGCGCCTACTGGCCGAGCGGGCCCGGGGGCTGGACAGCGCCGACTTCTGGGCGCGGCAGATCGCAGGCCCTGATCCGCTGATTGGAAACCGCCGGCTGGCCCCAGCGACGGACCGCTGCGGTGATGTGGTGGTGTCGATGACGATCGTCGACACCGATCTGACTGCCCGACTGCTGTCTGCGGACCTTCCGGTCACCGACCTGCTGGCCGTCGCGACAGCACGCACCGTCACCCGGTGGCGGCAACGGCGAGGACAGCCGACCCCGCCGCCGCTGCTGGCCATGGAAACCCATGGCCGCGCAGACACGGCGGTATCGGCTGGGCCGCACCACGATATCGACACCGGTGACACGGTCGGGCTGTTCAGCGCCATCTATCCGGTCCGGATCGGTTCTGAGTCTGCCTATCAGGTCAGCGCCGAGATCGCGGCTATTCCCGGCAGCGGCATCGACTTCGGGCTGCTGCGCTATCTGCGGGCTGACACCGCCGAAAAACTGTCAGCGCATCCGGAACCGCAGGTGCTCCTGAACTATCTGGGTCGGGTTCATCTCGGAGCCAGTGCAGACGCACTGCGCCTCGACGGTGCGCTGCTGAACAAGCTGTCACCGGTGCCTGAGCCGAACAACGCAGTACGGCATGAGTTGACCCTGATGGCCGCCGTCATGGACTCCGAGGGCGGCTCCGCCCTTGGCGTCCAGTGGCGCACGCTGCCAGACATTCTCAGCGCCGATGACGTGGCCGGGCTGCAACAGCTCTGGCACGAACAGCTCAGGGAAGTGGTGAAATGACCAAGGCTCGAAACACTTTGGCCATAATCGGAGCTGGGGCCAAAGCGGTCGCGGTCGCCGCCAAGGCCGCAGAACTGCGTGCCATGGGAGTCGAAGCACCCGACGTCGTTGCAGTGGAACGCATTGGCATCGGGGCGAATTGGCAGGCCGCCGGTGGGTGGACCGACGGCCGTCATCGATTGGGTACTGGCCCGGAGAAAGATGTCGGGTTCCCGTACCGGTCAGCGCTGGTACCGCGTCGCAACGCCGAACTGGACGAGCGGATGATGCGGCACAGCTGGCAGTCGTACCTGATCAGCACAGGCCAGTTCGCGGAATGGGTAGACCGTGGCCGACCGGCGCCCACCCATCGCAGGTGGAGCCAGTACCTGAGCTGGGTCGCCGAAACCGTTGGTATGCAGGTGGTTACAGACGAAGTCACCCGGCTGTCGCTGGACGGTGGCCAATGGATGCTGCACGCCCGAGGACGGCAGGTGCGCGCCGACGGGGTGATGATCACCGGCCCGGGCCAGGCTGAACGGTCCATCCTGCCCGGACATCCGCGGGTGCTGTCCATCGCCCAGTTCTGGCATCGGGTCGCCCAAGACGAACGCGTCAGCGCCGAGCGGGTCGCCGTGATCGGCGGCGGCGAGACTGCGGCCACCATGCTGGATGAACTCTTCTCACACCGGGTTTCGACCATCACGGTGATCTCGCCGCAGGTTACGCTGTTCACCCGGGGCGAAGGCTACTTCGAGAACACGCTGTTCTCCGACCCCACCGGCTGGGCGGGGCTCACCCTGACCGAGCGCCGCGATGCCATGGCCCGCACCGACCGGGGCGTGTTCTCGTCCCGGGTGCAGGAGTCGCTGCTGGCCGACGACCGCATCCGGCATCTGCGCGGACGCGTCGCCCACGCCGTGCCACTAAAGGACAGAATTCGGTTGACCCTGCAGACCGAACGCGAGACAGCATGTCTGGAGACGGTCCACGGTTTCGATCTGGTGATCGACGGCTCGGGTGCCGACGCGATGTGGTTCGCACCGTTGCTGAGCCAGGACGCTCTTGACCTGCTCGAGTTGGGCATCGGTCAGCCACTGACCTCCGATGCGTTGCAGCGATCCATCGGCCATGACCTGTCGGTCAGCGGCGTCACACCAAAGTTGTTCCTGCCCAGCCTGTCCTGGCTCACCCAGGGGCCAGGTTTCCCCAACCTGAGTTGCCTGGGCCTGCTCAGTGACCGGGTGCTGGGCGCTCACCTGTCCACACCGACCACCACGACCAACAGGAGAATCGATGAGCACCAACCCGTTCGATGACGAGGACAGCACCTTCTACGTGCTGATCAACGACGAGGAACAGCACAGCCTATGGCCGGTGTTCGCCGAGGTGCCGACCGGTTGGCGGGTGGTGTTCGGCGAGGGCACCCGAGCCGACTGCCTGGCCTACGTCGAGGAGAACTGGCCCGACATCCGGCCCAAGACACTGCGGGATTCGCTGCGCTGCTGATTCACCGCGTATAACTACGTCGCATCCGAAATCTGCTGGGCCAGAGGGACATCCATGTCATACACCCGCGCGTGCAGCACGACGCGGTTCCGCAGGGCCGACCGCACTGCACGGTGCAGGCCGTCTTCGAGGTAAATGTCGCCCTGCCATTTGACTGCGTGCGGGAACAGGTCGCCGTAGAACGTCGAGTCCTCAGACAGCAACCGATCCAAGGCCAGCACTGTGGTGGTGGTGACCAGTTCGTCGAGCCGCAGTTGGCGCGGCGGAATCTGGGCCCACTCACGGTGTGTCAGCCCGTGATCGGGATAGGGTTTCCCGTCGCGGACCCCTTTGAAGATCATGTCGCGGGCTCCGGTGAGGCCGATCGGGTCCGCGATGACTGCATCGGCATTCCTCGACACTAACGGCTTGGCGCTGTAATTGCGGCCACACCTGAGCACTCCGGCCTGTCTAACTGTGGCGTCACAGTAAAATGGGGGTGATTGGGAGGTGACGAATTGGGTAGTGCCGACGACCGTCGTTTCGAGGTACTGCGCGCCATTGTCGCGGACTTCGTCTCCACCAAGGAACCGATCGGTTCCAAGGCCCTCGTCGAACGCCATAACCTCGGCGTTTCGAGTGCCACCGTGCGTAACGACATGGCTGTGCTGGAGGCCGAGGGCTACATCACCCAGCCGCACACCAGCTCGGGCCGGGTGCCCACCGAGAAGGGCTACCGCGAATTCGTCGACCGCCTCGATGACGTCAAGCCCATGTCATCCAGCGAGCGGCGAGCCATCCTGAAGTTCCTGGAATCCGGCGTTGACCTCGATGACGTGCTGCGGCGGGCAGTGCGCCTGCTGGCTCAGCTGACGCGGCAGGTCGCCATCGTGCAGTACCCGACGTTGTCCCGCTCGACGGTGCGGCACCTGGAGGTCGTCGCCCTGACCCCGGCGCGGTTGCTGCTGGTGGTCATCACCGATACCGGCCGTGTCGATCAGCGTGTGGTCGAGCTTGGTGACGCTATCAATGACCACGAGTTATCTCAGCTGCGCGAGCGGCTCGCAGCGGCGCTGGAAGGCAAACCCTTGTCCGCGGCATCGGTTGCTGTGGCAGACCTGGCAGCCCAGCTGGACGGCCACGGCGGCCTGGGTGACGCGGTGGGTCGCGCGGCGACGGTGCTGGTCGAGACCTTGGTCGAACACCATGAAGAGCGGCTGCTTCTCGGTGGCACCGCGAACCTGACCCGCAACAGCGCCGATCTCGGTGGATCGTTGCGGTCTGTGCTGGAGGCGCTGGAGGAGCAGGTAGTGGTGCTGCGGCTGCTGGCTGCCCAGCAGGAAGCAGGTAAAGTCACCGTACGCATCGGCCACGAAACCGAGGCCGAGCAGATGGCAGGAACGTCCGTCGTGAGCACGACCTACGGCAGCTCGGGCAAGGTTTACGGCGGTATGGGCGTGGTGGGACCCACCCGGATGGACTATCCGGGAACCATTGCCAACGTCGCGGCTGTTGCCCTGTACATAGGTGAAGTCCTGGGCACCCGATAAGGGCGCGCGGTGGCTTCGAGAGATTAGGCAAGGTTTTAGGCGTGGCACGCGACTATTACGGGCTGCTCGGCGTGAGCAAGGGCGCCAGCGATTCGGAGATCAAGAAGGCCTACCGGCGGCTGGCCCGGGAACTGCACCCCGACGTCAACCCTGACGAGGGCGCGCAGGCCCGCTTCGCGGAGATCAGCACCGCTTACGAGGTGCTCAGTGACCCGGATAAGCGGCGCATCGTCGACATGGGCGGCGATCCGCTGGAAAGTGCCGGCGGGGGCGCAGGGGCTGGAGCCGGCTTCTCCGGTTTTGGGGGCCTGGGCGACGTCTTCGAGGCGTTCTTCGGCGGCGGCGCCACGTCGCGCGGGCCGATCGGCCGGGTGCGGCCTGGTTCGGACTCGCTGCTGCGGATGCGCCTCGATTTGGAGGACTGCGCGACCGGCGTGACCAAGCAGGTCACCGTCGACACCGCGATCCTGTGCGATCTGTGCCAAGGCAAGGGCACCCACGCGGACTCCAAGCCCGTGACCTGCGATACCTGCCACGGCCGGGGCGAGGTGCAGAGCGTCCAGCGTTCCCTGCTGGGCAATGTGATGACGTCGCGACCGTGTCCGGTGTGCGGCGGTGTCGGCGAGGTCATCCCCGATCCCTGCCACCGCTGCGGCGGCGACGGCCGGGTGCGGGCGCGCCGCGAGGTCAGCGTCAAGATCCCGGCGGGTGTCGGCGAGGGTATGCGGGTGCGACTGGCTGCCCAGGGTGAGGTCGGCCCCGGTGGCGGCCCGGCCGGCGACCTGTACGTCGAGGTGCATGAACAGCAGCACGACATCTTCGTACGCGACGGTGATGACCTGCACTGCACCGTGTCGGTACCGATGGTCGACGCTGCACTCGGCACCACCATCTCCGTCGACGCAATCTTGGACGGGCCGACCGAGATCACCATCGCTCCCGGCACTCAGCCCGGCTCGGTCACCACGCTGCGCGGCAAGGGCCTGCCGCATCTGCGCTCCGGCGTACGCGGCAATCTGCATGCGCACATCGACGTCGTGGTCCCGTCACGACTGGAGAGCCGCGACATGGACCTGCTGCGCAAATTCAAAGAGCAGCGGGTTCGCGATGTGACGGAGGTTCGGTCGACCCGGGCCGCTGCGGCCAGCGGCGGACTGTTCAGCCGCCTACGCGAAACATTCAGCGGGCGTTGAGTCTTCGGGGCGTCTAGTGAGTCGCGCGCTGTTCTACGTCGACTCCCTACCGGACCCCGGTGAGCTGGTGACCGTCGAGGGGGACGAGGGATTTCATGCGGCGACGGTTCGCCGCATCCGTCCCGGCGAGGAACTCGACCTGTCGGACGGTGCAGGAGCGTTGGCGCACTGCGTCATTGAGGACGCGGTGAAGGGCCGGCTGACCGCGCGGGTGCTGTCGCTGGCTTCAGTTCCGCCTCCCGTTCCGTCGGTGACAGTGGTGCAGGCGCTGCCCAAGTCCGAACGATCCGAACTGGCAATCGAATTGGCCACCGAGGCCGGTGCGGACGCATTCGTGGCGTGGCAGTCGGATCGTTGCGTGGCGCGCTGGGACGGCGCCGCGAAGGTGGACAAGGGCTTGCGGCGATGGAGCGCGGTAGCGCGCTCAGCGGCGCGGCAGTCGCGACGGCCGCACGTACCGACCGTCTCGGGTCCGGTGTCCACCGCCGAGTTGGTCGCCTCTATAGGCTCCGGCGTGACGCTGGTCCTGCATGAGTCGGCCACCGTACCACTCACTGAAATACCTGTGGCACAAGCTGATTCGGTGACTCTGATCGTCGGACCAGAGGGTGGCATCACCGATGGTGAAGTGACGGCCCTGGTTTCTGCAGGCGCAATCGTGGTGCGGCTCGGGCCGTCGGTGCTGCGGACATCCACCGCAGCGGCAGTGGCTCTGGGTGCGTTAGGTGTGCTGACCGGCCGCTGGCAGGTCTGAGGTCAATACTCGCCACGCAGGTGAGCCGCCTCGGCCTCGGCCACCGCGGCGTCAGCCTGGCGCGGCGTCGGCAGGCCGGCGGCGTTCATCTCGACAAGGGCCTCGACTTCTTCGTGATCGAGGCCCTGGGACTCCAGGATTCCTTCGATCAGCGCGCGCTGCACCGCTCGGCCCTTCATGTTGGCCAGCTTCGCCGTGACCATGATGTTGCGGGCTAGTTCGGCCTCGGACATCGAAGTGGCCTGCGGAGTAAGCGTGACACGTCGAATGGCGCCGGCAATGGTGGCCTGGGCCGTGATGGTGCCCGTCGGATGGGCTACCGCGAACAACACCGGACCGGGCGACTGGTCCTCGGCTGCCGATGCGGTGTCATGCGCCTCGAGTGCCTCAGCGCACGAATCGGTGTCCAGCGTCAGGCTGAAATGTGCGTCGAAATGTTCAGTGCCACTTCGATCTTCGAATTCGTGAGTGTCGTCGTAGCCCGCCGTTGTCTCGGCGGCTGCGTGGCCGCCGAACACGTCGAGGTCCGACGCGCCTTCGTTTTCGTCTTCCGCGTCGGAGTCCGGCAGGTAGCCGAACAAATCTGGATCGCTGTCTGAATACTCGCCGTCGGGGCCGTCCCAAGAATTGTCAGGCATTGATCAGATATTCATCCGCTTGCTGAGGTCGCTCGCTTCTTGCGAGTCGGTTTGATCGTATTGCGACGCAGCCGTGGTCAGGTTCTGGGCCAGATCGTTGGACTTGTTCATCATTTTCTCGCAGGCAGATTTACGGGCCTCGTTGGCCGCGCACAGGGCCTGCTGCGCCGAGATGCACAACAACCCATGGGTGGACAGCACATTCCATTCGACATAGGAAGTCGTGTCCCCGGCCGCGCTGAATCCCGCGGCGGCATCGGATTGTTTGGTGGACAGCTCGCCTAGCTCCGAGGTTATCACCTGGAGTTGACCGGACATTCGTGGCTCCTTTCGGACTTACGTTTCAGTCGTGATGCGCGGTGGCGCGGAGAGGTTCGCTGGATCGAGACTCACATGAACGGGACCCCTGGCCGTCTCGGGAACAACGGAAATCTCGACGTGGCGGGCGCCGTCGTCGAACGAGACTTGGATGGGGGCACGGCCAGCCTGCGATGCCGTCCCTGCCGAAGCTCCCGAATGGTTCGGGTCACCGGGTTGCGCTTCTGAATCCTCTGTGTCGGCGCTTGGGTCGACGGCTTTGTCCCTGTCTGGATCCTGCGCGTTCGGGTCTTGTGCGTTCGGGTCTTGCGCGGTGGTGTCCTGCTGCTTGGCCTGCTGTGCCGCCTGCGTCGCGGCCTGAACTGCCTGACTTGCGATCCCGGCGAGGCTGCTGAGCAGCCCCCCTCCTGAACCGCCACCTGAACCACTACCGGAACCGCCACCCATCTGGGGTAGGGAGGGCATGGCACCCATGCCCCCGCCGGTGCTCGCTCCGGTAGGGATGCTGGGCGTTTGTGGCATCGACGGCATGCTCGGTGCGTTCCCCGCACCTGGTGCGGACCCGCCACCCGCGCCTGATGCGCTGCCGCTGCCACCGCCCGCACCAGATCCGGCGCCAGGACTGGATCCGCCACCGGTACCTGCACATGATCCGTTCCCGGAGCCGTTCTCCGACCTACCGCCGGGTCCGGAAGGGCTGGACGGTTCGCCGGTGCCCCCTTTGTTGCCAGAGGTCGGTGGGGGAGGCATGGTGTTCAACGGCGGGGCCTCCGATGCGGTTCGATACATGGTGGCCGCACGCTGCAATTGCGCTGCGTTGCTTGATGATTCAGAAATCATGGTATTCATCGTCACACCGGCCGCCGCGAGAGCGGTGGCAACTGAAATCCCTTGTAGCACAAGGGATGCTTCGGTGCCGCCGAAAATGTCGAGTTCTAGCGCAAAGCAGATCGGAACCATCGCGCCCAGAGCGGTGGAGATGGTGTCCATCTGATCCCGGCCGGCGCCAACCTGCTGAGCCTGTGTGCTCAGGATCTGTACAACCAGGTTGTCCGCTTGCAAAAGCTGCTCGGCGCTACCGATCTGGTCGGCATTTCTATTGGAGTACGCCGAAGAACCGGTACCGTGCCACTCGTTGGGGTATGCGCCGCTGAGCCCGTCGCCGACTGCCTGGAACTGCCCGGCGCCGTCGGAGAATGCCTGGCCATCATCGGGGTTGCCCTCTCCGAACCCTTCTGACATCACCGAAAGAGTCGACAGGCCCGCCGCAATGATGGGGGTCTCGAGGGCCTCCGGTGCCAGCAGCTGCGCGAGCTGGCCTGCATCGTTCAGCAACCCGACGGCACCCATCGGGTTGCCTTCCATCAGCTTCTTGACGTTCCCGGCGATGTCCTCGGCAGTGTCGAGCGCCTCACCGGCCTTGTCGACGAGGTCTCTGACCTTGCCGGCGGCCTCCTTGATTCTGCCGAGGGGGCCCTTGGGCTTGGAGTCCTCATCGTGGTGGGGCTTGGGGTGCGCTGGGTTTTGCGGGTGGGGTGAGGTCTGCGGACGCGGCGGCGTCTGTGAGTGTGGTGGTCCGGACGGGTGTTGTGGTGCGGGGTGTGGGGCTGGTGGTGGTGTCGACGGGTGCTGTGGTGCGGGGTGTGCTCCGTGGTTGCCGCCACCGTGGCTACCTGAGGGGGTGCCACCCTTGAGAGGCGGTGTTATCGGTGGCACAGAGGACCCTCCCCGGTAAAGACAATCGATTCGCGGCGGACCCTCGCCGGTCGGAACATGACTCTAACAGCGCCAAGGAGCCCCGATCTGCGGCAATTTCGGCCGCGTTGTGGTCGCAGACGCGGATACGAAACACCTGATTTCTAGTCATCGTCGAAGAGATTTCGGATGGCCGGAATTATTTGCCGGATACCTATGTTTCACCCTATGTCGGCAGGAACAGGCCGACGAGTGTTGGGCGCGAAACGTTAGTAGGAGTCGGTAATGAAGAATTTCGGGTACGCAGCAGTGGTCGTTGGTGGCCTGGTGGCAGGCGCAGTGGGTTTGGCCATCCCGGCTGCAGCAGCACCCTCGCAAACGGTCGTCGTCAAGGCCAGCGTCTCTAACCTGAACTGGCTGGATGAGATCCACTACCAGGCGAAGGCACCCAAGGTCGACACCACCGTGCACCAGAGTCGGTGAACTTCGACGAACACGCGGGCGGTACCGGATCGGTACCGCCCGCATTGCGTATGACCAGCGAACTCGTTGGGCGCCGCGGCGCCTCGGCGGTAGACTGAACGCCCTCAGCACAACCCCAGAAAGCAGGCTACGAAAACCACGTGACGCCCCGCGAGACGAACGCTGCCTCGTCGCGCTCATCTGAGCACGATGTCCCCGATTCATCGGTTCGAAGCAGCATTGATGTTCCGCCTGACCTCGTGGTGGGCCTGTTGGGTTCCGCCGACGAGAATCTGCGGGCCCTGGAAAACCTGCTCGCAGCGGACATCCACGTGCGTGGCAACGCTGTGTCGTTGTCCGGTCAGCCCGCCGAAGTGGCATTGGCGGAACGCGCCATCAGCGAGCTCGTCGCGATCGTCGCCAGCGGCCAGGTGCTGACCCCCGACGTCATCCGCCGAAGTGTCGGCATGCTAACCGGCCCGGTGACGGAGTCGCCGGCCGCGGTGCTGAGCCTGGACATCCTGTCGCGGCGCGGCAAGACTATTCGGCCCAAGACGCTCAATCAGAAGCACTACGTCGATGCGATCGACGCGCACACCATCGTCTTCGGTATCGGGCCTGCGGGCACCGGCAAGACGTATCTGGCAATGGCCAAGGCGGTCAGCGCATTACAGACCAAACAGGTCAGCCGGATCATCCTGACCCGCCCGGCGGTTGAGGCCGGGGAGCGGTTGGGCTTCCTGCCGGGCACGCTCAACGAGAAGATCGATCCGTATCTGCGGCCGCTGTACGACGCATTGCACGACATGATGGACGCGGAGATGATCCCAAAGCTGATGGCAGCCGGGGTCATTGAGGTTGCGCCGCTGGCATTCATGCGTGGTAGGACCCTTAATGACGCCTTCGTCATCCTCGACGAAGCGCAGAACACCACCGCTGAGCAGATGAAAATGTTCCTGACTCGCTTGGGTTTTGGGACCAAGATCGTCGTCACCGGTGACACGACCCAGATCGACCTGCCCGGTGGGGCGCGGTCGGGGCTGCGGGCGGCGATTCATGTCCTCGACGGTATCGAGGACATCCACATCGCCGAACTCACCAGCGCAGATGTGGTGCGGCACAAGCTGGTTTCGGAGATCGTCGATGCATACGAAGCCGCGGAAGCCAAGATGAGCGAGCACGGTCTGGCCAACCGCTCGCAGCGCCGAGCCGGCGGCCGGACGAGGCGGTAACAGCGTGACGGTCGAGGTTTCCAACGAGTCCGGTGTAGACGTATCTGAGGACGAACTGATCAGTGTGGCGCGGTTCGTCATCGCCAAGATGGACGTCAACCCGGCAGCTGAGCTGTCGATGGTCCTGGTGGACCAATCCGCGATGGCCGATCTGCACATGCGGTGGATGGACCTGCCCGGTCCCACTGATGTCATGAGTTTCCCGATGGACGAGCTGGAACCGGGCGGTCGTCCGGATGCGCCGGAGCCGGGGCCGTCGATGCTCGGTGACATTGTGCTGTGTCCGGAGTTCGCGGCGAAACAGGCTGAAACAGCAGGACATTCACTCGGTCACGAGCTGGCGCTGCTCACCGTGCACGGTGTGCTGCATCTGCTGGGCTACGACCACGCCGAGCCGGATGAGGAAAAGGAGATGTTCGCCTTGCAGCGGCAACTGCTCGAGGAGTGGGTGGCCGATCAGGTGCACGCCTACCACAAGGACCGGCAGACCGAGAAAGACCGTCAGCTGCTGGATAAGTCGCGGTTCTTCGACCAGCCGTGACCGGATTGACGCCGCTGATCGGCGCCCTCGTGCTGATCGGCCTCGGCGGGCTGTTCGCCGCGATCGACGCCGCCATCAGCACGGTGTCCATCGCTCGAGTCGATGAGCTGATCCGCGAGGAACGACCGGGGGCAATCCGCTTGGCGCGGATCGTCCACGAACGTCCGCGGTATGTGAATCTTGTTGTGCTGCTGCGTATTTCCTGCGAAATAACGGCGACGGTGCTGCTTGTCGATTATCTCGACGGGTTGCTCAGTCGAGGATCGGCGTTGCTGGCCGCGGCGGCCATCATGGTGGTGGTCAGCTTCGTGGCGATGGGTGTGGGACCCCGAACCCTGGGTCGGCAACACGCGTATTCCGTCTCATTGCTGTCGGCGCTTCCGCTGCAGGCCATTTCGGTATTGTTGACCCCGATCAGCCGGCTGCTGGTGCTCATCGGCAACGCGCTGACTCCGGGTCGTGGTTTCCGCAACGGCCCGTTCGCCTCCGAGATCGAGCTGTTGGAGGTGGTGGACCTGGCTCAGCAGCGTGGCGTGGTGGCCGACGACGAACGGCGAATGATCAAGTCGGTGTTCGAACTCGGCGACACGGCGGCCCGCGAGGTCATGGTGCCGCGCACCGAGATGGTGTGGATCGAAAGCGACAAGTCGGCCGGGCAGGCCACCTCGCTCGCGGTCCGCAGCGGCCACTCCCGGATTCCGGTGATCGGCGAGAACGTCGACGACGTCGTCGGCGTGGTCTATCTCAAAGACCTTGTGCAACAGACCTATTACTCGACCAACGGTGGCCGCGGCACCATGGTCGCCGAACTGATGCGGCCGGCGGTGTTCGTGCCGGATTCCAAACCGCTCGACGATCTGCTCAACGAGATGCAGCGCACCCACAACCATATGGCGCTGCTGGTCGACGAATACGGTGCGATCGCCGGGCTGGTTTCGATCGAAGACGTGCTCGAGGAGATCGTGGGTGAGATCGCCGACGAATACGACACCGACGAAGTGCAGCCGATAGAGGCACTGGGCGACAATCGCTTTCGGGTGGCAGCCCGGCTGCCGCTGGAGGATCTGGCCGAAATCTACGAGCTGGAACTCGATGATGACCTGGACATGGATACCGTCGGCGGCCTACTCGCGCACGAGTTGGGCCGGGTGCCGCTGCCGGGTGCCGAGGTCACGGTGTCCTTCCCGTCGCAACGATCCCCGGAGGGGAAATACGTGCAGTTGCGTGCAGAGGGCGGCCGGGATCACCGGGGCCGGGTCCGCATCGGCACGGTCCTGGTGACCCCGGTAGAGCCGGAACCTGTTGAGGCCGTGGATGAAGGAGAGACCGATGAGTGAATTTCATTCCGGCTTCGTCTGTTTGGTGGGCCGGCCCAATACGGGCAAGTCCACGCTTACCAATGCACTGGTGGGCACCAAGGTGGCCATCACCTCGAACCGTCCGCAGACCACTCGACACACCATCCGCGGCATCGTGCACCGCGAGGATTTCCAGATCATTCTGGTGGACACCCCTGGTCTGCACCGCCCGCGGACATTGCTCGGGCAGCGGCTCAACGAGTTGGTCAAGGACACCTATTCCGAGGTCGATGTCATCTGCTTGTGCATCCCGGCCGACGAGAACATCGGCCCGGGTGACCGCTGGATCTATCAGCAGATCCGTACTGTCGCACCGAGAACCACGCTGTTGGTGGTGGTCACCAAGACCGACAAGGTGCCGCGCGATCGGGTCGCGGCGCAGCTGCTGGCGGTCAGCGAACTCACCGGTGGCAGCGCTGAGATCGTTCCGGTGTCGGCGGTCAAGGGTGAGCAGGTCGATGTGCTGATCGACGTGCTGGCCGGGAAGCTGCCGCCGGGCCCGGCGTTTTATCCGGATGGCGAATTGACCGATGAGCCTGAAGAAGTACTGATGGCGGAGTTCATCCGCGAGGCCGCGCTTGAAGGGGTGCGCGACGAGCTGCCGCACTCGCTGGCCGTGGTGATCGACGAGATCAGCGAACGCCAGGGCCGCACGCCCGAGCAGGGTGAGATGGTCGATGTGCACGCCATCATCTACGTCGAACGCGACAGCCAGAAGGGCATCGTCATCGGTAAGGGCGGTTCCCGGCTGCGCGAGGTCGGTACCGCCGCACGTACCCAGATTGAAAAACTGCTCGGCACCAAGGTTTATCTGGACCTGCGGGTCAAGATCGCCAAGAACTGGCAGCGTGACCCCAAACAGCTTGGCAAGCTTGGTTTTTGAGCCGCCTGCAGGCAGCAGTCACGACCACCAGTTGTCGGGCTGCTTGCCGGCCCAGCCGCCGATCGCTTCCAGGCTGGCGGCCAGCGAGATCAGCAGCGGTTCACTGTTGGCCGGTCCCATCAGCTGTAAGCCGATCGGCAGGCCGTCGCACGTGAAGCCGGCCGGGACGTTGATCGATGGCCAACCCAACACATTCCACGGCCAGCACCCCGGGCAGGCCGCGATCGTCGCGCGGTCGGTGCCGACCGAGCCGAGGCGGTCGAACGCATCGACTCGCGGCGGTGGCAGGGCAGTGGTCGGGGCCAGCACCACGTCGGCCAGGTTGAAAATCCAGCCGATTCGACGCTGGCTCTCGACCTCCCGCTTGCGTGCGTCGCGTAATGCGTACTCGGACAACAGCCACCCGGTGCGGATGTTGCTTTTGGTTCGCTTGTCCAGCATCACGTCCGGACCGAGCCGTGAATGCCACGGCAGCAGGCCCGCCGTCGAGCGGGCCAGAAAGTTCCACGACAACCGCAACCCGTAGTCCGGGTCGGACGGCCGCACCGTGTGTCCGAGCTCTTCGAGATGTCCCGCAACGGTTTTCATGGCGGCATAGATTTCCGGATGCAACCGAGCCCCAAAGAAGGTGAACGGGAACGTGGTTGATAGCGCGATGCGTAGCGGTCCCGGTGCCTGGCCGAGTGCTTGGGCCGCCTGGATCGGCGGCGGCTGGTGCAGGTCGCCGACAGCGTTACCGGACGCCGCGTCCAGCAGGAGTGCCGCGTCGGTCACGGTGCGGGCCAGCACTCCATTGACCGTGATCCCGTTGAAGGCCTCCGGCAGCGGCCAGGTAGAGATGCGCCCGCGCTGCGGCTTGATGCCGACCAGATGGGTCCAGGCCGCGGGGATGCGCACGCTGCCGGCACCGTCCGAGCCGATCGCCGCGGTAACCAATCCGGCCGCGACGGCCGCGGCGCTGCCACCGGACGAGCCACCCGGGGTGTGCTCGCGTGACCACGGGTTCCTGGTGTGCCCGAACCCCGGGCCGCTCGTGAACGGCCACTGCCCGAGTTCACAGGTATTTGTCTTGCCGACGATGACGGCGCCGACGGCCCGCAGCCGCCGGACCACCTCGGCGTCCTCGGTGGCCGGCGCAACCGGACCTACCGTGCCGAAGTGGGTGGGCACCCCGGCGACGTCGACATCGTCCTTGATGGCGATGGGCACGCCGAGCAGCGGAAGTTGTTTGCCGGCGGCACGCAATCGATCTGCCTCTGCAGCATCGGCGAGTGCTTGTTCGGTGAAGACCACCCTGAACGCGTTGAGCGTCGGCTGGCTGGAGGCGATGGCGTCCAGCGACTTTTGGACAAGTTGCTGGGACGTGGTCGCGCGGCTGGCGAGCCGGTACAACTGCTGGGTCAGGGTGTCGAAGCGTGGTGTCGGTGAGGGCGCGGCCATGACGGTTCTGAGAATAGATCGGCAAAACGCCAGGCGCTGCTTAACCCGTGTTGTCGGATAGCAATGGAACAATACTGTGATGCGGTTGTACCGAGACCGAGCAGTAGTGCTGCGCCAGCACAAACTCGGCGAGGCCGACCGGATCGTCACCTTGCTGACCCGTGAGCACGGTCTGGTCCGTGCGGTGGCCAAGGGCGTACGGCGTACCCGCAGCAAATTCGGTGCTCGACTGGAACCGTTCGCCCACATCGATGTGCAACTGCACCCGGGGCGAAACCTCGACATCGTCACTCAGGTCCAGGCCATTGATGCGTTCGCCAGCGACATTGTCAGCGACTACGGTCGCTACACCTGTGGCTGCGCCATTCTGGAAACCGCCGAACGTCTCGCCGGTGAGGAACGCAATCCGATGCCGGCGTTGCACCGGCTCACCATCGGTGCGCTGCGCGCGGTTGCGGACGGCAGTCGGCCGCGGGAGCTGCTGCTCGACGCGTACCTGCTGAGGGCCATGGGTATCGCGGGTTGGGCGCCGGCGATCACCGAGTGTGCCCGATGTGCTGCGCCCGGTCCGCACCGGGCATTTCATGTGGCCGCCGGCGGCAGCGTGTGCGTGCACTGCCGGCCGTCAGGGTCGGTCACACCGCCGCAGGGAGTGCTGGACTTGATGGCCGCGCTGCACGACGGTGACTGGGAGTTCGCGCAAGCTTCGCCGGCGGGTCACCGCAGCCAGGCCAGTGGATTGGTGGCGGCGCACCTGCAGTGGCATCTGGAGCGTCAGCTGCGAACACTGCCTCTGGTGGAGCGGGTTTATCGGCCTGATCCCGCGGTCGCCAGCCAGCGAGCGGCGGCGTTCAGGCAGGATGTTGCCCATGGCACTCAACCGGGCGCGCAAGACCAGCTATCCACAGCTGCCACCGGCGCCTGACGACTACCCGGTGTTCCCGGACACCTCGACGTGGCCGGTGGTCTTTCCCGAACTCCCACCGAACTCCAACGGCCGCTTCGCCCGGCCGCCGCAGCATCCGTCCAAGGCCGCCGCGCCACAGATCCCCGCCGACCAGGTGCCCAATCACGTCGCCGTAGTGATGGACGGCAACGGCCGCTGGGCCACCCAGCGCGGACTGGGACGTACTGAAGGCCACAAGATGGGCGAGGCGGTGCTGATCGACATCACCTGCGGTGCCATCGAACTGGGCATCAAGCATCTGTCCGTGTACGCGTTCTCGACCGAGAACTGGAAACGCAGCACCGAAGAGGTGCGCTTTCTGATGGGCTTCAACCGTGAGGTGGTGCGCCGGCGGCGGGAGAATCTCAACGCCATGGGCGTCAACATGCGCTGGGTCGGTTCCCGGCCGCGGATGTGGAGCAGCGTCATCAAGGAGTTCGACATCGCTGAGCAGATGACGGTCGGCAACGACGTCATCACCGTCAACTACTGCGTGAACTACGGCGGGCGCACCGAGATCGTCGAGGCGGCAAAGGAACTCGCCGAGCAAGCTGCCGAAGGCAAGATCAACGCGAGCCGGATCACCGAGGCGTCCTTCGCCAAGCATCTGCACCGGGCCGACATCCCCGATGTGGATCTGTTCATCCGCACTTCCGGCGAGCAGAGGGCCAGCAACTTCATGCTGTGGCAGGCGGCCTACGCCGAATACGTGTTCCAGGACAAGCTCTGGCCTGACTACGACCGCCGCGACCTGTGGGCGGCGTGCGAGGAATACGTCAACCGCAATCGACGTTTCGGCAGAGCCGAATGATGTGCCTGAGGGGCAGGGCCGAATGATGTGCCTGAGGGGCAGGGCCTGATGTTGTTGCAGCGCTTGGCTTCCGTACTCGGCGAGGTGATGAGCGTCGTCGAGGAGGAGGACGACGCCCTGACCGTGACGCACGATGGGACGGTGGCCTCGCTGCGGGTGGTGACCATCGCCGAAGGATTGGAACTGGTCTCGCTGACCCAGCCGCTGGCCTGGGATCTGAAGTTGGACAACAAGATTCGAGACCGGGTGGCCAGGCACGCCGGACGCACCATGCTGGGCACCGTGGTGCTGGTGGAGCGGGTCGCCGACGCGCGGGCCAATGGATCGTCGGTAAAGAAGGTCGCCGATGTGATGCTGCGGTACAACTTCCCGGCCGCCGGACTCGGTGACGACGCGCTGAGCACGCTGATAACGCTGGTGCTCTCGACCGGGGCCGACATCCGTCGCGACTTGATGTGACCGTCATCCGGATCGTGGCCGCCGTGGTGCTTGATGCCGACGGGCTGCTGCTGGTGGTCCGCAAGCGTGGCACGACGGCGTTCATGCAGCCCGGCGGCAAGATCGAGCCGGGGGAGACGCCGGCAGACGCACTGGTCCGCGAGGTTCGTGAGGAACTCGGCGTGGGCGTCGTCGACGTGCGGGAGTTGGGGTACCACACCGCGGTGGCGGCCAACGAGCCGGGGCACACGGTTGACGCTGAACTGTTCGCCGTGGAGTTGGCCGGTGCACCGGCCGTGCAGGCGGAAATCGAGGAGATGGTGTGGATCGATCCGCACAATCCCGGCGACATCGTGCTGGCTCCGCTGACTGCGGAGGCTGTGTTGGATTGGGTGCGCGGCGGTTGTCGGTCGAACGGCTGAATTCCAGCGTTGAATAGATTCTGGCCACGCGCTGTGGATCAGCTTGGTGATCTCGTCAAGATCTTCAATCGTTAGGCCGACAAGCTCAACGCAGCCTGAACGCCGTACATGGCGAACCACCCCGGCGATTGCTGACTGTCAGTCAAACGGTTGAATTTGGCTTTACTGCATGGTGAGAGGGCCTTGTGTGCAATACCTTCGTGCTTGCTCACTTTGAGTGCAGCAAATATTACCGTCACCGGAAGGAAGCTCGCCATGCGCAACGCCACCCGCGCGGCCGTCGTCGTCTCGTCAGTCAGTGCCGCGCTCACGATGGGCAGCGCCGTCGCACAGGCGTCCACGACACCGACCGTGGAGATTTCAACGCCGAATCCGAACACGGCCGTCGTGAGCATCACCAACCATCGCGACGAATCGACGAGCTGCGGTGCGCGGCTGTACGGATTCTCGGAGTACGACACCCCGTACACGACGACCGCTCCGCAGAGCACCATCACTTTCACGATGACCAACGTGCCGGCCGGCAATTACTCCGTCTGGTGGGCTTGTAACGGGTACACGGGCCCGCGGCAAATGCTGTCGATCGGCGGGGACCCGCAGACCAGCGGCAAGCCGCAGACGGCCGTTAGTCACTAGCGGGTCAACCGCACTTCGCGCACACCCCGAATATCTCGATGGTGTGGCTGACGTCGGAAAAGCCATGTGCGGCAGCCACTTCCGTGGCCCAGGTCTCGACCTCGGGCCCGGCTACCTCGACCGTGGCGCCGCACTGCCGGCACACCAGGTGATGGTGGTGATGCTCCTGCGAACAACGCCGGTACAGCGATTCGCCGGTATCGGTGCGCAGGCTGTCGACCTGGCCGGCGGCGGCCATCGACTGCAGGGTGCGGTACACCGTGGTCAGTCCGATGCCGTCGCCGCGGCGACGCAGTTCGTCGTGCAACTCCTGGGCCGAACGGAACTCTTCGACGCTGTCCAGCAGCGCGGCGATGGCGGCCCGCTGCTTGGTGGACCGGGTGGGCGCGCTCACGGACGCTCTTCCTCGGCGTGCGCGACGGCGTCGACCACGATGTGGGCCAGGTGGTGGTCGACCAGGCGGTACATCACCTCGCGGCCGGCGCGCTCACCGGCCACCACGCCGGCCGACTTGAGGATCCGCAGGTGCTGGCTGACCAACGGTTGCGGGACGTCCAACGCGTCGACCAATTCGTGCACGCAGCGCTGCGACTCGCGCAGTTGCAGCACGATCGCGATGCGCACCGGCGCGGCGAGGGCCCGCAGCAGATCACCGGCGGCGTCGAGGACTTCCCGCGGTGGGGACGGCGGGTAGGTGACATCGCGGTGCTGATGGCCGGACTCGTCATGAGCGGCGGCGGCAGACTGCACTGGGTACCCTCCCCGTTATTGGAAACTATTTTCATTTAGCTTTGCATGCGCGGTTACGCATGTCAAAGGGTTCGTCGGTGGGTGCGACATCTATCGGTAGATGGCCCGCCATTAGGCTGTTCAGGTTGCATCCACCTGACACAGGAGTGCTCGAACATCGTGGCGTCCCTCATCGACACCGTTGCCAACCTGGCCAAACGCCGTGGCCTGGTCTACCAGTCCGGCGAAATCTACGGCGGCACCCGGTCTGCGTGGGACTACGGGCCACTCGGTGTCGAGCTCAAGGAGAACATCAAGCGGCAGTGGTGGCGGTCTGTCATCACCAGCCGTGACGATGTGGTCGGCCTGGACTCCGCGATCATCCTGCCGCGCCAGGTTTGGGTGGCCTCCGGCCACGTCGCGGTCTTCAACGACCCGCTGGTCGAGTGCCTGAACTGCCACAAGCGGCACCGGCAGGACCACATGCAGGAAGCCGTCGCCCTGAAGAAGGGTGGCGACCCCGACGACGTGCCGATGAGCGACATCGTCTGCCCGGACTGCGGTACCAAGGGTCAGTGGACCGAGCCGCGTGACTTCAACATGATGCTCAAGACCTACCTCGGCCCCATCGAGTCCGACGAGGGACTGCACTACCTGCGCCCGGAGACTGCGCAGGGCATTTTCGTGAACTTCGCCAACGTGGTGACCACCGCGCGCAAGAAGCCGCCGTTCGGCATCGGCCAGATCGGCAAGAGCTTCCGCAACGAGATCACCCCGGGCAACTTCATCTTCCGCACCCGTGAGTTCGAGCAGATGGAGATGGAGTTCTTCGTCGAGCCCTCCACGGCCCCCGAGTGGCACAAGTACTGGATCGACACCCGGCTGCAGTGGTACATCGACCTGGGTATCAACCCGGAGAACCTGCGGCTGTACCAGCATCCGTTGGAAAAGCTGTCGCATTACAGCGCCGGCACGACCGACATCGAGTACAAGTTCGGTTTCGCCGGCAACCCGTGGGGTGAGCTGGAGGGCATCGCCAACCGCACCAACTTCGATTTGTCCACGCACTCAGAGCATTCCGGCGTCGACCTGTCGTTCTACGACCAGGCCAGCGACACTCGCTACGTGCCGTACGTCATCGAACCGGCAGCCGGCCTGACCCGCTCGCTGATGGCGTTCCTGGTCGACTCCTATACAGAGGACGAGGCTCCCAACGCCAAGGGCGGTGTGGACAAGCGCACCGTGCTCAAGCTCGATCCGCGCCTGGCTCCGGTCAAGGCCGCGGTGCTGCCGCTGTCGCGTAACGCCGACCTGTCGCCGAAGGCCCGCGACCTGGCTGCCGAACTGCGGCAGTCGTGGAACGTCGAGTTCGATGACGCCGGCGCCATCGGCCGGCGCTATCGCCGCCAGGACGAGATCGGTACGCCGTACTGCATCACCGTGGACTTCGACTCGCTCGAAGACCACGCCGTAACCATCCGCGAGCGCGACGCCATGACGCAGGAGCGCGTGACCATCGACGCGGTGAGCGACTACCTCGCGGTGCGCCTCAAGGGCTGCTGAGCGCCTGACATCGACCCCCGTGGCGTATCCCGTTGGGCTTTCGGTATACGGTGCCGGTATGACTCGGGTTTCGGTGATCACCGGCGGCGCCGGCGGTATGGGTGTGGAGACGGCCAAGATCCTCGGGCGGGACCATACGTTGGTGCTTGCTGACGTCCGCCAGGAGCGACTCGATGCCGCTGCGGCTGAGTTGGCAGGGCTCGGCATCACGGCGACGATCGTCAACGCCGATGTCACCGACCGGGCTGCGGTAGACCAATTGTTCCAGACCGCAACGGGTCTCGGGCAGATCGCGTCAGTGATCCACACCGCTGGCGTGAGCCCCAGCATGGGTGCGGCCGACTACGTGATGCGTACCAATGCCATCGGCACTGTCAATGTCAACGAGGCCTTCTTCGATGTCGCCGCCGACGGGTCGGCGATCGTCAACGTGGCATCCATGGCGGCGCACATGCTGCCCGACGAGATCATCCCGACGGCCAAGTTCCCACTGGCGCTCACCGACCAGGATGCGTTCCTGGCCGACCTGTTGGCAGCGTGCGAGATAGCGCCCGAGGAAATGCGCTCCGGGTTGGCCTATTCGATCAGCAAGAACTTCGTGAAGTGGTACAGCAGCGCACAGGCCGAACGGTTCAATGGCAAGGGCCTGCGTATCGTCTCGGTTTCCCCGGGTTCGGTGGACACCGAGATGGGCCGCCTCGAGGCGGACGCCGGAGCCGGTGCGATGGTCGTCGACGCCGCGGTGCCGCGCTGGGGTAAGGCCGAGGAGATGGCCGCGCTGTTCGCATTCTGCGTGAGCGACCAGGCCGCGTACCTGACCGGGACCGACATCCTCAACGACGGCGGCGTGATCGCCTCGATCCGGGAACGTGCCCGGGTTGCCGCGGCGAAGGGCTGATTTTTCCTGCTCGCGCAGCGGCTAGAACCGGCCGCCGCCGCCGGAGAACCCGCCGCTGGAACCACCGAACGTCGTTGAGCTCCAACCGCCCCCGCCGCCTCCACCACCGCCGCGCATGGCGCCGGACAAGATGTTGCCGATGATGATGCCGCCGAGCATCGCACCGTTGTCCGATCCGCGGTGCATGTCGGCGTAGGCGCGTTGAGCCGACCGGACATCGTCGTCGGCCAGTGACTGGGCCTGGGCGGCCAGGTCGGCGGCGCTGTTCGCGTGGTTGATGGCGCCCGGCAGGTCGGTGCCCACCGCGGCCTGTGCGGCATCGAGATGACGCTTGGCCTCCGCCAGTCGGGTGCGTGCCTCAGAGCCGATGCTGCCGCGGCGGGTGTCGATGAAATCAGACACCCCGCGCACCCGCGACTGCGCAGCCATCAGCGCCTGGTCGTACGACTGCTGCAAGCGCTGCGCCGCGGCGGTCTCCTCGGCGATGGTGGCCAGCAGCTTGTCCAAGTCGCCGTCGGCCGCGGTGAGCTGGTTGAAGGCGCCCAGCGGATCGGTGGCACCCGATGACTTGGCGAGTGAAACTGCTTGTACCGCAGCATCTTTGGCCTTCGCCAACGCTGCTGCATGTGGCCCGTCGGGCTGCGCCGCAGCGGCGTTGATCCCGTTTTGGATATCGGCAATGGCCGCGGGCAACGCCGCGACGGCGTGGTTGATGTCACCGGACGCGCTGTCGACCGCGTCCAGCAGCTTCTGGGCCTGGCCCAGTGCGGATTCGGCGGCGCGGATGGCGTTGACCAGCTCTCCCTGGCTGTCGGCGGGTTTGCTGACCAGGCCGCGGGCGGTGCTGATGTTCTGGTCGGCGAAGGCGAGCCGTTGCTTGGCAGTGTCGACGTTGCCGGCAATCGAGGCCAGCGCGGTATCGGAGAACTGTGAGTGCAGCCCGGTTAAGGTCTGCTGCGACGGGTCGACCCGCGCGGTCAGGCCGACCATCTGCTGAGTCAGCGCGTCCAGTCGCGTCGGCGCGTTGATCACCAGATCGCGCATCTGGTGGAACGCGGCGCGCTGGTTCTCCAGTTCCTTGTCTGCTCGGGAGGCCGAGACGACCACCTGGGTCAGTAGGTCCCGGCGCTGCTGAGGGCTTTCAGGGATGGCGTCGTCGAGCGTCTGACGCACCGTGAAGGCTTGAGCCAGTGCAGCTTTGGCGTTCTCCACGGCTGCGGTGAACGGTGCGGTGTCGCGGTCACCGAACTCTCCGACTGCCAGGGACAGTTCGTTGTCGCTGGTGCGCACCGCGTTGTCCACCTCGACCAGGATGGACTTGGAGAGGTCTTCGAGGGTGTCCAGCGGCATGTCGGCCAGGGCGCCGGGATCGGTGGCGTCGACGTTCTTGGCGGCGGCCAGGCTGGCTTCCCGTCGTTGATTCCGTCGCCGACGTACCCACCAGAACAGCACGGCCAGCACGATGCCGATGATCGCCAGCGCGATCAGTAGTCCGACCCATCCGAAGCCGCCGCTGCCCCCCGCGCCGGTGTTCGCCGCGCCGGTGTTCGCCGCGGGCGTGCGCAGTCCGTCGGCCGCGGCCACGGCAGCTCCGGCCCAATCGCCGTTGTGAAGTTTGGGTTCGACGGCGCTGCGGCGCAGTTGGTTCACGTCCACGCGGCCGGCGGCGGCTGTGGGCACCAGCAGTGCGTAGGCCCGGTCCTGGGTCGCCACCGCAAGGATGGCGTCATGGTCACCCAGATCGCTCCGGCGCCAGGTGTTTTCGGCCCACTGTTGGGCGTCCGAGCCGGAGAAGTCGTTGACGTACACCACCCAGAGCCGGGTTCCGCGCTGGCCGTACAGCAGCTGGACGGCCTGGGTCACCTGCGTGTGCTGCTGCGAGGTGAACGCGTCGGCGTTGTCCGTGACGTAGTCGTGTAGCCGCATCGGGGGATCGGCGACGGCCGAAGGGGCGAGCAGAGTTGCCGCCGTCAGAACCGACATCAGCAACAGAAGCAATCGCACAATGCGCATGCTCACCAATCTAGTGACCCGGGGTCGGGCCGCGCGGCTTGATATGCACATGCCGCTGCACGGATTTGTCCGCGTGGCTGGCAGACTGTCGGCCGGTGGGCACTGCAAGCGACGGGTACAGCGACTTCGATCGGCAACGGCTGGTCGAAGAGGGTGCCAAGGTGGCCACGTTGCCCGGCACCGTCACCTACCACCGCACCGACTTCGCCCGGGATCGGGCCCGCGTCCTCCACAGCGCTGCGTTGCGTCGACTGGCCGACAAGACCCAGGTCGTGGGGCCGCGGCAGAGTGAGAACCCGCGCACGCGGCTGACCCATTCGTTGGAGGTCGCGCAGATCGGGCGCGGCATGGCCATCGGGCTCGGTTGCGATGCCGACCTGGTGGACCTGGCCGGGCTGGCACACGACATCGGCCATCCGCCTTACGGACACAACGGAGAACGCGCGCTCAACGAGATCGCCAACCCATTCGGCGGTTTCGAGGGCAATGCGCAGAACTTCCGGATTCTGACTCGGCTGGAGCCCAAAGCCCTTGACCGCGAAGGACGTTCGGCGGGGTTGAACCTGACCCGGGCGGCGTTGGATGCGGTGACCAAATACCCGTGGCAGCGCGGCGAGCGCAAGAAATTCGGCTTCTACGACGACGACCTCGCGGCCGCGAGGTGGGTGCGCGACGGTGCTCCAGCCGAACGGCTGTGTCTGGAAGCCCAGGTGATGGACTGGGCCGACGATGTCGCCTATTCCGTGCATGACGTGGAGGACGGCGTCATCTCAGGGCGAATCGACCTGCGGGTGCTGGCCGACCCGGACGCGGCCGAGACCTTGGCCCGACTGGGTGCAGGCTCGTATCCCAAGGTGGCACATGACGATCTGCTGGCCGCCGCGCACCGACTGTCCCAGTTGCCGGTCGTGGCCGCGGTTGGTCCGTACGACGGCAGCCTGGCCACATCGGTGGCCCTCAAGCGACTGACCAGTGAGCTGGTGGGCCGGTTCGCCAACGCGGCCATCACGGCGACCCGGGCGCGGGCCGGTGACGGGCCGTTGCAGCGTTTTGCCGCCGATCTGGCCGTGCCGCCGCTGGTGCGCGCCGAGGTGGTGTTGCTCAAGACGCTGGCGTTGCAGTTCATCATGTCCGACCATCGGCACCTGCAGATTCAGGCGGACCAACGCACCCTGATCCATGAGGTCGCGCTGGCGCTGTGGGGGCAGGCGCCGGCGAGCTTGGACCCGCAATTCGCGGCGGAATTCGATGCCGCGGGCGATGACGGTGCCCGGCTGCGGGTGGTGGTCGACCAGATCGCGTCGTACACCGAGAGCCGGTTGGAGCGGGTGCACGAAGCGCGCACGCCTCGGCCCCTAGACTGAGTCGATGCCGGCCGGCCGCATCCCTGATCGCGACATCGCGGCCATTCGTGAACGCACCCGCATCGAGGACGTGGTGGGCGAGCACGTGCAGCTTCGGCGGGCCGGGGCCGATTCGCTCAAGGGCCTGTGCCCATTCCATGACGAGAAGTCGCCGTCGTTCCACGTCCGGCCCAATCACGGTCAGTTCCACTGCTTCGGCTGCGGCGAGGGCGGCGACGTCTACGCCTTTGTGCAGAAGATCGAGCACGTGTCGTTCGTGGAGTCGGTGGAGCTACTGGCCGACCGCATCGGCTACACCGTCAGCTACGAGGGGGCGTCGGCTGCGAACGTGCAGCGCGATCGCGGCAGCCGCAGTCGGCTGCTGGCCGCCAACACCGCGGCCCAGGAGTTCTACGCCGCAGCGCTGCAGTCCGAGGAGGCTGCCGCTGCCCGGCAGTACCTGGTCGACCGGAACTTCGACGCCGAGGCGGCCAAACGGTTCGGCTGCGGATTCGCCCCGTCGGGCTGGGACACCCTGACAAAGCACCTGCTGCGCAAAGGTTTCACCTTCAAGGAACTGGAAGCTGCCGGGCTCTCGCGCGAAGGACGCCGGGGGCCGATGGACCGGTTCCACCGCCGGCTGCTCTGGCCGATTCGGGGTGCCACGGGTGAGGTGATCGGGTTCGGTGCGCGCCGGCTGTTCGACGATGACCAGATGGAGGCCAAGTACGTCAACACACCGGAAACGGTGCTGTACAAGAAATCTCACGTGCTGTTCGGGCTGGACCTGGCCAAACGGGACATCGCCAAGTCGCATCGGGCCATCGTGGTCGAGGGCTACACCGACGTGATGGCCATGCACCTGGCCGGGGAGACCACGGCCGTGGCGTCCTGCGGCACCGCGTTCGGCGATGAGCACCTGTCCATGTTGCGGCGCTTGATGATGGACGACAATTTCTTTCGAGGCGAGCTGATCTACGTGTTCGACGGTGACGCAGCTGGGCGCGCCGCTGCGGTGAAAGCCTTTGAGGGCGAACAGAATCTGACCGGGCAGTCATTCGTGGCGGTGGCTGCCGACGGCATGGACCCGTGCGATCTGCGGCTCAAGTCCGGTGACGGCGCGCTGCGTGATCTGGTGGCACGCCGAACTCCGTTGTTCGAGTTCGTGATTCGCACCGCGTTGGAGGACCACGACCTGGACAGTGCCGAGGGCCGGGTGGCCGCGCTTCGCCGCTGTGTGCCGTTGGTCGCCCGAATCAAAGACTCCACCCTGCGCGACGAGTACGCTCGCCAGTTGGCCGGCTGGGTCGGTTGGGACGACGTGGCGCAGGTGATCTCGCGGGTCCGGGAGACCGCCAAGTCCGGATCGGGTGCACCGCGGCGCGACGCGGCTCGCAAGGCGCCGGTGGCGGCCGCACCGGCCGTCGGCCGGCCTGACCCGCGGGACCCCACGCTGTGGCCGCAGCGCGAGGCGCTCAAGTCGGCCCTGCAATACCCGGCCATGGCCGGCCCGGTGTTCGACGCGCTGCCGCCCGAGAGTTTCACCCACGCCGGTTACGCCGCGGTGCGTGAGGCGATCACCACAGCCGGGGGTACCGCACGGGGATTGGGCGGTGCCGAATGGATCGACGTCGTGCGTGATGCGACGTCGACCGCCGGGGCCCTGATCACCGAACTGTCCGTCGAGGCGTTCAAGGTCGATGAAGAGCGCCTGCCCCGCTACATCGCCAGTGTGCTGGCCCGGCTGCAGGAAGTCTGGGTGGGCCGCGAGATCGCCGAGCTGAAGTCCAAGCTGCAGCGCATGTCGCCCGTTGAGCAGAGCGATGACTATCACGCGCTGTTCGGCGATCTGGTAGCCATGGAGCAGTACCGACGCAGCCTGTTGCAGCAGGCCAGCGGTGACGACATCACCTGAAATCTCCGCCCAAACGGACTAACGGGCCGCCTTGTGCGAGTAGATCCGGCCATTTCGTCGATCTGGACGACCACGCGGGTTCACTGCACACGTTATGGTGAGGGCGGTACCAAACGCGTAGGGGAGGACCGACCATGACCATCCGAGCATCCCGACTGTGTGTTGCTGCCGCGCTGGCGGCCGCCGCGGCGGCTGTGCCCGTCATGGTTGCTTTCAGCTCTCCCGGCGAGCAGCACATGGCTGACGGTCGTTGCCTGGCCTGGATCGGCAACAAGGACGACGGCAACTGCGTGGGCCGGTCGAACGGTCAGCCGATCAACGCCGGAACGCCGTGGGGCATCTGGGGACCCAGCGGCGGTGGAATCAATACCGGCCCGCTGCTGCCTGGTCAAACCTGGAACCAGCCCCTGAACTGACCGTCGAGTGCTGAACCCGGGTCAGTCGTTGACCGATTCGGGGTGCAGCACCGTGGTCTTGGTGTCGATCGCCGTCAACCGCACCATATTCGGGTCCGGTGACACCTTGTCGGCGAGCTTGCGCCGCCCGGCATCCAGCACGGCCTTGGTCCGTGGGCTCTCGGTGATGGCGCGATAGGTGGCGGCGATCTGCTCGTAGCGGCGACGGCCGGCCTTGGCGCCCAATACGTAGCCAACGGCCATAACGGCGACGGTGCGGATCACAGAACCCCTCCCGGAAAGACGGTGCTTGTCTCTATCCTGCCTCACGATGGCGGTGTCATGCGTCAGACGGGTGCCGGTACCACCCGATTCAAAGGTTTGGCGGTTCGTGCGCTAGAGTCTTGCTTCGGTTCAGGGAGTAAATCCCGGAGCCGAGAGCATTCCCCTGTAGCTCAATTGGCAGAGCTCCCGACTGTTAATCGGGCGGTTATTGGTTCGAGTCCAATCGGGGGAGCAACAGTGACCAGCACGTAAGTGCTGGTCACACTGCTTTCTGGGGTAGTTGTCAATCGAAAATGCCCCGCCCGGCTGCTGCCCGCCTGACCATCATCGAACAGATGTGCGCAAATGTCGCCTGGGGCTGGGCGATGCTTGGCTCGCGACGGGGCGCGGCCAATCTGCTCGTCGCCTGGGCCCAGTTCGACGTCGCACATGCCATGCCTGCCCCGACGCGCTGTCGAGGCACCGCGCTTCAGGTCCGCTCCCGGAATCTTGCTGGTCTGTAACAACTTTCGCGCATCAGGAGCGTAATCGGGATGCCCGCTCCGGCTGTCGCCTTTGACCGCGCAACGCATCTACCGTAGGCTTCATATACCCCAAGGGGTATTTTTGGATGTGCGGAAAGGGGCAAGCCGATGCCGACTGTGCTCAAAAAAATTTGGATACCGGTCGTTGTTGTTGTCGCGATTGCCCTCGGCGGGGTCGCCGTCGTGCAGCTTCGTGACGCTTTCGGTTCGGAGGTGATCTTCACCGCGACCGGCGGCACCGCCAAACCGCTGGCGCCCACCTACGTCAAGCGGGTCACCTACGAGATCTACGGGCCCGGCGACACCGCCGGCAGCGTGAGCTACCTGAACCAGAACGCGCAGCCGGAACAGGCGAGCTTCACCCGCCTGCCCTGGACCTACACAATCACCACAACGGTGTCGGCCGTGCTTGCCAACGTGGTCGCGCAGGGCAACAGCAACAACATCGGGTGCCGCATCACCGTCAACGACCAGGTGCGAGACCAGCAGGCCGCTACCGGTCGGCATGCCCAAACGTCGTGTCTGGTCAAGGCCGCATGAGCACCGACAAACAGGCCCGCCCCACATTCATGCGGTTCGTCTACCGGTTCGCCTGGCCGATCATCATCGGCTGGCTGCTGCTCACCGTTGCGCTGAACGTCTTTGTGCCGCCGATTGAATCAGTGGCGAGAAACCACGCCGTCACCATGTCGCCGCAAGATGCGCCGGCCATGATCGCCGCCAACCGGATCGGCGCGGTGTTCCACGAGTCAGACTCGGACAGCATCGCCATGATCGTCCTGGAGAGCGACAAGGAACTCGGCGACGCAGCTCACCGCTACTACGACGGTCTGGTGAAAAAGCTGCAGGCCGACTCGAAGCATGTGCAGCACGTTCACGATGTGTGGGGCGATCCGCTCACCGCCGCTGGTGTGCAGAGCCGAGACGGCAAAGCTGCGTACGTCCAACTGAATCTGGCCGGCAACCAGGGCAGCACGCTGGGCAACGAGTCGGTCGAATCGATTCGACACATCGTCGACCAGTCAGCGCCGCCGAGCGGACTCAAGGCCTACGTCACCGGTCCGGCACCGCTGACCACGGATATGAACGAGGCAGCGGACAAGAGCATGCTGACCATGATGGGCGTGACCGGTGTGGTCATCATCATCATGCTGGCGCTCGCCTACCGTTCCGCCAGCACGGTTCTGCTGATTCTGGTCATGGTCGGTTTCGAGATGGGCACGGCCAGGGGACTGGTGGCGCTTCTCGGAGACCATGGCCTACTAGGTTTTTCGACATTCGTCGTCGCTATGTTGTCCTCGTTGGCGATCGCGGCGGGTACGGACTATGCGATCTTCCTCGTCGGCCGATACCAGGAGGCGCGGCAGGCCGGACAGGACCGGGAAGCCGCGTACTACACCATGTTTCGCGGGACGTTCCACATCATCTTGGGCTCCGGGCTGACCATCGCCGGTGCCACGTTGTGTCTGCATCTGGCGCGGTTGTCGTACTTCAAGGCGCTGGGCATTCCGTCTGCGGTGGGCTTGGTTGTCGTCGTTGCGGGAGCGTTGACCGCGGCGCCGGCGGTCGTCGCGGTAGCCACTCGCCGAGCTCTGCTGGACCCGAAACAGCAGATCAAGACCCGAGGCTGGCGGCGACTGGGAACGGCCACAGTCCGCTGGCCCGGACCGATTTTCGTGGCGTCGCTGGCGATGGCCCTCGTCGGCATCCTGATCATGCCGGGCATGAGGCTCAGCTTCAACGACCGTTTCTACATCCCTCGTGACCTGCCGTCCAATGCCGGATATGAAGCCGCAGAGCGCCATTTCAGCGCTGCCACAATGAATCCCGACATTCTCATGGTCGAGAGCGATCACGACATGCGGAACTCGGCGGACATGATCATCCTGGACCGGTTGGCCAAGAACATCTTTCAGCTCCGCGGAATCGCGATGGTGCAGGGCATCACGCGGCCGTTCGGTGGACCGACCGAGCACACCTCCATACCGTTCCAGATCAGTGCGCAGTCGATTCCGATCCAGCAGAACCTGCAGTTCATGAAAGATCGAATGGCAGACATGCTCACCATGAGTGACGATCTCGGTGCGTTGAGCGGATCGATGAAGCGCATGCAGACCCTGGTGGGTCAGATGAGCAACGCGACGCATCGCATGGCCGGTGATGTCCGTGTCATGGAGTCGACCATGAAGGAGATGCGAGACCACCTGGCGGACTTCGATGATGTCGCCCGGCCGTTGCGCAACTACTTCTACTGGGAACAACACTGTTTCGACATACCGGTCTGTTCGGCAACCCGTTCGGTGTTCGACGCAATCGACAACGTGGATACGTTCAGCGACAACATCAATGCGCTCGCCAACGACATGGACGGCGCTGACGCGATCCTGCCGCAGATGGCGGGACAGTTCCCGTCGATGATCGCCGTGGTGGATTCCATGCGCGGGACCTTGTTGACCCTGCACAGCAGCTTCTCCGGCTTGGTCAAACAGATGTCGACGATGACCGAGACTGCGAGCGCCATGGGGCAGGCCTTCGACTCAGCTCAGAGCGGGGATTACTTCTACCTGCCTCCGGAAGCGTTCGACAACCCCGACTTTCAGCGTGGGCTGAAGCTCTTCCTTTCCCCCGACGGCAAGGCCGCGCGGTTCATCATCACCCACGCCGCAGACCCGGCGACCCCAGCCGGTATCGCTGCTGTCGAGCCGGAACTGGATGCCGCACATGACGCTGTGAAGGGGTCAAGCCTGACCGATGCCAAGTTTTACCTGGCGGGGACTGCCGCGATCTACCGTGACATCCAGTCGGGTTCTCAATACGACCTGCTGATTGTCGGGATCGCGGCTCTCACACTCATTTTCGTCGTGATGTTGATCGTCACCCGAGCGCTCGTCGCCTCGGTGGTGATCGTGGGCACCGTACTGCTGTCGTTGGGTGCGGCGTTCGGGCTCTCAGTGTTGGTGTGGCAACATCTGTTCGGCCTCGAATTGAACTGGATAGCACCGGTTTTCGGATTGATCATTCTGCTCGCCGTGGGATCCGACTACAACCTGTTGCTGGTCTCGCGGTTCCAGGAGGAGATCGGCGCGGGCCTGCGGACCGGCATCATCCGCTCGATGGGTGGAACCGGCAGCGTCGTCACCACTGCGGGCCTGGTCTTCGCCTTCACCATGATGTCGATGGCCGCCAGTAGTCTGAGCTCTATTGGCCAGGCCGGCACCACCATCGGCCTCGGGCTGCTGTTCGACACCTTGGTGGTGCGGTCCCTGATGACGCCATCGGTCGCCGCGCTGCTCGGACCCTGGTTCTGGTGGCCGCTGCGGGTGCGTACCCGGCCCGCGGTTCCCCAGCGCGCACACAACGTGCTTCCGGATTCCAGAGTGGACCTGACGCGAACAGACGTCGCGGTTGGGTCCGTGGGTGGCCAATCCGTAGGCTGACACCATGCGCCACACCAGCGTTACAACTGCCCTGACCCTCACCGCAGCTACCGCGCTGCTGTCCGCAGGCTGCGGCTGGAGCCCGCACGGCCCCGGCCCGCGGCAACCCGACAACTGCACCACTGCCGACGCACCGGCGCCCGACGTCGTCAGCAGCGCGATCAAGGCCCTGCCATCCGGATCGTGGGTGCAGAAGGCCAGCGGTCACACGTCGAACTGTGCGCTGTACTGGGTGCAGGTCGGCCCTGCGGATGCGCAGCCCGACAGCCTGCAGCAGGTGCTGTTCTTCAACAAGAACACCCCGCTGGGCACGGCGACACCCAACCCGCGGCCGTACATCACGGTCACCACGGCCACCCCTGACACCGCCACGGTGCAGTACCAGTGGCAGCAGGCCAGCGACCAGCCGGGCAGGCCGACCGGCATCGGCTCGGTCCGGTTCACCGTCGCCGACGGCAAGCTCAAGGCACTCGACCCGATTCCGGGGCCGTAGTCACTCCGTCGAACGTGCCAACGTGCGCACGTTCGATCAACCGATCAATCAGCGATGTGTTCCGGATGCAGCATCTCGGCGTATCGCAGCTGTTCAGGTATACCGAAGCCGTCGACCAGCGCCTCGGCATAGGAGCGCAGCCGCCGGCACACGTCGTTGATACCGCGCGTGACGGCCTTGGCCCGCTCGGTGGACAGGTACCGGTGCTCGATGTACCAGGCTTTGTCTTTCTCGATCACCGAGAGTGCATAGAGGTCGCACACCATCGAGAGCACCTTGCCGGCTTCTTCGTCCTGACACGATGAGATACCGGCGACGAAGGCCTCCAACACAATTCGATCGATATGTGCCGACGCCGCGTGCAGCACGTGGTCCTGCACCGAGTTGAACGCCTCGAATGCAGACATCTCCTTGAACTTGGCCTGCATGCGCCGCGCCAGCGAACTGAGCAGGTATTCTTCGCGGTCCTCGAACATGGTGATCTGGGTGCCGCGGTTGAACAGGCTGCCCTCTTCCTCGTTGTCCTGACGGGTGTCCAGGACGGTCTGGATGATGGTCTCGGCGGCGGTGCGCTTGAGCACTCGGTCACCAACGGTGTTGGCGGCGAAGCGAACCCACTCGAATGGGCTCATGCCCTTGATGTCATCGGCGTAGGCGGTCAGCAGTTCCTTGGCCACCAATTGGGTCAGCACATGGTTGTCGCCCTCGAAGGTGGTGAACACGTCGGTGTCGGCGCGCAGCGCGATCAAGCGGTTCTCGGCCAGATACCCGGCACCGCCGCAGGCCTCGCGGGCTTCTTGAATGGCGTGCGAGGCATGCCAACTGTTGGCGGCCTTCAGACCGGCCGCGCGGGATTCCAGTTCCCGTTGCTCCTCGGCGTCCGGGTCCTCGATGGATTGCAATTCGTGCAATTTGGTCACCAGCTCGTTCTGCGCGAACTGCAGTGCATAGGACTCGGCGATCAGCGGCAGCAGTCGCCGCTGATGCACCAGATAATCCATGATCAGCACCTCTTCATCAGATTCTGGTTCCTCGAACTGCCTGCGCTGCAACGCATATCGGGTGGCGATGTCCAGCGCCACCCGCGCGGCCTGGGCGGCACTGCCGCCGACACACACCCGGCCGCGAATGAGGGTGCCGAGCATGGTGAAAAAGCGTTTGCCGGTGCTCTCGATCGGTGAGCTGTAGGTGCCGTCGGTGCTGACATCGCCGTATTTGTTGAGCAGGTTCTCCCGCGGGACGCGGACGTGGTCGAACTGGATGCGGCCGTTGTCGACCCCGGGTAGGCCGCCTTTGTAATGGCAGTCCGACGTGCTGATCCCGGGCAGGTCGTTGCCGTCGGCGTCGCGGATGGGTACCACGAAGCAGTGCACGCCGTAGCTTTCGCCGCCGGTGATCAACTGGGCGAAAACCGCTGCCACCGTCGCACTTTCGGCGGCACCGCCGATGTAGTCCTTGCGCGCGGTGGGAGTGGGGGAGTCGATCACGAACTCTTGCGTGGCCGGATCGTAGGTGGCGGTGGTCTCCAGCGACTGCACATCGCTGCCGTGCCCGGTCTCGGTCATGGCGAAGCAGCCGAGTAGCTCCAGGTCGATGATCCGGCGGACGTATGCCTCGTGGTGGCGTGCGGTTCCCAGGTTCTCGACGGCGCCGCCGAACAGCCCCCACTGCACGCCGGCTTTGACCATCAGGGACAGATCGCTCATTGCCAACATCTGGATCATGGTGACCGCAGAGCCGACGTCCCCGGTACCGCCATGGGCCTTGGCGAAACCGTCCTCGGCGGCACCTTTGGCCGCCATGATCTTGAGTTGTTCGGCCACCTTGGTTCGGGCGATGACCGTGTTGGGTGTGTAGTGCGGCCGGAAGATCTCATTCGAGAGCACTTCGCGCATCCGGTTTTTCGCGTCGTGCCAGCGACCGTCGAGGGTGTCGCGCAGGTGGTCGGAAAGGGATGTGTAAGTGGACTGGGCCATGGTTCCGACGCTAACCCCTCAGGCTGATCCGCGCGTTGGTCCCGGCGAACCGGATGCCAGTCAGCGGTGCTGTTGGTGTGCCTCACGCAGCAAGTTGCGCATGATGCCGATGGCCGTAGCCAGGGTGTCGCGGTCGGATTCGTCGAGGCGTTCCAGATAAGGGTCGATGGCTTTGCCGCGATCGGCACGTACCTGCGCCAGCGCAGCCACGCCTTCTGGCGTGATTCTGATCCGCACGGCGCGCGCATCATCGGGGTCGGTCGAGCGTGACACCAACCCGGAGTCCTCCAGGCGGCGCACCTGAGTGGTCATGGTCGGCTGCGAGCAGTGGTCCAGTGCGGCCAGATCGGAAATCCGAGCCTCGCCTTGGTCGTCGATGGTCGAGAGCAGCCGGGCCTGGGCGACTGGCAACGGCAGCCGCACCCGCTGGTTGGCCAAGCGGTTCAGCCGAGCGACCACGGAGAGCAGATCTGCGGCCAGCGTCGGGTTGGCCGCGACCGCGGATTCCGCTGACGTGCCCGACGCGGCGCTTGGAGACATGGTGGCCATAATTGCATAGACCTTCTATGCAGGTCGCGCCACCGGGTGGTGGCGCTCACAGTACGTACAAGCCTACTGCCGGGAAACGCTGGCAGAATTGTGAAATGACTGAAGCCGGCCCGCATCGTTCAGCCGGCGCCCTCAATCCAGGTGAGCTTGCCCAGGCCGCGGTCATGGCGGCGCTGTGCGCGGCCACCGCCATCATCGCCATCGTGGTTCCGTTTGCTGCGGGGCTCGGCATGTTGGGCACCGTCCCGATGGGACTGCTGGCGTATCGGTACCGACTGCGGGCGCTGCTCGCTGCGACCATTGCGGGCGGCGCCATCGCGTTTCTCATCGCCGGCCTCGGTGGCCTGATGACCGTGGTGTTCTGCGCCTATATCGGCGGGCTGACCGGCATCGTCAAGCGTAAAGGGCGCGGCGTTCACGCCGTCATCTGGGCGGCGATCGGTGCCGGTGTGGTGTTCGGTGCGTACATCATCGGCTTCCTGTTGCTGGTGTCGCGTTTGCGGCAGCTGATTTTCGCGTCCATGACCGCCAACATCAACGGGTTGGCCAACGCTGTCGCGGTACTGCCCGGCGGCGAGCGTATGGCGCACGACATGCGAACCGGATTCTCCGCCTTCCTGCATTACTGGCCGGTGCCGGTGATGCTGTCAGTGGTCATCCACATCGTGATCGTCACGTTGATCGGCTGGTGGGCGCTGTCCCGGGTGCTGACCCGACTGCTCGGCATCCCGGATGTCCACAAGCTCGATGCCGTCGAATCGGATGCGGTCGTGTCACCGGTCCCGACCCGTCTGCGCGACGTCAGATTCCGCTATCCCGGCACGGATCGCGATGCCCTCGGCCCATTGACCTTGACCGTCGACGAAGGCGAGCACGTCGCCATCACCGGTGCCAACGGCTCGGGCAAGACCACATTGATGCTCATGCTCGCCGGCCGTGCCCCCACCGCGGGCACCATCGAGCGGCCGGGCGCGGTCGGCTTGGGGCATCCCGGTGGCACCGCGGTCGTCATGCAGCACCCCGAGAGTCAGGTCCTGGGCAGCCGGGTGGCTGACGACGTGGTCTGGGGCCTGCCACCCGGTCAGACCATTGACGTCGAGCGACTGCTGGCCGAGGTGGGCTTGGACGGACTGGCCAACCGCGACACCGGCGGGCTGTCCGGCGGTGAGTTGCAACGGCTCGCCGTGGCCGCCGCATTGGCGCGCGAGCCGGCGCTGCTGATCGCCGACGAGGTCACCAGCATGGTTGATCAGCAAGGCCGCGACAGCTTGCTGTCGGTGCTGTCCGGGCTGAGCCGGCATCACCGCACTTCTCTGGTGCACATCACGCACTACACCGACGAAGCCGATTCGGCCGACCGGGTGGTCCTCCTTTCCGGTGCTCACGACAATGTCGAGATGGTCGAGACCGCCGCGGTCCCGGTGGCGGCGGTCGGAGCTGAACCGCACGGCGCGGTCGTCCTTGACGTGCGGGGCGTCGGCCATCGGTACGGCAGCGGAACACCCTGGGAATCAACCGCTTTGAGTGACATCAGCTTCGCCGTGCACGAGGGTGAAGGCGTGCTGATCCACGGGCTCAACGGCTCCGGCAAGTCGACGCTGGCCTGGATTATGGCCGGACTGACCGTGCCCACCACCGGCAGCTGCCTGCTCGACGGGTCACCCGTGTCCGATCAGGTCGGTGCGGTCGCCATTTCATTTCAGGCGGCGCGCCTTCAGTTGATGCGCTCGCGGGTGGGCCACGAGATTGCGTCAGCCGCCGGCTTCTCCCGGCGTGACCGGGCACGCATCGCCGAGGCGCTGACCATGGTCGGCCTGGACCCGCACCTGGCCGACCGCCGCATCGATCAGCTCAGCGGCGGTCAGATGCGCCGGGTGGTGCTGGCCGGACTGTTGGCCGGTCGTCCGCGGGCGCTCATTCTGGACGAGCCGCTGGCCGGGCTTGACGCCGCCAGCCAGCGCGGTCTGGTGAAGCTGCTCGCCGAATTGCGCCGCACCACCGGGTTGACCGTCGTGGTCATCTCGCATGACTTCGCCGGGCTCGACGAACTCTGCCCGCGCATTCTGCGGCTGCACCGCGGTCATTTGGTCGACGCGCCGATCGCTGCGGGAGGACGCGCATGATGCGAACTGCGACCAAGCCGGCCGGCCCGCGTCGGTCTGTGGTGCTCCTGCAACCGATTCCGGGCACTTCGGTGATCCACCAGCTGTGGGCGGGTACCAAGCTGATTGTGGTCGCGCTGATCGGAGTGGTGCTGACCATCTACCCGGGCTGGGTTCCCATCGCACTGGTGGCGCTGGTGGTGTTGGTGACGGCGTGGCTGGCCCGGATTCCGCGTGGCGCGCTGCCGTCGATACCTCGTGCGGTCTGGATTCTATTGCTGCTCGGCGCCGTTACCGCGGCGCTGGCCGGGGGTAAGCCGTTTGTCACCGTCGGGTCGACGCACCTCGGGTTGGGTGGCCTGCTGAACTTCTTGCAGATCACGGTGCTGTCCATCGTGCTGCTCGGGCTCGGTGCCCTGGTGTCGTGGACGACTAATGTCGCTGAAATCGCCCCTGCGGTAGCCACTTTGGGTCGTCCCCTGCGCTGGCTGCGGGTCCCGGTCGACGAATGGGCGGTCGCACTTGCGTTGGCGTTGCGCGCATTCCCGATGTTGATCGACGAGTACCGAGTGTTGTTCGCCGCCCGTCGGTTACGTCCACGGGATCGTCCGGACACCCGCCGTGCCCGTCGCAAGCAGTGGGCCACCGAGATCGTCGACCTCGCCGCCGCCGCCATCACAGTGGCGCTGCGTCGCGGTGACGAGATGGGTGATGCCATCACCGCACGCGGTGGTACCGGCCAGATTTCGGCGCATCCTTCTCGTCCGGGCAGGTCCGACCTCGTGGCGCTGGCTGTGGTCACGGTGATGTGCGCGTTGGCGATTTGGGTGGAGGTGTGCACCCCGCTCGCGACCAGCGCGCACTAGCTGTGCACCGGGGCGGCCAGCCCCGCGAGTAGTGCTTTGTGAAAGGCCTGAGGGTTCTGTATCTGAGGCGCGTGCCCCAGGCCGGGGAACTCGACAAGCGTGGCGTGCGACCGCTGGTGATTCTAGCTTGGTGACCTTGAGGTAGCCGTCTTCCGCTGTTGGAGTTCAGGGGCGAGACGGGTCCCAGGGCTGGGGCGATACCAATCGCGCGGGCCAATTTCCCGCAGTGACCAGGTGCACCACTTCGCTGCGCAGGATGTCGCCCAGCTTCTGGCCGAGTTCGCGGGGCAGTTCCAGCTGCGCGGTCGCGGCGACGCCGAGCGCCTGGGTCAGCGCCGGCTCACCTGTTGGGGCGCAGCGCAATTGCTGACGATTGATCTCAGCCATACACGCAGACAGCGGAAGGACGGCATATCCGAGGCCGGCCTCGACCAGGCGTTTGGTGACAGCAAGAGAATCGGTGGTGATCCGGTGGTCGATGGCCACTTTTGTGCGCAGTGCCGCGTTTTCGAGGGCGACCCCGATACCCGCCGACGAGCGTGGAACTATCAACGGCAGTGCAGCTATGTCGGTGAACGGGATTGCCTTGTCGCGATCGAAATCTGCTGTCGCAGAGCCGATGACATAGAGATCCTCGGTGATCAGATCACGATAGAACAGCCGGTCATCGGCGACGGGGTTGATCAGCGCCAGATCGACTGCGCCCTTGAGCATCGCCTCGATGAGGGTCTCGGTGCTGCCGGTGGCGATGGCAAACGTCACTGCCGGGAACGCCGCCGACAGGCTCGCGATCAACGGACCGGCCAGGACGTCGACTGCGGTGTCGATCAGACCCACGCGGATGCCCCGCTCCAGGCGAGCCAAGGGGGATGCAGCGTACTGCACGGCCAACTCGAGCATCCGCAGCGGACTGGCCGTCGATGCCCGCAACCGTTCGCCCTCGGCGGTCAGTTCGACACCGCGGCGTGTGCGCCGGAACAGGGTGATCCCGAGGTCCTCTTCGAGCAGTCGGATTTGGCGACTCAGTGCCGGCTGAGCAATACCCAACGAGCGCGCCGCGCGGGTGATCGAGCCTTCCTCGGCGATACGCAGGAAATACTTGAGCCGGTGGGTGTCCATCGGCTCCCAGCTAACCAGGTATCAAAATTCGGCATGACTGAATGCCGAGATTGGTATTACCGCACCAATTGCTTTGCTCCATAGCCTTACGCCATGCGCCATCGGCATGACGGTCGGTGGTCGAGCAGAGGGAGCTCCGATGACGACATTCGATGACGAAGCCGCGGTCCGCGCGCTGAATCTGGACAAGTTGCCCACCCACATCATCAACAAACGACTGGCCGACCTGTTGGATCTGACCGGCAAGAAGGCGTTCGTCACCGGCGCGGGCGGTGACGGGCTGGGGCACGCGATCGCCAACCGCCTCGCCGGTTCCGGCGCCGATATCGCTTTGGTCGGCCGCACCCTTGAACCGCTGGAGCGCAGGGCCAAAGAGATCAAGGAGCGCTGGGGCGTCAACACGGTCCCGATCCAGGCCGACATGTCGGACTGGGACCAGGTGCACGACGGTGTCCGCAAAGCCCATGAGGAACTCGGCGGGTTGGACATCATGATCAACAACCCGGTGATGGTGGCCGCCGGCCCGTTCGAGAATCAGACGAAGGCAGACATCGACTACACGGTCCTGGGCAGTCTGACCATGATGATGTACGGCGCGCACGCTGCATTGGAATACCTGCTGCCGCAAGGCTCGGGCACCATCATCAACATCGGTTCCGTCGGCGGGCGTATCCAGCAGCGCGGCCTGGTTGCCTACAACGCCTGCAAGGCCGGAGTCATCGGATTCACTCGCAACCTCGCCCACGAGGTGGCCTCGCGCGGGGTCAACGTCTTCTGCGTGGCTCCCGGAATCATGATCAAAGAGCAGATGAAGCAGTACCTGTACGCACCGCAGAACGACCAGCACCGGGCCGGGCGAGGAGCCATCCTGGAGGCCATCACCACTCAGGTGCAGCTGGGACGCGCCTCGTTGCCCGAGGAAGCGGCGAACATGGTCGCCTACCTGGCCTCCGAGGCCGCCAGCTACATGTGCGGCCAGACCATTGATGTCGCCGGCGGCCAGTGGATGGGCTGAAACATGGCCACTGTCAACGAAATAGAGAACGCCGCGCGGGAAAAGACCGGACTGGACGACTTCGGTGACGCCTCGTACCGCGAGGGTCTGGCGATCTTGCTGGAGTCCCTGCACAGCGAGGCGCAGCTCAATGCTCGCGGCGAGGCCTTCATCTACCCGCGCATCACGGGATACCTGGTGCAGCGCTTGCAAGTTGAGGACTGGTATCGGCGCCACCCCGAGATCGACGGTGTGCCCGTCACCGAGCCGTTGATCGGCCTCGGCCTGCCCCGCACCGGGTCGACGGCGCTGTCGATGCTGCTGGCCCAAGACCCCGACGTGCGTTACCTGCGCCGCTGGGAGTCCACCGAGCCGTGCCCGCCACCGTCGACAGTGACGGGCGTCGATCCGCGCATCCCGCATGGCAAGGGCGAGATGATCGGCACCCGCTATCACGTGCCGGCGTCCACTCACGGCCCGATGGAATGCCACGAGCTGATGGCCCTGAATTTCGCCTCTCACCTGTTTCAATCACTCGCCCAGATCCCCACGTACTCAAAGTGGTTGATCAACGACGCCGACCTCGGTGCCACGCTGCACTACCAGCGCCGGGTGATGAAGCTGCTGGCCTGGGGTGAGCCGACCCGGTCCTGGAGACTCAAGTGTCCGTCGCACGTACTCTGGCTCGATGCCCTCAATGCGGTCTTTCCCGATGCGAAATTCGTTATGACCCATCGTGATCCGACCGACGTGATCCTGTCGGTGGCCGACCTGTACGCGGACATCATCGGTTCCTTCACCGACCACATCGACCGGCCCTACATCGGTCAGCTCAATGTGGAGCACTGGTCAGCAGGCATGGATCGCGCCCTGCAGTTCAGGGAGGCCGGCGCCGATGATCGGTTCTATGACATTGACTTCCGCGCCATGCAAGGCGATCCGATCGGGGAGGTCACCGGCCTGTATCGCTGGTTGGGCCAACCGGTCAGCGACGAGTTCGCCGACCGGATGGACAGCTGGTGGTCCGAAGCCGCCGCTGAACGCGAACCCGCCAGCCACGCTGATCCGGTTGCTTTCGGTATCGACTTCGACACCGTCCGGCCCCGATTCGGACGCTACGTGGAACAGGCACATTCATGGACAACTCACCAAACCACTTAACAGACAGGGTGATTCGATGACAGTCGACCTGACCGGAGGGCTTCCGGCCGACCGCGAGTACGTATTCGCCGAACGACCCGACAACCCAGAGATGCGCGATTCGGTGAGCTTCTGGGTCGTCGATGACCGGGGCAGGGTTGGCCTGCCCCGGATTGGTGTGGAGGCCGTCGCTGCGAACTGGGACAACCACGACATCCAGGTCAACATCGCCTTTCCCGACGGGCGCGCCTACCGGCTGCGGGAGAACGGCGCCTCACTGCCCGCGCTCGATACCGAGGGTCGCCCATCGATCCTGGGTGCGGGCGGGCTGGCATTTCAGTGCGTGCGGCCGTTCGAGGTCTGGACCATGACCTATGCGGGCAAGGCCGTGCAGACCTCGTCGGCCGATCTGGCTGCCGGCAAGAAAGACGGACCGCTGGTGGACGTCAACTTCACAGTCGAGGCGACAATGGCTGTTCCACCGTGGATTCAAGGCGCGTTGCATGCTGATGCACGGCAGCAACTGAAGGAATCCATCGAGGGTGACCTCATGGGCGGCCCCCGCTACGAACAGTTGTTCCGGGCCACCGGCAGCATCACCATCGATGGTGTCAGCACCGAAAAGTTCACCGGATCGGGCCTGCGAATCCGCCGTCAAGGCGTCCGCAAGCTCTCTGGGTTCTGGGGCCATGCCTGGCAGTCCGCGGTGTTCCCCAGCGGAAAAGCCTTCGGCTACATTGCCTACCCGCCACGGGACGACGGCCAACCCACTTTCAATGAGGGTTACATCTTTACCGGCGACGGCCCGCTGATTCCGGCTCGCGTGGTGCAGGCGCCGTGGCTCACCCGCCTGCAGGCACTGGGTGAAGACGTGTCCCTGGTGCTCGAAACCGCTGACGGCACTGTGCACATCGAGGGCGAGACCGTCTTCTCGACGCACGACATCCACCACGACGACGACTCCTATTCGGTGCACGCCATGCGTCAGGAGATGCCGAGCTTTCCTGCGCTGCAACAGGCCGGTGTCCGCTACCGTTGGGACGGCGAGGAGACCTACGGAATGCTCGAGCGCTCCAACCCGATCGAGAAGATCAGCAGGAACTAGCCGTGAGCACACCATTGCTGGCCGGCAAAGTCGCCATTGTCACCGGCGCAGCCCGCGGCCAGGGTCGGGCCCACGCCCAACGCTTGAGCGCCGAAGGCGCTGACATTATCGCCGTCGACATCGCGGGACCATTGCCGCCCAGCGTGCCCTACACGTCGGCCACCCAGGACGATCTGGACGAAACGGCGCGCCTGGTCGAGTCCAACGGCCAGCGCGTGGTTGCCGCCGCCGTGGACACCCGAGACCTTGATGCGATGAGAGACGCCGTCGAAGCCGGCGTAACGGAGCTGGGCCGCCTGGACGTCGTGGTGGCCAACGCCGGAATCTGTTGCCCCGCACCGTGGGATCAGATCACCGCGCAGGCCTTTCGGGACACCATCGACACCAACGTCGTCGGCACCTGGAACACGGTGATGGCCAGTGCACCACACGTCATCGCCTCCGGCAACGGCGGTTCGATCATCCTGATCGGCTCGGCGGCCGGAGTCAGGATGCAGGCCTTCATGGTGCACTACACCGCCAGCAAGCACGCGATCACCGGCATGGCGCGAGCATTCGCCGCCGAGCTCGGGCCGCACAACATCCGGGTCAACAGTCTGCACCCCGGTGCCGTCGCCAGCCCGATGGTCACCACCGGAGGCATGAGACAAGCCATGCAGGATGCCGCTGACACAAACCCGCACCTGCGTGATCTGCATACCCCGCTGCTGCCCGACGGAATCGCCATGCCTGAAGACATCGCCGATGCCGTGGCGTGGTTGGCCTCGGGTCAGTCGAAATTCGTGACGGGATCACAAATCTCGGTCGACATCGGCATCGGGTACTGCTGACCCCACTTCGTCTACCTCACGACCGGCTACTTCAGGAGGACAACGCATGCAGGGCTTGGCTGGAAAATCCGTCATCGTCGCAGGGGGCGCGACCGGTATCGGCGCCGGAACCGCGAAACGGCTTGCCGCCGAAGGTGCTTTGGTCACCATAGGGGACATCAACATCGCCGGTGCCAAGCAGACAGCTGACGGGATCGCAGCGTCCGGCGGCCGGGCGATCGCCGTCGAGTTCGACTTGTCGGACGACGCTTCAGTCCGCGACCTGGTCGATGCGGCGATCGCGGAGTTCGGCGGCGTACATGGCCTGCACAACGTCGGAGCGGATCTGTCCGAGCACAACCTGGGCCGCGATACCACCCTGCTGGACACCGACTTCGACGTCTGGCAGCGGACCCTGGACGTAAACCTCCTCGGCTATGTCAGAACCAGTCGCGCGGTGCTGCCGCACCTGCTGGCCCAGGGCAGCGGCAGCATTGTCAACACGTCGTCGGGTGGATCACTCGGCACCGACCCGATGCACGTGGCGTACAACGCCGCCAAAGCTGCAGTGAACCAGCTGACTCGCCATATCGCCAATAACTATGGCAGCCAAGGGATTCGCTGCAATGGACTGATGCCCGGCCTGGTCATGGGTGAAACACAGGAACGTCAGAACGATCAACGAATGCAGCAGATGTTTCTGATGGCGGCCAAAACCACGCGCCTGGGCAGGCCCAGCGACCTGGCAGCCGTCGCCGCGTTCCTGTTGTCCGACGAAGCGGAATGGATCAACGGACAGGTGTGGTACATCGGCGGCGCTTCACACATGCGCCAGTAGGCGGTTCTGATGCCAGGTCAGCGGCTCGCCGCCGCATTGGCGGCCCGCTGCGCCTCGGCCAGCGTCGTCGCCACCTCGGCCCGGCCAAGGAACATCTCGTCGAAATATGGCTTGAGGGCGCGGAATCCGGCCGGGAATCCGGCACCGCCGGGTGCCGCGATGCGTGGCCCATCAAGCACTTTGAAGAAGGGCTGCACATCGATGTTGCGCCGAGCCCAGTAATCGAAGTAGACCTGCTGCGCGGCCAGCACCGCGGGCACCGCCGAGCCTCCGGCGCCCAAGAAGGCATTGCCGTCTTCGCGGCCCATCCAGTCCAGTACTGCCCGCACCGCGCCCGGATATCGGGTGGCCGAATTGGCTGCGGCGGCAATCCCATTGGTGACACTGACCCGTCCACGCGGGCCTTCGGGAAGCATGGCGACACCCCAGCGAAACCGCGCCTGGTCGGCGATCGCGGCCACGTTGTAGGTGCCCGACTGGAACAACGCCATCCGGCCCGCCAGGAACTGGTTGCGGGAGAAGTCGCCGTTGTCGTTGGTGTCAGCGGCCGACGGGGCCACATGGTCGGTGTTGATCAGCTGGACCAGGTAACCGAAAGCCTGCTGCGCCTGCGGGTTGTCGAACGCAAATCGGTCACCGTCGGTGAACACCCCACCGGCCGAGCCGATGTAGTTCAGGTAGATGCCCTGCAGGTCGTTGGCCGCGTTGTAGCCCCACTGCCGGATCTGTCCAGGATCGAAACCCGTTGTACCTGCCTGGTTTCCATTACGGTCGACGGTCAGCCGGGCCAGTAGCGGGCGCAGAGTGTCGTCGGAGTCGGGGGACCAATGCATGGTGTCCAATTCGGCGGGGTCCACACCGGCAGCAGCGAGCAGATCGGCGTTGTAGAACACGGCGATGCCACCATCGGTCAACTGCGGCACGGCCCAGAGCACTCCGTCCCGGGTGAATTGTTCGGTGACCGATCGGTCCCAGCCGTCCGCGGCATCGGGACCCATCAACTTTCCGATGTCGAGCAGGTGGCCCGTGTCGGAATAGCCGGCCAGGTTCGCGTTCGAGAGCCAGAAGATGTCGTCGGCGCCGCCACCGGCAACATCGGTGCGTAGCGAGTCGAAGTACGACGCGAACGCCACCACGTTGACCCGAACCTCGATATCGGGATGTCGGTGCATGAACTCAGCGAAGGAATCCCGGTAGGCCGCGGCGACCTGTTCATCCCACAGCCGCACCGTCACAACGGTTTTGCCGGACGGTTCATCGGAACGGCCCAACAGCACCGCAGCCACCAGCAGCACGGTCATCAACGCAGCCAGTGCGGCGAGGATTCGCGTCGAGAACTTCATTTGATGCCGGTGACCACGATCGAGCGGACGATGTGCCGGCCCAGCGCGCTGAACACCACCACCAGTGGAACGATCGCCACGGTCGTCGCCGCCATCACTACCGTCCACTGCGCGTCGAATCTGGACTGCAGACCGGCGGTGGCTACCGTCAGTACCCGCCAGTGTTGGCCGCTGGTGATCACCAGCGGCCACATGAAGCTGTTCCATTGTGAGACAACGGTGATCAGACCCAGCGTCACCAGGATTGACCGACTGGCCGGCAGTACCACATGCACGATGACGTCGGCCGTCCCGGCGCCGTCGATACGGGCCGCCCGCAGCAGATCCTCTGGGATCGACCGAAAGTACTCACGCAGCAGGAAGATCGCGTATGGCGAGCCGAACATGAACGGCAACACCAGGGCCCAGAACGTGTTTCGCAGGCCGGCCTCGGCCATCATCAGATACAGCGGCACTACGGTGACCGTCGCCGGCACCATCAGGGTGGCCAGATACAGCCAGAACAACACCTCCCGACCGGGGAATTCGAGGCGGGCGAACGCGTAGGCGGCCGTCACCGAAAAGGTCATCTGGCTCACCAGGATCACCGCTGTCATCAGCGCCGTGACCAGGGCTGCGCGGCCGAATCCGGCGTCGGCCAGTGCGGTGTAGTTGTCCAGCGTCGGCGGGTCCGGCAGCGACAGCGGTGAGCCGGTGTTGAACTGCTGCGCCGTGGTGAACGATGTCATCAGCCCCAGACCGAACGGCAACAGCGTGACGACGGCCCCGAGTACAAGTGCCGTGTAGATCAGTCCGTTACGTAAGGTCATAGCTGACCCGTCGGCGGAAGTAGAGATGCTGCACAACGGTGACCCCGAGCAGCACCACGAACAGGATCAATGCCATTACCGCGGCGCGACCCACCGCAGCGGTGCCGAATGCCTCGGTGTAGATGCGATGCGCGATCAGATCGGTGCGGTTCTGCGGACCGCCGCCGGTCAGCGCGTAGACGGTATCGAAAACCTGCGCGGCACTGACTATGCCGGTCACCAGCACAAAGAACATGGTGGGTCGCAGCATCGGCAGGGTGATTCGACGGAACCGCTGCCAACTGGTAGCGCCGTCGATCCGGGCCGCGTTGTGCACGTCATGCGGAATGGCCAGGATGCCCGCCAGGAAGAACAGCGTCACGTATCCGACGTTGGTCCACACCGTCACCGCCGAGACCACCGGCAGCGCCAACCCCGGGTCGGTCAGCCATTCGATGCGATGGCCCAACACCGTGCTGACCGCACCGTCGGTGGGGGCCAGAATCCAGCGCCACAACACACCGATGGCCAACGGGGAACAAATCCACGGCAATACGTACAGCGTGCGGAAGAACCCGGTGCCCGGCAGGCCACGCGCCAACAGCGCGGCGGCCAGCAACCCCAACACGGTCTGCACCGGCACTACCATTGCGACGAATGTCAGTGTCACAGCCATGGACCGGCCGAAGGTGGGGTCGGTCAACACCGAATGCCAGTTATCCAGTCCGACAAACCGGATGGGCCCCAACAGGTCCCAGCGTTGCAGGCTCAGCCAGCCGACGACCAGCATGGGCAGCAGCAGGAACAGCGCCACGCCGAACAGGCTGGGTGCGAGCAGCGCATAGCCAGTCATGGTGTCGCGAAACCGGTGGTGCTGCACGAGTTAATTAAAGCGCGCCCACTACGGTGGAGCCGTGACTGTGCTGAGGCGGGTTGACGCCGATTTCCTGGCATTACCGCGTCATGAGCTGGCCGAGGCCGCGGTGTCGGCTGCATTGACGGCTGGTGCGAGCTACGCCGACCTGCGGATTCACCGCATCACCACCGAACTGATCCAGTTGCGCGACGGCGAATTGGAGACTTCGGTGGTGACCCGGGAGATCGGTCTGGCGGTGCGGGTGATCGTCGACGGCACCTGGGGTTTCGCATCGCATGCTGAGCTGAGCCCGGCCGTGGCCGCCGAGACCGCCCGGCGTGCGGTGCAGGTGGCGGTCTCACTGGCGCCGCTGAATGCCGAACGCATCGAGCTGGCACCCGAGCCGGTGTACAGCGATGTGTTGTGGGTGTCGGACTACCGCATCGATCCGTTCGACGTACCCACCGCCGACAAGATCGCGGTACTGGGCGAATACACCGGCCGTCTGCTCGCGGCCGACGGAGTGAATCACGTATCGGCGAGCGTGCAAGCGGTCAAGGAGCAGGTGTTCTACGCCGACGCGTTCGGCTCGTCGATTACCCAGCAGCGGGTCCGCGTGATGCCGTCGCTGGAGGCCGTCACCGTCGACACCGATGCAGGCAGCTTCGAGAACATGCAGACCCTGGCCCCGCCGACTGCACGCGGCTGGGAGGCCGTTGCAGGCGACGAGGTATGGGACTGGACAACAGAACTGGCGCAGCTGCCGGCACTGCTGGCTGAGAAGGTCAAGGCGCCCAGCGTGACACCCGGGCCGACCGACCTGGTTATCGACCCCACCAACCTGTGGCTTACCATCCACGAATCCATCGGTCACGCAACAGAATACGATCGTGCCATCGGTTACGAGGCGGCCTACGCGGGCACCTCATTCGCCACTCCGGACAAACTCGGGACCATGCAGTACGGATCGCCGATAATGAACGTCACTGCCGATCGCACGGTCGACTACGGCCTGGCCACCATCGGATTTGACGACGAGGGTGTGCGCGCGCAGAGCTGGGACCTGGTGCGCGACGGAGTTTTCGTGGGCTACCAACTGGATCGAGTATTCGCACCCAAGCTCGGGGTGGCTCGGTCCAACGGCTGCTCATACGCCGACTCCCCGCACCACGTCCCGATTCAGCGGATGGCCAATGTCTCACTGCAGCCCGGCCCCGAGGACCTGAGCACCGACGACCTGATCTCGAGGGTCCAGGACGGCATCTATATCGTCGGCGACAAATCGTGGTCAATCGACATGCAGCGGTACAACTTTCAGTTCACCGGGCAGCGGTTCTTCCGCATCCGCGACGGCAAGCTCGACGGGCAACTCCGCGACGTCGCCTACCAGGCAACCACCACGGATTTCTGGGGGTCGATGGAAGCCGTTGGCGGACAGTCGACCTGGCGTCTAGGCGGGGCGTTCAACTGCGGCAAGGCTCAGCCCGGTCAGGTAGCCGCGGTCAGTCACGGCTGTCCGTCGGCGTTGTTCCGTGGCATCAATGTGCTCAACACGCGAACCGAATCGGGGCGTTCATGATCAGTGCACCACAGGTCGTCGAACTGGTGCTGGCTGAGGCTGTCCGTCGCGGCGGCGTCGACGAAACCATCGTGCTGGTGACCGACCGGTCTACCGCGTCGCTGCGCTGGGCCGGCAACTCGATGACCACAAACGGCGAATCTGTCAGCCGGGAAACCACGGTCATCTCGATTGTCCGCCAAGAGAATGCGGCACATGTCGGCTCGGTGAAGTCCAGTGAAGTGGATCCGGACACCATCGCCGGGCTGGTTGCCGCGTCGCAGGAGTCGGCTCGGTCGGCGCCGGAGGCGCGGGACAGCGCGCCTGCGCTGTCCGGTGCGGAATGCCCCGATGACTGGGACGCGCCCTCGCCACTGACCGGTGCCGGGGTATTCGGCGGTGTCGCAAACGGTTTGGCCGCCGGGTTTCAGGGGGCCGACGCCCTGTACGGCTTCGCCCGGCACGAACTTGACACCGTCTACCTCGCTACCTCTGGAGGCATTCGGCGGCGGTTCAGCCAGCCGACGGGGTCGGTGGAAATCAATGCCAAACGCAATGGCGCGAGCGCCTGGGTCGGTGTCAGTACTGCCGACTTCACTGATGTGCCAATCGATTCCATGCTCGATGACCTGTCGTTGCGGTTGGGGTGGGCGTCGCGCACCGTGGCATTGCCGGCTGGCCGCTACGAGACCCTGATGCCGCCGTCCACCGTCGCCGACATGATGATCTATCTGGGCTGGAGCATGGACGGCCGTGGCGCGCAGGAAGGGCGCACCGCGTTGTCGGCGCCGGGGGGTACCCGGGTGGGGGAGAAGCTGACCGACCTGGGGCTGACGCTGTACTCGGATCCCCTTGCCGCAGGGCTGAATTGCCAGCCGTTCGTGGCCACATCGAGTTCGTCGGAACGGGTGTCGGTGTTCGACAACGGCCTTGACATCGGCCGGGTGGACTGGATTCGCGATGGCGCGATCAATGCCCTGGCCTATCCGCGTTCTGCCGCAGTGGAATTCGGTGCACCCGTCGCGGTGCCCGCCGACAACCTGCTGATGACCGGCGGCACGGCCGAGCTGGCCGATATGATCGCGGCCACCGAGCGTGGGCTGTTGTTGTCCACGCTCTGGTACATCCGCGAGGTCGACCCGACCGTGCTGCTGCTCACCGGGCTGACCCGCGACGGGGTCTACTTGATCGAGGACGGCGAAGTGACGGCAGCGGTCAACAACTTCCGGTTCAACGAGAGCCCTTTGGACCTGCTGCGTCGGGCCACCGAGGCCGGCATCAGCGAGCAGACCCTGCCCCGCGAATGGGGGGACTGGGCGACCCGCGCGCAGATGCCGACGCTGCGGATTCCGGACTTTCACATGTCGTCGGTCAGCCAGGCGCAATAAGGCTCAGCGCAGCTGCCACATCCTCCTCGGTGGTAGCCCAGGAGCAGACGAATCGGATCACCGGTAGCAGTGGGTCGGGAGCGTGCACGGCGAAGTGTTCTCGGACTCGCGCCACGGTCTGCGCATCAAGGACGACGAACACTTCGTTGGCCTCCGTCGGGGCGGCCAGTCGCACGTCTGCCGCCCGCATTCCGTCGCTCAATGCGGCTGCCATGCGGTTGGCGTGGGCCGCGGTCTGCAACCAAAGGCCGTCTTGCAAGATCGCTTCGAACTGAGCCGAGACAAACCGGTGTTTGCTGGCCAGATGGCCGATCTGCTTCTGCAGGAAGCGAATTCCACGGAATTGTTCGGGCCGGCGGACCACCACTGCGTCACCGAACAACAAACCGTTCTTGGTGCCGCCGACTGTGACGATATCGGCGTCGCCGACGGCATCGCGAGGATGCACGCCCAGCGCAGCAATGGCATTGGCCAGGCGGGCACCATCCACATGCACCAGCAGGTCGTGACTGTGGGCGTAATCGATGAATTCGGCCAGTGCGCCGGGAGACCAGACGCGGCCGTTCTCGGTGGACTGGGTGATGGTGACGATACGTGGCTGGGAGTGGTGTACATCGCCGCGACGGGCGATGTGCTGATCCAGCGACTGCGGTGCGATGAGGCCATCGTCACTGGGCAGCGGCGTCAACTGTGCACCGGACAGCCGGACCGGGCCGCCGGCTTCGTCTAGCAACGAGTGCGCGATGTCGCTGCACAGTATTTGTTGCCAGGGTTGCGCCGCGGCGCCCAGCGCGATGATGTTGGTAGCGGTACCGGTCAGCGCGAAAAGAACCTCGGCATCGGGCGCATCAAATGCCTCTCGGAGGGCACACGCAGCACGATCGGTGCTGGGATCGGCTCCATAAGAGCTCACGGCGCCTTGATTGGCGCTGATGATGGCTTCGATTACGTGAGGGTGGGCCGGGGCGGCGTTGTCCGATGCGAATGCGGCCGAGATGGTCGAACCCATGCGTCGATGGTCTCATCAAGGCGATAATCCGGAGCGTGGAGCAGCTACTGACGTCTCTGATCGCGTTGTCACCATCTGCTGATCGCCGGCTCAATGCAGTGATGCGTGAGAAATCGGCAAAGACGCTGAGGTTGGTGGCACTGCCCCATGAAGTGGCGGTCGGTCCGTCCGCTGACTTGGAGCCGCTGGTCGCCGAGTTCGCCGAACAGTTCAGCACTGACGTGTCGGCGATCACCGCCGCTCAGCGCGAGGAATTTTTGGCAGCGCTGGGCCGCAATGCTTTTCGTGTGGCAGCGCTGATGTTCATCGCCGACTTCGTGCCACGGGTTCGTGCTGGATTCGCTGCGTTGGGGCTGCCGCCGGTTTCCGATCCGGGTGATTGGGACCGCGACACCGATCCGACGGACCTGCTGCTGAATCGGTTCGCGAGCACCGTCGGCGCGCTCCGCGAGTTGGACCCGGTGATGACCGAGGTAGTGCGCTTGCGCGGGGCCGCGGCGCACAACTGCCGGCTGTGCAAGTCGCTGCGCGAGGGCACCGCGCTGGATGCGGGTGGCAACGAGTCGATGTACTCCGATATCGAGCTGTACGAGTCATCGCAGTTGCTGGACGAGCGGCACAAGGCCGCGCTTCGTTACGTCGACGCGCTGGTCTGGACGCCGTGGCAGATTTCGGCGGATGTGGTCGCCGGCGTGCGTGCGCATTTCTCCGACGCCGAGGCCACGGAGATCACGCTCGACGTCATGCGCAACGCCATCAACAAGATCGCCGTGGCGCTAGGCGGGGACGCGCCACGTGTGGCTGAAGGGACCGAGCGTTATCTGCTGGGTGCGGACGGCCAGCCGGTGTTCTCCTGAGCTTCAGCTCTTGAAATACACGAGCTGATGGGTGCTGGCCAACAGCGCGCCGTCGCGGGCCCAAACATGTGCGCTCTGGTCGAAGTACCCGTCTGAGAAGCGGTTTGCGTGTGCACTGCCTAACACGAAGTCACCGCCGAGTTCTTCGAGCTCCTGCCCGTTGGCATGAAAGTACGTGGTGAGCGAAATTGTCCCGGCCGGGGAAAATTGGCCACGCCGTAGGAAAACGCGAGGATAGAAGATGTCGGACATCGCAGCGAGCGCGGCAAAGTCAAGGCCGCGCTGGTGGGCGTCACGCACCCACAACGTCGTCCTGGATGACTGACCGGGCGCGGAACCCTCTGCCGGAAAAGGGTTTTCGACGTACCGCGTGTCATATTGGCTGACCCACGTCAGTGGAGGGCCGCTGGTTGCGAGTCCCTCGGGTTGCACCACGGTCGGCATCCGGGTCTCGTTGTCCGACCACGTGTCTCGACGGACGCCGAAGACCATGGTGGCAGTTGTCGTGACGTCGCCTTGTTGGCTGAGTTCGGCGATCCAGTGCTGGTTGGTCCGGTTGGTGCGGGCGGGTCGAAGCGAGATGTCGAACTCGCCGTCGGCGATGGGCGCCGCGAAGTTGACGGTGAGCGCCAGCGGTTCACCGATGCGATCCGGCCGCATCTCTGCCTCGCGCAGTAGTGTCGCCGCAGTGACCCCGCCGAATGGGCCGACCATGTTCGCCCATTCCGGCTGAGTCCTGCCACGCATGCGGGTGTCATCGACGGGCTGCAGTTGCAGGGCTTTATCGAACGAGTGAGTGCCGGTCACGCTCAACATGATGCCTCGTGTTGGTCGGGTGTCCTCAGTGCGTCGCCGCCCGGCTGGATACCTTGCCGGCGGCATCGACGCGGAAGAGCGCATCGTTGTAGTGGCATCCCGCCGGAACCCATCCGAAGGTCTTCTCTTCGGCGAACTTGTAGTACAAGACTCTGCGCCCGGCATTAGGCGCGGTCGGCGGGGGAGTGCTGTGCATGATGTCGCCGTAATGCAGTGTCAGATTGCCAGGTTCGGTATCCAGCTTGACGACGGGTAGGTCGCCCTCTTGCCCCCATTGGACCCAGTGCTTGGTGTAGCGATGCGACCCGGCCAGAACCATCAATTGGCCGTTGGCCGCGTTTGCGTAATCGAGTTGGATGCCCGCCTGGATCAGTGGGCACATGACGGGGTGTCCGCCGATGCCGTCATCGACGTGCCAGCCCAGATCGCCGTCGCCTTTGACCACATCGGAGTTCTTGATGAAAACCATTGGCCCGTCGAGCCGGTCGTCGCAGACCCGAAGTTCGGGGCCCGCGAGTCGGGCGTACGCGGTCATTCGTGGTTCTGTACACAACGCTTGCAGGACGGTGGAGTAGCGGCCCAGATAGTTGATGCGGGTGACGATTTCGGTACCGCTGGAGTTCAACGACCACCACGAAAACGGGTCACCGGGGGAACTCATGGTGCGTACTTTTTCAACCTCCGCGCCCCACGCGGCGATCTCGGCGGGGCTGTAGACGCCACTGATATGCAGGTAGCCGGCGACATTGAAAAAGTGGCGCATCGTTTCGAGATCGTCGTCAACCGTGAATGTCTGGTGCAGATCGAGCGGCTTGCCGGCACGGTCAACGAGACTGTCCCGCACCGCGGCGGTGTAGATCGGGGTTCCGGTCAGCAGGGTTTGGATGGCGGGCTCCCAGCGTTGCCAGGTCTGCAGGGTTCCGCGATGCAGCCGCGCCCGGTCAGTGCGGACGGCGCCGGATGCGGACAGCAGTCTGTTCAGGAACGCCGAGAAGGTGGTCGCGTCGAGCTCGACCAAGGTGGCGGCGTCGCTGTCGCCGCGGCTTGCCTCCACACCCGATGGCGTCGCGCGCCAGGTGTAGGTGGTGCCGTCAGGGAACTGGAAGGCAAGTGGCGGTACCCCGGCAAGGTCTTCGATGACGAGGGCACCGTGCCGTGCGCTGAGAGCGGGGAGTTCGCGGGTGTGGAACTCATCAAACGAATGCTGTGGAAACGACGCCGCGATGGCATCGACCCACGGCAGTCCAGTGCCTAACTCGTCGGTAGCCATTCTGTCCCTTCGCGTTACAGCCAAAGATACGGCCCACACCGACCCGCACTGAAGGCACAGTAACGGCCATCAAGCCGATCAGCTGTCGAACGGCGCCAGGTGCACGGCGAGCGTCATGCCATATCGCCGGGCCAGTCCAAAACGCCCTTCCGGCATCGCACGCGCCTCAGCTCTGACGATGTCACTAAGTCCGCGCTTGAAGCCGGGCCCGCGGGGATGGCGCCGAAGGGTCTCCTTGATGTTGTGGGGCGCGACATCCCACGCACGTAAGCCGGCGCCATCGACCATAGCGCCGTATTGCACGTAGTACGCGATCGCGCCGTCCCTCTCGACGGTCACCCCAGGCGTGGTGTGGCAACAGATGCCGTCGGCGATCAGATTGGCCCGGGCGGGATCGATGCCCGCTGCATCGGCGCAGGCCAGCGCGCGCTCTGCGCCGCGAATCGTGAAGTCCTCGCCGACGACGGTGGTCGTGGCTCCCCAGTCGTGAACCAACGCGGCACAGTAGAACAGCTCTCGATCGAGCCGCTGGCGATCTACGGCAGCCAGTGCCATTCCCCACAGCCAGGTCCGGTATGAGTGTGCGGCAAGCAGATCGGACTGCTCGGCGCAGGCTGCTTCGGCCTCACGTGCCAGCTGCGAGTCGGGCGCCTCGAAGTCGCGCACATCGACGTCTGTCGCGCCTTCGGGCAGCTTTCCCAGCGCCAATTTCGTCCGACCAATGAGGTTGGCGACTTGACTGACCGCGATTGCGCCGATCAATCGGCGCCGCTCCGCCGAGGTCAGAGCACCGCGGGTCCGCCGGGCCCATTCGAGTCCGCCGAGCCGGTTGGGGTCTGGATTTATCACGTGCTTGCCTGCCGTCGGCGATCAGTCTCGGCCTCGACCGCCGAAAAGCTGTAGGAAGAACGAGAACACGTTGAGTGCGTCCAAAAAGATCGACGAGGCGATGAACGGCGCGGAATCGAGATCGGTGGTTCGGCGCAGGCGTTGGAAGTCGTACATCGTCAGGCCTGCGAACACAACCAGACCCAAGACCGAGTAGATGACGGCACCGCCCGGGATGTGGACGAAGATCAAGACAACGCCGAACGCGATCAGTGCGATCAGCGCCCAAAAGCCCACCCGGGCAAGGCCCGACAGATCGGTACGAGTGGCGTAGCCAAACGCGCCGCAGCCGGCGATGAACAGCGCGGTGGCGCCTCCGGCTTCCCATAGCGCCTGCGGGTCCGCGTTGGCGTAGTACACCAGAGTTGGCGACATCGCCAGGCCGAGGAGCAGCCCGACACCGAAGAGCAGCGCGACGCTACCGGCGGGGGAGCTGCGTACGGCAAACCGCATCCCGATCAGGCAGCCGAACGCCAGGAGATAGAACACAAAGGTCCAACCGCCGGCGAGGTTTCGGCCCAGATAGGAGCCGAGTGCGAAAAAGCCGGCGGTGGCGGCCACGAACCACATGACTTGTCCGAACAGAGTGCGGGTCCGGTTGTCTACCCCAACCCCGCCGTAGTCTCGTGCGGTCATCGTATTCGCTCCAATCCGTGAAAAGCAGCGCCGGGATTGACTGGACGCGTTCTACATTCATCGGTACATAGCGCAACTATGTTGTGATTGATCGCCTGCGGCTGGAACATTCGTCCGCCGATTCTGACCGCCTTGGTCGCCAATCGTGTTCGTACAAAGCGACCTATCCGAAACCCAAGTTATCGACGGCGCTGCGTTTCGCAGTCCCGTCTGCCTTCAGCCCTTCTACACCCTTCGCGCGAACGGCGAATTGTTAGAAGGGATAGCGCAGAACCTGCATTCCTGTCAATATATACAACGGCGTTAAGCCAGGTCTGGGCGATGATCGAACTGTTGTATGTGCATCCGTGTCCACCACAACTCACATCAGCTGAGGAGCGACAATGACCGAGAATCACCATCCAGTTGAGGGATTCATCCACCGCGTGTGGTCCTCGACTGTGCTGTTCGGAGTGCTAGCCATCATTCTTGGTGTCCTGATCCTGGCGTGGCCGGGGCTTTCGATTGTCACCGCCGCCGCAGTATTCGGCGTGTACCTGGTGGTGTCGGGTGTGGTGATGATCTTCGCCGCCTTCAGCCTGCCGGCCTCTGCGGGCAGCAAATTCTTGAGCGTTCTAAGCGGTGCGATCTCAATTATCTTGGGGGTCTTGGCATTTCGCCATTTCGGTGAGGGTTACGCGATACTGCTACTGGCCATCTGGATCGGAATCGGATTCATCTTTCGCGGAGTGTCGGCATTTGCGGCGGCATTGGCCGACAAGCACTTTCCCGGTCGCGGCTGGGCGATCTTCTTCGGCATCATCAGCGGCATTGCCGGAATTGTGGTTTTGGCCTATCCCTTTGACTCGATCGCAACGCTGGCGCTGGTCACCGGAGTTTGGTTGATCGTGCTCGGAATCACCGAGGTGATCGGCGGTTTGAGCATGCGTCACGATGTGAAGAAGCTGCATGGGCTGGTGTCGACAGGTGAACCGGCGGAGTCCAAATGATGCGCGTCGACCGAGTGCGCACAACCTGGTAGTGACATGGCCGCCAAGCGCACTCGGTCCGATGATGACCGGCACCGCGGTAATCGGTTACGGATATCGGCACGGCTGAGTGAGCAGATCGCCACGCGTCGGGCGATCGCCGGACAAGTCGTGTCAATAGCGCACCTGCTCGGCCGACCTGTCCGCGACGATGCCGGTACCAGGCTGGGGCGGGTCAGCGATGTTGTGGTGCGTTGGACCGCCGGCGCCGACCACCCCATGGTTACCGGAATTCTGGTTCGTGCCGGCGCGGGATACGTGTTGGTCGACAGTGCCGACGTGACACTGCAACAGCATGAGGTGTGTCTGCGTTCAGATGTGCACCGCGTATCGCGGCTGGTTCGGCAGCCTGGCGACGTCGAACTGGCGGCTGACATTCTGGACCATCAGCTGGTCGATATCGCGGGGGTCCAGGTGGTCCGGGCCGCCGACGTCTACGTGCTCAACGGCGCCGCCGGTTGGGAGCTCGGCGGTGTCGACGTGGGGGTCACGGCGTTCCTCCGCCGGCTGTTACCCAAGGCCCGTAACTGTCCGCCGCCCAATCGGGTGATCGACTGGGCGGAGTTGCAAGCGTTCGTGCCGCGTTACCCGGACTCCGGTCACACCGATTCGGAGGGCCCGGCGGATGCTGCCGGACAGATCGGTGGCAGCGTTCAATTGTCCCGTCCTGCAGCTGAATTGACCAAACTCCACGCGTCCGATATTGCGTCGTTGTTGGAAGGGCTGGGTCGCCAGCAACAAGCCCAGGTAGCCGCCCACGTCGAGCCTTCCGCCGCGGCCGGCGCGTTGCGGGAACTGGAACCCGCTCAGCGCGAAGCCATCCTGGCGGAATTGAGTGCGGACGACCGCAATCGGCTGACCGCACTGCTCGCTGAGGAGGTCTCATGACCGCTCCTGCTGGTGAGGTGACGAAGCAGCCGGGGCAGCCTTGGCGCAAACGCATACTGGCGGTGCTCGCGGTTCTGGGACCGGGACTGATTGCCGCCAACGCAGGCAACGACGCAGGCGGCATCCTGACGTATGCCAGCGCGGGAGCGCAATTCGCTTATCGCACACTATTTTTGATGGTGCTGGTGACCGTCGCGTTGGTCGTTGTCCAAGAGATGTGCTCCCGGCTCGGCGTCTATACCGGCGAAGGTCTCGGTGGACTGATCCGCGAACAGTTTTCTGCGCGTAGCACGTTCATCGCCTTGTTGCTGCTGCTCGTCGCCAATGCGGGTCTGACGGTCAGTGAATTCGCCGGTGTTGGTGCCGCAATGCAGATTTTCGGTGTGCCGCCGGCGATTTCGGTGCCGATCGCGGCAATCCTGGTGTGGTGTCTGACCGTGCTCGGTTCGTACTCCCGAGCCGAACGGCTATTCATGATCCTGACATTGGCGTTTCTTGCGTACCCCGTCGCGGCGTTTCTCGGACACCCCGACGGCAAGCAGGTGGCAGCCAACCTGGTGTGGCCGCACTTTGTCGGAAGTCACGATTATCTGGTGCTCGCGGTGGCGTTGATCGGCACGACCATCACTCCGTACATGCAGTTCTATGTGGCATCGGCGGTGGTGGACAAGGGAATCAAGCCAGCGGACTATCACGGCGAACGGATCGATACCGTCAGTGGGGCGATCTGGAGCGATGTGATCGCAATTTTCATCATCGTCGCCACTGCCGCCGCGATCGGCGGCAGCGGTCCACTGCAGTCGGCGGCGCAAGCGGCAGAAGCCTTGCGGCCGGCCGTTGGCCCAGCGGCGCCTGCCCTTTTCGCCGCCGGCCTGCTCGGCGCATCCCTGTTGGCCGCCTCGATCGTCCCACTGTCGACGTCGTACGCCATCGCTGACGCGACGGGCACGCCCCGCTCGGTATCGGCGAGCCTGCGTCAGGCGCCGCTGTTCTACGGCGTTTTCACGCTGCAGATCATCGTCGGTGCGGCGGTGGCGCTGGCGCCGGGCAACTTGGTCGCGCTCGTCGTCAATGCCCAAGTGCTCAACGGGATCATCACGCCACTACTGCTGACCTACGTCCTCATTCTCGCCAACAGATCGACCGTCCTCGGGACAGCGAAGAACGGCCCCATCTTCAAAGCGCTTGCCACTGTGTGCGTCGCGGTGGTGGGGCTGTTGTCCTTCGTCGTCCTTGTGGAGACGGTCTTCGGTCTGGGCTGACGCGCTGCCTGTCAGCTCATAGGCCCATCACCCATGGGCCCGCCCTCGGGCATGGGTGCGTTGCAGCGCTCCCGGAAGTCGGCGGCGGGCTGCCTTACCCCACGAATCTCGTCTCGTATCTGTGGGTTGGCCTGCATGTAGTTGGTGACTTCGGTGCGCATCTGATCCCGAGGCTTGCCTTTGAGGCTGGTGAAGAAAGCGTTCACGTCAGGGTGGGTGAACAGATAGGACGACATCCCCGCGTTGACGCCGGACATCACCCCGGCGAGGTCGGCGGCGGTGCAGTTCGGCGGATCGGCAGCTGCGGTCGCTGTGCTGCCCACGAGCGTCGCACCGGCGATCAGGCCGGCGCCGATGAAGGTACGGAAGATCATGTGAGGCTCCAATTCTCGTAGGTGAACAGGGTCAAAGTCAGCGTGGTCCAATACCGCCACCACCTCCGCCACCCGGGGGTCGGGGCCGTATTGGCCGAGGTGGCACTGGAACGATTACGTCGAGGCCCCAGCCGTCGTCGCAGTACCACGGGTCGGCGCAATATGACGGGTACCCGGCGGTTGGGGGAGTGGGGCCACCGCCGCGGACGTCGCCCTGGGCGCAAACGGTCGCTACGCCGTTGCCGTCGCAGTCTGCCGCCGCGGGCGAAGCGACCTCGATGCCGCCGACTGTAAACGCAAGTACCAGAACCGAACTCAGGCAACTTCGCTTCAGCCGCATGACTGCTACCTCCTGGCTTGTGGTCCCGCGCGGTCGGCCCGTTGGCGATGCGCGTGAACAGTATGCAGCAGAGCGTAATTGGACGCTGTGTTGCAGGAGGGAAATCGCGAATTCCGCGATCGTTATTTCTTCGTGAGTCGTCCTTTTGCCGGGAGCGGGCGGCCCCTGGGAGCGCCCCTGGGGCGGCATGGGAAACTAGGGGCCGCGATTGCTTCGGCATCGCACTGGGGCGGTAGCTCAGTCGGTTAGAGCCGTGGACTCATAATCCATTGGTCGCGGGTTCGAGCCCCGCCCGCCCTACACACAGGCCTACGTGACAAAAACGCAGGTTAACGGTCTGCAGCGTATCAGTGGGACGGCTGGCAGCGCACTATTCAACGGGTGCGGGGTCGGCGTGACGCTAGATCATGTCGTGGGGTTGGTCGGCTCCGGATGCAGTCCCGGAACGACAACGACTGCACGCACGGCGGATTGCTGTCAGCAGGCCGCGGCAGTGCGGAGGATTTTCCTCGATGCCACTTAAATGTGGGTTCGACAGTGAATTGGCCGTGACTCCGGCAGCTGCATGAGGAGCACGGCGTCGAGTCGTGTCCGCAGTTGCTGAGGGTAACGTGTTCGATGCCCGCGCCGAGTAGGTCATGGGAAGGTACATGCGAGTGACTGAAGTGCGGCTCACGTGCTAAGCGGCCGTTAGATCGGCAATGGCCGATGCCGGGGAACGACTGCTGGCCGACTCGCGCCCTTCGGATCAATGCCAAACGCCCGGCGGTCTGTGATCTAAATCACCTGTCTACCAACATGATTCAGGGCGACTGTCAGCCGAACGGCGGATCGCAATTCACCTCCGTCGGTGACAGCGTGAAACTTCACACCCGCACCGCTCAGGACTGCGATAACGGAGGAACCGATGGTGCCCAAGGTTGATCCGCTATATGTTATCGGGCGAGGCGTCTGGTACTTGTGCTACCCGATTGCCTGGGCGTGCGGTAGCCCAGGGGTGGATAAGCTAGAGGCTGCACTCCTGAAGGCGAGTTGCGCAGGCGGAGTGACGCTACGCGATTGCGATCAATCATCCGACGTACCGCCTCTAGGGCGCCGGTGAGGACGCACCAGGAGAGATTTGCTCTGGCAAATTCCCTTAGGTCAAAGGGGGGATTCTGGATTGGCCGGCGCAACTACGAGACTATGTCTCGCAGCAGGGTGTTTGGCCAACTCGATGATCTGTGCCAATCGATTCTGAGCGAGACCGATTCAGATCCCGCGGTTGTGCAAGCCGCGTATGAGTCCAGCGTGAGGTTCGCCGAGGCGGCATTTCGGGCCTATGGCCTCGTTGGCGAGGCGATCCTCGGGTATCCGATCGATAGCGTCTTCGCGGTGCCGCTACGCGCCGACGGGCGTAGCGATATCTACGCCACCGATACCGACGCGTTCTTTCCACTCGCGAGTCGTGAATTCGGAGTGACACCCGAGATTCAACTTCGCTCGGTACTGGGTGTTCCACCGAGCGTCATCGAGACGAACCTTCAGAGTCAACGTGAAGGGGAACGCGGAGCAACGCTATTCGTACCGTTGTTCTCCACAATGACAGCAGATTTCGGCCCGCAGCCGGGCGCACCCGCCAACCGAGCGGAACTCTTTCGCACCGTGTCTGTGATCATGCAGCGAGCGGCTGAGCTTGCACATGTTCGACTCGGGGCCCGAGTCCTCGGATTGGGCGCAACCCTCCCGAAGATCAGTGCGTACGGCCTTGGGTTCAAGAATCACCCGGAGTTCGACATGTCGGGGTTAGCCACCACAACTGGTCACGCCGGGACTGTCCACCTGATTCTTGAAACCATCCGAGGACTACTCACCACCGCAACCTTCCGCGATAGCCATCTAACACTCGGCATCGTAGGCGCGGCAGGATCTATCGGATGGTCCACCGTCGTGAATGCGCAGGACGCCTTCAATGACGTACCGGTCCTCCTGTACGACGTTCGCGGTCGCCTTCTCGAAGAGAGGCTTCTCGAACGGCCAGAAACTCCGAGTCTCAGACATGCAGCAGACGTCGCTAGTGTCCTGCGCGAGGCGAACATCATCGTTTCCGCGGTGACGGGTCCTATTGACCTTGATGTCATAGACCCCGGCAAAGAACTGGACCTGCAGTCCAAGGTCATCATCGATGACAGCGAGCCCAAAGCGTTCATCAGAGAGCAAGTCGAAGCTCGTGGCGGATATCTTCTGAATGTCGTTGGGGAAGCCAACGGCGAATTCAAGGGCTTACGCCGAGATGGGCTGTGGACTGGTGGCTCCGAGAAGCCTTACAACTTCGGCGACGAAGCAGGACTTTGTGTGGGCGCATCGTGGGGGTGCGACATCGAACGTACCGTCATCTCGTGGGCGGGAGCCTACAAAGAGGCCGTTGCCGCAGAGGTGACGCCGACGAACGTGCGAAACATCGGACGGCTATGCCATGAGGCGGGTATCGTCGCCGCCCGCTTCCAATCCTTCAGTCAGTTTGTCGACGTTCCCTGACACATAGGGAGGGCGCCAGGCCACCTTGGCGCAAATCAATTTGCTAGCACGGCTCCGTGAAAATTGTTGTACGGCAACATGTTCAGACGACCGCCCAACCCAGAAAGCGGTCTTGACGATCGTTGGAGTTGAGTGGAACTACCCGAATCTTCGGTGCGACATAGTAATTCGCGGTCAGATAGGTGCCGTCGCCCTGGAGGAGCATCACGTGTCCATTGCCGTTGTCGAATCGGGGATCGCTGGTGAATACGAGTGCGCCGGCCGGGATGCCGTCGGGGTTCGCATGTAGTTTGCCGCACGTAGCCGCGTATTGGCCTGGGCGCGTCCTCCGCGGCTCCAAACGGCCGAGCACCTTCTCACAGCAACCGCGGGGCAACACGCAAGGCGCGCCATAGTGTGCGACATGTGACGCAGCCGTGTTCCAAATGTGACCCGTGTGATTCAGTGTGATCAGAGTGACTTGAGTGCAATCAAGTAACTGAATCCGTGGTTTGGGAGGGTCCCATGTCTACAGCTCACAAGGTCGAACGCGTCGTTTCGAAACTCGCCGCCGCTCTGGCCCGCCGCCACGATGACCGTTGGGCCTATCCAGCGGAAAAGGAACGGCTGGCGACGCCGCAGGAGTTGGCGCTTCTGGGCATGTAGCCCGTGCTGCTCCTTCAGGCCGTCAGCTGAAGATCCGCAGCACCGTCCGGCATAGATATGGCAGGTTGGACAGCGGGATGAATGCCAGCGCATGGCACATGCCGCTCGCTTGTCCGGCCGGCCCGCCGCATACCGGCCACGCTCCTAATCCCTGAGTTCGCAACACATTTCGTGCGACTCGAATCTGTTCGTCGCGGCTGGCCTGATTCGGTGCGCCAATGCCGCCGTTGGATGCCCAGGTGGCCGGCGTGAACTGCAGCCCGCCGTAGAACCCATTGCCGGTGTTGGCCCCCCAGTTGCCGCCAGACTCGCACTGCGCGATGGCGTCCCAGTTGGGTTCGGCACTGGCCTCTGGGGCTGCCAGTGCCAGTTGGGAGAACTCGAGCACGACTGAAATGGCGACTGCTCGAAGCAGTGTGCGCATGCTCATGTCGACCTCGATCCTGTGGCGCGGGATTGGCCCGGCCTGCGGTTGGTGGTTCGCAATTGGCTCGTGGGGCCCACTGTACAGACGAGAAGTAAGTTAATCAGCCGTGCTAATGAGTTAATTGTTATTCTTCGAGGAAATTTAGTATTCCTGCATATTTCTGTGACTTATGGGATTGGTGGGTTCTCTCTTTACTGCGGCATCACCGCAGGTCAGGGCATTCTCATGGAGGTGGAGTTTATGAAGTGGTTATTGCCACCAGGGCGACGTGGGATTCGGTTGATGGGTGTGTTTCTAAAGCGTCAATTGATGTAATTGTTATTAATGTTGTTTGAGTTGTTAAACAGCATTAATGATGCCTGTGGGATTTCTGTTGCTGGTGTGACTGGAGTGAAACCGGAACTGAGATTCCGGACGTTTGTGCACGTCTGGGCGTAAACTTCGAGCCGACGCTGAAGGGTGCGACGCCATGGAGTTAAACCACACTCCGAGGGAACGGTGAGCGTCCCGATTGTCGGGGCGGTGCGGCTTCTTTTCGCCGCGCTGCTGCTGATCGGTGCGGGGCTGCTGGCAGCTTGGGTGCACCCGGTCACCTCAATCACGAAGGCTGACGTGGCCAACTGCCACAGTCGCACCGTCGACGGCGTGGAAGAGGACGTTTGTGTCGGCAATCCGGGCGAACCTGGCGGGGTAGATCGGCCGCCCTATTGGAATGTGGTGCCGGAGCTCAACTTCGGAGTGGGCATCGGGCTCGGTATGTGAGCCCTCGGTCCCTATCTTTCATCACTTGGGATCTTTCATCACTTGGGCGTTTGGCGAATTCGTAACGCCCTGAACCACTGGGCAGACCATACGCAGAGCCCGGATAGAGATCGACGAGTGCGATCTCTACCCGGGCGCCTGGACTTCGGAGTGGTTATTGCTTTCGGAATCTGAGTCCTAGAGCGCCTCGACGCCCTGTTCGCCGGTGCGTACCCGGGTCAGCGACTCGACGTTGGTCACCCACACCTTGCCGTCGCCGATCTTGCCCGTTCGGGCGGCGCCGACGATGGCGTCAAGCACGGCTTCCAGATGATCGTCGTCGACGACGATGTCAACCCGTGCCTTGGGAACGAAATCGACGTTGTATTCGGCGCCGCGATAGACCTCGGTGTGCCCTTTCTGGCGCCCGTAGCCCTGGGCTTCGGAGACCGTCATGCCGTGGAAGCCGGCTAGGTCTACTGCGGCGCGGATGTCGGAGACGGTAAACGGTTGGACCACGGCGGTGATGAGTTTCATCGCGTTACACCTTCACCGTGTCGAGACGGCCGCCGACCAGAGCTTCGTCCGGGTAGGCCTCTTCCTGGTGTACGCCGATATCGCCGAGTTCCAGGTCTGCTTCGGATGCGCGCAGCTTCATGAACAGACTGAGGAATTTCAGGATGGCGAACGTCACCAGGGCGTCCCACACGATGATGGTCAGCGCGGCGCAGAGCTGAACCAGGATTTGTGCCGGGTGATGGCCCCAGAGCCAACCGGCGGCGGTGACGTCGCTGACGTCCTTGCCGTTGCCGATGTATTGGATGACATTCGGGTCGGCCAGCACGCCGACCAGCAGGCCGCCGATCAGCCCAGCGATGCCGTGGGTGTGGACCACCCCGAGGGTGTCGTCGACCTTGGCGAAAAACTTCGTGCGCCCCAGCCAGTTCCACGACATCCACACCAGGGATGACGCGACGACGCCGATGATCATGGCGCCAAAGCTGTTGACGAAGCCGGCGGCGGGGGTGATGCCGACCAATCCGACGATCATGCCGTTGATCGCGCCGAGGAATGTCGGCTTCTTCTCGCGGCTGGCGAAAATGTCCCAGATCACCCAGGTCAGCAATGCAACCGCGGTGGCCAGGTTGGTGTTCAGCACGGCCAGCGATGCGTTGGCGCCCGAGAAGTAGGGGTCACCACCGTTGAATCCGTTCCAGCCCAACCACAGAATTCCGGCACCGACCGCAGCCAGCGGCAGGTTGTTGGGCACTGCGCGTTCGCGGTCGCGGTTCAATCGGGGCCCGATAACCGCCGCGGCGACGAAGCCGCTGGTGCCCGCCGCCAAGTGGATCACGTAGCCGCCGGAGTAATCGAGCGCACCGGTAGAGAACAGGCTGCTTACACCCGTGTGCGCCTGGGCCCAGAAGCCACCGCCCCAGACGAGGAATGCGTTGACGCAGTAGGCGAATGTCGTCCACAGCGGCACGAAGATCAGCCACACCTTGAAGTTGATCCGGCCGACCACGCTGCCCAGAAACAGTAGTGGCGTGATCGCGGCGAACACGAACTGGAAGTACGCCAGGGCGGTCTCGGAGAATCTGAATTTGGGCATCAATCCGTCCAGCAGCGGGATGCTCGCTTGGTGCTGGTTGGCGGTGCCCAGAATGCTTCGCGGCTTGCCGATCGCCGATTCCAGGATGCCTGGTCCGAGCTTCATGGGTTCGCCGAAGCCCATCTTGAAGCCCCACAGCACCCAGACCACCAGCACCAGTGAGAACCCGGTAAAGGCCATCAGCATCGTGTTCACCGCCCACTTTTTCTGGACGATGCCGGCGTAGAGCACTGCAATGCCAGGAAGGCTCATCAAGCCCACTAGCGTCGCAGCAACGAGCTGCCAGGCGTTGTCTCCTGGATTAAGCCAGTCCGGATATGGATTCATGCGGGACCGCCCTTCGATGCCGATTTTGTAACCCGTCTTTGGGGTCGCAAAATATTCACTCGGGATAGTTTCTTCCGCATGTTTCCGCTGTTAATTTCAGATTTCTCGGACTGGCGGGTATTGGCATTCAGGAATCTGTCGGAATTCACACGGCTAACGGTCGGCGATTGCACAGTATTTTCACACCAGATGTGCGGGTTGGTGCGATCTGTACGGGCGTGCCAAATATGCTGTGGCGCAACTTATTAAGCGGGTCAGTTAGCTCGCGTTACACAAAGTAGAGGTGGTCGCGCGCGCGAATACACGTCGTCGCCCAATTTGGCGTGTGCGGTGGCCAGCGGTATTTCGAGGGTACGGCTCGCGACGGCAACCGCACCTGCAGTCTGGATATTCGAAAAACGGGTCAGTCGAAAATAGACCGATTACGGCCCGATTCCCGCGGCCAGGCAGGCTTGCCGGATGGCCTCGGCGTGCACATCTTGCTTCTGATACGCCGCGCTGCACCAGGCGCGGGCGGCGGCGCCACAGTTGTGCTCGACGCCGCCGCCCATCGAACTGGCAACGCCTACCGTCACGCATTGGTCACCAGCGTTCGCAGGATCGGGCGACCGCTCGCCGACGACGAATGCCACCGCGGCTGCTACGACCAGGGTCGCGCCGACGATGCCGATCACCGAGAGCACGGTCCGGCGTTCCCGAGCCGTGAGCGGTTCGGTGGGTGGGGTCTTGCCTGCGTTGGCCGTCTCCGACTCCTTTGGGCGATGGGCTCCGGATGAGTTTTTCAAACGATAAGTCTCGCGCCCGTGTACCGCTCACCATCAGGTGTGTCCAGTCATTCCGATGGCTTCCGGATTGATCCGTGGCGAGGCTAGCTGGCTACATACGTCCAGTACGTCCACGTCAGCGTGCTGGTGTCGGTCCAGTCCATGTCAGTACTCCGCTCCGTAGTTGGGGCGCACCTCGTCGACGGCCTGTGCACTGTGCAAGGGGCATAGGTCGTGCACCGCGTCGTGGGCCATGTTGGCAACACCGTCGCCGCTCAGGTGGGGCCACTGCTCCGTGATCTGCATGAGCACGGAGCGCGGAGTCAGTCCGCGGTCGAGCTTGCGGCAGACGGTCCATCCGTTGCGGACCAGGCCCTCGTCCCCGCCGGTGTTGGTGAGTCCGTGCCAGTGCTCATCGTTGATGAAATCCGTCGTGTCAGCGTGTGCTGGTGCGGCTCCCAACATCAGGGCTGCCGCCGTACCGCCGACAGCGATGGCCCTCGCCTTCCTCATGTCACACCCGCCTTGCGAATTTCGTCGAGCCCTTGCGAGATGTGGGAGGGGCAGAGGTAGGTGATCGTGTCCCCCAGCAGGTTGCCGGCGAGCTGGGGCGGCATCGCCGGGTTGTCTCTCATGACCCCCCTGAGAATGGATCGGAGCGTTACCCCGACGTCGAGCCCGGCGCAGGCCCTGTTTGCGCCATTCAGTAACGCTTCGTCCCCATGGAAGTAGTCGGTGATTCCGTCTCTGTGCGCGGCGTTGAGGAAGCCGACAGTGTCGGCATGGGCCGGCACAGCTCCCAACAGCAGCGCTGCCGCTGTACCGGCGACAGTGATGGCCGTCGTCTTTCCCATTGTTCTTCTCCTCAGGAAATCGGTTTGTCTTCCCCTCGAGAAATCGGTGTCCCCTCCACCAAGTGGCCCGGCACACTGCCGGACCACTTGGTGCCTCACTTGTCCAGCACCGCGTGCATGTGCTCCTCGTCCAGCTGCTCCCAGCTGCTTCAACGGAAGTTGGAGGTTACGTCAACCGACGTGGTGATGTGCTGGTGTTTACGGAAACTTATGCGGAAACTATCCGGTAATTAACAGAAAAAACAGGCAAATATTGCCGTTGCGGCAGCTGCCCCCGCCAGGGGCGGCTGACTCGTACTGGTGGCACCAGTGGTTGACACCGCGCTCGGGGCAAAGGGTCTTCGCCCGCAGCTGCCCGCTCGGCCTGTTCCTCGTTGTCCGTCGCCTGCTCAATGGCGGCGAGGCGCTGACGCAGCTTCTCCGCACACTTGCGCTGGCGTGCCCGCGCCGCCTTGACGGCGCTGGCCTGCAGGTATTTGAGCCGGGCGTTCACCACTCGCCGGTGGTGCTCCGGCGTCAGGTCCTCCAGCGTCACGTCGGCGCCGTGGACGCGTTTGGCGTGCCAGATGACCCCGGTGGGCAGAGCGGAACTCACACATATTTGGTGCGTAAACGTGCGGGATTTACCGGGGATATCCCAGGTGGCTTAGGGAACAAATTGGCCACACACGCTCAATACAGTTGGCTCACAGAAACCAGCACCATCATCGAGTTCTGTGACGATCACGTTTCTTGCCGACGCCCCTGCCGTGCCGGCGATTCCGCCGGTGGTTGCCCCCAACCACCACGGACTGTCGCTGCTCTACGGCTGGCTTCCGATAACAATCCAGGCGGTGGCTGCGATCGTCCTCTTGCTGGCCATCGGCTGGCGCGGCCGGCGCTGGCGCTTTCTGTGGCTGCCCGTCGCGGTCATCATCGGTGTGATCGCCGCAGCCTGGGCTATTTGGTTCACCAACTCCCAGGGCTTGGCGGGTAATCCGGCGCCGAACTCGTTGTGGATTTGGGTTGGTCTGACCGGCCTGGCCGTCGGCGTCCTGTTGCTCGGCTGGCGTGGTGCGCCGTGGTGGCGGCGTGGCGTAGCGGTGCTGGCTGTCCCGCTGTGTCTGCTGGGCTCCGGCGTGGCATTGAACAATTGGGTCGGATACTTCCCGACGGTCCAGACCGCGTGGGGCGAGCTGACGGCCGGTCCGCTGACAGATCAGACCGACATGTCGACCGTCACCGCCATGAAGACCGCGGGCACCGTCCCATCGCATGGACAGGTGGTCCAGGTCGACATCCCGGACACCGGTTCGGGCTTCAACCACCGCACCGAGATCGTGTACCTGCCGCCGGCGTGGTTCGCGCACACCGCGCCTTCGTTGCCCACCATCATGATGATCGCCGGCGAGTTCAACACCCCCGCGGACTGGCTGCGCATCGGCAACGTTGCGAGCATCGCCGATAACTTCGCGGCCACGCACGGTGGAAGCTCCCCGGTCTTCGTTTTCGTCGACACCGGCGGCTCGTTCAACAACGACACCGAATGCGTCAACGGGCCGCGCGGCAACGTAGCCGACCACCTCACCAAGGATGTCGTGCCCTATATGACGTCGACGTTCGGAGTCAGTGCCGCAGCGGCCAATTGGGGCATTGTCGGCTGGTCCATGGGTGCCACGTGCTCCGTAGACCTCGTCGTCATGCACCCCGAGTTGTTCAGCACCTTCGTGGACATTGCCGGCGACATGGGCCCCAACGCGGGCACCAAAGACCAGACCATCGCCCGGCTCTACGGCGGCGATGCCGCCCAGTGGGCGGCCTTCGACCCGACCACGGTCATGACCAAACACGGCCCGTACCAAGGTGTTTCGGGGTGGTTTGCGATTTCCTCCGATGCTCCGTCCAAGCAGCAGCATTGGGGCGATTCGCACCCCGACGCCGTGGGGCTTGGTGGCCGGGACGGTGCGGGCAACCCGGGTGACCAGACCGAAGCGGCCAACTCGCTGTGCACACTCGGTAGCCGACTGGGCATCGATTGCGCGATCGTCAAGCAGCCGGGCAAACACGACTGGCCATTCGCCGTGACGGCGTTCCAAACGAGTCTGCCGTGGCTGGCCGGCCAGGTGGGGACGCCCGGCGTCCCGAAGGTCGGCTTCCCGGCCGGGTCCACGTCACCGGCATCCTCCGGCAGTCCCGCCACATCGATGGCGGCCGGGCCGAGCCCGACACCGGGCCGTTAGCAGTCCTCTCTGTAACACCAAGCTGGTCTAAGTAGATGGACTGGGTGAGATCGTTGGGGCACAGCAGGGAGTCGATTGCAATGGGCACTCAGACAGACGAACAGCAGGGACGCCGGTATGGGCGGACGGCAGGAGCGATCGCCGCCGGCCTGGCGACGACATTGACTGCGCTTGCGGTGGGCGCTGCTCCGGTATCGGCCAAGCCTGGCGGCGGCGGCTCGGACACACCGAGCACCACAGCGGCCCCGGCGCCCGCGCAGTCCAAGCAGGACTCCTCGAGCCAGGGTGGCTCCGATCAGAGTGGCGGTGGTGGTCAGAGCGGACCCAAGCAGCGGAACCGCACGCCGGACGCTGATGCTCGGATTCAACCGACGCCAGTGGAGGCACCGGCCGTGCGGGCCCAACCGCCGGCTGAGCCGCCCGCGGCGCCCCCGGAAACACGGACGCCTGAGACCAGGGAGACCAAAGCACCGGAGACCAAAGCGCAAGAAAGCGCAGCGCCTGAAACTAAGGCCTCTGAGCCCAAGACGCCCGAGAAGACCCCCGACGCTGCGGTGCCGACCACGAAGTCTGCGCAGGCGGAAGCGCCGACACCTTCGGCGCCGGCGGCGGAGCCGACGGAGCCGATGCACCCCTCTACTTCGGCGACCCAAAGCCCGACAGTCACGTCTATCAGCCCGACGAGAACCGCAGCCGAAGCGCCGCCGTCAACAGAGTCTCCGTCGGCACCGCCTGCGGCCGATGTCGACCGTCCGCACCGGCCGACCGCATCCCGCGATGATCCGGCGGTCGAGCCTGCGGGTGAGACGGGCGGCGCATCGACCCCGACGGCCCACGTATCGACGCCCACCATCGGGCCGACCACGGCGGGCAGCGAGGTCCGCCGGATCGAAACTCTCAAGCCACAGACGCTCGACGCGCCGCACGCCGACATCGAGGTGGCCAAGGCGGCACCGCCGGTCGAACTGAAGCCGCCGCCGGCACCGGCACAAGACGTGCGGGATTTGGCCAAGGTGGTCAACGTCGCCAGTTTCCAGCACGACAACCGGCCGGACTGGGACCACCGCGATGATCGGCGGGACTGGGACCGCCACGACTGGGACAACCGCGTCCGGCAGTGGCAGCCCGACTGGGTGCAATACGACGAGTACTACCGCCCAGTGCTGTGCAACCCTTACCACGACACCGTCCGAGTGGTGTACGTGTACCGGAACGAGCCGCGCATCGTGTATATCCCGCCGATGCAGCGCATCGTGATGGAGGTCGCCGATCTCGCGGCGTACAGCTTCACCGCAGTCGTGGTCAATGCCGTCAACACTGCCGCGAACGTCGCGGTGGGCAGCTTCTTCGGCGGTGGCTACTACCCGGGCGTCGGGATGCCGCCGCCCCCGCCGCCTCCGCCGGTGTTGCGCTACGACAACGTGCCGGTTCAGGTCCGCTACTCGGACGCCACCTACCAGCCGTTCCGGGTGCAGCGCATCGTCGACGTCGGCGACGACACCCAATACGGCGAACACAAGGTGCTACTCGACGGGGTTACCCCGGCTTGGGGACAGTGGACCCAGAACCCAAGTGGTGAAAGGCAATTCGAGGTCCACAAGACGCAACAGTTCCCTGGCCTGGACGAGCCTCGCGAGGCGCCGCTACCCGGCGACTACAAGATGCAACTGGTCTCGGATCAGAAGGGCCTGGACGACAACACCAACTACCTGATCATCGCCGCGGTGACCTGTGGCGTACTGAGCCTGGGAGCGGTCGGTCTGAGCTTCTACATCGGGCGTCGGCGCCGCGAGGTCTGACGTTCGGGAGGGGGCCCGACAGCATGGTCGCGGCACTCCGTATGGTGGCTCTGTAACACCGTTACGGAGCCACCGACCGGAGGCGGACAGCGTTGAGAACCGTATTGATCGACACCCCTGGCAGCGTGTACGTCGGTACCGTGCCGGACCCGGTGCTGCCCGGCCCTGACGGCGCCATCGTCCAGGTGACCACGGCGGCGATCTGCGGATCGGATCTGCACTTCTACGAAGGCGACTACCCGCTGGTCACGCCGATCTCGCTGGGGCATGAGGCCATCGGCACCGTGGTCGAGGTCGGGCTCGACGTGCGCAACGTCAAAGTCGGTGACGCGGTACTGATTTCGTCGGTGGCCGGCTGTGGCCACTGCGTCGGCTGCGACACCCGCGACCCGATCACCTGCGTCTCGGGACCGCAGATCTTCGGGGCCGGCGCGCTCAGCGGCGCTCAGGCCGAACTGCTGGCTGTTCCCGCCGCTGATTTCCAATTGCTCAAACTGCCAAGCGATATCGACACCGAGCAGGCTCTGCTGCTCACCGACAACCTGGCCACCGGGTGGGCGGCAGCCAAGCGTGCCGACATTCCGTTCGGCGGCACCGTCGTAGTGATCGGTTTGGGCGCGGTCGGGCTGTGCGCGCTGCGCTGCGCCATCGCGCAGGGCGCCGGCGCGGTCTATGCCGTCGATCCGGTCGAGGGTCGTCGCGAGCTGGCCGCCCGCAGCGGTGCCATCGCGATCGCCCCAGACCAGATCGGCATGGTGTACGAGGCCGCCGGAGGCAGGGGAGCGGCCTCGGTGATCGACGCGGTCGGCAACGACACCACCATGACCACCGCGCTGACCTGCGTGCGGGCGGGTGGAACGGTCTCGGTGGTTGGTGTGCACGACCTGAATCCGTTCCCGTTCCCGGCCACCCTGTCGCTCATCCGCAGCATCACCCTGCGGATGACGACCGCTCCGGTGCAGCAGACCTGGCCCGAGCTTGTGCCGTTGCTGCAGGCCGGACGACTTGACGTCAATGGCATCTTCACCCATGCCATGAAGCTGGACGAAGCGCCGCAGGCCTACGCCGCGGTGGCAGCACGCACTGCGGACTGCATCAAGGTGACGTTGACGCCATGACGTCAGCGCCGGAGGTTCTGGATCTGCCGCTGCCCCGGCTGCACATGAAAGCGCTGGCTTGGGGCCCGGCTGACGGTCGACTTATGTTGTGCCTGCACGGCTTTCCCGATAGCGCGGACGGTTGGCGCCTTGTCGGTCCGCGACTGGCCGAGGCCGGTTACCGAGTAGTGGCCCCATTCATGCGCGGGTATGCCCCGAGCGAGATCCCCGCTGACCGGGACTACCACGTGGGTGCTCTCGCTACCGATGCGCTGGACCTGCACGTTGCGCTCGGTGCACCTACCGATGCCGTCCTCGTGGGCCACGACTGGGGCGCGTTTGCTGCTAACGCCATTGCCGCACATCCGGATTCGCCGTTCAAGACGGTGGTGGCCATGGCGGTGCCACCAGTGAAGGCGATCAGTCGGGCCCGGTTCGGATTGGCGCGGACCATCCGGATGGGCCTGATCCAGCTGCGGATGAGTTGGTACATCATCTATTTCCAGCTGCCCGTATTGCCGGAACGCACCCTGCACCGGGTCATCCCACGGCTCTGGCAGGACTGGTCGCCACGCGGTACCGACGTCAGTGCCGACGTCGAAAGGACTCTGGAGGCGCTGCCCACTGCCGAGCAGCGGGCCGCCGCGATCGGGTACTACCGAGCAATTGCACGGCCGGGTGCGGTGGCAGCCGACTACGCCGAGCTCAATGCGAATCTGCAAGCGCTGCCGCGCATTCCGATCCTGTACCTGCATGGCGTCAAGGACGGCGCAATGCTGGTGGGTTACACCGAGCAGTTGATGGACGTGCTGCCGGCGGGATCGGTGGTTCGGACAGTCAGCGGCGCAGGGCATTTCCTGCAGATCGATCGGCCTGCCGAAGTGGCCGCGGCGATCCTGGACTATATCGGCGGCTAGCTCGGGCTCACCATCTGCTCGGACAGCTTCCACAGCGCAGCTGCCGTCTCCGGATCGGTGGCGGCATCAGTGGCGGTGGCGATCTGGCAATCAGCAAGGTAGGCACCGCCATTGGCGCGAAGCTGCGGTGCGGTGGCGGCCCAGACGGTGGTGGCCGAGGCCTGCGCCACGGACTTGAGGTTCTCCGGCGCGAGTTCACCGCGGGAGGGCAGGGCGAACAGCTTCTTGAATGTATCGCGGTCCATGTAGCGGATCAGGTCGGTGGCACAGGTGCCCGGGTGTACCGCCAGTGCGATGATGCCGTCGCCCCCGTAACGATTTTGCAGCTCAATGGTCATCAGGATGTTGGCCGATTTCGACTGCCCGTAGGACAGGAACGTGTCGTAGGGCCGCTGTTCAAAGTTGAGGTCGGTGATGTCCAGTGGCCAGGCCCGGTGCGCCTCGGAGGACACCGTCACCACGCGCGCCTGACCGTTCGCTGCGGCGGCGACCCGCAGCTGGGGCAGGAGCGCAGTGGTGAGCTGGAAATGGCCGAGGTGGTTGACGCCGAACTGGAACTCGAAACCGTCGGCGGTGGTGTTCTGGGGGGTGAACATGACGCCGGCATTGTTGATCAGGACGTCGATGCGCGGATGAGCAGCGGCGATCTGGGCCGCGGCCGCGCGCACGCTGTCCAGCGATCCCAGATCCAGGGCCACCACTTGGGCGAACTCCGGGGACTGTTCGAAGGTGGCCGGATTTCGCACGGCGGCAATGACTTCAGCACCCGCGCCGGCCAGGGTAGCGGCAGTGTGCAGGCCCAGACCGCCGGCGGCGCCAGTGACCACGACCGTCCGGCCGGACAGGTCGATGTCGGCAAGGACGTCTTCGGCGGTACTCTCCGGACCGAACACCAAGCCACCTCTCTTGCGGAACGCATCGCTTCGAACAACGATGTTTTTTTGAACGTATCAGGACGGGGGTGCAGTTGTCAGCGGCACCGTCGATGCGATACAAAAACAATGGTTTCTGATTCTGTTTCCGGCCATGAGGGGTCCAGACATGCGCGTGCAACTCCAGATTGACGGTGCCCCGCGGCGGGCGGCCGACCATGCCCGCGAACTCGCCGATCTTGGCGTCGACGGGGTGTTCACCTTCGAAGGCCCGCACGACGTCTTTCTGCCGCTGGTCGCGGCCGCTGGAAAGACCGAGCTGAACATGATGACCAATGTGGCGATCGCCGGTCCGCGCAGCCCCTTGCATCTGGCACACGCCGCCTACGACCTGCAGGAGTACAGCGGCGGACGATTCCGGCTGGGCCTGGGGTCGCAGATCAAGGTGCACATCGAGAAGCGCTACGGGGCGCAGTGGGCCAAGCCGGCCGAGCGGATGGCCGAGACCGTCACCGCGATCAAGGCGATCTTCGATTGTTGGGAAGGCAAAGCGCCGTTGAACTTCCGCGGCCGGCACTTCACCCACACCCTGATGCCGCCGAACTTCAATCCAGGCCCAAACCCCTATGGGCCACCTGCGGTTCTGATGGGTGCGCTCGGGCCGATCATGACCCGTACCGCCGCAGAGGTAGCCGACGGACTTCTGGTCATGCCGTTCCACAGCGCACGGCATTTCGCAGACCGCACCATGGCCGCAGTGCGCGACGGGTTGCAGCGGGCCGACCGCAAACCAGAGAACCTGCAGATCATCGCCCAGGCGATGGTGGCGGTGGGACGGACCGAAGAGGAGCTGACGGCAGCCATCAACGGCGTCGCAACGCTGATCGCCTTCTACGGCTCCACGCCGGCCTACGTGCCGGTGCTACAGACCGAAGGCTGGGCCGAACTGCAGCCCTCTCTGAATACCATGTCCAAAGTCGGCGATTACGCCGGCATGCGGGCACTGATCACCGATGAGATGGTGCGGACCATAGGCATCGTCGGAACCCCGGAGGAGTGTGCGGCCGAGATCGGTCGGCGGTTCGGCGCCCACGCGGGCGAAGTGTGTTGCTATTTCCCGGGCTACAAGCCCGGAGCATCGAATATCAGCGATCTGGTTGCGGCACTGCACCGGGTCCCGTGATGGCCCGGCCGCTGATCGCTGCCGATGTCATCTACGACCGGGCGCTGGAGCTGCTCGACGCCGAAGGTGCCGACGCGCTCAGTGCCAGGCGGCTGGCGACCGAGCTGAGGATCTCGACGCGGACGCTCTATCAGCAGGTCGGTAACCGGGAGCAGCTGATTCGCGCGCTGGTAGCGCGGCATTTCTCCCAGTTGCGGCTGGATTTCAAGGAATACGACACCTGGGAGAAGACCGCGTTGCGCTGGTGCATGGAATTGCATGACACCCTGCGTGCGCACCGCTACCTGACCGAGTTGATGAGCATCGAGGACCGCGAGGCGGTGGTCGATTACATCAATGAGTTGGTCAAAGTGACTCTGCAGGAAGGGATTCCACGCCGGTTAGCGGTCGAGGGTGCGCGCTCACTGGTCAATCTGACCATCAACCACACCATCGCCGAGGTTCGCGCTCTGCGTGATCCCGACTATTCGGCAGCCACGGCGTCGGAGAAGACCCGCATCGAGCGCAACTTTCCGATGACGATCAAGTGGATTCTGGCCGGCATCCGCGCCGACGCCAACCAGTGATTAGTGCACGAATCACCTTGGGGTGAGCAGGTCGGCGAGGGCGACCGCGGCATTGTGCAGGTTGGGTTCCAGGTCGTAGGTGCTGTCGACGGCCCAGTTGGCGATACCGCCGGAGAGCATCGAGGCCATCAGGTCGGCCAGGGTCTGCGCATCATGTCGGGAGCCGACCTGGCCGCGGGCCATGCCGTCGCGCACCAGCTCAAGAAACGTTTCGTGCAGTCCGGATCCGCGGTACGCGCCATAACGTGCCGTCGACATCATCTCGCCGATGATCTCCCGGTAGGTATCGCTCGATTGCGTCAATGACGTTGCAATGTCGTCGAATACGCCGACGATCCGTTCGGGGATGGGCTGTTCTTCGCGGGAGAACACAACGTCGTGCAGGTTGGAGAAGCGTCGTTCGGCCAGGGCCTGCACCATGGCCTGACGGGTGGCGAAGTGGTTGAAGAAGGTCCGGTTGGCGACGTCCGCGTGCTCGCAGATCTGCTCGATGGTGGTGGCCGCGACGCCCTGGTCCAGGAACAGTTCGAACGCGGCGTCGAGGATGCGTGCAGTCATCTCCTGCTTGCGACGATCTGTCCGGGTCATGTGCCGCAGTATAAGTCGCGAAGATTTGCAGACAACTGCATTATTGCGTGAATGTGCATACCGTCGTAGTGTCGAGCGCACTGGGGCCGTCAACGGGGATGGGTCCACAGGCGATGGGATGAGCGATGAGCAGCACCGTTACGGACCGGGAGTCGGTCGAGCAGTTCATGAACGACCCGATCAACTTCTTCGGCCAGTCCTACACGCGGATGCACAGCATGCCGCGGGCCGAACTCGAGGAACTGCAGCGTCAGGCCATGCGCATCCGGTTCGCCCAGCATCGCCAATCCATCGGCATCATAAAGAAACTCACCGATCGCCTCGGCGTCGACGATGTCACCCAATTCGACGACATCGTCCCGCTGCTGCTGCCGCACACCGCCTACAAGTCGTATCCGGCGGCGCTGATCGACAACAAGCGCTTCGACCTGCTGACCAAATGGCTGGCCAACCTCACCAGCCACGATCTCTCTCAACTCGACACCGAAGGCTGTCAGGGACTGGACGACTGGATCGAGCGACTCGATGCACAGACCCCGCTGGAGGTCATCACCTCCAGCGGCACCACTGGCACTGTGTCCATCATCCCGAAGGACAAGCACGGCGCGCGAGAAGGCATGGTGCTCTGGAAGATCTGCCTGTTTCAGCAGTTCGGCACCGAACCCACCGACGAGCAGCTCAATCCACAGGTCGACGTCATCTGGCCCAACTACGCCAACGGCAAGCTCGGACACCTGCGGATCGCGAACATGATCCGCGGTGGGTTCACCGGCGGTGACGAGTCCAAATTCCATGCCCTGTACCCGGGCTCGATCGAGACCGATCTGATGTTCCTGGCGTCCAAGATGCGCGCGGCGGCCTCGCGCGGCGAACTGGACAAGTTGGTCATCGATCCGGCGCTGGCCGCCCGCAAGGACGAGTTCATCGCCATCCAAATGCGTCAGCCCCAGGACCTGGAGGAGTTCTTCGCCACCATCACCGACAAGCTCAGTGGCAAAAAGGTTTTCATGCTCGGCACCTACAACCTGATGTACGACGTCGCCAAAGCCGGGCTGGACCGCGGCATCAGAAATGTCTTCGCCAAAGACTCGGCGATCCTCACCGGTGGCGGCAGCAAGGGCTTTGTCCTGCCGGACAACTACATGGACGTCATCCGAGAATTCCTTGGGGTGGAACGGATTCAAGAGGGCTACGGGTTCTCCGAACAGAGTGCCTTTCACTGGGGCTGCACTGAAGGCCGCTATCACGTTCAGCCGTGGGTGATTCCGTTCATCCTCGATCCGCAGACCAGTGAGCCGTTGCCCCGCACCGGGCGGCAGACCGGCAGGGCTGCGGTGTATGACGTTCTGCTGCAGGCGCATTGGGGTGGCGCTATCTCGGGCGATGAGGTGACCATCGACTGGGATCTGCAGTGTCCGTGCGGGCAGACGAGCGTTGCCTTCGAGCATGCGATCATGCGCTACAGCGAGAAGCAGGGCGTCGACGACGACCGGATCACCTGCGCGGCCACCCATGAAGTGCACAACGAGGCCATCGACTTCATGAAAGGTGTTTACTTGTGACGGCCGCCTACGTCGTTCCGCTGTTCCTGCGTGGCGAGGTCATCACCGACAACTTGATCGATTTCCAAACCCGAACGGGTCAAACGCAATTCCGGGCGCCCGACATGGCCAGATACGTCGACCGACTGCCGCTCCGCAGCGCGGGCGAGCTGGCTGACCTGTACCGGCTGCCCTTCGACGAAATACTGGACGTGCTCGAAGCCCTGGGCGGCGCACTGGATTTCGACACCAATGTCCACCTGCAGGAGGCGTACGAGGCCTCGCTGGTCGCCAACGTGCTGCCGGCGGACATGCTCAAGAACAGTTATCGGGTGCTGCAGCCGCTGTTCGCCCGCGGCAACGTCCGCGAAATCGCCGACAGTCAAGTGGGATTGGAGTATCTGAACGGTTGGGTGGCGCAGCGCCAGCGGGACGGCCGGGAACTTCGTGTCCGAGCATTCGGTGCACGCACTCTGCACATTCCGGCCGGCAATGGGGGACTGGTCTCCGCCGTCACCATCCTGCGGTCGGTGATCACCCGCAGCGACGTCATCATCAAGGCGCCGTCGAACGATCCGCTCACCGCGGTCGCGATCGCCCGAACGCTCGCCGACGTCGCACCTGACCATCCGATCACCAGACATCTGACGGTCGGGTACTGGAAGGGCGGAGACACCGCCGTCGAAGAGCAGCTCTACCAGCCCAAGAACATCGAAAAGATTGTTGCCTGGGGCGGCTTGGCCTCGGTCAAACACGTCACCCGCTATATTCAGCCCGGCCTGGAACTTATCGCACTGGACCCCAAACGCAGTGCCACGATCATCGGCCCGGAGGCGTTCGTCGATGACGAGACGACGCGCGAGGTAGCGAAAAGGGCCGCCGTCGACATCGGGGTGGCCAACCAGGAGGGCTGCGCCAATGCCCGGGTGATCTACGTGCTCAGCGGCACCGACGAAGCTGGCCTGGCCAATGCCAATCGGCTCGGTGAACTGATCTATCAGGAACTCGTCGCGCTACCCGAATTCATCAGCACCGCACCGCTTTTCCCGAACCGCGAGCTGTTCGAGCATCTCGATGCGTCCCGGCTCACCGAGGATTTCTACCGGGTGATCGGCGGCGAACGCCAAGAGGGGGCCATCGTGGTATCGCAGTTCGATGCGCCCGTGGACTATTCGGCGATGCTGTCCGGGCGGGTGGCCAACATTGTGCCGGTCGATTCGATCGAGAAGGTCACCGACGCGGTCAACGCCTATACCCAGACCATCGGGATCTATCCGGAATCATTGAAACGCCGACTGCGCGACACACTTCCATTATTTGGTGCGCAGCGGCTGACGAGCCTCGGTTATGCGTGCAGCGTGGCGGTGGCCGCGCCGCAGGATGCCATCGAGCCGATCCGGCGGATGTGCAAGTGGATTGTCGAAGAAGAGTGCGATCCCGGCGAGGTCATCCCGTTGTGGCGCCTCGCCGAGATCGCTCAACCCTGACTAGCCGTTCCAGTTCCACACGGACATGTCGCCGCGAGGGTAGTTCATGCAGATGTCGGTGGCCTTGGCGACGACGCCCTTGTTGTTGAAGAAGATCTTGGCCCAGTTACCCCAGTGGGTGGCCACCTGCTCGTAGTACACGTTGGTGGCGGTGTTTTCGGAGTACTGACGACGTCCGGCGGCATCGAGGGAGAAGAACCAGTGGATCCGGTCCTCTGCCATCTGCTGGATGTCGGCGGGCCGGTTGCTCTTGTCGATCATGTACCGCGAGTAATACACCGGGCTGGTATCGCGCGCCGCGGCCAGGTACTGCTCGGTGTCGCACTGCGTGATGATGATCCGGTGCGGAATCGGGTAATCATCGGTGGCATCGGCGGCTGCTTGGCCGGCGAGAGTTGTCGCGAAAGCGCCCAGGGCCGCCACAGCGGCCCCGACGCGGGTAAGACCACGCATGATCTCGACCATAGTCCTTCTCCTGTTTCCTAGATACGTAAGCTGGGCTGCAGCTCGTTGGTGGACGCGGTGTTCTTGGGCGACGGCCACGGCTCGGGTGGCGGCCGCTGCCGCACTACCTGCGGCCACCAGAACCACTTACCCATCAGGGCCGCGATCGACGGAGTCATCAAGGATCGCACAATTAACGTGTCGAACAATAGACCCAGACCGATAGTCGTTCCGACCTGGCCGATCACGTGCAGCTCGCTGACCGCCATGGACATCATGGTGAACGCGAACACCAGACCGGCTGAGGTCACCACCGAACCGGTGCCGCCCATGGCGCGGATGATGCCGGTATTGAGGCCGGCGTGGATCTCTTCCTTGAACCGGGACACCAGCAGCAGGTTGTAGTCCGCGCCGACGGCCAACAGCACGATGACCGCCATCGCGATGACCATCCAGTGCAGGTTCAGGCCGATCAGGTGCTGCCACACCAGCACCGACAGACCGAACGATGCGCCCAGGGACAACACCACGGTTCCGACGATGACGGCGGAGGCGACGACCGAACGGGTGATGATCAACATGATGGCGAAAATCAACGCCAGCGCCGAAATTCCGGCGATCAGCAGGTCGTAGTTCGCGCCGTCCTGCATGTCCTTGAACGTCGCGGCGGTACCACCGAGATAGATCTTGGAACCTTCCAGCGGCGTGCCCTTGATGGCTTCCTTGGCGGCGTTCTTGATCTCGTCTATGTGCTTGATTCCCTCGGCGGTCATCGGGTCACCCTCGTGCGAGATGATCATTCGCACCGCGTGGCCGTCCGGCGAGACGAAGTTCTTCATGCCGCGTTTGAACTCGGCGTTGTCGAAGACTTCGGGCGGCAGATAGAACGAATCGTCATTGCGCGAGTCGTCGAACGCCTCGCCCATGGCCGACGCGTTGTTCTGCGCTGCCTGCATCTGATCCTGCAGGCCCTTTTGGGTCTGATACATGGTCAGCATGTACTGCTTCATGTTCTTCATGGTCGCGATCATGTCGGGCATGAGAGCGACCATCTGCGGCATCAGCTTGTCCAGCTTGAGCATGTCCGGCATCAGGTTCTGAATGTCGTCGGTCATGGTGTCGATGCCGTCGAGGGTGTCGAAGATCGAGCGCATGGACCAGCAGACCGGGATGTCGTAGCAGTGCGGTTCCCAGTACAGGTAGTTGCGGATCGGACGGAAGAAGTCGTCGAAATCCGCGATGTGATCACGCAGGTCAGCGACGTCCAGCGTCATGCCGACCATCTTGGTGACCATGCTGTGTGTGGTGGCGGCCATCTGCGTGGTGATGCTCTGCATCTTGGTCATCGTGTCGATGTTGACCTGCATGTCATTGGCCTGCTTGAGCATGTTGGCCATCATGTCCTGCATGTACTTCTCGTTCATCTTCTGAGTGACGCCGTTCATGCTCATCATGAACGGGATCGAGGTGTGCTCGATCGGCTTGCCCTCAGGGCGGGTGATGGTCTGCACCCGCGAGATGCTCGGAACGTGGAATACCGCTTTGGCGATCTTGTCGATCACCAGGAAGTCGGCTGAGTTGCGCAGGTCGTGATCGCTCTCGATGAGCATCAGTTCGGGGTTCATCCGGGCCTGCGTGAAGTGCCGGTCGGCCGCAGCGTAGCCCTCGTTGGCCGGCAGATCCTTGGGCAGGTAGTTGCGGTCGTTGTAGTTGGTCTCGTAACCGGGCAGGGTCAGCAGGCCGACCAGCGACAGCGCGATGGTGGCGACCAGGATCGGAGCCGGCCAGCGGACCACCGCGGCGCCCACCTTGCGCCAGCCGCGCACCCGCATGGCACGCCGCGGCTCGAGAGTCTTGCCGAACCGGCTGGCCACCGAGATCACTGCCGGGCCCAGGGTCAGGGCCGCGAACACCACGACCACCATGCCGATGGACAGGGGCACACCCAGCGAGACGAAATACGGCAGCCGGGTGAAATGCAGGCAGAAGGTGGCGCCGGCGATGGTCAGGCCCGAGCCCAGCACCACATGTGCGGTGCCGTGATACATCGTGTAATAGGCGTCCTCGCGGGACTCGCCGGCACCGCGCGCCTCCTGATAGCGCCCGACCAGGAAGATGGCGTAGTCGGTCGCGGCCGCGATGGCCAGCGTCACCAACAGGTTGGTCGCGAACGTCGAGAGCCCGATGATGTTGTAGAAGCCCAGGAAGGCCACGACACCTCGTGCCGCGGACAGCTCCAGCACCACCATCACCAGTGTCAGCAATACCGTGATGAACGAGCGATACACCAGTAGCAGGGTGAGGATGATGACCGCGAAGGTGACGGCCTCGATCAGCTTGACGCTGCGGTCACCGGCGATGTGCTGGTCGGCCGCGAGCGCCGCCGGGCCGGTGACGTAGGCCTTCATGCCGGGTGGCGTCTTGATGCCCTTGACGATGTTCTGGGCGGCCTCGACCGACTCGTTGGCCAGCGCTTCACCCTGGTTTCCGCGCAGGTAGACCTGCACGTAGGCGGCCTTGCCGTCGTTGCTCTGCGAGCCGGCAGCGGTCAGCGGGTCGCTCCAGAAGTCCTGGACGTGCTCAACATGTTTGGTGTCTGCGTTGAGCTTCTGGACCATCTCGTCGTAGAAAGCGTGCGCGTCATGCCCGAGTGGCTGCTCGCCTTCGAGCACGATCATGACCGCGCTGTTCGACTTGAACTCCTTGAACACCTCACCGACGTGCTTGGTGGCAATCACCGATGCGGCCTGGTCCGGTGCCATGGACACCGAGCGCATCTTGCCGACCGCGTCCAGCGTCGGGACGGCGGTGCTCAGCACTGCAATGATGGCGATCCAGCCGAGGATGACCGGTACCGCCAGCGTGCGGATCAGCCGCGGGATCGCGGGACGGGGCGGCTTCTCCGCCTTCGGGAAGGTGACGGTCGGTTCGTCGGCGTGGTTACGGCTGTAGACGCTCATGCAGATTTCACCAGGCAGAAGGTCTGGGCGTGCACGCCATTGGATGTCCGGTTGTCTTTGACCTCGTCGTCGACGGTCACGCGGCAGCTGATGGAGCTACCGTCGCCCTGGGCGACGATGTTGGGGGACGCGGCCGGGGCAGTGGTGGACAAGGTCAGCTTCCACGGTAGTGGGGCGTGGTCGACGCGCTGGGGTTTGGCATCCAGATCCAGGTAGTTGATGTCGGCGTAGCTGCCGTCGCCGTAGATCTCGTAGGTGACGACCTTGGGTTTGAACGGTTTCGCGTCGTCGGCGAAGTTGCGCGGGGTGACGATGACCGGATTTTGCCCGAAGTACGTGCGTACGCGCTGCACGGTGAATCCGGCGACCAGGGCCACGACCAGGATCAGCAGTGGGATCCACAAGCGCTTGATGACGTGGGTCATGCGGCGGACGCTCCGGTGGATTCGGTCGTCCGCTCTTTGCGCAAGCGGCGCATCGCCACCATCTGTTCCCCGTTCCTCTGAATTTCCAACTGCGACAGATTAGATTATTTAACTGATAGATTAGACCAGTTAAGTTAATCACGGGAGCCTATCGAAGCGAGCGGCGCCTAGCACCTTGGTCCGCTGGTGCGCAGCGGATCGGACCAAATACGTAGCGGTCCAACAGCATTGAGCAGTCGAACAAACAGTGTTTCAGGGAGTTGACGCAGATGGCCATGAGCTGGCATACAATCCGGGGCATGAAGGCAAGCATGCTGGTCAGGGCCGCGGGTGCGGCAGGCGCTGTGGTGGCCGCGGTCGCGCTGGCGATCCCCGCGCACGCTGATCCGGACACCGATTTCGCCAACGAACTCCACACCTACGGCATCTATGGGCCCAAGGACTACAACGCCTGGATCGGCAAGATCACCTGCCAGCGTCTGGACAACGGTGTCGACCACACCGCCACCGACTCCGCCGCGTTCGTGAAGAATCAGCTGCCGCGCAGCAGCAACAGCGAGCAGCAGGCGTATCAGTTCGTCAACGCCGCCTTCAACACCTACTGTCCGGAGCGGCACGACATGCTGGCCGCCCTTGCCCACTAGGGCTGTGAGTTAGCGCACGGTCACTGCCGAGACATCCCAGATGTCGTCGCAGTACTCGGTGATCGCGCGGTCTGAGGAGAATTTGCCGCTGCGCGCGGTGTTCAGGATCGACATCCGGGTCCAGGCCGCGGTGTTCTGCCACGCGGCGTCGACCCGGTCCTGGCAGGCCACGTACGACGCGTAGTCGGCGAGCACCAGGAACGGGTCATTGAACCGCAGTGAATCGACCAGGGGCCGGAACACGTCGGTGTCGCCGCCGGAGAACGTGCCGTCGGCGATCAGGTTCAGTGCCGAGCTCAGTTCGGCGTCCTTCTCCAGATAGTCGCCGGGCCGGTAGCCGCCCCGCTTGACCGCCTCGACTTCTTGCTCGGTCAATCCGAAGAGGAAGAAGTTCTCCGGACCGACCTCGTCGCGCATCTCGACGTTGGCGCCGTCGAGCGTTCCGATGGTCAGCGCGCCATTGAGCATGAACTTCATGTTGCCGGTGCCGGACGCTTCCTTGCCCGCAGTGGAGATCTGCTCGGACAGATCGGCGGCGGGGTAGATCAGGTGGGCGTTCTGCACGTTGAAGTTGGGGACGAATGCCACCTTCAGGCAGCGATTCACCGCAGGGTCGGCATTGACCGTGTCGGCCACCGCATTGATCAACCGGATGATGCGCTTGGCCATGAAATACCCTGGCGCGGCCTTACCGCCGAAGACGAACGCCCGCGGCGCGATCTGCAGGTCCGGGTTTGCCTTGAGCCGGCGGTACAGCGTGGCGATGTGCAGCACGTTGAGGTGCTGGCGCTTGTATTCGTGGATGCGCTTGACCTGGATGTCGAATAGCCAGTCGGGATTCAGCTCGATGCCGGTGGTGGTGCGGATGTAGTCCGCCAGCCGAGCCTTGTTGGCCCGCTTGATCGCCCGCCATTGTTCGCCGAAACCGGGGTCGTCGGCGTAGGGCTCCAGTTCTCGGAGTTTGCTCAGGTCGGTCAGCCAGCCCGGTCCGAGGGTGTCGTCGAGCAGTTCGCGCAACCCGGGATTGGACAAGGCGAGGAACCGGCGCGGCGTCACGCCGTTGGTCTTGTTGCTGAAGCGCTCGGGCCACAGCTCGTAAAAGTCTTTGAGCACACTAGATTTCAGCAATTCGCTGTGCAGAGCAGCGACTCCGTTGATGGCGTGGCTGCCGACCGTGGCCAGATGCGCCATGCGCACACTCTTGCCGTTGTCCTCGCCGATCAACGACATCCGGCGCAGCCGGTCGGTGTCGCCGGGGAACTTCGCGGCGACCTCGTCGAGGAAGCGGCGGTTGATTTCGTAGATGATCTCCAGGTGCCGCGGCAGTGACTCTTTGAACATCGCCAGGGGCCAGGTTTCCAGCGCCTCCGGGAGCAGGGTGTGGTTGGTGTAGCCGAAGGTGGCAACCGTGATGTTCCAGGCCGCGTCCCAGCTCAGCCCGCGCTCGTCGACCAACAGCCGCATGAGTTCGGCGACGGCGATAGACGGATGAGTGTCGTTGAGCTGCAGGGCGAATTGCTCCGGCAGGGCGGTCGCCGGAAGGTGCGCCAAATCTTCCAAGATGTGCAGTACATCCTGCAGCGAGCAGGACACGAAGAAATACTGCTGTAGCAGCCGCAGATGTTTTCCGGCCTCGAGTTCGTCGTTGGGGTAGAGCACCTTGGTGACGGTCTCGGACTTCACCTCGTCCTCGACGGCCCGGTAGTAGTCACCGCTGTTGAACGCGTCCAGCGCGAAGGCCTCGATGGCCCGCGCGCTCCAGAGGGTGAGGGTGTTGCAGGTGTTGACTCCGTAGCCCTGGATCGGAGTGTCGAACGAGATGCCCTTGAGCACCTGCCGGGGAATCCAGCGCACCCGGTAGTTGCCGTGCTCGTCCAGATAGGACTCGGTGTAGCCGCCCCAGTTGACGGGGTAGTTCACATCGGGTTTGGCGATCTCCCAAGGGTTTCCGTTGGCCAGCCAGTTGTCGGTCTTCTCCACCTGCCAGCCGCCGTGGATCTCCTGCTTGAAGATGCCGAACTCGTAGCGGATGCCATAACCGATGGCCGGGCGCTCCAGGGTCGCCAGTGAATCCAGGTAGCAGGCTGCGAGACGGCCGAGACCGCCGTTGCCCAGCCCAGGCTCCGGCTCGCATGCCAGCACGTCGTCGAGGTCGTAGCCCAGCGCCGCCAACGCCTCGCGCGCCTGCTGCTCGATGCCCAGGTTCAGAAGATTGTTGCCCAGCTGGGGGCCCATCAGGAACTCGGCCGACAGGTAACAGGTCACCTTGCGGGAGAGGTCCAGGAAGGCATGCGTGCTTGCCATCCAGCGCTCTTGCATGCGGTCGCGCACAGCAAGCGAGAGTGCCCGGAAGTAGTGCTCGGGAGTCAGCACCGAAGTGGGCCGGCCGATGGAGTAGAGCAGGTGGTCCTCGACCGCCTGGCGCAACTCGTCGGTGCGCAATCCGGTTCGAATGTCCTCGTCATCAACCGAGTCAGTGTGGGTGTGGGCGGATTCGGACAACCAGGAATCGGTCACCCTTCGGATTGAACCTCGCCCGCACGTCTATCGCGTGAACGTCTGCTGACGGGTTTCGGTCAGCCTGCGCCCTTGCCGTGGTCGACCCGGTACACCGATCCGTGGATCGCCGCGGCGTCGTCACTGGCGAGGAACGCGATGACTTTCGCGACGTCCTGCGGGTCCATGAATCCACGCGGTGCTGCGATGCGCATGATCAGGTCCCAGTCGGCATCTGCGGGTGCGGCGAAATCGGTGACCTGTGCGGTCAGCATGCCGCCCGGGCACACCGCGTTGACCCGCAGTTTTTCCTTGGTGAACTCGACGGCTAAGGCGCGGGTCAGGCCGACCAGCCCGTGCTTGGCGGCGCAGTAACCAGCTGAGTAAACCTCGCCCTCCACTCCGGCGATCGATGCCACGTTGACGATGTTGCCGCTGCTGGTCAGCAGGTGCGGCAGCGCCGCCCGGCACAGATAGAACGGGCCGTTGAGGTTCACGGCGAGGTCGCGGTCCCAGTCATCGTCGGTCGTCGATACGGTGTGCCGCATCTCGTGGAATCCCGCGACGTTGACCAGGACGTCTAGCCGTCCGAATGCGTCGATGCAGGCGTCGACCGCGTCACGGCAGGCCTGCGCGGTGGAGATGTCTACCGATGAATAATTGCCGCCGGGCTGATCGCCGTAAGCCTCGGCGAACACGGCTGCCATGCGGTCGGCATCGCGCGCGATACCGAAGACCGATGCGCCGCGTTCGGCGAAAACTTTGACGGTGGCGGCGCCCAGGCCCGCGGACGCGCCGGTGATCAATGCAACTTTCCCACTGAGTGAACCCATACCCGCGACTTTCTCACGTCGCACATTCATCGCCTGCGATACTCGTCGAGTGATGATCAAGCGCGCCGTGTCGGCGGTTTCGGGTGTCGGCTGTGTTGTCGCTGGAGTGGTCCTCGGGACGGCGGCTCCCGCGCACGCCGAGAATTTCGTGCAGGGCGTCTACACCTATCACCAGGACGGTCTGCCGCCGGTTGAGTGGACCATCTACCCGACCTGCGCGCAAACGGTCGGAGACCTGCGCGTCAACTACGAACTGCCGCTGGGCTGCACCATCCACATCGCCCCTAACCCCAGCGAACTCGTCAACGGCGGCGACGCCCGGCTGACCGGTGGGCTGTGGACGTTCACCCAGCCCCGGGGGGACGGGCTGACCTGCCCCGACGGTAGCAAGGCGGCCATCACCGAGACATATGCGTTCGATGACACCACCTGGCAGGGCACCCGCACCATCACCAACACCGAAGAATGTGGCGGTGCCGTGCAGCCTGCCATCAAGAAGGTGCCGTTCACCCTGACCTTCAAAGAGCCGCTGCCGATCCCCGTCGACAAATTCCCGCTGTACTGCCGGCCGGACGACGCGCTGCGCCGCTGCAGCTGATCGTGCTCTGTCGCGAAAGCCCAACGGCGCGTTGATTACCGGCCTAGGGTGAAGCCGTGAAGAGAGTTGTCATCTGGGGTACCGGGTTCGTCGGCAAAATGGTGATCGCCGAGGTCGTCAAGCACCCGTTGTTCGAGCTGGTCGGCGTCGGTGTCAGCAACCCTGACAAAGTAGGCCGCGATATCGGCGAAATCTGTGCACTGGGAGCACCTTTGGGGCTCACGGCCACCGACGATGTCGATGCGCTGATCGCCCTCAAGCCCGACGCCCTGGTGCACTATGGCCCGACGGCCGCGCATGCCGATGACAACATCAAGCTGATCACCCGATTCCTGCGGGCCGGTATCGACGTATGTTCCACCGCAATGACGCCGTGGGTGTGGCCGGCCATGCACCTGAACCCGCCGGTCTGGACCCAGCCCATCGAGCAGGCCTGCGCGGAGGGCCAATCATCGTGTTTCACAACGGGTATCGACCCAGGCTTCGCCAACGACCTTTTCCCGATGACGCTCATGGGCTTGTGCTCGGAGGTGCGGAAGGTTCGCGCGTCCGAGTTGCTGGACTACACCAATTACGAGGGCGACTACGAGTTCGAGATGGGCATCGGGCGTCCGCCCGAGCACCGGCCCCTGCTGCAGACCCCCGAGGTTTTGATTTTCGCCTGGGGCGCAACGGTTCCGATGATCGCACACGCCGCCGGCATCGAGCTCGACGAGATCACCACCACCTGGGACAAGTGGGTGACCGACACTCCGCGCAAGACCGTCAAGGGCGTCATCGAGCCCGGCAACGTGGCAGCGGTGCGGTTCACCATCAACGGTATCTACAAGGGCGAAACCAGAATTCAGCTGGAGCATGTCAACCGGATCGGCCAGGATGCCGCCCCGGACTGGCCTTCAGGCAATGACAATGACGTGTACCGCGTGGACATCGAGGGCACCCCGAGCATCTTCCAGGAGACCGCCTTCCGATTCACCGACGGCTCGGGGCGCGACGCCGCCGCGGCCGGCTGCCTGTCCACCGGGCTGCGCGCACTCAATGCAGTGCCTGCGGTCAACGACTTACCGCCGGGCTGGGTCACCCCACTGGATCTGCCGCTGATCGCGGGGGCCGGCACCATCCGGTAGCTGCATTCAGCGGGGCTGCTTCTCCACCACGAGGTAGGCCATCGGAATCGGCATCGGTTCGGGTGCAGCCGCCAGTCGTTCGATGAGCATGGTCTGCACCCGCTGGAGGATATGGGCGCGTTGTTCGGGAGACGCCAGTGCTGCGCCGAAGGTGCCGAACACGGCCGCTTGCGCGAACGCCGTCCAGTTCGTCGCGAAAGCTTCTGCGTCACCGTCGATCTGGTACTGGGCCCAGAACCGGTCCGGAGCGTCGGTCACCTCGAGGTGGATGATCCGAAGTCGCTCGAACCGCCCGGACGGTGCGAACGGTGACAGGAAGTCGCGCTCGCAGCGGCCCACCACCGGGATGCTCATGGCGCGGCGTTCCTCATCGGAGATCAGGCCTTGCGTGCGCAGATCGGACAGTATCGCGGTGAGTGCATCGAGCAACGGCCCCAGCCCGAAGGTGTCGTTCTCGTGTTGACCCATCGCCAGGATCACCAAGCGGCCACCGGGGCACAGCTCGCGGCCCCGGAACGCGATGAATTCGTGCCAGTCGTGCGCAGCCTGTCGGGCATAGGCAGCGCGGACCGAGGGGTCGGCGCTGAATGACACCTGCAGATGATCCAGGATCGGTGCGGGTACCTGGCTGAGCCAATGGATGGCCCATGACGACCAACCAAGGTGCACGCTCTCCGCCGGCAGTACCTGAGTCAGGAAGGACCGGCCCACCGCTGAGCAGAAGGTGGCCCGGTCGGTGCGCAGGTAGCTGTCCGAATGATGTTGCAGGGTATGGAAAAGCGCGGTGAAGTCATTATCGGCGGTGTCGGTGTGGATGACCGCGATGGCGTGCTCGGGACGGGTCCGTCGACGCAGGGCGGCGACGCCCGTCGCGATCGGTGCCAGGCCGTTGTGCCCGTCGCCGGCACCGTACTCGGCGACGACGATCGGGTGCGGCGGCGTCGGGATGGGCACGACGTCGGCGGCTTGCTCGAAAAGGGCGGTCGCCGTGCGCAATCCAGCGCGCAACCATCGTGAGCTGTCGGTCGGCTCAAGCGGTGGTAACGCGCTGGACTGCGGCATGCCCAACGGTAACGCCGATGACTGGCGGTTACCTGTCGAAACGGCGGCAGAATCAGTGCCCGCGCGCCACCCATTCGTCGTAGTTGACCAACTCGCCGCCGATGGTGGTGGTGTCGCCGTGGCCGGTGTAGACGACGGTGTCCTGGGGCAGTTTGCCAAGCTTCTCCGAAATGGACGCCAGGATGGTCGGGAAGTCCGAGAACGACCGGCCGGTCGCCCCGGGTCCGCCGTGGAACAGGGTGTCGCCGGAGATCACCGCATCCAGGTCCGGGATGTGCCAGCACACCGAACCGGGGGAGTGCCCCGGAGTGTGGATGGCTCGGATCTCCACGCCCCCGACGGTCAGCACCTGGTCTTCCGCGACCATGTGAAAGTCGTTGTCGGGATGGACAACCCGCCACAGCATCTCGTCGGCCGGATGCAGCAGCACCGGCGCATCGAGCGCGCTGGACAGCTCCGGCGCGACGGTGATGTGGTCGTTGTGACCATGCGTGCAGACCACCGCGACCACGTTGCGGCCGTCGATCGCTTCGATGATCGGCGCGGCGGTGTGCGCGGCGTCGAACACGACGACGTCCTTGTCGTCACCGACCAGCCAAATGTTGTTGTCGACGTCCCAGGTGCCGCCGTCCAGGGTGAACGTGCCGCTGGTGACCACGCGCTGGATGGCGCTCATTTCAGCACCACCACCGAACGCAACACCTCGCCGCCGTGCATGGCATGGAACGCGTCTTCGATACTTTCCAGGCCGATGCGCTCGCTGACGAACTTGTCCAGCGGCAGCCGGCCCTGCAGATACAGGCTGATCAGGGTGGGGAAGTCGCGCTCGGGCAGGCAGTCGCCGTACCAGGACGACTTCAGCGCGCCGCCGCGGGAGAAGAAGTCCACCAGCGGCATCTCCAGTGTCATGTCCGGAGTCGGAACGCCAACCAGCACAACGGTTCCTGCCAGGTCGCGGGCGTAGAACGCCTGCTTCCAGGTCTCCGGCCGGCCGACGGCGTCGATCACCACGTCGGCGCCGTTGCCGTCCGTCAGGTCCTGGATGGTCTCGACGACGTCGAGTTCCTTGGCATTGATTGTGTGAGTGGCCCCGAACTCACGGGCCCAGTGCAACTTCTTGTTGTCGGTGTCGACCGCGATGATTCGCTTAGCGCCGACCAGTGCCGCGCCGGCAATGGCCGCATCACCCACGCCGCCGCAGCCGATGACAGCGACGGTGTCGTCGCGGCTGACGTTGCCGGTGTTGATGGCCGCACCGATACCGGCCATCACGCCGCAACCCAGCAGGCCCGCGACGGCCGGGTCAGCTGCGGCGTCGACCTTGGTGCACTGGCCCTGGTGGACCAGGGTCTTGTCGGCGAAGGCGCCGATGCCCAGCGCCGGGGTCAGCTCGGTGCCGTCGGTCAGCGTCATCTTCTGGGTGGCGTTGAAGGTGTCGAAGCACAGGTGGGGGCGGCCGCGCTTGCAGGCTCGGCACTCGCCGCACACGGCCCGCCAGTTGAGGATCACGAAATCGCCTGGCGCGACGTGGGTTACGCCCTCGCCGACCGACTCGATGGTGCCGGCAGCCTCATGGCCGAGCAGGAACGGGTACTCGTCGTTGATGCCGCCTTCGCGGTAGGTCAGGTCGGTATGGCACACGCCGCAAGCGATGATGTCCACCACGACCTCGCCGGGTCCCGGATCGGGAATGACGATGTCGACCAGCTCGACGGGCTGCTTCTTGTTCCGGGAAATCACACCACGCACTGTCTGACTCATGGCTATAACTTAATGCCTCTCGCGCGTAGTTGGAATGGTGTCCAAACTGATGTCTGATTTCTGGGTTGCCGAACGGGAACCCCGGTGCTGCCTACCCCAGTTCACTGGCCGTGACTTGGATAGATTTACACGTGTGAGTGCGCTCGAAGCCCTGACTCGGTGGCCGGTTCCGGCTGTGGCGGCCGCGGTCACCGGGCCGTCGGGCGTGCTGGCGACCCGCGGCGATACCGCCCGCCGGTTTCGGCTCGCGTCCGTCACCAAACCGCTCGTCGCGCGCGCTGCGCAGGTCGCGGTGGAGGAGGGCGTCTTCGACCTCGAGACGCCGGCCGGCCCGGCCGGATCGACGGTGCGCCACCTGCTGGCGCACGCCTCCGGGGTGGCCATGCAGTCCACCGACGTGATCGCCGCACCCGGAACCCGGCGGATCTACTCCAATGCCGGATTCAGCCTGTTGGCCGTCGCGCTGGAACAAGCCGCGGGTATCGAGTTCGGTGACTATCTGAACGACGCGGTCTTCGAACCGCTGCAGATGGCGTCGTCGGTCTTGATCGGCGGTGCTGAAGCCGCCGGATACGGCGGTGAGTCGACCGTCGACGATCTGGCCCGCTTTGCTGGGGAGCTGCTCCGGCCGTCCCTGGTCTCGGCGCAGATGCACGAGGAGGCCACCTCCGTGCAGTTCCCGGGTCTGGACGGAGTACTGCCCGGATTCGGCCGACAGCGACCCAATGACTGGGGCCTGGGCTTCGAGATTCGCAACGGCAAGATTCCGCACTGGACTGCTACCGACAATTCGCCGCGGACGTTCGGGCACTTCGGCCAGTCCGGCACCTTCATCTGGGTTGATCCGGCGGCAGACCTGGCGCTGGTGGTGCTGACCGACCGGGACTTCGGCGAGTGGACGCACCAGCTGTGGCCGCATTTGTCCGAGGCCGTACTGGCCGAATTCAGCGCATGAAACCGATCACGTTGTCGATCCACCCGCGCGCGAAGAAGAACACGAAGCCGACGGCCACGATCCACAAAAGCGGGCTGACCTCACGCGCTTTACCTGATGCTGACCTCAGCACCGCCCAGGCGATGAAGCCGACGCCGATCCCGTTGGCGATGGAGTAGGACAACGGCATCACCGCGACCGTGAGCACCACCGGCAGTGCTACGGAGAACTCCGAGAAATCAATATCGTGCAGCACCGACACCATGAGAGTGCCGACGATCACCAGCGCGGCCGCGGCCACCTCGGACGGCACGATAGCCGCCAGTGGCGTCAAAAACATTGCGGCCAAGAACAATCCGCCGGTGACCAGGCTGGCCAGTCCGGTGCGGGCACCCTCGCCGATGCCGGTGCCCGATTCGACGAACACCGTGTTCGACGACGCCGAGGCCGCCCCGCCCAGCACGGCGCCGGTGCCCTCGACAACCAGTGCGGACTGCAGTCGCGGGAAGTTGCCGTGCTCGTCGGCCAGGCCCGTCTGTCGGCCCAACCCCGTGAAGGTACCCATGGCGTCGAAGAAGTTGGTGAAGAGCAGGGTGAAGACCAACATGCAGGCGGCCAGCACACCGATTCGTTCGAAGCTGTCCAGGTTGAACTGTCCGACCAGGGCCAGGTCGGGCATGGCGAACGGCGACCCGGAGAGCGTTGGCACGGACAGGCTCCAGCCGCCGGGATGCTCGGTCACCGACCCGAGGTGCCAGATCGCCTCGATGACAGCAGCCACCACGGTTCCGGTGATCAGCCCGATCAAGATGGCGCCGCGCGTCTTGCGCGCCACCAGGATTCCGGTCACCAGCAGAGTGAATACGAACACCAGGGTGGGCACTGCGCTGACCGAACCGGTCCCATGCGAGCCGAGACCGAGCGGCGGCGACGGATGACCGGTTGAGGCCACGAACCCAGCGTCGACCAGACCGATGAACATGATGAACAACCCGATACCGGCGGTGATCGCGAGCTTGAGCGGCATGGGCACGGCGTCGAAGATCAGCCGCCGCAGGCCGGTGAGCGCGAGTGCGACGATGATGAGACCTTCGACGATCACCAGGCCCATGGCTTCAGGCCAGGTGACAATGCTCACCACTGAACTGGCCAGAAACGAATTGATGCCGAGCCCGGCGGCGAACGCGAACGGCATCCGGGCGACCACGGCGAAGATGATGGTCATGACCCCGGCCGCGAGGGACGTCACCGCCGAAACCTGATGGAAGGCCAGTTTGTGGCCGGCGATATCGGCGGTGCCGGACAAGATGATCGGGTTGAGCACGAGGATGTATGCCATCGCGATGAACGTCACGACCCCGCCGCGCAGCTCGGTGGCGATGGTCGACCCCCGTGCGGAGATCTCGAAGAACCGGTCCAGGGCAGTCACGCGTAGACCATAAAATGACCCAACCCGGTGCGCCCGGCGATTGTTTCGGCGTGGCGTTTCTGAGCTGGTCCTGAGAGAATTCGGCGGAGACTAGCGCAACATCAGTCCCACAGGGCACAATAGACACGCGCGGCACACAATTTGTGATGCTTGATCGGATCTGCAGGTCGTTGGGGAAGACGTCCCTCGCGGAACCGAAGGAGCAGATGATGCGTGCGTCGAACCAATTCGCCGACGCGACGACAGGCGTGGTCTACGTCCACGCCTCTCCAGCGGCGGTATGCCCGCATGTGGAGTGGGCACTTTCGTCGACCCTGTCGTCGCGGGCGAACCTGAAGTGGACGCCCCAACCTGCCATGCCCGGGCAGCTGCGTGCCGTGACCAACTGGATGGGGCCGGTCGGTACCGGTGCCCAGTTGGCCAGCGCGTTGCGGTCGTGGTCCGTGCTGCGCTTCGAAGTGACCGAGGACCCGAGCGCCGGTGTCGACGGACACCGGTGGTGTCACACCCCGACGCTGGGTCTGTGGAGCGGCACCATGAGCGCCAACGGCGACACCATGATCGGCGAGCAGCGTCTGCGGTCGTTGATGTCAGCCGGGGCCGACATGCTGGCTTCCGATCTGGATTCGGTGTTGGGCACCGCGTGGGATGAGGCGCTGGAGCCTTACCGCGGCGGCGGCGACACTGGCGAGGTCATCTGGCTGAATCGCGGAGTCGGGTAGCCGACGACATCGGGCACGGAGTCGGGTAGCCGACGACATCGGGCACGGAGTCGGGTAGCCGACGACATCGGGCACGGAGTCGGGTAGCCGACGACATCGGGCACGGAGTCG